>NZ_BOQL01000012.1 GCF_018332655.1 Actinoplanes auranticolor | reverse complement strand
CCCGTTACCTTTTTGATCGTCCCCAGCAGGGGACTGCTCGGTCGCTCGGTCCGGTATGGCTTACTGCCCCTGTCGTACGGATGATCCGGGGGGTGTTGTCGCCGGGCCGGGTGGCGTCGACGGACCGCTGATAGGGACAGGGCCACCCTGCACGAGTGAGGGTAGGTCTCTTCGTAACGTGGCTGCCGGCAGTCGACGCCAGACTGGCGGCCGGGTGGTGGTGACGTCGCGGGGAGGCGATGTGCACGGCGGTTACCAGGTATTTCTCGGGCTCGACGTCGGCAAGGACGGCCACCACGCCGTCGCGCTGGCGCCGGACGGCAAGCGTCTGCACGACGCGGAGTTGGTCAACACTGAGGCCAGGTTGCGGCAGGTGTTCGACAAACTCGCCCGTCACGGCCGCATCCTCGTGGTGGTGGACCAGCCGGCGTCCATCGGAGCGCTGCCGGTCGCGGTCGCCCGCGCCTGCGGCCATCAGGTCGCCTACCTGCCCGGCCTGGCGATGCGCCGAATCGCCGATCTGCACCCCGGCAACGCCAAGACCGATGCCCGTGACGCCTACGTCATTGCCGACGCTGCTCGGACCCTGCCGCACACACTGCGACGCGTCGACGCCGGTGATGAAACCCTCGCCGAGCTGGAGGTCCTAGTCGGTTACGACGATGACCTCGCCGGTGAGGCCACGCGCGTCGCCAACCGCATCCGTGGCCTACTCACTCAGATTCACCCTGCGTTGGAACGTGTCCTCGGGCCGAAAGTGCAGCACAAAGCCGTTCTCGAACTGCTGTCGCGCTGCGGCGGTCCGGTCGGGCTGCGCAAGGCCGGCCGCCGCAAGCTGGTGTCGATCGCGACCAAGAACGCTCCTCGCATGGGCGAACGCCTGGTCGAGCAGGTCATGACCGCCCTGGACGAGCAGACCGTCACCGTCCCGGGCACTGCTGCGGCGGAGAAGATCTTGCCCCGGCTGGCGGACAGCCTGCGGGACGTGCTGAAGCAACGCGACCAGGTCGCTACCGAGGTCGAAGGGATCCTTGATGCACACCCTCTTGCCGAGGTCCTGACCTCGATGCCCGGCATCGGGGTCAGGACCGCAGCCCGGATCCTGCTCGAAGTCGGCGACGGCACCGCATTCCCTACCTCCGGGCACCTCGCGGCCTACGCCGGTCTGGCACCGGTCACCCGCCGGTCGGGGACCTCGATCCGCGGCGAGCACCCACCACGCGGCGGCAACAAGCAGCTGAAACGCGCCTTCTTCCTGGCCGCCTTCGCCAGCCTCGCGCACCCACCATCGCGGATCTACTACGACCGCAAACGCGCTGCCGGCAAACGCCACAACGCCGCCCTCATCTGCCTCGCCCGCCGCCGCGTCGACGTCCTGTTCGCCATGCTCCGCGACCGCACGCCCTACCAAGCACGGCCTTCAGAACACGCCCTCGCCGCTTGACGAAACCCA
>NZ_BOQL01000011.1 GCF_018332655.1 Actinoplanes auranticolor | reverse complement strand
GTCAGGCGCCTGCGGGTCGTGCCGGCCCTGATCATCCGCTCGCGGGCAATGCGGGTCCTGGTCCGCGGGCCGGTCAGCGCAGTGAAGCGGCGCGAGACGCCGGGCGGCGGTGGCGCCGCGTGACCGGCCGGCTTCGTGGCCGGCGCCGCGCGGGCCGGAGCGCCTTGCGGCAGGCAGGCCGTGGCCCGGCCCGGCCGGGAGTCGCCAGCAGCACCACTCCGACGGCAGCCACCACAGCAGCCAGCGCAGCCCCGAGCACCGCCGGCAGAGTCAGCCCGGCACCCAGGCCGAGCAGCGCGACCCCGATGCCCGCGGCGGCCACCGGGTTGACGATGGTCAGGGTGGCCAGCGGCCCGCCGAGCCCGTAGCGGTAGGCCGCCTGCGACAGCAGCAACCCGGCCGCGGACAGCGCGACCAGCGTCAGAACCGTGCCGGCCACCACCGGCTGTTCCAGCGCGGCGAGCCCGTCCGCGCCGATCCGCAGCAGCGCGGTCTGGGTCAGCGCCGACGCCGCGGCGAAGGCGATTCCGCCGGCCGCGGCCAGCCGCAGCCCCGGCAGCCGGGCCGGGCCCGGAACCGCCCGGTACGCCCGCCCGGCCAGCCCCCCGATCAGCACCGTGGCCAGCAGCACCAGCACCAGCACCTGAACGTCGGACAGGGCCTGCGCCGGGGCCGCTGTGCCGACGGCGAGCAGCAGCGCCACCAGGCCCGCGATGGTCGCCAGGGCACCGCGCCACTCGCGGCCACGGACCCGCCGCCCGGCGACCGCCGCACCGACCGGCAACGCCACCACCAGGGTCAGCGCCCCCAGCGGCTGGACCACCGCGAGTGATCCGTACGCCAGCGCGCCGACGTGCAGCAACGCGCCGCTGCCGTTCAGCCCGATGATCATCCACCAGCGCGGCGCCGCGGCGAGGCGCTCCTGGACCACGGCCGCGAGCGCGTACGCCACCGCCGACAGCAGGGACAGCAGCACGGTGGCGATCAGCGGCCCGTTCATGCCGGCTGCTCCACGGCGGCGACGGCCGGCTGCGGGACCGCGCGGCCGAAGAAGGCGTGCGGCTGCCGTCCCGGCCACGGGCACACCAGCAGCACGACGGCCAGCAGCGCCGCGGCGACGATCCCGTCCAGCCAGTAGTGGTTGCCGGTCACCACGACCACCGGCAGCGTCAGAGCGGGGTGGGCCAGCCAGGCCCAGCGCCACGGGCCCCGGGTGACCGCGATCAGCGTGACCGCGACGAGCAGCGCCCAGCCGACGTGCAGGGACGGCATCGCGGCGTACTGGTTGGTCAGCGTGTCGGTCGCCGGGTCGCCGTAGACCATCGGCCCGAACAGCCGGCCGGTGTCCAGCATCCCGGTGGCGGTGAGCATCCGGGGCGGCGCCAGCGGCAACAGCACGTGCACGACCATCGCCGCGGCGGTCAGCCCGGCGAGACCGCGCCGGGCCCAGCGGTAGTACGCCGGCCGGCGCAGGAACATCCAGAACAGGAACGCGGCGGTGACCGGGAAGTGCACGTACGCGTAGTAGGTGTTCGCCGCCTCGAGCAGCGCCGGCTGCCCGACGACCGCGTGCTGCACGGCCACCTCGCCGGGCAGGTGCAGGAAGCGTTCCAGGTCCCAGATCCGCCAGGCGTTGCCGAAGGCGGCGTCGTCGCGGCCCTGGATCAGGAGCCGGGCCAGCTTGTACGCGAGGAACAGCCCCACCACCAGCGCCAGCTCCGGCAGCGCCCGGGGCCGCCCGGCCGGGTCGGCGACCGGCGTTCTCCTGACCAGGCTCATGCCGGTCCCTCCGATGGTTCACGCCGGTGATCGGCAGGTACTTACCGTCGGCGCGGTCGTCGGCGGGGCGTGCGGCACCGTCCGCCGGCCCGGTGGGCCGGAGGGCGGGGGTACGGAACGGGAAAGGCTCAGCCGGCCGGTGGACCGGTATCCGCCGAGTGCGCCGGAGCGGGGACGGGCAGGCCCCGGCTGAGCAGGTCGAGGGCCTCGCCGAAGATGTCCGCGAGGCTGCGCCCGGTGCTGCCGGTGGCCCAGAGGCCCAGGCTGGTCTTGAGCGCGATGCCCGAGGCGTCGGCGAGCAGCCGGGGATAGACGTCACGCTGCACGTCCGTACCGGTGCGCTCGGCGATGACCTCGGCCATCCGCCGGCTGAGGTCCTCGAAGCCGGTGAGGTGCTCGGCGAGCAGCGCGTGGTGGCAGCGGATGAGCCCGAGCAGGTTCATCAGGTCGGACCCGGGCATCCCGGTCTCGACCGACGGCAGCAGGACGGCCCGCAGCGAATCCCAGATGGACTCGTCGGCGGGCCGCCGGCGCAGGTTGTCGGCGACCTCGTGGGCCCGGTCCCGCAGGCCGGCGACGATCGCCTCCTCCTTGCTGGAGAAGTAGTTGCGGAACGTCCGCGGGGAGACGTGCACTTCCTCGGCGATCCGCTCGGGGGTGAGGGTCGCGACCCCCTCGTCGAGGGCGAGCTTGAGCGCGGCGTCGCAGAGAGCCTGGCGGGTGGCCAGCTTCTTGCGCTCGCGCAGCCCCAGCTCATCCGTCATGACCTTGACGCTACGTCTTTTTTCCAACCCTGCAAGTTTTCCAAACCGGAAACTTCGTGCTGTGGATCACTGTCGGAAGCCGGCGCTCAGCGGCGGGACGCGTCGTGCACGACCCGGTCCCGGCCCGCGTGCTTGGCCGCGTACAGGTTGCGGTCGGCCAGCGAGAGCAGGGTGGATGCGCTGGTCGTGCCGCCGGTGTAGGTCGTCACGCCGATGCTGGCCGTCACCGCCAGGCCGCCGGTCAGCTCGGCCCACGGGTGCCGACGCACCGTCTCGCGCAGATGCTCGCAGAAGGCCGCCGCGGTGGCCGGGTCCGTGTCCGGCAGCACCAGGACGAACTCCTCGCCGCCCAGGCGGGCGGCCAGGGCCGGTTCTTCCACGGCCGTGCCGAGCAGCGCAGCCACCTGCCGCAGCACCTGGTCGCCGACCCCGTGCGAGAACGTGTCGTTGACCCGCTTGAAGAAGTCCAGGTCGACCAGCGCCACGGACAACTCGGTCCCGGCGCGCATCGCGGTGGCCACCAGCTGTTCGAGCTGTTCGTCGACGTGCCGCCGGTTGTAGAGCCCGGTCAGCGGGTCACGCAGGGCCAGCTGGCGGAACTGCTCGGTGGCCCGCCGGGCCTCGGCGGTCTCGAAGACCGCCTGCACCGCGTGGGCCCGCATCTCCCGCTGCGCGTCGTGCAACTGCTCGGTCGCGGCGTGGAAGAGCCGGTACTGCGCGTACGCGGCGGGGAAGTCGCCGGTCGTCGCGGCCAGTTCGGCGCGGGCCTCGTGGACCCGGGCGGCGATGCCGGCCAGTTCCCGCTCGGCGGCCAGGCGTGCGGCCTCGTCCAGGGCCGCCCGGGCCCGCTCGGGCTGCCCGCCGCACCGGTACGCCTCGGCCGCCGTGAGCAGGCACTCGGGCAGCGTGTCGGCCTCGGTCACCAGCGGACCACCCGGATCGTCGAACACCGGCCGCAACGCCTCCAGCGCCTCCGCGTGCCGCCCGCGCATCAGGCTGATCCGGGCCATGGTGTCCAGGTAGAGCCCGTCGAGGGCCAGCTCGTGCCGCGCCGCGATCTCGCGGATCCGGGCCACCAGCGCGTCGGCCGCGGCCACGTCGTCGTTCTCGTACGCGGTGAACGCCAGGTTGTTCAGGATGGTGATCACCATCGGGGCGGCGTCGTGCCCGGTCGCGATCTCCAGCGCGGCGCCGAACCGCTCCTGGGCCTGCGAGTGCGAGCCGTTCTCGTCCAGCACGAGGGCCAGCGTGATGAGGTTGCCGGCGCGGATCAGCGGCGGTGCGGCGTCGGCGTACTCGACACCGCGGACCGCGTGGGTCAGCGCCTCCGCGGCGTCGCCCAGGCAGCGGTAGAAGATGGCCAGCAGGCGGTGGCTGCGGGCCAGCAGGTACCGGTCGCTGTGCTCCTCGGCCCACATGTTGACGGACTTGGCGATCCGGCCCTGCTCGGCGATCCGCCCCAGCCGGCCGAGTACGTCGCCGGTGACCAGCTCGGCGCGTTTCTCCAGGTCGGTCCAGCCCTGCCGGCGGGCGACCCGCTCGGCGCGGCGGGCCGGCATGGCCACCGAGCCGAAGTCGTCGGCCGTGCGTAGCTCGAGGTCGAGCAGCAGCGCGTCCAGGGACTCCCGGCCCGCCGCGGCAGGGCTCCACGGCGACGCGCCGGTGTTCGGCCCGTGCACCGCGGAAAGCATCGCGCTCATGGCTGACAGCTTCGGCTGCCGGCGGGCGTACCTGAGGGAAGTGCCCGGCCGCCGCTAGAGCCGGCGCTTGCGCAGGTGCGGGACGGTCCACTCGGTCGGGGGCCAGCCGGGCACCGGCAGCTTGTGGCTCAGGGCCGCGATCAGCCAGCCGCGCTCAGCGCTCAGCCGGGTGATGAACGCCTGGCTGGTGGCCGACGGGCCGCGGTCCGGCGCGTCGGAATGGGCCAGCGTGGGCACCACGGTCAGCTCCATGTCGGCGCCGACGGGCTGCGAGCGGCTGGCCGTGGGCACGCCGGCGGCCAGGAACGCGTAGAAGCGCCGCCAGTGCCGCGCACACACCTGCAGCATGTCCGCGAACCAGGGGTCGGCGGAGTCCCGGGCCGCCAGCGCCGCGGCCCGGTCGTCGTCGGGCGGCTGGTTCATGCCGAGCAGGAAGCTCTGGGCGATGGTCGTCCGCAGGTCGGTGTCGAGCGGCACCCACAGCTCCCGGATGTCCCGGGCGCCGTGGACCTTCTCCGCCCACATCGCGATGGCCTGCAGACTGCTCGACGGTGCATCGTCGGTGGGTGGGGGCATTGCCTCAATCCTCTCCCGTTCGCGGTGCGGTGCGAACGGGTGATCAGAGCGGGGGGCGGACGACGAACTGGGTCGCCGTGCCGGTCGTCGCGGGCGTCAGGCCGAGCAGCGAACGGTCCTCGGTGAGGAACCTGTCCGGGTAGTTGTGCGACCGCAGCGCGACGACGCCGGCGCGGCTGCGGGTCTCGGGGCAGAACGTGGCGTCCCGGTCGAACAGCCGGGTGCGGTCCGCGCTGTCCAGCCGGATCCGGAAGTCGCGGTGCCGCAGGAACCGGCCGGGATAGTTGCTCGCCTCGAACGAGACGCAGCCGCTGTCGGCCAGGCCGGGGCGCACGACGAAACGGGCGTCGGCACGGTCCAGCGCGGAGCTGTCCGGCCCGATGCGGTCGGCCCGTCCGCGGAAGTCGCGGTGCCGGATCCGGTAGCCCGGGGCGTCGGCGAGCTCGAGGCTCACCGCGGCGCCGGCCCGCAGCGTCACGGCCGGTGTCTGCGCCGCCTCCCGCGACGGCTTCCGGGTGGTGACGGAGGTGCCCACGGCCGCGGCCGGCGGACGTTCCCGCCGCGCGGCGACGGTGGTCGTGGCGGGTGGACGGGGTGCCGACCGGGCCGGCTCCGGGGCGCTGGACCGGGTGCCGGCAGCCGGCACGGGCGTGGCCACCGGAGGCGGCAATGCCGGGGCGGCGGGCGGCGGCAGCTCGTGACGGCCGGCTGACGGAGCGGGCCGGGCACCGAACTGGGTGAGCGCGACGCCGATCAGCAACAGGGCGGCCACGGCGGCGCAGAACGCCATCAGGGAACGACGGCGCTCGCTCTTTGTGGCGGCACTTAATTCAGAAGATGTATCGACATTCACCGCTGGTTGTGAACGGTAAACAACCGGTGGAGTAAGCGGGTCCGGGTCCGGCGGAAAAGCCTGGTACGGGGGTAGCCACCCGCCGACCCGCAACCGGGTCCGGGCGTCGTCCTCAGAGGTCATGCGTTTCCGTTCGCCGGGAATCAGGCCGGACCACGGGAGAACCGCGACGGCCGACGCCGATATGCTCCGGCCTCCGCGCCAACTTCGCAACCCTTACACCGCCGGACATCGGACAATGGTGCCCGCGGCGGCCGGGGGAACCGGCCGCGACCGGCGGTCGGAGCGGAAAGCCGGCGGCCGTCGATATCGACGACCACCCATTCCGGTGAATGTCGCGACGATTCCCCGAAGTGGTTCGGCTACCGGGTGGGCCGTCAGTCCGTCCCGGGCACCGTTCCGGCGGCCAGCAATGCCGAGGTCGGCAGACACAGCAGACCCGTGCTGTCGAGGTGCACGCCGGCCAGCCGGTCGTAGGCGGCCTTCATCCGCGCCACGGTGGCCGCGTCCTGCCGGGCGACCACGTACCCGATGCCGGCCAGCCCACCGGCGGCCCCCGACCACCACAGCTCCGGATCGACCCGGTGCTCCCAGGTGACGGTCCGCGAGTCCACGTTGGTCAGACCGACCCGCCGCAGCAGTCCGCCGAGCCCGTCGCGGGTCCGGGGGAAGTCGTCCGCCGCGTCCGGGCCCGGCATCGCCGGCCGGGTCACTCCGGCCGCCGCGATGACTTCGTCCCACAGCCGTTGCAGCGGGGGAGCGGGCTGCGGCCACACCGTGACGCCGACCCGTCCACCCGCGCGGGTGACCCGGCGGAGTTCAGCGACGGCGGGCGCCGGACGGCCGACATGGTTGACCACGAAGTTCGCCGCCACGGCGTCGAAACCCGCTGTCCGCAGCGGCAGGGCGGGAAGCGCACCGATCACCGGACGCCCGGCCGGGAGGCGGTCGACCGTCGCCCGCACCATGGCGGGCTCGGCATCCACCGCCGTCACCACGGCTCCTCGCGCCGCCGCGGCCTCGCTCAGGGACCCGGTGCCACAGCCCACGTCGAGGACGCCGATTCCGGCTCCGATCCCGACCGCGTCCAGCAGCAGTGGCACGGGATGGGCGCACAGGCCGGCGAAACTGCGCCGGTACGCCTCGGCCTTGTCCCGCCACAGGTCACGCCGGTACCGGTCGTACGACTCGCTCATGGTTGTCCCTCCGTATCGGTGCACCGCCACAGACATCAGATCATCCGCGCTTGTCGACATCCGGTTCGATCGATAGCGTTGACGGGATGCCCCAGACATCTGATGTCCATGGTGCGTGCCGGAGGGCTACCGCTGAGCACCGGCGCGGGCCGGCAGCAACGAGCGCAGCCACGACTCGGAGGTGTCGACGCGCACCGGGCCGCCGCCAGCCCGGTCGCGGCCGGCTCCAGCAGCCGGCGGACCTCCATGATCTGCGGCAGGCTGTCGTCGCTCAGCCGGCCGCGCCACCCCCGTGTGCCCGGACCGGCCGGTCGGCCGCTACCGGGAGGACAAGCCCGGAGGACGGCGAGCCCCGATGACCGCTCTCATCGACGCCCACCTGCACCTGTGGGACCCCCGCCGCTTCAGGTACCCGTGGCTGGCCGGCGAGCCGGGACTGAACCGCCCGTTCGGGCCGGCGGAGCTCGAAACCGGCGGCCACCGGCTCACCGGGGCGGTCTTCGTCGAGGCGGGCCGGGCCGCCGGCCAGGCCCGCGACGAGCTCCGCTGGGTCGAGGAGGTCGCCGCCGGCTGGCCCGTGCTGCTCGGCGCGGTCGCGCACGCCGATCTCGAACGCGGCCGGGAGGTCGAGGCGGACCTGCGGCTCCTCGCCGCGATGCCCCTGGTCCGCGGAGTGCGGCGCAACCTGCAGGACGAGCCGCCGGGCTTCGCCACGAGCGCCGGTCACGTCGCGGGCGTCCGGTCGCTGGCCGGGTACGGCTTCACCGCGGACCTGTGCGTCCGGCACTCCCAGCTGCCCGAGGTCACCGAGCTGGTGGCCCTGGCGCCGCAGGTGACCTTCGTCCTGGACCACCTGGGCAAACCGCCGGTCCGTTCCGGTGTCCGCGACCCGTGGCGGGAACACCTGCGCCGGCTCGCCGGGCTCCCGAACGTGGTCTGCAAACTGTCCGGCCTCACCACCGAGGCCGACCTCGCCCACTGGCGTCCGGGTGACGTGCTGCCGTATCTGCGGGACGCGCTGGCCGAGTTCGGCCCGGACCGTTGCCTGTTCGGTGGTGACTGGCCGGTCGCCACCCTGGCCACCCCGTACGCCCGCTGGGTCGACGTGGTCCTCGAGGCGCTCGCCGGGTGTACTCCGGCAGAAAGCGCGCAGGTGCTGGCGGGCACGGCCACCCGGGTCTACCGGCTGCCCGCCGCCTGACTCACCGGGCGCAGCACAATGGACCTCGTGGCGGTCCCGTCCCTCGTCAGGCGTCCCGCGTTCGGTGGGTTCCCTGGCCCGCGCCGACCGTTAGGCTGCTGGACATGGCGACTGACGGCGGCCGGCCCGGCCCGGGGGCCGGGTCAGCGGATCCGCCGGACGGCCTGATCGCCGTGGTGCGGGACGTCCTGGCGGTGGTCCCGGCCGGCTGCACCTGGATGCTGCCCGTGGCCGACGACACCGCTCGCGTCACCGACTTCCGGATCGAGGCGGTCAGCGGCAACGACGGCGACGTCCACGGGCGCGGTGCCAGCCGGATCGGTGAGCTGCTCAGCGAGCTCTATCCGAGCATGGTCGGCGGCCCGTTGTGGCAGCTGTATCTGCGGGTGCTGGCCACCGGCGAGCCCGCGGAGCTGCCCGGCTTCCGGTATCAGGAACGGCGGGCCGGCGTCGTCACCGACGCGCTGTTCGACATCGGCGTGCATCCGATGCGCGGCGGGCTGTTCGTCTGCTGGCAGCGGCTCGACGAGGACCAGCGCCGCCTGGAGCGGACGGAGCTGCTCGGCAACCTGGGCTGGGCCGAGTACGACCTGCGGACCGGGCTGAGCAAGTGGTCCCCGGGGATGTACCGGATCTTCGACCGGGATCCCGTCCTGGGCCCGCTGACGCGCACCGAACAGACGGCGCTGCTGGTGCCGGCGGACGCCGGGCAGGCCGAGGCGGCCTGGCAGACGCTGGACAGCGGCGCCGGCTCCGACGTGACGGTCCGCATCCGGCCCGGCGGAACCGTCAAGTACCTGCGGATCCTCTCCGACGTCGCCCGGGACGCGGACGGGACACCGCTGAAGATCTACGCCGTGGTGCAGGACGTCACGGCCCGGGTGGACTCCAGGTCCGAGATCGAACGGCTCGGCGACCAGCTGCGCAGCCGGGAGATCACCGCGATCGCCGAGCACCGCCTCGCCGGTCAGTTGCAGAGCCTCATCCAGCCGGTGCCGCGGGAGCCGGTCCCGCTGCCGGGGCTGCAGGCCGCCGTCAGCTACCTGCCGGCCGAGAAGGCGGTCCAGGTCGGCGGGGACTGGTACCACGCGCAGGCCCTGCCGGACGGGCACACACTGCTCGCCATCGGTGACGTCGCCGGGCACGGACTGGAGGCGGCCAGCGGCATGGCCCACCTGCGGTTCGCCCTGGTCGCCTGGCTGTCCATCGGCATCTGCGACCCGGGTGTGCTGCTGCGGCACCTGAACGGGCTGAGCCGGCAGCTGGGGATCACCGGCACCGCCACGATCGCCGCGTACGACCCGGCCACGCGGGTCCTGTCCTGGGCCCGGGCCGGGCACATGGCGCCGCTGCTGGCGCGGGCCGCGGGCACCGAGGAGCTGCCGCTGCCGCGCGGGGTGCTGCTCGGCGCGGCCGACAACGCCCGGTATCCGGTGGTCACGGTCCAGCTCCGGCCGGACGACCTGGTGCTGTTCTACACCGACGGGCTGGTCGAACGGCGCGATCCCGGCGACGGCGACCTGCTCGACCGGGTGATGCGGACGCTGTCGGAGGTGTCGGCCGAGCCGGGCGACCTGACCCTCAAGCGCCTGCGGGACCTGCTGCCCGCCGCCGGCCCGGACGACGACACCTGCACCCTGGCCGTACGCGTGCTGCCCTGACGGCGCCCCGCGGGCCGGCATCGACCGCGGCAGATCGGATTCGAGGTTTCCGCAAGATCCGACAGGGCAATCAGGCAGCCCATGACTCTGTTGCGGACGTCGCCGCCGCCCGCGCAGGCCGTGCAGCTGGAGCAGTGGTCCCTCACGAACGGCGACGAGCTGCGGCCCCTGCGCCTGGGCCTGCGTGCTGCCCTGTCCGCGCACGGACTCGTCGATCCCGCTCCGGCAGACGAGATCGTGGACCGGGTCGTCCTGGTGGCCACCGAGCTCGCCAGCAACGCCCTGCGGCACGGCCGGCCGCCGGCGGTCGTACGACTGCTGCGCTGCGACGACGGCCGGTTCGTCGTCGATGTCGCGGATCACGACCTGGCGGGTGTGCCGAAGCTGGCCGGCATCCACCTGGCCGGGGTGGGCGGGCGGGGACTGCACATCGTCCGGACCCTGGCACTCGATCTGTGCTGGTACGCCACCGCGACGACCAAGCACATCTGGGCGTCTTTCCCGGTGGCGGACGCGCAGCCCTGACTCAGCCCACCCCGCGGTCGTCGGCGCACAGCACCTCGGCCAGGCCGGTGATCTCCAGCACCTGCCGGACCATGCCCTCGGCGTTGGTCACGCCGAACCGTCGCCCGGCCCGCTGCGCCGCCTCGTAGCCGGCCAGCAGCCCGGCGATCCCGTGTGAGTCCAGGAACTCGGTGCGCCGCAGGTCGACCACCACCCGCCGGACGCCGGGCGCACGGGCCGCGCGCACCAGGGCATCGGACAGCTCGGCGGCCACGCTCATGTCGAAATCGCCGGCCAGGCACACGTGCAGGACGCCACCGGGCGTGGTCCGGGTGCTGATCTCGTGGATCGGAGTGGTCACAACCAGCATGTCTAGCACGCAGGTATGACATCCCGGCCGCTGTGCGCAGCACGATCCGGTCACGCCCGGGTATGCGCTGTCTCCGGGGCAAGTGGCCCAGGAAAACGGGCAGCGATTGGCACCTGCGGCCGGGCCGGTTCCTCCCTAGCGTGGTGGGCATGCGATACCGATTTCTGGGCGGGACCGGCCTGGCCGTCAGCGAGCTCTGCCTCGGCGCGATGGGCTTCGGCCGGGAGTCCGACGAGGCCCTGAGCGTACGGATGCTGGACCACTTCGCCGAGGCGGGCGGCACGTTCGTCGACACCTCCGACGCCTACAACGGGGGGCTGTCGGAGGAGATCGTCGGACGCTGGCTCAAGGGCCGGGACCGGCAGTCCGTCGTCGTCTCGACGAAGGTGCGCTGGGGTCCCGGCGGCAACCGCGAAGGGCTGGGCCGCAAGCACATCCGCACGGCCGTCGAGGCCAGCCTGCGCCGGCTCGGCACCGACCACATCGACCTCTACCACGTGCACGGCTGGGACCCGGCCACCGGGGTGGAGGAGGTGGTGCGGACCCTGGACAACCTCGTGACCAGCGGCAAGGTCCGCTACCTGGCGGTGAGCAACTGGTCCGTCCGGCACGTGCAGCAGGCGCTCGACCTGGCCGGCCGGCACGGGCGCGAGCCGTTCGTGGCCGTCCAGGCGCTGTACAACCTGCTCGACCGGGAGGCCGAGTGGGAGCTGCTGCCGCTCGCCGGGGAGCAGAAGCTCGGCTTCCTGCCGTGGTCACCGCTGCGGGGCGGCTGGCTCTCCGGCAAGTACGGCCGCGGTGTGCGGGAACCGGTGCCGGGCACCCGGATCGCCGAGGCCGGGCAGCGCGACAACTGGCAGGAGCGCTGGGAGAACTACGACAACGAGCGCACCTGGACGGTGCTGGACGCACTGCACTCGGCGGCGCGGGAGTCGGGCCGGGCGCCGGCCCAGGTGGCGCTGAACTGGCTGCTGCGGCAGCCGCACGTCACCGCCCCGGTCATCGGCGCGCGGACGCTCGACCAGCTCGAGGCCAACCTGGGCGCGACCGGATGGGACCTGGACCCGGACCTGGTGGCGGGGCTGACCGCGGCGAGCGAGCGGCGGCTGCCGTACCCGTACGAGATCCTGGCCATCAGCGGGCGCTCGGCGGGAGCGTGAGGCGTGGACGCCGGCCGGTAAATGGGTGGGTGCTGGCGACCGCGGCCGGTTAGCTTCCTGCCATGGTCTATCAGCACCCGCTGGCGTATCTGCTCGGCCTCGAGGGCGTCGCCCTGCTGCGCGCCTTCGGCGGGGAGTACGACCGGTCCTTCGCCGAGGCGCGCATCGCCGAGATCCGCCGGCTGCTGGACAGCGCCGAACTGCGCGGTGCGGGCGTCACCGCGTCCCGGGTGGACACCGTGGCCGGATACCGGGCCTGGTCGCGGACCTACGACGAGCCGGGCAACGGGCTGTTCCCCGCCGAGGAGGCCCTCGTGCACGAGATCCTCGACGCGCTCCCCGGGGGTGTCGCCCTGGACGCCGCCTGCGGCACCGGCCGGCACACCGGGCACCTGGTCGCCCGCGGCTACCGGGTCATCGGCGTGGACAGCTCGCCCGACATGCTGGAGCAGGCCCGCGCCCGGGTGCCGGCGGCGGACTTCCGGCTGGGGGACCTGCACAGCCTGCCACTACCGGACGACCACGCCGACGTGATCGTGTGCGCGCTGGCCCTGGTCCACCTCGCGGACCTGGGGCCGGCGTTCCGCGAGTTCGCCCGGGTGCTGCGCCCGGGCGGTCACCTGGTGATCACGGACGTGCACCAGGAGCTGGTCGCCCTGGGCTCGGTGCCGCGGGTGCGGTCGGCCGGCGGCGAACCGGGTCTCCTGCCGGCGTACCGGCACCGCGCCGCGGACTACCTCGCGGCCGCCCTGCCGCTGGGCCTGCGGGTGCGCCGGTGCGAGGAGCCGGGCCGCGGGACCGGCGAGGCGGCCGGGCCGGCACCGGACACTGTCGACCCCGGTCCGTGGGACGACTGGCCGTGGTCGCTGCTGGGTATCGTGCCGGCGGCATCGGCGGCCGCCTGGCGCGACACACCCGCGTTGATGGTCTGGCACTTCCAGCTGGCCGATTGACCCGAGGGCCTACTGCGCCTGCTCCTCCATCATGGCGGCGCGGACGGCGCCGGAGGAGATGCCGTACTCGCGGGCCAGGTCGGCCACCGGCCAGCCGGTCAGGCGGATCGCCTCGGCTCGCTCGCGGCGCAGCGTCGAGCGCGCCGAGCGGGCCAGTTCCGGGGCCAGCCGGCCGCGCTCCACCGGGTCGAGCCGGGTGAAGGCGACCAGAGCGAGCAGCAGCCGGGTCATCCCCGGCGCGTCCGCCAGGCCGTCCGCGCCCGCCGCCGGTGCGGTGCCCGCGCCCAGGCTGGCCCGGAGGAGCTGGTCACTGGCGGAGAGCAGCATCTGCGCGGCGTGGTGCAGCTGCAGGGCCTCCTCCGGTGGTAGCGCGCCGGCGTACGCCAGGTCCCAGACCGCCGTCTGCAGGAACGCGGTGATGTCCGGCGCGGTCTGTCGCTGCTGCTGCTCGGTGTCCGGGGTAGCCGACACGTTGACCTCGTCTCCTCGTCGGATTGCCGTTCGCAGGGTCTTTCGGCGGCGGGCGGCCCGCTGGATGCACCGCGACACCGTCGCCCCGGCGGAAGTGCCCTGCGTCACGCCGGCCGCGGGCCTGGCCTCGTCCGCCGTCGTGGTCTTCCAGCCGGGGCCCGGCACCGGGGCGGGCCGTCGTGCGCTGAGCCGCATCGCCGGCTCCGTCGCGACGATGCATCGGTGGCAAAGCGACCTCGTCTTCTCGCGGGATCATCAAGGATGAGGTGATGCGGCAGGTCGAAGCGGCGCAGGGGTTCTGATGGCGGTCCTGGCGGTCACGGCCGTGTTCGTGCTGATCTTCGTCGGGGCGGCGGTGGGCTACCTGCGCCGGCGGGATCCGCTGCTGCGTGACGTCATGCTGATCTTCGCCTCGGTGGCCATGCTGTTCGTGCTCGGCGTGCTCACGCTGATCATGGGCGAGCCGCCCCGGGTGGCGGTCGGCCTGATCACCGCGGCGCTGCTGGGACAGCCCCTCTGTACGTTGCGGCTGGTGAGCCGGATGCGGCCGGTGCCCTCGTGGGTCCTGTGGGGCGCTTGCGCGGCGTGGGCCGCCTCCGCCGTCGCGGTTCTGGTGGCGCCGCCACCACTGCCCGAGTGGGTGGTATGGCCCACCGTGGTCCTCTTCTTCGTGGTCGAGGCGACAGCCGCGGCGCTGCTCGCGGCAGATGCGCGGCACCGGGGTGGCGCGGCCCGGATCCGGCTGTGGTGCGCCGCGCTGGGCACCCTGCTGTTCGGGGTGGTCCTGTTGTTCGCCGGGGCGGAGGCCACCGCGTTCGCCCGTACCATCGCGGTGGTCTCGGCACTGATGTACCTGCTGGCCTTCATGCCGCCGCACTGGCTGCGGCGGATCTGGTCCTGGGGCGCGGCGTACGGTCTGCTGCGCAGCCTGCTGGCCGCCCCGCCGGCCGAGCCCGCGCACCGGATCTGGCAGCGCTACTGCCACAGCGCCCGGCACATGCTGGGCGCCGACGCCCTGGTGATCCTGTTGCCGGGACCGGCCGACACGGTGCAGCTGATCAGCGATCCGGAGCTCGGCCTGGACCCGCGGCACTACCGGACGGCGGACGTGGCCGGCCTGCCCACCGGCGCGGTGACCATCGACGCCCTGGCCGGCTGGACCGATCCGCCGCCCGCCGCCGCCGAGCTGGCCCGGATCAGCGGGACCCGCTTCGTCAACGCCGCGCCCCTGCCGGGCTCCGGCGGCACGCTGGTGCTGTTGCACCGCTACCGGACGTTGTTCGCCGACGATGACGTCGAGCTCTTCGCGGAGCTGGCGGGCCAGGCCGCGGCCCTGGCCGAACGGGCAGCGGTCCTCGACGACCGCCACCGGCTCGCGGTCATCGTCGAGTCGTCCGCCGACGCCATTACGAGCAAGGACCTCGACGGCACCATCACCAGCTGGAACGCCGGTGCCGAGCGGCTCTACGGCTACAGCGTCGCCGAGGTGGTCGGCCGCGACGCCGCTCTGCTGTTCCCGCCGGGCGAGCAGCATCAGGAGGCCGAACTGTTGGCCCGGGTCGTCCGCGGCGAGCGCATCGACCAGGTGGAGCTGCAGAACCTGACCAGGGACGGCGTGCCCGTGACGGTATCGCTGACCTCGTCGCTGATCACCGACGCGAGCGGGCAGCCGACCGGCGTGGCCTGCATCGCGCGCGACACCAGCGAGCGCCGGCGGGCCGAGGCGATGTTCCGCGGGCTGCTCGAAGCCGCTCCGGACGCGATCGTCGGGGTCACCGCCGACGGACGGATCGCACTGCTCAACGCGCAGACCGAGCGGCTGTTCGGCTACCGGCGCGACGAGCTGCTCGGCCGGCCCGTGGAGATCCTGGTCCCCGAGCGGATCCGCCAGGAGCATCCCGGCCACCGCCTCGGCTACTTCAGCGACCCGCAACTCCGGCCGATGGGCGGCGGGACGCCACTGGCCGCGGTACGCAAGGACGGCACCGAGTTCCCGGCGGAGATCAGCCTGTCGGCCCTGGAGACCGACCAGGGGGTCATCGTCTCGGCGGCGGTCCGCGACGTCACCGAGCGGCTGCAGGCGCAGGCCGAGCGGGAGCGGCTGGCGGCCCAGGCCGACCGGGACGCCACCGAGCGCCGGTTGCAGCACACCCGCCGGCTGGAGAGCCTCGGCCAGCTGGCCGGCGGCGTGGCCCACGACTTCAACAACATCCTGGCGGTGATCGCCAGCTACACCGAACTGCTCACCGAGACCCTGCGAACGCCGGTGCCCGACCCGGACGAGCTGAGCGCCGCCCGGGCCGACCTGGGGCAGATCAGCCGGGCCACCGAACGCGCGACCCGGCTGACCAAGCAGCTGCTCGCGTTCGGCCGGCGGGAGATCACCCAGACCCAGGTGCTCAGCCTCAACCACGTGGTCGGCGACGTGGAGCAGATGCTGCGCCGTACCCTGGGCGAGCACATCCACCTGATCACCCACCTCGACCGGGACCTGTGGCCGGTGTGCGTCGACCCCGGCCAGTTCGAGCAGATCCTGCTCAACCTCGCGGTGAACGCCCGCGACGCGATGCCGGGCGGGGGCACGCTGTCCATCGACACCGGCAACACCGAGCTGGACGAGGAGGACGTCGCCGACTGCACCGACCTGGCCCCGGGCCGGTACGTGCGGTTCCGGGTCAGTGACACCGGCAGCGGGATGCCCGCCGAGGTGGCCGAGCGCGCCTTCGAGCCGTTCTTCACCACCAAGCCGCAGGGTGCCGGCACCGGGCTGGGCCTGGCCACGGTGTACGGCATCGCCACGGCGGCCGGCGGCCACGTGCGGCTCTACTCCGAGCACGGCATCGGCACGACCGTCACCATCGTGCTGCCGGCCTCCGACGACGCGGTCACCGTCACCGAGGAGACACCGCAGCCCGGCCCGCCCGCCGTGCCCGCCGTCCCCGAGGCGACGATCCTGCTGGTCGAGGACGAGGAGGCGCTGCGCGTCGCGACGAGCCGCATCCTGACCCGGGCCGGTTACCAGGTGCTGGTCGCCGACGGCGGCGCCGCCGCACTGCGCCTCGCCCAGCAGCACCCGGGACAGATCCACCTGCTGCTCACCGACGTGATCATGCCGGCCATGATGGGCAACGAGGTGGCCGCCCGGGTGCAGGCGATCCGGCCCGAGGTGCCGGTGCTCTACATGTCCGGCTACGCCCAGCCCGTCCTCACCGAGAACGGCACCCTGCCGCCGGGTGTGCTCATCATCGAGAAACCGTTCACCCGGCGCGATCTGCTCGACCGGGTGCACGCCCGGCTCAGCCAGGCGGCCACGAGCGAGGACGGGGCGTTCGCGGGAGTGACGGGCCGGTACCGCGCCCCGGACGGCATCGAGGGGTAAATCGGGCACATCCTCCCGACCGCGGGCACCCGGACAGGGCCGTCGCGCCGTCCGGACCTCGACCACGGTGGCGCCCGTGCAGTAGAACGGGGTTGATCGGGGCCGCCGCCGACGCCGGCCCGCCGGGAGGCCGCCGTGGAGTTGTCACTACTGGACCGCATCCGCACCGGGCTGATCGGCGCGGGTGAGGTGCTCGACGGGCCGTACGGCCCCCGGCGGCTCACCTACGCCGACTACACCGCGTCCGGTCAGGCGCTGGATTTCGTCGAGGACTTCATCCGCGGGCAGGTGCTGACCCGCTACGCCAACACCCACACCGAGGCCTCCGCGACCGGGCTGCAGACCGGAGCCCTGCGCGAGGAGGCCCGGCAGATCATCCACCGCAGCGTGGGCGCCGGGCCGGAGCACGCGGTGCTCTTCTGCGGTTCGGGCGCCACGGCGGCGGTCAACAAGCTGGTGGCGATCCTCGGCCTGCGGTTGCCGGAGGGCCTGGCCGACCGGTACGCCCTGACGGCGGCGATCCCGGGCCACGAGCGGCCGGTGGTGTTCGTGGGACCGTACGAGCACCACTCGAACGAACTGCCGTGGCGCGAGACGATCGCCGACGTGGTCACGATCGACGCCACCCCCGACGGCCACATCGACCTCGACGACCTGCGCCGGCAGCTGGTCGCGTACGCGGACCGCCCGGTGCGCATCGGCAGCTTCTCGGCCGCCTCGAACGTCACCGGCCTGCTGACCGACACCACCGCGGTCACCCGGCTGCTGCACGAGCACGACGCGCTGTCGGTGTGGGACTACGCGGCGGCCGGGCCGTACGTGCCCATCCGGATGCGCGAGTCCGCACCGGGCCGGGGCGACCACCTGGACGCGGTGTTCCTCTCGCCGCACAAGTTCGTCGGCGGCCCGCAGACCCCGGGAGTCCTGGTGCTGCGCCACGACCTGCTGACCAACCGCGTGCCGACCGTGCCGGGCGGCGGGACGGTGGCGTTCGTCAACCCGGTGACCCACCGCTACCTGGACGACCCGGTCGCCCGCGAGGAGGGCGGCACCCCGGCGATCGTGGAATCCGTCCGCGCGGGCCTGGTCTTCGCGGTCAAGGACGCGGTCGGCACCGACACCATCGGCGCCCGCGAACACGCCCTGTGGCGGCGGACCCTGGACCGCTGGGCCGGGGAGAGCCGCATCGAGGTGCTCGGCGACCTGCGGGCCGAACGGCTGTCGATCGTGTCGTTCCGGATCCGCGCCGGCCGGCGGCACCTGCACTACAACTTCGTGGTGGCGCTGCTCAACGACCTGTTCGGCATCCAGGCCCGCGGTGGCTGCTCCTGTGCGGGACCGTACGGGCACCGCCTGCTCGGCATCGACGAGGCGCACTCCCGCGAGTTCTACGCCGAGATCGTCGACGGGTGGGAGGGCATCAGGCCGGGCTGGGCCCGGATCAACCTCAACTACTTCATCTCCGACGAGGCGGCCGGCTACCTGGCCGAGGCGGTGGCGCTGATCGCCCGGTACGGCGGCCGGCTGCTCGGCGATTACCGCTTCGACCCGCGTACGGGCCGTTGGCGCCATCGGGGCGCGGCAGGGCAGCCGGTCCGCCTGTCGGACCTGCGGCTCAGCCCGGACGGAAGCGTCACGATGCCCGGGGCGCGGCCGACGCTGGGCGAGGAGGTGCTCGCGGGCTACCTCGACGAGGCCCGCCGGATCATGCGGGAGCGGCCGGAACCGATCGACGGGGTGGACCTGGACCTACCACCGGCGTTCGAGAAGCTGCGCTGGTTCCTGCTGCCCTCGGAGTGCCTGGACGATCAGGCGTGGCCGTTGCACCACGCGAACCACTCGACGACCTGATCCGGCACCTCGCCGAGCCGGCGCCGCACCGCTTCTCCGGCCAGGCCCGGCAGCAGGCGCGCCGCCACCTCCGGACGCCGCGCGGCGACGGCCCGGCCGAAAGCCTCCAGAGAGTCAGCTGTCGAGAGTGATCTCCACCAGTGGGCTGCCGGCGAGCCAGCTCTCCAGGCTCCCGGCCCAGTCCAGGGTCGGCACGATCTCGCCGAACACCCTGGCCCTCTCGTCGGGGTCGGTCACGGCGCGCCCGCGTACCCGGAGGTCCAGGCCGTGCAGATGCAGCGTGAACTCGGGATGGGCGAGCATGTTGGCGTACCAGTCGCGCGATCCCGGGCTGCCGGTCAGCCAGAAGCGGCCGTCCGCGCGGTACCGCCACGTCTCGATGCGGCGCGGTCGTCCACTGCGCCGCCCGATCGTCGTGATCTCCACGGTCTGCTGCCGCTCGAGCGCCTGCCGGGCCTCGTCCGTCACCGTCATGAGCTCATCCTGCAACCTCAAGTCCGATTGAGGTCAACGCTTGCGAGCGAGCGTGAGCCAGCACCGCGGATCGCCGTCCCGGTACTTGCCCATACTGGTCAAGGGAATCGACTCGACGGCGAAACCGGCTGCGGTCAGGTCGTGCTCGATGGCGGGCAGCGAGGTGGTGCGGTAGTACATGACGAACGGCGGTCGCAGCACGGCATTGCGGACCCGCATGACCAGGTCGAACCCGGTCAGCGTCCAGTGCGCGACCGACGTCGGCGGCGGCAGCACACCCATCGGAACAGCGAAGACCCCGCCGGGACGCAGCGCCCGGAACACGCCCTCGAAGAGCGCCGGCCGTTCCGCGGGCAGGAAGTGCCCGAGCGCCCCGAAGGTCGCCGCGAGGTCGAACTCACCGGTGAAGGGCAGGGCCCGGACATCGGCCCGTACGAACGTGGCTTCGGGATAGGCGGCCCGCGCCTGGCCCAGCATCCCGGCGCTGAAGTCGACGCCGGTGATCCCGTCTCGGCACAACCGCTGAAGGGTCATCAGGCCGGCGCCCGTACCGCAGCAGACGTCCAGCCCCCGGCCGAACGGCCCTTCGCTCTCCAGCGCCTGGACGGTCGCCTCGAGAAGGCTGTCCGGCGTCCGGAACGGCGTGTGGTCGAACTTCGGAGCCAGGAGGTCGTAGCCCCGCTCGACGGAGGAGAGCGCCTGAACGCAAAGCTCGCGCAGGGAGGGTCCTTGAGGCGAGAACACCGGCCGAGGGTACCCGCCGCCCGCCGGCCGAAGCACCCGATCCGGTGTTGATCAGGTAGCCGCGGCTGCCTGGCGGTGCCGGTAGCGGACCTCGACGAGCGGGGCGCCCCGGGAGTCGTTCGTTCTTGATGCTCCGTCGATCTGCCAGCCGCCGGCCTCGTAGAAGCGTCGAGCGCGGTCGTTGGCCTCCAGCACCCACAGGACCACTTCGCGGTAGCCGCCCGCCTCGAGCCTGTCCAGGCCGGCGTTCATCAGCAACCGGCCGGCTCCCCGGCCCCAGTGCTCCGGCAGGATGTAGATCGCCCGGACCTGGCCGACCAGGGCGGGATCGGTGTCCGTGTCCTCGCCCGGCCCGACGTTGATGAATCCGACGACGCCGTCGTCGGGATGGTCCGCCACGAGGGTTCCCGCGGGCGCCTGATCGGACTGGAGCAACTGCAGCCATCCGTGCCGGCGCCGGGACGGGTCGAGCTGATCGAGATGCTGCTGGGGGACTTTCCCGCGGTACGCCTCCTGCCAGCTCCGGGTCTGCACGACAGCGAGCACGAGGGCATCATCGACAGTTGCCGATCTGACGATCACCCCCGGCATTCTGCCATCTGTGGCGATCCCCAAGGTCTCAGTGGGGTTATCCCTACCGGCCTACCGACGGTCTGCCGGATGGATTCCGCGCCCCGGCCGGCGAAGCATGTCCTCATGGTGACGATGCGGACAGCGGCCGTGCCCCCGCTCCTCAGCGGGCTGTGGAACGTCGTGATCGGCCGGGACCGGGCTCCGGCCGCGCCCGGACGGCTGCTCGCGGCCGTTTTCGCCCTCACAGGTCTCGGCGCGGCACTGTTCGTCTACTACGACCTCGCCGACGTCGACCTCATCGGACCTGTAGCCGCGATACGGTTGGCCCTCGCTGCCGCGGTAGTGGCCCCCGTGGCGCTGCTTCCGCGCCGTCCGCTACTGGCCTGGCGGCTGGCCATCATCGCGACCCTGCTCGACCTGCCGCTCGACATCGCCCCCGCAGGTCTGTCGTGGCCGTGGCATCCGGCGCAGACCCTGGTCCTGCCGGCGCTGGTGCTCTTCGTCGCCGTCCGCCATCCCATCACGACGGTGTCCTGGGCCGCCCTGATGACAGCGGCCGCGATGGTCGTGCACCTGCCCACGTCGCAGGCACCGGTCGTAATCGCCTTCGTCGTCCTCTCCGCAGTGGTCGGCGACCAGATCCGCCGCCGGGTCGAAGCGCAGCGCGACCTCACCGCCGAACGCAAGCTGACCGAAGTGGAACTGGCCAGGCGCGTGGTCCTGGAGGAACGGGCCCGGATCGCCCGCGAGATGCACGATGTGGTGGCGCACCACATGTCGCTCATCGCGCTGCGAGCGGAGACGGCGCCCTACCGGCTCATCGACCAGCCCGGGGCGCGGGATGCGGAGTTCGTCGAGATCGCGAGCGCGTCCCGGGCCGCGCTCAACGACATGCGCCGCCTGCTCGGTGTCCTGCGCAGCGATCCCGGCACGGCAGCGACCGCACCGTCGCCCGGCCTGGCCGGTATCCCGGCCATGATCGAAGCCGCCGGCGCGGCCGGGCTCGACGTCTCGCTGGAGCCCACCGGCACCATGACGGCGACGCCGGTCGTCGAGGAATGCGCGTACCGCATCGTCCAGGAGGGAATCTCCAACGCCACCCGGCACGCACCCGGCGCGGCCATCCGCGTCACCGTGGCTGCAGCCGACCGGACGCTGCAGGTCCGCGTGCACAACACCGACCCCGACCCGGCCGCGGCCGTCAGCAGCGGCAGCGCCGCCGGCGGCGGCCACGGCATCGCCGGCATGAGGGAGCGCGTCGGCGCGCTCGGCGGTGACCTCACGACAGGACCATCGCAGGACCGGGGGTACGAGGTACGCGCAGTCCTGCCCCTCCATGCCTGAGAAGTCGGACGCTGATCAGGCGTACGGGCTGAGAAATGTCACCCTCCGTCGCTACGATGTCGGCGTCCCGCGTCCCGCCGACACTCGGAGTCGACCTTGCCCGTGCCGTGGCCGGACGGTGGCCCCTGGGCGCTCGCCACCACGTCGGCAGACGTCGACTGGCGGCCCGCCGCGGCGGCGCTGGCCGCGGCGTCCACGGTCCGCGTGGCCGCGCTGGTGTTCGGAGCGCCCGAGCCGCCCGGGGAGCTGCTGCTGGGCGAGCTGGCCACCTACCTGCAGGCCGGAGACAGCGCGGCTGACCCGCTGAGCGTGGACGAGGCCGCGGCGCTGGTACGCACGCTGGCCCGCACGCACGGGCTCGTCCTCGTGGTGGGCGTGCCCGGTCTCATGGTGCCGACCGGGCGGGCCGGCTGGACCTTGATGGACCTGGCCGTGGCGGTGTCCGCGCCGGTCGTGGTGGTCACCGGAACAGGGGCGGATGCGGCGAACCACACGACGTTGGCGCTCGGCGCGGTGGCCGGCCACGGCCTCACCGCCGCGGTCATCACCGTGGGCGGCCCAAGCGCGGGTCCGGGAGGCACGACCACCGACGGCTCACCGAGCACCGGCTCGGCGGCTGCCGACGCCGGGCAAGGTGGCGGCGCTGGACGTGCGGATGTCGCTGGCCAGAGCGGCGGGATCGCGGAGAGCGCCGCCGAGCAACAGGACATCGGCGACCGGCACGCCACCGCCGGACAGGCCGAGGGCGCCCGGGAAGACGACCACGTTGCCCGGGCGGACGGAGATGCGCGGGCGGACGGAGATGCGCGGCCGGGTGATGCCGCGCCGGCGAGTACCGATGACGCGCGCCCCGTACCGGATCACGAGGCCGGGATCCCGGTAGCACCAGCCAGCCGGATCCCCGCCGACCCGGGGGAGCACCCCGAAGATTTCGCCGCGGCCGCCAAGGGCTGGTTGCACCCCCTGCTGCACGCCTCGGCCGGCCGGCCGAAGGCCGAGACCCCGCCGCCACCACCGCAACCCCTCCCACCCCCGGCCACAGCCAGCGGCAAACGAGTCGTCCTCCTCCTGGCCGGTGTCTTCGTCTCCATGTCGCTCGTGGTCTGCGGCCTCGCCTTCTGTGAGCCGACCCTGCACACGGAGGCGAAGCTGGAGCGGATCACCGTCGAGTCCGCGCCGCGGGCGAAGGAGCCGGAAAGCTTCGTCAGGCCCGCGCCCGCGGCACCGAAGCGGCCGGTCGGCGACGTCTGCCCGCAGAACAGCGGCCGGATCAAGCCCACCGCGCCGGACCGGGCCACCACCAGGCGGGTCAACGCGGCCTGGAAGCGCATCGAGGTGTGGCTCGCCGCTCGGGCTCCCGCGACCCGCCGTTCGCTGCAACCGCCCGCCGCCGCCAAGCGGATCGATGCCGCTCAGCGCCGGATGTCCGTCGCTTTTCCCGCCGATCTGGTCGCTTCCCTGCGCCGGCACGACGGCGTCTCGCACCGCCGGGGCGACCCGTTCACCCTGCCGTTCTTCTACGCCCCGATGCCCGTCGGTGAGATCCCCGGCGAATGGCTGATGCTCTGCGGCGTGCTGGTCGACGTCTTCGGTGAGCAGGACGACAGCTGGTGGGACAAGGCGTTCGTGCCGTTCGCGTCCTCCGGCGACGGTGGCAACCTGCTGGTGGATCAGCGGCCGGGCAGCCACAGCCGGGTGGGGGAGTTCTACAACGAGGACGGGGTCTCTTTCGAGGAGTGGCCGGCCTCGGTCGTGGAGCTGCTGGAACAGACGGCCGACTCGCTGGAGTCGGGCCGCCCGTTCGGCAACAGGTACCGCCCCACGGTGACGAAGCAGGGCACGCTCGACTGGGACATCATCTAGCCCGCGGAGCGCGCCGGCTCCGGCAGTGGCCGTCCCGGCCCGTACGTGGTGCCGGCCCGGTCGCGCTCCAGCCATCCCGTGTCGACCAGCATCCGGCGTGTCCCGGCCACCTCGTCGGTAACTTCCGACAGCCGGCGGTTGATCTCGTCCTCGGCGTACAGCCCGTCCAGGGCCAGGTGGCGGGCGAGCAGTTCGCCCATCAGCGCGTACCGGTCGCTGAGGGTCGGCGGCAGGCCGGTCAGCCTGCCGTGCGAGAAGTTCGCCCGCAGTTGCGGGTAGTCCCGCAGGAGTGCGGTGATCGGCTGGAGCCGGTCCACCGCGTCGGCCGCGTCCCGCAGTCCCTCCAGTTTGGCCCGGTAGAAGCCGTTGCCGGAGCCGATCGCCACGCCCAGGCCGACCAGCCGGGCGCAGGCGTCTCCGACCTCGGGCAGCGGCCGGTCGAGGGCGTACGACAGCTCGCCGAGGGAGGCGCCCTCCTTGCCGCGACGGGCGAGCTCGGCCAGGGCGAGCAGCCGGATCGGCACGGACAGCTGGGCGAGGACTTCGGCGGCGCGGGCGGCTTCGACGGACATCCCGCCAACGTAGTCACCGGAGGCCGCGGGACGCACCCGCATTTCCCGTACGGGTCAGGCCCAGCACGGTCAGCACCGTGGCCACGTGCGGTTGCAGACCGGTCCAGGTGACGTCGACGCCGGACAGTGAGCCGGCCACGAACGCGTCGCGCAGCACGGCGGCTCCGGCCGCGTCCACCAGCGGGACCCCGGTCAGGTCGACGACCAGTGGGCCGGCTGCGGCCAGGGAGACCGCGGCGCGGAGCCGGTGCCGCAGCCGGTCGGCCGTGTCCCGGTCGATCTCCCCGCGTACCCGGACGATCAGCGCCGTGTCGCCCTGCCGGATGTCGATCCGCAGGCTGTCCGGTCCGTGGGTGCCGTCCTGGCCCGGCCAGGACGGCCGGCTGTCGCTCAGCATGGCCGTCCGCAGCCAGGTCAGGGTCTGCTGCAGCAGCCGGGAGACGTGCATCTGCGAGATGCCGAGCTGCTCGGCGATCCGGGCCTGGCTCTGGGAGCCGTAGAAGCGCCAGGCGATGATCTGCTGGATCCGGGGTGGCAGCATCCGGACCAGTTCGGTCACCGCGAGCCGGTCCGGCAGCAGGTCCATCGCGTCGTCGCGGCCGCCGAGAAGGTCGGTCGGTGGCGCGGCGGTACGTCCGGCCGCGTACGTCCTGGCCTGCCGGACCTCGTCCTCGGCCGCGTGCACGTGGTCGGCGATCTCCGCCGTGGTCGGCGCGCGGGCCGGGGCGCCGGTGAGGTCGGCGGTGGCGTGCCCGATCTTCGAGATCAGATCCTGCATCCGCCGGTCGGGGCGGTACCGAGCGAACTCGCCGCCGATGGTGCTCACGGCGAAGGCGGTGAACGAGCCGCGCGCCGGGTCGAAGCGGTCGACGGCCTCGATCAGCCCGAGCCGGGCGACCTGTTCGAGGTCGTCGAGCGGCTCCGGGCGATCGCGGTAGCGCCGGGCCAGGCGGTCGGCCAGCGGCAGGCCGCGGACGATCAGCTCCTCGCGCAGCGCTCTTCGCAGCGCTGCGCCGGCCTCGGCCCGGTCCCGCACGTAGGCGTCCGCGGCCGCGTCAAGGTCCCACGGATCGTGCGGGTGAGAGCTCGGCATCCGGGACCTCCTGGCGTCGCACCGGATCACCTGAGGTTAGTCCTTTCACGGGCGTCGATCCAGGGAGGAGCAATCCGGAGAGTGACGGCCGCGAAACGGGAAAGATCACGATGACGCAGGGTTGAAATCCGCGGGAGTGGGGCAAACGTGCGCGTGTGCGCGGAAGGCGATCTTCGTCGACGGTTGTCTGGCCGGTCCTGCTGGCGCTGACCGGGCTGTTCCTGACGGGCTGCGGCTCGGTCGACGACCGCGGGCGCGCCGCCGGCGACGTGGCCGTGCGGCTGCTGACCGCGGTCGCTGACCGCGACGGCGAGTCCGCGTGCGCGCTGCTCGCGCCCGATACCGCCGCCGAGGTGGCGTCGAGCGGGGAGAGGCCGTGTGCGGAGGCCGTCCTGGACGAGGAGCTGCCCGAGCCCGGCCCGGTCACCGGCACCGCCGTGTACGGCCAGTGGGCCCAGGTCCGGCTCACCGGCGACACCGTCTTCCTCGCGGTCTTCCCCGGCGGTTGGCGGGTCGTCGCGGCCGGCTGCACGCCGCGCCCCGAGCGTCCCTACGACTGCGTGCTGAAGGGGAGCTGAGCGATGCGGTTTCTGTTCGTGCTGCTGCTCGTGGTGGTCGGCGCCGGGCTGGCGTACTTCGTCACGCTGGGGGTGCTGCACCGGTGAGGCGTTTCGTCCGGGAGAACTCCCTCGGCCTGGTCTTCGGCCTGTTGTTCCTGGTGGTGCTGGTCGGGCAGGCCTTCGCCGGGCAGGCCGACTTCAACCAGCGGCAGCTCACCGAGGGACTGCCGGAGGTGTCGCTGGGCCGTTACCTGACCTCGGCGAGCTTCGCCACCGACGTGGCGGAGAACTGGCAGTCGGAGTATCTGCAGTTCTTCCTCTACACCTTCTTCACCGTGTGGCTGCTGCAGAAGGGGTCACCCGAGTCCAAGTCCCTGGACGAGGCGGGCCGGGAGTCCGACCGCGAGCAGAAGGTGGGCGAGTACGCCACTGACGCCTCGCCCACGTGGGCCCGGGCCCGGGGCTGGCGGCTCAGGCTGCTGTCGAACTCGCTCGGCCTGGTGATGGGTCTGATCTTCCTGGGTTCCTGGCTGGCCCAGTCGATCGCCGGGGTGGCCGCCTTCAACGAGGAGCAGCTCGGTGACCTCCAGGATCCGGTCTCCTGGGCCCGGTACGTGCGGGAGCCGGAGTTCTGGAACCGCACGCTGCAGAACTGGCAGTCGGAACTGCTGGCCGTCGCCTCGATCGCCATCCTGGCCATCTACCTGCGGCAGCGTGGCTCACCGCAGTCCAAGCCGGTCGGTGCCGCGCACACCGACACCGGGATCGAAGGCTGAGCCCCACCATCGGGTATTTCCGCGCCTGACCCGGTTTGGGAGGCTTGGCGGCCGGTAATGTCGTTTGCGGTACGGCAACTATTGCAGGGAGATCTGGTGATCACGAAGACCGCTCGGCGTGCGCCTGCGGACAACCCGCTGACCAGTGCGCGAACCACCGGGAACGCCGACGAACTGCTGCGCGCGATGGCGGCGATGCCGGCGGCCCACCCGTCCCGGCCCGCCCTGCGCGAGCGGGCCATCGAGGCCTGGCTGCCGCTGGCCCGCCACCTGGCCAACCGCTACGCCGGCCGCGGCGAGCCCGTCGACGACCTGCTGCAGACCGCGACGGTCGGCCTGATCAAAGCCGTCGACAAGTTCGACCCGGGGCTGGGCACGGACTTCGCCGGGTACGCGATCCCCACGGTCATCGGGGAGATCAAGCGGCACTTCCGCGACCGCACCTGGGCCATCCGGGTGCCCCGGCGCCTGCAGGAGCTGCGGCTGGCCATCACGGCGGCCAACAACACCCTCACCCACACCCTGGGCCGGTCCCCGACGGTGGCCGACATCGCCGAGCACCTGGAGATCACCGAGGAGGAGGTCCTGGAGGGCCTCGAGGGCGCGCGGGCGTACAACGCCACGTCGCTGTCGATCCCGGTGGGCACCGACGGGACCACCGAGCTGGGCGAGACCCTCGGCGGCGAGGACAACGAGTACGCGCTGACCGAGGCCCGGCTCGCGCTCGGCCCGGCGCTGGCCTCGCTCGACGAGCGTGAGCGCCGGATCCTGACGCTGCGTTTCTACGGCAACCTCACCCAGACCGAGATCGCCGAGCAGGTCGGCATCTCCCAGATGCACGTCTCCCGCCTGATCACCCGCGCGCTGGTCAAGCTGCGCGGCAAGCTCGGCGACGACACCATCTGACGTGGCGACGGGCGGCCCGGCCGGCGGGCCGGGCGCGCCTGCCGTTCATGATCGGCGGCGGTACGCCCGGCGCAGCAGCAGGTC
Source organism: Actinoplanes auranticolor (assembly GCF_018332655.1). Lineage (GTDB taxonomy): Bacteria > Actinomycetota > Actinomycetes > Mycobacteriales > Micromonosporaceae > Actinoplanes > Actinoplanes auranticolor. Next base: position 59,563 of record NZ_BOQL01000011.1, on the reverse strand, counting down.
CACCGCGGCGTAGCAGCCGAGTCCCAGCACGGTGACTCCGAGCTGCCCGTACCAGTGGGCCAACGGGGTACCGGCGATCAGATCGGTGCCGCGCGCTCCCTGCACCACCATGAGTATCGTGAACGGCACCAGCGCCGCGCCGATCCACCGGCGGCTGCCCTTCGACTCGCTCATGACTCACGACCGAGGCTGACGAGCGGGCGCTCCACGACCGGCGCCGGGACGGCGACCGGGTGAGCGTAGCTGGTGGCGACGCGCCGGCGGCGCGCCAGCAGGACGATCACTGCGGCGTACGCGAGCAGCACCGGCACGTCGATCACCGCGAGCTGCCACGGCATGTCCGCCGCGGTCTCCTCGACGTAGAGCGAGCCGTAGGCCGCGCTCAGCACGCCGCTGATCAGGTTGTTCATCACGTGCAGGGCGATCGCGGCCTCCAGCCCGCCGGTCCGTACGGTCAGCCACCCGGCCACGACACCGAACAGGATCAGGTCGGCGAACCCCCACGGGGTGCCCCAGCCGTGCAGCGCCGCGAACACCACCGCCTGCACCGCGATCGGCACCCACGGCCCGCGGCAGAGCGAGCCGACCGCCTGCAGCAGCCAGCCCCGGGTCAGGTACTCCTCGGCGGCCGCCTGCAACGGCACCACCGCCACCAGCACCAGGCTGCCCGCCAGGAACGGGCCCCAGCCGGCCAGGTCGTCGCCGAGCCCGACGTCCTCGCCGGTCGCCGCGGCCAGCGCGACACCCCCGCCGAGCAGCACCGCGACGGCGACGGCGGCGACGGGCAGACAGGTGAGCAGCCAGGGCAGACGCAGCCGCCCGGTCACCGACGACAGGGTGCCGGCCGGTCGCCGCTGCACCCACCGGGCGGCCGCGAAGATCGGCGGCAACAGCGCGGCGATCAGCAGGAAATCCAGGGCCAGGTCGGCGAGCGGGCCGAACGACGGCATGCCGTCGGCGTTCTCCGGCCGGCCGGCGAGGGCCGCGGCCACCGAGGCCAGCCCGACGCCCAGCAGGATCAGCACGATGGTGCCGGCGAGCACGAGGGCGGTGCCGGCGGCGGGACGCCACCAGCGGTGGGCGACGGTCCGTCCGAGACGGTGGTACGGGATCAGCGGCGCGATGGTCGGCATGGGAAGAAGTCTCGCGAAACCAGGGGTCCGGCGGATCTGGCCGCAGCCGGATTCCCGCCTCCACCGCTGGATATAGAGAGGGCCGGACCCGTGGTGCGGATCCGGCCCTCGAGGTGGTGCGAGTTGCTATGACGCGGGGTAGTCCGTCACGTAGATCGGCACGCCGATCTTGGTGGTGTCCGCCGCAGCGCCCTCACCGTTGACCACGTGGTCGATGATGCCGGCGCTGAGGTTGACGGTCATGATGTGGTGCAGCTTGACACCCGGGCGCTTCGGCACCTCGAAGCCGTTCTCGGTGCGGATCGCCGGGTTGTTCTGGTTGAAGACGTACACGCCGGCCCCGTACAGCTTGTGGTTGCGGACCTTGGCACCGACCTTGTAGCCGGCGTAGCCGAGCGTGCCGTCGCGCTGCGTCCAGTCCGCCTGCGTCGGCGGGTCGTACGGCAGCTCGTTCTGGTAGAGCACGGTCGTGCCGTTCTCGCCGTTCCAGATGGTGTTGTACTTCTGGAAGTGCTCGACGAACAGGCCGGTGGCCGTCACGTTGTCACCGTTGATGATGGCACCGTTGCGGCCGATGTTGGTCCGCCAGCGCTGGGTGTCACCGTTGACGCCCTCGGTGAAGCCCTCGACGCCGTGGTCACCGCGCCACACCCAGGTGTGGTCGATGAGCACGTTGTCGCTGTTGACCTCGAGCGCCACGTCGACCTTGCCGATGTGCGGGCCGCCGACGCGGAAGTACACGTCGGACAGCGTGGTTGGATTGCTCGCCGAGCTGAGGCCGAGGCCGTTCTTGTTGCCGACCTTGAGCAGGTGCTTCGACTCCTTGGTGCCGGCGTCGATGGTCACCCCGGCGACCACCACGCCGGGCACGTCCGCGACCGTCAGCGGGGTGGCGCCGTTGACCGCGGTCAGGGTGGCGTGGCCGATACCCAGCACCACCTGGTTGGGACGCCAGACCTTGATGCTCTGCGCGACGTTGTAGACGCCCGGGGTGAGCAGCAGGTTCTTGCCCAGGGCCAGGTTGGCGTTGATCAGCCAGACCGGGTCGGAGGGCTTGGCCACGAAGAAGTCCCGTAGCGCGATGGTCCGGCCGGGGGTGAGACCGGCGGACCAGGACGTCCCGCTGGTGTTGCGCTGGGCAGCGGGCACCCGGACGCTGTAGCGGCCGTCCGCGTCGGTGAACAGGTACGGCTTCTCCCGGCTCAGCGGCGTCTTGTCCAGCGTGGTGTACGGCGGGTCCGGGAACGCCGTCTCCGCCGGCGCACCCTGCACGCCGGAGAAGACCTGGTTCCACACGCCGTTGGACCAGCTGGTCACCTTGCTGTTGCGGGTGAGCCACTGCTGCTGCGAGCCGTTGACCACATCAGGGAAGTTCGAGTCGGCGATGAAGCCGCCACTGGCGTACTGCGGGCCCGCGGTGCAGTAGTCCATCAGCGAGAAGGTGCCGCCGTTGACGTTGAGCCGCCGCAGCGACACCGCCTGCGACACGGCCCAGAAGTTCGCCGTCGCGCGGCAACCGTCCTGGCCCTTGCCGTTGACGTTGATCGACAGGTTGGACAGCGTCCGCCAGAAGTTGACCAGCGCCAGGCAGTTGCTGGTGCCGCCGCCCTCGAGGCAGCGGTTGTACACCTCCACCTTGCCGTTGATCACCACGTCCGACGGCGAGGCACCCAGACCGGAGATCTCGGTGTAGTAGCCCACCTTGATCTGCAGCGGCTTGTCCGCGGTGCCGTACGTGCCGGGCTTGAAGAGGTAGGCGTACCGCTGGGTGCCCATCTCGTTGTCGACCTGCTGGGCGTAGGTGGCGTCCAGCGTGGCCTGGATCTGCTCGACCGGCGTCGCCGGGTCGAAAACGGTGACGTTGGTCCCCAGATTCGGCGCGGAGTTGCCCGGCCGTGCCGGTGCGGCCGAGGCGGCCGAACCGGTCAGCGTGCCGGTCGCCGTGACGGCGAGAACGAGGGCCAGGGCCCCGGCGAGATGCCGGCGCCCGGTGAGACGGCCACCGCCGGTGGGGCGTGTCGTCATGCGGATTGTTCCTTTCGTAACAGGGTTGCCATGAAGCTGATCACAGCAAGCGATAGACGGGGCCAACTGTCAAGAGAGCGCTCTCGGTGGCGAGGCCGCAATACCGGCGGCATCCGGACAACTCGCCTGAGTTCCGGAACCGGTGGCGTCCGAACGGGCCATCCCGGCGGACTTCGCGTACCGGTATCTCCGGGACGCCCTTGCGGCTCTGTTCGGCCATGACGGGAATCGACTTCGCGGCGGTGCGACGGACCTGTGTGTTCGCCGTCGCCCTGATCCTGCTGCTGTTCTTCGCGCGCTCGGGGACGTCGTCGCTGACCCTCCAGGTGTGGTTCACCCTGTTCGTGATCGCCGCCACGCTCTGGGTCCGCGGTCAGTACATGGACAGCCTCGACGACCGCCAGTGGCTGATCCCGCGGCGGGTCGGAGTGGTCCTGCTGGTGGTGGCGGTCGCCCTGGTCGCGTCGTACGAGATCCAGCCGCGCGCCGGCGCCGCCCTGGCCGGTGTCCTGCTGGCGTACTTCGTGGCCGGCTCGGCCGTCACCTGGCTGCGGCAGGGGCTGCGCTCCGACCGGATCCGGCGCACGCTGGCCCTCGCTTTGACCGGCGCCGGGGCGTCCTGCGCGCTGCTGGGCATTCTGCTGCTCGGCCGCGGTTCCGGCACGGCCGGCGTGATCCTGGAGTATGCGCTGCTCGGCGCGGCCCTGCTGGTGCTGCTGCCGGTCGGGGTGGCTCTGCTCTCCGAGATCGTCGTGCGCTGGATGTGCGGCCTGTCCGGCCCGCGTCCGCTGCGGCTGTGGCTCGGGCTCGCCGGCGCGGCGCTGTTCGTGCTCTCCACCGCCCTGCTCTATGCGCTCACCCGGTCGCCGTGGCTGCTCGGTGCCGTCATCGTGCTGGCCCTGCTGGCCATCGCCGTGGTGTCGAGCACGCAGGCCGACATCGCGTTCGTGATGAGCGTGATCGCGCTGCTGGGGGTCACGCCGCTGCCCGCCGACGTACCGCCCGACCTGGTCCCGGACCGCACCGCCCGGTCCCTGCTGGTGGCGTTCGGCGATTCCTACATGTCCGGCGAGGGCGCGTCCACGTACTACCAGGGCACGGACGAAGGCGGCGGCAACCAGTGCCGCCGGTCGCCCACCGCCTGGGCGGCGATGGCCGGCCAGCAGCGCCCGTTCGACCAGGTCGCGTTCCTCGCCTGCTCCGGGGCGCGCACCTGGAACGTCGAGTCCGCGGTGACCCCGCCGGCCCGTCCCGGAGTGCCGGCGCCGCACCCGCAGACCGGCGAGGAGCGCACCCAGCTCGACGCCTACCTGCACGACTACGGCGACAGCTTCACCCCGGCCATGGTGGTCGCCGGGGTCGGCGGCAACGACGCCGGCTTCTCGACGATCGGGCTGATGTGCCTGGCCCCCGGCACCTGCAGCAGCCAGGGCAAGCTGTGGACGGGCGCGCTCGAGCAGGTACGCCAGAACCTGCGCGACACCTACCAGCAGCTCGACGCCGTCTTCCCGGACAGCCCGGTGGTCACCGTCGGCTACCCCGACCCGATCGACCTCACCGGCCGCTGCGACGACCTGGCGCTGGCCCCGCGCGAGCGCCACTTCCTGCACGAGTTCGTGACCGGGGGCCTCAACCGGGTCATCGCCGAGACCTCCGCGGAGTTCGGCTTCCACTATCTGGCGGCGATGGAGTCCTCGCTGCGGGTCGCCAACCTGCAGCTGTGCGACGAGCAGAACCAGGGCCGCCCCGGCCTCAACTTCATCGGCGTACGGTCGGTGGGCGGGGTCGCCGAGCAGCGGTTCCACCCCAAGAACTTCTCGCACAGCAGCCTGCACCCCAACGAGCGCGGCCACGCGGCGATGCTGCGCACCTTCCAGACCTGGCTGCCCGGCCTGACGACCCTGCCCGCGCGAGCCCCGGTCACGAAGGCGACCGCGGACACCCGGGACGCGGGCCTGCGGACGGTCTCGACCGCCGGAGCCGAGCCGCAGTGCGACGTGTTGAGCGCCAGCACGGACGGCTGCCGGACCCAGGGCATGCAGTGGGCCAAGGGCCGGGTCCGCATGCTGCTGCTCACCCAGGGCTGGCTGGGCCTGCTGCCCCTGGCCGGCATCTGGCTCGCGGCCGTGGCCTTCTTCGGCGCCCAGCGCCACCGCCTCGCCGCCGGCCGCGAATGAGGACGTGAGCTGGACGAACGTACGGCCGGTGGACACACTGGCGCGATGCCGACCGTCTACAAGAACGCCCGCGGTCAGCAGGCGGTGCGGCATTGGTGTGCGCAGCGCCTGGCCGGGGCCGGTTTCCCCCTCACTCTGACAACGGTCGGCACCAGCGTCGGCCCGGTGGCGCTGACCTCCGCCGGAACGGGACGTCCGCGGGTCGTTCTGGTGCCCGGGACCGGTTTCAACGCCGCGGTGGTCCTACCGTGGCTGCGGGCGCTGTCCGTCCGCTGGGCGACCACGGTCGTGGACCTGCCGGGCCAGCCCGGGCTCAGCGACCCGCACCGGCCACGGCGGGCCGGACCGGCCTGGTACGGCCGGGCGCTGGACGAGGCCCTGGCCGCGATGGACGCCGAGGACATCGTGGTGGTGGGCAACTCGCTGGGCGCCGCCGTGGCCCTGGCCGCCGGTTCGACCCGGATCGCCGCCCGGGCGCTGATCTCACCGGCCGGCTTCATCCGTCTCTCGGTGGAACCGCGGCTGGCGCTGGCCTCGGCTGTCTGGCTGCTGAGTCCCACCGTCGCGCACACCCGCGGCATGCTGCGGTTGTTCGTCGCTCCGGGCACGGAGCCGCCCGCGACCGAGGTGGAGTGGATGGCGCTCATGGCCTCCTCGTGCCGGACGACGCTGGCGCCCGCCCCGCTGGCCGCCGAGCTGCTGGCCCGGCGCGCCGAGCAGCCCTGCGTCGTCGCGGTGGGCGCCCACGACCTGTTCCTGCCGCCCCGCCGGCTGGTCCCGGCGGTGCGCCACACCATGGGCCTCGACGTCCGGGTCTTGCCCGGCGCCGGGCATCTCACCACCACGGACCAGCTCGACGAGATGGTGTCCGTGGTGGCCGAGCTCGCCGGCTGAGCCCGGCCCCGGACGAGCAAAGGTGCGCGACGCCCCGGGTGGGACGCCGCGCACCGGTTCTCGCGCAGGCGTGCTGGTCAGGCTTTCACGACCTGGAAGGCGATCTCGTAGTCGGCGTTCGGCAGGTGGAACTCGCCGCGCTGCGCACCCCGGCCGGCCTGGCCGCCGACGGCGGTGACGACGCCGAGCTGGTCGTCGGAGCCGGCATCCACCTCCACCAGCGCGATGTGCGCGACCGAGGTGAAAACCGTCGAGCGCGGGCGCAGATCCACGGTCTCACCCTTGCCGATGTCGCCGGGGCCGTAGACGGAGACGCCGTTGACGAACAGCTGCGGCTCGTCGCGTCCGGTGGTGTCCTGCTTGCGCTTGCAGGTCAGCGAGGTCAGCTGCAGCCGGTACCGTCCCGCCGTGCTGGTCAGGGTCGATGCCGTGCCGGCGGCGGTGCTGTTTCCCGCGTTGCTGGTCATGGGTCCTCCTGGTGGATGGGGCCGGCACCCGCTGCCTGCCCTCGCTTCCCAAGGTGGGCCGGGCCCGTTGGGCGGCTGTTGGATTTCCGTTGAACCGCAGGTCCGTTGCCCGACAGCGGTCGCGCCGCGGGCGGCGGAGACTGGGCGGGACGGGAGGGGGAGCCGATCACAGTGCCAGCGGACTTCCGGCTGCTCGGTGAGATCGACGTGTCCGTCGGTGGCCGGCCGGTCGACATCGGCCACACCAAGCAGAGGTATGTGCTGGCCGCCCTGGCCGTCGAGGCCGGCCGGTGCGTCCCGGCCGGCAGCCTGATCGAGCGGGTGTGGGGAGCCGACCCGCCGCGCCGGGCCCGGGAGACCACCCGGGCCTACCTGTGCAAGCTCCGGCAGGCCCTCGAGCCCTGGGACGCGATGATCATCCGGCAGGCGGCGGGCTACCTGCTCGCGGTCGATCCGCTCTCGGTCGACGTGCACCGGTTCCGGCATCTCGTCGCGACCGGGCGCTGCGGTGCGGAGGCGACGGCCCAGGAGGCGTACGCCGCGGCTCTGCGGTTGTGGCGCGGTCAGCCGCTCGGGGCGCTGGACACCCCCTGGGCGGCGCAGATGCGGGCCGAGCTGGACCGGGAGCGGCAGGCCGCCGAGCGGGACCACATCGACCTGCTGCTGGCCGGCGGCGGGCACGCGGAGCTGCTCGCCCCGCTCACCGCCCGGGCCGCGGCCGACCCGTTCGACGAGCGGCTCGCCGGCCAGCTGATCCTGGCCCTCTACCGCAGTGACCGGCGGGCCGATGCCCTCGCGCACTACCAGCGGGTCCGCCGGCAGCTGGCCGACGAGCTCGGCATCGACCCGGGCCCCTCGCTGCGCCGGCTGCACGAGGGGATCCTGCGGACCGACACGTCGCTGGCGGCGCCCCGCACCGGCGTGACCCGGCAACGGGCGACGCCCCAGCAGTTGCCGTCACTGCCCGCCGCCTTCACCGGGCGCTCGGACGTGCTGTCCCGACTGGACGCCGTACTGCTGCCCGGGGGAAGCGGACGGGCGGGCCGCGTCGCGGTGATCCACGGACCGGGCGGCGTGGGCAAGACGTGGCTGGCGCTGCGCTGGGCCCACGACAATGCCCAAAGGTTCACCGACGGCCAGCTCTACGTGAACCTGCGCGGCTTCGATCCCGGGCGCGACCCGCTGACCTCCGAGGCCGCGGTGCGGGGCCTGCTGTACGGGTTGGGCGTCACCGCAGCGGCCGTGCCCCCGGATCCGGACAGCCAGGTCGCCCTCTACCGAAGCCTGGTCGCGGGGCGCCGGATCCTGCTGGTGCTGGACGACGCCCGGACGTCGTCCCAGGTCGAGCCGCTGCTGCCCGGCGCGGCGAGCTGCGCGACCCTGATCACCGGCCGCACCGGGCTCGCCGACCTGGTGGCCGGGCACAGTGCTCGTCCCGTACCGCTCGCGGTGATCGACGAAGCGGAGTCGGCGCAGGTCCTCGCCGGTCATCTCGGCGCCGCCAGGATCGCCGGGGAGCCCGGCGCGACCGCCGAGCTGATCCGCCACTGCGCCGGCCTGCCGTTGGCCCTCGGGATCGTGGCCGGCCGGGCCGCGCTCGCCCCCGAGCTGCCGCTCGCCGCGCTGGCCGCCGACCTGCGGGAGTCGTCGGCCCGGCTGGACGGGCTCGACACCGGCGGCCTGCGGGGCAACCTGCGGGCGGTGCTCGCCGCCTCGGTCGCGGCGGTCCGGCCGGAGGCCGCCGAGTTGTTCGGCCGGCTCGGCGCCGCCCCGGGCCCGGACATCGCGCTGGCCGCCGTGCGCAGCCTGATCGGGCTGAGCCGGGCCGAGCTCATGCCGTCCCTGCGCGAACTGATCGACGCCCACCTGCTGCAGGAGCACCAGCCCGGCCGGTACCGCATGCACGACCTGGTCCGCCTCTACGCCGTGGAGGCCGGCGGCGATCCGGTCCCGGTCCGGGACCGGATGCTCGCCTACTACGCCGGCACCGCCCTGACCGCGGACCGGGCGCTCGATCCGACCCGCGACCGGCCCGGGCACGCTGATGCCGGCAGCACGGCGGCCGAACCCGCGCGCGTCGTCACCGATCCGCTCGACGCGGTGGTCTGGTTCGAGCACGAGCACCAGGTGCTGCTGTCCTGTGTGGCGCAGGCGGCCGAGTGCGGCGCCGACAGGCAAGTGCTGGCCCTGGTCTGGGGCATGACCACCTATCTGGAGCGGCGTGGCCGGTGGCACGACCGGGCGGCGCTCCAGCAGGCCGCCGTCCTCGCGGCGGTGCGGCTGGGTGACCGGGGTGCCGAGGCGGACGCGCGGCGCGGGCTGGCCATGGCCCACATCTGGCTCAACGCCTACGACCGGGCGGCCGGCGAGCTGGACACCGCCCGCGAGCTGTTCCGCGCCGTGGGCGATCCGATCGGGCTGGCCGGCGCGCACCGGACGACGGCCCGGATGCTCGGCCGGCAGGACCGGCACGCGGACGCCCTCGTGCACGACGAGCACGCCCTGACTCTGTTCCGGGCCGGGCACCACCGCGTCGGGCAGGCCACCGTCCTCAACGCCATCGGCTGGCACCACGCCCATCTCGGCCGTCCGGAGGCGGCGATCGAGAACTGCCGGCAGGCACTGGCCATCCACGAGCAGCTCGGCAACAGGTTCGGCCGGGCGCTCACCTTGGACACCCTCGGCATGGCGCACCACGTGCGAGCGGATCACGGTGACGCGCTCACCTGTTTCGGACACGCGGTGGCGGCGTTCCGGTCCTGCGGCGACCGGTACCAGGAGGCCGACACCCTGCGCCGGCTCGGTGCCGTCCTGCTGGAGACCGGAGCGGTCCAGGACGGCTGCGCCGCCTGGCGCCGGGCGGCGGTGATCCTCGGCGACCTCGGGCACCCCGACGCCGAGGTGGTACGCCGGCAACTCGGCGAGGTGACGGTCGCGCCGGTGCCGGCCGGGCTCCTCAGCGCCTCGTGAAGACCGGTCAGCGCGCCACGGGGCCGGTCCAGCCGGCGGGCACGTGCCCGATCCGGACCCGCTGCGGATGGTCGCCGACGGCCACCGTGGCCACCCGTCTGCCGGTGGCGAAGCTGATCGCGGAGACCTGGTCGGCGCCCGACTCCGAGATGACGCAGTCCCGGCCGTCGGCGCTGACCGTGGCCCAGTACGGCTTGCTCGCGGGCACCAGCGTGCCCTCCTGCAGCGAGCCGCGGTCGACGACGGTCGCGTAGTCGTCCATGGTCCCGGCCACGCAGAGCTTGCTGCCGTCCGGGCTCATCGCCAGGCCGTGGTGCCGGGAGTCGTTGACGAAGGTGGTGCGGTCGTCGCTGGTGGCCGGATTCTTGGGCAGCGTCCTCACCCGGGTCACCTTGTCGGTGGCGACGTCGTACTCGATGAGCCCGGGGAAGTACGAGACCTGGAAGTACAGCTTCGCGCCGTCCGGGCTGAACACCGCGGGCCGGATCGCGTTGGACAGGTCCCTGCGGCCGAAGGCGTCCAGCCGGGCGCGCATGTCGATGGTGCGTACCGTCCGGAAGGTCGTGGTGTCCACGACCGTGATCCGCCGGTTGCCCTTGGTCCAGTCCCAGCCGGGGGCGTCGAGGTCGGTGTTCACCTCCCCGATGGACATGTTCCACAGATAGCGGCCGCCGTCGGTGTAGACGTTCTCGTGCGGCTTGTCCCCGGTGGCGAACGAGCCCAGCTGCCGGCCGGTCGCGATGTCGAGCACGTGCACCGTGTTGGAGGTGGACGCCGAGACCGCGACGTGGGTGCCGTCCGGGGAGACCGCCATGTGGTCGGCGCGGAAGCCGGAGACTGGGAACCGCCACTTCGGCAGCCCGGTGCGCAGGTCGATCGAGATCACGTCGGCCAGGCTGGGCCGGGAGGCGACCAGCGCGGTGCCGTCCGGGGTGGTGTACATGTCGTCGACGAGCTGGTCGTGTCCCTCGCCGGGGCCGGAGCGGATGCCCAGGAAGTACGCCAGCTTGATCGGGTTGAGGTAGATGTCCCGGAGCCGCACGTCCAGATCCGGGACCACGGTGAGCCCGCCGAGCTTGGTGTAGCCGCCGCTGGGACGGATCACGTCGACGGTGCCGGCCCAGTTGTTGCCGACGAACATCACCTCCTGCAGACCCGACGGCGGTGCGGCCGCGGCGGGCAGCGGGGCGGCGGCGAACAGGGTGGCGGCGAGGGCGGTGAATGCGAACATTTTTCGGGCCACGGGACTCTCCTGGACGCGGGGAGTGATGTTACTTTGCGGTAACGAACAGGAAACAGCGGATCGCCGTCCGTCGATAGGCGCCGGGGACCAACGTCCGGACCCGTCGTTGTGCGGCAGCCACAACCGCCCCGGGAGCAGCCATGGCACCGACAGCGCGCGGCGACGTGTTCGTCAAGGTGCTGTGGGCCATGGCCGCCGACGAGGACATCGTGGACGACCTGGTCCGTGCGGCGCGGGCGCAGGCGCCGGAGGTCGCGCGGTTGCCGGCGGCCGAGACGCGCCGGCACGTCGCCCTGCTGTTCTCCGCCGGGCTGGCCTCGTTCGAGCGCGCCGGCGATCCCAGCGAGCGCGACTTCGCCGAGGCGGCCCGGCTCGGCGCCGACCGGGCGGCGCAGGGCATCTCGATCGGCGGCCTGCTCTGCGCGGTGCAGGCGGGGCGCAACCGGGCGCTGGAGATCGCCGTGCAGCGGGCCCGCGACGCCGCCATCCCCGACGGGGTCCTGCTCGAGGTCCTGCTCGATCTGGACCGCTACCTCGGGGCCATGGAACGGCACGTGATCGCCGGTCACCGGGCCGCGGAGCAGGCGCTGGCCGGCACGCGGCTGGAGGCCGGCGACCGGGTGCTGCGCGCCCTGCTGCTCGGCGGCGAGCCGGCGCCGGCCCCGGCCGAGCTGCTCCGGGCCGGGCTGCGGCCGGACGGGCGCTACCACTGCCTGGTCGGCGAGGTGACCGATCCGGGGCGGCTGCGGGCGGTGGGCCGCCGGTTGGCGGCGGGCGGGGGCGTCGCCGGTACGGTACGCGGCCGGCTCGCCGTGCTCACGCCGCGGATGCCGGCGGGGGAGGCGCTCGATCCGGGCGTGCTGATGGTCGTGGCTCCGGCCTGGCCGTTGCCGGGCATCCGGGCGGTGTTCGACCTCTGCCTGGCCGCCCTGCCCATCGCTGGGCGCTCCGGACGGCCCGGCCCGCACCTGCTCGTCGAGCACGCCGGCGACCTGGCCCTCAGCGCCCAGCCGGTGCTCGCCGGCCTGGTCACCTCGGCCGTGCTGGGCGAGCTACGGGCCGGGGACGACTTCCACCGCGAGCTGGTGACGACCGCCATGGCCTATCTGGACCACGGTCAGCGTCTGGATCACACGGCCGCGGCGTTGCACGTGCACCCGAACACGGTCCGCTACCGGTTGCGCCGGCTGCACGAGCTCACCGGGGTGCCGCTGGTGCCGGGTGAGCCGGGGGAGGGGCTGACCGTGCTGGCGACCGTGGGCCTGTGGTGGGCGCTGCGGACCTGGCGCGAGCCGCCGGCCGGTTCGGGGCCGGCATTCGGAGACTTCGATGCTTGACGATGCGTCGCGGCCGGGGTCAGCGGCCAAGTTCCAGGGCATGGAGATCGGCCGCGACGCCGCCACCCTCGACAAGGGACCGACCAACGATCCCGCCGAGATCGCCCAGCTACGCGGTCGCCGACACGACGGACCCGGCGCAGCAGATCACCGTCACGGCGCGACCGGCGCCCGCCGAGCCGACCGTGTCGGCCCCCGCCGGGTGACGCCGGCTCATCCCGGGCTCCCGGCGGCCAGCACCTCCACCACCGCCAGCGAGGCGAAGGCCGGCTCCGCCGCCAGGATCCGCAACAGCGTGTCGAGGGTGCGGTGCATCCGCTGCGGCCAGCGTAGACGACTGCCGGGAGGCCGGCGGGCCGGTGCGACGCGATGGGCGATTCGTCCGGATATCCCCGATCCAGGCCGGTCCTCCGGATACCTTCGTGTCGGCTGTGGAGCCGATGTTGAAGTCTTATGTGAAAGGTGCGTCATGTCTGTTCGCCGCCGTATTCTCTCCGCCGGTTCCCGGGCGCTGGCCGTCGCGACGCTGACCGCCGCGACCATGGCGGCCGCGGCGCTGGTGCCGGCGAGCCCGGCCCAGGCGGCACCGTCGATCCCGTTCCTCACCGGGTTCCAGCTGTTCAACGTGCACAGCGGGAAGTGCCTCGCGCCCGCCGGGAACGACGGCGTCGTGCAGAGCACCTGCCGCGAGGAGAGCGCGCACCTGTGGCGGATGCGGCTCGTGTCGCTGACCGGGCTGTTCCAGGTGCAGAACGTCCGCAGCGGCCGGTGCCTGAGTGCCGCCGGCGGCGACGGGCGCGCGGTGCAGCGCCGGTGCGACGACGACCTGGCCCGCAGCTGGCGTCTGTGGGACGCGAAGGGGAAAGGCTTCTTCATCCGCAGCGCCGTCAGCGGCCGGTGCCTGACCGTCGCCGGTGGCGGCCGGGCCGAGAACGCCGCCGCGGTGCTGTCGGCCTGTGACCCCGCCCGCTCCCGGCGCTGGGACGCGCGCCTGCTGGGCAGCACGGAGCGGGCATGAGAGAGGGGCGCGGACCGGACCGGCCCGCGCCCCTCGTCAGTGCAGGACGGTTTCAGCCGTACCGTTCGACGAGCGCGCGGCCGATCGAGGCCAGGCGGTCCCGTACGCCCGCAGGGCCGGTCACCTCGAGCCATTCGATCAGCCCGGCGAGCTCGCCGGCGAGCGCGTACTCGTTGTAGCCGCGGATCACGACCTCGATGCGGCCGTCGGCCGTGGCCCCGCCCACCTCGAGCCGGTCCCCGAGCCCCATCCGGAGCTTGCCGATCCCGTCGGGCACGCATACCGCCTGGATCGCGAGGGGCGTTCGCCGGCGGTCGACCTCGTCGGCGATCTCGCGCCAGCTCTCGGCCAGGTCGAAGTCCCCGGGCCGGTGCACCGGGTCGTTGGTCGGGTCGGCGGACGACACCCGGTCGATCCGGAAGGTCCGCCGGCCGGCCTCGGTGTGGGACACGAGATACCACCACGGACCTTTGGCGACGATGCCGAGCGGGTGGACGGTTCTCTCGGTTGCGGCGCCTGCGCTGTCGACGTAGCCGAGCCGCAGCTGGACGCCGCGGATCACCGCGTCCTGGAGCTCGTCGAGGAAGCGGGGTGGCCGGCGCTCGACCGGACTCGATCCCCATCGTTGCGGGTCCATGACCAGCGACGACGCTGCCGCCTCGGCCTGCACCCGGAAGGGTTCCGGCAGGGCCCGGACCAGCTTGCGCAGAGCTGCTTTCACGGCCGGCGTCGCCGCCGAGGCCGGGCCGGCCACCAGGAACAGGGCGCGGGCCTCACCCGCGGTCAGCCCGGACAGGTCGGTGCGGGCGCCGCCCACGAGGCGCCAGCCGCCGCCCCGGCCCTGCCTGGAGTACACCGGCACACCGGCTATGGCCAGGGCGTCGAGGTCGCGGCGGGCGGTGCGCTCGGAGACCTCCAGCTCCCGGGCGACCTCTGCTGCGGTCACCTGCTCGCGCTGTTGCAGGAACAGGAGGATGGCCATCAGGCGGTCGGCTCGCACCCCGGCAATACTTCTCCCTGAACCGGTCATGGGGTGACCTGTTTCGGTCGGCAGGATGGCGACATGACCTCACCGACGTATCTCCCCGATCCAGCCGATTTTCCCGAGCCCACCCTGGTTTCCGTCAACGGCGTGGAACTCGAAGTCTTCGAAGCGGGCCGGCAGAACGCCGGACGGCCGATCGTGCTCTGTCACGGCTGGCCGGAGCATGCCTTCTCCTGGCGTCATCAAATGCCCGCGCTCGCCGCAGCGGGTTACCACGTGATCGTTCCGAATCAGCGGGGTTATGGCAACTCGTCCCGGCCGGCCGAAGTGACAGCCTATGACATCGACCATTTGTCCGGTGATCTCGTCGCCCTGCTCGATCACTACGGGTACGAAGACGCCACCTTCGTCGGTCACGATTGGGGCGCCATGGTCGTCTGGGGCCTGACCCTGCTGCATCCGCACCGGGTGAACAAGGTGATCAACCTGAGCCTGCCGTACCAGGAGCGCGGAGAAAAGCCCTGGATCGAGTTCATGGAGGAGATCCTCGGCGGCGACTTCTACTTCGTCCACTTCAATCGCCGGCCGGGCGTCGCGGATGCCGTACTGGAAGAGAACACGTTCCGGTTCCTTCGCAACTTGTACCGGGACGCGCCATTCGGCGAGCCGGAGCCGGGAATGGCGATGATTAATCTCGCCCGTGCGGAGACTCCGCGGGGCGAGCCGTTGATGAGCGACAGTGAACTGGCTGTGTTCGTCTCCGCCTTCGAGAAATCGGGTTTCACGGGCGGCATCAACTGGTACCGGAACCTCGACCGCAATTGGCGGTTGCTGGCGGACGTGAACCCCGTCATCCGGCAGCCCGCACTCATGATCTATGGCGACCGGGACATGATCCAGAAGGCTGAGAACCTGACGAAGTTCGTGCCCCAGGTGGAAGTGGTCAGCCTGGACTGCGGTCATTGGATCCAGCAGGAAAAGCCGGACGAAACCAACCGGGTGATTCTCCAGTGGCTGGGCCGGCAGGATGCCGGCTAGCGAAGCCGGCCAGCCTACACCTCTGCCCGCCGGCTCGTGGCCTTTGCCCGAGCTGGACGGGAAGCGGACTGAATGGCCGCACGGGCCGCTGTTGCAGCTAGTTTTTTCTGCGGCAGCACCCATCCATTCAGTTCCGTCAGAACGGGGAGAACCATGCACATCAACCGGCGCCTCCTGGCGCTCGCAGCAGTCACGGCCGTCACGATGACCGCGCAGATCCCGGCCATTCCGGCGTCGGCGGCGCCGCCCGCCGGTGGCGGCTTCAGCGGCGTGGCCGGCGATTTCAACGGCGACGGCCGGGACGACATCGTCACCTTCACCCGCGGCCCGGCCGCCGACGTCTACGTGGCGTTGTCGACGGGGTCGTCGTTCTCCGGAACCGGCGTGAAATGGCATGACTTTTTCGCGGTCGGTGCCGAGACGCCATTGGTCGGTGATTTCAACGGTGACGGCAAGGATGACATCGCGACGTTCACCCGGGGTGCGGCGGCGGATGTGTATGTCGCGTTGTCGACGGGGTCGTCGTTCTCGGGTACGGGGATGAAATGGCATGACTTTTTCGCGGTGGGTGTGGAGACCCCGGCGGTCGGTGATTTCAACGGTGACGGCAAGGACGACATCGTGACGTTCACCCGGGGTGCGGCGGCGGATGTGTACGTGGCGTTGTCGACGGGGTCGTCGTTCTCCGGAACCGGCGTGAAATGGCATGACTTTTTCGCGGTGGGTGCGGAGACCCCGGCGGTCGGTGATTTCAACGGTGACGGCAAGGACGACATCGTGACCTTCACCCGGGGTGCGGCGGCGGACGTGTACGTGGCGTTGTCGACCGGGTCGTCGTTCGCGGGCACGGGCGTGAAGTGGCACGACTACTTCGCCGTGGGCTCGGAACTGGCCTCGGTCGGCGACTTCAACCGCGACGGCCGCGACGACATCGTGACCTTCACCCGCGGGGCGGCGGCCGACGTCTACGTCGCGCTCTCCCGCGGCTCGTCGTTCGTGGGCACCGGCGTGCGCTGGCACAACTTCTTCGCCGTCGGTGCGGAGATCCCCGGCACGGGCGACTTCACCGGCGACGGCCGCGACGACATCGTGACCTTCACCCGCGGGGCGGCGGCCGACGTCTACGTGGCCCGCTCCACCGGCCGCGCCTTCGCCGGTACGGGCGTGAAGTGGCACGACTTCTTCGCTGTCGGGGCCGAGATCCCGCAGCCGGGCATCCTGTGGTGAGCCGGCGGGCGTGAGCCGTCCCCTCAGCGGCGGAGCCGGGCCAGGCATTCTGGCCCGGCTCTCGCCGATCCCAGGCATTGACGGACGTGGCTGCGACTCCTACGGTCGGCGGGAAAGCGCTTACCCGGAGCGCTCCACCCGGCAGGAGTCCGCATGGATCGCCGCACCCTGATCAGGCTCGCCGCCACCTCCGGCGCGGCGATCGCCACCGGTTCCCTGACCGCCGGGCGCTCAGCCCAGGCCCGTCCGGGTCCGCGGAGCACCGTGGCCTCGGACGGCAGCGGCGACTTCACCACGATCCAGGCGGCCGTGGACGCCGTACCGGCCGGCAACACCGCCCGCTTCACCATCGACATCGCCCCGGGCACGTACCGCGGCCAGGTGATCATCCCGGCCGACCGCCCGAACATCCTGCTGCGCGGCCGTGGCCGGCGCCCGGACCAGGTGGTGATCACCGATGACCGGGCCAACGGCACCCCGCGCCCGGACGGCGGCACCTGGGGCACCTCGGGCAGCGCCTCCGTCACCGTGGACGGGGCCGGTTTCGCCGCCCGGAACCTGACCTTCGCGAACTCCTTCGACGAGGCCGCCCACCCGGAGATCACCGGACGCCAGGCGGTGGCCGTCCTGACCCGGGCCGACCGCCTCGAGTTCGACACCGTCCGCTTCCTCGGCAACCAGGACACCCTGTACGTGAACAGCCCGGCGGCCGACGTGCCCGCCCGGATCTACCTGCGGCGCTGCTACGTCGAGGGCGATGTGGACTTCGTCTTCGGCCGCGGCACGGCTGCCTTCGACCGGTGCCGGATCCACTCGCTGGACCGCGGCTCGGCCACCGGCAACGGCTACGTGACCGCGCCGAGCACCAGCGTGGCCAACCCGTACGGCCTGCTCTTCTCGGCCTGCACGTTCACCTCCGACGCCCCACCGGCCAGCGTCCATCTGGGCCGGCCGTGGCACCCGGGCCAGGATCCGAACGCGATCGGCCAGACGGTCATCCGCGACTCGTGGCTGGGCGCGCACATCGGTGCGGCCCCGTGGAGCGACTTCGGCGCCTGGTCGTGGCGTGAGGCCCGCTTCGCCGAGTACCACAACCGCGGCCCGGGCGCGCTGGTCACGCCGGACCGTCCGCAGCTGACCCGGTCCGAGGCGGCCGGCTGTACCGTCACGGCCTTCCTCGCCGGCGCCGACGGCTGGTCCCCGGACTGCTGACCGGCGCCGGCGGACCTGCGACGATCACGCCGGCGCCGACGGGGAACGACGGCTGTGACCGGACGCCGGCGCGGCGCAACGCCCACCGGCCGGCCGATCCGTCACTCCACCGAGCTGAAGCGCACCCCGCTCAGCCGGGCCCCGGCGCTCGGGAAGACCAGGTAGAGGTCGCGTTGCCCGGTCGCCCCGGCCAGCGGCGCGGCCACCTCGATCCAGTCGTGCCGGCCGGTCGTCGCGGGCACGTCCAGCACGGCCGCGACCGGGCCGGAGAGCGGTTCGTCGAGCCGTACCTCGATCCGGGCGCCCGGGTCCGCCGCCGCCGTGGCCGCGGTGATCCGGTGCCCGCCCGCGCCGAAGTCGACGCGGTCGAAGGCCAGCCAGGCGCCGTCGCGCACGGCGACCACCGCGTCCCCCCGCTGCGGGCCCTCGTCGGTCAGGGCTGTGCCGTACTCGCCGTCGCGGCTCGCCGCCCGTAGCCCGTCGTCGCCGGCGCGCCGGTCGGGGAGGACCTCGCCGTGCACGGTCAGGGTGGCGGTCGTCGTGATGTCGGTGCAGGAGCGGCCCGTGAGGACGGAGTGCCGGGCCGCCTCGACGACCGGCCGGTCCTGGACCACGTCGTGGAACGCCAGGTCGTCCACGCGCAGCGGCATCGTCACGGTGGCGCGCTCGCCGGGGGCCAGCCGTACGCGCCGGAAGCCGCGCAGCTGCCGCAGCGGCTGCTTGTCCCGGGACCGGCGTTGCCGGGTGTAGAACTGCACGATCTCGGTGCCGGCCCGCTCGCCCACGTTGACCACGTCGACGCTGATCTCCACCTGCTCGCCCGGCGCCGCCTCGGTGGCGCTCAGCCGCAGGTCGTGGTGCTCGAAACGGGTGTAGCCCAGGCCGTGCCCGAACGGGTACAGCGGCCGGCCCCGGAAGTAGAGGTAGGTCGCGTCGCTGCCGATGATGTCGTAGTCGAGCAGGTCCGGCAGTTCGTCGGCGCCGCGGTACCAGGTCTGCGGCAGCCGGCCCGTCGGTTCCACCGGCTCACCGTCCGGCGTCGCACCGAGCAGCACGTCGGCGAGGGCGGCCCCGGACTCCTGGCCGCCGTGCGCGGACCACACCAGCGCCGGGAGGTGTTCCTGGGCCCAGCCCACCGCGTACGGGTAGCTGCTCGTCAGCACCAGCACGGTCCGGGGGTTGGCCGCCCGTACGGCCCGCAGCAACGCCTCCTGCCGCGGGGGCAGTGCCAGGTCGATCCGGTCCTCGGTCTCCCGCCCGGCCACCATCGGATGGTTGCCCAGCAGCACCAGCGCCACGTCCGCGTCCCGGGCCAGCGCCGCCGCGGCGGCCACCCCGTCCTCCGCGAGCTCCAGCGTGAAGGCGGTGGCCGTGTCCTCGGTGGCGGCGTCCGCGCGCAGCACCCCGTCGGGGCCGGTCACCACGTACCGGTTGCTCGCCAGGTGCCGCAGCACCACCGCGTCCCGGTGCCGGATCGGCTCGAAGGTCTCGCGGACCACCCACTCGCCCGGCTCCGGCCGGTCGTTGACCAGGCTGCCGCTCTCGTCGGCCCGTACATAGCGGCGGTTGGCGGCGGCGCGCAGCGTGATGGTGCCGCCGCCCCAGTCCAGCAGGTCGAAACCGGCCGCCGGGCCCGTGGTCGTCTCGCCGACCCGCAGCGGGGCGCCGTCGGGGCCGTCGCCCGCGAGCACCGTCCCCGTCGCGGTGCGCAGCCGGACACGGTCGACGCCCTCCGCGGTGCGCACGTTCTGCTCGCCGAGCCGCTCGGCCAGGCCGGCGTGGGCGGTCACCGCGTACGGCAGGGTGCCGCTGTACCAGTCCGCCAGCACGGTGCCGGCCAGTGGCCCGAGTACCGCCACCGTCGCGTCCGGCGCCAGCGGCAGCACCGCGTCGCTGTTCTTGAGCAGCACGACACTGCTCCGGGCGGCCTCGCGGGCCAGCCGCTGGTGCTCGGCACAGTTGACCACCGCGGCCGTCGTGGCCGCGTACGGGTTGGGCCCGTCCGGGTCGAACTCGCCCAGCCGGAACCGGATCGCCAGGATGTGCCCCGCCGCCGTGTCCACGTCCGACTCGGTGAGCAGCCCTCGCTCCAGCGCCTCGTGCAGCCGTTCCAGGGTCGCCGCGGCGTCCTCGGTGAAGCAGTCCACCCCGGCGCGCAGCGCGGCGGCGAACGCGGCCGCGTGGTCGCTCAGATAGCCCTGCTCGCCGGCGAGATTGCTGCAGGCGTACGCGTCGCCCACGACCAGCACGTCGTCGGTCGTCCAGGTGCGCAGCTCCTCGGCGAGCAACGGGCTCAGGTGCGTCGGCCGCCCGTTCACCAGGTTGTACGACGCCATCACCGCGACCGCCGCCCCGGTGGCGATCGGTTCGCGGAAGGCCGGCAGCTCGTACTCGTGCAGCACCCGCGGCGGCAGGTCGCTCGACGTGAGGTGCCGCTCGGTCTCGTTGTTGTAGCCCAGGAAGTGCTTGAGCGTCGGTGCGGTCCGCAGGTAGCGCGGGTCGTCGCCGCGCAGTCCGCGCGCGTACGCGGTGCCCAGCACGCCGGTGAGCCAGGGGTCCTCGGCGTACCCCTCCTCGTTGCGGCCCCAGCGTGGGTCCCGCAGCGGGTTGACCACCGGCGCCCAGACGTTGAGGCCCACGCCGGCCGGGTCCTTGTGGTGCAGGCCCCGCACCTCGTCGCCGACCGCGGCGCCGACCCGGCGCACCAGCTCCGGGTCCCAGGTGCTGCCGAGCCCGACGGACTGTGGGAAGACGGTCGCCTCGCCGAGCCAGGCGACCCCGTGCAGCGCCTCGGTCCCGGTGCGGAACGGCCCGACGCCGAGCCGCGGAACCGGGGCCTGGTGCTGGTGCAGCAGCGCCACCTTCTCCGGCAGAGTCAGCCGGCTGAGCAGGTCGGTGACCCGGTCGGGCAGCGGCCTGCCCGGGTCCTGGAAGGTGCCGCGGACCGGGTCGGTCATGGGGCGCGTTCTCCTCGGCGTGGGATCGAGGCGGTGCGGGCCCGGCCGTGGCTGCGGTGGGACCGTCGAAGCGCTTCGATGAGGATCCGGAAAAGGCTCCGCCGGGATGAGGGAGTTACATCCGTGTTACGGCGGAGCCTTCTGAGGTTGGCACCAGGCATCGACGCCGGTCAAGGGGTACGGCGAGATCCGTCGATGCCCGGCGGGCGCTCACGCCGCCGGGGCCGGCAGCTTCCCCGCCTCGAGCCGGTCCAGGGCCAGCATCGCGCCGCCCAGTGCGGCCCCGTCCGGGTGCAGAGTGGACGCGGTCACCCGGCAGCCGATGTCACCCGGCGCGCGGGACGCCAGCTCGGCCTCGACCGCGGGCAGCAGCCAGGGCGCGAGCGTGGCGAAGCTGCCACCGAGCACCACGACCTGCGGGTCCAGCAGCTCGGCCAGCATGGTCACGCCCCGCCCGAGCATCGTGCCGATCTCGGTGAGCGCCTTGGTGACCTGGGCGTCCCCGTTGCCGGCCAGCGCCGCGATCCGGTCCAGCTCCGGGGCGAAGTCGACGACCGGGCCGTCCTGTTCGGTGTCCGGCAGGGTCCGGCGGACCAGCGCCGGCAGTCCCGCGACGGCCTCCAGGCAGCCCTGTCGTCCGCATCGGCAGGCCGGGCCGGTGCAGTCCACCTGCAGGTGGCCGGCCTGTCCGGCGAAGCCGCGGTGGCCGCGCAGCGCCCGGCCCTCGGCGACGATGCCCACGCCGATCTCCACGCCGCCGATGAGGGCCAGCAGGTTCGGGGTGTCGGCGTCGGCGCCGCCGCGGTACTCCGCGAGCGCCGCCAGATTGGCCGCGCTGTCGATCACCACCTCGAACTCCGGATGGCGCAGTCCGCGTTCCAGGGCCGCGCCGAGGTCCAGCTCCGCGCGGCCGAGATGCGGTGCGAACCGGACGCCGCCCCCGGGCGCGACCAGACCGGGCGCGGCGACGGTCAGTCCGAGCACGCGGCGTTCCTGGGCCGCCATCTTCGCCACCACCCGGCCCGCCAGTGCCGCGACGGCGGCCTCGGCCCGCCCGGGGGTGCCGTCCAGTCCGGGGTACGCCCGCCGCCAGGTCAGCAACCGTTCGCCGGTGAGGTCGACGGCGATCGCGACGAGATGGTCGGCGGCCACCTCGATCCCGATGGCCGCGTACGGCCGGCTCTGCAGGGTCAGCATCGACGCCGGCCGGCCGATCCTGTTCTCGGTCAGTCCGGTCTCGCGCAGCAGGCGCCGTTCCAGCAGGTCGGTGACCAGGCTGGAGACAGTCGCCTTGTTGAGGCCCGTGGACGCGGCGATGTCCGCCCGCGAACAGGGCGCATGGGTCCGGACGAACCGCAGTACGACTGCCAGGTTCGTCGTTCTCACGTCGGACAAGTCCGCCGGCCGCGTCATGCCGTGCGTACTGATCACGTCAGTCCTGCCTCTCGCCGCCGGCCTTCCCCGGCCGGCCCGTTCATCATGCCGCACCGCCCCGGCACCGGGCGCGGGCAGCTCTTGTGGGTCCATCGACGGTCGGCTAATTTGTTTGGCTACAAGCTAAACAAACTCTAGCGGGAGGCCGTCGCTCCCGTCGACCGTTTATCGAGGAGCACGTCGTGACACCACCCACGGGTCCCTCCGCCGACCGCCGGGGCTTCCTGAGCCTGCTCGGTCTCGGCGCCGTCGCCGTCGCGAGCGGAGGCACGCTGGCCGGCTGTGGCGACAAAGCCACCCGCGGTGGCGGCACGCAGAACCTGGACAAGCTCTCCGCCCTGATCCCGGAGCAGAAGCCCTTCCCCGGGATGCCCCAGCCCGACATCAAGGGCACCCGGCCGGTCCCGGACGGCTACACCAAGTACCCGGCCCAGCTGGTCGACGCCATCGCCGACAAGCCCGGCACCGGGGGGCCGGCGATCCGGGCCATGGTGCCGGTCTGGGGTCCCGCGCCGCCGTCGGGCAGGAGCAACTCCTACCTGACCGCGATCAACGCCGAGCTCGGCGCGACCATCGACTTCAGCGCGCAGGACGGCCAGGCGTACGCCGACAAGCTCGGTGCGATCCTGGGCGCCCGCGACGTCCCCGACCTGCTCTGCGTGCCGAACTGGGAGGTCGAGAAGCTGGCCCGGTTCAGCGACGCGGTCGGCGCGCTCTTCGAGGACCTCACGCCGTACCTGCAGGGCAGTGCGGTGCAGGCGTATCCGATGCTGGCCACGTTCCCGGCCGGGGCGTGGCGCGAGTCGTGCTGGAACGGGCGGCTGATGGCGGTGCCGAACCCGACCGACGGCCCGTTCCCGTGGGCGCTCTTCCACCGCAAGGACCTGCTGGACAAGGCCGGGCTGACCGCGCCGAAGAGCGTCGACGACCTGTTCGCCATCGGCAAGGAGGTGACGAACCCCGGCAAGGGCGTCTGGGCGTACTCCGACATCTTCGCCATGGTGCAGATGTTCCACAAAGCCCCGGGCACCGAGGAGGGCTGGCGGCTCAAGGCCGACGGCACGCCGGAGTTCAAGTACGAGACGGCCGAGTACCGGCAGGCCGCCGAGGTCATGGCCCGGCTCTACAAGGCCGGCTACGTGCACCCCGACATCGTGGCCAGCAAGGGCGCCGACGCCAAGCAGCTGCTGCAGAGCGGCAAGATCCTGTTCCACCAGGACGGCCCGGGCATGTGGCAGCCGATGCAGGCCGAGCAGCAGAAGATCACGCCGGGCTTCAACATCCAGCCGGTCCCGCTCTTCTCCGCCACCGGCGGCGACCCGCTGGCGTGGGGCGACGACGAGCCGATCTCGTACCTGTTCATCAAGAAGGGCCTCGGCAAGGCCCGCGTCGAGGAGCTGCTGCGCATCATCAACTGGTGCTCGGCCCCGTTCGGCACCAAGGAGTTCGACCTGCGCGAGTTCGGCGTCGAGGGCCGGCACCACACCCGCGACGCGGCCGGCCCGGTGAAGACGGAGCTGGGCTTCAAGGAGATCCAGAACCAGTACTTCTTCATCAGCGGCCGCAGCCCGGTGCTGCCGCCGTACCCGCAGACCCCGCAGTTCGTGCCGCAGGTGCTGGCGTACTCCAACGAGACGGTCAAGTACCTGGAGAAGGACCCGTGGGACGGGATCAAGTTCGAGATGCCGGCCAAGTTCAAGGCGGCCAACGTGCCCACCCAGGACAAGATCACCGACATCGTCCGGGGCCGACGTCCGCTGAGCGACCTGGACGCGGTGGTCAAGGAGTGGCGCGCGGCGGGTGGTGACGAGGCCCGCCAGATGCTCGGCACGGCGCTGGCCGACGCCGGTAAATGAGCGCCGATCAGGCCAGCCGGCCGGCTCCCGCCCTGCCACCGGAACCGGCCGGGTCACCCCGGCCACCGCGCGACCGTCCGGCTCGCCGGCCGCGGCGCTCACCACTGCGCGCCCGGCTGCGCCGGGACTGGCCCCTGCTGGCCATGGTCGCGCCGGGCGCGGTGGTTCTGCTGCTCTTCCACTACCTGCCCGTGCTGGGCAACATCGTGGCCTTCCAGGACTACAACCCGTACCTGGGCGACGATGCGCTGCAGGCGCTCACCTCGAGCCCGTTCGTCGGCCTGGACAACTTCCGGGACCTCTTCGCCGATCCGGCGTTCTGGGACGCGTTGTGGAACACGCTGTCCATCACCGCGTTCCAGCTGGTCTTCTTCTTCCCGCTGCCGATCGCCCTGGCGATCCTGCTCAACAGCATCCTGTCGCGGCGGCTGCGCGGCTTCGTGCAGACCGTCGTGTACCTGCCGCACTTCTTCAGCTGGGTCCTGGTGGTGACCTTCTTCGTGCAGATGCTCGGCGGCGCCGGGCTGCTCTCCCAGGAACTGCGCGACGCGGGGATCACTCCGCCGGAGATCATGTCCAACCCGGACACCTTCATCGTGCTGGTCACCGCCGAGGCGGTCTGGAAGGACCTGGGCTGGGGCACCATCGTCTTCCTGGCCGCGCTGGCCGCGGTCGACCCCAACCTGTACGAGGCGTCGGCCGTGGACGGCGCCGGCCGCTGGCGCCGGCTGTGGCACATCACCCTGCCCAGCCTGCGCCCGGTGATCGTGCTGCTGCTCATCCTGCGGCTGGGTGACGCCCTGTCGGTCGGCTTCGAGCAGTTCATGCTGCAGCGCGACGCGGTCGGCCGGCAGGCCGCCGAGGTGCTCGACACCTTCGTCTATCACCAGTCCATCGCCACCGGCGACTACGGCTTCGGCGCCGCGGCCGGGCTCTTCAAGGCGATGGTCGGGCTGGTGCTGATCCTGGCGGCCAACAAGGTCGCCCACATGCTCGGCGAACGGGGGGTGTACTCGCGATCATGACCGCGACCACGAATCTGCGCGCGTCGCGCCGCCGGCATCCCGAGCGGCCGGCCTGGGAGGAGGATCCCGGGATCGCCGGCCAGACGGCCAAGGGGGTGGTGCTGACGGCCGTCGTGCTGGCCGTGCTGGTGCCGCTCTGGGTGGTGCTGGTGACCAGCCTGTCGTCGCGGGACACGATCAACGCCGCCGGTGGCCTGGTGGTGGTGCCGCGCGAGCTCGACTTCTCGGCGTACCGGATCATCTTCTCCGGCGGGCAGATCAGCAAGGCGCTGCTGGTCAGCACCCTGGTGACCGTGGTCGGCACGGCGTTCAGCCTGGTGCTGACCGTGCTGGCCGCCTACGGCCTGTCCCGGCCCGGTTCGGTGTGGCACCGCGGCCTGCTCTTCTACTTCCTGCTGACCTTTCTGATCTATCCCGGGCTGGTGCCGAGCTATCTCGTGGTGACCGGGCTGGGCCTCAAGGACAGCCTGTGGTCGCTGATCCTGCCCGGCGCGGTGAGCGTGTTCAATCTGGTCGTGGTCCGGGCGTTCTTCCAGAACATCCCCGGCGAGCTGCTCGACAGCGCACGCATCGACGGGGCGGGGGAGTTCCGCATCCTGCTCCGGATCGTGCTGCCGCTGTCGCGGGCCGTGGTCGCGGTGGTGGGCCTGTTCTACGCAGTCGGCTACTGGAACATCTGGTTCAACGCGCTGCTCTACATCGACGACAACGAGAAGTTCCCGATCCAGCGGATCCTGCAGAGCTACATCCTGGCCGGGCAGGCCCCGCAGACCTCGGGCGCGGTCGGAGCCACTCTGCCACCCACCCTGGCGATCAAGATGGCCGTGGTGGTGGTGACCGTGGCCCCGATCGCCCTGGTCTACCCGTTCGTGCAGCGGCACTTCACCCGCGGAGTGATCGTCGGAGCGGTCAAGGGCTGAGCAGGACCGTCACCGGCTGCCCGGGCGGCAGCGACAGCGTCACCTGCGGCGCCCCGCCGATGGTCATCCCCGGCGGGGCGCCCACGACGACTGCGGTGCGCTCGGCGGCCCACAGCACTGCGTGGGCCCGGCCCGGCTCCCAGCTCAGCTCCCGGACCCGGATCGCGTCGCGGGCGGCGAGCCCGGTGACCCGGCCACGCGGCCAGGCCCCGGGCAGCGCCGGCAGCAGATCCAGCCGGCCGTGCGCCGAACGGACGAGCATCGCGGCGACGACCGCGGGCAGGCCACCGGCGATGTCCACGTTGAACAGGGCGTCCCGGTTGTGCGTGGGCACCAGGTTGTCGCGCCAGTAGCGGCTCGCCATCGTCACGACCGTGCCGTACGCCTCCTCGGCCAGGCCCAGCGCGGCCGCCGCGAGCCCGAGCTGGGCCAGCCCGTACCCCATCTCGTCGGACTCCGCGCCCGCCCACCAGGCCAGCCGGCTCCGCACGGTGGCCACCGCGGCCGCACGCAGCACGGGATCCTCGGTGATCAGCGGATCCGGCTCGTACCAGAGCGGCCACAGGTGCGACGCGTGCCGATGTGCGGGCTGGTCGTCGAGCCCCTCGTGGCACCACTCGGCCAGCAGCCCGTCCGCGACGCGATAGCCGGGCAGCGCCGCGAGCAGCGACCGCCACGCCGGCGCGGCCGGATCGCCGGTCGCGTACCGCAGCAGGTTGGTCAGCAGGTCGCGGACCACGGCGACGTCCATGGTGGCGTTGACGCAGGCCTGCGAGCCGGTCGAGGCCGGGGCGTTCTCCGGTGAGTACGACGGGCTGAACAGCGCCGTGCCGTCGCGTACCTGGACGAAGTCGAGGTAGAACTCGGCGGCCTCGCGCAGGAACGGCAGCGCCCGGTCCCGCAGGAACGCCCGGTCGCCGGTGTAGCGCCAGTAGTCCACGTAGAGCCGGCTCATCCACGCTGCGCCCGCGGTCCAGAACGTCTGGCACCACACCGGGCCGAAATGGTTCTGCCGGCCGTGGGTGGACAGGTGCACCGGGGTCAGCAGGCCGCGGGCCCCGTACAGCCGGCGGGCGTTGTGGCGCAGGTCGTCGCGGTGGGCCTCGAGCAGGTCGAAGACCGGCAGCAGCAGCTCCGGCGTCGCGGTCGGCAGCAGCGCGGAGACCACGGCGGGCAGGTTGCCGTCGAGCGTGTAGCCGCTGGACCACGGGGGCGTCCAGGTGCCGCTCCACACCCCCTGCAGTGTCGGGGGCAGCTCGCCGGTGCTGCTGACGACGGCGTACCGGCCGGCCTCGAACAGCCGCTCCACCAGGGCCGGGCCCACCGGCTGGGCCAGCAGCCCGGCGGTGGGGGCGGCCCGGTCGGCGGGATCCCCGGCCAGATCCAGGTGGACGCGGCCCATCAGCTCGCCGTGCGCGGCCCGGTGCGCGGCGAACAGAACGTCGAAGTCACCCGGCACGTCCGGCTCGGGCTCGCCGGGAAGCAGCGTCCGGATGATCAGGGTGGCGTCCGAGCGCACCGCCGAGCCGTCGACGTCGCCCGCCACCGCCCGGCAGCGCACCCGGTAGCCGGGCGGCGCGCCGGGCCACGCCGCGTCGAACTCGGCCGTCAGCAGGATGCCGTCCGTGCCGGAGCCGGTGCGGGCCCGGACCGGGCGCGGCGGCGAGCCGTCGATCAGGTTCAGCGCCAGGTGGCCGGCGAAGCCACCGGGACCGGACAGCCGGACCACGATCGCGTCGGCCGGGCGTGAGGCGAAGACCTCCACCCGCGTCTCGCCGCAGTCGTCCCGCCAGCGCAGGACGACCAGGCCGGTGGCCGGATCGACGCTGCGCACCAGGTTCGCGGCCGGGCGGCGGGGGCGCACGGTGAGCGTCGCGGCGCCGACCAGGGGATCGATCCGGACCGTCTCCGCGTACGCGGGCTCGCCGGCCGCTGCGTGCTCGCACACCTCCCGCGCCGCCCGCGCGTACTGCCCCTGATCGAGCAGGTCCCGCAGCCGCGGCAGGATCGTCGCGGTGTCCGGCGCCGGCAAGGGAGCCCGGAGTGGCAGGAACAGCCGTTCGTGCGAGACGGTCAGCCGGACCTCGGCCGCGGTGCCCCAGCAGAGCGCGCCCTGCCGCCCGTTGCCGGTCACCAGCGCGTGCTCCCAATTGACAGCGTCCCGCACCCGCCCTACTTTGGCGGGAATCCCAACAAACTACAAGCGGGGAGCGGCATGCCGGGGTTGCTGTACGGCGGGGACTACAACTCCGAGCAATGGCCCGCCGACGTACACGCCGAGGACGCCGCCCTGATGCGCCGGGCCCGGGTGACCACTGCGACCGTCGGCGTCTTCGCCTGGTCGAAACTGGAGCCGGCCCCGGGCCGCTACGACTTCGGCTGGCTCGACCAGGTGCTCGACCGCCTGGCCGGCCACGGCGTCGGCGTCGCTCTGGCCACTCCGACCGCCTCCCCGCCGCCGTGGTTCAGCCTGGCCCACCCCGAGGCGCTGCCGGTGAACGCGGACGGCGTGCGGCTCAGTCACGGCAGCCGCGACACCTACTGCGCGAGCGCGCCGGCGTACCGTACGGCCGCCCGCCGCGTCGCGGCCGCCCTCGGCGAGCACTACCGCGACCACCCCGCGCTGACGATGTGGCACGTGCACAACGAGTACGGCACCACCTGCCACTGCGAGCTGACGGCCGAGGCGTTCCGGGTGTGGCTGCGGGGGCGCTACGACGACCTGGAGCACCTCAACGGCGCCTGGACCACGGCGTTCTGGGGGCAGCACTACACCGACTGGGCGCAGATCCGGCCGCCGCGCCGCACCCAGTACCTGCCCAACCCGGCCCAGGTGCTGGACTTCCGCCGGTTCACCTCCGACGAGCTGCTGGCCGCGTACGCCGAGCAACGCGACGTGCTGCGCGCCGCGACGCCGGGCGTGCCGGTGACGACGAACTTCGTGCTCGGCGGGTGGGTGCCGGTCGACCACGCCCGCTGGGCCCGCGAGGTGGACCTGGTCGCCATCGACCACTACCCGTCGGAGCCCGGGATCGGTGCGGAGGAGCAGACTGCGTTCGCGGCCGACCTGGCCCGGGGCTGGGCGCGGCGGTCCCCGGGCGCACCGCACTGGCTGCTGATGGAGACGGCGCCGAACCTCATCTACGCGGCCGGCCGGATGCACACCAAGGAACCGGGACGGATGGCCCGGCAGAGCCTGGCCGCCGTGGCCCGGGGTTCGCGCGGCGCGCTCTTCTTCCAGTGGCGGGCACCGCGCGGAGGCGCCGAGCTGTTCCACTCCGCGCTGGTGCCGCACGCGGGCCCGGACAGCCGGGTGTACCGGGAGGCGGTCGCGCTGGGGGAGGCGCTGGACCGGATCGGCGAGACGGCCGAGGGCGCGGTGGGGGCGCGGGTGGCGGTCGCGTACGACGAGCCGTCGGCGTGGGCGTTGCAGGCGGCCGGGCTGCCGTCCACCCGGCTCGACCACGCCGAGGAGGCGCAGCGGGCGCACCGGGCCCTGTGGCGGCGGGGCATCGTCTGTGACGTGATCGGCGTGCTGGAGCGGCTTTCGGCGTACCGGATGCTGGTCCTGCCCGGGCACTACCTGATGACCGGCGCCCAGGCCGCGGAGCTGCGGTCCTGGGTCGAGGCCGGTGGCCATCTCGTCGTCACTTACCTGACCGGGGTCGCCGACGAGTACGCCCGGGTGCGGACCGGCGGCTATCCGGGCGCGCTGCGGGAGCTGCTCGGCGTCCGGGTGGAGGAGTTCCATCCGCTCGGCCCGGACGACCGCGTCGCGCTCTTCGCGGCGACGCCCGGGGACCTGTGGCTCTCGCCGGGTTCAGCGGGGACCGGGGAGCTGTGGAGTGAGACCGTGCATCTCGAAGGGGCGCATGCCCTGGCCCGGTACGCCGAGGGTGTCCTCGACGGCCTGCCCGCCGTCACGCGTCACGCGGTCGGAGACGGCGCGGCCTACTACGTTTCCACCCGTCTCGACCCGGAGTCCTCCGGTCTTCTGCTGGCCAGGGTGGCCGCGTCGGCCGGTGCGGGCCCGGAGCGGCCCGGCCGGCCGGCCGGTGTCGAGGCGGTGCGCCGGCGGGCCGGTGACCGGTCGTGGCTGTTCCTGCTCAACCACACCGGAGATGAGCACGAGGTGCCCGCCGCCGGTGTCGACCTGCTGACCGGCACCGCAGTGACCGGCGCGATCCGGCTGCCGGCCGGCGGCGCCGCGGTCATCCGCGAACGCTGATCGTCTGTGAGCGCTCCCAGGTGACCAATCCCTGTCAGATTGGGTTTACAACGCCCGGAGCGGCACATTACTGTGAGCGCTCCCAGCATCGAACATCTTCGATCGACAGGCGGCCGGGCATGGTCCTCCGGGAAGTACGCAAGCGGATCGGCGTCCTCGGCGCCTTCCTCGCCGTCGCCCTGCCCACCGCGGCTCTCGCGGCACCCGCCGAGGCGCAGGCCGCCACGCTGTCGATGCGCGGCGCCGACATCTCCAGCCTGCAACGCGCCGTCGACCTGGGCGCGCAGTACTACACGGCCGCCGGCACGGTCGCCGACCCCCTCGACATCCTCAAGGGCGCGGGCGTCAACTACGTCCGGCTGCGCGTGTGGAACAACCCGGCCAGCGGCTACAACAACGCGGCCAAGGTGCTGGCGTACGCGCGGACGGTCAAGGCCAAGGGTTTCAAGCTGCTGATCGACTTCCACTACTCCGACACCTGGGCCGACCCCGGGGTGCAGACCAAGCCGGCGGCCTGGTCGAGCCACGGCATCAGCACGCTGACCAAGGACGTCTACGACTACACGTACGGGCTGTGCACCAGCCTCAAGGCGCAGGGCACCACCCCGGACAGCGTGCAGATCGGCAACGAGATCAACGTCGGCATGCTGTGGAACGACGGCAAGGTGGTCAACAACGACTTCACCAACCTGAGCCTGCTGCTGAAGTCGGGCTACAACGCGACCAAGGCCTGCAACTCCTCGACCCAGGTGATCATCCACACCGCCAACTCGGACAGCGATGCGCACGCCCGCTGGTTCTACGACGGCATCCGGGCCAAGGGTGTCAGCTGGGACATCACCGCGCTGTCGTACTACTGCAACTGGCACGGCACGATGGCCAACATGACCGGCGTCATCGCCGACATGATCTCCCGGTACGGCAAGCCGACGATCCTGGCCGAGACCGCGACCCCGTTCACGACCAACAACGCCGACAGCACGGGCAACAGCATCACGACCGCGTGCCCGGGCTACCCGGCGACCTGGGCGGGCCAGGCGGCGGCGTTCACGGCGGTACAGAACGCGGCCAAGGCCGGCGGGGCGATCGGCGTCTTCTACTGGGAGCCGACGTGGACGGCGGTGCCCGGCAACGGCTGGAACCCGGCGAACATCGCGACCTCGGGTGACGGCTGGGACAACATGGCCGTCTTCAACTGGACAAACGTCTTCAACGGCTCGGTGCGGTGGATCAGCTGAGCCTGCGGTCACCCGCCGCGCTACCGGGCCAGGAAGTGCCAGCCCAGCCAGAGCCAGGCAGCGAGGACGACAACCCGGCCACCGCGCGTACGCAGCGCCGCGGTCAGCGTGGCGGCGAGCGGCCGTACACCCGAACCCGCCCGCCGGGCGACCAGGTCGGCCACGACGGCCACGACCAGCAGCGCGGCGAAGCCGGCGATGACGGCGGCCCGCGGGGTCACCGGCTCACCAGCCACACACCGGAACCCGCCCACAGCAGGTAACCGAGCACCCGCCCGGGATAGGTGCTCAGCACCGGATCGGCGAGCGTGCTCAGCGTCGGGTGCGCGACATCGTCCGGCCCGAGCCACAGGCCCAGCTCGACGGCCACACCCAGCCCGAGCAGGCCGAGCCACACCGCCGCCGAGCGCGCGCCGACCGGCGGGGCCCGGCGCGGGCGGCGGCGCACACCGACCCAGCACAGCGGCGCACCGACGACCAGGACGGCGACGAGTGCGGGGTCGGTCAGCGGCCGGCAGATCGCAGCGAGCAACGCGTACGTCACGAGCAGTCCCACGACGACGGCCCGCCGGCGCCGTGTCTGCTCCGCGGTCACCTCGAACGCCGAGTCCATCCCGGCATTGTCGCGCGCCCGGCGCCGCCGCAGCCAAGACGGAAGGAATCCGATCGATTCCCCGGCCCGGCCGTTCGGCGAAGTGTTCCGAAGCACCTGAACGATGCGAACAGTTCGACGTTGCGTCGATGGCTTCCATCCATGCTCACTGGTACGAGTTAGCCATGTCAGCCTATGAGTGGACCTCGGTCACCGTCTCGATCGTCGGGCTGTTGGCCGTGATCGTGAGCCTCAGATTCATCCGGTACCAGGTGCGAATGATGGCGCAGCAGACCGATCGGCTCAGCCATGCGTTGGAGACGTCCGCCGAATCCGCGCTCGATGCCCTGTTCGTCGTGGTCACGCAGGCCTATCTGGATCATCCCCGACTGCGGCCGATCTTCAACGAGCGCGATGCCATCGGTGCGTCGCCCGCGTTGGACGAGGACACGACCTACCG
This sequence comes from Actinoplanes auranticolor, assembly GCF_018332655.1. Taxonomy (GTDB): domain Bacteria; phylum Actinomycetota; class Actinomycetes; order Mycobacteriales; family Micromonosporaceae; genus Actinoplanes; species Actinoplanes auranticolor. The sequence goes on along the minus strand of NZ_BOQL01000011.1, from coordinate 27,127 downwards.
GGCCAACGCGGTGGCGGAAATCCTGCTCGACGCGATGGAACGCGCCATGAAGTTCACCGATCGAGGACTGGGTGGCGCGTCCGACTCGCTCGACGCCTGGATCCTCGACTCCTTCCGATACAGCGCCTTCCTGCGTGGTTGGCTGGATGCGCACGCGAGTTGGTACGCGCCCGAGCTGACCGCGTTGCTGGCCCGGGCGCGCCAAGAGCTTGATTCCCCTTCAGCAGCACCGGTGCGCGGCGGTTCGGGTTCAGCCGGTGCACTGTCCGGTGCGGAGGGCGGTCGTGCGGTGTCCGGTTGACCACTGTCGATAGTGTCGGGTCGTTGTTGCGCCGCGACGGGTGTTGGGGGTCTGGGGTTGAATCTGGGTCTGGCCGTGAATCTCATCGCAGTGGTGATCTCCGTTTCCGCGGTCGTCGCGTCCAGCCTGTTCGCTTTACGTCAGCTGCGGTCGATGCGCCGGTCCGACGACACGCTGGTGGCGATCGAGCTGCTCACGCGTGAGTGCCGGACCACCGAATTTCTCGAGAGTGAGGACTTCGTCGTCAGTGAACTGCCGAAGGAGTCCGCCGAGGGTGGCATCGCGGCGTTGCCGGCCGAGGCCCGGCGGCACGTCAGCCGGGTCGGGCTCTACTACAGCAGCCTGGGCTTCCTTCCGTCTTCGGTGGGCTCCAGGAGAAGATGGTTGTCAGCCTGATGCCGTGGCGGGTGCGCCGGGCGTGGTTCGCGCTGGAGCCGTTCGTCATGGCGGAACGCGCCCTGCGGTCGCCGACCCATTTCGCCTTCTTCGAACACCTGGTCTGCATGGTCGCCGAGGCCGACCTGGCCGAGATCCATGAGAGCCTGCAGCTGCGCAAGATCGGAGCGAGGTCGGGCCAGTTCAAACAGCAACTGCGCACCCGCGCGCCCGGTGGCGGCGACCAGCTCGATCAGCGGCGCACCTGATAGCGCAGGTGGAGCACCCGGTTGCCCTGCACCACGTCGGGTCCCTCCAGCAGGTGCTGCGCGTCGACCGACCCGAAGTAGCGCTTGCCGGATCCGAGCACCACGGGCGCCACGTCCATGCGTACCTCGTCGACCAGGCCGGCGGCGAGCGCCTGGCCGCCGACGTCGCCGGCGGCGACCTCGACCAGGCGGTCGCCCGCGAGCTCCCGCGCCTTGGCCACGGCCGCCTCGACGCCGTCGACGAAGTGGAACGGCGCCGCGGGGTCCCAGCCCTCGGGCGGCGGCCGGTGCGTCACGACGACCACGTGGTCGATCCCGCCCGGCGGCTTTCCGTCCCAGCCGTCGGTGAGGTCGAAGACGTGGCGGCCGGCGATCGTCACCCCGATCTGGTCCCAGTACGGCCGGGTGTAGTCGTAGGAGGTCTGCGACACCTTCACCGCGCCGCTGTCGTCCAACGGGACGTCACCGTTGAGCAACCAGTCGAACAGCGGTCCGGGCTGGTCGGTGTCGTCCGCGATGAAGCCGTCCACCGACACCGAGCTGTACATGACGACCTTGCCCATGGGCTCTCCTCTGCTTCGGGTTGCCCTCAAATTAGCGGGTCGCGGGCTGTTGCTCTTGTAAGAAATCAATCGGCCGGCAGCGGCCAGCTGTCCAGCACGTGGCCGGGATGCTCGCGCAGGAACCGCCGCCGGGCCTCGACGTACCGGGTCGGGGTAAGCCCGGTGAAGGCGCGGAACTCGTGGCCGAAGTGGGCCTGATCGAAGTAGCCGGCGCCACTGGCCAGCTCGGCCCAGTCGACCGGTTCGGCGGGGTCGAGCGAGAACACGGTGGCGGTGAAGCGGTAGCTGCGGGCCAGCCGCTTCGGCGTGACGCCGATGAGCTGCTTGAACCGCTGGGCCAGGTGAGTGCTGCTGACTCCGGCCGAAACCCTCAGGTCGTCGATGGCCACCGCCCCGCCGGTCGCCGCGATGATCCGGCTCGTGTGGCGGACCAGCCCCAAGCCGGCGGTTTCGCCCAGCCGTCGCCTCAGCTCCTCCTCGAGCAGCGTCAGCATCTCGTGCGGTTCCTCGGCCGTGGCCAGCCGGTCTCGCAGCTCGGCGACGGCCGGTCGACCCCAGATCTGTTCCACCGTCAACGGCCGGTCACACAGCTCGGCCGCGGGCATCGGCAGGAACGGCGCCAGCCCCCACGGCTTGAAGTGCACGCCGACGGAACGGGTCCGGGGTGGGTAGCCGAACTCCAGCACCCGGCTGGGCATGGTGACCACGCAGCCGTCGGTGTACTCGGCCGTCTTGATGTCGGTGCCGGCGCGGACGCGGAACGGCGCGCCCAGGTTGACGATGAGGAACGCCGCCGGACTGGCCGGCAGCGTCAGCCGGGCGTACGGCGGCGTACCCGCCAGGTAGTAGAGGTCGTCGATCAGCCCGTCCAGCGGCGGTCGCGGCACTCGGGACACGTACTCCACGCCCACAGCATCGCCTACCCCCGCCGGTAACGCGTGTCGCCGTGCCGGACGGGTCACGCGGCGACGACGAACAACCGGTCCCCGGTACGGCGGCCCACGCCGTCCCCGATCTCCACGGTCCGCATGCCGTGACGCCGCAGCGCCGCGGTCAGCTCGGCTCCCGACCACGGCCGCATGGTGAAGTCGTAGCCGGAGTCCTCCTCGGTGCGGCCGTCCACGACGACTTCGTAGCGTTCCTCGACGTGCAGCAATCCGCCGGCCCACCGCGTACGGCTGGAGAACCGCAGCTCCCGGTGGCCGAGATCGGCGGTCACGCACCGGCTCGCGCCGCCGGCCCGGAGCCGGGAAGCCTCCGCCTCCCGTACGTCGAGGAACAACAGCCCGCCCGGCCGCAGGCACGCGGTCAGCGAAGCGATCGCCGCGTCCCGGTCCTCATCGGTGATCATGTCATTGAGCACGCCGCGGCACGTCACGGCGTCGTACCCGGCCGGCAGGTTCAGGGCGCACAGGTCGACCAGCAGGGCCCGGGAGGCGGGGCAGCGCTCGGCGGCGCGCGCCAGCAACTCCGCGGAGGCGTCCGCGACGTCGACCCGGTGGCCCCGGGCGGTCAGCGCGGCGGCGTGCCGGCCGGTGCCGCACCCCGCGTCCAGCACCGCGGCCCGTGGCCGGTGCGCTTTGCCGAGCCGGTCGTGCACCGCGTCGACCCAGGGCTCGACCGGATCGGTGATCAGCAGGTCGTAGGCTGCGGCGTGCCGGCTGTAGAAGGGACGCTCGGCACTGACCCGTGCGGACGCGGAGGTCACCCCGCCAGCCTAGGTGGTGCGCGTGTCGTACGATGCCCCTCGGAGTGCCGGGAAGCCTGGTCGGCGAGTTGCTGACCCATGGAGGAGTTCCCATGACGACGTCTACCGAAGCCATCTCCATCTCCGCACTGAGCAAGTCGTTCGGCAGCGCCAAGGCGCTGGACGGCCTCGATCTGACCGTGGCGGCCGGTGAGGTGCACGGCTTCCTCGGCCCGAACGGCAGCGGGAAGACCACCACCATCCGGGTACTGCTCGGCCTGCTCCGGCCCGACGCCGGCCAGGTCCGGATGCTGGGCGGTGACCCCTGGCGGGACGCGGTCGCCCTGCACCGCCGGCTGGCGTACGTGCCGGGTGACGTCACGCTCTGGCCCGGTATCACCGGCGGCGAGGTCATCGACCTGCTCGGCCGGATGCGCGGCGGGCTCGACCGGCGCCGGCGTGACGAGTTGCTGGAACGGTTCGACCTGGACCCGCGCAAGAAGGCGCGCACCTACTCCAAGGGCAACCGGCAGAAGGTGGCCCTGGTCGCGGGGCTCGCCTCGGACGCCGAACTGCTGTTGCTGGACGAGCCGACCTCGGGCCTGGACCCGCTGATGGAGTCCGTCTTCCAGCAGTGCATTCAGGAGGCGAAACTGCAGGGACGGACGGTCCTGCTGTCCAGCCACATCCTGGCCGAGGTCGAGGCGCTGTGCGACCGGGTGAGCATCGTCCGGCTGGGCCGCACGGTGGAGTCCGGCACGCTGGCCGAGCTGCGGCACCTGACCCGTACCTCGATCTCCGTGGAGACGGCCGAGCCGTTGCGCGGCCTCGAGACGCTGCCCGGGGTCCACGACATGGTGGTCGAGGACCGCCACGCCCGCTTCGACGTCGACACCGCCCAGCTCGACGCCGTGCTGCGGCTCCTCGTGCCGCTCGGCGTGCGCAGCCTGACCAGCACACCGCCCACTCTGGAGGAACTCTTCCTGCGCCACTACGGCGCCGGGCCAGCGGCGGGGGAGCAGGTGGCGTCGTGACCGGCACCTGGGGACTGCTGCGGTTCATGCTCCGCCGGGAACGGATCGGCCTGCCGTGGTGGCTGCTGGGGGCCACGCTGCTCGTGCTGGTGCAGTCGACCCAGAGCCAGAACCTGTACGACAGCCCCGAAGCTCTCGAGCGGCTGCGCCGGACCGTCGGCGGCAACACCGCGGTGATCGCGATGAGCGGGCCGACCCGGCTGCTCGATTCGATCGGCGGGGAGGTCGTGTTCGAGATCTTCGCCTTCGTCGCGATCGTCGTCGCGCTGATGGCCATGTTCCTGGTCGGCCGGCACACCCGGGCCGAGGAGGAGACCGGACGGGCCGAACTGATCCGCTCGGCCCGGGTCGGCCGGCAGGCCCCGCTCGCGGCGGCGCTGGCCCTGGCCGGCCTGGCCAGCCTCGCCGTCGGGATCCTGGTCTTCGCCGCGGCCGCGGGCACCGGCCTGCCGGTCGGGGGCTCGATCCTGTTCGGCGCCGCGACGGCCACCGTGGGCCTCACATTCGCCGGGCTCACCGCGGTCGCGAGCCAGGTCTTCGAGAACACCCGGGCGGCGTACGGGTCCGTCGGGCTCGTCCTCGGCGCCGCGTACGTCCTGCGCGCCGCCGGGGATGTCGGCAGCGGTGCGCTGTCCTGGTTCTCGCCCATCGGATGGGGCCAGCGCACCTTCCCCTACGCCGGTGACCGGTGGTGGCCGCTGCTGCTCCCGCTGGTGTCCAGCGTGCTGCTCGTGACAGCCGCCGTGGCCCTGTCGCGGCGCCGCGACTTCGGGGCCGGCCTGGTGCCGTCGCGTCCCGGCCGGGCCCGGGCGACCCGGTGGCTGCGCGACGCCTACGGGCTGGCCTGGCGCCTGCAGCGCGGCAACCTGGCCGGGTGGGTGGTGGCACTGGGCCTGCTGGGCGTGGCGTACGGAGCCATCGCGGACACCATCGAGCAGTACATCCGCGACAATCCCGAGATCGCCGAGTTCCTGCCGGGAGGGGCCGCGGACGTCGTCGACGCGTACCTGGCGCTGACGTTCGGCATGGCCGCCCTGATCGCGGCGGCGTACGGAGTGGCGGCCGTCCTGCGGGTCCGGGGCGAGGAGACGTCCGGCCGGGCCGAGCAGGTCCTGGCCACCGGCACGAGCCGGCTGACCTGGCTAGGCGGCCAGCTCAGCGTGGCGCTGGCCGGCAGCGCCCTCGGGCTGCTCGCGTTCGGGCTGGGCGAAGGAGCGGCGTACGGGGCGACCGTGTCCGACGCCGGCCAGGTGCCGCGACTGGTCGGTGTCGCGTTCGCCTACCTCCCCGCCGTGTGGCTGATCATCGCCGTGGTGGTGCTGAGCCTCGGGTGGGCCCCGCGACCGTCGGCCGTGCTCGGGTGGGTGGCGGTCGGGTACTGCGCGGTCGTCACCCTCTTCGGCGACTCGTTCGACCTGCCCGGCTGGGCCCGGCGCGGGTCCCCGTTCGCCCACACTCCGCAGGTGCCGCTGGTGGATCCGGCTCTCACGCCGCTGCTCGTGATCACCGCCCTGGCCGCGGTCGCCCTCGCCGCCGGGTACGCCGGGCTACGCCGCCGCGATGTCGGCTACTGAGCGCAGCTGACCCCGTCGAGGGCGAAGGCGGCCGGTGGGCGGTTCGCGCCGGTCCAGGAGGCGAGGAAGCCGAACGACGTGGTGCCGCCCGCGGCCACCGTGGCGTTCCAGGACGTGCTGGAGACCGTGACGGCGGTGCCGGTCTGGGCCGCCGTACCGTTCCAGGACTGGGAGATCCGCTGCCCGTCGGCGAACGACCAGGCCGGCGACCACGGGGTCAGCGGCTCGCGGCCGGTGTTGGTGATCGTCACGGCGCCCTGGAAACCACCCGGCCGCTGCCGGCCACCCGGTAGGACACCGCGCAGCCACCCGCGGGCGGGGCCGATGCCGATGGTGACGCCGACGCGGAAGGCGAGCTCCGGCCGACCACGGCCCAGTACCCCTCCTTGGCCTGCAGCCTGGTGTCGAACAGCAGCGGAGCGTCCTTGCGGGTCACCGGGAACGTGTCCAGCCAGGTGTTGTCGTCGGCCAGGCCCCACAGGGTCACCGAGGTGACGGTGGGGGCGTACCGGCGGAACAGGGCCATCATGTCGCGGTAGACGGACGCCTGCGCGCTCACCAGGGCGTACAGCGCGTCGCGTTTGGCCGGTTGCCCGGGGTGACCGAGGAGAAGTGCTCGGCCAGCAGCTCGCCGTGCACGCCGACCGTCTCCGCGGCGGGTATCGCGGCGGCGACCGGGCCGGCGGCCAACAGAGCGGGCGCGGTCAGGGCCGCGACGCACGCCGTCAGCCGGGTGGGCCGGCCTGCTCCGGAGTGCTCCACCAGTCCTCCGATACCGGGGTGTTGTCGGAGTGCCGCAGCAGCGCCTCGATCTGCGCCGAGCCGGCCGGCCGGGCGAAGAGGTAGCCCTGGCCGTAGGTGCAGCCCAGCGCGCTGAGCAGGGAGTGCTGGTCGACGTTCTCGATGCCCTCGGCCACCGTCTGCAGCCGCAGTGCCCGCCCCAGCTGCACCACGGCCTCGGCCAGCGTGGCGTCGTCGGGGTCGGTGGCGATGCCGTCGATGAACGCCTTGTCGATCTTCAGGATGTCGATCGGGAAGCGCCGCAGGTAGGACAACGACGAGTAGCCGGTGCCGAAGTCGTCGATGGCGATGTGCAGGCCCAGGTCGCGCAGCTCGCGCAGGGTGCTGATGGTGGCGTCGGTGTCCCGCATGAGCAGCGACTCGGTGATCTCCAGGACCACCCGGCCGGGGTCGATCCCGGAGTCGCGCAGTACGCCGGCGACGTCCGCGACCAGGTCCATGTGCTGGAACTGGCGGGCGGAGAGGTTCACGCTGATCCGCAGCTGTTCGGCGCCCGGGACGTCACTGTGCCAGGCGGCCACCTGCCGGCACGACTCGGCCAGCACCCAGTGCCCGAGCGGCACGATCAGCCCGGTCTGCTCGGCCAGGCCGATGAACGTGTCCGGCCCGAGCAGGCCGCGCTCCGGGTGCTGCCAGCGCACCAGCGCCTCGACCCCGATGAGCCGGCCCGAGGGCAGGTCGACGATGGGCTGGTAGTGCACCACGAACTCGTCGTCGGCCAGGGCCTGCTCCAGCCGCAGGCGGGCCTCGGCCTCCTGCAGGGCGTCGGCGTACATCGACTCGTCGAAGATGACGTAGCGGTCCCGGCCGGCGGTCTTGGCCGCGTACATGGCCAGGTCGGCGTCGCGCAGCAGCTCGTGGGTGTCGGCCTCGGTCGCGGTGTGGGTGATCTTGGCCGAGGCGATGCCGATGCTGGCCGTGGTGACCAGGTCGCGGTTGCCGACCCGGACGGGCAGCCGGACGATCTCGAGCAGGCGTTCGGCCAGCGCGGCCAGCTCCAGGTCGTCGAGGTTCTCGACCAGCACCGCGAACTCGTCCCCGCCGAGGCGGGCCAGCGTGTCGGCGGGCCGGATACAGCCGCTCATCCGCGTGGCGACGGCCTGGATGAGCTCGTCGCCGGCGGAATGCCCGAGGGTGTCGTTGACCTTCTTGAAGTCGTCCAGGTCGACCAGCAGCAGCTCCACCCGGCCGCCGCTGCGCAGGTTGCGGGCCACCGCCTGGTTCATCCGGTCGCCGAGCAGCGCCCGGTTGGGCAGCCCGGTGAGCGAGTCCTGGAACGCCTGCCGGGTGAGCTCACCCTCCAGGGCCTTCTGCTCGCTCACGTCCCGGATGGTCAGCACGACCGCGTTGATGTGCGGGTCGGACAGCCGGTTGGTCCCGGTCACCTGCACGTTGATCCACCGGCCGTCGGCGTGCTGGCAGCGCGAGTCGATCCGCTCGGTGTGACCCGGGGCGGCCGCGCGCAGGTCGAGCATCCACGCGGAGATCCGGGCCAGATCGTCCGGATGCGTCATCGCGACCATGGTCTCGTTGGTGAACTGCGACGCGTCGCGGCCCAGCACCCGTCCCGACGACGAGCTGGCGAAGACCACGCCGCCGTCCGAGATGGCGAGCACGGCGTCGGAGCCGTTCTCCAGCATGGCCTCGGTGCGGCGCTCGGCGACCGCGCGGTCGGTGTCCTGCTGCCGGCGGCTGTGCGCGGTCAGCGCGCACAGCCCGGTCACCACGATCAGCACCATGGACAGCGACATCACCAGCACCGGATTGGGCTGCGGTGTGGTGACGGCGAGCGTGAGGTAGCCGGCCTCGGCGAACAGGCCCAGCCCGAGCAGGGTCCGGGGCAGGAACACGGCCGAGGCGGCCACCACGATCACGATGGCGCCGGCCGGGTAGATCGCCAGGCCGTCGTCGTCGAACTGGTTGAAGGCGTAGAGGGCCGTCAGGGCGGCGGCGTACCAGGCGCTGAGCCAGCCGCGTACGCCCGTGTGGCGCACGATCCGTGTCCACGGCAGCGCGCTGGCGGCCAGCAGCAGGACCACGGCCAGCCCGAGGGGGATCAGCCACCAGCGGTACTGCGGCGCCCAGGCGACCCCGACGCGTAACGCGCCCATGAGAGTGAGCGCGGCGATGATCCACAGGTCGAGCCGGATCTGCCGTGCCCGATATTGCGCCAAGCTGGCGTCTGATCCGGCCCAAAGCTGCACGCCCCACATGTCGGACGCGGGAGGCCGGTCCGGAGACAAACCGCCGATTTAGTTTCCCGCGGCGCCCATCCCGCGGTCCCCGACACGCTGGCAGCGCTGCGGGAGTCCACGGCGGCGCGCGCCGGTGGAGCGGGCCTGACAAGATCGCGTTCGTCGATGCCGCTGATGCGAGGGACGCCCACCATGCCCCGCGACCGCCCGTACGTCCCGCGTGACCAGGCCGCGCCCCGGGGCGCGGCCGGTGATCCGCTGCGTGACGCCCTGGACCTGCTGGGCACCCGGCGCACCGCCCGCCACCCGGCCCCGCCCGTCGCGGCCCAGCCCCTCCCGGAGGTGCCCGCCCAGGCCCCGCGGCGGTCGCCGGAGCAGCCGCGCCCGAGGCCGTCCGCTCTCCCGCGACAGCGCCGGAGGAGCCCGGAATCCGCACCGGGCCGTCGGCCGCAGCGGCGCCCCGCGAGTCCCGCAACGTCCTCCGCGTCCCGGCAGCCACGACCGCAGCTTCAGCTGGCCGGCAGCCGCCGCCGGATTCGGCTGGCCACCGTGTTCGCCCTGGCCCTGTTCACCGCCATCGGCGTACGGCTGGTGGTCCTGCAGGTGAGCCAGTCACCCGAGGAACTGGAGCTGCTGCTGGCCGAGCAGCGCAACCGGCTCGTGCAGGTCGAGCTGCCCGCGGCGCGCGGCAGCATCGTCGACCGCTCCGGCGCGGTGCTGGCCCGCAGCGTCGAGGCCCGATACGTGTACGCCGACCCCGAGCTGATCCAGAACCCCCGGGTGGCTGCCGATCGGCTGGCCCCGCTGCTCGGCGTGGCCCCCTCCCGGCTCGCCCGGCTGATGGCGAAGCAGAAGCGGCCGGACGGCACCGATTCCCGCTTCGAGTACCTGGCCCGTGGGGTCGACATCCCGGTCGCGCACGCCGTCGACGGCCTCGATCTGACCGGCATCGGCATCGGGCGCGACGAGCGGCGGGACGTGCCCGGCGCGGATCTGGCCGCCAACCTGATCGGGTTCACCGGCGCCGACCGCACCGGGCTGGAGGGCCTGGAGGCCCGCTACGACGATGTGCTGCGTGGTCAGGACGGCCGGATGACCTACGAGCGCGGCAATCCCGGGGTTGACGACGGGCGGCTGGCCAAGGAGATCCCCAGCGGCTACCACCGCCTCACCCGGGCCCGTCCCGGTGCCACGCTGCACCTCACGATCGACCGGGACCTGCAGTTCCAGACGCAGCGGGCGTTGTGCCCGGCGCTGGCCAGGGCGGGCGCGACCTTCGGCGCCGCGGTCGTGCTGGACGTGCGCACCGGGGAGGTGCTGACCCAGGCGAGCTGCCCGGGCTACAACGCGGCCAAGCCGCTGCAGTCCGAGCCGGCCGAGCGGGCCGACGTCGCGAGCAGCATCGCGGCCGAGCCGGGCTCCACCCACAAGGCCTTCGTCGTGGCCGCCGCGCTGCAGGAGGGCCTGATCACCGCGGAGACGACCGTGCCGGCGGGCGGGCCCCTGGTCCGCGGCGGTACGCCGTTCGTCGACGAGCACCCGCAGCCACCGGGCACCCGGCTCACGATTCCGCGGGTGCTGGCGTACTCGTCGAACGTCGGCACGATCGCGGTCGCCGACCGGCTGGGCCCGCAACGGATCTTCGCGTACCAGAAGCTCTTCGGCCTGGGCACCGCCACGGGCGAGGGTATGCCCGGCGAGAGCGCCGGCCGGTTGCTGCCCCCGGGGCAGTGGAGCCCGTCGGCCCCGGGCTCGGTGCCGATCGGCACCAGCGTCGACGCCACGCTGATCCAGATGGCCGCCGGGTACGCGGCCATCGCCAACGACGGCACCTACATCGCCCCGCGCCTGGTGCGCTCGACCGTCGACGCCGACGGCACGGTGACCCCCGCCGCCGCGCCGGAGACCCGCCGTGTGCTCAGCCCCGGGGTGGCCGCCGAGGTGCGGCGCATGCTGGAGGCCGTCGTCGTGGTGCCCGGCGCCACGGGACGCCTCGCCGCCGTCCCCGGTTACCGGGTCGCCGGCAAGACCGGCACGGTGGACCGCCTCGTCGACGGCCGGTACACCAGCGCGAACGCGGTCTCGTTCATCGGCATGGCCCCGGCCGAGGCACCCCGCTTCGTCGTCGCCGTCTCCGCCGCGGTGCCGCAGGGCGGCGGGGGCGAGGTGGCCGCCCCGGCCTTCAGCGACATCATGGGCCTCACCCTGAGCAGATACCGGGTGCCGCCGTCCACGACCCGCCCACCGGCGTTCAGGTGAACCCGCAGGGTAGGTTGTGGCTGGCGAGGCATGACGGGGAAGGCAGGGGAGGACCGATGACGACGGAGCGGTCCCGATCCACCGGACGCCCGACCCTCGACCAGGTCGCGGAACGAGCCGGGGTCGGCCGCGGCACCGTCTCCCGGGTGGTCAACGGCTCGGCGCAGGTGAGCCCGGGCGCCAAGGCCGCGGTCGAGGACGCGATCGCCGAGCTGGGGTACGTACCCAACCGCGCCGCCCGCACCCTGGTCACCCAGCGCACCGACTCGATCGCCCTGGTCATCTTCGAGTCCGGGGAGCGCTTCTTCGCCGAGCCGTTCTTCGGCCGCATCGTGCAGGCCATCGCGTCGGTGCTGGTGGAACGCAATCTGCAGATGGTCCTGATGATCTCCCAGTCGCAGCCGGAGCGCGAGCGCCTGGAGGGCTACCTGACCCGCCAGCACGTCGACGGCGCGTTGCTGCTGTCGCTGCACGGCACCGACAACCTGATGGACAAGCTGGAGCAGCGCGGCGTGGCGACGGTCCGGGCCGGCCGGCCGGCCGAGGGCGAGCCCGGCTGCTACGTCGACGCCGACAACCGCGGCGGTGCCCGCGAGGCGGTGGAGTACCTGCGCCGGTCGGGGCGCCGGCGGATCGCCACCATCACCGGCACGATGGACATGGCGCCCGCCCTGGCCCGCCTGGACGGGTACCGCGACGTGGTGGGCGAGGGAATCGTCGCGCACGGCGACTTCAGCGAGGAGGGCGGCGCCGCGGCGATGCGGTTGCTGCTCGCCCGGCACCCGGACATCGACGCGGTCTTCGCCGCATCGGACATGATGGCGGCCGGCGCCCTGCGCACGATGCGCGAGCACGGGCTGTCGGCGCCGGGCGACATCGCGGTGATCGGCTTCGACGACTCGGTCATCGCCCGGCACACCGACCCGCCGCTGACCAGCGTGCACCAGCCGATCGAGGAGATGGGCCGGCAGATGGTCCGGCTGCTGCTGGCCAAGATCGACGGCGAGGACCCGGGACCGGGCGGCCCGGTCCTGAGCACCCGCCTGGTCCTGCGCGGCTCGGCCTGACCCGGCGGCGCACCCGCGCTGTCGCCTGCCCGCGCCGCGGCCTGCCCGCGCCGCGGCCTGCCCGCGCTGCCGCCTGCCGCGCTGCCGCCTGCCCGCGGCGCGCGGCCGCGCCTGCTTGCGCCGCGCCTGCTTGCGCCGCGCCTGCTTGCGCCGCGCCTGCTTGCGCCGCGCCTGCTTGCGCCGCCGTTGGGCGCGCCCCGGCACGCTGCCGGTCAGCTGGAGCGCAGGGCCTGGTCGAGGTCGGCCAGGCGGGCCCGGAGGATCTTGGCGAGGGCGGTGTCCACGCTGCCCTCGCCGATCCGGTCGTCCAGCTTGCGCCGCAGCTCGGCCACCTGCTCGTCGGCCTGGCGGCCGTCCCCGCGGTCCAGCGGCCGGAGCAGGTTGAGCAGGTCGACCGCGACGTCGGGCCGGATCTGTCCCTCGGCGCGGCCGTCCTCGACCGCCGTGCGGAAGCGGGCCTGCGCGACATCGGCGTCGAGCGGCGGGGCGTCGGCCTCCAGCGGTGCGGCCCCGCCGTCCGACGGCGGGGCCGTGGTGCTGACCGCTGTCCGGGGCGTCGCCTTCGCGGACGGCGCGGCTGACGGCGGCGGGCTTGCCGGGGGCGGGCTCGCCGCCGGGGACCGTCCGGCCTCGACGTTCGGCCGGGACGTGCCGAGCGCGGCGAAGAGGGCCAGCGCCGAGACGACCAGGGCGACCAGAGAGGACCAGAGCACCAGCCGCTTGCGTCCCGACCGGGGGCGCTCGTCGCCGCCGGGGCCGGGACCCGCGGCGCCGGCCCGGTGCCGGGTCACGGTGACCACGGGCGCGGGCTGCTCCGGCTCGTCGGGCGCGGCCAGCTCCGCCAGTCCTTTACCGACCTCGGCGGCGCTCGGCCGGCGGTCCGGCTCGTCGGCCAGGCAGCGGGTCACCAGCTCGCGGAACGCCGCCGGCAGGGTGGACGGCAGTGCCGTGGCGCCCTCCGCGCGGGCCTGGGCCAGCTCCTCCCAGGTGTCCACCGGGTACGGCGGCTGCCCGGTCACCATCTCGAACAGCAGCACACCCAGGCCGTACACGTCGGTCGCCGGTTCGGCGGGCTTGCCGTCCAGGCGTTCCGGGGCCACGTACGCCGGGGTGCCGAACGTCGCCCCGGTCTCGTCGTCGTCCGGCTCGCCGGCGACCGCGCTGATCCCGAAGTCGAGGATCTTGATGCCGGTCGGGGTGAGCATCACGTTGCCCGGCTTGACGTCGCGGTGCACCACGCCGCTGGCGTGCGCGGCGGTCAGCGCGTCGGCCACCGCGGCCCCGATCCCGGCCGCCTCCCGCCAGGAGAGCGGGGCGCGGGCCACCCGGGCGGCCAGGGTCTCGCCGGCCAGCAGCTCCATCACCACGAACGGCGCCACCGAACCCTCGGGGCGGACCGCCTCGTCGTAGTCATGCACCGCGGCGATGTTGGGGTGGGACAGCCGGGCCCCCATCCGGGCCTCTTTCCAGGCCAGCTGGAGGACGTCGGTGCGGGCCCGGTCCAGGCCGGTGGGCAGCTTCAGCGCGACCGGCCGGGCCAGCAGCTCGTCCTGGGCGTGCCAGATCTCGGCCATCCCGCCCGTCTCCAGCCGCGAGACGAGGCGGTAGCGGAACGCCAGGAGGGTGCCCGCCGCCGGCCAGTCGTCGCTCATCTCGGAACACTCGCCCAGCGCACGCGACGTGTCAACTCATGGGCGGCGGTCACTGCCTCCCGCGGTACGCCGGACGCGTCCACCACCGGGTCGCCCATACCGTTGCAGTAGCGGTTCGCTCACGGATCGGTGATGCTGGGGGCGTGCACGCCATCAGCATGACCACCTCGGACGTGGACGAAGCCCGTACGGTCCTGGGGGAGCACTTCTACTCCAGCACCGTCGACGTCCTGTCCCCGGGCCGCTGCAGCGCCGGCTTCGACATCGCGCACAGCGACCTGGTGACCTTCGGGGACCTGCGGTTCGGCATCGACGTGCGGATGTGGTTCGGCGAGCTGGGTTCGTACCATGTGGACGTACCGCTCAGCGGTGAGCTCGTGTGGCGCCAGGGCCGCGGCGAACCACTCGTCGCCACCACCGCCACCGCCGCGGTGTTCCAGCCGGTCGGCGACACCGTCCTCGAGCGATGGAGCGGCGACTGCCGGCTGCTCGCCGTGAAGATCGACCGCGCCGCCCTGGAGGACGAGCTCAGCCGGATGATCGACGGGCCGGTGGGCACGCCGGTGCGGTTGATCCCGGAGCTCGACGTCTCCGGCGGGCTCGGTGCCGCCTGGGCGCGCCTGGCCCGGATGATGGCCACCGATGCGGCCGAGCCGCACGGTCTGGTGCGGCATCCGCTGCTCGGCCGCCAGCTGCGGGAGAGCCTGATCGGCGGGCTGTTGCTGGCCGCGTCGCACAACTACCGCGACGTGCTGGCCAACCGCCGGCCCGGACTGGCCGCCCCGCGGGCCGTACGGCGGGCGGCCGAGGCCATGCGCGCCGATCCGGGCCACTCGTTCACGGTCGCCGACCTGGCCCGGGTCGCCTCGGTCAGCCCCCGCTCCCTGCAGGACGGCTTCCAGCGTTACCTGAACACGTCGCCGATGGCGTACCTGCGGGAGCTCCGGCTCTCCCTGGCCCACGAGGAGCTGCGGCGCACCGATCCCCGCGACGGCACGGTCACCGAGATCGCGTACCGGTGCGGGTTCGTGCACCTGGGCCGGTTCGCGGCCCGCTACCGCCGCCGGTACGGCGTGTCCCCGTCGCAGACCCTGCGCAGCTGAGCGCCCGAAGCCGCTACACGGTCTTGGTGGCGCCGGCGTCCAGGAGCCAGTTCGAGCCGATCGCGCTGGGCATGGTGGGGGACGACAGCAGCAGCACCGCGCGGGCGATCTCGTCCGGCTCGATCAGGGTGCCGGTCAGCATGCCGCCCTGGCCCGGCATCGCGGCGAGCAGTGCGGCGTGGTCGATGCCCAGGTGCGCGGCCAGCTGGGCGCCGTAGCCGTCTTTGCCCTCCATCAGGTGGGTGCGCGTACCGCCCGGGGTGACCACGTTGACCCGGACTCCCTGGGCGCCCACCTTCTCGGCCAGTCCGCGGGAGAACGCGTTGAGGGCGGCCTTCGCCGTGGCGTAGGGCAGCGGCGTCGCCCCAGGGCGCAGGGCACTGTCGGAGCTGATGGTCACGACGGCTCCCCGCGCTTCGGTCAGGGCCGACAGCGCGGCCCGGGTGCTCCGCACGGCCGCATGGAGGTTCAGGGCGAAGGTGGCGGCCCAGTCGTCGTCGGTGCCGTCGAGCGGATCGGTGAACGCGCCGTCGCTCATGGTGCCGCCGCCCGCGTTGTTGATCAGGATGTCGAGGCGGGGGTCGGCGGCGAGCACGGCCTGCACCATCCGCCGCGGGCCGTCGGGCTCGGCAAGGTCGGCTGCCACGAACGAGGCTCCGGTGGCCTCGAGGTCGGGCGTGCTGTTCCGGGACGCCGCGGTGACCGAGGCGCCTTCGGCCACGAAGGCCCGGACGATCGCGAGGCCGATGCCCTTGCTCGCGCCGGTGACGAGGACACGCTTGCCGTTCAGCTGAAGATTCATGGCTTAAATGCAACACACGAGTCTCGCTTAAGTCAATAACTGCGTCATTGATGTCTCACATGCCGCTAGCCTAGAGTGGTCCGGGATGAGAGCGGACGCGGAACGCAGTACGGCCCGGATCCTCGAGGCCGCCGAAACCGTGCTCGCCGACGACCCGAACGCCTCGCTGGAACGCATCGGCGACGCCGCCGGGGTCGCCCGCGCGACCGTCCACCGCCGCTTCGCCTCCCGGCAGGCGCTGCTGAAGGCGCTCAGCGAGCGGCTCAACGATCGCTACCTGGCCGTGATCGAACAGGCCAAGGTGGAGACCGCGCCGCCCGTGCTGGCCCTGCACCGGGCGTCGGAGATCGTCTTCGACCTGAAGATCAGCCACCGCTTCTCGATCACGTTGGCTTCGGCGCCCGGCCGTGAGGTCCAGGACGGCCTCGACCTGCTGTTCACCCGCCTGCAGGAGGCGGGCGCGATCGCCCCCGCCAGCCCTTCCTGGTGCCGCCGGGTCTACCTGGCCCTGATGGGCGAGGTCTATCTGCTCCCCGACGAGGCGCCGGAGCTGGTAGAGGCCGGCGGCCGGGCCGGCCTGCTGGTCAAGACCGTGCTGGGCGCCCTCGGTGGTCGCTGACCCGGTCGCCGGTCAGGTGAGCAGCTCGCCGAGGGCGGCGGCGAAGACCTCGTGGTGGCGGGCCACGTCGTCCGTCGTGGTCTGCGGGCACATCAGGGCCATGTTGTGGAACGGCGTGAGCAGCACCCCGCGGTTCAGCAGGTACGTGTGCAGGAAGTCCTCCAGCTCGGCGTCGGCGCAGGCGGCCGACTCCGTGCCGGTGCGCGGCGCCGGGGCGGCGAACCGGTACTCCACCCGGGCGCCCACCTGGGCCACCGACCAGGGCAGGGCGTACTCGGCGATGGTCTTGCGGACGCCGTCGGCGAACGCGGTGGCCACCTCGATCATCGCGGCGAAGGCGGCCTCGGTGAGCACCTCCTCCAGCGTCGCCCGGGTCGCGGCCATCGACACCGGGTTGCCGGCCAGGGTGCCACCGACCCCGCCCATGTCGATCAGGTCGAGGTCGGTGCGCCCGGTCAGCCGCGCGGCGAGCTCGGCGCTCAGCCCGTACGCGCCGACCGGGACGCCGCCGCCGATGGCCTTGCCGATGGTGATCACATCGGGGTCCAGGGCCCAGGCGGCGGTCGCGCCGCCGGGCCCGGCCGAGAACGTGTGGGTCTCGTCGTTGATCAGGTACGTGCCGTGCTCGCGGGTCAGCGCCCGCACCCCGGCCAGGTAACCGGGCTCGGGCAGCACGATGCCGATGTTGGTCAGCGCCGGCTCCATCAGCACCGCCGCGACGTCGCCGTGCGCCAGTTCCCGGGCCAGCCCGTCCAGGTCGTTGAACTCGGCGACCCGGCTGGTCAGCGTCACGTCACCGGGCGCACCGACGTTGCCCTCGCGGCTGCGCGGCCGGCCGTCCGGCCCGACCACGATCAGCGACTCGTCGACCGAGCCGTGGTAGCAGTAGCTGTTGACGAGGATGCGCGAGCGGCCGGTGACGGCACGCAGCAGCCGGACGGCCCAGCGGTTCGCGTCCGTCGCGGTGAGCGCGAAACTCCAGGCGGGCAGGCCGAAGCGGCGGCTCAGCTCCGCGCCGACCAGCGCTGCGTCCTCGGTGGGCACCATGGTGCTGGCGCCGCCCAGCCCGGACAGGCGCCGGGTGACCGCCTCGACGACAGGTGCGGGGGAGTGCCCGGCCATCGCCGCGGTGTCACCCAGGCAGAAGTCCATGTACTCGTGGCCGTCGATGTCGGTGAGCCGGGCCCCGCGGGCCCGGTCGAGGTAGACCGGGTAGCCCGCCGCGCTCTTGTTCATCCAGGTCATCGGCACCCGGCCGAAGAGGTTGCCGGCGCGGGCGTAGGCCGCCGCCGAGCGCGGGTGCCGGTCGGCGAAGGCGGCCCGCTCGCGCGCGGTCAGCTGCTGGAGGCGGGCGCGGTCGATGGAATCCGTCGGCATGGCGCGACGCTACCAACGATCCGTGCGCACAACGACCCTCCGGACGACCGATTCCGCCACCAGGTGCGCCGCCGCGTCGTTGCGCCCGGCGGCGCCGGGTCAGAACAGGGCGAGCTGGCCAGGGGTCGGATCGCGGCGGCTGGTCATCCCACCGCGCAGCCGCCACGGCTGCAGCTCCGGCATCGGCTCGGTGACCACGGCCGGCGGACTCCCGCCGGTCAGCGCCCACAGCGACGGGCCGAAGTTGATCCCGCGTCCGGACAGGACGGACCGCATCGCGCCCAGCCGCAACGGCAGCCGCGCCGCCCGCAGCTCCGGCATGGGCAGGTCCGCGCGCATTCGCATGAGCCGGCGGTTGCGCTCGACGATCTCCCGGGTCTCCGGCCGGCCCAGCTCGTCGGTGCACTGGGCGCCGACCACGTCGCGCACCGACTGCGCGTCGCCCGCATCGATGGCCGCCCAGGCGGCGTCCACCGTGTCGAAGGCCGCCAGCAGCCGGGCCGCGGTCGCCGAGCCGAACCGGCGGACACCGTGCAGGTTGTCGGACGGGTCGCCGCGTAACGCGGCGTAGTCGCGATACTGCGCGGCGCGGACCCCGCAGAGGGCCAGCAGTCCCTCGGGGTCGACCAGGACGGCCTCGTCGAAGCCGCCGTTGCGGACCCGCAGCACCGAGGTGGTGTCGTCGATCAGCGCGAACGCGTCCCGGTCGCTGGTCATCAGCACCGAGCGCCAGCCGTGCCGCCGGGCGTGCGCGGCCGAGCTGGCCAGCACGTCGTCGGCCTCGTAGGCCGGCGGCACGACCGTGCACACGCCGGCCGCCGCCAGCAGCTCGGGAGCGCCGGCGATCTGCTCGCTCAGGTCCGCCGGTTTGTCCGGCCGGTGGGCTTTGTAGGCCGGATACTCGGTGCGCCGCGCGGAGTCCTGCGGGCAGTCGAAGCCGACCACCACGGCATCGGGACGCAGGTGCGCGGCGGCCCGGGCGAGGTATCCGACCAGCCCGCGCAGGGCCCACACCGGCCGGCCGGCCTGGTCCAGGAGCCCTTCCATCGCCGCGGCATGGTAGGCGCGGTGCAACAGACTGTTGCCGTCGAGCACGAGCAGCAGGGGGGCCGGGGGCGACACCCGGACAGCCTATGCCGGACCGTACCGGGCGACGAGTTCCGCACCCAGACGGGCGAGCTCGGCCTGGACCGGTTCCGGCTCGAGCACCTCGACGGCGGCCCCCCAGCCGGCGAGTTGCTCCGCGATGGACAGTGCCATCGGGGCCGCGACCCGGACCCGGACCCGCCCGTCGGCGAGCGTCTCCAGCAGCTCGCAGTGCCGGCCGAAGTGGTCCCGGAGCACCGGCAGCAGCCGCTCGGCGATCAGCACGGTGGCGGAGAGCAGGGACCGGCGCTGCTCGACCACGCCGACCACCCGCTCCCACTCGCGGGACAGGTCGAAGCCGGCGGGCCGCTCGGCGACCTGGTCGGTCACCTCGGCGGCGGCGATCCGGTCGACCCGGAAGGTCCGCTGCCCCTTCTCGGTTCCCGCGACCAGGTACCAGACCTCGTCCTTGTCGACGAGACCGAGCGGATCGACGAGCCGCGGAGACTCCCGCGCGCCGCGGCTCGCGTACCGGAATGCGACCTTGCGCCGGCGGACCACGGCGTCCTGGAGCAGGTCGACCAGCTCGGGACGGTCCCGGTCGCGCTCACCCCAGCGGGCCGCATCGACGACGACCACGTCGGCGGCGGCCTCGGCGTCGGCCCGGAACGGGTCCGGCAGGGCCCGGACGAGTTTGCGCAGCGCCGAACGGATCGGCGGCGCGACGGCCGCGGCCGGCCCGGCGAGCAGGAACAGTGCCCGCGCCTCGGCCGAGGTGAGGCCGCTCAGATCGGTGCGGGCGCCGCCCACCAGCGACCAGCCGCCGCCCCGGCCGGGCTGCGGATAGACCGGGACCCCGGCGGTCGACAGCGCCTCCAGATCGCGGCGGGCGGTGGCCACCGACACCTCCAGTTCCTCGGCCAGCTCGGCGGCGGTCACCCGGCCGCGGGCCTGCAACACCAACAGGGTGGCCACCAACCGGTCCGCTCGCATCTCGCGATCCTGTCAAACAAAGTGCTCACTTGGTGAGCACTTATCACCCGCATGATGAGGGTGTCAACGAGCAGAGCGCAGGGGAGACCACGATGTTCCGAGGATTCGCCACCATCAGCTTCTACGCCGACGACGTCAGCGCCGCGGCGGACTGGTACGCCGAACTGTTCGGCGCGAAGCCGTACTACGCCTTCCCGCCCGCGCCGGCGGCGCCCGCCTACATCGAGTTCCGGATCGGCGACGACGAGGACGAGCTCGGCCTGATCGACCGCCGGTACGCCCCGGCGGCCGCGGCCACCACGCCCGGCGGCGCGGTGATGCACTGGCACGTCGATGATCTCGAAGGGACCGTGGCGCGGCTGCTCGCGCTCGGAGCGACCGAGTACCAGCCGATCACCCACCACGGCGACGGTGAGGGCTTCTCGACGGCTGCCGTCGTGGACCCGTTCGGCAACGTGCTGGGCGTCATGAACAACCCCCACTACCTGGAGATGCTGGCTGCGCGGGCGGGTGCGGCCTGACTCACGCCGGGCAAGCCCTCAGCTCCGGGGCGGGCCGTCCGATTGTCGGGGCCCAGCGCCGATTCATCGGTCCCGGCGCCGGAGCATCATCGCCCCTCGGCCGGAGCTGCATCGGCCCCACCGCCGGAGCAGCATCGGCCCCGCCACCGGAGCAGAGGAGACGCCATGTCCCGCATTCGTGTCCGCGCCGGAGGCGGGCGATGACCGCCGCCGCCGACGTCCTGACCGCCGTCGCCGGCCTGGGCGTGCCGTGGTGGGGCTGGACCGCCCTGGTCGTCATGATCTTCTGGGGCCTGCTCGGGCCCGGCGACCAGGGGCAGGAGGAGGACTCCCCGACACCGGAGCAGCAGCGCGCTCTCGCCCAGCGACGCTGACGAAGCGCCGGCAAGGTGATGACAAATGGCCTGGCCCGGGAGGGTACCGGCCGCCTACCATCGCCTCATGACCTGGCGACATTGATCCAACCGTAGAGGCCACTCCCGTGGGCCGCCGCGGCCGCCGTGTGACCGGCGTCCGCTCCGACTTCACGGGAAGGCCTCATGACCCTCGACTCCGCACGCGTACGCCGGCTCGCCGGCACGCTCTATGCGTACGCGTTCCTCGCCGACCTCGTCCTGCTCTACCCGGTGTACGCCCTGCTGTTCAGCGACACCGGCCTGTCCGTCTGGCAGATCTCTTCGCTGTTCGTGATCTGGTCAGCCGGCAGCACGCTGCTGGAGGTGCCCTCCGGCGCCTGGGCCGACGCGGTCTCCCGGCGATTGCTGCTGTGCCTGGCTCCGTTGGCGGGCGCCGCCGCGTTCGCGCTCTGGGTGCTGGCGCCCTCGTATCCGGCGTTCGCTCTGGGGTTCCTGCTGTGGGGCGCTGGTGGGGCACTCGCGTCCGGATCGCTGGAGGCGCTCGTCTACAGCGAGCTGGCCCGCCTCGGTGCGGCGCACCGCTACGCCCGCACGATGGGCCGGGCCCGCACCGCGGAGACGGTCGGCTTGGTGCTGGCCACCGCGCTCGCGGGGCCGGTGCTCGCCGCGGGCGGTTATCCGGCGGTCGGCGCGGCCAGCGTGCTCGCCGGGATCCTCGCCGCGCTGGTCGCCACCCGCTTCCCCGAGCACCGCACGGCCGCCACAGTGGCACCGGGCGAGGACGGCGACGACGATCTTGGCTGGTGGGCGAGCCTGCGCGCCGGGCTGGCCGAGGTTCGCACCGATCCTGCGGTCCGCGCGGCGGTGCTGCTGCTCGCCGTGGTCACCGCGGTCTGGGGTGCGCTGGACGAGTACACCCCGCTGCTGGCCGCCGGCACCGGCGTCGCCCGGGAGACCGTGCCGATGCTGCTTCTGCTGGTCTGGCTCGGGGTCACCGCGGGCGGGTTGCTCGCCCCGCTGGGTGAGCGGCTGGGCAGCCGGGGGTACGCCGTGCTGCTCGCGTTCTCCGGGGCGGTCCTGGCCGCCGGGGCGCTGATCGGGCACCCGGCCGGGTTCGTGCTGGTCGGGGTGGCGTTCTGCGGCTTCCAGCTGGCCACCGTGCTCGCCGACGCCCGGCTTCAGGACCGGATCACCGGCACCAGCCGGGCCACCGTCACCTCCCTGGCCGGCACGGCGACCGACGTGGCCACCATCGGCGTCTACGGTGCCTACGCGGTGGTCGCCGCCGGCGCGGGCAACGGAGTCGCCTTCGCGGTGCTGTCGGTGCCGTACCTGATCGTCGCCCTGGCGGTGGGCGTCCGCCGGACCGCCCGCGTGCCCGTCGGTGCGGGAGGAAGGATGGGGTGATGAGCGCACCGCAGTTGCTGTCCGCCCGGGCCGGGCACTGGACCGGGGCCGGCACCGGCGTGACCGTCATCCTGCCGCCGGCCGGCACCGTCGGGTCCGGTGAAGTCCGCGGCGGGGCGCCGGCCACCCGCGAGTTCGCGTTGCTGGAGCCGACCCGGCTGGTGGACCGGGTGGACGCGGTGGTGCTCTCCGGCGGTTCCGCGTTCGGGCTGGCCGCCGCCGAGGGGGTGATGGCGTTGCTGCGCGAGCGGGGGAGTGGCTTCCCGACGCCCGCCGGGCCGGTGCCGATCGTGGTCGGCATGGCGCTCTTCGACGATTCGGTCCGGACCGGACCGCCGGATGCGGCGAGCGGCCGGGCCGCCGCGCTGGCCGCGTACGCCGGCACGGAACTGACCGGCGGCCGGGTCGGCGCGGGTACGGGCGCCTCGACGGGCAAGTGGCGCGGCCGGCTCGACCCGGGTGGCCTGGGCCTGGCCGAACGGCAGGCGGGCACCGCCCGGGTGGCAGCCGTCGTCGCGGTCAACGCCTGGGGCGACGTGCTGGCCCCCGGCGGCGAGCCGCTCTTCGGTGACGCACCCGGTGCGGTCCGGCCGCAAGCCCTGTACGGCATGCAGAACACCACCGTGGCCGTCGTGCTGACCGACGCCCGGCTGTCCAAGAACGACTGTTTCCTGCTCGCTCAGAGCGGCCACAACGGTTTCGCCCGCTCGATCCACCCGGCCCACTCCCGCTACGACGGCGACGCGGTGGTGGCCCTGGCGACCGGCGAGTCCAAGCTGGACGCCGACCTCGACCTGCTCCGCGCGGTCACCGTCGAAACGGTCGCTGCCGCCGTCCGAGCCGCCGTCACCCCACCGGCGTGAGCGTTCGCGGAGCGGAAACCTCGGCCGTCCGCCAGGGCAGCAGCGTCACCAGCGCCACCAGCATCAGCGTGAAGGCGTTGCGCAGGATGAGCGCCCGGACCCCACCGGAATCGTCCGGGACGAGCCAGATCGGGGACACCACGGTGAGGGCGTAAACGGTGACCGCGGCCAGCGCCGGCACGACATCGCGGCGTCGGGCCGCGAGGTCGGCCAGTACCAGCACCGCGACCGGCAGGAACACCAGGTGGTGGGTCCAGGACATGGGGCTGACCAGGTTCGCGGTCAGGCCGGTCAGGGTCAGCGCCGTCACGGTGTCGCCGGCCGCGTACGCCTGCCGGGCCCGGCGCAGCCCCCACCACCAGGACCAGCACGCAGAGCGGGACCCACCACCCGGCCGGTGCGGCCGTCGTCCCGGCCAGGCGGGCCAGCAGCCCGGTCAGCGACTGGTTGGTCAGCGCCGCCGCGGTGCCCACCCGGTCGGTCTGCCACAGCAGGTCGCCGAAGTAGCGCAACGACTCGGCCGGCGCGATCAGGAACGCGCCCCCGGTCAGCGCCGCCGTCGTCACGATCGCGGTGCGCGCTGCCCGCCACTGGCCGGTGACCAGCAGATACACGATGAACAGGCCGGGCGTGAGCTTGATCGCGGTGGCGATGCCGACGCCCGCGCCGGCCCACCGCGAGCCCCTGCCGCCCAGCACGATCAGGTCGAGCAGTACCAGCGCGAACAGCCACAGGTTCACCTGGCCGAACCCGAGGGTCTGCCGGACCGGTTCGGTGCACAGCGCCAGCGGTACCGCCGCCGCCAGCACGAGCCGCAGCGGCCGTCCGTGCCGGGCGGCGATCGGGGCGGCCAGCACGGCCAGGACGACGGTCAGGGCCAGCACGCTGCCGGCGGCGTTCAGCCAGCCCGCCGTCGCCGCCGGGACGCGGGCCACCGGCATGAGCACGAACGCGGCGAACGGCGGGTAGGTGAAGCCCAGGTCGCCGCGGACGGGGGCGACGTAGTCGTACAGCTCGCCGCCGTTGCTCCACCACCGGATCGCGTCGTGGTAGATGACCATGTCGAAGAAGCGGTAGTGCGCGTCGAAGACCCGTACGACCAGGACCAGCAGCGCGGCCAGGCCGCCGACCGCGACGGTACGGAACCCGCGGCTCAAGGCTTGTCGCTCCAGGTGACGGTCGTGACGGCGGTGCTGTACTGCACGGCTCCGGCGGGCAGACCGGCGTTGGCCGCGCCCGGTTGCCGGACCACCGCCTGGGTGTAGGTGATCCGGTCGGAGTCGGGCCCGAGGTACACCTGCCACTCGACGACCCCGTAGCGTGGCGTCGGCGCCGTGTACGCCAGCGCCCGCGCCGGCCGGCCCAGCGGATCCGCGGCCGATTCCAGGGTCCGGACCCCGGTCAGGCCGGCCAGCATCCGGTAGATCTTCGCCCGGTCCGTGCTGCCCGCCACGTCGGTGAACGTGTCGAGCAGCTTCGTGCCGGTCCGGAACAGCCAGCCCTGCGGGTCCGCGGGTGTGCCCCGCCCGGCCTCGGTCAGCCAGGCGAGCATCGCGGGCCCGGTCCGGGCCGGGTCCTCCGGCAGATCGCCGAGCTCACCCGCGTACGGCTCGTCGCCGGCCAGGTCGGGATGCAGCGTCTGCTCCTCCTCGCGGGGCAGCTCCGCCGGGCCCGGCGAGCCGTCCGCGGCGTACGCGGCCGCGTCGCCGGCGGTCAGCGGCCGCACGCTCGACCCCCGCTCGCCGATCGTCAGCCACCCCTCACCCGGCCGGCCGGCCGCCGGTTGCACACTCTGGACGGAGTCGACGCGAATGACGTCGTATCCGGCGCCGGGGCCCAGATGCACGATCCGCGCGATGGTGCCCGTGGCGTGCACGAACTGCCCGCGCGGGCTCTCCCGCTCGGCCTGGGTGGCAGCCGCGGTCAGGATGCTCTGCGGCGTGGCCGTGCTCGCCCCGGCCTGCACCGGCGGCGCCGGCGGTGGGCTGGTGCGGTGCACGACGGCGAACGCAGCCACCGCTACGGCGGCCAGCGCGGCGGGCACCAGGGCGTAGCGCCACTCAAGACCGGCGAATCCCCGGTGCCGGCTGCGCGGTTGGGCCAGCACCGCCCGCTGCAGGAACAGCGCGCGCGGCGAGGTCGCGGAGTCGCGGACCTCGGCCTCCGGTACGGGATTGGCGGCGGCCAGCCGGGTCATGGCGTCCTGCTCGGTCATGCGGACTTTCCCCTCTGGCTCGCGGCACTGTGCAACTCGTACGGTCGGGGCACCGGCGGTGGCTGGTCCTGATCGGCTGCCTCCAGCAACCGGGCGAGCCGGCGCCTCGCCCGGTGCACCCGTACCTTGAACGCCACGGCGGTGCAGCCCAGCACGTGCGCGGCGGCGTCGTGGTCCAGGCCCTCCCAGCCGATCAGCAGCAACGCCTCCCGGTCGAGGCGCGACAACCGGCTCAGCGCCTCGCGCAGGCCGGCATCGGCGACGACCGAGACGGCATGGTCCGGTGTGGACGGCACGCCCCCGCCGGCCATCCGCTCGAACAGCCGGGCCCGGCGGCGGGCGGCCCGCTCCTCGTTGGCCAGGCTGTTGCGGGCGACGCGGTAGAGCCACGGCAGCGGCTCCGCCGGCAGCCGGGCGAAGTGCCGCCAGGCGGTGGCGAAGGTCTCGGCGACGACGTCGTGGGCCCGCGCCTGATCGGTACGGCGGGACACGAACGCCAGCACACGGGGATAGTGCCGGCGGAACAACGCCGTGAACTCCTCCTCGTCGCTCACGCCGGCCTTCTCCCCTCGTCGCGCGGCCTCGTCGAACCTTCAGGTCCGGCACCGCCCGCCCGGTTACCGATCGGCCGGCTTCTTTTTCCGAGCCAACTTCGACGCCGGTCCGGCCAACTTCGACGATCCGCCTCGTCGCGGCACCCCAGGCCGGATGATGGTGCCATGACCACGCTCGCGTCCCGGCTCCCACGCGGCGCCCGGCTGTCCCCGGAGTCCTGGGCCGCGCGGCACCACATCGTCACCACCCTGCTGTGGCTGCACCTGCCCGCACTGGTCCTGCTGGGCCTGCTCGGGCCGATGCCCGGGTGGGAAGCGCTGGCCCTGCCGGCGGGCATCGGCGCTCTCGCCCTCACCGCCGCCCTGCTGCGCGAGCCCCGGGCCAAGGCGTCGGTCACCAGCATCGGCCTGATCGCCTGCACGTTCGCGGCCATCGAGCTGTCCGGCGGCGAGATGGCCATGCACATCCACCTGTACGCCGTACTGGTCTTCGTCGCGCTCTACCAGCAGTGGACGCCGTTGCTCTGGGCCGTGGTCATCGTGGTGCTGCATCACGGCACCCTGGGCCTGCTGAACCCGCAGCGGGTGTTCGGGATGCACCACATGTCGGTGCTCGACGGCCTGGGCCAGGTCGCTCTGCACGCGGGCCTGGCCGCCCTCGAGGTGACCGGCATCATCATCCTCTGGCATTTCGCCGAGCAGGCCGAACGCGAGAACGAGGCACTGGCCGAGGCCGCCGAGGCGCAACGCTCCGCCACCACGTACGCCGAGCAGCAGGCCACGGCTCGGGCGGCCGAGGCGGAGCGGGTCCGTTCCGCCGAGACGGCGGTCCGCGCCGAGCGGCTCTCGACCGACGCCCTGGCCATCGGCCACCAGGCCCGCGCCGCGCTCGGCGCCGTCACGGCGGTCGACGCCGCCCTCGCCGCGCTCGCCGGTTCGGTCCACGACATCGCCGGACGGTCGCGCGACGCGGCCGGGAATGCCGCCGCCGGCAAGGACACGGCCGCGGCCGCCGCCGACAAGGTGCGGGCCCTGGAGTCGTCGGTCGGCGAGATCGCGACGGTCAACGCTCTCATCGCGCAGCTGGCCGGGCAGACCAATCTGCTCTCGCTGAACGCGACCATCGAGGCGGCCCGCGCCGGCGAGGCCGGGCGGGGCTTCGGCGTGGTGGCCAACGAGGTCAAGCAACTCGCCCAGCAGACGGCGGAGTCGGTGGAGCGGGTCAACGGCGTGATCCAGGCGATCGTGGCGCAGACCGGCGACGTGGCCAGCACCTTCGGCTCCACCACCTCGGCGGTGGCCGGCCTGTACGAGGTGCAGACGGACATCGCGGGGGCGATGCAGGACCAGGCCGCCGTGCTGGCCGAGGTCACCCGCCAGCTGACCACGGCCACGTCGGCGGCCGAGCAGGTCCTCGCCGGCCTGGAGCAACTAGCCGTCCCGGCCTGAGCCGT
>NZ_BOQL01000010.1 GCF_018332655.1 Actinoplanes auranticolor | reverse complement strand
GGGCGCCCGCCGTGGGCCAGCAGGTCGAGCAGCCGGGCCTTGCGGCTCATCCCGGCCGGCCGCTGCTGCTGGACGGCGTGCTCGAGCACGACCAGGCGGGCGAAGTGGACACCGGCCACCGTGGCGAACGGGCTGTGCTCGAAGGACCGGATCCGCTCACGCACCTCGGCCGCCTTACCGTCGGCGATGCGCGCGAATACGGTCACCGACCGGGTGAGCGTCCTGCTCCGGCTCATGACTGCGCCTCCCAGCTGTAGAGGTCACTCTGGACCTCGGCGACGAACCGCTGCCAGGCGTCGGCGAACTCGGCCGGGTCGGCGCCGCCGAGATGGCGGTCGTAGGCCTCCCGCACGCGCAGCGCGGATGCGATCTCCGTCACGCCGGCATCGGGGTAGGCGGAGTAGTAGTGGTCGACCTCGAGATCGTTGGCCCGGATGTAGCGCCGGAACGGCTCCGGGGGCAGCGCCCCGGGGAAGCCGAACGACCAGCCCCAGATCAGTGCCATCCGCTTCGGGATCTCCAGCGAGAAGGCATCGATGTACTTGCCCCAGGCGCCGTTGAAGTCGCTGCGGAACAGCAGGTAGGCGTACCGGGAGCGGCGGCGCTGGCCGGGGAACCGGGGGATCACCGACCAGTGCGCGAAGTGGATGAACGACATCCGTTTGAGGTCCTCGGGCGCCCCCAGCAGGTGCCGCAGGAACAGGAAGCCCTTCAGCAGCGGCACCCAGCGCCGGGGCATCGGGGTGAGCACGGTCAGCGGGGTGCCGCGACCGGCCAACGAGGACAGATAGGAGCCGTCCCGCGACTCCTCGCCCGGTGGATCCGTTGTCTCGATCATGGTGATGATCCTTCACGAAAGATCAACCGCGTCGGCTCCCGCTGACACGGTACGGGTACCCTCGCCCGGTTGCGACGGGAATACACTCGGCCGATGATGCTCGGACGGACCGCCGAACGTGCATTGATCGACGGTCTTCTGACAGGCGCGCGGGCGGGCCGCAGTGACGCCCTGGTACTCACCGGCGAGCCGGGTATCGGCAAGACGACCCTCATCCAGTACGCCGTCGGGCAGGCCGAGGGCATGCAGGTGCTGTCCGCCCGCGGCTACGAGGACGAGTCGGAGATCCCGTTCGCCGGCCTGGCCGACCTGCTGCGCCCGGCGCTCGGGGTGCTCGACGAGCTGCCCGCCCCGCAGGCCGCCGCGCTGCGCAGCGCCCTGGCCCTGGGCCCGCCGGTCGCCGGGGACCGCTTCACCGTGTGTGCGGCCACCGTCGGGATCCTGGCCGCGGCGGCCGAGGTCTCCCCCGTGCTGATCGTGGTGGACGACCTGCAGTGGCTGGACGCGTCCTCGCGGGAGGCCGTGCTGTTCGCCGGGCGTCGGCTGCACGCCGACGGCATCGCCCTGCTGCTGGCCACCCGCGACCCGGCCGACGCCACCGGCCTGCGCTACCCGCAGGTGGCGCTGGAGGGTCTGTCGGTCGAGGAGGTCGACGAGCTGTGCCGAGCGACGCTCACGGTGGCGCCGGCGGGCACCGGGGCGCGGCTGCACGCCGCGACGGCCGGCAACCCGCTCGGGGTCATCGAGCTGTGCCGGGAACGGCCGGAGATCGTCGACGAGGGCGTCACCGCGCCGTTCGTGGCGCCGGGCTCGCGCATCGAGCGGGCGCTGCGGGGCCGGCTGGAAGAGCTCGACGGCGACACCCGCCGGGCGCTGGTGCTGGCCGCCGCGGCGGTCGGCGGCGACACCGCCACGCTGCTGGCCGCCGCCCGGGCCGGCGGCCTGCAGCTGCGTCACTTCGCGCCGGCGGAGAAGCAGGGCCTGATCACCGTGGACGAGCAGCGCATCGAGTTCCGGCATCCGCTGCTGCGCTCGGTGGCCTACCACGGCGCCTCCACCGACGACCGGGTCGCCGCCCACACCGCGCTCGCCACCGCCCTGGCCGGCGCTGCCGGTGACGCCGCGGCCGACGCCCGGGCCTGGCACCTGGCCGCGGCCACCCTGGCCCCGGACGAGCAGATCGCCGCGGAGCTGGAGCAGGCCGCGCTGCGGGCCAGCCGGCGCGCCGGGTACGTGGCCGCGGCGCGGGCGTTCGGTCAGGCCGCCCGGCTCAGCCGCGGCCCGGACCGCTCCCGGCGCCTGCTGCGGGCGGCGCGTTGCTGGCAGCTCGCCGGGCGCAACGAGCAGGTGCTGACGCTGCTCGACGACGCGCTCCCGCTGACCACCGACCCCAGCCGCCGGGCCCTGATCCAGCACATGGACGCGTACGTGCGGATGTGGCGCGAGCGTCCCGACGGTGTGCTGCCGATCCTGGTCCGCAGCGCCGAGGCGGTGCAGGAGATCGATCCGGCCCGGGCCGCGCTGATGTACTCCGACGCCTGCATCCCGTACTTCATGGTCGGTGACCTCGAGCAGTTGCAGGCGGCGGTCCGCCGCGGCTACGAGCTGGCCGGCCGGGTCGGCGGGGTCACCCAGCTGGTCGCCGCGGTGGCGCTGGCCGGCGGGCTGACCCTGGCCGGGCAGCGCGAGCAGGCGATCGCCCTGCTGCGCGACTGCCACGCGGAGCTGCTGGCGGCCGATCCCCTGGTCCGCGCCCAGGACCTGTGTCATGCCTCGCTGACCTGGATCTGGCTGGAGGGCTACGAGCAGGCCGGCGAGCTGCTCGGGCGGGTGGTCGCCGCCGCCCGGTCCGCGGGCGCCCTGGGCGTGCTGCCCCAGGCCCTGGGCATCGAGTCCGAGCTGCACTTCCGGGTCGGGCGCTGGCACGACGCGCGGGTCAGCGCGGCGGAGAGCCTGCGGCTGGCCAGCGAGACCCGCCAGGCCGACCTGTACGGGCTGTTCTTCGCCGGCCGCCTCGACGCGGTCCAGGGCCGCGACGACGATTGCCGGCGCCGGGTCAGCCGCACGATGGAGGTGGCCGATCGCCTCGGCGTCGGGTGCATGGCCCTCTACACCGGTCATGAGCTGGGCCTGCTGGCGCTGAGTCACGGCGACGCCGGGGAGGCGATCACCCGGCTCGAGGCCGTCCGGGAGCTGCCCGTGGTAGCGCACATCCACGAGCCGGCCGTGGTGCCGTGGGTGTTCGACCTCGTGGAGGCGTACATCCGGGACGGCCGCACCGACGCCGCTGGTGAGCTGCTCGCCGAGCAGGAGTCGCACCCGGGCGGGCAGTGGGCCGAGGCCGCCGCGGCCCGGTGCCGGGCGCTGCTGACGGCCCCGGAGGAGATGGACGAGGCGTTCGGGATCGCGCTGCAGGCCCCGGGGTGCGCCCGGATGCCGTTCGAGCGGGCCCGCACCCAGCTCTGCTACGGCGAGCGGCTGCGCCGGGCCCGCCGCCGCGCCGACGCCCGCCGGCACCTGCACGACGCGCTGGAGACCTTCACCCGGCTCGGCGCGCAGCCCTGGGCGGAACGGGTCCGCACCGAGCTGCGCGCCACCGGCTCCACGGTCGGCCGGTCCCCCGATGCGCTGCCCCGGCTCACCCCGCAGGAGCTGCAGGTGGCGCTCGTGGTGGCCCGGGGGGCCACCAACCACGAGGCGGCGGCCACCCTGTTCCTGTCGCAGAAGACCATCGAGTACCACTTGAGCAACATCTACCGCAAGACCCACATCCGCTCCCGCGCCGAGCTCGCCGGCATCGCGGGGGAAGCCCAGGCCTAGTGCCATGCGTGCGCCCCGAGTCCGGCGCGCTCCAGCGAGGTGCGCAGCTTGCGCAGCGAACGCATCCGGGTCGGCCCGATGCTGCCGATCGGGATGCCCCGCCACCGGGCGAAATCGGCGTACGCGGGAGCGTCGTTGCTGCTCAGCGCCACGACCAGGTCACGCGAGGGGGCCGGCAGCGAGTTGACGTGCTGCCACAGCAGGTCGTTCATCCGGGCGTCGACGGCGGCCTTCTCCGGGTGCGGGGAACGCTCGTCGCGCTGCTCGGCCTGCTGCTCCAGGCCCGGGACCTCACGCTTGCCGCTGCGCATGAGCTTGAGGCACTCCCGGCGGGCGATGGTCACCAGCCAGGAGCTGACCCGCTCCGGGTCGCGCACCTCGTCGAGGTGCTCGAACGCGCGCAGCCAGGTGTTCTGCACGACGTCCTCGGCATCGGACTCGGGCAGCCGGAACGAGCGCACCGTCCACCAGACCAGCCGTTCGAACTCGTGGACGAATCTGTCGGCCGCACCGGCCGCGCCGGACTGTGCGGCGGAGATGATCTCCCGGGTGCCGTCGTACTGGTCGATCGTCATGATCGCGCCTCCCCTGGTACCGAACGGAACCTGGATGACGCTAGGGATCGGCGGCCCGGCTGAGATCCGGGCGACACCCTGGGGTTGGCCGGCGGGCACCCTGGGGTTGATACCGGCGGGCGTGTCGGAGATCCGACTGCATAAGGGACCGTGGCGGCGGGCACGTGGCGATTCACTATGCTCACTGCCACGTCACCGCCGACGACGGCAGCGTCGCTACCCAAGCCTGGACTGACAGTCGGCGGAGCCCCGCCCGGAAGGACACCGCGATGATCAGTGGCTCGTCAGCCGAGACGGACCTGGCCTCGCGGCTCAACAGCGAGGTCCCGCACAGCGCGCGGATCTGGAACTACTGGCTGGGCGGCAAGGACAACTTCGCCGCCGACCGCGCGGTCGGCGAGCAGGTCAAGCAGGTCTATCCGGACATCGTGCACGTCGCCCGCGCGTCCCGGGCGTTCCTCGGCCGGGCGGTGCGGTTCCTGGCCGCCGAGGCCGGCATCCGCCAGTTCCTGGACATCGGCACCGGCCTGCCCACCGTGGACAACACCCACGAGGTGGCCCAGCGCATCGCGCCCGAGTCCAAGATCGTCTACCTGGACAACGACCCGCTGGTGCTGGTCCACGCCCGCGCGCTGCTGACCGGCAGCCGCGAGGGCACCACCGAGTACATCGACGCCGACGTCCGCGACCCGGACAAGGTCCTGCGGACCGCGGCCGAGACGCTGGACTTCACCCAGCCGGTCGCCCTGATGATGCTCGGCATCCTGGGCAACGTCGCGGACGACGACGAGCCCGGCCCGGCGGAGATCGTCCGGCGGTTCGTCGGCGCGGTCCCGTCCGGCAGCTACCTGGTGATCAACGACAGCGTGATCACGCCCGAGACCGTCGAAGCGGTACGGACGGCGAGAAGCGGCGGCGCCGACTACCACATGCGCACTCCGGAGCAGATCGAGCAGTTCTTCACCGGGCTCGACCTCGTGGCGCCGGGTGTCGTGCCGACCCCGCTGTGGCGGCCCGAGCCCGGCACCGACCCCGCGAAGCTCAACGTCTACTGCGGAGTGGCGCGCAAGCCCTGACCGCCGGGCGGCGCAGCTCAGGCCGAGGGCGGGACCTGCAGCCGGACCACGGGGAACTTGCGGTCGGTCTTCTTCTCGTACTCCCGGGCGTCCGGCCAGTAGTCGCACCAGATCCCGTAGAGGCTCTCCCACCGGGGATCACCGGGCCGGACCACCTGGTAGTCGACCTGGAGGGTGGACGCGCCCAGCTCGATGGTGGCCGGACCGGTGGCGGCCTCCAGGTTGGCGACCCACTGCGGGTCCTCCGGCGCGCCGCCGAGGCTGGCGCAGACCACGTACGCGTCGGCATCGGGCGCCGCGACCAGGGGGGTGACGTACTCCTTGCCCGACCGCCGCCCGACGTGGTGCAGCAGCACCAGGGTCTTGCCCTCCCAGTGCATGCCGACCACACCGTCGTTGGCGCGGAAAGTGTCGATGATGGTGTCGTTGAACGAAGCCATACGCTGAGGCTAGCGCCCGGCGAGCGCTCCCGCCCGGCCCGCTCAGCGGGCGAAGTCCCAGATCGCCTCGAGGGTCTGCTGAGGGGTCTCCAGCTGGGGCAGGTGACCGGTGCCGGCCAGCGGCCGGTGCACCGCTCCCGGGATGGCCGCCGCGTAGGCCTTGCCGTACTCCGGATCGACGATCCGGTCGCTCTGGCCCCACAGGACACAGGTGGGCACGGTGACGGCGGCCAGCCGGTCCGCCAGCCCCGGGTCGGCCATCGTGGTGCCGGCGAACAGCGCGATGGCCTGCCGGTTGGCGGCCATGACGGCTCTCTGGGAGTCCGGCATCGCCTCCGGGTCGATCCGGAAGCGGGCCGGGTCGGCATAGGACAGGTCGGCCAGCTCGGCCGGGGTCAGTGCGAAGAAGTCGGCGACCGGATGGCCGGGCACGCTGATGCCGACACCGTTGAGGATCACCACGCCGCTCACCCGCGGGCTCGCCAGCAGGGCCAGCTCGGCGGCGATCCAGCCACCGATCGAGTTGCCGACGACGGTGACCCCGGTGAGGCCGAGCTGGTCGATCAGGGCGACGTAGAGCTCGGCCAGCCCGCGGATGCCGGTGAGGTCGCCGGGGCGCGGAGTGCCGTTCCAGCCGGGGTGCGTCGGCGTCAGCACCCGGGCCGGCCGCTCCCGGGCCAGCAGCTCGCCGAAGGCGAGGAACGAGAACGGACCGGCGCCGCCGTGCAGCAGCAGGAACGGGCGGCCGGCGCCGGCCTCGGCGACGGTGACGGCGGCCGGCTCGGCCCGCCCGGGGCGGGCGACGGTGTAGGTGCTGATGGTCATGACCGCCACGCTAGGACAACATCCTTATATAAGCAACCTTAGGTAAGGATGTTGCTAAGCTGCCGTCATGAGATCCGTCCAGGAGATCGGGCTGCTGGTCAAACGCCTCCAGCACCGCCACCACCGGGCGATGACCGCCGCCCTCACCGACCTCGGCGTCTCCCTCGTGCAGTGGGACACCCTGCGCCACCTGCACGAGAACCCCGGCGCGTCGCTGCACGACCTGGCCCGGCTGACCTTCCAGACCGACCAGGCCTTCGGCACCCTGGCCACCCGGATGGTCGAGCGCGGGCTCATCGAACGCACCCCGGCGCCCGGGCGGGCCATCCGCCACCGCATCACCGCCAAGGGCGAGGCGATCCGCGTCGAAGGCGGGCGCCGGGCCGCCGAGGTGCTCGGCTGGTCCCTGGGCGGCCTGACCGCCGGGCAGCGCGATCAGCTCGGCGGCCTGCTGGAGCTGGCCCTCACCGCCGAACCGCCGGACGCCGGCTGACGACCGCCGCGACTCTCACGCCCGGTCGGTGACGCCCGGCGCGATCGTCAGGGTGCCGGCCGCGGCATCGATCGTGGCCTTCGTGCCCAGCGGCACGGTCAGCTGCCCGTTGCCGTGGCCGATGCGCAGGCCGCCCAGGACCGGCACGCCCAGGTCGCCGACCCGGTCCTGGACCGCCTGGGCCGCCGTCCACTGGCCCGCGGTCACCGGCGCGTTGGTGAACTGGCCGA
This sequence comes from Actinoplanes auranticolor, assembly GCF_018332655.1. Classification (GTDB taxonomy): domain Bacteria; phylum Actinomycetota; class Actinomycetes; order Mycobacteriales; family Micromonosporaceae; genus Actinoplanes; species Actinoplanes auranticolor. The sequence goes on along the minus strand of NZ_BOQL01000010.1, from coordinate 33,709 downwards.
TCGCGATGCCCTTGATCCGGTCCAGGGCGCCCGCGCGGCGCAGCTGGGTCAGCATCCGGTCGTAGCTGTACGGCGCCTCGTCGACGTCCTCGAACATCAGGATCGCGCCGGTCAGGTCCGGGAAGTCGCGGGTGCCGTACCCGGTCTGCAGGATGGTCAGGTTGCCACCGAGCAGCGTCCCGGTCGCCGTGCCGGGCACCTGCACCGCCGCGCTCGGCTCGGCCGGGTCGCGGGTCAGGACCACCGGCTCGGTGGTCATGACGGCCTTGCGCAGCGACTCGATCTCCACCGGGCCGGTGCGCGAGTCCGTCCAGTTGACCATCGGGCCGTAGAAGCTGACCAGCCGCGCGCCGCGCCACAGCCGGCCGCTCAGCGCGGTCAGATCGCTGAAGCCCACGAAGACCCGCGGGTCCCGGCGGACCGCGGCCAGGTCCAGGCCGTCCACGATGCGCTGGGTGCCGTAGCCGCCGCGGGCCGCGAAGACACCCCGGATGCCCGGGTCCCGGAACGCCGCGTTCAGATCGGCCAGGCGGGCCTCGTCGGTGCCGGCCAGATAGCCGTACTTGTCGTTGACGTGCGCGCCCAGCTCCACCTCCAGGCCGAAACCGCGGAGGATCTCGATGCCGCGGGCCAGGCGGGTGTCCGGCGCCGAGCCGGGCGCGATCACCCGGACCCGGTCGCCGGGGCGCAGCATCGGGGGCCGGACGGCCCGGCGGGGCGCGGCCTGAGCCGCGCCGGGGACGAGGGCGCCACTGCCCGCGACGGCGGCGGCTCCCAGCAGGGTACGGCGGGAGATCGTCATCCTTGGCAGCGTGTCGCCCGGTCCACCGCCGGTCAAGGACATCGACGAAAAGCGACACGTGTTCACCCCCGGCCGGCGTACCGGGCGGTGTCGCCCAGTTCCTCCTCGATCCGGATGAGCTGGTTGTACTTCGCCGTACGGTCCGAACGCGACAGTGAGCCGGTCTTGATCTGCCCGCAGCCGACCGCCACCGCCAGGTCCGCGATGGTGGTGTCCTCGGTCTCGCCCGAGCGGTGCGACATGACCACCCGGTAGCCGGCCTTGTGCGCGGCGTCCACGGTGGCCAGTGTCTCGGTGAGCGTGCCGATCTGGTTGAGCTTGACCAGGATCGCGTTGGCGTAGCCGCCCTCGATCCCGGCGCGTAGCCGCTCGGCGTCGGTGCAGAAGACGTCGTCGCCGACGAGCTGCACCCGGTCGCCGGTGCGGCGGGTCAGCTGCTGCCAGCCGTCGATGTCGTCCTCGGCCATCGGGTCCTCCAGCGAGCTGATCGGGTAGCGCGCCAGCAGCGTCTCGAGATAGTCGACCTGCTCGGCGACCGTACGGTCGCGGTCCTCACCGGCGTAGCGGTAGCGGCCGGCGGAGAAGAACTCGGAGGCGGCCGGGTCGAGGCAGATGCTGATGTCGGTGCCGGGCTTGTAGCCGGTGTCCTCGATGGCGCGCAGCACGAACTCCAGGGCCTCGTCCGCGGTGGCGAAGTGCGGTGCGAAGCCGCCCTCGTCACCGACGTTGGTGTTGTGCCCGGCCCCGGCCAGCGACTTCTTCAGGGTGTGGAAGACCTCGGCGCCCATCCGGACCGCCTCGAAGAAGGTCGGCGCGCCCACCGGGGCGATCATGAACTCCTGGAAGTCGAGCGGGTTGTCGGCGTGCGCGCCGCCGTTGACGATGTTCATCATCGGCACCGGCAGCAGGCGGGCGCCGACCCCGCCGACGTAGCGGTAGAGCGGCTGGCGGTGTGCCTGCGCGGCGGCTTTCACGGTGGCCAGGGAGACGCCCAGGATCGCGTTGGCGCCGAGGCGGGACTTGCCGGGCGTACCGTCGAGCTCGGTCATGGTCCGGTCCACCCGGGCCTGGTCCTCGGCGTCCAGGCCGGTCACCGCCGCGGCGATCTCGCCGTTGACGGCGGCGACGGCCCGGCGCACCTCGCGGCCGTGGAAGCGGGCCGGGTCGCCGTCGCGTAACTCGACCGCCTCGTGGGTGCCGGTGGACGCCCCGGACGGGACCGCCGCCCGGCCCCGGGAGCCGTCGCTGAGCACCACGTCGACCTCCACCGTCGGGTTGCCGCGGCTGTCGAGCACCTGTCGTCCGGTCACGTTCTCGATCATCGTCATGGGGCCAGCCTGGCCAGCCGGGACGGGTTGCGGAAGGGCGACGATGAACACCTTGACCCGTACCCGGGGGTGCGGGTTTAGGGTCGGTCGGATGCGGGTGGGTGAGCTGGCGCGCCGGACCGGGACGACGGTCCGGGCGCTGCGGTACTACGAGACGGCCGGGCTGGTCGTGCCCCGGCGGCTGGGCAACGGCTACCGGGAGTACGACCCGATCGCCGTGCGGCTGGTGGCGCAGATCCGCGAGCTCATGGCGCTCGGGCTCAGCGTCGAGGAGACCCGCCCGTTCGTGGAGTCGATCGCCTCGGGGGCCGGGGAGCCGGATGTGTGCGCGGCGGCGCTGGCCACGTACCGCAGCACCATCACCGGCCTGCAGGAACGCATCGGCCGGCTGACCGCCCAGCGGGAGGCCCTCGACGCCCGGCTCGACGAGGCCGCGGGCCGGGTCGTGACCGGCCGCCCGGTGCCGGGCGCGGACCCGGGCGCGCTGGTCGGCAACCGGTTGCCGGCGCTGGAGTTCCACGGCACCGACGGGCGCCCGGTGAATCTCGGCGCGCTGGGGCCGGGCCGCAGTGTCCTGTTCGTGTACCCGCTGACCGGGCGTCCCGGGGTCGATCTGCCGAACGGGCTGCTGGAGATCACGGGGGCACGCGGCGGCACCGAGCAGGCCGCCTGGTTCCGCGACCACCACGCGGAGCTGCGTACGGCCGGCGCGGCCCGGGTCTACGGACTGTCCGCGCAGTCCAGCGGCTACCAGCGCGAGCTCGTGCACCGGCTCCGGCTGCCCTATCCGCTGATCCCCGACCCCCAGCTGACCTGCGCGCGGGCGCTGGGCCTGCCGACGTTCACCGCCGGTGACATGACCCTGTACGAGCGCCTCACCCTGGTGGTCTCCGACGGTGTCGTCGAGCACGTCTTCCACCCGATCCCCGAGCCCGCGTCGCACGCCCGGCAGGTGTTGCGCTGGCTCACCAAGCGCAGGTCGGCGGGCCGCGACGAACCGCGGATGTGACACTGGCAGCGATGCCGACCACCGATACTGCCGCAACCGGATGGCGGGCCGCCCGCCGGATCGCCGCCGGGGCCGCCACCGCCCTGCCGGCCGAGGACGTCCCGCTGGACCGGGCGGTGGGCCGGGTACTGGCCGCCGCGGTGCCGGCCCGGACCGACCTGCCCGGCTCCGACACCGCGGCGATGGACGGCTATGCCGTGGCCGGCGCCGGTCCGTGGCAGGTCATCGGCCGGATCCTGGCCGGCGGGCCGGTGTGGACACGGGAGCTCCGGCCAGGGCAGGCGGTGGAGATCATGACGGGTGCGGTGGTGCCCGCCGGGACGGTGGCGGTGCTGCCGTACGAGACCGCCGATCTCAGCGGCACCACGGCCGCCGGGAAGCCGCACATCCGGCGGGCCGGCGAGGACGCGCGGGCCGGCAGCGAGCTGGTCGGTGCCGGCCGGCTCGTCACCCCGGCGGTCGCCGGGCTGCTGGCCCAGGCCGGCGCGGACGGCGTGGCGGTGCACCGGCGGCCGAGGGTCCGGCTGCTGGTCACCGGGGACGAGGTGGTCAGCGCCGGGATCCCGGCGGCCGGGCAGGTCCGCGACGTCTTCGCGCCGATGGTGTCGGCCCTGGTCGTGGCCGCGGGCGCGGTGCTGGCCGAACGGCTGGTGCTGCGCGACGATCCGGGCGTGCTGGCCGAGCGCCTGGCCGCCCCGGACGCCGACGTGGTCGTGGTGACCGGCTCGTCCTCGGCCGGCGCGGCCGACCATCTGCACCGGGTGCTGGAGAAGCTGGGCGCGCAGCGGCTCGTCGACCGGGTGGCCTGCCGGCCCGGCGGACCGCAGCTGCTGGCCGCCCTGCCGGGCGGGCGGTGGGTCACCGGGCTGCCGGGCAATCCGTTCGCGGGCCTGGTCGCGGCGGTCACGGTGCTGCAACCCCTGCTGTACGCGCTGACGGGCCGGCCGGTGCCGCTCGCCCCGCGCCTGCCGGTGCGGGGCGACGTGGTCGTCACCGCGGCGGTGACCCGGCTGGTGCCGGTCCGGCTGGCCGGGGACCACGCCGTGGTCGTGCCGGGGAGCCGGCCCGCGAGCCTGGCCGGTGCCGCCGCGGCGGACGCGCTGGCCGTGCTCGAGGACGGCTGGACGGACGGCTCCCCCGCCGATCTGATACCGCTGGGCTGACCCGGTCGCATCCCGGCACCGCGGTGGCAGTCACTCATTAGGCTGGACGGATGGATCGACGGCATTGGCGGGTGGGCAGCGCCCTGACAGCCGTCGCCGCCGTCGTTCTGGCCGCGGCGCTGGCCCTGCACCGGCTGGTGCCCGGCGCGCTGGGCACCGCCCTGGACAGCGGGCTGCCGTGGCTCGGCCTGCTGGTGCCCGCCCTGCTCGCGGTGGCGGCGCTGCGCCGCTCGACGCGGACGTTCCTGGTCTGCCTGCTGCCGGGTGTGTTCTGGGCGGCGATGTTCGGGCCGGTGCTGGTGCCACGCTCGGCGGCCGACCACCACGACCTGCGGGTGGCGACGCTCAACCTGGGCGCGGAGAATGCGAGCCCGCGGGAGGCGGTGCGCGCGGTGCTGGCCGCCGCGCCCGACGTGCTGGTGCTGCAGGAGCTGACCACCGCCAACCTCGCCGCGGCCCAGCAGGAGCTCGCGGCCGGGTACGCGTACCACGCGGTGACGGGCACCGTCGGGCTGTGGAGCACGCTGCCGCTGACCGAGACCGGCCCGGTGGACATCGGCATCGGCTGGACCCGCGCGTTGCGCACCACCGTGCCCAGCGCCGACGGCCCGGTCCGCATCTACGCCGCGCACCTCGCCTCGGCGCGCCCGGCCGCCACCACCGAACGCGACCAGACGATCGCCGCGCTGGCCGCCGAGGTGGCCGCCGACGAGAGCCCGCGGGTGCTGGTGGCCGGTGACCTGAACACCGCCACCACCGACCGGCAGTTCGACGCGTTCGCCCCGCTGCGCGACACCCAGCAGGAGGCCGGTGCCGGCTTCGGCTTCACCTGGCCGGCCGAGCTGCCGGTGCTGCGCCCGGACCACATCCTGCAGCGCGGCATGTCCACCCAGCGGTCCTGGGTGCTGCGGGCGCCGGGCAGCGACCACCGGGCCGTGCTGGCCGAGCTCGACACGGCCTGACCCCCGCCTCGGCCGGGCCGGGATCAAGCCCCGGGATCAGGCCGGGACGACAAGGCGGAAGCCGACGCCGCGGCGGTTCTCGATCCAGCCGGCGTTGCCGAGCTTGCTGCGCAGGCTGGCCACGTGGAAGTCCAGCGTCTTGCCGGGACCGAGGAAGTCCGGCTCCCAGACGGTGTCGAGGATGTGCCGGCGGGCGACGACCGCGCCCGGGTCGGCGGCGAGCAGTACGAGCAGGTCGTACTCCTTGGGGGCGAGCGGGATCGGCACGCCGTGCAGGCGGATCTGGCGGCTGCGGGTGTCGATGGCCAGCGGCCCGTACGTGCGGACCGGATCCTCGACCGGCACCGGCCGGACCCGGCCCACGGCCGCGCGCATCCGGGCGACCAGCTCGGGCACCGGGTACGGCGACGCCAGGCAGTCCTCGACACCCAGGTCCCGGCCCAGCGTCCGGTCGGGCCCGCGCCGCCCGGTCAGCAGGATCATCGGCATGGTCCCACCGGCGCGCAGCTTGCGGCAGACCTCGACCCGTTCGGTTTCGCGCCGGCCCAGGTCGAAGAGCACCAGGTCGGGCGGCGCGGCGGCGAGCGCGGCAGCGCCGGTGGTGACGTGGTCCGCGATGATGCCGTACCGGGCCAGCCCGTCGATCAGCGGTGTCGCGACTGACACGTCCTCTTCCACCAGCAGCACTCTCATGGGCGGTGATACGGCTGCGGAGCCCGCGCGGATGAACCCGGACCGGGTGGACCGGGACCGGAACGCCGCCGGAGCGGGTGTGACGCAGCTGCTTGTGACCCGGCACGGCGGCCTGCACCCTGGGGACATGGAGCTGACAGATCCCCGCCCGGATCCGCCGGCCGGGGACGGACCGGTCCGCATCGGGCTGGCCCTCGGCGGTGGAGCCGTCCGCGGCGCGGCCCACATCGGCGTGCTGAGCATCCTCGAGAAGGCCGGCCTGGCCCCGGCGGTGATCACCGGCTGCAGCGCCGGCGCCCTGGTCGGCGCCCTGTACGCGGCCGGGATGAGCACCCCGGACATCTCCGCGCTGGCCCGCACCCTGCACTGGACGCGGCTGGTGCGCCCGAGCATCACCGGCCGGTCGCTGTTCGAGACCTCGCGGCTGGGCACCTTCCTGGACAAGACGCTCGACGGGCGCACCTTCACGGATCTGGCCCTGCCGTTCGCCACGGTCGCCTGCGAACTCACCACCGCCCGGCGGGTGGTGCTGGACGAGGGACCGGTGTCCAGCGCGGTCCTGGCCAGCTCGGCCATCCCGGGCGTGTTCCCGCCGGTGGAACGCGACGGCATGCTGCTGGTCGACGGCAGCCTGGTCGACATGGTCCCGGCCGCCCTGGCCCGCAGCATGGGCGCCGACATCGTGGTGGCGGTGGACGTGTCCGGCCCGCTGCCGCGCCGCCCGCCGAAGACGATGGTGCAGATCATGGTGGCAGTCAGCACCCTGCACCCCGGTGTGGAGGGACAGCTGGCCCGCGACGCGGACCTGGTGCTGACCCCGGACGTCGACGCGTACGCGTTCTGGGAGCTGTCGCGGATGAGCGAGTTCGAACAGGCCGGCGCGGCCGCCGCCGAGGAGTCCCTGCCGCTGGTGCAGGCGCTGGTCCAGGTGGCCGAGGCCCGCGCAGCCTGGCGCGACCGGCAACGTCCCTGAGGTCGCGGGCCTGGAGTCAGTCCGGCAGCCGGGCCTCCGGCAACCGTTCGACGATCTCCTGGACGGTGTGCGCGGCCGTCTGGTGCGACGTGTCGAGCCACAGTCCGAGGCGCGGGGTGTCGGTGCGCAATACGTGGTCCAGGGCCGTGACGGTCCAGTCGCCGTACCCCTTCTTGGTCCGGGTCCGCTCGCGGTGGGCCAGCACGTCCGGGCCGGGTGCGAGGACCACGACGAAGCGGGGCCTGGTGGCCAGCAGGTCCACATAGCGGGCGAGGTCGGGCCCGAGGATGACGTCCTGGATCACGGCCGTGAAGCCGGCCCGTGCATAGCCGTCGGCGACCGTGGTCGCGAGCCGGTAGCGCAGCCACAACTGCGCGGTGGCCTCGGCCGACACCTCGGGTGACAGCTCCTGCCGGCCCGACACGACCATCCGGCGGAAAACGTCGCCGCGCACGTGGGCCGCGCGCGGGTAGTGCTCGGCGAGCCCTTGCGCGACCGTCGACTTGCCGGCGGCCATGGCGCCGGTGATGACGATGGCCGCAGCGGACGACGCGGGCAATCGAACCTCCTCTTCCGGTCTCCCGGCCTCCCTGCGGCCGGGCCACCCCAGGGTGACAGACTTGCGGCCATGGGGTTGTTCACGCCGGCGCAGGCCCGCACAGAGCTGGCCCAGCTGCGGCCGGTGCTCGACGAGCTGGTCGTCGTCCGGGCCGACATGGTCGAGCTGTCCGCCGCGCTCGCCGTCGGCGGCACGCCGACGCCGCTGGGCGGGCTGCCCGAGCAGAAGGCCGCGGAGGCCCGGCTGAACGAGCTGATGACCGAGGTGCAGCAGACCGGCGCCGAGCTCAAGGGCATCGCGCCGCTGCTGGTCGACTTCCCCGGCGAGCTCGACGGCGTGCCGGTGCTGCTGTGCTGGCTCGAGGGTGAGACCGAGCTGGGCTGGTACCACCGCCTCGACCTGGGTTTCGCGGGCCGGCGCCGGCTGCCCTGAGGCGGGGCAGCCCGCGCCGGGACGATCAGGAGTCGGAGGGCAGCTGCCGGCGGCCGAACTCCAGGGTGTCGAGGTCGCCGTGGAACTGGTCGGTGTCGACGTCACCCTGGCCGGCCCGGATGCGTTTGCCGCCGATGACCACGGCGCCGCTGGGCAGGATGTCGTCGAGCGGGCCGGTCTGCTGCTCAGGCGGCAGCAGCTGACGGCCGGTGTCGCGGTCGGTCACCCGGATCTGGAACAGCACCGGGGACAACCGTACGCAGGTCACCCGGTACCACCGGCCCTGCGTCAGCTGGAAGTTCTCGGGCCCGGCCGGCAGCAGGACGAAGTTCGTGCCGTCCGACCAGCGGCATGAGGGGCGGCCGGAGTCGACCTGCATCTTCCACTGGCTGACGCCCGGCCCCGCGGCCCCGAACTGGAACACGTTCATGCCGGCGGCCGGGGACGGCGGCCCGGTGAGCCGGATGTCGGCGCCGAACACGAAGCGACCCTCGCCGCCGTCGTCCGGGACCAGCGTGATGCTGCCGGCCGGCTGGATGATCGCCTGTGGACAGGGCGCGACCGGGCAGCTGCCGCCGGGGAAGCGCAGGAACGGGTCGCCGTCGGGCCCGGCCATCGAGGTCACGGTGCCGCCGCCCCCGGTGAGGATGGCGCCGTGCAGGCCCTTGCCGCTGCTGTCGGCGACCTGGCCGTTCACCAGGTCGCCGGCGTAGCGCAGTTCCAGGGTGCCCGCCGGTGGTGCCGCCGCCGCGGGGCCGGCCAGGGTGAGGACCAGCACGGCCACGGCCGCCGCTGTTCGTAGTGGGTTCATGGTGCCGAGTGCAGCGGACCCGCAGGTCACGGACAAGGCGCCACGGTGCGACAGGCCCGGCCGTACCCGATCGGGGTGGTCCGTTCGTCGTATCGTGGGGTGATGTCGCATGCCACGCGGGAGGTGATCACGGTGCACCGGTGCTCATGACGGCCCCATCCCGGGGCGTCACGGAGCCGAAAGGCGACCGTATGAGCAGGACCGACAAGACCAGGCCGTGGTGGGTGAAGCTGGCCGAGCGGCCGATGGTGACCTCCCGGCCGCACCATGATCATCGTTTCGGACCGTGCACCCTGCCGGACCGCATCGACGCCACGGCGGCACCGATCCACCGTCCCGCGCGGGGCTGCTACTGGGTGGTGACCGCCCGCTTCGCCGACACCATGCACAACGGCTGCCGCGAGTGCACGGGTTACTACTTCCGCCGCGCGGAACGCCGCCGCAGCCGCCACGAAACCCGCCGCGCGCTGCGCGGCTATCACGGCGAGGACTGACCGCCGGTCGTCCTCAGTCCTCCCGGGGCACGGACAGCGGGTGGCGGTCCGCATCGCGTTCCGCCAGCCGCTGCACCGCCCGCCGGTACTGCGGCCCGGTGATCTCGCCCTCCAGCAGCTGCCGGGCGAGGACCCCTTCCAGCGTCTCGGGCACGGCCGGCACGGGCACCGCCTCGGCCTCGGCCGTCCCGTCCGCGGTGTCCTTGTCCGCGTCCTTGACGGCCGACCAGGCGGTCGCCACGACGATGGCCGCCAGCGTGATCGTCAGCAGCACCATGAAGATCATGGTCGCCATCACCTCCCGGCACCATCTTGGATCCGGACGGCCGTACAGGCCAGAGCCGAACGTCCCATTCCGCAGAGGATGGCGGCACCGGGGTGCGCCGGTGCCGCCGTCGTCGCCCGGCTCAGCCCTGCTCTGCCCAGTCGCCCAGGGTCCAGTCGCGGACCTCCGGCATGTCCTCCAGGTGCTCGACCACGTACGTCTCGTGCTTGGCCAGCTGCTGCTCGCACCAGGTCTTGAGCTCGGTGGCCCCGCGCGGCAGCCGCTTGGCGTTGTTGATCGCGTCCATCACCAGGTGGTAGCGCGACGCCTTGTTGCGCACCGTCATGTCGAACGGGGTGGTCGTGGTGCCCTGCTCGATGAAGCCGCGGACCCGGAACCGGTCGGCGTCGGGGCGCCCGTGCACCAGCTGGTGGATGGCGCCCGGGTAGCCGTGGAAGGAGAAGACGACGTCGACCGTGTCGGTGAACAGCTCGGTGAACATCGTCTCGCTCATGCCGTGCGGGTGGTCCTTCGGGCGTACCAGGGTCATCAGGTCGACCACGTTGACCACCCGGACCTTCAGTCCGAGCAGCTTCTCCTTCAGGATCTGGGCCGCCGCCACGGTCTCCATGGTCACCACGTCGCCGGCGCAGGCCAGCACGATGTCCGGGTCGCTGGTGCCGTCGTCGGTGCCGGCCCACTCCCAGATGCCCGCGCCGCGCGTGCAGTGCTCGATCGCCTCGTCCATGGTGAGGAACTGCAGCTGGGGCTGCTTGTCGATGACGATCAGGTTGATGTACGAGCGCGACCGGAAGCAGTGGTCGGCCACCGACAGCAGCGTGTTGGCATCCGGCGGCAGGTAGACCCGGGCCACGTCGCCACGCTGGGTCAGCACCACCTGGATCAGGCCGGGGCCCTGGTGCGAGAAGCCGTTGTGGTCGTTGCGCCACGCCGTCGAGGTCAGCAGCACGTTCAGGCTCGGCACCTTGGCCCGCCACGGCAGGTGCTTGGCCTCCTGCAGCCACTTGCCGTGCTGGACCGTCTGCGAGGCGCTGACCATCGCGAACGCCTCGTAGGTGGCGAACATGCCGTGCCGGCCGGTGAGCGTGTACCCCTCCAGCCAGCCGTGGCAGTTGTGCTCGGAGAGCACCTCCATCACCCGGCCATCGCGGCTGATCTTCACATCCTCGTCCGTGACGTGCTCCATGAACCCGCGGTCGGAGACCTCGAAGATGGCCCCGAGGCGGTTGCTGTTGGTCTCGTCCGGGCAGAACAGCCGGAAGCTGTACGGGTTGCGCGCGTAGATGTCGCGCATCATCTCGCCGAGCTTGCGGGTCGACTCGGCGTGCTGGGCCGCCGGGCGGGGCACCTCGATGGCGTAGTCCCGGAAGTCGGGCAGGTCGAGATCCTCGGTGAGCCGGCCGCCGTTGGCGTGCGGGCTCGCACTCATCCGCAGGTCGCCCTCGGGGGCCAGGGCGCGGACGAGCTCGGTCGGGGCGCCCGTGGGGTCGAACAGCTCCTCCGGGCGGTACGAGCGCAGCCACGTGTCGAGGATGGCGAGGTGCTCGGGGTTGTCGCGGACACCGGACAGCGGGACCTGGTGCGAGCGCCAGGAGCCGGTCACCTTGATGCCGTCGACCTCCTCCGGGCCGGTCCAGCCCTTCGGCGAGCGCAGGATGATCAGTGGCCAGCGCGGCCGGGTGCCGTCCCACTCGCCCTCGCGGGCCGCCTGCTGGATGGCGCGGATCTTGCCCCAGGCCTCGGCCAGCGCGGCGGCGAAGCGGTGGTGCATGCCGGGCAGGTCCGCGCCGGTGACCTCGATGATCTCGTAGCCGTGGCCCTGCAGCAGCGCGCGGACCTCGGCCGGGTCCTTGCGGGCCAGCACGGTCGGGCCGGCGATCTTGGCCCCGTTGAGGTGCAGGATCGGCAGGACGGCGCCGTCGCGCGCCGGGTTGATGAAGGAGACGCCCTTCCAGGAACCCTCCAGCGGGCCGGTCTCGGCCTCGCCGTCGCCGACCACGGCCACGGCCAGCAGGTCGGGGTTGTCCATGACGGCGCCGAACGCGTGCACCAGCACGTAGCCCAGCTCACCGCCCTCGTGGATCGAGCCCGGCGTCGTCACCGACACGTGGCTCGGGATGCCGCCGGGGCTGGAGAACTGCCGGAACAGCCGCAGCATGCCGGCCTCGTCCTGGGAGACGTCCGGGTAGACCTCGCTGTAGGTGCCCTCCAGGTAGCCGGCGGCGACCAGCGCCGGGCCGCCGTGGCCGGGCCCGGCTAGATAGATCGCCTGCTGACCGGTACGCCGGATCAGCCGCGACACGTGCGCGTAGATCAGCGACAGCCCGGGACTGGTCCCCCAGTGCCCGAGCAGGCGCGGCTTGATGTGCTCGGCGCTCAGCGGCTCACGCAGCAGCGGATTGCCACCCAGGTAGATCTGGCCGATGGTCAGATAGTTGTTGGCCCGCCACCAGGCGTCCAACTGGGCGATCTCCGTGTCGTCCGGAGCGGCGAGCGCACGCACCAGCTCGTCGTCGCGGGTGCCGGCCTGATGTTCCGATACGGCGGTCACGGTGTTTCCTTCCGGTGACTTAGGCCTTACTGGTCGCTTCCCAATCTAGGGGCGCGGAGATCACCGCGCTCAGAGGACGACGGACGTGGTGGCCGGGCCGGGCGGCCCCCGCGGGCGGGACCTTCGGCCCCCGCCGGTCAGGCAGGAACCAGTTCCGGCTCCGGCAGGTATGACTCGGCGCGGTCCCGGATGCCGTTCAGCATCTTGCGTTCCATGATCAGGCTGCCGGGCTCGAGCACCATCCGGCTCACCAGCCGGCGACCGGGCGATGCCTTCGGCACGGCGATCCGGTTACGGCTCACCAGGCGGGTCCCGCCCCGGTGGGGGTACAGGCCGAAGATCCAGACCCAGGTCCCGTCGGCCGAGCGGAAGGCCAGCGTGCGGGGCCGGTCGCAGATCTCTACGCGCATGCCCGGTCCGTCCGCACCGAGTGGCAGTACATCACCCACGGCGAGCTGCTGGAATTGCGGCAGGATGCGCTCGGCGCTGTGCATCTCGAGCCCGAACAGGTTCTCGATCCAGTCGTAGGTGTAGGCGCCGCCGCGGTTGCTGCCCATCTGCACCAGCCACGGCCAGACCGCTGCGGGCGGCGCGTCGATCGTGACGGCGCGGGTCGAGACGAGCTCCGCGCCGGCCAGCAGCTCGTCACCGGGCATCGCCGCGTCGACCTCCTCGGGCGTGGCACCGAACGTCAGATACCACCGCCGGGCCGCAGGCCCGTACGCGACCGCCGCGAGCAGTGCCGCACCGGTCAAGCCTTTGATGATGAGGTTCATGGCCCTCCTCCTTCGCGTTCGCCCCCCACCGTGCGCCGCGCAGGCCACCCCCGGTAGGGCCGCTCGGCCCGCAGGAGCTTCCCGGCTTCAGTGCGGGTGGTCGCCGAGCAGCTTCGTCGCCAGGACCGCGGCCTGCGTACGCCGTTCCAGGCCCAGCTTGGCCAGCAGGCTCGACACGTAGTTCTTGACGGTCTTCTCGGCCAGGAACATCCTCCCGGCGATCTCCCGGTTGGTCAGCCCTTCGGCCACGAACTCGAGGATCCGCCGCTCCTGGTCGGTCAGCGAGGCCAGCTCGCGCGGCTGCTCGACCCCGTGCCGGATGCGCTCCAGCACCCGCTGGGTCACCACGGGATCCAGCAGCGACTGGCCGGTGGCGACCCGGCGTACCGCGTCGACCAGGTCCGTGCCCCGGATCTGCTTGAGCACGTAACCCGACGCGCCGGCCATGATCGCCGCGAACAGCGCTTCGTCATCCTCGTACGAGGTCAGGATCAGTCCCCGGATCGTGGAGTCCACCGCCCGTACGTCGCGGCACACGTCGATGCCGTTGCCGTCGGGCAGCCGCGCGTCCAGCACCATCACGTCCGGGCGCAGGGCCGGGATCCGGCGGGTCGCCTCCTGCGCCAGCCCCGACTCCCCCACCACCTCGATGTCTCCTGCGGCATGCAGCAGGTCGGCGAGACCGCGACGAACGACCTCATGGTCGTCGAGCAGGAAGACGCGAATCATGTCTTCTTCCTACCGGGCGCCGACCCCCCGGCCAAGGGCCGGAGGTCCCGTCGGCGCGGACGGGCGGCCCGGTGCGGTGCGGTGCGCGGTCATGACAGGGCCTCCCGCATGGCGATCCGGGCCCGCCGCGCGCGGGACTTGACCGTGCCTTCCGGCACCCCCAGCAGCAAGGACGTCTCCCGTACGGACAGCCCGTCGAGGACCAGCGACCGCAGCACCACCCGCAGCTCGGCGGGCAGGACGAGCAGGGCCTGTTCCAGCTCCTGACCGATCCGCCCGGCCATCACCTCGTCCTCCGCGGCGGGTGAGGTGTCCTCGGTGAGCGGGACCGCCGGCAGCTGGGCGTGCCGGGCCCGCCGCCGGAACGCGTCGACCAGCCGGTTGGCGGCGATCGTCCAGAGCCAGCCGACCGCACTGCCCTGGGTGGTCGCGCCGGCGAAGCTGCCCGCCGCCCGCCAGACCGCCAGGTACGTCTCCTGCAGCACGTCGGCGACCACGTCCTCGTCGGCACACCGGCGCCGCAGCCGCGCCGCGAGCCAGGGTGACGTGCGGCTGTACAGCTCGTCGAACGCGCCCCGGTCACCGGCGGCCGTCCGGCGCACGAGTTCCGCCTCGTCGGCCGCGTCCCAGCTTCGTCTCACACCACGCAAGACGACTCCCAGCTGTCCACGGTTCTGCTTGTGAGGTGACCCCCGTCACTATGCGGCAGGAAGGCGGGTGAAATCAGGCGGTCGGCCGGCCCATCCGGGCGCTGGCCGCCACCGTCTCCTCGGTCTGCGCCCGCCGCCGCGCCGAGTAGACGGCGAACGCGGCGGCAGGATCCGGGTGCTCCCGCAGCGCGGCGGCCAGCGCGACGGCGTCCTCGAGCGCCATCGACGCGCCCTGGGCGGCGGCCGGGGACGCGGCGTGCACGGCGTCGCCGACCAGCACCATCCGGTCGTTGTGCCACCTCGGCGTGGTCGGGATGTCGTACGAGTCGCCGCCCACCACGTCCCCGCCGGTCGCCGCGATGATCGCCGCAGCCGGGGTGGCGTCGTCGCGCACGGCGTCCAGGACCAGCTCACGCCACTGCGCGGCGGTCGTCACGCCCGGACGGCTGGCGCCGGTGAGGCGGGCGAACCACCAGGTGCGCCCGTCGCCCGGGGCGGTGAACCCGAAGAATGCGCGGGCGCCGAAGACCATGTGGTACGCGTCCGGCGCGCTGCCGGCCGGATTGCCCTCGGCGTAGCCGTAGACGACGCGCTGGCCGGTGTAGCGCGGGGTCGGCGCCTGCGGGTCGATGAGGCGGCGGGTCGGTGAGTGGATGCCGTCGGCGCCGACCAGGACGTCGCCCCGGACGCGCTCCCCGTCGGCGAAACGCGCCTCGACGCCGCCGTCGACGGCCACCGCATCGGTCAGGCGTCTGCCGTGCACGACCGGGATGCCGCGTTCGACCGCGAGGTCCTGCAGTACGCGGTACAGCGCGGCGCGGCTCAGGGTGCGCGCCGGGCCTTCGATGGCCCGGTGTTGCAGATGCGCGCCCTCGGCATTGAAGAGCTCCACCGCCGCGGCCGGGTAGGACGCCGCCACGACGGCCGGCCCGGCACCGATCTCCTCGAGGGCGGCCATGCCGTTCGCCATCACGGTGAGGAACGCGCCGGCGTCGTCGCCGCCGGACGCGTGGGCCTCGTGGACGACCGCGGTGATCCCGGCCCGGTGCAGGGCGAGCGCGGTCGCGGCGCCGGCGACGCCGCCACCGGCGATGAGTACTTTCGTCATGATTGTTGGATATCCTTCGATGACTTCACCGGCGGCGAGGGAGCGGGTTCGAGGTGAGCGATCGCAAGCTGCGCCGACGGTGCCGGGCGCTGCTGCGCGAGCTGGACGTGCGGCCGCCCCTGGACGTCCGGGAGCTGTGCGACCGGCTGGCCCGGCAGCGGGGCCGCCCGATCCGGCTGGTGGACCATCCGATCAAGGTGCCCGGGCCGTTCGGGCTCTGGTTCATGACCGCATCCATGGACGTCATCTTCTACCAACGCCAGACCTCACGACCGCACCAGGATCACATCATCCTCCACGAGATCGGGCACATCATCGCCGACCACCCCAGCGACGAGGGCGATGACCAGGTCTGGGAGGTGCTCACCCCGGACGAGCGTCCCGGCGGCAGCACCCGGGCGCTGCGCCGCACCTGTTACGACTCGGCCTACGAGCGGGAGGCGGAGCTGATCGCCACCGTGATCCTGGAGTGGGCCAGCGTGCTGAACCCGCTGTATCCGGCGGGGACCGAGCGGCTCGGCGCGTCACTGTCGCACCATCAGGGCTGGCTGTAGTGGCGCCCGTCCTGCTCGCCGTCATCGCCGCGGCACTGTGGATCGGCGTGCTCAACAAGGTCGTCCAGCTGTGGCGGGCGCCGGAGGATCTGCCGCTGCGCGCGCTCGCGGCCTGTGTGGTCAGTGCGACCCTCACCTTCACGGCCAATCTGCCACCGCTCGAGCCGCTGCTCGACCGGGCCGGGGCCGGGGTACGCAGCCTGGTGGTCAACGTCGGCACCATGGCCGCGGCCTACTTCCTGCTGGCGTTCCTGACCTACTCCATGCGCGGGAGTGCCGCCCGTCGCGCCGTACGCCTGCAGGCCGTGCCGCTCGCAGCGGGGACCCTGATCGCGGTCACCGCCTGGGCCCTGGCCCCGCCCGCGGTGCGCGCCGACCCCGCCGAGACGGCCAACGGCGCCAACCCGCACGCCACCGTGTTCGTCGTGGCCGTGCTCGGCTCCATGGCATACGCGCATTCGCAGTCACTGCGCTGGTCGGTCGCGTACGTGCGTGCCGCCGGCTCGGCCCGGTTGCGCCGCGGGCTGGTCATCCTGAGCGTGGCCGTCTGCGCCTTCCTGATCGCCGACGCCACCAAGTCGGTGCTGGCCCTGCTGCAGGCCACGATCGCGCCGGCCCCGGGTGCCGTACGCGTGTTCACCCTCGTCTACCTGACCGGGGTCGCCGTGGGCGCGCTCGCGTTCGTGGTCGGCGTCAGTTACGCGGCGGTCGTCGGCATGCTCGTCTCGGTGCCGCTGTGGCGGGCGCACCGGCGCTACTACCGCCAGCTGGAGCCGCTGTGGACCGCGGTGGATCAAGCCTTCCCGCAGCTGGTGCTGGGTCGCGTGCCGGCCGTCTCGTGGCGCGGGCGGCTCGGCTGGGACAGCAGCCACTACCGCTTCTACCGGCGGGTCGTGGAGATCCGCGACGGGCTGGTGCTGCTGGGGCCGTACTTCGAGACGCCGGCCGGCCATGCCGGCGCGCAGCGCGACGAGGCGCACTGGGCCGCGGTGATCGGTGCTGCGCTGCGCGCCAAGCGGGCCGAGAGCCCGATCGTGGACGCGGACCCGGTGCTGGTGCCCGGCGGCGACGATCTGGAGAGTGACGCCCGGCGACTCGCCGCCATTTCCCGGGAGCTCGTCGTGCGGTGACCCCGGGCGGCGCGGTGAGGCGCGGGCCCGGTCTCGGCCGCCCCGTGATCGGTCGGAACGGGCCCGCGTTGTCCCCTGTCGCCGTGCAATTTCCTTTGCGACACTATATTTAACGGCTGACACCGGTCAAGGCGGATCCGCGGCCCGACGGTTAACCGTAGACGACAGGCGTAGGAGCCTTGATCGAGATGTCCGACAGCGCAGGCCGGCCGCCGGCCACGGTCGCAGCCCGGTTGAACGAGCTGTTCACCACCGTCACCTGGGTCGACGACCGGGGACGCACCCGGGAGTATTCGACCCCGCAGGTGGCCAAGGCGATCACCGACGACCCGGCCCACGACACCAGCGTTTCCCGTGTCTATCTCGCCACACTGCGCTCGGGTGCCAACACCAACCCGACAGTCGCCGTCCTCAAGGCCATCGCCCGCTTCTTCGACGAGCGGCGGACGCCGGGCAGCGCACCGGTAACCGCCTCGTTCCTGCTGGGCGAGGACGACCCGGCCGGCGACGACCCGGAGGCCTGCGAGCTGCGGCGCAAGCTCGCGGACCGGCAGGTCCGCATGATCGCCATGCGGGCCGGTGACATGACCCCGGCGATACGCCGCCAGGTGCTGCAAATGCTCGACATCCTGGACGGTTCGACCGATCCCGCCACCCCGCCCGCACCCAAGTCGGCGCGCAGCGGGGACGACACGACCGAAAGTGGATAGTCCACCGGTTAGACAGCGCCGGGCGTTGTCGTTTAAGTTGGTCCTACGGCGTCGTTGCGAGTTCTTCCCCCGTGGAATTCGCAACGACGCCTCTTTGCGTCCACCGGCGCGTCAGTAGCCGATGTGGAACGTGGCGTCCTGCTTGTCGGTGCCCGACGAGCTGCCGGTGATCGGGTCGATCCGCAGCACGTAGCCGCTGTGCCGCAGGTAGCGGTCCGGGTAGTTGTGCGAGCGCAGCGACGTCCAGCCGGCGTCGGCCCAGCCCGCGACCCGGTGGAAGGTGGCGTCGGCCGCGAAGCCGCTGGTGCCGTCGTTCGCGTTGAGCACCAGTGCGTAGTCGGCGTGCCGCAGGTACCGGTCGGGATAGTTCACCGACCGCAACGACACCCCGGCCGGGTCGGCGAGCCCGGGCACCAGCGTCCACAGCTGATCCTGGTACGGGTCGAACGGGTACGCGTCGATGCGCCCGACCCCACCGGCGTGCCGGACGTAGCGCTCCGGGAAGTTGTAGGACTTGAGCCGGTTCCACGCCGGCGTGCCCCACGTGCTGGTGAGCCCGGTCAGCTCGGCCGCGGTGATCGCGGTGATGCCCAAATGCTTGGAGTTCAGCGGCTGGGTGTACGCGCGGTCGTTGAGCAGGCTCCACGAGCCGCCCGCCAGGTCGCCGGTCTGCCAGCAGAAGAACCGGCCGTTCGGGCTCCAGGTGTCGCCCCACATGTGCCAGACGTTCGCGCTGTTGGACTTCACGATCTGCGGGGCCTCGACACCACGGCCGGGGCCGATCGCCGGTGTGTAGACGCTGAAGCTGCCGGGATTCAGCGACGTGGACCGGGTGCCCAGCAGCGTGCTGTTGGTGTTGTTCTTGTAGTACATGTAGTTCACGCCGCCGGCCGTGACGAAGTTGCCGTCGATGGCGTCATAGCCGGGATCGAAGAAGACCTGCGGCGTGGACGCGGTGACGAAGTCGCGGGTGTAGGCCACCATCAGCACGTTGTGCCCGTTGACCACGGCGGAGAAGACCACGGCGTACTGACCGCGCGCGGCGTCCCAGAAGGCTTCCGGGGCCCAGGCGTGGGTGGCCAGCGAGTGCACCTTGAGCAGCCGGTAGTTGCGGAAGCTGCGCAGGTCGGTGGAGTCCCAGACGTGCAGGTACTGGCTCTGGTACGACCAGTTGGTGCCGTTCAGGTCGGTGGCCAGCACGGTGAACGTCCCGTCCTGCTTGCGCAGCAGGAACGGGTCGCGCAGCCCGCCGCTGCCCGCGGTCGGCGTCGCCACCGGCCGGTTCTGGTTGAGCGGCGTCCAGGCCAGACCGTCGCCGCTGACCGCCAGGTGCAGGTTGTAACTGGCGGCGCTCATCGTCGGTGACTCCGTGAAGTACGCCATCGCGTAGCCGGAGTAGGTGGCGGCCCGGGCGGCGCCGGGCCGGATCAGGGCACCCGCGGCGGCACTCGCCCCCAGCGCGGACAGCAGAGTACGACGTCTCACGAGCACCTCACAGCTGGATGTGACCGTTAACATTGATGTAAACAAATGATTCCGGTCTCGTTGCGCGAATGTCAAGGAGTCCGTGCGCGATGAATTCCGGCCGCCGCGGTGGTCTCGACTGGTATGACAGCCATCGTTACCGGAGCCGGCCGCGGGTTCGGGCGGGCGATCGCCACCGCCCTGACCGCCACCGGCCGGCACGTCGTCGGCGTCTCCCGGACGCGGGCCGCGGACGCCCCCTACGAAACCGTCACCGCCGACGCGGCCGACCCGGATGTCGCCGCCGCCTTGATCCAGCAGCACCGGCCGCGGGTGCTGGTGCCGAACGCCGGGGTCGTCCCGGCGATGGGACCCGTCGACGCCCTGAGCTGGGCCGAGTTCGAACGCAACTGGCAGGTCGACACCCGGCACGTCTTCGAGTGGACCAAGGCCGCGCTGCGTCTGCCGCTGGAGCCGGGCAGCATCGTGGTGGCCATGTCCAGCGGGGCGGCCCTGCGCGGCTCCCCGGTCAGCGGTGGGTACGCCGGCGCCAAGGCGGCGATCCGGTTCATCGCCACCTACGGTGCGGACGAGTCCCGGCGAGAGCTGGGGCTGCGCTTCGCGACCGTCATGCCGCCGCTGACCCCGGCGACCGAACTGGGCCGGGCCGGGGTGGCCGGCTACGCGGCACGCAACGGCACCGAGCCGGACTACCGGGTGACCTTGACCGCCGAGCAGGTGGCGCAGCACGTGCTCGGCGTGATCGAGGGCTCCGAGGCGTACACGGAAGGGGTCGTGACCGGGTGACGACGACTGGTACGGACTTCACCGTGGCGACCGAGCCCCTGCGCGGCGAACTGCTCGCGCACTGCTACCGGCTGCTCGGCTCGGTGCACGACGCCGAGGACGCGGTGCAGGAGACCTACGTGCGGGCGTGGCGCGCGTTCGACCGGTTCGAGGGCCGGTCGTCGCTGCGCCGCCGGTTGTACGCGATCGCGACCCGGGCCAGCCTGACCGCGATCGAGCAGCGCACCCGGCGGACGAGCCCGCTGGAGCCGCTGCACGGCCGTCAACAGCGCGCTGCAGCGTGCCCGGGCCGTCCTGGCCGGACTTGGCCTCGACGACGTGGCCGAGCCGGCGGACACCACCGTGCTCGACCGCTATGCCGAGGCCTTCCAGCACGCCGACCTGGACCGGCTGGTGGACCTGGTCCGCGACGACGTCGTCCTCGACATGCCGCCGTTGCCGCAGATCTACCACGGGCGCGCGGCGGTGCTGGACTTCCTCGCCGACAAGGTCGGCGGCCACAGCTGGCGGCTGGTGCCGACCCGCGCCAACCGCCAGGCCGCCTTCGAGTGTCACCTGCCCGAGGGCTGCACGCCGTGCCCGTGCTGACCTTCCGCGGCGGCCGGCTCGCGCGGATCACCGTGCTCCTGCGGGAGTGACACCGAGGTCCGCGCGGACTATCGACGTGCGGGCACACACGTGCCAGAGTGGGCGGCCATGGAGATCGTGAACAATTCCCATGTTTCTCGATCGGACCGCGGATGACGGCTGCCGAACCCACCGGTGGCGCCCGGGCCCGGTGGATCGGTGCCGGCTACGCGGCGCAGGGCCTCGGCTACGCCGCGGTGGTGACCGCGCTGCCCATGTTCAAGGAGCGCCAGGGCTTCGACGACGCTCTCGTGTCGGTCATCCTGCTGCTGGTCGTGGTGGCTGCGGCCGGCGGCTCGCTGGTCGCCGACGCGGTCGCCGCCCGGTGGGGCAGCCGCTTCGCCCTGGCCGGCGGGCTGGTGACGATCGGCGTCGCGCTCGGCCTCACCACCTTCCACACCCCCACGGCGTTCTTCGTCGCGGTCCTCATCGCGTACGGCGTGGGCCTGGGCACCGTCGACGCCTCGCTCAGCATGCAGGGTGTCCTGGTCCAGGCGCGGCTGGGCCGCAGCGTGATGAACCGGCTCTTCGCGGCCTACACCGCCGCCGCCTTCATCGCCGCGCTGGGAATGTCGGCCTTCGTCGCCGGCGGGGCCGGGGCCGGCGTGGCGGTGGGCGTCGCCGGCGGGTTCGCCGTCCTGGTGGCGCTGGCCGGCTGGCGGGGGTACGAGCCCGCCCGCACCGTCATGCCCGACCTCACCGGGCACCGCCATCCGCGCGACGGCAGCCGGCGGGTCGTGCTCATCTGCGGCGCGCTGATCTTCACCGCGTTCCTGGCCGACTCGGCCGTCAGCACCTGGAGCTCGGTGTACCTGCACGACTCGCTGCTGGCCGCGGACTCCGTCGCGCCGCTGGGCTATGCGGCGTACCAGGTCGCGGTGCTGATCTCCCGGCTGGTCGGTGACCACGTCGTGCCCCGTACCGGGGTGGTCGCCGCCGCGGGTGCGTCCCTGCTGATCTGTGCGGTCGGCTGCGGGCTGGTCGTCGCCGTCCCGTCGGTCGCCGTGGCCGTCGCCGGTTTCGCCCTCACCGGTCTCGGGGTGGGCGTGCTGGTGCCGCTGGCCTTCAGCGCCGCCGGGCACGCCGTGCCGGGCAACAGCGACGAGGTGATCGCCCGGGTCAATCTGTTCAACTACGGAGGCGCCCTGATCGGCGCGGTCCTGCTCGGATTGCTGTCGGAGCCGGTCGGACTGCGGGTGGCCTTCCTCGTCCCGGTGCTGGGTCTGCTGCTCACCCTGCCCGTGCTCCGGCAGCTGCGGCGGCTCACCGCCGCAGCGCCCGCCCAGGCCCGACCGTGACCGTGCGGCTACGACGTCAGGCCGGCACGAAGCGGACGGCGTCGGCCACGACGTAGCCGGTGGTCGACTCGGTCCGGATCAGCACACTGCCGGCGCTGCCCGCGGCGAACGTGAACGTGCCCAGCGGCACCCACTGCCCGCCGGATACCCGCTGGTCCACGGTCCGGGTCGTGGTGCCGCCGCTGTGCACGACGTCGACCGGCACGTTGCCCGCGCGGTTCTCGTGCGCGGTCCACCGCAGGGAGACGGCGTAGCTCCCGGCGGTGGGCAGGGCCGGGGTGAACCGCAGCCGGTTGACCCCCTTGGCCGTGTTGCCGTCGTGCTCGTAGTCCGGGCCGTAGAAGCCACTGGTCGCGGTGCTGCGGACCCAGGTGCCGGCCCGGGTCACCCCGGACGCGGCGGCGTTGTCCACGATGATTTCGCCGGTGACGGCCGGGGGCCACCGCAGCAGCTGGCCGTCCTGACGCAGCCGGGCCTCCAGCGCGGGATAGCCGACCTGCTGCACCGGCACCGCCGCGTCGATGGCGAGCACCGCCGCGGTCGCCGCCGACTGGGCGAGGATCATGAAGACCGGTTCCATCCGGATCGACCCGTACGCGATGTGGCTCGCCGCCAGGCACACCGGCACCAGCAGATTCGTGCACTGCGCCGGGGCCGGCACGATCGAGCGGTAGCTGATCGGGAAGGGCGCCGGCACGCCGGTCTGCACGTCGCCCTCGTTGCGGACCGCGCCGCCCACGACGACCCGCTGACAGTTGTGCGAATCCATGGTGTAGCTGGCCAGCCCGACCGGATCACCGGCCCGTGCCGACCCGCGGCAGTCCCGTTCGGTCATCACGTAGGCCGAGCGCATCCGCCGCGCCTCGCGGACGTAGAGCTGCGGCGGCCACCCGCCGGAAGCGGTGAACTCGTCGACCGGCAACCCCCAGGACGCCGTCGCGGTGCGGACCGGGGCGGGCAGCCGGGGGTCGTTGGCGAGGAACCACATCAGGCCCTGCTGGTACGTCCGGTGCTCGGCGACGATCGCCTCGCGGGCGGCGTACCCGGCGGTGGGATAGGCGTAGTTGCGCCCGATGAAGTCGGTCGAGACCGCCCCGTTGTTGTTGGAGTCGGTCTTGCCGCCACCGACCCCCTGGGTGGTGAAGAACGGACCGGCGTACCCGGCGTCGATGTACCGCCGGAGCAGCTCGTACTCGGCCGGGTCGTAACCGGCCGGCTTCGGGAACGGGATGCGGCCCGCGTCCCGGGTCAGGCACATCCGGAAGTTGTACGCCTGGACCCGCTCGTCGGCGGTGCCGTTCGGGGCGACCGGGCTCGCCGAGATGCCCGGCAGCAGCCCACTGGCCGGACTGCCGGCGACCACGTACGGATCGACGGGCCGGTCGAACTGGTGCTTGTCGCGCAGCTGGACGCCGTTGATCGTCTCGCCGTACTCGGTGTTCGCCTCCCGGCCGACCGTCCAGCTGACGCCGGCCCGGTCCATCAGGTCACCCTCGTAGCCGGCGTCGACGTACATCAGCCCGCGGAACACCTGACCGTTCTCGGTCGCCAGCTCGGTGATCCGGGAACCCGAGCGGGTCACCGAGCTCAGCCGGGCCCCGAGGTAGACGGGCACCCCGGCCTCGGCGAGCAGGTCGTCCAGCACCGCGCGGGCCACGTGCGGCTCGAAGGTGAAACGGGCCGGGGAGGTGGGGGTGACAGCCGTGCCGTTGTACTTCGCGTACACCCGGCGGTAGAACTCCCCGGCGATGCCGCCGATGGATTCCTTGACGCCGCTGTCGGTGAAGCCCAGCCCGCCGGTGGTCAGGCCGCCGAGGTGGGTGCCCGGCTGGACGACCACGACGGTCCGGCCCATCCGCCGCGCCTGGACCGCCGCGACCAGACCGGCCGCGGTCCCGCCGTAGACCACCAGGTCGGCCTGCACGGCGGCGGCCGCGAGCGCGGGCAGGGCCGGAGCCGCCGCGGTGACCACCAGGGTCGCGCCGCCGATCCGCAGGACGTGACGCCGGCTGAGGTGCACTGACATGGCGGGCGCCTTCCTCGAAGCGGACCCCGTCATCCTCATCAGCCGCGGAGTCCACTGTCAACGGTCGGTGGACCGGCCCGAAAACGCATCGCACGGACCCCGGCGGTGTGTGATCGTGGCGGGATGCCCCAACCGATCCTGCGCACTGAGCGGCTGGTGCTCGTCCCCCTGGCGGACCGGCACCTCGAGCAGGAGGTCGAGCTCGACGCCGACCCGGAGGTGCTGCGTTACATCTTCGGCCGGGCGCGGTCGCGCGAGGAGGTCGTCGCCGCCCACGCCGAGCGGATGGCGCTGGGGCGCAAGGTGGACGGCCTGGGCTACTGGATGGCGTACCGGTCCCCCGGCGAGGAC
The DNA here is from genome assembly GCF_018332655.1 of Actinoplanes auranticolor. Lineage (GTDB taxonomy): Bacteria > Actinomycetota > Actinomycetes > Mycobacteriales > Micromonosporaceae > Actinoplanes > Actinoplanes auranticolor. The sequence continues at coordinate 9,416 of NZ_BOQL01000010.1, read as the reverse complement.
GACTTCGTCGGGCTGATGATGCTGCCGCCCGCGCACGGCCCCGACCAGCCCGACGACCCGGCCGTCGCCGAGCTCGGCTACCGCCTGCTGCGCCGCCACTGGCGGCAGGGCCTGGCCAGTGAGGCGTCGCGGGCGCTGCTGCGGCACGCGTTCGAGACCGTCGGGCAGACCCGGGTGATCGCGCAGACCATGGCGGTGAACACCGGGTCGAGGGGCGTGATGGCCGCCGTCGGCCTGCGCTACGTGCGCACGTACTTCCCGGTCTGGGACGACCCGCTGCCGGGAGCGGACCTCGGCGAGGTCGAGTACGAGATGACCCGGCCGATGTGGGCGCGGCGCAATACCGATTCCGGGTGACACGGGCCGGCTCCCGGCGCCCCTATGCTCGGGAGCAACCGGCCCGGCGGACGGGCCGCCGGGACGAAGGCGGACCCCGTGACGACACCGGTGCTTGACCTGTACGGCGACGAGTTCCGTTCCCGGCCGCACGAGGTGCTCGCGTCCCTGCGCGAGCAGGGCTGGTGGGCCCAGTCTCCGGTGGGCCCGGCCGTGCTGCGCCACGAGCCGGTGCAGACGTTGCTGGGGATGCGTCAGCTGCGGACCCCCGGGGTGGACTTCCTGGCGCTGCAGGGCATCACCGACGGGCCGCTGGTCGAGACGATGCGCAGCTTCCTGCTCAACGCCGACGGCGAGGACCACCAGCGGCTGCGCCGGCTGGTCAGCAAAGCCTTCACGGTACGGCGGGTACGCGATTTCCGTCCCGTGGTGCGGTCCTGCGCCGACGAGCTGATCGCCGCCATGGCCGGCACCGACCGGGCGGACTTCGTGGCCGCCTTCGCCGAGCCGTACAGCCTGCGGATGCTGTGCGCGTTCGTCGGCATCCCGGAGGGCGACAGCGCGCAGGTCAACGGGTGGGCGCACGACGTCGGGCTCATCTTCGGCCTCAGCGTGGCCGAGCACGCCGGGCGCATCGAGGCCGCCGTGCACAGCCTCAACCTGTTCATCGACGAGCTGATCGAGGCGCGCCGCCGGGCTCCGGGCCCGGACCTGCTCAGTGCGCTGATCCTGGCCGAGGAGTCCGGGGAGCTGCTCGACGACGCCGAGCTGCGCGCCATGGTCATCACCATGCTGTCCGCCGGCCAGGGGACCGTGCAGTTCCAGCTGAGCCAGGCGGTCGCCACCTTCCTCGCGTACCCGGAGCAGTGGCGCCTGCTCGCCGACCGGCCGGACCTGGCCGCGAACGCGGCCGAGGAGGTCGTCCGGTTCTGCCCGTCGGCGCTGCTGGGCGTGCCGCGGATCGCCAAGTCCGACGTGGAGCTGCACGGCACGGTGTTCCCGGCGGGGACCTGCCTGCTGCCGATCACCGGATCCGCCAACCGCGACAAAGCCGTGTTCCCCCGCGCCGGCACCTTCGACATCCGCCGTGAGCCCACCGCGCAGCTCACCTTCGGCGGTGGCATCCACTACTGCCTCGGCGCCGCCCTGGCCCGGGTGGAGCTGCAGGAGGCCCTCCCCCGGCTCGCCGCCGGGCTGCGCGAACTGTCGGCCGCCGGCGAGGCGGAATGGCTGGCTCCCACCGAGGCCGTCTACGGCCCGGTGCGCCTGCCGGTGAGCTATCTGGCCGTTCAAACATGACGGATGTCAGCAGTTCTCCCTCACGCATCTCACCCTGACCTGATGACAGCGCTCACTACACCGGCTCCCTCCACCCGCCGAGACTGAGAGGCAAGCAAGCACACGGAGCGGTACGAGGGGAGCCGGGCGATGGACAAGCAGTACGAACGGTTCTGCGTCACCGATCCGCACTTCTACGACTCCCTGACCAGCGCCCGGCCCGAGGCGACCTGGTTCGCCGCGGCCCGGCGCCCGGTGCCGGAGGGCTGGCAGCGCGAGACCCTCGACGACTGGCTGATCTACGGCCCGGCCGGGGGCGAGCTGCCCGAGCAGGGCTGGAAGATCCACATCTCCGCCTGTCTGGACAACGCCGACCGCGTCCTCGACCGGGTCTTCGGCTACTGCCGGGACCGTGGCCTGCCGTTCAAGTTCATCCACGGCCGGGCGGCCCTGCTGATGCGCAACGCCAAGTACGCCCGGCGGGGCACCAGCGGCAAGTTCATCACCGTCTACCCCCGGGACGACGCCGAGCTCGAGGTCGTCTGCAAGGAGCTCAGCGAGCTGCTCGACGGCGAGCCGGGGCCGTACATCCTCAGTGACCTGCGCCTGGGCGACGGACCGGTGCACGTGCGCTACGGCGGTTTCGCGGCCCGTTACTGCGTCGCCGACGGGGTGGTCGAGCCGGCCATCGCCGATCCGTCCGGCACGCTGGTGCCCGACCGGCGTGACCCGGTCTTCCGGACGCCGGAGTGGGTGTCGCTGCCGCCGTTCCTCGGCGCGCATCTGGCCGCCCGCAACGCCACGACCGTGGTCGACCTGCCGTACGCCATCGAGGAGGTCATCCACTTCTCCAACGGTGGCGGCCTCTACCGCGGCACCGACACCCGCACCGGTGAGGCGGTGGTCCTCAAGGAGGCGCGGCCGCACGCCGGGCTCGACGCCGACGGCGTGGACGCCATCGCGCGGCTCACCCGGGAGCAGGAGGCGCTGGAGCGGCTGTCCGACCTCGCGACCGTGCCCCGGGTGCACGACCGGTTCCGCCTCGGCGAGCACGATTTCCTCGCCCTGGCGTACATCGACGCCAAGCCGCTGAACAAGCTGCTGGTCGACCGGTACCCGCTGATCGACGCGGACGCCGGGGCCGAGGAGTATCAGGCGTACAGCCGGTGGGCGCTGCACATCTACCGGCAGATCGAACGGACCATCGACGCCGTCCACGAGCGCGGCCTGGTCTACGGCGACCTGCACCTGTTCAACGTGCTGGTGCGCACCGACGGCCCGGACGCCGACACCGCGGTGCTGATCGACTTCGAGGTCGCCGGCCCGGCGGAGGGCTACCGCCGCCCCGGCCTGCGCAACCAGGGCTTCGCGGCCCCCCGCGGGGTCACCGGGCCCGACGTCGACCGGTACGCCCTGGCCTGCCTGCGGCTCGCCCTGTTCCTGCCGCTGACCGCGATGCTGCGGCTGGCGCCGGAGAAGGCCCGCGACTTCGCCGCCGTGATCGCCGAGCACTTCGACGTGCCGGAGGAGTTCCTGAGCGAGGCGGTCGCCACCATCACCGCCCGGCCCGCCGCCGCGCCGACCGGCCCGCAGATCCGTCCCGACACGTCCGTCCCGGCCATGATGCGCCGGCTCACCGACGCCATCGTGGACAGCGCCACCCCGCAGCGCGACGACCGGCTGTTCCCCGGCGACATCGAGCAGTTCCACTCCGGCGGCCTCAACCTCGCCTACGGCGCCGCCGGCGTGCTGCACGCGCTGGCCGCCACCGGCTCCGGCCCCTTCCCCGGCTTCGAGGACTGGCTGGTCCGGCGGGCGCTGTGCCCGCAGTCCGGCTCCCGGCTCGGCCTCTACGACGGGCTGCACGGCGTGGCCTACGTCCTGCATGAGCTGGACCGCCGCCAGGAGGCCCTCGACGTGGTCGAACGCTGCCTGGGCGAGCAGTGGGAGCAGCTCGGCCCGGACCTGATGAGCGGCCTGGCCGGCGTGGGCCTGAACCTGCTGCACCTGGCCGGCGCCACCGGCGAGACGGCCCTGCACGACGCCGCCCGGCGCGCCACCGAGCTGGTGTCCGAACGCCTGGCAGCGGTCGCCACCGACGACCCGCCGGCCGGTGACCTGGCCGTCAGCGGTGGCCGGCAGCCCCGCGCCGGGCTCACCCACGGCTGGACCGGTCCGGCCCTGCTGTTCCTGCGGATGTACGAGCAGACCGGCGACCCCACGCTGCTCGACCGGGCCGTGACGGCGCTGCGCCAGGATCTGCACCGCTGCGTCGTGCGCCCCGACGGCGCCCTGGAGGTCAACGAGGGCTGGCGCACCATGCCGTACCTCGCCCAGGGCAGCGCCGGCATCGGCATCGTGCTCGACCAGGTCCTCGCCCACCGGGCCGACGAGGGCCTCACCCGGGCCGGCGATGCCATCAGCCTCGCCGCCCGGTCCCCGTTCTACGCCCAGGCCGGCCTGTTCGCCGGACGGGCCGGGATCATCCGTTACCTGGCCGGGCACGACCGTGACGACGACCGGCTGGCCCTGCAGCTCCGCAACCTCACCTGGCACGCCGTGCCGTTCCGCAGCGGGCTCGCCTTCCCCGGCGACCAGTTGCTGCGGCTGTCGATGGACCTGGCCACCGGATCCGCCGGCGTGCTGCTCGCCCTCGGCGCCGCGCAGCACGAACCCGGCGCGGACCTGCCCTTCCTCACCCCGGCCGGCCCCGCCGGCACCCGATGACTTCCGCCCGACCGGGCGGGGAGAACGCAACACCGAGCAAGGAGGAGAACGACCATGGCACTTCTCGACCTGCAGGGAATGGAACTGTCCACCGAGGCGAAGAACTCCGGTGGTGGCGGCGGCGGCAGCCGCGCGAGCCTGCTGCTGTGCGGCGACAGCTCGCTGAGCGTCACGACCTGTAACTGACGAGCAGTCCTGAGCGCGGCCTCGGACCGGGACACCTGACCCGGCTCCGGGGCCGCTCCCGTCGTACCCCTCGAGGAGGCGTGATGTCCGCCCTGACCGGTGACCGGGTGTTCGGCCGGGCCGTCCGGCACGGCGGCCCGTGGGTCGCCGTACTGGCGGTGGCCGCCCTGGCCACGGCCGCGGCGGACCTGCTGCTCCCGGCCGCGCTGGGCGCGGCCGTCGACGCGGCGCTGACCCCCGGGGGCCGGCCGGGCCGCTGGATCGCCGCGGCCGTGGCCCTGATCGTCGTCATCGCCGCCGCGGAGATCGTCACCGGGCTCGCGGCCGGCCTGAGCACCGCCCGCGCCACCGCCCGCCTGCGGCACAGCCTGATCCGGCACGTGTTCGCGCTGGCCCCCGGCGCGGCCCGCCGGCACCCGGCCGGCGACCTGGTCAGCCGCCTGGTGGGCCAGGTGCCCGGCGCCGCCGGGGCCGGCGCGGCCGTCGCCCTGGCCGGTACGGCGCTGGTGCCGCCCCTGGGCAGCCTGGTCGCCCTCACCCTGATCGACCCGTGGCTGGGCGCCACCTTCGTCACCGGCCTGCTGGTGCTGACCCTGCTGCTGCGCACCTACGTCGTCGACACGGCCGACGCGAGCACCCGCTATCAGCGCACCCAGAGCGACATCGCCGACCGGCTGACCGAGGCGCTGACCGGCGCGCGCACGATCGCCGCCGCCGCCACCGTGGAGCCGGAGATCCAGCGGGTGCTGCGGCCCCTGCCCGACCTCAGCCGGCACGGCGCCCGGACCTGGGACGCGATCGGCCGGGCGGCCGCCCAGGGCGTCCTGCTCGCACCCCTGATGCAGCTGGCCGTGGTCGCTGTCGCCGGGCTCGCGCTGAGCGCCGGGCGGCTGACCCCGGGCGCCGTGCTGGCCGCCCTGCAGTACGTCGCCCTCGGCGCCGGGCTCGGCGGGGTGGTCGGCGTGCTGGGCCGGATCGCGCGCAGCCGGGCCGGCTGCCGCCGGACTGCGGAGATCCTGGCCGCGCCGCTCCAGCAGTACGGCGGGCAGGACCTGCCACCCGGCAACGGCCGGCTGGAGCTGCGAGCGGTGACCGTGCACCATTCGGCCGGGGCGGGCCACCCGCCGGTGCTCGACCACGTCGACCTGGTGATCCCGGCCGGTGCCACCGTGGCGGTCGTCGGCCCGTCCGGCGCGGGCAAGTCCACGCTGGCCGCCGTCTGCGGCCGGCTCCTCGACCCGGACGAGGGCGAGGTGCTCCTCGACGGGATGCCGCTGCCCCGGGTACGCCACGACACCCTGCGCCACGCGATCGGGCACGCCTTCGCCCGGCCCGTCCTCGTCGGCGCGACCGTCGGCTCCGCCCTCGCCCTGGGTCCCGGCTGCCCCACCGGCCCCCGCCTGCGCGCCGCCGCCCGGGCCGCCCGCGTGGACACTGTCGTCGAGCGCCTGCCCGACGGCTACGACACCCGCCTCGCCGACACCCCGCTGTCCGGGGGTGAGGTGCAGCGGCTGGGCATCGCCCGCTCGCTGGGGGCGCAACGGCTGCTGGTGCTCGACGACGCCACCTCGAGCCTGGACACCGTCACCGAGTACGAGGTCGGCCGGGCGCTGATCGACGCGGCTGACCGGCGTACCCGTCTGGTCGTCACCCACCGGGCCGCCACCGCCGCCCGGGCCGACCGGGTCGCCTGGCTGGACCACGGCCGGCTCCGCGGCTACGCGGAGCACCGGGCGCTGTGGCAGGAGCCGGGGTACCGGGAGCTGTTCGCCGGAGCGGACCGATGAGATACCTGCTGCGGTTCCTGCGCCGCCACCCCGCCCCGCTGGCCCGGCTCGCCTGGTGGTCGGCCGTCGAGGCCGTGCCCGCCGTGCTGTCCGGCCAGGTCATCGCCCGGGCCGTCGACCGTGGCTTCCTCGCCGGCCACCCGCGGACCGGGCTGGCCTGGCTCGGCCTGCTCGCGGCGGCGGTCATGCTCGGCGCGTGGGGCACCCGCAACACCTACCGCTGCCTGGCCGGTCTGGCCGAGCCGCTGCGCGACGAGCTGGTGACCCACGTCGTCGGTGGGGCGCTGCGACGGGCCGCGAGCGGGGACAACGCCGACCGCTCGGCCGTCGCCCGGCTCACCCACCAGGTGGAGATCGTGCGCGACACCTTCGCCGGCGCGGTCATGACGGTGCGCGGCTTCCTGTTCGCGGTGACCGGAGCGCTGCTGGGTCTGGCCGCGCTGGCGCCACCGATCGCCCTGGCCGTGGCGGTGCCGATGCTGGCCGGCCTGACCCTGTTCGCCGTGACCCTGCCGGCGATGGTGGCCCGGCAGCGCGCGTACGTGGCCGCCGACGAAAGGCTCGCCGACGAGGCGGGGCCGGCGTTCGCGGGCCGGCGCGACGTCGTGGCCTGCGGGGCGGAGAGCCGGGTGGCCGCGGACCTGGCCGTGCCGGTGGACGGCCAGGCCGCGGCGGAACGCTCGGTCGTGCGCATGACGGCCGTCCGCGGGCTCAGTCTCGCCCTGGCCGGCTGGCTACCGGTGGTCATCGTGCTGCTGGCCACGCCGTGGCTGATCCGCGGCGGCCTGACCGCCGGCGCCGTCCTCGGCGCGCTGACCTACCTGCTGCACGGCGTGCAGCCGGCGCTGAACACCCTGATCGGCGGCCTGGGCGGAGGCGGCGTACGGCTCACCGTGACCCTCGACCGCATCCTGCGCGCCGGTGAGCTGCCGCCGCCCGAACCGGCACCGACCGCGGCACGGCCGCCGACCGGCGCGCAGATCAGCCTGCGCAAGGTCACGTTCTCCTACAGCCGGCACGCCGAGCCGGTGGTCCACGACCTCGACCTGGACGTCACCGACGGCGACCACCTGGCGATCGTCGGCCCCAGCGGCATCGGCAAGTCCACCCTGGTGGCGCTGCTCGCGGGCACCCTGCGCCCCCGGCGCGGCGAGGCCACGCTGGGCGGTGTCCCCCTGGCCGACCTGGACGCACGGACCCTGGCCCGGCAGCGCGTGCTCATCCCGCAGGAGGCGTACGTGTTCAGCGGAACGCTGCGGGACAACCTGCGCTACCTGCGCCCCGACGCCGATCCCCGCGAGCTCGACCACGCGGTGGACGCCGTCGGCCTGCGCGCGCTGGTCGAGCGGCTCGGTGGCTACGAGGCGCCGATCACCCCCGACATGATGTCCGCGGGCGAACGGCAACTCGTCGCGCTGGGCCGGGCGTACCTCTCCCCGGCCCGGCTCGTCCTGCTCGACGAGTCGACCTGCCACCTCGACGCGGCCGGCGAGGCCCGCGCCGAGCGGGCCTTCGCCGGCCGCCCCGGCGCCCTGGTGGTCGTCGCCCACCGGGTGAGCTCCGCCGTGCGGGCCCGCCGGATCCTGCTGCTGGACGGCGGCGAGGCGGTCCTGGGCACGGACAGGTCGCTGCGGCTCAGCTCACCGCTGTACCGCGAGATCGCCGGCCACTGGGACATGCCGTCACCGGAACCACCCGGCCTCCTCGGCCAGCCGCACGGCCTCCAACCGGTTGCGCGCGCCGGTCTTGCGGATGATGGCTGAGATGTAGTTACGCACGGTCCCCGGAGTCAGATGCAGCTTCGCGGCGATCTCCTCCGAAGGCACTCCCGACGCGACGACACTGAGCACGTCCAGTTCCCGCGGCGACAGCGGACTGCGGGGTGCGACCACCATGGCCACGGCCAGGCTGGCGTCCATCACCCGTTCACCCCGGGCCAGCCGCCGGATGCCCTGGACCAGTTCGGACGGCGCGGCCTGGGTGCCGACCACGCCCCGGACCCGGGTTTCCAGCGCCCGGCTGAGCCGCCCGGGAGCCTCGGGCCCGGCCAGCACCAGCGTGGCGCAACCGGGCTGCTCCTCGGTGAGCCGGTCGATGGTACGCAACCCGTCGTCGGCCAGCAGATCGACGTTGACGACGGCGACATCCGGAGGAACGGCCCGGGCCATGTCCAGCGCCTCGTCGAGGCAGCCCAGATCGGCGACCACCTCGAAATCCTCCTCCAGCGACAACGTCGCAGCGAGAGCGCCGCGCAGCAGATTGACGGGTTCGACGAGCAGAATGCGGATCACAATGGCCTCCCAGCCAGGGTCAAAGCTTCGCGGTGGGAAACGCCGGCATCCGACACGGCTCGGCCACGGTGGCGGGCGGAGCGCGGATACGAGGGGCCGGCGGGCGGCCGTCACCGGTACGGACCGGTCAGGGCCTGTTTCCTGTCCCCGGAGGGAGTGCGATCAGCTGGGAGGTCCGCTGTAGCGGACGGTCCGCCCGAAGGCGGTGACGTCAGTGGCGAAGGAGAAGCCACCGGTGACGATCTCAGGTCGCCAGGACGACGGGACGGTGCCCATCGTGGGCGAACCGGAACCACCGGCATCCCGGGCCTGGCCCGCGCCGGCGGCATCAACGGGCAGCGGCGGCGGGGCGGGCAGCGGGGTGGTGAGGGGTGCTGCCTGCAGGCTTCCGCGACCGGCCTGGTCGAGGTGGGCTTCAATCCGGGTGGGGATGTCCTGCAGCTTCGGTGAGGGCTGCGGGTTGGAGGCTGTCTGGTGCGGGAGCGGTGCCGGGGTGAGTGGTGGGGCGAGGGTGGGCGCGGCGTTCTGCGGTGGGATCGGGTCGTGGGCCTCGGGCGCTGGGGGCGCGGCGGGCGGGAGGAAGGGGTCGGGGCTCAGGGGTGCGGCGGGCGCCGGTGGGAGCTCGGGGAGGGTGGGCGGCGTTTGCGTTGGCGTTGGCGTTGGCGGCAGGGCAGGCGCCGCGGGGTGAGTGGGCAATGCGGGGAGGACCGGCAGTGTGGGCGGCGCCGGTACTGCAGGTATGGCGGGCAGCGCGGGCAGCGCGGGCAGGACCGGAACCGCGGGCAGCGCGGGCAGCGCGGGCAGCGCGGGC
>NZ_BOQL01000009.1 GCF_018332655.1 Actinoplanes auranticolor | reverse complement strand
GCCGCCCTGCCGGTCTGCCGGTCTGCCGCCCTGCCGGTCTGCCGGTCTGCCGGAGCTGCTCAGCGGTCGGCGAAGCGTTGGGCGAAGGCCATCAGGTCCCGGCGTTCGATCGCCGCCGCCATCAGGTCCGGGAACGCGTCCGGTGTGCACGCGAAGGCCGGCACGCCCAGCGCGGCCAGCGCCGCCGCGTTCTCGTGGTCGTAGGCCGGCGCGCCCTCGTCCGACAGCGCCAGCAGCACCACCACCTGCACGCCCGCGGTCTTCATCTCCGCCACCCGGCGCAGCATCTGCTCCCGGATCCCGCCCTCGTACAGGTCGCTGATCAGCACGAAGACGCTGTCCCGGGGCCGGGTGATGAGCTGCTGGCTGTAGCCGATCGCCCGGTTGATGTCCGTGCCGCCGCCCAACTGCGTGCCGAACAGCACCTCCACCGGATCACTCAGCTGGTCGGTCAGGTCGACCACCGCCGTGTCGAAGACGACCAGCGACGTCCGCAACGACCGCATGGAGGCCAGCACCGCCGCGAACACCCCGGAGAACACCACCGAGGCGGCCATCGAGCCGGACTGGTCGACGCAGAGCACCACGTCCCGCTGGATGGCGGTGGCGCGGCGGCCGTAGCCGATCAGCCGTTCCGGGACGACCGTGCGGAGCCCGGGCTGGTAGTGCTTGAGGTTGGCCCGGATCGTCCGGTCCCAGTCGATGTCGGCGTGCCGCGGCCGGTTGATCCGCGCGGCCCTGTTGAGGGCGCCGCTGACCGCCGCCCGGGTCTGCTGGGCGACGCGCTTCTCCAGCTCGGTGACGACTTTGCGTACCACCTGCCGCGCCGCGTCCTTGGTGCGTTCCGGCATCACCCTGTTCAGCGAGAGCAGCGTGCCGACCAGGTGCACGTCCGGCTCGACCGCGGCCAGCATCTCGGGCTCCAGCAGCAGCCGGGTCAGGTCCAGCCGCTCGATCGCGTCGGCCTGCATCACCTGCACGACGGTGCTCGGGAAGTACTCGCGGATGTCACCGAGCCACCGGGCCACCTTCGGCGCCGAACTGCCCAGCCCGGCCGAGCGGGCCGTCCGGCCGGCCTCGCCGTCACCACCGGCGTCGTACAGCGCGGACAGGGCCGCGTCCATCGCACCGTCGCGCCCCTGCGCCGCGCCGAGCGACTCGTCGGCCGGACCGCCGAGCACCAGCCGCCAGCGCCGCAGCCGCTCGCGACGCGCGGGGTCTTCGATGTCCGTCATGAGACCTCCCGGCCCAGCAGCGCACTCAAGGTCGGCAGCACCAGAGCCGCCCGGTCGTGGTCCAGCACCAGCGGCTCGGCCGCGGCGCCACCGGCGCCGCCCGGGTCCGCGACGCGTTCGCCGATCGCGCGCCGCTCACCCGCGGCGAAAGCCCCGAAGGTACGGCGCAGCAACGGCAACACGTCGTCGAAGGCGTCCGGTGCGATGTCGGCGAGCCAGCCGTCCAGCAACTCCAGCAGCGCGTCGTCGTGCACGAGCAGCAGGCCACCACCGGCGAGGAACCCCTCCACCCAGGCGGCGCCGTGCGCGGGCGGCGTGCCGACGGTCAGGGGCAGCCGCAGCCGCCGCTGCACCTCGGCGGTCCCGAGCCGGCCCGCGTCCAGCAGCAACCGGGTGAACCGGCCGGCGAGCAAACCGTGCAGATCCGCGCGCTGTGAGAGCGACTCCAAAGTGGTCAGCCAGCGGTCGCGCAACTCGTCGTCGTCGAGCAGGCTCACCGCCGAGTGCACGCCGTCGATGTGGCCGCGCAACTCCTTCGCGGCGTCGTCGGACAGCGAACCGACGGCCGACGGCAGCCCGGCGCAGACCCGGGTGAGCAGGCTGGCCGTGACGGTGGCCAGTCCGGCGACGTCGGTGCGCCGGACGTCGCCGTAGCGCAAGGTGCGGGCGAGGGCGGGGATCGCGGCCATCAGGTGGTTGATGTCGGCGTCGAGCGCGGCCCGGGTGTCGAGCGCGGCCAGCACCGGCGGGTACGCATCCGCGAGATCGGCGAGCAGGCACACCTCGACGAGCGCGGTCACGTCGCCGAGGGCCGTCGCCTTGCGGGCCGCGTCGGTCACCTTGGTGGTGGCCGCGGCGACGACGGTGGTGCCGTACATGCTGCCCTCGACGAGCTGGACGGCGAAGTCGGGCTGCCACCGCAACCGCCACTGCTCCCGGAACGTGCCGGTGCCGCGCTGCGTGGTGTCGGCCTCACCCCACGGCACCCCGATCGCGCGGAGCCGGTGCAGCAACCGGCTGCGGGCCAGGTCGATGTCGCGGCGCAGGTCCAGATCGAGAACGCGTTCCAGCGCCTCGGGCTTGAGCCGCACGGAACGTTGCTGGGCGGCCAGATCCCGGGCGAGTGGTACGGCGGGCATGGCATCGGGCACCGCACCGAGCCGCTCGCCGACCACCAGACGCCGATCGATCAGCTCGACCCGCAACCGCTCGCCGTCGCACATGACGGCCTCGGCGGCCTCGGTCACCTCGGCCAGCCCGGCCAGCGGGCGCCCGCGCACGCCGGCCAGCGCCTCGGCGAGCCGGGTGGCCTCGATGACGTGTGCGGAGGAGGTGGGCACACCCTCGGCCCGGAGCACCTGGGCGGCGTCGACGAGCCACCGCGGGACGACGTCGGCACCGGTGGTGAACAGGTGGTGGTACCAGCCCGGCGACCGGACCCCGGCCCCGTAACCGGACCAGGAGGCGAGCCGCCCGTACGTCCACGGCACCCAGGTGAACACCACCTTGGTCTTCTTCCGCCCCTTGAGCAGCGCGGCATCCTCCCGCGCGATGACCTTGCGGGCGAGCGCGGGCACATGCCAGGCCCCGCAGACGACGGCGATGTTCTCGTGGGTACGCCGCACCTCCCGCAGCACCGTGCGCATGTAGGCCTCGCGCAGCAGATCCTCGGCATCCTCGGGGGCGTTCTCCCGGATGGCCGTCATGGCCTCGGCGATGGCGTCGAACGCGGGCATCCCCCGATGCTCGACGACGTCCTCCCACCACCGCTCGGGATCGTCGTAGCCGGCGGCGGCGGCCAGCTCCCCGATGGGATCGACGGGCCGCAACCGCACCACAGGCCCGTCCTCGGCGGCTCCTTCACGATCGTCGTCCACAAGGGACCGAGGGTCGGGATGGGCATCCGCGGGGTTGTGGTCGGGTTCGCCCGTCGGCGGGCCGGTGACCTCTGCGGTGGAGGGATCCGGGCGACTCGGCGCCGCTGCTGCGCTGGTGCCCGGCGGCGCAGCAGCCTCAGCGGGGAGGGCGGCGGGTGGGCCGGCGGTCGGTGTCCGGGCGGGCGGTGGGCCCGCGGCCGGTGGGGTGTCCGGGGTGCGGTTGTCGGTCAGGCGGTAGGCGTACGGCAGGTCGAAGAAGCGGACCGGCACCCCGTGCTCCGCCGCCCAGCGCATCGTCTGCCATTCCGGGGAGAAGACCGCGAACGGCCAGAACGCCGCGCGGCCCGGGTTGTCCGCGGCGTAGCCCAGCAGGGCCACCGGGGGTTCGAGGCCGGTGTCCGCCACCCAGCGGACCAGGTCGTCCGCCTCCGGGGGCCCTTCGATCAGGATGATCTCCGGGCGCTGGCGGTCGAGCTCCTGCACCACCGCGCGGGCCGAGCCCGGGCCGTGGTGCCGGATGCCGTAGAGCCGTTCAGGCATCGCGGGCGGCTCGGTAGAAGTCGCGCCAGTCGGTGCGTTCGCGGACGACCGTCTCCAGGTATTCGCGCCAGACCACGCTGTCGGAGACCGGGTCCTTGATGACCGCGCCCACGATGCCGGCGGCCACGTCGCTGGGGTGCAGGTGGCCGTCGCCGAAGTGGGCGGCCAGGGCCATGCCGCTGGTGATCACCGAGATCGCCTCGGCCGGGGACAGCGTGCCGGTGGGGGACTTCAGCTTGGTGCGGCCGTCCTCCGTGAGGCCGGTGCGCAGCTCGCGGAAGATCGTCACGACCCGGCGGATCTCCTCCAGGGCGGTGGGGACCTCGGGCAGGTCCAGCGATTTGCCGAGCTGACCCACCCGGCGGGCGACGATCTCCACCTCTTCGTCGGCGGACGCCGGCACGGGCAGGACCACCGTGTTGAACCGGCGGCGCAGCGCGCTGGACAGCTCGTTGACGCCGCGGTCGCGGTCGTTCGCCGTGGCGATCAGGTTGAAGCCGCGCTGGGCCTGGACCTCCGTGTTGAGCTCCGGGACGGGCAGGGTCTTCTCCGAGAGCACGGTGATCAGGGCGTCCTGCACGTCGGACGGAACCCTGGTCAGCTCCTCCATCCGGGCGATGGTGCCGGTCTGCATGGCCCGCATGATCGGGCTGGGCACCAGGGCCGCCTCGGACGGGCCCTCGGCGATCAGGCGGGCGTAGTTCCAGCCGTACCGGATCGCCTCCTCGGCCGTGCCGGCCGTGCCCTGCACCAGCAGGGTCGAATCGCCGGAGATGGCGGCCGCCAGGTGCTCGGACACCCAGGTCTTGGCCGTGCCGGGCACCCCGAGCAGCAGCAGCGCCCGGTCGGTGACCAGCGTGGACACCGCGACCTCGATGAGCCGGCGGGGCCCCACGTACTTCGGGGTGATCTTGGCACCGTCACCCAGCAGGTAGGTCACCACCGCCTGCGGCGACAGCCGCCAGCCGGACGGGCGTGGCCGCTCGTCCGTCGTGGCCAGCAGGGCCAGCTCCTCGGCATCCTGGTCCTCGGCGTGCGGTCGCAGTGCGGTCACTCGAACTCCCTGTCTGTCCCTGCGGGGAAGGCGATTCCGATGCCGGGAACGTTACTCGGGCCCCCCGACAAAATGGGCCGGTCAGCGCAGCTCCTGCAGCATCTCGTAGCGGAAGTCGAGGGTGCGGGCCAGGTCGGCCACCGGCCGGACCCGCGACAGATCGCCCTGCTGCTGGTCGAGCTGCTCGGCCAGCCGCGCCACCGGCACCGCGTACCGGGGTGGCATGGCCAGCGCTGCCGCCCGGCACAGCTCCGCGAGCTGCCAGCTGTGCTTGTCCGTCCGCGCCCGGTGCGCGATCGTCTCCACCACCGCGACCGCCAGCTCCTCCGGCCATTCGCCCGGGTGCACCGCGAGCAGCCGGTGGGCCAGGTGATCCTCGCGCCGCAGGAAGTCGGCCGCGATCCGGGCCAGGTCGGCCGGGGGCAGCAGCAGGTGCAGATCCCAGCGCACCGCCTCGCGCAGCTTGGCCGCGCCCTCTCCGGTGTCGTTGGAGACGAGCGCCGTGGCCCACTCGGAGTCACCCTGGACGATGGCGGCCTTGGCCCACCCGTGCAGCAGTGGCGTCTCCCAGTCGTGGCCACGCGCCAGCTGGACGACCGCGGCGGGACTGCGGTCCAAGGCGGCGGTCCAACTGCTCAGCGGGGTGCCGGCGAGGACCTCCTCCAGCAGCCACGCCTGGACTCCCGTGCCGCGCGCGGGCTGCGCCGCCACGCCGTCGCGCCGTAGCTCCGGCGTCAGCTCCCCGGGCGGTGTGACGACGAGCCGGCCGTCCCAGTGCACCGCTTCGTGGGCGCGCGCGGTCATCCGCTGGGCCAGCGCTGATCCGGGCAGCTGTTGTAGCAGGTCGAGAGCAGTTTCTCGGACCTCCTTGCGCCGGTCGTCCAGGGCCTGCTCCAGGAAGGCATCGTCGGCCAGGGAGAGGCCGGTGTCGAGAGCGGCCACGAAGCGGGCGCGGTCGTCGGGCGCCTCCGTCGGCCAGGTGCTGCGCAGCAGCGCGAGGGCGGCAGCCGGATCGGTGGCGCGCAGCCGCGACAGGTACGCGAGCCGTTCACCCGCCGTCCCGGTCTCCCACACCTCCGGATCGCTGGGCACCCCCGCGGCCGGGGCTTCGTCGCGCAGCCACCGCCAGTCGGGCCGCATCGCCGCCAGCCACGCGCCGCGGTTGCCCGCCACCTTGCCGAGAGCGGGCCGGATCGCGCCGTTCCGGCGGCCGGCATCCAGCAGTGCCGGCAGCGTCTCGGGCGGCACGTGCCCGCCGTGCGCGGCGGCCGCCACCAGCCACTGGGCCAGCAGCTCCTGCACCTGCTGAGCGCCCCCGGGCGCGGCGCCGTCGGTGAGCAGGCGCAACAGCCGGGCCGCCGCGGCCTCCGGCAGGGGTTGATCGATCTCCGCGGGCGCCGCCTCGACCGGCGCGTGCCCGGACACCGGGGTGATGCCGGCCCGGTGGTACGTCAGTGCGGTCGCCGCCGCCTCCAGCAGCGATCCCTGTCCCGTGTGCAGCTCGCGCTCTCCCATGTGGACGGTGTCCGCGGCCCACGGCCGGCGAGCCGTCCCGACCAGGGCGGCCGCCAGCAGATCGGCCGGCAGCTCGGGCCGGCGTGCCGCCGTGGTGTCGGGCACCGGCGGTGCGGCCGGCACATGCCGGCCGTCGATCCAGGCCGCGAGCGGTCGCAGCCCCGCGGGCGACCACTCGCCCGCGACGGTGGCCGGCGCGCCACCGGCCGCTGCCAGCAACCACCACGGCTCACGATGGCCGGGGGCCAGCGGCAGCGACTCGCCCGCCGGGTCGGTGAGGAACCCGTCGGCGCTGGGCGCGACCCCGGTGATCAGCATCGGCACGTCCGCCCGCCAGGGCTCGGCCGCGATCGTGGCGGACCACCCCGCCAGGGCGGCCCGCAGCCCCACCGCGCCGGCCGGCGCCGTCAACGGCCGCGGCACGCCGAACTGCTCCTGCACGAGCGCCCGCAGCGGCACCGCCCCGGGATAGAAGCAGAGCGCCGCGTCGATGACAGTGCCGGGCAGGAGGTCGGCCACCAGCGACTGGCCGGGCGCGGCGAACGACAGGACCAGCGCGAACCGTCCGGTCGTGGCGCCCAGCAGCCAGGTGCGCCGGGTGGTGATCGCTCCCTCGTCGCTGTCGACCTGGCCCAGGATCTGCCAATGGTCACGGACGGCGGTGGTGGCGAGCACGTCCTCCTGGGCGACCGGGAAGCCGATCCGGGACCGAACCGTCGCGGCCAGCGCGGGCGGCAGGGTGTCGAGGCGTTCGTGACCGGAGACCAGCAGGCGGATCATCGCCAGGCCGCCCAGCAGCCGGTCGGCCCAGTGCGGTCCGATGCCCGCGACACCCCCGAGGCGCCGGACCGCCGAGGCCACCGCGGGGGCCTGCGCGTCCACGAGGCGGGCAGCCATCGTCTCGTACGGCTGACGCCCGGCCTGTTGCGCCCCGGCCAGCCCCTGCTGCACCTGGTCGTCCAGCCACCGCCGCAGCTCCGCCAGGCCCGCCGCGACCCGCTCGGCGCGCTGCTGCCCGCGCTTGCGAGCCGCCTCGGGGTCCACCGGTCCGCTCGCCCGGGGAGTGGCCCGCGCCGCGCGTCCGGCCAGCCATTCCGTCACGAAGGCCGGCGCTGTGGTGGCCGGGCGGATCTCGGCGCCCTCGGCCCAGAGGAGGAGCAGCCCCAGCGCGTGCTTGCACGGGAACTTCCGGCTCGGGCAGGAGCACTTGTAGGCCGGACCGGCCAGGTCGACGCCGACCTGGTACGGCTGCCGGCCGCTGCCCCGGCACAGCCCCCACAGCGCCTCGCCGACCAGGCCGGTCTCCTGCCATTTCGCGGCGCTGCTCACCCCGCGCGCACCTTTCAGCGAGCTCGCGTCGGGGGCCAGCGCGGTGACTCGGGCGGCGGTCCAGCGTTCAACGGGCACTGTCGCACTCTAGGGGCCGGGTACGACAGAATGCTCCCAACTAACCGGTTAGTCAGCTAGGCTGGCCGTGTGGCGCGGGATGCTGAGGACACCAGAAGGCGGTTGCTCGAAGCCGCGGCGACCGAGTTCGCCGAGCGGGGCATCGCCGGGGCCCGGGTGGACCGGATCGCCGCCGCCGCCTCGGCCAACAAGGCGCTGATCTACTCCTACTTCGGCAACAAGGAGGACCTGTTCGACGCCGTGTTCCACGCGCTGGTGGTGGACACCGTCGAGGACGTGCCGATCGACCCGGACGATCTGCCCGGCTACGCGGCCCGGCTGTTCGACCGCGTCCAGCAGCAGCCGTACGCGTTGCGCCTGGCCCTCTGGCACTCCCTCGAGCGCGGCAGCGCGTCCCTGCCGGCCGCCGTCGTCGCGGCGAACCGGCAGAAGGCCGACGCCATCGCGGCCGCGCAGCGGGCCGGCCGGATCAGCGACAGGTTCCCGCCCGGGGAGCTCCTGGCCCTGGTCACGGGCCTGTCCGTGCTCGGCTCGCCGGATCTGGCGCTCACCCACACCGCGGGGCCCGACGGCCTCGCCGCACGCCGCCGGACGGTCGTCGAGAGCGTCCGGATCCTCACCGCGAAGGACGGGACATGAAGGTCATCATCTTCGGCGCGACCGGCATGGTCGGTCAGGGCGCGCTGCGCGAGAGCCTGCTGGCCGCCGACGTGGAGCAGGTGCTGAGCGTGGGGCGCCGGCCCACCGGAGTGCGGCACCCGAAGCTGCGGGAGGTCACGCTCGACGATTTCGCCGACCTCACCCCGATCGAGGACGAGCTGCGCGGCTACGACGCCTGCTTCTACTGCCTCGGCGTCTCCTCGGTCGGGCTCGACGAGGCTGCGTACACCAGGATCTCGTACGACTATCCGGTCGCGGCCGCGCACCTGCTCGCCGGGCTGAACCCGGCCCTGACCTTCGTCTACGTGTCAGGCGCCGGAACGAAGCCCGACGGCCGGTCGATGTGGGCGCGAGTCAAGGCCCGGACCGAGATCGAGGTCATCAAGACCTTCCCGAACGGGTACGGCTTCCGCCCCGGGTTCATCCAGCCGACCCACGGCGCCACCTCGAAGACCGGCCTCTACCGGGTGACCTACGCGCTCACCGCGCCGCTGATCCCGTTGCTGTTCAAGATCGCGCCGAAGTACGTGACCAGCACCGACCGGCTTGGCCGAGCCATGCTGCGGGCCGCGCGCACCGGTTTCGCCACCCGCATCGTGGAGAACGCGGACCTGCGCTGACGTCCCGGCCAGCACCGCGCCGAAGGCGATCAGCATGCCCAGCACCTGCACCGGGGTGAGCCCCTGACCCAGGGCGGCCCAGCCGACGGCGGTCGCCACCACGGGCGAGAGCAGTGCGAGCAGCGAGACCCGGGCCGCGGGGAGCCGGTCCAGGCCGCGGAACCAGATCGTGTACGCCAGGGCCGTGCCGATCAAGGACAGGTACGCGTACCCGGCGACGTTCACGCCCGTCAGCGTCGCCGGCAGTCCCTCCACGCCGAGGGCCAGCGGAGCCAGCAGGAGTCCGCCGGCGGTGAGCTGCCAGCCCGTGGTGGTGAGCAGCGAGGCGTCCGGGCGTCCCCAGCGCTTGGTCAGCACCAGCCCGAGGGCCATCGACGCCGTCCCGGCCAGCCCGGCCAGCAGCCCGATCGGGTCGAGCCCCGCCTCGGCGGTCAGCACGGCGAGGGCGACCCCGCCCGCGCCGGCGACCGCCGCCAGGACCGTCCGCAGCGCGACCCGCTCGGTCAGCAACAGCGCGGTCAGCCCCGCGACCAGCAGCGGCTGGGCCGCGCCGAGCACTGCCGCCATCCCGCCGGGCAGCCGGTACGCGCTGACGAACAGCAGGGCGAAGAACACGCCGATGTTGAGCGTGCCCAGCACGGCCGACCGCCACCACCAGTCGCCATGGGGCAGCCGGCGGGTCAGGGCGACCAGCAGCAGTCCAGCGGGCAGGGCGCGCAGCGCGGCGGCGAGCAGAGGCCGCCCGGGCGGCAGGAACTCGGTGGTGACGGCGTATGTGGTGCCCCAGACGACCGGGGTCAGGGCGGTGACCAGCAGAACCGGCGGGCGCATCGGAACTCCCTCGACGTAAAGTATCTCGATATCAAGAGACTTCTCGGGGAATCCCTTCTTGTCAAGAAGCTCGACATCGAGAGAATGGGGTCGTGGCACACACCGACGGCGTCGACCGGATCACCCAGCAATGGCAGCGCGAGCGTCCCGACCTGGACACGACCGCGATGGCGGTGTTCGGCCGGATCTACCGGCTGGCCCGGATCGCCGGCGACGAGGGCGAGCGGGCGTACGCGGACTTCGGCATCGGCCGCGCGGAGTTCGACGTGCTGGCGACCCTGCGCCGGTCGGGGGAGCCGTACGAGCTGTCGCCGGGGGCCCTGGCCGCCTCGATGATGCTCAGCACCGGCGGCACCACCGCGCGGCTGGACCGGCTGGAGAAGGCCGGGCTGGCCGAACGCCGCCCGTCACCCTCGGACCGGCGCGGCGTGCTGGTCCGGCTGACGCCGGAGGGCATCGA
Source organism: Actinoplanes auranticolor (assembly GCF_018332655.1). GTDB lineage: Bacteria > Actinomycetota > Actinomycetes > Mycobacteriales > Micromonosporaceae > Actinoplanes > Actinoplanes auranticolor. The sequence goes on along the minus strand of NZ_BOQL01000009.1, from coordinate 45,210 downwards.
CGTGGTCGACCGGGCCGTGGCCGCCGGGCTGGCCCGGCAGCAGGGCCTGCTGAGCCACCTGTCCCCGGCCGACCAGCGCCGGCTGGCCGACCTGCTCCGTGACGCGCTGGAGCCGCACGACGGTTAGGGCTTGCGGCCCACCGCGCCGTACATGGCGATGTGCGCGGGGTTCGGGCGGGGCTCCGGTTCGGACTCCGCGCGCCACTCGCTGACCGGGGTGACGCCCGGCTCGATGAGCTCCAGCCCGGTGAACAGGTCGGTGAACTCGGCGCGGTCCCGGGGCCAGATGTTGGTGACACCGGCCGCCAGCGCCGCGTCGTAGTCGGCCGCCATCTTCGCCGGCAGCGGGTCCTTCGTCGCGTTGGTCACCACCAGGAAACTGCCGCTGGGCAGCCCGTCCAGCAACGTGCGCACGATCGGCGCGCCGGCGCCGTACCCCTGGACGAAGTGCAGCACCGCGACCAGCATCAGCGCGACCGGCTCGCCCAGGTCGAGGGTCGCCCGCAGGTCGGGGTCGGCCAGGATCTGCTCGGGCGAGCGCAGGTCGGCCTCGATGTAGGTGGTGCGGCCCTCGGGCGTGCTGGTCAGCAGCGCCCGCGCGTGCACCATCACCATCGGGTCGTTGTCGACGTAGACGACCCGGGACTCCGGCGCGATGCGCTGCGCGACCTCGTGGGTGTTGTCCGCCGTGGGCAGGCCGGTGCCGATGTCCAGGAACTGCCGGATGCCCGCCTCCGCGGCCAGGTATCGGGTGGCCCGCTGCAGGAACCGGCGGTTCTCCAGCGCGGCCAGCCGGGCCGTGGGGAAGGTCTTGAGGATCTCGTCGCCGGAGGCGCGGTCGACCGCGAAGTTGTCCTTGCCGCCGAGCCAGTAGTTGTACCGGCGGGCGGGCTGCGCGGTCGAGCTGTCGATCTGGTCGCTCACGGGACCTCCAGGGTGGACACCGGAGGAGATCCTATGCGGCGGCACCGTGCCCGGTGGGGACGACCTCCGTCTCCTTCGGCGGCGGGGGCGGGGTGCCGTCGCCGAACGGCCGGCCGCCGAGCGCCTCGCGCCCGTGCTCGGTGAGCCAGTTGCCCAGCTCGGGGCCCGAGGGCACGATCCCCGTCGGATTGATGTCGCGGTGCACCTCGTAGTAGTGCTGCTTGATGTGCACGAAGTCGATCGTGTCCCCGAAGCCCGGCGTCTGGAAGAGATCCCGCGCGTACGCCCACAGCACCGGCATCTCGATGAGCTTCTGCCGGTTGCACTTGAAGTGGCCGTGGTAGACCGGATCGAAGCGCACCAGCGTGGTGAACAGCCGCACGTCGGCCTCGGTGATCGTGTCCCCGGCCAGGTAGCGCCGGCCGGACAGCAGCTCGGAGAGCTTGTCGAGCCGGTCGAAGAGCCGGTGGTACGCCTTCTCGTACGCCTCCTGGGTGCCGGCGAAACCCGCCCGGTAGACGCCGTTGTTGACGTCGGCGAACACGGACTTGTTCACCCTGTCGATCTCTTCGCGCAGGTGCTCCGGATACAGCTCGGGTGCGCCCTCGCGGTGGTACTTCTTCCACTCCAGGCTCAGGTCCACGGTGATCTGCGCGAAGTCGTTGGTGACCACCTGCCCGGTCGGCACGTCCACGATCGCGGGCACGGTGATGCCCTTGTCGTAGTCGGGGAACCGGGCCAGGAAGGCCTCCTGCAGCCGTTCGATGCCGAGCACCGGGTCGCGGCCGCCGGGATCGAGGTCGAAGGTCCAGCTGCGCTCGTCGTGCGTCGGCCCGGCGATGCCCATGGAGAGCACGTCCTCGAGGCCGAGCAGCCGCCGTACGATGATCGCTCGGTTGGCCCACGGGCAGGCGCGGCTGACCACGAGCCGGTAGCGGCCCGGCTCGACGGGATAGCCGTCGCGGCCGTCGGCCGTGAGCCGGGTGGCGATGTAACGCTGGTCGCGGGAGAACTCACCGGACGGGTTGACGTAGGCCATGTCGCTATGGTGCCCCGGCAGTGGGGTGCGGCAACGTCAATGCGTCAAATTCCGGGGAGACGCTGGTCGCAGGGCACGGGAGCCGGTTCTCTGGCAGGGTTGACCGATGAACGCGAAGATCACCAGCTACCTCGCCCGCTGGACGGCCTGGGTCCCGGTCCTCGCCGTCGCCGCTCTCATCCTGACCTGGGGCCGCGACCTGCCGCCCCCCATCGTGATCATCAGCGGTCTGCTACTGGCCGGGGCCGTGCTCGCCGCGGTGCACCACGCGGAGGTGGTCGCCCACAAGGTCGGCGAGCCGTTCGGCTCCCTGGTGCTGGCCGTGGCCGTGACCATCATCGAGGTCGCCCTGATCGTCACGCTGATGATCAGTGGCGGCGACAAGGCGCAGGCCCTGGCCCGCGACACGGTCTTCGCGGCCGTGATGATCACCTGCAACGGCATCCTGGGCCTGTCCCTGCTGGTCGGCGCGATCCGCCGCCGGGTCGCGGTCTTCCACTCCGAGGGCACGGGCGGGGCCCTGGCCGCGGTGGCGACGATCGCCACCCTGAGCCTGGTCCTGCCCAGCTTCACCACGAGCCGCCCGGGCCCGCAGTTCTCCCCCGCCCAGCTCGCCTTCGCCGCGGTCGCCTCACTGACGCTCTACCTGCTGTTCGTCCTGGTCCAGACGCACCGGCACCGCGACTACTTCCTGCCGATCACCACGGCCGGCGAGGTCATCAAGGGGGAGGACCACCTCGAGCCGCCGACCACCCGGGCCGCGCTGACCAGCGTGGGCCTGCTGCTGGTCGCCCTGATCGCGGTCGTCGGCCTGGCCAAGGGCGTCTCCCCGTCGATCGAGTCGGCGGTGGCCGGGGCCGGGATGCCCCAGGCGGTGGTCGGCGTGGTGATCGCGCTGCTGGTCCTGCTGCCGGAGACGATCGCGGCGGTACGGGCGGCAGCACGTGACCGCATGCAGACCAGCCTGAACCTCGCCCTGGGATCGGCGATGGCCAGCATCGGCCTGACCATCCCGGCGATCGCCATCGCGATGATCTGGCTGGAGGGCCCGTTGCTGCTCGGCCTCGGCGGCACCCAGATGGTGCTGCTGGCGCTGACGGTGGTGGTCGGCACGCTGACGGTGGTCCCGGGCCGGGCCAACGTCCTGCAGGGCGGCATCCACCTGGGACTGCTGGCGGCCTTCCTCTTCCTGGCCGCCAGCCCGTAGCCGGGCCTGGCATCGGTTGAGGAACGACGAGGCCCCGCACGTTGATTCGTGCGGGGCCACTCTGTGCCGTACGGCTGACCAGCTCGGCCGGCGGACCGCTCACCTGTCTGCCGCATGCCAACTATTAAACCCCGCAGTAGGCCAAACGGCAAGGAATGTGTTTGGCCTACTCGATGGATATACCGGTTGGCCTACATGCCGACCAGGGACGATGCACTCGTGACTCTTGAGGCGGCGGTCCGAAAGCTCCGTACGGCGGAGGCCGGGATACCTCGTGCCCAGGAGCGGGCGGCCCAGATCATCCGGGAGGCTCGGGAGAAGGTGGACCAGGCGCGCGCCGACCTGGCCGAGGAGATCCGCGCCGCTGACCGGGCGGGGATGCGCCAGGTGGACATCGTGGCGGCCACCGGGTACAGCCGGGAGCGGATCCGCCAGATCCTTCTTGACACTTGACTGTCAGGCCCTTCCCGCAGGACGCCGCGACGTGAGTTCCGGACGATGACGATCTGCCGTCACCTCCGGCCAGCCCTGGCCGCCGTACCCCTGAATCTGTGGCGGTGGGCGCGTCCCGCCGCACCTGGTCAGGCTGACTGGCGCAGCACCAGGGTCGGTTCGTAGATCACCGACGAGATGCGCATGGTGGGGTCCTCGATGCGGGCCATCAGCAGACGGGCGCTCTCCGCGGCCATGTCCTCCAGCGGGTGCCGCACCGTGGTCAGCGCCGGGCTGGCCGCCACCGCCGCGCTGCTGTCGTCGAAGCCGACCATCGCCACGTCGTCCGGGACGTGGCGGCCGGCGTCGCGCAGAGCCAGCAGGGCACCCAGGGCCATCAGGTCGTTGGCCACGAAGACGCCGTCCACCGCCGGGTGCTCGGCCAGCAGGGCGCGCATCGCCTGCTCGCCGCTGTCCTGGGTGAAGTTGCCCGAGACCAGCGGCACCCAGGCGTGCCCGTGCCGGGCCATCGAGCGGCGGAAGCCGGTGATCCGGTCGTTGCTGGCCGGCACGTCGACCGGGCCGGAGATCATCGCCACCAGCTGGCAGCCGCGGCCGACGAGGTGGTCGGCGGCCAGCGATGCGCCGGTGTCGTTGGCCAGGTCCACGTAGTTGATCGGCACCGGGTCGGCCGGGCGGCCGATCATCACGGCGGGCACGCCGGCGTCGGTGAGCATGCGGGGCAGCGGGTCGTGGCCGGGCAGCGACAGCACGATGACGCCGTCGGCCTGGCCGTGGCGCAGGTCGCCGACCAGCCGGGTGCGCTGCTCCTCGGTGCCGACGATCTGCAGCGCGAGCTGGATGCCGGCCGCGCGCAGCACGCTCATCAGCCCGCCGACGACCCGGCCGAAGTACGGGTCGGCGAAGAACCGGCCCATGAACGGGTCGTCGTCGTGCGACTCGGAGTCGGAGACGACCAGGGCCACCGTGCCGGTGCGGCGGGTGACCAGGGACCGGGCCAGCCGGTTGGGCACGTAGCCGGTCTGGCCGACCGCGTTCCACACCATCTCGTGCAGCTGCGGGTCGACGTTGCGGATGCCGTTGATCACCCGGGAGACCGTGGCCCGGGAGACGCCGGCGACCCGGGCCACGTCCTCCAGCGTCGGCAACCGCTCGCCGACGGGCAACCGCCGGGTGCCGGCGGTCATGAGGTGCTGCTCCGGGTCCGCATACCCGTTTTTATAGCACATCCTGGAGAGCGCTCTCCGACCTGCCCTTCCAGACCCGTGCGAGGGCCGCCGGGTTCCGGAACCACCGGGGCATATTGACGTACACGCAACCTCGGCGTAACACTTCGGAAAGCGCTCTCCAAGTCATCCCGGCCGATCCCCGCACGTCCGGCTGTGGTGCCATCCGTCCTCACCCCGTGGAGAACTCATGAGATCAGCAAGAAGCCGGCTCAGCCGGCTCATCGCGCCGCTGGCCGTCGCCACCGTCGCCGGATCGCTGCTGGTGGCCGGAGTGCAGTCGGCGCATGCCGCCGACACCCTGCTGTCGCAGGGCAGACCGGCGCTCGCCTCGTCGCTCGAGAATGGAGAGTCGCCGGCGGCGGCCGCGGTCGACGGTCGTACGGACACCCGGTGGGGCAGCCAGTGGGCCGATCCGCAGTGGTTGCGCGTCGACCTCGGCAGCACCGCCACGATCACCCGGGTCGTGCTGGAGTGGGAGGCCGCGTACGCGAAGGCGTACCAGATCCAGACCTCGCCGGACGGCAACGCCTGGACCACCGTCTACGGCACCACGACGGCTGCCGGCGGCAGCCAGACCCTGACGGTCAACGGCAGCGGCCGGTACGTGCGCATGTACGGCACCCAGCGCGGCACCGGCTACGGCTACTCGCTGCTCGAGTTCAAGGTGTACGGCACCAGCGGCAGCACGCCCCCGGCCGGCGGCGGCTACGTCCTGGCCGATCCGCCGGTCACCGGCGTGACCCCGTCGACGGCGACGCCACCGGCGACCAACCCGCCCACGACCCACCACGAGTTCCAGGCGAACTGCTCGGTGAGCCGCTCCAACCTGCCGGACGACCCGATCGTCTTCCCCGGCATGCCGGGCGCCTCGCACTCGCACACGTTCATGGGCAACACCACCACGAACGCGGCGACGACTCTGGCCAGCCTCAACGCCGGTGGCACGTCCTGCATCACGCCGGGCGACAAGACCGCGTACTGGATGCCGACGCTGCTCAACGGCGACACGGCCGTCCAGCCGGTGGGCCGCCAGGTCATCTACTACAAGAGCGGCGTGCTCGACTACCGCAGCGTGCGCCCGTCACCCCCGGGCTTGCGGTACGTGGTCGGCAGCCCGTCGGCGACCCTCGACGAGTTCAGGAACTCGCCCGGCGCGGTCGAGGGCTGGGAGTGCGGCGACAGCGTCCGCAACTGGGACTTCCCGGGGACCTGCCCGGCGGGCACCCAGCTGAACATCCGGTACCAGGCGCCGAGCTGCTGGGACGGCATCCACCTGGACACGCCGGACCACAAGAGCCACATGGCGTACCCGACGGTCGGCGTGTGCCCGGCCAGCCACCCGGTGGCGGTCCCGATGGTCGAGTTCAAGATGGCGTTCCCGGTGAGCGGGAACCTGGCGAACGTGCGGCTGTCGAGCGGGCGGGCGTACTCGTTCCACTACGACTTCTACAACGCCTGGGACGTACGCACGCTGAACGCGCTGGTGACCCACTGCATCAACGGCGGGCTGCAGTGCGACCCGCGCGGCTTCGACCAGTACAAGCCCGAGCGGGGCGCGGCGCTGAACGCAAACTACGTCCTGCCGTAACAGTAACGCGAAATGGTCCGGGTGCCGCCGGTCGGGCGCCCGGACCATTTCGCGGCACCGGAATAACAGTTATTTCCCGCTGGATTTCGGCGCGGGCAGCTCGGCGAGAAATTGGCGGCGGCCGGTGACCACCCGGGCGGCGAGATCCTTGGTCCGCGGCTCGAGGCCGGCTTTCTCCTCGCTCTCGGCGAGCTTGACGCCCTGCTCGAGATGCGCCCTGAGGTGCTGGGCGAGCAGCTTGTCGAAGGCGGCACCCCGGGCGGCCGCGGCCTCGGCGACCTGCTCCGGGGTCACCATGCCGGGCATCGGCATGCCCTTGTGGGGATTCTCCGCGGGCAGCCCGGCCTCGTCGTGCAGGCTCCGCAGGGTGCCGAGCTCCTGCTCATGAGTGGCCCTGACCTCGGCCGCGAGGGCCCGCAGGCCGGGATCCGAGGCGTGCGTGGGAGCGAGGGCGAGCAGCGGCAGAAGCTCCTCGTTCATCGCGATGGTGATCTCGACCCAGGCCAGATCGGTGCCCCCGAAGAAGCCGGAACTGCCGGGAGCCTTCGAACTGGAGACGGCCGGGGGAGCCGCCGGAGACGCCCCGGAGTCGCAAGCGCCGGCGCCGAGCAGCAGGGCCATCAGGCAGCCGCCCGCTACAGCCCGCAGCGCGATGCTCACAAAGAACTCCATTCCGAAAAGAGGCAACCCAGTCTCTGCGGCGCGGTCGGGCCATGTCAATATCGCCCTGTCGAATTCCCATCCGTGACGGTTCCGGAACCATCAGCATATTGACGGGCCGCAACACCACGGCAACAATCAAGGCGGCCGGGAAATCGCTCTCTCGGCCCGCAGAATTCCCCTGCGCGCCACGGTGCCACCGAGCCTGTGGCGCGCAGGGGCCTCCACCTCCCGCCGGCAAACAGCCATCCGGCCGGCAACCGGCAACCGGCCCTCGGCCACGGCTCGGCTCAGCCCGGCTCGGCTTCGCGTCACGGGTCCAGGTCGGCGCCGATGGCGTAGTGGTCGGACGGGTAGAGGCCGTGGATCGGGCGGTCACCCGCAATGAAAGCGCCCCGCACAGTCACGGTGGCGTCCGGGCGTCCCGGGCGCACCAGCACGTGGTCGATCCGGCGGTCGATCAGCGTGGTCGCCTCCAGTGGCGCGTACGGCAGCAGCGAGTCCAGAGTGGTCGCCCCCGGATCGCCCCCGCCGGCCTCCCACGTGTCCACAGTGACCGCCCGCAACGGCGCCAGTTCCGGCTCGTCCGGTGGCGCGTTGAGATCTCCGATCAGCAGCACCGGCAGGGGCCCGTCGAACGCCGGATCCGTCACCAGCTCGGCCAGCGCCATCGTCTGCGCGGCCCGGTCGGCGGCGTACTGCGGCTCCCACTCCCGGCACGTGACGATGACGTGCAGGTTGCCCCGGGGATGGTCCAGCGTGCCGATCAGAGCCGTCGGGGGCGGTCCGGGGCGCTCGGTGTGCGGCAGCTCGCGGACCTCGGTGCGCAGGATCGGCCAGCGGCTCAGCAGACCCAGCCCGACAGTGGCACCGAGCTGACCGGGCTCCTCGACCGGGTCCGGCGCCGGTGGCAGTGAGGTCGGCGCGAAGGCCGCGTGCATGCCGAGGTGTCCGGCCAGCACGTCGGGCTGCGTCGTGCCGTCGGCCGACCAGGTCTCCACCAGCCCGACCACGTCCGGCTGGTACGTCTCGAGAGTGATCCTGATCCCGGCGGCCCGCTCCCGCCAGTTGCCGCCGAAGCGCCACCATACGTTCCAGGTCATGACCCGCATGGTGAGACGGTAAGCCCGCCGGGTTTAGATGGCACGGTGAGCCGACCCGTTCTGCTGCTGGATCTCGACGGGGTGCTGAACCCCTTCGCCGCGTCCTCCTGCCCCGACGGATATCTCGAGCACGAGTTCTATCCCGGTGAGGGCCCCGAGCGTTACTGCCCGGACCACGCCGCGTGGATCACCGAGCTGGCCGCCGCCGGTGATCTGCGCTGGGCGAGTGCCTGGGGCGAGGACGCCAACCTTCTCTTCGGCGCCAAGCTGGGCGTCGCCGCGCTGCCGGTGGTGCCGTTCCCGCCGCTGCCGTTCCCGCCGGAGGCGAAAGTGCCGGCGGTGGCCGAGGCGGTGGGTGACCGCCCGGCCGCCTGGATCGACGACAACCACACCGAGGCGGGCCGCCGCTGGGCCGCCGGGCGGTCGGCACCCACGCTGCTGGTGCCGGTCGACTCGGCGGTCGGCTGGACCCGTGCGGACGTGGACCGGGTCCTGCGGTGGGCGGCCGGCCTGGCGGGCTGAGCGGTCTCAGGCGTTCTGCCAGAGGCCGATCAGGTTGCCCTCGGAGTCGTGGACGTAGGCCGAGAAGCCCATGTCCCCGACGGGCTGGCGGCCGATCGCCACCGTGCCACCGAGCTCCTCGATCCGGGCCAGGGCGTCGTCCAGGTCGTCGACGCCGATCGTGATGACCGGGCCGGTGATCGGGCCCTGCCGGGCGAGCATGCCGCCGTTGATGCCGCCGGGCTCACCCGGCCGTCCGGACTCGTCCGTCGCGGTCGTGGTCACCATCGTGTAGCCCATGCCCGGCATGCTCGCCAGCTGCCAGCCGAAGGCCTCGCGGTAGAAGGTGTGGGCCCGGTCGGCGTCGTCGAACGGCACCTCGAAGTGGACGACTTTGTCCATGACTCCTCCTCAGCTCGCTGACGACGATAGACCCGGCTACCGGCAGAAATCACGGGTTCAGTCGCGGACGCGCAGATCCCGTTCGAGCTCCGCGATCACCGCCCGGAGATCGTCCAGGCGCTGGCTGATCGCCAGCCGGTCCAGCTCGTCCGGCTCGCCGTCGCCGTCGGCGTCGAAGTCCGGCGCCAGGCCCTCGGTCATCTCCAGCCGGCGGACCTCCTCCATCGAGTTCACGATGACCGCGATAAGGATGTTCACCAGCAGGTTCACCGTGATCAGGATGTAGCTGACGTAGTAGACGAGGGTCCAGGCCGAGACGGCCAGGCCCTGCTCGATGAGCTGCGGCAGGTTCTCCTGGGACAGCAGCACGAACAGGGTCAGCACCGCGCGGCCGATCGTGCCGTACTCCTCGGGGTAGTGATCCTTGAAGATCAGCCAGCCCGCCATGCCGTACACGTAGAGGGTGACCAGCGCCAGCGCGAGAAAAGCGCCCACGCCCGGCAGGCTGCGCACCAGCGCCGAGACGATGGTCCGCAGGCCGGGGGAGAACCGCACCAGCCGCAGCACCCGCGCGATCCGGATGATCCGCAGGGCGGTCGTGTCGCCGTGCAGCACGGGGATGAAGACGGCCAGCGTCACGACGAAGTCGAAGACGTTCCAGCCGTTGCGGAAGAAGTCCTGCGGCCGGCTGCCGTAGGCCAGGATCCGGACCGTTATCTCGGCCACGAAGAGCAGGCGGAAGGACCATTCCAGCCCGTGCAGCAGAGGACCGGCATGGCCCAGATCAGGGTACGTCTCCAGGCCCAGCACGATCGCGTTGGCGCCGATGACGATGATGATCAGGACTTCGAACAGGCGCGAACCGGTGATCCGGGCGCACCAGCGGGTCACCTGGGACATCCGCTGACAGTACAAAGTGGCGCCCCCGCCGGAGCGGGGGCGCCATGGCGGATCAGCTGCGGTAGACGCCGAACTCCCAGAGCGAGTAGCCGTACTCGGTGGCACGGACGGTGCCGGAGACCCGGACGTAGCGGCCCGTGCCGCTGATCGCCAGGTCGTCGAAGCCGCCGTTGCCGCTGGTGGTGGTGTGGATCGTCTGCCAGGTGCTGCCGTTGTCCGACACCTGCACCGTGTAGCCCCGGGCGTACGCCGCCTCCCAGCCCAGCAGCACCCGGTCGAACGACTGCACCGAGCCCAGGTCGACCTGAAGCCACGCGGTGTCGACCCATTCGCTGGCCCAGCGGGTGCCGTAGTCACCGTCGACGGCGTACGCCGGCAGCTGCGGCCCGTTCGTGCCGGTCGGCTGGTACGTCGACGCGGTGGCGGTCCTGCCCCGGGCCAGGTTCGTGCCGGGGATCGTCGGCGGCACCACCTTGAACGAGCGCTGCTCGATGCCCACGTTGCCGTGGCCGTCGAAGGCGTACACGTAGACCTTCCAGACGCCGAGCTGCTCCGGCGCGCGCACCGTGAACTGGTTGCCGTTCTGGGTGAAGGTCAGGTGGCGCAGGCCGCGGTTGCCGGTGATGTGCTTGTCGCTCGCCATCAGGTTGTACCGGATGAGGTCGCCCTGCGGATCGGTCGCGGCGACGTTCACGGTGAACGTGCCGCCGGCCGGCACCGCCGTCTGCGGGCTCACCGTCATGGCGGTGATCTCCGGCGGGGTGTTCGCCGACGCCTGCCCGGTGTACGCCTGCCTCAGCGCGTGGTAGCCGAGCCGCCGCCAGCCACCGGTGAAGGTGTTCAGCCAGACGCCGCCGAAGTCGTTCTCCAGCCCGTAGTGGAACTCGGTCGCGCCCAGCGCCACACCCGGGTGGCCCTTGATCGCGTTCCAGCTGTACGTGTATCCGGCCCGTTTCTCCAGGTCGGTCGGCTCGTCCGGGACCCCGTTGACGTCGTCGGGGACCTCCCACTCGCCGGCCGGGCCGCCCTCGGTCAGGATGTACGGCTTGGTGTAGCCACCGGCGATCCAGTCCCGCTTGACCGTGTCGATCGCGCCGTAGGAGTTGACGGCGAGCAGGTCCAGGGCCGGGGCGTGCGGCTTGTAGTAGGTCCAGGCGTGGGTGTACGCGTCGGTCGACGTGACCGGGTGGTTCGGGTCGGCCGCGTGGATCGCCTCGGCGACCTCGTTGACGAACTTGGCGTAAGCGATCCGGCGCGCCTCGACCACGTCGGCGGCCAGCCCGTAGTTCTGCATCTCCAGGATGACCTCGTTGCCGACGTCCCACATCAGCACGCCCTGCCGGCCCTTGAGCGCGTTGACCCGGGCCACGATCTCGGCCTTCACCGCGGTCTTGTACGCGGTGTCGTTGACGTAGTCGGCGCCGTGGTTGAGCCAGAGGCCGACGACGACCTTGATGTTCTGCTGGGCCGCCCGGTCGAGCAGCGCCGGGGTGTTGTCGTCCGGTCCCCAGATGCGGATCGTGTTGACGCCCATGTTCCGCAGGTCCCGCAGGTAGCCGTCCGCGGCGGCCTGCGGCGGGCCGTAAGTGATGCCTTTGACCTCGTACGGCGCGCCGTTGACGGTCAGCTGCCAGTTGCCCTGCGTACCGGTGACCCGGACGGTGGACGGGCCGGCCGGGGTGGCCGGGTCGGTCATCGCCGCCGGGGTGGTGCCGGCCGCCCGGGCCACGGTCACCGAGTCGATGCTGAGCACGCCGCCCGAGGTGGTCTCCGGGGTGGGTGTGGTGAAGCCCGCGACCGCGTTCGGCAGCGAGCCGCCGATGGCCAGGTCGAACCGCAGGAAGAAGCCGTGGTGCACGGCCGCCCGCCAGGCGGTCACGCCGACCTGCGACTCGCGGACCACCCACGTCTGCCGGCCGTCGAGGTAGAAGCGGATCTCCTCGTCGGTCCGGGTCCGGTCGATGACCTGGGTGTACTCGTGGAAGCCGGTCTGGCAGCCGGTGCAGCCGGCGAGCCCGCTCTGCCGTCCGTTGTACTCCGCGCACGGCCCGTCGGGTGCGGTGCCGCAGTGCAGCGTCTGGGAGAGCTGGCTGCGCCCGTTGACGTCGGTCATGATGTCGGTCTCGCCGACGCCGGGCCAGTTGTTGTAGTTGCCGCGGTAGGCCGCGCCGGTGGCGCGGAAGCCGGGCCAGTAGCCGGCGCCGTTGGTCACGTCGGGCTGCTTCAGGACGGCGGTGAACTTCGTCAGCTGGCCGGCCAGCGGCTCGAAATCGGTGCGCTGCGTCTCGATCCGCCCCGAGGTCCACTTGCCGGCGCCGTCGCGGATCGCCTTGATGTTCAGCTTGCCGGTGCCGTCGAGGTAGACGTTGGCGGTGGAGTCCGATGCGGTCTCGACCTCGCCGGTGCCCCAGTTCGCGGCGCCGCCGGGATACTGGGTGCCGGTGCGCAGCAGCCAGTTCGCCGCGCTGGGCGAGGTGTTGGCCGGGCCGCTGAAGTCGTCGGTCCAGACGGTGGTGAAGTCGCCGGGCACGGGCGGCGGCGTGGTCGGGTCGGTGGGCGGCGTCGTGCTGCCACCGGTGGAGACCTTGAACTCGTAGAGGGAGTAGCCGTAGCCGCCGGCGCGGGTGGTGCCGTACATCCGGACGTAGCGGCCGGTGCCGCTGACGGTGAGGGTCTCGGTGCCGCCGGCGCCGGTGGTGGTGCTGTGGATGTCGGTCCAGGTGGTGCCGTCGGCGCTGGTCTGGATCTTGTACGCCTTCGCGTACGCGCCCTCCCACTGCAGGACGACCTGGCAGATCGCCTGGGAACTGCCCAGGTCCACCCGCAGCCACTGGGGATCGGCGAACTGGCTCGACCAGCGGGTGCCCGCGTCACCGTCGACGGCCTTGCCCGCGGCGACGTCCGCACCCTCCTGCGACGAGGCGGTGGCCGGCTTGCCCTGGGCGGCGTTCGTGGTGCCACAGGCCGAGGGTGCGCCGGTGGAGCCGTAGACCTTGAACTCGTAGAGGGAGTAGCCGTAGCCGCCGGCGCGGGTGGTGCCGTACATCCGGACGTAGCGGCCGGTGCCGCTGACGGTGAGGGTCTCGGTGCCGCCGGCGCCGGTGGTGGTGCTGTGGATGTCGGTCCAGGTGGTGCCGTCGGCGCTGGTCTGGATCTTGTACGCCTTCGCGTACGCCCCTTCCCACTGCAGGACGACCTGGCTGATCGTGGCGGTCGCGCCGAGGTCCACGCGCAGCCACTGGGGATCGCTGAACTGGCTCGACCAGCGCGTACCGGCGTTGCCGTCCACGGCGAGGGCCGCGGCGACGTCCGCGCCCTCCTGCGACGACGCGGTGGCGGGCTTGCCCTGCGACAGCAGGGAATCGGCGGCGTGCGCGGTGACCTGCACGACACCCACGTAGGCGGCGACGACGGCGAGCACGGTGACGGGGATCAGCCGGCGCCAGCGTCGAGGTCGGGGCGCGTGCGGGGACAGCGCCGGGGGAGAAGCCGGATGCACGGGAACTCCTGACGTTCGGGGACGGAGTCACGGGGGATTGATCAATGGAGAGCGCTCTCCATGTCGCCGCAGTGTTGCCCCCGGTTTTCCGATGTGTCAAGCATTCCGTGCCTCAAAACCGACAAAACCGGTCTTTCGGAGCGAAGAAGCGACTCCTACGGAAAGCGCTCTCCGCAGCTACGGTAATTCGACCTGTCAGGCGGGGCGGCGGGCACAGGCGATCAGAATCATGAACGCGCCCAGAGTGGCCAGCGAGATCAGCTTGAGCGCGAGGCTGTTGTCGGTGAGGTCCTGCACCACCTGGATGCCGGCCCAGAGAGCGAGGACCGCGTACGCCCCGGCCAGCAGCCGCGGCCGCTGGACCGGCCGCCGGAACAGCCGGACCCGCCCCGGCCGGCGGTTGTGCTGCACCAGCAGCCAGACGGCCGACGCGAGCACCAGCACTCCCAGCACAGCCTTGGCCAGGAGCAGCACCACATCGACGGTCGGCATGCCCGGGAGGATAGTGCTCCTGCGCGAGCCGAGAAACTTCCCGTGCGGGTGTCGAGGACGGCGCCGGGTCTCCGACTCAACGGTGGAAGTGCCCCGCCGGGGGCACCCGAGGGCTGGGAGACTGAGCCATGAAGTACATGCTGATGATGTTCGGTGACGGCGCCACCATGATGCAGAGCCGGAGCCAGGAGTGGGTCTCCGAGATGATCGGGTTCATGATGTCGTTCAACGCCGAGCTGGAGAAGGCCGGTGAGCTGGTCGAGGCCCGCGGGCTGGCCGATCCCGCCTCCGCGAGGACCGTCACCCTGGTCGACGGTCAGGTGGTGGTGACCGACGGGCCGTTCGCCGAGGCCAAGGAATCACTGGCCGGCTACTGGGTGCTCGAGGTGCCGGACGAGCAGCGGGCGATCGAGCGGGCCGGTCAGGTCGTCGTCTGGGCCGAGCGGGTCGAGCTGCGCGAGGTTCCCGACGGGCCGCCCGAGCAGTGACCACGGACCGCCCCGGCGTCGAGGGCCTGCTGCGTGAGCTCGCGCCGCAGGTCCTCGGGGTCCTCGTGCGCCGGTACGGCCAGTTCGACGCCGCCGAGGACGCCGTCCAGGAGGCCCTGCTCTCCGCCGCGCTCAAGTGGCCGGTCGAGGGTGTGCCGGACAGCCCGCGGTCCTGGCTGATCACCGTGGCCGGCCGCCGGCTGGTCGACGAGTGGCGCAGCGAGAGCGCCCGCCGCGCCCGCGAGGAGCAGGTCGCGCTGCTGGAGCCGGCCGACCCGGCCGCCGCCGTCGATGCGGACGACACCCTCACCCTGCTCTTCCTCTGCTGCCATCCGTCACTGTCGCCGCCCTCGCAGCTCGCCCTGACGCTGCGCGCGGTCGGCGGCCTGAGCACCGCCGAGATCGCCCGGGCGTTCCTGGTGCCCGAGGCCACCATGGCGCAGCGGATCAGCCGGGCCAAGCAGCGGATCCGCACCAGCGGCCCGGGCTTCGAGGCGCCGCCGGAGGCCGAGCGCGCCGACCGGCTGCGGGTCGTCCGGCAGGTGCTCTACCTGGTCTTCAACGAGGGCTACACCACGAGTGCCGGGCCCGACCTGCAACGGGCCGACCTGACCGCTGAGGCGATCCGGCTGACCCGGATGCTGCACCGGCTGTTGCCCGGCGACGGTGAGACGGCCGGACTGCTCGCGCTCATGCTGCTCACCGACGCCCGGCGCCCGGCGCGGACCGACGAGCACGGCGCACTGGTGCCCCTCGACGAGCAGGACCGCAGCCGGTGGAACGCCGCGTTCATCGCCGAGGGGGTCGCGCTGGTCTCCGGGACGCTGGGCCGGGGGCCGCTGGGGCCGTACCAGTTGCAGGCCGCGATCGCCGCGGTGCACGACGAGGCCCGCACCGCCGCGGAGACCGACTGGCCGCAGATCCTCGCCCTCTACGAGGTGCTGGAACGCGTCTCGCCGGGCCCGGTGGTCACGCTGAACCGCGCTGTGGCCGTGGCCCGGGCGCGCGGGCCGCTGGCCGGGCTCGCCGTGCTGGCCGAGCTCGACGGCGACGAGCGGATGGCGGGCAACCACCGGCTCGAGTCCGTCCGCGCGCACCTGCTGGAGCTGGCCGGGGACCACGCCGGGGCCCACGGCTGTTATCTGCGGGCGGCCGCGATGACGGCCAGCCTGCCCGAGCAGCGGTATCTGACTCTGCGGGCGGCGGCGCTGGCAACCCGTACCTCATCCGAACATTGACCCGGCCCCGGGCCGGGCATGATGGTGCGGTGAGCGAACCTCCCGCCAAGGGCCTGATCCTGCTGGTCGAGGACGAGCGGCCGATCGCGGATCTGGTCCGGCTCTACCTGAGCCGGGACGGCTTCGGGGTGCACGTCGAGCACGACGGCGCGGCCGGGCTGGCGGCGGCCCGGCGGTTGCGGCCGGTGGCGTGCGTGCTGGACATCGCGCTGCCCGGGATGGAGGGCACGGAGATCTGCCGCCGGCTGCGCGAGGCCGGCGACTGGACCCCGGTCGTCTTCCTCACCGCCCGCGACGACGAGGTCGACCGGATCCTCGGCCTCGAGCTCGGCGGCGACGACTATCTGACCAAGCCGTTCAGCCCGCGGGAGTTGGTCGCCCGGGTGCGGGCCCTGCTGCGCCGGGCCGCCGGTCCGCCCGACGGCGGCCGGGTAAGCACGCTCGGCCCGCTGCAGCTGGACTCCGGCCGGCATCTGGCCACCGTGGACGGTGTGCCGCTGGCGCTCACCCCGACCGAGTTCGACCTGCTCGCGCACCTGCTGGGCCGGCCGGGACGGGTCTTCACCCGGGAGGAACTGCTGGCCAGCGTCTGGGGGTACGCCTCGCCGGCGGGCACCCGTACCGTTGATGTGCACGTGGCCCAGGTCCGCGCCAAGCTGGGGGCCGCCGCGACCCTGATCCGCACGGTCCGCGGGGTCGGCTACACCGCCGATGCGTAGCTTCCTCGGCACTCTGTCCGGCCGGACCGTCCTGGTCACCGCGGCCACCGCCGTCGTCGCCGTCATCATCACCGCGCTCGTCGCGCTGCCCATCGCCGTGCGGTCGGCCAACAACGCCGCCCGTGACGAGCTGGTGGAGAAGTCCGCGCTCGCGGTCGAGCTGCTCACCACGGAACGCCAGGTGGCCCGGGAGCGGATCGTGTCGCGGCTGCGGGCCGACGGCGTCGACGTCTACCTGATCCGGCGGGGCACCGTCGACCGGGCCGGTCTGCCGGACCGGGTGGTCACCCAGGTTGCCGGGGGTGCGACCGTCAACACCCGCGGCACGGTCGGCGGGCGTGCGGTGCTGATCGTCGGCCGGCCCCTGCGCGGCAACACCAGCGGCGTCGTGCTCACCCGCGACACCGCTTCCGGTACGGCGGCCCGGGTCCTCGGCGGTGTGTGGCTCGCCCTGCTCGCGGGCCTGCTCGGCGGTGTCCTCGCCGGAGCGTTGCTGGCCCGCTTCATCGCCCGGCCGCTGCGCCAGGCGGCCGTGGCGGCGGGCCGGTTGTCGGCCGGCGACCGGTCGGTCCGGCTCGCGGTGCGACCGCCGGCCGAGGTCGCCGAGCTCGCGTCGGCGCTCAACCAGCTCGGCGCGGCGCTGCAGATCAGCGAGGGCCGCGAACGCGAGTTCCTGCTGTCGGTGTCGCACGAGCTGCGGACCCCGCTGTCGACCATCCGGGGTTACGCCGAGGCCCTGGCCGACGGTGTGGTCGCCGCCGACGGCGCGGCGCGGGCCGGGCAGACCATGGTCGCCGAGGCCGACCGGCTCGACCGGCTCATCTCGGACCTGCTGGTGCTCGCCCGCCTGGAGGCCGCGGACCTGCCGGTGGACATCGTCCCGGTGGACCTGGTCGACCTGGCCGGCTCGGCCGGTGAGGCGTGGGCCCGGCGTTGCGGCCCGGACGGTCCGGAGCTGCGCACCGAGCTGCCCGCGGAGCCGGTGCCGGTGGCCACCGATCCCGGCCGCCTGCGCCAGGTCATCGACGGGCTCTGCGAGAACGCGCTGCGCGTCGTGCCGCCGGGTGCCCCGCTGATCCTGGCGGTGCGGCCCGGCCCGTACGGCGGCGTGCTCGAGATCCGCGACGGTGGTCCGGGTTTCTCCGACGAGGACCTGGCGGTGGCGTTCCAGCGCGGTGCCCTGCAGCGGCGTTACCGGGGCGTCCGGCGTACCGGTAGCGGTCTGGGCCTGGCTCTGGCCGCCCGGCTGGTCGGGCGGCTCGGCGGCACCATCGCGGCCGGGCACGCCCCCGAGGGCGGCGCGATGTTCACCATCGCCCTGCCCGCCGCGACCGGCCCTTACCCAACCCGAACATGACGCTGATCCGGCCCGTGCACGGCGGGCGCAGTCTGGGCCCTATGACACGAACCCGTATCGCGCTGACCCTGACCACTGTGAGCCTCGCCGGTCTGCTCGGGCTGAGCGGCTGCGGCGGTGGCGCGGCTCCGGCCGGTGCCCCGGCGGTGCCCGCGGCTGACGTCGCGGACGAGACCTTCGCCCTCGCTGCCGTCGGCCTGGAAGCGGACCCGGCCCCGTCGGCCTCCGCCGGGGACAAGGCAGGCAAGCATCCCGGGGCCCGTAAGTACCTCAGGAAGAACACGCTGCACGGGGAAATGACGGTGCAGGGCAAGGACGGCGTCAAGACCGTGGTCGTGCAGCGCGGCACGGTCACCGCGGTGGACGCCACGACGGTGAGCGTCAAGTCGGCCGACGGCTTCGCGCAGACCTGGACCTACGGCGACAAGCTGCGGGTCGTGCAGGACAAGAAGAAGGTCGAGGCGGGCGCGATCAAGAGCGGCGCGGAGATCGGCCTCGCCGGCGCCAAGGACGGCGACAAGAGCGTCGCCCGGCTCGTCGTGATCAAGTAGCCAGGAGGTTCAGGGCCCGTGCTCTTGGACAAGCACGGGCCCTGCACCCCGCCCCCCGGAAGAAAGACCTGGTCACTGCAGGATGGCGCCCATCGGCGACATCAGGAGCTTGCCGAAAGCCTCGGCGGTGCCGTCCAGGCGCGCCCGTTCCCGGCCGATGGCCTGCAGGTCGTGGCGTACGCACCAGAGCTTCTGCGAGTTGCGCCAGGCCACGTTGCGGGTGTACTCGATCAGCTCGCCCTGCCACCAGTCGTCCAGGTCGCCGTTCATCATGTCGATGATCAGCTGCCACTTCTCCAGGAAACCGCGGCGCAGCCCGGGGATGGACTCGGCGAAGATGTCGTTGATCTGCAGGTAGTCGTGGTGCTGGTCGCTGTGGTCGACCGGGTCGGAGCCGAGGTGGTCGAACGTCGTGACCAGAGCGAACGGCAGGTCGAAGTTGATGTGCGCGTTGACCCCGGCGGCCGCCGACGGTAGCGGGCGCGCGTCCGGGCCGGGGATCCGGTGGAACAGCACGGACCAGGCGCGCGGGCAGCCGGCGCTGGCGTCCGACCACTGGCGCAGGGCGTCGAAGTAGCGGGCGGCGAACTCCACGTCCAGGCGGGACAGGAACGCCGGATCGGCGAACCGGCCCGCGTACAGGCGCTCGAGCACGCTGGTCGTGATGGTCAGGTAGAGCTTGTTGAAGTCGGCGAGCGGGTTGCTGACCAGCAGCGGGGGCACCCGCTCGAGCACGTCCTGGAGCTTCGTGAGCTGGTCGACCACCGCGGGCACGTCATCGGGGTGCCCGGCCAGCACGTCGGCCATGTCCTGACGGACAGGTCCCCAGACGGATTCGGTGATCATCGCGGTCCTCCACACACGGAACTCCCTCGCGGAGGCCCTCCAGCACCGCCCGGCGGCCCGGTGGTGCGGCCGGCCGGGCGGTGCTCCCCCGAACGGGAATCAGCTTTTCACCGGGGGCGGGCACGGGGATCGGTAGAACGACGTATTCCGCGTACGTAGATAACGAAAAGGTCACGCCGCGCGGAGGAACACCCGGCTGGCCTGCACCCGGGTGCGTACCTGGAGCTTGTCGAAGATGTGCCCGACGTGCACGCCGACGGTCCGTTCGCTGATGAACAGGGCCTGACCGATCTCCCGGTTGGTCAGCCCCTCGGCCACCGCGGCCAGGACCTCCCGCTCGCGCTCGGTCAGCACGTCGAGCTCGTCGCCGGATCCGTGGCCCGGCGCCGCGATGGCCACCGTGTCCTCGTCGCCGGTCAGGGCCACCCGGGCCCGGGTCGCCACCGCCGTGATCTCGGCCGCGAACGGCTTGGCGCCCATGGCCCGCGCGGTCGCGTACGCCTCGCGTAGCGCCATCGTGGCGGCCGCCCGGCCACGGTTGGACCGTCCCGGCCGGCGGGCGAAGGTGGCCTCGGCCTGCCGCAGCCGCGAATACGCCGCCGGGTAGGGCTGCTTGCGCCTGTCCCACGCCGCCGCGGCCCGGGCCCACAGCTCCGGGTCGTTACGGTCGTCGATGCGGCTCTGCTCGGCCGCGCACAGGTCCAGATACCCGTCGACCACGGCCCGCACCGGCGGGGCCGCGTTGCCGGCGCCGCGGGCCATCCGCTCGACCACGGTCTGCAGCCGGCGCACCGCCGCCGGATCCACCGGCACCTTGCCGCCGGCCTGCGCCTGCGCCTCCGCGCGCAGCCCGTGCCAGGCCAGTACGCCGAGCAGCACCAGGTCGTCGGAGCGGGTCTCGGTCAGGCCGCGCTGCACGGCGGCCCGCGCCTCCGCGTGCCGGCCCTGCCACATGGCCAGCCCGGCCCGCAGCGTGAGCATCGGCAGCACGTGCCGGGCGCCGCCGCCGGCCAGGATGGTCGCCACCGCCTCCAGGTCCCGGTCGGCCTGCTCCACGTCGCCGACGCCGACCCACAGCCGGCAGCGCGACAGCAGCAGCTCGACAGCGTCGGCGCCGGACGGGTGGTGCCGCATCGCCGTGTCGAGCACCTTCTCCATCTCGGCCCAGTCGCCGATCCGGAACAGCCCGTTCGCGGCGATCGCCAGCAACCGGGTCTGGTATGTGCGGCCCAGCCCGATCGCGGCCAGCTTCTCCGCGCCCCGGCGGGCCACCAGCACGCCCTCCTCGACGCTGTTCAGCGGGCCGGTGAGCAGCTCGGCGAGGTGCAGATAGGCGCAGCCGATGTCGTCCGGGTGCCCCGAGCGCTCGGCGATCTCCACGGCCTGGCGGATCACCGCCAGCCCCGCGTCCGGATCCTCCCGGAAAGCCAGGCTGAACCCGAGCGCCGCGCTGGCCCGGACCAGGTCGCCGGTCGAGCCGTCGGCCTTCTCGGCCAGCTCCAGCGCATCGCGTGCGCGGACCCCGGCGTCGGCGTAACGGCCCAGGTGAACCAGCAGCTCAGCGAGGTGTGCGGCGGCGCTGGCCTTCTCCGACTGGGTGCACTCCGCGAACGCCAGCGCCCGTTCGTACTCGATCTCCGCCGTCGCCGAGCGGCCCGCCGCGGCCAGGTAGCGGGCCCGGCGCAGGTGGATCTCGCAGGCGCCGGGGCCGTCCGGACGGGCCGCCAGCTCCTCGAGCCGGGTCAGGGCCCGCTGGTGCTCGCCGCAGCGGTGCGCCGACTCGGCGGCGTGGGCCAGCAGCTCGGTGTACTCGGGCGCCTGCTCGCAGCCCAGCTCCAGCGCCATGCTCCAGTAGCGGTGCGCCTCGGCGAAGCCGTAGAGCTGCTCGGCCGCCCGGGCCGCGGCGACGACCGAGGGCATCGCCCGGGCCGGCTCGCCCGCCTGCCGCCAGTGGTGAGCCAGCCGGGCATGGTCGACCGTGCCGGGGACAGCCTCGAGCGCCTCGGCGTAGCGGCGGTGCCGGGCGGCGCTCTCGGCCGGGAGCACCTCGTGCTCGAGGACCTCGGCGACGACCTGGTGCCGCAGCCGGTACCCGTCGTTCGCGCTGGTCACGAAGCGGTGGGCGACCGCCGCCCGGATCGCCTCGATCAGCTCGGTCTCCGGCAGCGGCAGGACGCGGGCCAGCAGGGCGTGTTCGACCGGCTCGACGCCGGCGGCGACGGCGTGCACCACGTCGTGGGCGTGCGGGGGCAGCTCGTCGACCCGGGACAGGAAGATCTCGCGCAGCGTGTCCGAGAGCTCGACCCGGCCGTCCCGCAGGTCCCGGGAGAGCTCCTCGACCACGAAGGGGTTACCGCCGCTGCGCTTGTAGACCCGGTCGGCGTCCTCCGGGGCGACGGTCGCGCCGGCGATCGCGGCGACCAGCTCACCGGTCGCCTCCCGGTCGAGCGGGGCCAGGTCCAGCACGCGTACGGAACGTAACCGGCGCAACTCGGCCAGCACCCGCCGCAGCGGATGCGAGCCGTGCAGCGACTCGGAGCGGACCGCGGCCAGCACCGACAGATTGATCTCGCCGAGGCCGGCCAGCAGGTAGAGCAGCAGCTGCCGGGTGCTGCGGTCGGCCCACTGCAGGTCGTCGAGCACGAGCAGCAGGCGCCGCCCCTGGGCCAGGGAGCGCAACTGCTGGGAGACCCGTTCGAGCAGCACCCCGGCGCCGTCCTGGTTGGCCGCGGCGTCCACCGGGCCGGTGTCGGCGTGCACGCCGGCGCGGCGCAACGCCTGCAGGACCGGGTGCAGCGGAGAGGCGTCACCGATGTCCAGGCACGTGCCGGACAGCACGGCGACACCGGCCTCACGCAGGGCTTCGGCCGTCTCGTGGAGCAGGCGGGTCTTGCCCACACCGCTCTCGCCGGTGACGAACACCGCCGCGGTGCCGCTGGGACCGGCGTTCAGCAGGTCCGTGCGAAGCGCGGTCAAAGTGCCGGTACGTCCGACAATAGGCGCGTCGTCCCCCTCGCTGGCCATGCGTGGCAGCCTAGTGCCGATCCGGGTAGCACGTTCTCGTCGGTTCGGACTGTTCTGCGTCACAAATTCGACGCTGGGGCCCGCTGTCACAGATACGTCATTCTGCCGATCCGCTGGACCCCCGCCGGCTGGCACCGTTCATCTCGCCAATGCGGCGAAGGGACGTGGGGACGTGAACAGAATGACAGCCGGCCTCCGGTGCCGGCGACAGACAGTGACCGTGCTGTTCGTCGACATCGTGGGCTTCACCAGCATCGTCGACGAGCTGGACTGCGCGGATGTCCGGGATCTGCAGATGGACTACTTCGCCACCGTGTCGGCCGAGGTGCAGGCCGCGGGCGGAGTGGTGGAGAAGTTCATCGGGGACGCGGTCATGGCGATCTTCGGCGCGACCGCACCGGTCGCCGGCACGCCGCAGGACGTGAGCCGCGCCGCCGCGGGGGCGGTCCGGGCCGGGCTGGCGATCCAGGAGGCGCTGCGGGGGCGTCTCCTGGCCGGCCGGTTCCCGGTCCGGACCCGGGTCGGGCTGGCCACCGGCGACGCCATCGTCGACCTGGACCAGACCCGCGACGGCGGGTACGGGATGGTCAGCGGCAGCGTGGTCAGTACGGCGGCGCGGCTGCAGGCGTACGCGCCGCACGACACCGTGGTCGTCTGCGCGGCCACCCGCGCGGTCACCGACGAGGCGGTCGCCTACCAGGAGATGCCGCCGGTCTCGGTGGCGGGCAAGTCGGCGCCGGTGGAGCTGTCGCGAGCGCTGTACCCGCAGGTGGTGACGGCCGCTTCGGCCCTGCAGACCTGCGGCTGACGGGCCCGGCCGGCAGATCGGCCCGGGTCCAATCCTTCAGCGGGGGCGACCTGGGCCGATAAAGGCAACGTGGGTGCCACGCCTTCTCCGCCGGCCGAGCCGGCTCTGCTGCAGCTCGAGCCCGGCGATGCCGCCGGGCTCGAAGTGCTGGGCGAGCTGGGCCGGGGCACCCAGGCGGTCGTGCACCGGGTACGGCTGCGCGGCCAGGAGTACGCCCTCAGACTCCTGCGCGACACCGTCGCCGCAAGCGCCGAGGGCGTGCGGGAGTTCCGCCGCCAGTGCGCTCTGCTGGCCGCCATCGACAACCCGGGCCTGCCCCGCGTGCACAAGGCCGGTACGGCCGGCGGCCGCCCGTACGTGATCATGGATCTGATCGCGGGCGAGCCGCTGACCGCCCGCCTGGCCCGCGGCCCGGTCCGTGAGTCCGCCGCCGTGCGGATCGCCACCGATCTCGCCGGCGCCCTGCAGGCGGCGCACGCCCACGACCTGGTGCACCGCGACGTCAAGCCGGACAACATCGTCGTCGGCCCGGACGGTGCCGCCGCACTGGTCGACTTCGGGCTGGCCACCCGCGTCCCGGCCGGCCCCAACGGGCTGACCGAGGAGCCGGTCGCCGGCACGCTGGTCTACAGCCCGCCCGAGCAGAGCGGCATGCTCAACCGGCCCGTGGACGGCCGCTCCGACCTGTACGCCCTCGGTGCGGTGCTCTTCGAGTGCGTCACCGGGGCACCGCCGTTCGCCGCGGCCGACGTCGGTGAGCTGCTGCACCTGCACGCCACCGCGCCCGTACCCGACCCCCGGGCCCTGGCCCCCGGCCTGGGCGCGACCTTCGCCGCGATCCTCGTCCGGCTGCTCGCCAAGGACCCCGACGACCGTTACCAGAGCGCCGCGGGCCTGCTGGCCGACCTGCGACGGCTCGGCGACGACCCGGCCACGCTGTTCCCGCTCGGTGAGCAGGACGGTCCACCCCCGCTGGTCGCCGTCCCGCTGACCGGCCGGGACACCGAGTTCACCGCGCTACGGGAGCGCTGGAGTGCCGCCGCGGCGGGCCGTGGTGGCATCGCCGTGCTGCACGGCGGCACCGGCAGCGGCAAGACCCGGCTCGCGACCGAGCTGGGCGAGCTGGTGGAGGCGGCCGGCGGCACCGTGCTGCGGGGCACCGCCTCACCGAGCGACCGGCGGCCGATGGCGCCGCTGCGGGCGGCCGTCGACGCGTACGTCCGGGCCCTGCTGCGCCGCTCCGGCGGTGCCACCGCCGCCGCGAAGCTGCTGCGTTCCGCCGCCGGGCAGGGCGCCGGCCTGGTCACCAGCCTGTCCCCGGCCCTGGCCGACGCGCTCGGCGTGCCCGGCGTGGCGGCCGAGATCGGCCTGGAACGGCACTCGGCCGCCGTCGCCGACCTGCTCACCGGCGTGGCCCGGACGACCGGCCCGGTGCTGCTGCACCTCGACGACGTCCAGTGGTTCGACGACGGCACCGTACGGGTGCTGGAGCAGCTCGCCGCCGGGCTGAGCGGCGTGCCGCTGCTCGTGCTGGCCACCGCCCGCAACGACGAGGAGGGCGCGCCGGCGGCCGCGATGGTCCTCAACCGCCTCGAGCCCGGCCCCGACACCGACATCACGCTGGCGCCGCTGAGCGCCGCGGGCGTCGGCGACCTGATCAGCGCGTTGTCCGGCGGCGTCCGGATCGACGAGCGCGGGGCCGCCGCGATCGCCGTGCTGACCGGCGGGAACCCGTTCGCGACGCTCGGCTACGCGCGAGCGGTGATCGACGCCGGCCTGCTGACCCCCGACTGGGGCGTCTGGCGGGTGGACACCGCCGGCGTCCAGGAGCTGGCCCTGCCGGCCGACTCCGCCCAGCTGCTGCTGCGCCGGATGGGCACCCTGGCCCCGGAGAACCGCCGGCTGCTGCAACTGGCCGGCGTCATCGGCGCCACCTTCGCCCCCGGCCTGGTCGCCGAGGTGGCCGGCGTCGGCCGCCGCCGGGTCCTCGACGTGCTGTCCGACGCCGCCCGCCGCGGTCTCGTCGAGCACCGCGAGGGCACCGTGCGCTTCCTGCACGACAGCATCCGCCTGGCGCTGATCGACGGCCTGCCGGACGACGAGGTGCGCCGGCTGCACCAGCGCATCGCGGACGTGCTCGACCGTGACGGCGCAGACGTGTACGCGCTCGCCCGGCACTGCGCGCTCGGCGACCCCTCGTACGAGCCGGCCCGGATGCTGCGCGCGGGACAGGCCGCCGGGGCCCGGGCGCTGGCCGAGCACGCCCCGGACACCGCGCTGACCTTCCTCGAGTACGCCGCCGAGGCCGCCGCGACCGGCGGGCTGACCGTGGACAGCGAGTTCCACCAGCTGCTCGGGATCGCGTACCACCAGAACGGCCGCTTCGACGAGGCGATCGCCGCCCTGACCACCGCCCTGGACGGGACCACCGACCGCATCGCCCGGGCGCACCTGCACCTGCACCTGGCCCGCGTGCACGAGAGCAACTGGGGTGGCGCCGAGCAGGTCCGCGCGGTCGAGCAGGGCCTGGCCGAGCTGGGCCGCCCGCTGCCGCGCAACCCGGTCGTGGCCGCGCTCACCGGCATGTGGCTGTTCTTCGTGGGCTGCCTGATCGGCGTCACCCGGCTCGGCTACGGCACCGCCAAGGGCGCGTACCGCGAGCGGCTGAAACTGCAGACGACGCTGTACCACTACGGCGGCTCCGGCAGCGTGCGAACCCTGCGCCCGCTGCGCTCGCTGCTGTACGGCCTGCGCTTCATCCACCCGACGAGCCGGCTCGGCCGGACCCCGGAACGCGCCCGCGACCTCGTCGGCCTCACCCTCGCCCTGCGGATGCTGGGACTGCAGCGCACCTCCGACCGGATCACCGCGGCGGCCGTCCGCCAGGCCCACGAGTTCGGCGACCCCACGCTGCTCGCCCGGATCGACTGGATGACGGCGATCGCGGTGCACGGCAGCGGCGCGGACTCCGGCGAGCGGGTGCGTCAGGTGCTGGCGGAGCGCGACCGCTTCCTCGACGTCGGCCTGATCCTGGACTGCTACGCCGTTCTCGGCTGGGACTGGCTGCTGCGCGGCGAGATCACCGAGGCCGAGGCGGCCCGGCCGGCCCGGCAGCGCTGGCTCGAGGCCGGCGGCAACGCCGACCGCAGTGCCGTGGTGGCCGTCGACGCCGGGCTGCTGGCCATGCGCGGACGGGCCGGCGAGGCGGTCGCCGCGCTGGCCCGCGCCGCGGACGGACCCAAGGAGATCCACGAGGTCGTCGACACGATCATCGCCCGGATGCTGTCCGCCATCGAGCGCGACGACCTCGAGGGCGCCTTCGACGAGGCCGTCACCGAGTTCGAGAGCCTCGGGCTGCGCCCGCTCGACGTGCTGCCCGCCCAGCACTGCTACTACGTCTATCTGGCGTACGGCCGGCTGGAGCAGGCCCGCCGGGCCGCCCCGGGCGACCGCGACGCCGCGGTGGCCGTCGCCGCGGCGGCCGTCTCCGCGCTGGGCCGGGTCACCCGCCGGCCGATCGTGGCCGCGCACCACCGGATCACCCGCGCGGCGCTGATCGCCCTGGACCCGGCCCGCAGCACGGCCGCCCTGGAGCTGCTGACCAAGGCCGAGCCGCTGCTGCGCAAGGTCGACGCGCCGCTGCCGGCCTTCGAGGCCGCCCTGGTACGCGCCCGCGCGCTCACCGCCGCCGGCAGCACCGGGGAAGCCGAGCGGCAGGCGCGGATGGCCGCCGGGATCGCCGAGGACCGGGGCTGGCCGCACCGGGCACGCCGGGTGGCCGCCGAGTTCCGGCTCGACGCCGGGCGCCGCAACCGCGTACCCGTGGTGGCCACCCGCGGCCGGGCCGGCCAGCGCTGGGCCGCCCTGGAGCAGCTGAGCCTGGCTGCCTCCCGGGTCATCGACCCGGACCGGCTGACCCGGGTCGCGCTGGACGAGACCACCCGTCTGCTCGGCGCCGAGCGGGCCATCCTGTTCCTCATGGACGCCGAGACCCAGGTGCTGGCCCCGTTCGTCGGCCGGGACTCGAGCGGCCGGGACGTGGCCGAGCTGACCGGCTACAGCGCCACCGTCGTCGACCGGGTCCGGCACAGCCGTGAGCCGCTCGTGGTCACCGGCACCGAGCAGGGCGAGGCCATGGGCGCGCAGAGCGTCGTCCAGTACGGCCTGCGCAGCATCCTGGTCGCCCCGCTGGAGCTCGACGACCGCCTGCTCGGCGTGGTCTACCTGGACAGCCGGGTCGCCAAGGGCGTCTTCACCGTCGACGACGCCGACGTGCTGACCGCCATCACCCACCACATCGCGGTCGGCCTGGAGACGGCCCGCGCCGCCCAGCTCGAGGTCGCGGTCGCCGCCGCCAACCGCCAGCGCGACCTGGCCGAGACGCTGCGCCGCGCGATGGCCCGGCTCACCGGCACCCTGGACCCGCAGCTGGTGCTGCGCCGGCTGCTGCTCACCGCCCGGCAGACGCCCGGCGCCAACCGCGGCTGGCTGCTGCTGGGCACCTCCGACTCGACCGAGATCACCGTGCTCGGCGGGCCGGCCCCGGTGCAGCTCGCCCTGGCCGAGCACCCGGACCTGCGGGCCCTGCTGGACAACCGGCAGGCCGACATGATCAACGGTACGCCGCCCTGGGCCGGCGCCTTCGACGACTCCACCGGGCAGAGCTGGCTCACGGTCACCCTCGACGACCGCAACGGCGCCGTGGGTGTGCTGGTGCTGGCCTCGGACCGGCCGGGCGCGTACGCGGCGGCCGACCTGGGTCTCGCGGCCGCGCTGGTGGGCCAGGGCATGGTGGCCTTCGACAACGCCCGGCTCTTCAGCCGCGTGAACGAGCTGGCCACCACCGACAGCCTGACCGGCGTCGCCAACCGCCGGCGCTTCTTCGAGCTGGCCGAGCGCTCGCTGGCCGCCGCCCGGGCGGTGGACGGCCCGGTCACCGCGCTCATGGTCGACATCGACCACTTCAAGCGGATCAACGACGCGCACGGCCACCAGGTCGGCGACGACGTGATCAAGGGCGTGGTCCAGCGCCTGCTCGGCGGCCTGCCGGCCGACGGCCTGGTCGCCCGGTACGGCGGTGAGGAGTTCGCGGTGCTGCTGCCCGGCATCGACTCGGCCGGGGCCCAGCTCGCCGAGGAGCTGCGGGCCGCGGTGGCCGGCACGCCGGTCGACACCCGCTCCGGGCCGATCCCGGTGACGATCAGCGTCGGCCTGGCCCGGCTGCGCCCCAGCGACCCGACCCCGGACACCCTGCTCGGCCGGGCCGACGCCGGCCTCTACGCCGCCAAACAGGCCGGCCGGAATCGTGTCGTGGCTCACGACCCGGAGCATTTGCCCCTTTAGTCGTGTGTTATGGAGACCAGCTCACGGTCGGCCTCACGAAAGTCGTCGGAGGTGCCCGGTAGGCTCGCCGCGTCGTTGACAGCTGCCACTGCCGGGAGTAATACCTCGTGACTGCGCAACCAGAGATCCTCTACGGGGCTGATGACCTCACGCACCTCGAAGGACTCGATGCGGTCCGCAAGCGGCCGGGTATGTACATCGGTTCCACCGACAGCCGCGGCGTCAACCACCTCGCCAACGAGATCCTCGACAACGCCACCGACGAGGGTGTCGGCGGGCACGCCGAGCACGTCGAGGTGATTCTGCACGCCGACGGCTCGGTGCAGGTCGACGACGACGGCCGCGGCATCCCGACCGACATCAACGCCAAGTCCGGCCTCAACGGCGTCGAGCTGGTGCTCACCCGGCTGCACGCCGGCGGCAAGTTCGGCGGCTCCGGCTACAAGACCTCCGGCGGCCTGCACGGCGTCGGCGCCTCCGCGGTCAACGCCCTGTCCCTGCGCTTCGACGTGACCGTCCGGCGCGACGGCAAGGTGCACGAGCTGTCCTTCCAGCGGGGCGTGCCCGGCGTGTTCGCCGGCCCCGGCCCGGACGCGCCGTTCCAGACGCAGAGCGGCCTGCGCGTGGTGCGCAAGATGAAGCGCGGCGAGCGCACCGGCACCTCGATCCGCTACTGGTACGACGCGCGGTACTTCGAGACCGGCGCCCGCCTGGACGTCGACGTGGTGCGGGCCAAGCTGCGCAACACCGCGTTCCTCGTCCCGGGCGTCGCCTACGTCCTGCGCGACCACACCGGCGAGGAGCCGGCCGAGGAGAAGTTCCACTATCCGCACGGACTCACCGACATGGTGGAGTTCCTCACCCCGGCCGGCGACAAGCCCGTCTCCGGGATCCTGATGGTCGCCGGTGAGGGCACCTACAAGGAGAACGCCGCCGACGCCAACGGCGTCATGCAGTCCAATGTCGAGCGCAAGGCCCAGGTCGAGGTCGCGTTCCGCTGGGGCACCGGCTACGACCGCACGGTGGAGTCCTTCACCAACACCATCCGCAACGTGCACGGCGGCACCCACCGCAAGGGCTTCGAGCGGGCCCTGGTCCGGGCGCTGGGCGACGCCATCCGCAACGCCCGCGGGCTGCTCAAGCCCAAGGAGGACGTGCCGGTCCTGGACGACCTGCTGGAGGGCATGACCGCGGTGATCCACGTGCGGGTGCCCGAGCCGCAGTTCACCTCGCAGACCAAGGACGAGCTCTCCACCGCCGGCATCACCCGGGTGCTGCAGACCCTGGTCGAGCAGCACCTCAAGGCCTGGATCGACGACCGGCGCACCAAGAGCGAGGCCCGCACGGTCCTGCAGAAGGTCGTCGACGCCGCCCGGGTCCGCCTGACCCAGAAGCAGCAGAAGGACGCGGCCCGCCGCAAGACCGCCCTCGAAGGCGCGTCCATGCCGCCCAAGCTGGTCGACTGCCGCTCCACCGGCATCGGCCGCAGCGAGCTCTACATCGTCGAGGGTGACAGCGCGCTCGGCACCGCCCGGATGGCCCGCAGCTCCGAATACCAGGCGCTGCTGCCGATCCGCGGCAAGATCCTCAACGTGCAGAAGGCCAGCCTGCAACAGGTCCTGGACAACGTGGAGTGCTCGGCCATCGTGCAGGTGCTGGGAGCCGGCTCCGGGCGCACCTTCGACATGAGCACGATGCGCTACGGCCGCGTCATGATCATGGCGGACGCGGACGTCGACGGCTCGCACATCCGCACCCTGCTGATCACCCTCTTCGCCAAGTACATGCGCCCGGTGATCGAGCAGGGCCGGCTCTTCGCCGCGATGCCGCCGCTGCACAAGATCACCACCAAGGGCCGTAACCCCGAGACCATCTTCACCTACACCCAGCAGGAGATGGAGGCCGCGCTCACCCGGCTGGAGCGCGCCGGTAAGTCGCTCGCCCCGGTGAGCCGGTTCAAGGGTCTCGGCGAGATGGACGCCGACGAGCTGTGGGACACCACGATGAACCCGGCCACCCGCACGGTCCGGCGGATCACTCTCGACGACGCCGAACGGGCCGAGGCGACGCTGGAGCTGCTGATGGGTGAGCGGGTCGAGCCGCGCAAGAACTGGCTGATCGAGGCGGCCGGCCGCATCGACCAGGAAACGATCGACGCCTGAGCTGACCCGCAGCGGAAACCCATGCAAGTTCGTCCTGAGAGGCTTTTCTTCAGACATGGCACGCCGCAAGAACGAGCAGTCCCGGGTGGACCTGTCGGCCTTCGACCAGGCCGGCGCCCGGGTCATCGACAACCCGCTCACCACCGAGGTCGAGGACTCCTACCTGGAGTACGCCTACTCGGTCATCCACTCGCGCGCCCTGCCGGACGCCCGCGACGGCCTCAAGCCGGTGCACCGCCGCATCCTGTGGTCGATGCAGGAGCAGGGCCACCGTCCCGACCGGGCCTACGTCAAGTCGGCCCGCGTCGTCGGTGACGTGATGGGCCGCTACCACCCCCACGGTGACCTGGCGATCTACGACGCGATGGTGCGCCTGGCCCAGGACTTCTCGCTCAACGCGCCGCTGATCGACGGCCACGGCAACTTCGGCTCGCCCGACGACGGCCCGGCCGCCTCGCGGTACACCGAGGCCCGGATGTCGCGCGAGGCGATGCTGCTGGTCGGCGAGCTCGGCGAGGGCACGGTCGACTTCAAGCCCAACTACGACGGCTCCGAGCTCGAGCCCAAGGTGCTGCCCGCGGCCTTCCCCAACCTGCTGGTCAACGGCACGTCCGGGATCGCCGTCGGCATGGCGACCAACATGATCCCGCACAACCTGGGCGAGGTCGTCACGGCGGCCCGGCACCTGATCACCCAGCCGGAGGCCGACCTCGACGAGCTCATGCGGTTCGTGCCGGGCCCCGACCTGCCCACCGGCGGGCAGCTGCTCGGCCTGGACGAGGTGCGCCGGGCGTACGAGACCGGCCGGGGCGTGGTGCGGATGCGGGCCCGCGCCCAGACCGGCCCGCTGGAGGGTGGCCGTGGCCGCCAGGCGATCACCGTCGTGCAGCTGCCGTACGGCGTGGGCACCGAGAAGATCATCGAGGCGATCACCGACGAGGTGAAGGGCAAGCTGATCACCTCCGGCCCGCGCAAGGGCCAGCGCCAGCCGGCCCGGCTGCAGGGCATCGCCGACGTCAAGGACCTCACCGACCGCGAGCACGGCATCCGGCTGGTCATCGAGTGCAAGGTCGGCGTCAACCCGCAGGCCCTGCTGGCCGACCTCTACCGGCTGACCCCGCTGGAGTCGTCGTTCGGCATCAACAACCTGGTCCTGGTCGACGGCCAGCCGCGGACGCTGGGGCTCAAGGCGCTGCTCGAGGTGTTCCTGGCCCACCGCTACGAGGTGGTCACCCGGCGGACCACGCACCGGCGCACCAAGCGCCAGGACCGCCTGCACCTGGTCGACGGCCTGCTCATCGCCCTGATCGACATCGACCGGGTGGTCGCGATCATCCGCGGCAGCGACGACGCCGCGGCCGCCAAGGCGGGCCTGATGAGCGAGTTCGGGCTCAGCGACATCCAGGCGACGTACATCCTGGACACCCCGCTGCGCCGGCTCACCCGCTTCGACCGCATCGAGCTGGAGACCGAGCAGGAGCGCCTGCGCGGCGAGATCGCGGAGCTCAGCCGGATTCTGGACAACGACGACGTCCTCAAGCAGGTCGTCTCGGACGAGCTGGCCGCGGTGGCCTCGGAGTTCGGCGTCGCCCGGCGCACCACCCTGATCGACGGCGACCTCAAGGAGGTCCTCGCGGCGTCCGCGCCGGCCGGCCCGCTCGAGGTGGCCGACGACCCCTGCCAGGTCATCCTCTCCGCGACCGGGCTGATCGCCCGCACCGCGGCGGAGAGCGAGGAGGCGACCGAGGGGCGCCGGCGCAGCGGCCGGGTCAAGCACGACGCGGTCCGCTCGGTCGTGCACTCCACCGCCCGCGGCCGCGTGCTGCTGGTGACCAGCACGGGGCGGGCGTTCAAGGTGGACGTGCTGCCCCTGCCGGTCCTGCCGGAGCAGTCCGGCACCGTCTCGGTGCGCGGTGGCATGTCGGCCTCCGAGCTGATCCCGCTGGAGCCGGGGGAGAAGGTCGTCGGCCTGGCCCCGCTCGGCGCGACCGGCTCACCCGGTCTGGCCCTGGGCACCCGGCAGGGCGTGGTCAAGGTCTGCACCCCGGAATGGCCGGTCCGCTCGGACGAGTTCGAGGTCATCACCCTCAAGGACGGCGACGAGGTGCTGGGCGCGACCTGGCTGACCGACGGCAGCGAGTCGCTCGCCTTCGTGTCGTCGGACGCCTCCCTGTTGCGGTTCCCGGCCAAGCTGGTCCGGCCGCAGGGGTTGAAGGGCGGCGGGATGGCCGGCATGAATCTGTCGTCCGGGGCTGAGGCTGTGTCGTTCAATGCGGTGAGCACCACCGATCCGCAGCATGGGGAGCCGATGGTGGTGACGTCGACCGGCACTCAGGTGAAGGTGACGCCGTTCGGGCTCTATCCGGCCAAGGGGCGGGCTACCGGCGGGGTCCGGGTGCAGCGGTTCCTCAAGGGGGAGACGGCTTTGACTGTTGCCTGGGTTGGGCCGCGTCCGGTTGGTGCCAGTGCTACCGGTGATCCGGTTGAGCTTCCTGCGGTTGATTCTCGGCGGGACGGGTCTGGTGAGGCCGTTCTCATGGGGCCTCAGATTGTTGGGCATCTGATCGAGCGGGGTTAGTTCTTTTTCTTGCGATGGGACGGTGGAGGGCCGGGGGTGACCAAGACGGCTGGTGGAGCGTTTTTATGCCGTTCTTGGTCACCCCCGGCCCTCCACCTTGCATGGTGGCCTGTTGCGGCAAGCGTTTGGTTCTTCGCTGCTGGGCGGCTCGCTTTGTGGGCGGTCCCCGTGCGGTAGCGGTCTGGCTGCCGCGCTGTGGATTTTGCCGGGGATTTTGTCGGGCAGGCGGGCCTGGGTGGTGGGTCGTGCGGACGTACCTCGCCGGTTGCGGTGGTGGTTGGCCGGGCTGGTGCCGGTTACGCGGTTGGCTGGAGGCGCGTTGCCGGGCGGTGACGGGGTGCGGGTTCCTTGAGGGGTCGGCGCGCCGCTCGTCGGGGCGTTGTGATGCTGTCGTGGGTCCTAGACTCGGCGGCCATGGGACTTCTTACCTTCAGCATCAACGTCACCCTGGACGGTTGCGTCGATCATCAGGAGGGGATCGCTGACGATGAGACGCATGCCTTCTTCACCAGTCGCATGGATGAGTGCGGGGCGATGCTGTGGGGGCGCGTCACCTACGAGATGATGGAGGGGCACTGGCCGGCCGTCGCCCGCGGCGACGTGGACGCGCCGCCTGCCATGCGCGAGTGGGCGGCCAAGCTGGAGGCCAAGCCCAAGTATGTGGTGTCGTCGACGCGCAAGGACTTCCCGTGGACCAACAGCCACCACATCGGTGGTGATCTGCGCGAGGGCGTGCAGGAGCTCAAGGACGCGAACCCGGACGGGGTTCTGCTCGCGAGCGGCAAGCTGGCGACCGAGCTTGATCGGCTGGACCTGATCGACGAGTACAAGTTGCTCGTCCAGCCCAGGATCGTCGGCCATGGCCCGACCCTGTACCAGGGCGGGCTGCCCGCCACGCGCCAGCTCGAGCTGGTGTCGGCGGAGCCGCTCCGCAACGGCGTGATCGCCGTGCACTACCGCCGCGCGCGCTGAATCACCGGAGTCCATCGCCGCCGGCTCACCAGGGCGACGTTCTCGTCGTGCTCGCCCCGGCTCAGGAGACTGAGGGGGGCCAGCGGTGGTGGCGCCAGGTGGCCCAGGTTTCGAAGCCTGGGGGCGGGGCGTCGATGGGTTCCGTGCCGTTCAGTTCGCCCGGGGTGGGGATTTCGATGGCGGCGGCCCATTCGGCGAGTTCCTCGTCGGACATCGGCCACGTGGTGTGGGGGGCTTCGGCCTGGCGGCGGTCGGCTCGTTTGCGCTGTTCGGCCAGGGGCAGCTCGAAGTAGTGCAGTTCTGCGTTCGCGCCCAGGTCTTTCGCTGCCTGGCGGAGCGCGGAGCGTTCGTTCCGGCTCCAGAGGCCGTAGTCGATCACGACGTTGGTGCCCAGTTCGAGAGCTCGCAAAGCGATCTGGATGAGTCGTCCCTCGATCACGTCGCCGGCCAGGGGTGGGTTTTCGTGGCCGTAGAGGGCTTTGATCCATTCGTCCTTGGTGAGGCGGAGCGCTTGCTGCTCGACTTCGATGCGGCGGGCGGCGGTGGTCTTTCCCGTGCAGGGGAGTCCCACGGTCAGGAACAGTGTTGGTCTGCCCATCTCAGCTGCCTTGCGGTGGCGCGGTCTGGAGGGCTGTTTCGCGTTCGGCGATGGCGGTCTGGATGCGGCGCAGGGTGCGCAGGGCCTTCTTGGCGGCTGCGCGGACTTCGCCGTCGAAAACGGTGCTGCCGCGGTCGGTGGCCATCAGGCGTTCCAAGGTGGGGACTGCCCGGTCGTCGCCGGTGGAGCCGAGTGCGACGGCAGCCCAGTACCGCTGGTCCGGGTCCGGGCTGTCGGCCGCGGCCAGCAGGCGGGGCACCACCTCCGGCGCGAACTGGGCCAGCGTGCTGGCCACGTAGCCGATCCGGGGGAAGCGCCGGTGCTCGAACTCGTGCCACAGCGCTTCCAGCGCCGCGTCGCCGCCGATGCGGGCCAGGGCGTCGGCGGTCCGCTGGCGCAGCCAGTCGGCCTGATCGCCGAGCAACGGCCGCAGCGCCGGGACGACCGAGGCGTCGCCGAGGCGGCCGAGCGCGGTCACCGTCTCGCCCCGGACGATCCACTGCGAGTGGTCGAGGAGCGTGATCAGCTGGGGTACGGCGGCCCGGACGTCCATGGCCGCACAACCCATCGCCGCCCAGGCCTGGCAGTTGTACCGGGTGTCGGCGAGCGCGGCGAGCAGCGGCTCCTGCAGTCCGGCATCCGCGAACACAGCCGCCTGGTTCATCGCCCGCGAATACAACGACCGGTGGAAATCCCGGTAGTCGCGGACGAGCGTGTGCAGCGCCGCGATGGCTGACTCGTCACCCTGCGTTCTGGCCCGGTCGAGCAGACGGTGCACATGTGTTTCGCGGGTCTCGAGGTCTCCCGATCGAAGGCCCTGCAGGTCAGCGGGATTCACCGCCCGACCATACGCGCCACCGCCGGTTCGTCCGCGCTCAGGCGGTGGTGGACGTGCGGGCGGGTGCCGGGCGCGGCCAGACGCAGCCCACGATGATGGCCAGGATCGGCACCAGGGACAGGATGGCCAGCGGCTCGGCCCCGTACATCACGAAGCCGCCCCAGTACACCGAGGGCCCGGGGCCGTTGCGATGGGTGTTGGCCAGCAGGGATCCGGTCGCGGTGGGGATGTTGCCCAGGCAGGCCGGGGCGAGCATCAGCAGCGTGGCGACGCAGAGTCCCGAGTACACCCGCTGCATCCGCGGGCCGTAGCGGCGCATCCGGATCGAGGTGCACAGCCCGAAGAGCGCGCCGAGCAGCATGCCGGCCAGGCCGCCGAGAATGGTGTCGCGCAGGTGGCCGGGCGGCTCGGCCCACATCAGGTCGAAGGTCAGGGCCGGGGCGATCTGCACCGCGGCGAGGTAACCGGCCCGGGTGCCGGTCACCTCGGCTTTCACAAGGGGCGACGTGCTCGACCCGGTGCGGTGGACCTTGGTCTGGACGTTCTGCCAGCCCTGTGCCCGCATCCGCTGGTGGACACCGGCGACGACCTGCTCCACCGTGGCACCCGGGGGCACGAAACCGGTCACCGACGTCCTCCCGACGCGTACGCCGGTGCCGCCGTGCAGGGTGTTCTTGCTGTACGGGTTCCAGAAAGTGCTCCGCCCGAACTGGCCGGCCCTGTCCTCGAAGGGAAAGGGCAGCACCGTAGGAGCGAGACTGATCGCGGTGGCCTTGTCGGGCGCCATCGGGTCCACGTCCCGCCAGGCCAGCCACGAGCCGAGCGCGATACCGCTGAGCCCACCGAGGACGGCGGCGAACGCCGCGACCACGAACGCCCGGCGTCCGGCCTCGGCGACCCGTCGGCTTAGCCCGTGTCGGAGCAGGAACGCAGCCTCGCGGGCGGCCGGACGGGACCGGTGGGGATCCGCGGCGTCGAGCAGCGTCGCGATGATCTCCGGGCCGCGTTCCCGTCGGTAGGCGCGGGGGTAGGCCATCAGCCACCGACGGTATCCGCGGGCCAGCCGGGTGGTCCGGATGTCGTCGGGCATGGTGGTTCCTTCCGCTGGTCAGGGTGTGGGCCGGGGTGATGCCATCAGGTCGCTCAGGCCGGGCTGGGAGCGCCGGCGGGACCGGCTCCGCGCAGCCGCTGAGTCACCATCCGGGCGTCGCGTTGCATCTGCTCGGCCTCGGCGGCCAGCGCGGCGGTGCCCGTAGCGGTCAGCCGGTAGTAGCGACGGAGCCGGCCGTCGACGGTCTGCTCCCGGTCCACCTCGACCAGGCCCTCGTCGCTGAGCCGGTCGAGCGCCGCATACAGCGTGCCGGCGGCGAGGTGCACGCTGTCGTCCGACAACCGCGCGACTTCTTTGATCACCGCGTACCCGTGCAGCGGACCCAGGGCGAGCGCCGACAGGATCAGAAAGGTCGGACGCCGCATGCCTGCCATGGCGGCCAATATACAGATGATCGGGCTATCGGGCATCACCCGAGACCCTCGTCAAGATCGAGCAGCGCCGGGAGGTCTACGGCCTCACCCTGACCGCGGCCGAGGCCCACAGCGAGGAGGGAAAGTGAACGTCGCCGTGAGCGGCCATCTGACTGTCCCCCTTCCGCCTGAGCGCGCGTTCGAACTGTTCACTCCGCGCGGCGAGCAGCGATGGGTGGCGGGGTGGCTGCCCCGTTTCCCGGCCGGCCCGGCCGACGAGTCCGCACCGGGAACGGTCTTCGAGACCGACGCGAACGGTCGCCGCACCACCTGGGTGGTGACCGACCGAACGCCCGGCCGCCGGATCCGCTACGCCCGCGTAGTGTCCGGCGACAACGCCGGCACTGTCACCGTGGAGCTGGCCGGTGGCACCGCCGGCACCAGCGACGTCAAGGTCACCTACGAGCTGACGGCGCTGACCGAGTCGGCCGCGGAGGAGCTGCGTAACTTCGCCGCCCGATACCCCGACATGCTGCGTCAGTGGGCCGGCGCCGTCACCGTGGCCCTGACTGATCCCGCACAGCTTCACTTACGAAAGCCGGGTCCCCGTTCGGCCTTCCAGATGGCGTGGTCGAGCAACCACGGTGTGACCGGCCTGTGGAGGCGTACCGTCAGCTCCCGTGCAGCCCCGATCAGGATGTCCTGGACTCCGTCATGAGATGGACGGCCGCCGCGAGGTCGGTCTTCCGGCCCACATCGCCGACATCACCCGAACGGGAACGGACATCGGTCCGCGCCGGGCCCGGTGGTGGACCGCGGCTTCTACCGTCGAGGGATGACCAAGATCCCGACCGGCGCCGCCTGGCGCCCGTATCTGCGCACGCTCGCCGACGCCGGACTCGATGTCGCATCTGTCGGCGCCTGGATTGCCGCGGCCGAGCTGCCCCCGGCCCGTCGCCGTCTCGCTCGTGGGGCGGTGGCGGCGATCACCGCCACCGTGGCGATTCCGGGGATTCGTGCCGTTCGTTCCGCCGCGGGCGCCGACGAGCCCGCCGTCCCGGGGGCCGGCTCCGGGCTTCCCTACGTCGATGTCGGCATCCAGCTGCCGGCCGACGATCCGTCCGAGGATGACCCGTCGCGGCGTCGGCGAGCTGTCCTGGCCGGTGCTGTCGGTGTGGGCGTGCTGACCACCGCCGTGGCTGCCTCGGTCGGCGTCGCCTTGGCGGGCCGGCAGTTGGAGCGGCGCTGGCTGGCGCGGCTCACCCGGCACGGGCACCCGCACCCGCACCGGGCCCTGGCCCTGCGGATGGCCGGGCTGTACGCGGCGTTGACGGTGCCCAGCCGGCTGATCGTCGTCCGGCAGGGCGCGAAGGCCGGCCGCCGGAACGCCGGTGGCTGAGCTCAGGCCGGCGCGGTGACCAGCGGGTCGTGGACCCGGCCGATGAACAGCGGTACGCCGCTGGACCGGTCGTGGATGATGTAGAGGAACGGGCGGTCGGCGAAGAAGTCCGGCCCCCGGGGGATCGAGGGCGGCCGGACGATGACCGCCGACGCGGCCGCCGCCTCGGTGCCTTTCTCGTCCACCGCGATGAACGTCTCGTGCGCCACGTCGTCGATGCGCAGGGACGGCTCGTCGCTCATGCCGGTGAAGTCGGCCCGCGACGAGAACGCGGTCGGCATGCCGAGTCCGCTCAGGACGGCACCGAGGCCGGCCGGCAGGCGGAACGTCCACCTCGGCAGTCGCAGCTGCACTGTCTCGAACCGGAATCCGCGCAGCAGCGCCCCGAGCCACGCCTCGTCGAGGCGCGCCTCGACCGCGGCGAGATCGTCCCGGGCCGGCAGGACGATGGCCATGGCCAGGCCGCCGCCCGCGAACGGCACGTCGACCGCCCGCCAGCCGTCCCCCTCGAGGTAACCCATCGGGTCGAACGGCCCGCGCATCATCGGCACCTCGACGACCCGGCCGTCATCGCGGGTGAACGGCGCCGCCGCGGTTGCCGGGGCACTGAACGGGTAGGCCCAGGCCGCCCGCAGATAGGTGGTGTTCGTCAGGATCAGGGTGGTGTGGGGGCTGACCGAGCCGGACTGCAACAGCTCCGGGATCTTCGCGTTGGTCCGGTCCGACACCCAGGTGTTGATCTCCTGACGGGTCGCGTCCGTCGCGCCACGGAAGTCGACCGGGTGCGGCGCGGCGCCGTAGTAGCCGGCCAGCGTGTCCCGGAAAGCCGGGTCCAGGTTGAGCCCGAGCCGCGTCCACAAGGCGTTCGCCGTGACCATCTTGGGCTGCTTGATGCCGTCGCCGTCCCGGTAGCGACCCATCAGCGCCTGGTCGACGGTGTTGAGCCCGCTGTCCAGCGCGACGGGACGCGGATGCGGTGCGTGCAGCACGGCGTCCATCTCGTCCGCCGTGGTGGAGCCGGCGCCGGCTCTGGTCATGGCCAGGGCGAGGGCGACCGAGTACGGCGCACACACCACGTTGGCGCCGGCGGCGGCCGAGCTCAGTGACCGGAACAGGTCGGTGGTGAAGCCGCGCACGGCGATCGCGGCGGCCTCGGCCGAGGCCGGATCGGGCGGTACGCGTTCCGGGTCCGAGGTTGCGGTCAGCCGGCCGGGGAGCTCCGGAACGGCGGCCAGAGCGGCGGCGGCAAGGGGCACCGTCCGCAGGACAGATCGACGCGACACCATGCAGCGACGGTAGAATCGAAGTTCACCAATGTCTAGGGGGGCTGGGCGCGGATGTGCCGAGCAGTGTGTCGAAGAACTGCTCCATGGCGGTACCCACAGCTCCCAGCACCTCGGCGTAATGGCGCACGGGTCCGGGCACTCGCAGGCTGTGGTCCGCGCCCGGGATCGTGAGCGTCTGCTTGCCGGTGGCTTCGGCGGCCGCCCGAACCCACAGCTGGTCCGCGGACCCGCCGATCAGCAGCGCGGGCGCCGGGCTCGCGGTGATGGACTCCACGATGGATTCGTCCGTCAGAACCGGCGTCAGCCATACGGCAGGCAGCCCGCGCTCGGCCACCAAGGCCGCGGCGTACGAGCCCAGCGACTTTGCGATCACCACAACGGACCCCCGCGGCTCGGCCTCTTGGACGCGATGCAGCCCGGCCGTGACATGGGCCCGGACGAACGGTTCCGGACCGATCTGCAGCAGTCCGGAGGGAACAGCCCACGTGATGTGCTCCACGGCGCACTGCCGGTCGGCCAGCACCGCATCGGCCAGATCGAGAAGCGGCGCCTGCGTCGGATAGGCGGCCCCCGGCACCAGAACCCCCGTTATCACCACGCCACCGTAATTCCTGTTGTCCACTGCCCGTTTCTCGGACGCGGTCACCCGCGCCGCTCGGTCGGGTTACGGTCGGAGCCGGCGCGTTCCCGCGGGATCCGCGCCCGTCAGAGCGGCACTCCGGTGGAGGTCAGGCATGCGGGTCGTCGTCAATTTGATCTGCTTCCGGAAATACATCGCGGGCCGCAGATTCCTCCGTGCGGTCCGGCAAGCGATCATTGCCAGCCCCGGCGGCGCCGATGTCTACGTCTACCCGTCCGCCACCGATGAGCGTGACGAGGGGTTCGCCGGCCGGGCCGAGGTGCTGACCGCCCTCGCCCGGCCGGCGGATCTCACCGTCATCTCCGGCCACTGTGCCCCCGATGCGTCCGCCCGGGGGAAGTTCTCCGCCTGGTGGATCGGGGAGAAGGTCGCGCCCTCCACGCCGGACGAATGGTTCTACCTGAATCAGGTGGGGGACCACGGCATCGGTGCGACCACGGGCCTCCTGCTGGACTGTTGCAACGGCGGGCATGCCGACTTCTTCGCCGAGCTGGCACCGCATCTGCGGCCGGGCGTCGCCTGCCTGGGCATGTCCGGGACGATGTACCTCGAGGACTCGCGGCAGTTGATTCTCCCGATGTTCCGGGAGCTGCTCGCCGCGCCCGGTCCGGATCTGGGACAGGCGCGCGTCGCCGAGGTCATGCGGGCCGTGGTCGACCCGGTCGGTGCGGGCCGCAGGACGAACGTTCCCCACGTCCGGCGCGCGCCCGTCGCCGGAGAGGTCATGACCGTGGCTGCGCCGCTGCCGTGAAGCGGTGGGCGGCGTCGCCCTCCAGACGTCCCGGGGGCAGGGAGCGGCCGCAGACCGTGAGCAGGAGGTCCTGGGCGAGGCCCCGTACCGGTGTGCCCGTGCCGTAGGTCCAGTCCAGGTCGGTGGCCTCCAGGCGTACCCCGGTCAGGTCCGTACCGAAGAACGCCAGGTTCTCGGTCCGCAGGTCGCCCAGCACGAGCGCGACGCGCTCGGGCGGTGGGCGACGGTCCAGGCCGAGGCCGACCGTGATGTCCAGGCCGTGGATGACGTCGTGCGACAACGCGCCCACGGGGCCGCCGCCGGGCGGGGTCCACGGGTGGGTGATGTTGTCACGCAGCGAGGCGAGCAGTTGCCCGGGTGACAGCCGGGCGGTGTCGCGCCGGGCCCGGCGGTCCGCCATCCGGTTGATGTCGCCGCGGGCTCTGGCCAGTTCCAGCGCCGCGCGGACGAGGGACATGCGGAACGGAAGAGTCGTGTGGGCGATGACCTCGCGGACCCGCCAGCCGGCGCACAGGGTCGGGGCGTTCCATTGCTCCGGGGTCAGGGTGGCCAGCAGGTCGGCCTGTTCGGTGCGTTCTGCTTGTACCGCGGCCTGGACGTTCGGCATCTCGTGTCTCCTGTTCGCAGTGCTTTCCAGGAGTACGGATCGGGCGCGGCAAAGTAATCGGGTGCGGGCTCACCAAGTGCGGCGCAGGCGGCCCGGAGTGGCGATGCGGGACAGGTCGGCGCGCAGAGCGGC
Organism: Actinoplanes auranticolor; assembly: GCF_018332655.1. Lineage (GTDB taxonomy): Bacteria > Actinomycetota > Actinomycetes > Mycobacteriales > Micromonosporaceae > Actinoplanes > Actinoplanes auranticolor. Next base: position 3,412 of record NZ_BOQL01000009.1, on the reverse strand, counting down.
CAGGCGTTGCGGGCCGAGGGCGTCGGCCCACGGGCGCAGCACTTCGATCGCGGCCTCGTCCGCGGCCCGGGTGCAAGCCCAGCCCTGTCGGGTCAGCACGATCAGGCGGGCGCGGGCGTCGGCCGGGTGCGGGCGGCGTTCCACGTATCCCTTGGTCACGAGCTCCTCGACCAGCTGACTGGCCGCCTGTTTGGTCATGCCCAGATGCTCGGCGAGCTGGCCCACCGTCGCGCCGTCGTGGGACAGGCGGGCGAAGGCGAAGCCGTGCGCCGGGCGCAGGTCGGCGAAGCCCCGGGCCCGGACGCCGGCGTCGATGGCGTCCACCAGGGCGCCGGCCGCATTGAGCAGCAGCACCGGCAGGTCGAGGAGATCACGGTCCACCGGAGGAGTTTGACAGACCGGTCAAGCTGCTTGACTATTTAGTCAAGCAGCTTGACTACTTGGGGAGGCACCATGTCCGTCATCCGTGAGCAGGACGCCGTCGCGCATCAGTTGCACGGCGCCACCTTCAGTTCCTTCGTCGCGCCCTCGTCGGGCAGCAGCGAGCTCTGCGCCTGGCGGCTGGAGGTCGCGCCCGCCACGACCGGCGTGCCGCACCGGGTGAACCGCGAGGAGGTGCTCCTGGTCCTGACCGGTGAGCTGACGGCGACCGTCGACGGCGTCGGCACGGTGGTGCGCTCCGGTGACGTGGTCTTCGTGCCGGCCGGGGCGAGCTTCGCGCTGGACAACACCTCGGGCGCGGCGGCGACCGCGTGGGTGACGACCACCGTGGGGCTCGAGGCGCTCCTGGCCGACGGCTCGTCGATCAGCCCGCCCTGGGTGCGCTGACCGCGGCCGGACAGCAGAACGCCGCCATGCGTCCCGGGCGGGACGGTGGCGGCGTTCGGCGCTGGTGGAATGGTCTACTTCGAGGGCTCCGGGATGTCGCAGGTGATCTTCGGGTTCACACCCAGCCAGTTGAGCGGTCCGGCGACCACCGTGACGATGACCGTGCCGGCTTCGGCACAGCTGGCGTCGCCGGTGTCCTTGAAGTATCCGCGCTCGAACGCGGCGACGGCGCCGAGGACGAGCCAGATGATGACGATGACTCCGCCGATTGATCCTGCGCGCATCGGGGGCTCCTAGGTCGTGGGGACTGGCCGCGAAATACCCCGAATGCTGCGATCTTTAAACGGAGACGCGGACCGCCTGCAGGGTATAGCTGTGTGGCAGCCGCTGCGGACGGTCGGTGAGCTGCCATTCGCCGTTGCCGAGCTGATGCATCTGGCCCGGCATCGCCTCCCACGGCACCGAGAGGTGTTCGGCCAGCCCGGTCACCGCCATCCCCGCCTCGATCAGCGCGGTGGCGACCTCGCCGAGGCCGTGGTTCCACTCGTGGGTGGTGTTGTGCCCGAACTCGGCGTCGGTCTCGACGTACGTGCCGCCCTCGGTCCAGACCGTCGGCTCCGGCTGCTCGAAGTACGGGTGCTCCAGCGTCAGCAGGCCGTCCGGCCGGGGGTCGGCCAGCGCCCACAGCACCGGGTGGCCCTCGCGGATGAACAGCCGGCCGCCCGGGCGCAGCAACTGCGCCACGACCTGGGCCCAGCGGCGGATGTCGGGGAGCCAGCAGAGCGCCCCGATGCCCGTGTACACGAGGTCGAAGCCGCCGCGTCCGAGCTTGTCCGGGGCGCTGTAGACGTCCGACTCCACGAACTCGACCGGGGTCCCGGCCTGCTCCGCGATGCGCCGGGCCTCGGTCAGCGACGCCGGGGAGAAGTCCAGCCCGGTCATCGTCGCGCCGAGGCGGGCGAGCGACACGGTGTCCGTACCGATGTGGCATTGCAGATGCACGCCGCGCAGGCCGCGGACGTCACCCAGCAAAGGCAGGTCGAAGCGGACCACGTCGCTGAGGTGTGCCGGGTCGTCGGCGAAGGCGGCGACGCGGTAGTCCTTGGAGGCCGCGTGCGCCGCCGCGCGCTCGTCCCAGTTCGCGCGGTTCAGGACCTGATATTCGTTCACGGGGCCGACCGTATCCCAGCCCCGGGCAGGTCACGAGGTGGTTTCCCGGCCACCCGTGCCACATGATGTCAGTGGCATAGCGTTAGATGGCGGGTCGACGGGGCTGAATGCGAAGGCGGTAGGGGTTGGAGACCAGGCGTACGACGGTGCGGGACGTCCGCCGCGCGAACCGGGCCAGCCTGCTCACGGACCTGTTCCACGGCGGCCGGCAGAGCCGGCAGGAGCTCGGTGACACGACCGCGCTGAGCCAGGCCAGCGTGAGCAACCTGATCGGCGAGATGATCGACGAGGGCCTGGTCGAGGAGGCCGGCCTGGTCGGTTCGGACGGCGGGCGGCCCCGCGCGCTGCTGCGGGTGGCTCCGGGGTACGGCTACGTCGCCGGCGCCGACGTCGGCGAGACCCGCCTGCTGGTGGAGCTGTACGACCTCGCGATGTCCCGGCTCGGCGTGGCCCAGTTCTCCCTCGGCGACGACGGCCCGGACCCGCAGGTGACCGCGGCGAAGCTGCTCGAAGGGCTGGCGGCGGTCATCGCCGAGGCCGGCATCGAGCGCTCCGAGGTGCTCGGCTTCGGCGTGGGCGTCCCGGGCGTGGTCGACCACGCCGGTGGATCGGCGGTCGTGCACTCGCAGACCACCGGCTGGGACGCCGTACCGCTGGGCGAGATGTTGCGAGCCGGTACCGACGTGCCGGTGTTCGTCGAGAACGGCGCGAAGACCCTGGGTCAGGCCGAGATGTGGTTCGGTGCGGGCCGGGGCGCCCGGCACGCGGTCATCGTCATGGTCGGCACCGGCGTCGGCGCGGCCGTCGTGATGGACGGGCGGGGCTACCGCGGCGCGTTCAGCAACGCGGGGGAGTGGGGCCACACCACCCTGATGTACGACGGCGACGTCTGCCGCTGCGGGGCGCGGGGCTGCCTGGAGGCGTACATCGGATCGGAGACGGTGATCGCCCGGCTGGCCGCGGCGACCGGTCAGCAGCCCGATCCCAAGCTGCTCACCCGGATGCTGGCGGCCGACGGCACGCTGGACGAGCCGGCCCAGGCGGTCATCACGCAGACCGTGGGTTATCTGGGCGCCGGCATCGCCGGACTGGTCAACCTGTTCTCGCCGGAGCGCATAGTGCTCGGCGGGCCGGCGGGCTTGGCGCTCGGAGAGCGCTTTCTTCCGGACATTCGCGCCGCAGCCGCCCGAAACGCTCTGCGGCATCCGTACTCCCGGACCCGCATCGACCTGTGCCAGCTGGGCCCGGACGCGGTCGCGATGGGTGCGGCCACCCTGCCGATCGGCCGGCTGCTCGCCGACGGCGGCCTCCCGGCGACCCCCGGCCTCGCGGCGCCGATGTCCCGCGCCGCCCACCGCCGAGCCCTGAGCCGCGGCCGCAGCTGACGACGCCACGGCCGGAGCTGACGACGCCG
>NZ_BOQL01000008.1 GCF_018332655.1 Actinoplanes auranticolor | reverse complement strand
ACGCTTCATCGCCTCGTTCGTAGAGCTGTAATTCAGGAGGGTTTTCCGTGGGAGCAACCAAGGCGGTCACCGACGCGACGTTCGTGACCGACGTGCTGCAGTCCGACAAGCCGGTGCTGGTCGACTTCTGGGCTGAGTGGTGCGCACCGTGCAAGAAGGTCGACCCGCTGCTCGCGGAGATCGCCAACGAGATGGGCGACAGGGTCCAGATCGTCAAGGTCAACATCGACGAGAACCCGGAGACCGCCCGCGCCTACCGAGTGATGTCCGTGCCGACGCTGACCATGTTCAAGGGCGGCGAGGCGGTCAACTCCGTCGCCGGCGCCAAGCCCAAGGGCGCCCTCGTGAACTTCATCGAGTCGGCCCTCTGAGTCGTTTCATGACGCCCCGCATCCGCCCGGATGCGGGGCGTTGCGCTTTGCCGTGAATCATCGCGCTCCCCTGCCCAGGGGTACGCTCCGTAAGTTGCCCTCTGCTCTTCCCCCCAGTTGTTAGGGAGCCGCGCGTGCGTTCGATCCGACGTGGAGACACCGGACCGGCCGTCGAGGAGATCCAGTCGATCCTGGTAGGCCTGGAGTTGCTGCCGGCGGTCGCCGACACCTTCGACGAGGCCACCGAGAACGCCGTACGGGCCTTCCAGCAGAGCCGCGGCATCGGCGTCGACGGGCTGGTCGGCCCGGAGACCTGGCAGGCCCTCGACGGCGCGCGCTGGAAGCTCGGCGCCCGCACCCTCTACCACTCGGTGCCCACGTCGCTGGTCGGCGAGGACGTCCGGGCGCTGCAGGAGCGGCTGCTGGAGATGGGCTTCGACAGCGGCCGTGCCGACGCGATCTACGGCCCCCGCACGGCCCGCGCCGTGGCCCAGTTCCAGCGTGAGGTCGGGCTGACCCCGGACGGCTCCTGCGGCCCGCAGACCCTGAAGGCGCTGCGCCGTCTCGGCCGCAAGGTCGTCGGTGGCCGGCCGCAGTGGCTGCGGGAGGCCGAGGCTTTCCGCCAGTCCGGCTCCAGCCTGGTCGGCAAGACCATCGTCATCGACCCGGGCCACGGCGGCGCCGAGGACCTGGGCGTGGTCGTGCCGGACGGCCAGCTGCGGTGGACCGAGGCCGACCTGGCGTTCGACTTCGCCAACCGGCTCGAGGGCCGGCTGCTCGCGGCCGGCATGCGCGTGCACCTGACCCGCGGCCCGTCGCCGGTGCAGCCGATGACCGGTCAGGAACGGGCGGCCCTGGCCAACAGCCTCGGTGCCGACCTGTTCATCTCGCTGCACCTGGACGGCCACGAGAGTCCGGCCGCGGACGGCGTGGCGACGTACCACTACGGCACCGGCAACGGCCTCACCTCGACGGTGGGGGAGCGGCTGGCGAACCTGGTGCAGCGCGAGATCGTCGTGCGCACCGGCATGCGCGACTGCCGGATCCATGCCAAGACCTGGGAGCTGCTCCGGCTGACCCGGATGCCCGCCGTCCGGGTGGACCTGGGTTACCTGACCTCGCCGACCGACCGGGAACGGGTGATCGACCCGGCCTTCCGCGAGCAGGTCGTCGAGGCCATCCTGGCCGCGGTCCAGCGCATGTACTTCCCGGTCGAGGCGGACGTGCCGACGGGCTCGATCGACGTGCGGCAGCTGCGGCTGGCGCTGGCGTCCCGTAACGCCTGAGGGGTCAGTTCGGGGTGGAGCGCGTGGCGGCCGCGGGCCGCACCGGGCGCAGCAGCGTCTCCGGGCTCATCGAGCCGAGCAGCTTCTCCAGCGCGTACTCGACGTCGGACTTCCACGACAGGGCCGTCCGCAGCTCCAGCCGCAGTCGCGGATAGCGGGGGTGCGGGCGGACGGTCTTGAAGCCGACCGACAGGAAGAAGTCGACCGGGGCGACGCAGCCTTCCTCGCCGTCGCCCGCCTCACCGAACTTCGCGTCACCGAACGCCTCGATCGCCTTGACCCCACGCTTGGTGAGGTCACGGGCGACACCCTGGACGAGCATCCGGCCCAGGCCGCCGCCCGCGAACGCCGCCACCACGTGCGCGGTCATCAGCAGCGCCGCGTCCGCCGAGACGGGTGAGGTGGGGAAGGCCATGGACCGGGGCACGTACGCCGGCGGGGCGTACATGACGTAGCCGGCGGGCATCCCGTCGACGTAGGCCAGTTTTCCGCAGCTCCCCCATTCGAGGAGAGTCTGCGACACCCAGGCCTCTTTCTCGAGTCCCGGATCGCCGGAGGCACAGGCACGCTCCGCGGAGACCGGATCGAGCTCCCAGTAGACGCACTGGCGGCAGGGCCGGGGCAGATCCTCGAGCGTGTCGAGAGTCAGGTTGACCAGGCGTCGCGACATGCGGGACCCCTCGAGAATCGACAATTTTCCGGACTCGAAGCACGGTCCTGTTCACGTGCTCATCCGCGCCCCCGCACGGATACTACGCCGCAATGGCCTTGAACGGGAGCGTAACGGTCGTTAACCGCAGGCAGGCCCATGCGTCCGACCTTTAGCATGGACGCCGATGTGACCAGCGATTTATCGAGGTGAGCCGCATGACCGGCACGACTCAGGACGACTACACAGATCGGTACGCGCGGCGGGTCCGGGGGATGACGACCTCCGAGATCCGCGCATTGTTCGCCGTGGCGAGCCGGCCGGAGGTGGTCTCGCTGGCCGGTGGGTCGCCGTACATCGCCGCGCTGCCGCTGGACGCGGTGGGGGAGATGATGGGCCGGCTCGCGAGCGAGCTCGGCACGACGAGCCTGCAGTACGGCATCGGCCAGGGCACGATCGAGCTCCGCGAACGCATCTGTGAGGTCATGAGCCTGTCCGGCATCGACGCGTCCGTCGGGGCGTCGCCGGACGACGTGGTGGTGACGGTCGGCGGCCAGCAGGGTCTCGACCTGGTGGCACGGCTGTTCCTGGACCCGGGTGACATGGTGCTCGCCGAGGGGCCGACCTACGTCGGCGCACTCGGCGTGTTCCAGGCCGCCCAGGCACAGGTACGGCACGTGGCCATGGACGCTGACGGCCTGGTGCCGGCCGCGCTGGAACAGGCCATCGTCGAGTCCGGTGGACGCGCGAAGTTCCTGTACACGATCCCGACGTACCAGAACCCGGCCGGGGTCACGCTGACCGACGCCCGCCGCGACGAGATCCTCGACATCTGCGGACGGCACGGACTGCTGGTGGTCGAGGACGACCCGTACGGGATGCTCAGCTTTGCCGGTGAGGCGCCGCGGCCGCTGCGGGCCCGCCGGCGCGAGGGCATCATCTACGTCAGCACGTTCTCCAAGACGTTCGCGCCCGGGCTGCGGGTCGGCTGGGTGCTCGCTCCCCATGCCGTACGGGAGAAGCTCGTGATGGCCAGCGAGGCCAACATCCTGTGCCCGAGCGCGTTCGCGCAGGGCGCCGTGACGCAGTATCTGTCGACCATGCCGTGGCGCGAGCAGATCAAGACGTACCGCGAGGTCTACCGCGAGCGCCGCGACGCCCTGCTCGACGCGCTGCGTGATCTGATGCCCGCCGGCACGACGTGGACCCGGCCGGAGGGTGGCCTGTTCGTCTGGGCGACGCTGCCGGAGGGCCTCGACTCGAAGGCGATGATGCCGCGCGCGATCGCGGCGCGGGTGGCCTACGTGCCCGGCACCGGCTTCTACGCGGACGGCACCGGCGGCACCAACCTGCGGCTCAACTTCTCGTTCCCGCCGCCGGAACGCATCCGCGAGGGCGTGCGCCGGCTGGCCGGCGTGATGGAGCAGGAACTGGCGATGCGCGCGGTCTTCGGACCGACGACCCCACCGCGCCGGCGGGGGCACGCCGGCGCGGACACTCCCGGCCCGGACTTGGCATGATCACCACCATGGGTACGCCATCAGAAACGCACGTCCTGGTCCTGGCCGGCGGCCTGTCCTACGAGAGGGACGTGTCCCTGCGCTCGGGCCGCCGCGTGCTGGACGCCCTCCGCGCGGCGGGCCTGTCGGCGGAACTGCGGGACGCGGACGTGACTCTGCTGCCGTCGCTGCGCGAGGACCCGCCGGACGCCGTGGTGATCGCGCTGCACGGGGCGACGGGCGAGGACGGCTCGCTGCGCGGGGTGCTGGATCTGTGCGGCATCCCGTACGTGGGTTGCGACGCCCGCGCGGCCCGGCTCGCCTGGGACAAGCCGACCGCGAAGTCGATGCTGCGCGAGGCGGGGATCCCGACCCCGGACTGGGTGGCGCTGCCGCACGACCGCTTCTCGGAGCTGGGTGCCGTGGCGGTGCTGGACCGGATCGCGGAAAGGCTGGGCATGCCGCTGATGGTGAAGCCGGCCCAGGGCGGCTCGGGCCTGGGAGCGGCGGTGGTGCGCGAGGCAACCGCGCTGCCGGCGGCGATGGTGGGCTGCTTCGCGTACGACTCGACGGCGCTGGTGGAGAAGTTCGTACCCGGCACGGACGTCGCGGTGTCGGTGGTCGACCTCGGGTCCGGCCCGCAAGCCCTGCCGGCGGTGGAGATCGTCCCCCGCGACGGTGTCTACGACTACGCGGCGCGGTACACGGCTGGGCTGACGACCTGGCACGCGCCGGCGAGATTGTCGGCTTCGGTGGCTGCGGAGGTGGCTGAGACGGCGTTGGCGGCGCATGAGGCGTTGGGATTGCGGGACCTTTCGCGGGTGGATCTGATCGTGGATTCGGCCGGGCGGCCGCATGTGCTCGGGGTGAACGTGTCGCCGGGGATGACGGAGACTTCGCTGTTGCCGTTGGCGGTGCAGGCTGAGGGGTTGGACTTCGGCAAGGTGCTGGGGGCTTTGGTGGGGCGGGCTGTGGGGCGGGGCGCCGGCTGATCCTTGCTCGGTGTTCGTTCTTGGATCGGGTGGTCGTCCCAGGTGTCGGGGTGGCCACCCCGATTTCTGTGGGTGGGCCGGCACTGCGTTCGGGGGAGGCGTCGATGCCTGTCCTCGGTGGGCGCCTTCGGCGCGGCGGATGGAGCCGCGCCGCCGCACCAGGCCCCCGCTCAGAAGCCCGACCACCGAACGCAAGCTCCCCGACCACGGCCGAGGGCACGCGACGCATCCGGTACGGGCACTCCCCGCCACAACCGCAAACGACCCCGCCCCGACCGCGACGCTCAACCCCACCCTCGCGAACACAAACGGCGAACGACCGGGCCGCCCAACCGACGCAGTCCGGATCAGTCACGTCGCCTCAATCCCCTCCAGCACGACCGGAGCATCGCATTCCCCCGAGCGCTACGGACCATCCCCGCGACAACCCGCGCAGCCCTGTCCGCCGACCCGCCGTTGCGCCGAGGTGCAGCCCCTGTTGAAGGAACAGCTCGATTCAGATGACCGGCGCTCATCGCCGTCGCGTAGACGAGCCGTGCAGATTCGGATCGCCCGGCCAGAGACGAACGCCCCCGTAGCCGGCCAGGAACCTGGACGACGACCCGCTCCACGGATTCGCACTTCGGGGGGAGTAGGCGCCGGCCGCAAATCCGCAACGTCCCCACCGGGTAGGGGCGTTGTCGAGCGGGGTGTTGTCGGCCTGACGCATCGGTCGCGGAGGCCTTCGCTGCGGCGGTTGCGGTTCGGCTGGCTGCGGCCATCCTGCCGTCGGCTGGTGACGCGTCGAGTGTCGTGGAGTAGTTGCGGTTGGCTCGCGTGTCGTGGGCTTACGTCGCTTCTCGTGCATCGCTTGGGTCGGCATTCGGTGAGGCGGTGCTGATGCCGCCAGCTGTTGAGGAGTTGTCATTTGGTGGCGCCTGACGACAGGCCTTGGGGAGTGCTGGCGTTGACCGTTGCGCGATCGCTGCGGCCGGGTGCGTGGGGTGCGGCGTGGCCAGACGATGGGTTGCGGGTGTTGCGATTCTGGCCGCTGAGACTCTGGGGTGCTGCGTCGGGGACGATGAGGCTGCGGGCACGGCGTCGCGGACGGCGAGGCTGCGGGCACGGCAACGCGGACGGCGAGGCTGCGGGCAGCGTCGGCCGGACGCTGAGACTGCCGGCGCGGAGTTGCCGATCCCGGCCCGCCAGGTCCGGGATCGGCGGACGCCAAGTTGGCCGACGGAGAGACTGCAGGCACGGCGTCGCGGACGGCGAGACTGCATGCACGGCGTCGCGGACGATGAGACTTCGAGTGCTGCGTCGGCGGACGCTGAGACCGCCGGCGCGGAGTTGCCGATCCCGGCCCGCCAGGTCCGAGATCGGTAGACGTCAAGTTGGCGGACGGAGAACCGTCGGTGGAAGGCCGCCGGAGAGCGCAATCCCCGGACATGTTGGCCGCGGATTCAGGCCCGTCCGGCGTGGCCCTGCTCTACCCCCTGCTCGGCTTCCGGAAGCCCGCTGACCCGGACCCCACCCCTGCGGCCCGTAGCTTCGACCCGTCAGCCGGACCTCTCAGCCCGAAGCCCACTAGCCCCGGACCTCTCTGCTGTGGGACCGGTGACCTGAACCTCTGCCGTGGAGCCCGTCAACTCGAACGGCACCTCTACGGCGCGGCGCGGTAACCCGAACCCGTTGTCCAGACCTCTCAGCTCGAAGCCGGCTAACCCGGACCCGAAACCTCCCCGCCCTAGAGCCCGGTGGCCTGACCTCTGCCCTGGAGTCTGGGAACCCCGGACCTGTCAGCCCGGACGCTGGTGTCTCGGACCCCTCGACCCGGAACCCAGTGACCCGAACCCCCTCAACCCGCAGCCTGGGAACCCAAACCCCTCAGCACGCCGCCCGCAGCCCTAAGCCCGCCGCCCGCCGCCTTCAGCCCGCAGCCCGGGTAGTCGGAACCCCTCAGCCCGCAGCCCGGTAATCCGGACCCCTCAGCCCGCAGCCCGGTGACTCGGATCCGTCAGTACGGAGCCCTTAGTCGCTGACCTCGCTGGACATCGTCCCCGTGTTCTTTCAGCGACGGGTTGGGGCCCGGCGGACGCGGACGTCGCCGGCCCGGGTGGTTCAGGCCGGGGTCCGTGACAGGACCGACCGGGATTCCTCGGGCGTGAGTTCGCGAACCGTGACTCCGTCGCCGGGCTATCCGGAGAATGCGACCCGCCGGGACGAAGCCCGCGAGGCGAGGCTTTGAGTTCTGCCCCGTCAGGTGCGGGAGGCCGGAGCCGGTGACCCGTCAGACGTGGACCCCGCCGCCTGCTGTGCCTCGTCGGATGGCGCGGTCGCGATCTGCGAGTCCTCGGCCGGAGAACCTGTAGACCCGGGTTCGCCGGAACGGGAATCCACAGGCGCTGGATAGGCGGGTCGCATTCCGCCAGGCGGTGAGTCCACTGACCCCTCCTCGTTGGAACCGAGGCTGCCAAGTGCCGGACCATCCCGTCGCGGGCTCTCGGACGCCGACTTCTCGGAGCTTGAGCCCGTGGCTGCTGACGTCTCCGGCGCAGCGGCGTCGGCGGCCGGCTGATCGGGCGTCGCGGTGTTCCACGTGAAACCGGCGGACGGGGAGTCCGTGGAGTTGGTCGGGTCCCATGCGTCGGGAGCCGGGGTCGTGTCCAGGGTGATTGTTGGTTCGTTGCTGAACGTGGACGGCGACTGCCAGTGGATGTGGGGAGGTTCGGCGATGGCGCGACCGCCGAAGCCGGCGAGCCACTCGGCGACGAGCGCCAGATTTTCGAGCCACTGCTCCTCGGGGATGACCGGCAGGATGTCGTCCCACAGCGACAGGAACGTACCGCGGAGCTGCAGCCGTCCGTAGGGCCGCGCCAGGAACCACATGTGCAGGTGCGCCGAGCCGTCACCCCAGCGGTTCACGTGGACGCGGGCGACGCCGTCGAGGGATCGGATCGCTCGCTCGAGCCGTACCGTCATCACGCCGAGTTCTGCGGCCAGGAGGTTCGGCAGGTCGCCGATGTCGAGGTGTGAGCGACACTCCAAGATCAGGACCATCGGCAGGCCGGTGGGTCGGTCCATGCCGCGGACGCGCCATCGCTCACTGACCCAGATGTACGCGTCGTCGGGGGTGTTGCAGGCGACGCAATCGGCGGCGTCCTCGCCACTTCGCGGAGGCTCGACCTCGACTGGCTCGGCCAGGGGTTTGACCCGCATGTCGCCTTCGAAGGGGAAGGAAGGCCAGCGCGTGAAGTCAGGCAGCGGCGGGGGGTTCTGGGGCACGAGGGTGACCCTAGCCCAGCTCACCGGGCACTGTCCCGGGTCAATTTCCGGCGAACCCGCCGATGCTCCCTCACCCGTTCAGACAGTGCCCGAAACGTCGACACCCGTCACCTTCGGTGGGCTCCGTGCTACGCCGATAGTTATCCACAGAAGTTATCCACAGGCCCACCAGTTTCACGTGAAACACGACGTAGAACGCGTTCACCCCCTGTGGATACAGCAGTGGAGAAGCTGTCATCCATCGGAGTTGTTTCACGTGAAACCGCCACGCGGACCGCCATCAACAGGTTCTGCGCACAGGTTGTGGATACTGCCGCTCACCGATCCCAGGTCGCCGGTGCGGCGTCCGGTTCGCCGCTCGGCGCCACGGCTCCGCATCGCTCGAACCGGCTCCGGAACGGACGGATCCGGCTGAGGATCGGGCACTCACCGAGACCTCGTTTCACGTGAAACAGAGCAGTCCGACATTCTCCGCACCGGCCTGCATTGGACCGTCCGTGACCCTCGAAGCTACTTGTTGCCACCGGCCTAACCGCTCCCGACCGGTGCGGCTCATCAGCTCGTCGGGCGAAGGGCTGACAAGAGGAGTCGGTCAGTCTGCGGCTCGCCAGGTGCGCGCAAGTACCAAGGCTTCGACTCTCCACAGCGCTCTCCGCGCAGATCCCCAAGAGTCTGAGGCTTGGGCCTTTTAGAGGCCGCGGGTCGCTAACTCCGCTAACGACCGGGCGCCCGCCCTCGCTGGCTACTCGACGGCGGATCATCCCGCTCGGTCGAGTAGCGGCCTCGACCGGAGCGTTGCTCCGCGGACCGGGGCAGTGTTGCTCAATAGCGCCGTGCGGAGGCTGCACGGTGAGTGCGTTCATCCGACTAACAGGCAGAGCCAGAAAGGTCGGTCGGGGACATGACCCAGCCGGCCGATCCGTCTGAGGGCTCGGACAGGTCTCGGATGGCCGTATCCGACTCAGCGTTGCCGTGAGGCTGATCAAGGTGATCCGGGAGCCGTTGCCGAACACCGCTCAAGCGAAGCAGCGAGCATCGCTGCGCCTGCTTCCCATCCGCCTGTGGAGCGCCGCGTTCAGCGTGAGCTTCAAGAGCTGACGACTCCGGATCGGCTGTCGGGTCCAGCTATGCCAGAGGGCGGCGCGAGATGGGTCAGGAGTGGCACGGACAGCGGAGCCTTCACCGCTGCTAATGGCTTGCGGGTGTCGGCCTGGCCAGGCGAATTCTCATCCTCATGAAAGGGCTGATGACCGCCGTACCAGCCATCAATACGTCGCGAGGTTCTGTGCTCACCCTGGTGGTGATGCACTGCCTGGCAAGCTCGGTCGACGTTCGCGCCAGCCCGCCACACGAGTTCCCAGAGCTGTCGGCGGGGGAGTCGGGCGCGAGGCCCGAAGGCAGCAACCAGTCCGAGTGGCCTGAGTGCCAGTGAATAGGCGCCCAGATTGCTAGAGCAGGGGTGGCGTCTACGTCCTCGGCTCGCCGTTGAAGAGGGCCGCCTTCTGATGACCGCGACAACAGGCGGACGGTTTGTATCCGCCCGATCCAGCTTGGGCCTTGCCCAGATCCAGGGTTCCCCGGACGTGCCTGTCACGTCGCGGGGACTCTGTCGGCCCTTGGATCGACGGCATGCTGCAAGTGGTGGGACATCGAGGTTCGCTCGGGATGCTCCACCCTTAAGAGGGGTGCCCGTTTCACGTGAAACGGGCCCGGCTCGCGGCTCGCGGCTCCCGGCTCCCGGCTCC
>NZ_BOQL01000007.1 GCF_018332655.1 Actinoplanes auranticolor | reverse complement strand
CGGACCGCTCTGCTGGGCCGGGCGCAGGGGTGCGGGCGCGCTGCCGTGGTCGTCCGGACCGCCGGGGAAGCCGGGCACGATCATGGTGGTCGCGGGGTCGTGCGCGTGCGGATGCCGGTCCTGCTCTTGCGCCACCGGGTCCTCGTCGGTGCCGGGCGCCTCCGGCTCTCGGCCGGACGCGGCCGGCGCCGCAGGCCCGGGCCGGGTGGGCGCCCAGGCCAGTACGAGCGCGCCGCCGACGATGCCGAGCAGCATGCCGAGCCCGAAGCCGCCCAGGTTGAGCCCGACCAGCGAGTACACCGCGGTGAGCAGGCCCAGGACGCCGTAGAAGAGGCGCTGGCCCGGGGTCACCCAGCTCAGCACTCCGGTCAGCACCAGCAGCAGCGGCAGCAGGTAGGACAGGAAACCCTCCGGGCCCATGTGGACCTCGAGGTCGCCGAGGGTCAGGTTGGCGCTGAGGAACAGCTCCAGCCCGGCGATCAGGAGCAGCAGGCCGCCCCAGAAGGGCCTGCTTCGCCGCCAGCGGCGGAAGCCGCCGTCCGACGCGTTGGTTGTTGCCACTTACTCCTCCAGAAAATCGTGCTGGGCCCCCGGCATGGTGGAGGCCCGCGGCCGGTGATCTCCGCGGGCCTCGGGTACTACCTCAGAAGCACTCCGGTGGGTTGCCGTCCTTGCCCGGGAAGTTGATCTTCAGGTTGAGGCCGGTCAGCGTGAACGTGCCGGCCGTGGTGGAGACCGCGGTCTGCTTCAGGTCGGTGATCACGACGCGGGAGGCCTCCTGGCCGAAAGCGCCCAGCGGGCCCTTGGCCTCCGGGCCACCCTGACCCAGCGTCGACGCGTCCTGGCCGATGTTGATGTTCGTGAACTCCGCGTTGCCGTTGAGCTCCGACATGCCGATCAGCAGGTTGGTCGCCTTGGCCGGGGCGTTGGCGTCGCGGCCGGCCCGGATGGTCAGGCTGATCGGCGAGCCCGGGGCCCGTACCGACTGGCACAGGTTGTAGAGCTTCGCCGAGGCGATACCCGACATGGCGACCGGGACGTCCTGGTCGCCGCTCTTGGCGGTCTCCAGCTGGCCGCCGTACTGCGCGAAGCCGGTGCCGTCGAGCCTGTCGGCCGAGATCTTGAACGGCTGGCCGGAGATGGCGAACGAGGCGGCGAACGCCCCGTTGGCCAGGCCGAACACCAAGGCACCGGCGGCCGCGGTGGGAACCGCCACCGCTACGGCGAAACGGCGCCAGTTGGTGCGACCGTAGGCCGGATCGCCTTGCGCATCCTTCACGGATCCTCCTAGGGGAACTCGAACGGCTGCGACCGCACCGCCGTACGGCGCGCATCGCGGGCCACTCGGATCGGCCCTCGGTATGCAGGCCCGTCGATGCGGCCGTCTTAACGTGCGGGAAATGTTGCCTCCAGCCGCGGACCAGGACAAGAGCTCTGGCTACCGGCCAGTAACAGGGCCCGCTGCCGAGATCTATCACTGACGGTGACTGTGGCCGGGGTGCGCCACGGTGAGATGCATCGCAAATGGACACATCGGTCGACCGCCGGGCATGTGATCGTCACCACACGTACGCGGGACCCGGAAGTTACGGATCGGTAACAACTTTCAGGAAGCTCTCAGGTGTGTGCACTCAGCGTGCGTGCCGCCCGGTTCAAGTCCCAGCAATACCTGCCGAACTAGGTCACGGGGGCTGTTCCCGTCGTGCGGAGAGGAACGGGTGTTGAGCGGAGACGAGCAGCAACGCCTGGCCGCGTTGCACGAGTACCGCGTGCTCGACGCACCCGCCGACGACGAGCTGACGGCGGTCGTCCGGGTCGCCGCGATGTGCGGCCGGCGGCTGCGGGAGGGGACGTTCGTCCACGTCCGCGACGCCCGCACCGACCCTGTCTACCGCGACAACCCCTGGGTCACCGGGGTGCTCGCCGATGTGCGGTTCTACGCCTCGGCGCCGCTGGTCACGCCGCAGGGACACGCGCTGGGCACGCTGTGTGTCTTCGACTCGGTGCCGCGGGAGCTGACCGGCGAGCAGAGAGCGCGCCTCGAGGACCTGGCCGGGGTGATCCTCGCCCTGTTCGAGCGGCGCCGGCAGGCCCGCATCACCGCCGAGCCGGCGATCGAGGCCGAGGCCCGCCAGCGGTTCACCGACACCGTGCTGGACACCATCGACGTGGCGGTGGTCGCCGCCGACCGGTCCGGGCACCTCACCGTCTTCAACCGGACCGCCCGGGACTGGCACGGCCTCGACGCCGACCCCTCGGTCGAGCCGGCCGACTTCGCCGAGCACTACCGGCTCTTCCGCGCCGACGGTGTCACCCCGATCCCCAGCGAGGAGATCCCCCTGCTGCAGGTCCTGCACGGCGGTGCGGTGAGCGAGGCCGAGCTCGTCATCCGCCCCGACGGCCTTCCGGCGCGGCACGTCGTCGTGGGCGGGAGCGCCCTCACCGCCGCCGACGGCACCCCGCTCGGGCGGTCGTGGCGATGACCGACGTCACCGCGGACCGGGCCCAGCGGCAGGCGCTGCGGGTCGCCCACGCCGAGCTGCTGCGTTCCAACACCGAGCTCGAGCAGTTCGCCGCCGTGGTGAGCCACGACCTGGCGGCGCCGCTGGCGGTCGTCAACGGCTACCTGGAACTGCTCGGCGACCACTACGCCACGGAGATCGACGCGCAGGGCCGCAAGTGGATCGGGGCCACCGTGCGGGCGGTCGGCCGGATGCAGGCGCTCATCGGCAACGCGGTCAAGTACCGCGACCCGGCCCGGAAGTGCCGGGTCGAGGTGTGCGCCCGGCGGCAGGAGGACGAGTACGTCGTCACGGTCCGCGACAACGGCATCGGCATCCCCGCCGACCAGCGCCGGCGGGTGTTCGAGATGTTCGCGCGGGCCGGGACCGGCGGCACCGCCGGGCACGGCGTCGGGCTCTCCACCTGCGAGCGGATCGTCGCCCGGCACGGCGGCCGGATCCGGGCCGACGCCACGCCCGGCGGCGGCACCACGATCTCGTTCACGCTGCCGGTCTCCCACACCCCCGCGGACGCCTGAGGTGGCCTCGGTCAGGGCCCGGGTCGACGCGGGTGTCATCGCGGTCCTGGTGCTGTTCATCGGCGTCGTGGTGACCCAGTTCATGGTCAGCGACAGTCTGCAGAGCCGCCACGAACGGCGGGTGGCCCGGGTCGAGGCCGCGCGGGACGCCAACACCGCGGTGCTGCAGCACATGACCGACGCCGAGACCGGCGTCCGGGGCTTCCAGCTGACCGGCGACGAACAGTTCCTGCAGCCGTACGACCAGGGGCGCATCGGTGCGTTCACCATGTTCGACGAGGTCGCCGCGGGGACCACCGATCCGACCGTGCTGCGGCTGCTCGCCGCCGAGCGCGCCGCCGCGTCCCGGTGGCTGTACGCGTTCGCCTACCCGGTCGTCAACGCCGGTGTCGCGGACCCCGGCTACTCGCAGACCGGCCGCGGCAAGGAGCTGTTCGACGAGATCCGCAAGGCCAACGCCGCCGTCGCCGGGGCGCTGCGGGCCGAGATGGACCGGGTCGCCGCGGCGGACCGGCGCGCCGCCCGGCTGGCCCAGATCCTGTTCGCGTTGCTCGCCGTCGGCTTCCTGGCCGTGACCCTGATGCTCGCCTCGGTCGCACGGCGGCTGCTGCTGGCCCCGCTCGAGCACATCCGGATGACCCTGCAACGGCTGGCCGCCGGGGAGTTGTCCGCGCGGGCGGTGCCCGCCGGACCGGAGGAGACGCGTGCCGTGATCGGGACCCTCAACCGCCTCGCCGCCGAGACGCAGCGGCTGCTCGCCGAGGACGAGGCCCGGATGGCCCGTACCGAGCTGCGCCAGGCGGTGGCGGTCGCGTTGCGCGAGACCGAGGATCCCACCGAGGCCGCCGGGCGGGTGGTCGCGCTGGTCGGCCGGGCGCTCGGCGCGGACGCCGTGTACAGCAAGTTCTCCATCGGTGACGCCCACGGCGTCGACGTCCGCTGGCCCGAGGAGGCGCCCCCGATGGCGGCGCGGACCGTGCAGGAGGTGCTGGCCGGGGAGGCGGGCGCGGTGCTGCCGGTGCCGGAGGTCTGCGGCGGCGTGGCGGTGGCGATCGGCGGCGACGCGGAGTGTCCGATCGGGCTCATCCACGTCGTGCGCCACGACCGGCCGGACTGGACGGCCGACGAACGGCGCCTGCTCGCCACCGTGGCCCGCGAGGTGGACCACACCGCGCGCCAGCAGCGCCTGCAGCGCCGTCAGGCCCGGCTGATCACCGAGCTGCGGGTGCTCGACGAGCGTAAAAACGCCTTCGTCGCCACCGTGACCCACGAGCTGCGTACCCCGCTGACCAGCATCCTCGGCTACACCGAGATGCTCGCCGACGGCGACGGCGGCGACCTGTCCCCGCTGCAGGAGCGCGGCGTCACCGCGATCCTGCGCAATGCCCACCGTCTGCAGGAGACGATCGGTGACCTGCTGCTGCTGGACCGGGCGAATCACGCGGTCGGCGCGGCCGTCGCCCGGGTCGACCTGGCCGAGGTGGCCGCGGCGCTGCTCAGCGAGTTCGAGCCGCTGGCCCGGCGCCGTGAGCTGACGCTGACCGGGGAGACCGAGCAGGTCTTCGTCGACGGTGATGCCCGGCAGCTCGAGCGGGCAATGCGCAATCTGCTGGACAACGCGGTGAAGTTCACCGGGCCCGGCGGGACGGTCAGCTACCGGCTGCGCGCGGCGCCCGGCGGGGCGGTGCTGAGCGTGACCGACACCGGGATCGGCATCCCGCCGGGGGATCTGGCCGGGCTGTTCACCCCCTTCCACCGGGCGGCCAACGCGATGGACCAGGCGGTGCAGGGCTCGGGTCTGGGCCTGGCGATCGTGCGCAACATCGTCGCCGAGCACGGCGGCTCGGTCACGGTCGAGTCCCGGCTGGGTGAGGGCAGCACCTTCACCGTCACCCTGCCGGTCGCCGCCGCGGCCTGAACCGTCGCCGGCCGGCGGGCCCGGCAACCGGTCCGCAACCGGGCGGGGCCGGATTTCGCACCCCGGCGGGGCGAGGTTGAACTCACCCCCGAACAAGGAGATCTCCCGATGCGTCTGCGTCGTACTGCTGTCGCCGCCCTGCTGGCCGCCGGGATCGCCGTTCCCGCCGTCGGCCCGGCCGCCGTCGCCTTCGCCCAGCCGGCCGACCGGCCGGTCACCGCGCAGAAGGCCAAGGCCAACCCGAAGCCGAGCAAGACCAAGAAGCCCGTCCGGACGCCGTTCACCGCGTCCGGCAAGGTCACCGCGGTCGACGCCGCCGCCGGGACCGTGACGCTGCTGGCCACCGGTGGCACCAAGGACGTGCGCAAGCAGACCGTCACCGTCACCGTGCCGGCGAGCCTGCGCGTGGTCGTCAACGGCAAGCGGACCACGCTCAAGACGGTCGCCGTCGGCGCCCGGATCACCGTCAACGGCACCCGCACCGGCACCGCCTACACGGCCACCAAGGTATCGGTCTCGCAGAAGAAGAGCCCGGTGGTCACTCCGACCCCCACGCCGACTGTGCAGCCCACGCCGCCCGTGCAGCCCAGTCCCACCGTGGAGCCCACGCCCACCGCGGAGCCCACCCCCACCGCCGAGCCCACGCCGACCAGCCCCGAGCCGGACGAGGACCCCACCGAGGACCCGGAGGACGAAATCTCCGACGACTTGTCCGCCTAAGGCCGCGAATCGCCCCGTTCCGCACCCCGGAGCGGGGCGTTTCCGCTGAGCGTCGATACTCCCCGTGAGACCGTCGAGGGACGGATCACCGTCGGGAGGGACCAGCCGTGACCTACGTGACGTCGCCGCATTCCGGCGACACGCCCGGCGACTTCGGGCGCGACCTGCTCAGCAACCTGTACTACCAGCGCGGCACCACCCTGGAGTCGGCCAGTGCGCAGGACACTTACCACTCGCTCGCGCTGACCGTGCGCAACAGACTGGTCGACCGCTACATCCGGACGGCGGCCGCGCACTACCGGGCCAATCCCCGGTTCATCTACTACCTGTCGGCCGAGTACATGCTCGGCAAGCAGCTCGACCAGAACCTGCTCTACTCCGGCACCGAGGACAGCGCGCACCGCGCGCTGGAGGGACTCGGGCTGTCGAGCTCGGATCTGGACGCCCTCGACGTCGAGCCCGGCCTGGGCAACGGCGGCCTGGGCCGGCTCGCGGCCTGCCTGCTGGACGCCATGGCGTCGCAGGACATCCCCGCGGTCGGTTACGGCATCCGCTACGACTTCGGCATCTTCAAGCAGGCCTTCCAGGACGGCGGCCAGGTCGAGCGCCCCGACGACTGGACCTTCTACGGCAACCCGTGGGAGTTCCACGCCTCCGACGACCAGCAGACGGTCGGGTTCTACGGCCACGTCGAGCCGCTGGACGGCGTGCGTAAGAGCTGGGTGCCCGGCGAGGTCGTGCTGGGCGAGCCCAGCCACATGCTGGTGCCCGGGTACGGGACCAGCACCGTCAACATCATCCGGCTGTGGCGCGCCCGGGCCGCCCGCGAGTCCTTCGACCTGTCCCGCTTCGGCGCCGGCCAGTACGGCGAGGCCGTCGAGGAGATCGTCCGCTCGGAGAACATCAGCAAGGTCCTGTACCCGGACGACAGCACCGAGCTGGGCCGCGAGCTGCGCCTCAAGCAGCAGCACTTCCTGGTCACCTGCGCGCTGCGCGACATCGTGCGGCGGTTCCGGCTGCGCAACAGCGACTGGGACGACTTCGCCGGCAAGGTGGTCATCCAGCTCAACGACACCCATCCGGTGATGGCCATCGCCGAGCTCATGCGGATGCTGGTCGACGAGGAGGGCCTGGAGTGGGACCGGGCCTGGTCGATCACCCGGCGCGTGTTCGCGTACACGTGTCACACGCTGCTGCCCGAGGCGCTGGAGACCTGGCCGGTGGCGCTGGTGCAGCGGCTGCTGCCGCGGCACATGGAGATCATCTTCCTGATCAACCACCTGTTCCTGCAGGAGGTCGCGGCCCGCTACCCGGGTGACGACGCCAAGCTGCGGGAGTTGTCGATCATTCAGGAGGGCGGCGAGCAGCGGGTCCGGATGGCCCACCTGGCCGTGGTGGGCAGCTCGGCGGTCAACGGCGTCGCCGAGCTGCACTCGCGCCTGCTGGCGGCCACCACCCTGCGCGGGTTCGCCGAGCTGTGGCCGGGGCGCTTCCACAACGTCACCAACGGGGTCTCGCCGCGCCGGTTCGTGCGGCTGGCCAACCCGCGGCTGTCCGGCCTGATCAGCGAGCGGCTGGGCGGCCAAGCGTGGCTCACCGACCTGGACCGGCTGGTGGAGCTGGAGCCCGCCGCCGACGATTCCGCCTTCCGCGAGCGGTGGCGCGAGATCAAGCGGCTCAACCGCGAGGACCTGGCCCGGCACGCGCTCGCGGCGACGGGCGTGGCGATCGACCCGGACGCGCTCTGCGACGTCATGATCAAGCGCTTCCACGAGTACAAGCGGCAGCTGCTGCGGGTGCTGCACGTCGTCGCCCAGTACCACCGGATCCGCCGCGACCAGGTCGTGGACGTGGTGCCCCGCACGATCGTGTTCGGCGGCAAGGCGGCGCCGGGCTACTACGCGGCCAAGCGGATCATGCGCCTGGCCAACACCGTGGCGGACCTGGTCAACGAGGACCCGGTCGTCTCGCCGTACCTGAAGATGGTCTTCCTGCCGGACTACAACGTCTCGCGGGCCCAGCTGATCATCCCGGCCGCGGACCTGTCCGAGCAGATCTCGCTGGCCGGCAAGGAGGCCTCCGGCACCAGCAACATGAAGCTGGCCCTCAACGGCGCGCTCACCATCGGCACCCTGGACGGCGCCAACGTGGAGATCCGCGACCGGGTCGGCGCGGACAACTTCTTCCTCTTCGGTCTCGACACCACCGAGGTGGCCGCGGTCCGCGAACGCGGCTACGACCCGCGCGCCTACTACGACCGGGACGCGGAGCTGCGGGAGGTGCTCGACACGGTCGCCCACTACGACAAGGACATCGTGGACGACCTGTTGCACCGCGACGAGTACCTGACGCTGGCCGACTACCGCGCCTACGTGGACTGTCAGGACCAGGTGGCCCGGGCCTGGCGGGACCGGGAGGGCTGGACCCGTACGTCGATCCTCAACACGGCGCGCAGCGGCTTCTTCTCCTCCGACCGCACGGTGCGCGACTACTGCCGTGACATCTGGCACGTCACGCCGCTGCGCATCGACGGCTGAGCCCACCCGCGGCGGAAGACCCATGCAAGTTCGTTACATGAGCGTCACGCCGGCAGCGCGAGGTCCAGACCGAGCCAGCTCGCCAGCTCGGCCACCTCGCGCTGCACGGCGTCCGTCAGCGCCGGGGTGAACGGGACGTCCTGGTGGATCGCGTGCACCCGGAACACCCCCGCCTTGCGGTCCGAGGCGGCGTCCAGCTTGCCCACCAGCCGGTCGCCGTCCAGGATCGGCATCGCCCAGTAGCCCCAGCGGCGCTTGGCGGCCGGCTTGAACATCTCCAGCTGGTAGTCGTACTCGAACAGCTCGCGCAGGCGCCGGCGGTCGAACACCAGGCGGTCGAGCGGGGACAGCAGCGCGACCCGGCCGGTGAATCCCTGGTCCAGGTGCCGGGCGTCGACCCGCCAGTGGCCTTTGACCCCCTCGACGACGGCCGGCTCACCCGCGGCGCCCACGTCGTCGGGCTCGCTCGGGCTCTTCGGCGCCTTCGCCCGCGCGATGCCCAGCGCGCTGAGCCGGCGTTCGTCGCGGCGGCGCTGCGCCTCCCCGTAGGGCACCACGTCGTCCGGGTAGACGCGCTCGGCCAGATCCCACAGGCGATGAGGGCCGCGCCGGCCGGCCGCCGCCACCTCGCCCCGCTGGACCAGGAAGCCGAGCAGCTTCGTGACGTTGCGGTTGTCCGTCCAGCCGGAGGAACGCCACGGGATCTCGCAGGTGTCCGGCAGCTCGCGGGCGGTCAGCGGGCCGTCGGCGCGCAGCCGGTGCAGGATGTCGAGCCGGCAACCGTTGTTGGCGTCGACCCACTCGCGCAGATCCTCCTGCCACTCGCGCAGGGGCGGCCGCCCGGGCCATTCGGCCATCTCGGCCCGGTACAGCGCTAGGTCCTCCGGCGGTCGGACCATCCCGTCCAGCTCCAGCAGGACCTGCTCGTCGAGGGCGTCACGCAGCTGCCCGGGCCGGTACGACGAGCCGAGCCGGGCCCACAGCACCAGGTCGGCGCTGGGCGCGACGGCTGTGGCCGGGTCGTTCTGCACCAGCGTCAAGCGCCGCACCACATCGGACAACCCGCTCGCGGCCCGGACGGCCAGCAACTGGGCGCGCACGGCGACGCGACGCGCCTCGGCCCGCGACAGCTTGTGCACTGTCATCACCCGAACCTAGCCGCCGGGTACGACAAAGGGGCCCGGAACCGCCGTGGCGGTCCCGGGCCCCTCAGCAGTGCGGGTCAGCCCTTGACACTGCCCGCGAGCAAGCCGCGGACGAAGTACCGCTGGAGCAACAGGAAGATCGTCACCGGTACCAGGATCGACACGAAGGCGCCGGCCGACAGCAGGTGCCAGGCCGTGCCCCGGGTGCCGCTGAGGTTGGCCAGCGCCACGGTGATCGGGGCGACGGCGTCGCCGCCGCCCGCGAAGGTGAGGGCGACCAGCAGGTCGTTCCACACCCAGAGGAACTGGAAGATGCCGAACGCGGCCAGGGCCGGTCGCAGCAGCGGCAGCAGCACCCGGAAGAAGATCGACACGTGCCCGGCGCCGTCCACCCGGGCCGCCTCCAGCAGGGTGGCCGGGATCTCCCGCATGAAGTTGTGCAGCAGGTAGATCGCCAGCGGCAGGCCGAAGATCGAGTGCGAGATCCAGATCGTCCAGAACGTGTTCGCCAGTCCACCGTCCACGTAGAGCGTGAGCAGCGGGATCAGGGTCACCTGCAGCGGCACGATCTGCAGGGCGAAGATCGCCAGGAACAGGACGTTGCGGCCGGGGAACTTGATCCAGGCGAACGCGTACGCCGCCAGGCAGGCCAGGCTCATCGGGATGAGCACCGAGGGGATGGTGATCACCAGCGAGTTCACGAAGCCGGAGCCGAGGCCCGCGCCACTCTCCGAGTCCAGCACGGCTCGGTAGTTGTCCAGGGTGACGGTGGGGTCGGTGAAGAAGGTCCACCATCCTGTCGTCTTGATCGCCCGCTCGGGGCGGAACGACGAGACCAGCAATCCGAACGTCGGCAGCGTCCAGAGCACCGCGATGACGATCGCCGCGAGCGACGCCCACGGCGAGGTCAGCTTCTTCTTGGCGACCGCAGCCGCCGTCACCTTCTCCGGCGTCAGCGGAGGCGTGGTGGTGACCGGGGTCACAGTGCTCATAGCGCCTCCGAACTGCGGACTTGCCGGATGTTGTAGGCGACGATCGGAATGACCAGCAAGAACAGCAGCACCGCCAGGGCGGCGCCGAGGCCCTGGTTGTCACTGCGGAAGCTCTGGCTGTAGAACTCGTTGGCGATGACGTTGGTGTTGAACTGGCCGCCGGTCATCGTGCGGACGATGTCGAAGACCTTCAGCGTGCCGATGCCGATGGTGGTCAGCACGACCACCACCGCCGGGCGGATGGCCGGCAGGGTGACGAAGCGGAACATGCCCCACGGGGTGACGCCGTCGAGGCGGGCGGCCTCGATGATGTCGTCCGGGATGGCCTTGATCGCCGCCGACAGCACGGTCATGGCGAAGCCGGCCTGGATCCAGATCATGACCACGATCAGCAGGAACGTGTTCAGTGGTGAGTCCACCAGCCACTGCTGCGGGGTCCCGCCCAGCCAGACCAGCACCTGGTTGAGCAGGCCGATCTGCTTCACGTTGGCCTGGTCCGGCCGGTACGCGTAGACGAAGCTCCAGATGATCGACGCGCCCACGAACGAGATGGCCATGGGCAGGAAGATCAGCGACTTGGCGAACGACTCCATCTTGGCCTTGTCGACCAGGATGGCGTAGAGCAGCCCGACCGCGGTGGCCACGAACGGCGTCACCACGACCCAGAAGACGGTGTTGCGCAGCACCGTGAGCTGATCGCCGTCGGTGAAGATCGTCTTGTAGTTGTCGATGCCGATGAAGGCGTTGCCCGCCGCGTTGAAGAACGACTGGTAGATCGTGCGCACGCCGGGGGTAGACGAGCCCGACGAGCAGCATGAGCACCGTGGGGGCGAGATAGGAATAGGCGACGATGCGGTCACCGCGGCGGCCGCCGAAACGGCCCGCGATGAAAAGGATGATGCCCACGACCGCGGCGAAGAGAAGGATCGCAGCGAACATCTGCGTGATCTTCTCGGCGGTGGTGTCGGCGGTGTCGAACACGCGACCCGTACCTCCTCTGGAGAGCGGCGGGGCCGGTCGCCTTGCGGCGACCGGCCCCTGGTGAAGATTCAGATCACTTGGGCCAAGCCTTCTCGATGTTGTCCACCGTCGTCTTGGTGTCCTGTCCGGTGATCCAGCTCGTCGTCTGCTTCCAGTAGGCGTTGGAGCCCACGGCGGCCGGCATCTGGTCCGAGCCGTCGAAGCGGAACGTCGCGTTGGGGTCGAGCAGGATGGTCGCGGCCAGCTTGTCGACCGGGTTGCTCAGGTTGTTCGGGTCGATCTTGTTGTTGGCGCTGACCCAGCCCTGCGAGAGCTTGGCCTTGATGTTCGCCCACGTGTCGGTCGACAGGTACGTCTGGAAGGCCTTGACCTCCGGACGGTCCGCGAACGCCACGTTGAACTCGCCACCGCCGAGCACCGGCTTGTCCGTGGCGGTCTTGCCCGGCAGGTAGAACGCGAAGACGTCGCCGTCCTCGGCCACCTTGGTGCCCTTGGGGAAGTTCGCCGCGTAGAAGCTGGCCTGGCGGTGCAGCGAGCAGGTGCCCTCGAGGATCGGCAGACCGGCGTCCTGGAACGTGGTCGTGGCGATGCTCTTGACCTCGCCCAGGCCGCCGTTGACGTAGGCCGGGTTCTTCAGGTACGCGCCGGCCGCGTCCAGCGCCGCCGTCGACTCGGGGCCGTTGAACGGGATCTCGTGGCTGACCCACTTGTCGTACGTCTCCGGGCCGGAGAGCCGGAGCATCATGTCCTCGTGCCAGTCCGTGAGCGGCCAGCCGGTCGCCTCACCGCTGGCGATGCCCGCGCACCACGGCTTCTTCTTGTCCGCGACCATCTTGTCGGTCAGCGTCTTGAGCTCGTCGAGCGTCGTGGGCACCGTGTAGCCGGCGTCCTTGAACTCGCTGGGCGAGTACCAGACCAGCGACTTGACGCTGGCGCCGGACGGCGCGCCGTAGAACTTGCCGTCGACGGTGGCGTAGGCCTTCCAGTCCTCGCCCCAGAACTTGTCGACGTTCGCCGCCACCTCGGCCGGAGCCTCGACCGCCTTGCCGGTGGCCACGAGCTGCTTGAGCAGGCCCGGCTGCGGCACGATGGCGAGGTCCGGCGGGTTGCCGGCCTTGGCGCGGACCAGGATCTGCGTCTCGAAGGCCTTGTCGCCCTCGTACTTGATGGTCACGCCGGTGCACGTCTCGAAAGGCTTGTACGAGTCCTTGTACGCCGTGTCCTCGGGCGTCACGATGCCCGTGTAGACCGAGACAGTCTTGCCCTTCAGGTCTCCGAACGAGCTGAACTGCGCGCAGTCGATGGACTGCGCGGCCGTGTCGGAATCGTCGGCCGAGTCATCACTGCCGCCGCAAGCGGCCAGACCGAACACCAGGCCGATGCCCAGCGTGCCGGCGAGCGCGCTCCTGAAGCGCGGGCTATTGGATTGACCGAACATACCTCTCCCTATCTCACATCACGCCGGGGCGTGACATCACCGTCACCGTCTCCGGTTCCCCCGGTTGCCAGTCAAGAGGTGGAAACGGTGTTTCGCAATGTTTCCGCTTGATCAACCGAGTAACGATTCGGCACCGGGCCAGCGGAGACCTTAAACGGTTAAGAAAACTAACCGTCAATGGGCAGGTCAGCCGCCGCACCGATGTCACCCCGGCGGCGCACCCGGACCGCTACCCCGTACCGGTGTAGTAGGTGGGCGCGGCGTGGCCGTGCCGAGCCCGAACGCCCGCAGGAGGATCGCGATGCCGCCCGCCCGGTCCCGCTCGCTGCTGCGTACGGTCGCGACCGACCCGGTGCTGCTCACCCTGGCCGGGGTGGCCCTGACGGCGATCTGCTGGCTGCTCTGGGGGCCGGGCGGCATCGCGGTGCACGTGTTGCTGCGCTCGTGGCTCGGCCCGGTCCTCAACCTCTTCCTGCTGGCCGGTGCGCTGCGGCTCGCCCGCCGGCCCGGGCGCGACCCGGCCGACCGGCGCTTCTGGCGCTCGGTGACCGCCATGGGCGGCCTGCTGCTGGCCGGCCACCTCGGCCGGCTCGCCGGCGCGCTGCACAGTCCCGACGCCGGTGCGGTGGCGACCGGCCGTTTCCAGAGCATCTGCGTGCTGGCCGGGGTCACCGTGCTGGTGGTCGCCGCCCTCACCCACCCGCGCCCGCCGGCGTCCGGCCGGGCCCGGCTGCGCTACCTGCTGGACACCTCCGCGGTCGGCACGGCCGCGGTCGTGGCCATCTGGTTCATGGCCGACCGCTCGGCCGCCCTGGGCGTCAGCTCGGACGCCTCCATGGCCGCGGTCGCCATCGCGGTCGTGACCACCTTCGCCGTCACCCGCCTCATCATGGGCGGGCACAGCCCGATCAGCTCGGCCGCGGCCGCCCCGCTCGGCGCCGCCGCGGTGCTGCAGTGCGTCAACGGTGGTGTGCTGCCGGGCAGTGCCGGGTGGCGGGTGCAGCTGGCGTTGCAGCTCGCCGCCGTCACCCTGGTCAGCGTGGCCCCCAGGATGCAGGAACTCGCCGACCGCGTGGCCGCCGGCCGGCCCGCGCGGCGCCGCCGGACCTACAGCGTGCTGCCGTACGCCATGCTCGGGCTCGTCTTCGCCGTCCTGCCCGCTGTCCTGCCGGCCGGGCTGAGCACCACCGCCCTGGTCGCGCTCGGCGGCCTGCTGGTGATCACCGCCGTCGTGGTGGCCCGGCAACTGCTCACCTTCGCCGAGAACGAGTTGCTGGTCCGGCGCTCGGAGGCCGGCCTGGAGACGCTGCGCCGGCAGGAGGAACGGGTCCGGCTGCTGCTGGAGTACTCGACCGACATCACCTCGCTGATCGACCACACCGGCGCGATGACGTACCTGACCCCGGCCACCCGGATGCTGGGCTACGAGCCGCACGAGATGCTCGGCGTCCGGGTGATCACGCTGATCCACCCCGACGACCTGCCCGCGCTGCTGGGCGACCTGCAGCGGTTGATGGCCACGCCCGGTGCGACCTTCACCTACCAGGCGCGCTACCGGCACGCGGACGGCTCCTGGCGCTGGCTGGAGGTCACCAGCCGCAACCTCACCCACGAGCCCAGCGTGGGCGCCGTGGTGAGCAATGCCCGCGACGTCACCGACGCCCGTGAACTGCAGGACCGGCTGCGGCACGAGGCCACCCACGACCCGCTGACCGGGCTGGCCAACCGGGTGCTCTTCGGCCGCCGGCTGGCCGCGGCGCTCGGCGGCGGCGTCGCGCTGCTGCACATCGACCTGGACGGGTTCAAACCGATCAACGACACGTACGGCCACCACGCCGGCGACGCGGTGCTGGTGCGGGTGGCCGAGTGCCTGCGCGCGGCGCTGCCGGCCACGGCGGTGGCGGCGCGGCTGGGCGGCGACGAGTTCGCGGTGCTGCTGCCCGGGGCCGGCACGACCGCCGCCGGCCTGGTCGCGGAGCGGTTCCGCAGCGCGCTGGCCGAGCTCGTCGAGGTGGACGGGCACCGGCTGACCATCGGCGCCAGCGTCGGTGTGGTGGTGGGCGCCGGGGACGACCCGGAGGCTCTGCTGCGCCGGGCCGACGAGGCGATGTACCGGATCAAGCACGCCGCCCGGCGCTGACGGGCAGGGTCAGGGCAGGCGGGCGCGGAGCGCGTACCCGAAGCCACGGTGCGTCGCGATCAGCGGTGGGCCGAGCCGCTCCAGCTTGCGGCGCAGCGAGCCGGCATGGGCCTCGACCAGCTCGTGCCCGCTGCCCGGCAGGTCCGGCCAGACCCCGGCCCGGATCTCGTCGTGCGACAGCACCCGGCCCGGATCCCGCAGCAGCAGGCGCAGCAGCTCCCGCTCGGACGGCGACAGCGCGACCGGCTCCCCGGCCCGGCGCACCTCGCCGGTGTGCTGGTCCAGCTCCACGTCGGCGTAGCGCAGGACCCGGTTGCCCGGCGCGCCGTCCAGGCGCCGCAGCGCCGCGTACACCCGGGCCAGCAGCACCTCGACGTCGAACGGCTTGGTGATCCAGTCCTCGTCGCCGTAGGCCAGCTCGGCGACCAGGTCGTCGCGGGTGTCCCGGGCGGACAGGAACACCACCCCGGTCTCCGCGCCCTCGGCGCGCAGCCGCCGGCGCACGTCCATGCCGTCGCCGTCGGGCAGCGACACGTCCAGCAGGACCAGGTCCGGCCGTTGCTCGGCGGCCTTCTCCACGGCCTGTGCCGCGGTGCCCGCGGTGTCGACCGCGAAGCCGTGGCCGGTCAGCACCGTGGACAGCAGGTCCACGATGGTCGGCTGGTCGTCGACGACCAGGATCCGTGCGTTTCCCGTCATGTCGCCCCCATGAGACACAGCGTGAGCACCCGGTGGGTACACCCCGACAGTCCTCCCGGTCGGGACATGGAGGAAAGACCCTGCCCACATGGCAGGAACACGACGGCGGCCGATCACACCTGCGCGGCGCCGGCGCGGCGGCGTAGCCACCACACCGCGATGCCGAGCGCGAAGACGGCCAGCCCGGCGACGACCGAGGGCAGCGGCAGGGTCGCCGCCAGCAGCAGGCAGCCGGCGAGCCCCAGGACCGGCAGCGGCCGCCACGGGGCGCCCTCGCCGGGGCGCAGCGTCATCGCCGAGGCGTTGGCGATCGCGTAGTAGACCAGCACGCCGAACGAGGAGAATCCGATCGCGCCGCGCAGGTCCACCAGCAGCACCAGTACGGCCACCGCGACACCCACGGCGGCCTCGGCGCGGTGCGGCACCCCGGTCCGCTCGCTGACGGCGTCCAGCACGCCGGGCAGGTTACGGTCGCGGGCCATCGCGAACGTCGTCCGGGAGACGCCCAGGATCAGGGCGAGCAACGATCCCAGCGCGGCCAGCGCCGCCCCGGCCCGCACGACCGGCGCCAGCCAGCCCGGTCCGACCTCGGCCAGCGGCGCGGTGGCGGCGGCGAGCCGGGCGGGCCCCAGGCTGCCGAGCAGGGTGAGGGCGACCGCGGTGTACAGGACGAGGGTGAGGGTGAGCGCGATCGGGACGGCCCGGGGGATCGTGCGGGCCGGGTCGCGGACCTCCTCACCCAGGGTGGCGATCCGGGCGTACCCGGCGAAGGCGAAGAAGAGCAGGCCGGCACCCTGCAGCACGCCCCACGGCGAGACTTCGGGGCCGCTGCCGAGGTGGGCCAGGCCGTCGGTGGAGCCCGCGGCGACGACCGCCAGCAGTACGGCGACGACCGTCGCCACCAGGATCCGGGCGGCGAGCGCCGACTTCTGCACCCCGGCGAGGTTCAGCGCGGTCAGCGCCGCGACGGCGAGCACCGCCAGCAGCCGCTCGTGGCCCGGTGCGACGTACGCGCCGAAGGTCAGCGCCATCGCCGCGCAGGAGGCGGTCTTGCCGATGACGAAGCCCCAGCCGGCGAGGAATCCCCACACGTCACCCAGCCGCCTGCGGCCGTAGACGTAGGTGCCGCCGGAGGACGGGTACACCGCCGCCAGCCGCGCCGAGGAGACCGCGTTGCAGTACGCCACCACGGCCGCCACCGCGAGGGCGAGCAGCAGCCAGCCGCCCGCGACCGCCGCCGCCGGGGCGAACGCGGCGAAGACTCCCGCGCCGATCATCGCGCTCAGGCCGACCACCACCGCGTCGGTCACACCCAGCCGCCGGGTCAGCTCCACGTGCCCATCCTCCCGAGATCCACGGACAGCTTTGTAGCCGGGTGAGATGAACGCCGGGTGGACGTGCTCACTCCGAGATCGACACGGCCACGACGCTGATCGTCATGGCTGCATCCGTTCCGCTCCTCCGCACCGTATGACGGGTGAGGATAAGCGTTCGCACGCCGGAAACACCCCGCGCGTACCGTAACGTTCCAGGTCAGGCACGGTACGTCGGGACGGGGGACCGCACGTGGATCTGCACACGGTCGTCGAGGTCGTCAGTCCGGCCGAGGTGGGGCAGTGGCGGCCGGGGGATGCCTGGCTGGCCGGCGGGACCGGCCTGTTCGCCGAGCCGCAGACCGGTGTGACCCGGCTGCTCGACCTGGTGGCCGCGGGCTGGACCCCGGTCACCGCGTCCGGCAACGGCCTGGAGATCGCCGCGACCTGCACGGTCGCCGACCTCGCCGGGTACGCGGGCGCCCAGCACTTCACCGCCTTCCACGAGCTGGCCACCGCCTGCTGCCGGGCCTTCCTCGCCTCCTTCAAGATCTGGAACGTGGCGACCGTCGGCGGCAACCTGTGCGCCGCCCTGCCCGCCGGACCGATGATCGCGCTGACCGCGGCGCTGGACGGCGAATGCCTGATCCTCGGCCCGGCCGGCGAGCGACGCATGAGCGTGGTGCGGCTCGTCACCGGTGACGGCGCCACCGCCCTGGCCCCGGGCGAACTGCTGCGCTCGATCACGCTGCCGGCCGCCGCGCTGACCGGCCGTACGGCGTTCCGTCAGGGCTCGCTGTTCGCCCACGGCCGGTCCGCCGTGCTGCTGATCGGCCGCCGCGCCGGGGCCGGGCTGGTCCTGACGGTCACCGCCGCGACCGTGCGCCCGTTCCAGCTGCGGTTCGCCGAGGTCCCGGGGGCCGGCGAGCTGGCGGCCGCGCTGCGGGACACCATCGCCGCCGACGACTATGTGGACGACGTGCACGGCCTGCCCGCCTGGCGCCGGCACCTGACCCGCCGGTACGCCGAGGAGATCCGCGCGGAGCTGGCCGGATGAGCGTACGGATCAACGGCACCGACCACGACGAGCCGCCCCGCCCCGGGCAGTGCCTGCGGACGTACCTGCGCCAGGAGGGCTGTTTCGGCGTCAAGAAGGGCTGCGACACCGGCGACTGCGGAGCGTGCACCGTGCACGTCGACGGCCGGCCGGTGCACAGCTGCGTCTATCCGGCGTTCCGGGCCCAGGGCCGGCAGGTCACCACCATCGAGGGGCTCGCGCCGCCGGACGGGCTGCACCCCGTGCAGCAGCGCTTCCTGGACGCGCAGGGCTTCCAGTGCGGCTTCTGCACGGCCGGCATGATCATGACGACCGTGGCCCTGGACGAGCCGAAGCCGGCCGACCTGCCGCGCGCGCTCAAGGGCAACCTGTGCCGATGCACCGGCTACCGGGCGGTCGCCGACGCGATCAACGGGGTGCGGACGGTCGACGAGCCCGGCGCCGGACCGGCGATCGGCGACGGCCTGGGCGCGCCCGCCGGCCCGCAGGTCGTCACCGGTACGGCGCGCTACACCTTCGATGTGGACGTGCCCGGCCTGTTGCACCTCAAGGTGTTGCGCTCGCCGCACGCGCACGCCCGGATCACCGCTATCGACACCGCCGCGGCGCTGGCCGTGCCCGGTGTGCATGCGGTGCTGACCCACGAGGACGCCCCGGCTCGGTACTTCTCCACCGCCCGCCACGAGCATCCGACCGAGGACCCGGCCGACACCCGGGTGCTCGACGACGTGGTGCGGCACGTCGGCCAGCGGGTCGCCGCCGTGGTCGCGGAGACCGAGGCCGCCGCGGAGGAGGGGTGCCGGCGGTTGCGGGTCGCGTACGAGATCCTGCCGGCGGTCCTCGACCCGGAGGCCGCGATGCGGCCCGGCGCCCCCGCCGTGCACGGCGACAAGGTCACCGGGCACCGGATCGCGCGCGCGGCCGACAACGTGGTGGGGGAGCTGCACGCCGAGCTGGGCGACGTCGAGGAGGGGTTCGCCGGCGCCGACGTGGTCTACGAGGAGACCTTCCGGACGCCCCGGGTCCAGCACGCCGCGCTGGAGACGCACGGCGCGATCGGCTGGCTCGACGGGACCGGGCGGCTCACCCTGCGCACCAGCTCGCAGACGCCGTTCCTGACCCGGCGGGCCCTGGCCGAGCTGTTCGAGCTGCCCCTGGACCGGGTCCGGGTGCTGACCGGCCGGGTCGGCGGCGGCTTCGGCGGCAAGCAGGAGATGCTGGTCGAGGACCTGGTGGCGCTGGCCGTACGGCGCACCGGCCGGCCGGTCAAGCTGGAGTACACCCGGGCCGAGCAGTTCACCGCGGCGACCACCCGGCACCCGTTCACCGTACGGATGAAGGCCGGCGCCCGCCGCGACGGCACCCTGACCGCGCTGTCCCTGCGGGTCGTGTCGGACACCGGCGCGTACGGCAACCACGGCCCGGCGGTGATGTACCACGGCTGCCACGAGTCGATCGCCGTCTACCGCTGCGCGAACAAGAAGGTCGACGCGTACGCGGTCTACACCAACACCGTCCCTTCCGGAGCGTTCCGCGGCTACGGCCTGGGCCAGGTGTCGTTCGCGGTCGAGTCGGTGCTCGACGAGCTGGCCCGCCGGCTCGGACTGGACCCGGTGCTGGTGCGCGAGCGCAACATCGTGCGCCCCGGGGAGCCGCTGGCCGCGCCCGGCGATCATGCCGACGACCTGGTGATCGCCAGCTACGGCCTGGACCAGTGCCTGGACGCCGTCCGGTCGGCGGCTGCCGGGCCGCTCACCGAGCCGGTGCCGGACGGGTGGCGGGTCGGCGAGGGCATGGCCCTGGCGATGATCGCCGCCGGGCCGCCCGGCGGGCACTTCGCCGACGCCGCGATCACCCTGTTGCCCGGCAGCCGCTACGAGATCGCGGTCGGCACGACCGAGTTCGGCAACGGCAGCACCACCGTGCACGCCCAGCTCGCCGCGGACACCCTCGGCACCACCCCGGACCGGATCGTGGTCCGCCAGTCCGATACCGATGTGGTCGGCCACGACACCGGCGCCTTCGCCTCGACCGGGGTGGTGGTCGCCGGCCAGGCCGTCCTGCAGGCGGCGCGGTCGCTGCGCGAGCGGCTGCTCACGCTGGCCGGACCGGGCGCGGTCAGCCTCGGTGCGGACGCGGTGACCCTGCAGGACGGTCAGGTCAGCCTCGAGGACCTGGCCGCGTCCGGCACGGCGCCGGTACGGGCCGAGGGGCACTGGACCGGCACCCCGCGCTCGGTGGCGTTCAACGTGCAGTGGTTCCGCATCGCCGTCGACCCGGGCACCGGTGAGCTGCGGATCCTGCGCAGCGTGCACAGCGCGGACGCGGGCACGGTGCTCAACCCGCTGCAGACCCGCGGCCAGATCGAGGGCGGGGTCGCCCAGGCGCTGGGCGCCACGCTGGCCGAACACGTGGACATCGACGCCGGGGGCCGGGTCACCACGGCCGGCTTCCGGCAGTACCACCTGCCGACGTTCGCCGACGTACCGCCGACCGAGGTGGTGTTCGCCCGGACCGAGGACGCGATCGGCCCGCTCGGCGCCAAGTCGATGAGCGAGAGCCCGTTCAACCCGGTCGCCCCGGCCCTGGCCAATGCGCTGCGCGACGCGACCGGCGTGCGTTTCACCGACCTGCCGTTCACCCGCGACCGGATCTGGCAGCGGCTGCGGGCTGAATGAGCGCCGCCTTCAGGAACGGGACGGCCGGCTCCGCTGGTTGACGCAACCATTCGATTGCTATATGTTGAGTGGCAACCAAGCAGTTGCTATAAGGGAGACGACATGACCTTCCCCGACCGGATCGAGCGCACCCTCCAGCTGAGCCAGCCGCCGGAGCGCGTCTGGGCGGCGCTGACCACCGCCGAGGGGCTGGGCACCTGGTTCGGCAACCGCGCCGAGGTCGACCTGCGCGTCGGCGGCCGGGCCACGCTCACCTGGGACAGCGGCGACAGCGCGGTGCTCACCATCGAGCGCCTCGAGCCGCCGCGCGTCTTCGGCTACACCTGGCCGGTCAGCGGCCTGCCCGCCGAGGACCCGCGCCGCACCTACGTCGAGTTCACGCTGGAGCCGCACGGCACCGGCACCACCCTGACGATGGTCGAGAGCGGCTTCGCGCAGCTCCCGGACGACGGCCAGCACAAGGTGGCCTACTCGGGCAACATCGAGGGCTGGACGAACGAGCTGGGCGAGCTGGTCGCGTACCTCGATGGCCGGTCCTGATCCCGCCCGGCCCCAGCCGGATCTGGAGCAGGTGGCGCAGGAGGTCTTCACCGCGCTGGCCGACCCCAGCCGGCGGGTGATCCTCGCCGCGCTCGCCACCGGCGGGCCGGCCACCGCGACCGACCTGGCCGCCCAGCTGCCGATCACCCGCCAGGCCATCGCCAAGCACCTCGCCCTGCTCGCCGAGGCGGGGCTGGTGGTGGCTGAGCGGGGCGAGCGGCGCCGGGTCCGCTACCGGGTGGACTCCGCGCCCATGAAGGTGGCCCAGCAGTTCCTGGGCGCCCTGGCCCGCGACTGGGACGGCCCGCTGGCCGCCCTGCGGGACCACTTGCGATGACCTGACCGAACCGCTGACAGGAGTGTCCGATGCTGCTACTGGAGCCCCGTTGCGTCACCGTTCCGGCGCGCGCGTCATGAGCGCGCCGGCGGGAAACCTGCCCGAGGTGGTGTCCCGCGAGCAGTGGCTCGCCGCCCGCCGGGAGCTCCTGGCGAAGGAGAAGGACCTCACCCGGACCCGGGACCGGGTCAACGCCGACCGCCGCCGGCTGCCGATGGTCCGGGTCGACGAGCCGTACACCTTCGAGGGCCCGGACGGCCCGGTGCGCCTGCTCGACCTCTTCGAGGGCCGGCGGCAGCTGGTGCTGCACCACTTCATGTTCGCCCCGGAGTGGGACCAGGCCTGCGCGAGCTGTTCCTCCGCTGCGGACGGGATCGGCCGGCTGCGGCAGCTGCACGTCCGCAACACCACGCTCGTGGCGGTGTCGCGCGCGCCGTACCCGAAGCTCGCCGCGTTCCGGGAGCGGATGGGGTGGCAGTTCCCGTGGTACTCGTCCTACGGCACCAGCTTCAACTTCGACTTCCACGCCACCCTCGACGACCGGGTCGCGCCGGTGCTGCTGCACTTCCGTACCGAGGACGAGCTGGCCGAGGCCGGCACCCCGTGGACGGGCGGACCGTGGACGCCGGGCATGCGCGGCTCGGAGCTGCCCGGGATCAGCGTGTTCCTGCGGGTCGGCGACGAGGTCTTCCACACCTACTCCACGTACGGGCGGGGCATCGAGGACTTCCACAACGGCTACCCGTACCTCGACCTGACCGCGCTCGGCCGGCAGGAGGCGTGGGAGGAGCCCCCGGGCCGGGCGACGCCGCTCGGCCTGCACGTCGGCGGCCCCGCGATGCGCGTGCCCGACGCGTACGGGACCTGACGCGCCGGGCGGGGCGCCGGCAACCGAACGGCGACGCAGGGGCATCCGTCCTGCGATCAAAGCGTCCGGGGCAGGGCCGAAGGGAACGGTGAACCTGGCGATCGGCCAGGCGCCGTACTCCGAGAGGAACCTCCTTGCGCTCGCTTCTTCGCCGTTTCGCCCTGGCCGCCCTCATCGCCCCCGCCGCCGTCGGCGTCTCGATGGTCGCGTCCCCGGCCGAAGCCGCACCGGCGACCGCACAGGCCCAGAGCGTGCAGGCCCAGACCGTGCAGGCCGACGTCGTCCGCCTCACCAACGCCCGGCGCACCGCGGGCGGCTGCAGTGCCGTCACGGTCAACGCCCAGCTCACCGCGGCCGCCGTCGGCCACAGCACCTGGATGGCCCGGACCGGCACGTTCTCGCACACCGGCAGCGCCGGCTCCACCTTCGTGGTGCGGGCCAAGGCCGCCGGCTTCGCCCGCCCGTCCAGCGAGAACATCGCCTGGGGCTACCGGTCCGCCACCGATCTCGTCAACGCCTGGATGAAGAGCCCGGGTCACCGCGCCAACATCCTCAACTGCAAGTCGCGCACGGTGGGCGTGGGCGTCGCGTACGCCGCCAACGGCGCCCCGTACTACACCCAGGTCTTCGGCTACTGAGCGGAACGCGCCGGTCGGGCACTTGACCGAGCAGGTCGAGCAGCATCAGCAGGAAGAACTGCGCTCCCGTGCCGGACGCCGCGCCCAGCACCGTTCCCACGGCGGCGTCCGTCACGCTCACCTCGGCCGCCGCCTCCTCGTGCCAGGTGATGTCGACCGTGCCGGCGGTGGTCAGCTCGAAGTCACCGAGCCGCCGGCCGTCGCGGGTGAGCCGGCTGACGTCCGGGCTCTTCGGACGGAACCGGTACGTCACCGCGCCGTGGACCACGGTCACCTGGTACGAGCCGCGCCGGTACCGCCCGGAACCGGGGCGCAGGGTGACCGGCGAGCCGTCCACCGCCATGCTGAGGCGGCGCGCGTCGCGGGTGCCGATCGGGATGTGTTTCTTGAGGCCGGTGTCGTCGAGACGCCCGATCACCGCTGTGCCGGACCGGCCGGCGAGGGTGGCCGCCACCGCGACGCTGCCGTCACTGACCGCCACGGCGACGGGCTGGTCCATCGTCTCGGTCACCGCCCCACGACAACGAAGCAGATCAATGACCCGGTTGAGTCCCGCCGGACGGGGAATGACGTGCGTCATGGATGCTCGGGTGATGGTGTTCGCGCCGGTGCCACTGCTGACCGTGACTCTCGAACAACAGGCCGATGTGGTCGAGCTGCACGTCCATCCCGGCGGCCAGGGCGTCTGGCAGGCCCGCATGATCGCGGCGCTCGGGGT
The DNA here is from genome assembly GCF_018332655.1 of Actinoplanes auranticolor. Classification (GTDB taxonomy): domain Bacteria; phylum Actinomycetota; class Actinomycetes; order Mycobacteriales; family Micromonosporaceae; genus Actinoplanes; species Actinoplanes auranticolor. Next base: position 43,209 of record NZ_BOQL01000007.1, on the reverse strand, counting down.
GCCCGTCACGCTGTGCGTGACCGTCGGTGGTGAGGCCGGCGAGGTGGTCGAGCGGCAGCTGGTGGAGCAGGACGTGACCGTGCGCGCGATCCGCCGGGAGTCCTCCAGCGGCTGGTACGTGCACGACCGGCGCGACGGCAACCGGACCGAGCTGGCGCAGCATCCCGGCACGCCGCTGCTGCGCCACGATCTCGACGAGCTCTACAGCGTGACGCTGACCGAGGGTTTGCGCGCTCCGGTCAGCGTGCTCAGCGGCCCGCAGGATCCCGCCCTGGTCGATCCCGAGGTTTACGGCCGCCTCGCGGCGGATCTGACCGCCAACGGCGGCGCCGTGGTGGCGGACCTGTCCGGCCCGTACCTGGCGGCGGTGGTCGATGCCGGCGTGACGTTCCTCAAGGTGAGCCACGAGGAGCTCATCGACGACGGTCTGGCCGAGGACGACAGCGCCGACGCCCTCGTCCGGGCGGGGCGCGAGCTGCGTGACCGCGGCGCCGGCTCGGTGCTGATCAGCCGGGCCGGGGACCCGGCGCTGGCCTTCGTCGAGGACCGGGTGATCGAGGTACGCCAGCCGCCGTTGCGGATCGCCGACCACCGCGGCGCCGGCGACTCGATGAGTGCCGGGGTGGCCGCGGTCCTCGCCCGCGGCGGCGACACCGAGGAGGCGATCCGCACCGGCGCCGCGGCCGGGGCGCTCAACGTCACCCGTCACGGGCTGGGATCCGGCCGCGCTGAGGCGGTGGCGGAGCTCGCCGGCCGGGTCAGCCTCGACACCCTCGACAAGAAGTAGGGGACATGGACGGATCTCGGCCGCGGCTGCTGGTGACCAACGACGACGGCGTCCAGGCCCCGGGCATCCGCCGACTCGCCCGGGCGGCGCGCGACGCCGGGTACGACGTGACCGTGGCGGCACCCCGGGAGGAGGCGAGCGGGATGAGCGCCGCGCTCACGGCCGTCACGGAGGAGGGCCGGGTGCGGTTCAGCCGTACGTCGCTGGCCGGGCTCGAGGACGTGCCGACGTTCGCGGTCGCGGCGTCGCCCGCCTACATCGCCCTGCTGGCCGGCCTGGGCGTCTTCGGGCCGGTGCCGGATCTGGTGCTCTCCGGGATCAACCGTGGCGCCAACGCCGGACGGGCGATCCTGCACTCGGGCACGGTCGGCGCGGCCGTGACCGCGGCGGCCGGCGGGGCGCGGGCGATGGCCGTCTCGCTGGACGTGCTGTCGCCGGCGGAGGGCAGCGCGGCCAGCGGTGGCGCCGCGATCGCCGCACTGGACACGGTGGACGACGAGCAGCGGCACTGGTCGACCGCCGCCGAGCTGGCCGCGAGCCTGCTGCCGTGGCTGGTGGACGCACCGGCCGGAACGGTGCTCAACCTCAACGTTCCCGATCGCGCGCCGGACCGGGTCGCCGGGTTGCGCCGGGCGACGCTGGCCCCGTTCGGTCAGGTGCAGATGGCCGTCGGGGAGTCCGGGGAGGACTTCGTCCGGATGACCATCGAGCAGAACGCGGACCGGGTGGCCGGCAGCGACATCGACCTGCTGGCCGAGGGCTACGCCACCCTCACCGCCGTACAGCCCCTGGGTGAGGCGGGCGATCTCACAGTGCCCGGGGACGCCGGGCGGACGGGCGTACCGGAGGGGATCGTCCGCCCCCGGACCCCGGCCGACGAAGCCGCCCGCCGGCCCTGACCGGTCAGGCGCCGGTCGCCTTGCTCAGGTCGTTGCCGTAGTAGGCCCCGGCGCCGTGCTTGCGGGAGAAGTGCCGGTCCAGCAGCCACTGCGGGGCCGCGGCGGACGGGTTGAGGGCGAGGGTCTTGAGCGCCATCTCGGCGACGGCCTCGCAGACGATGGCGTGCTCCACCGACTTGCCGGCGTCCTTGCCCCAGGTGAACGGGCCGTGGTTGGCCGCCAGTGCCGCCGGGGTGGCCTGCGCCGCCTCGTCGTCGCCGATCAGCTCGATGACCGCCAGTGCGGTGTTGAACTCGTAGTCCTGGGCGCACTCCTGCGGCGTGAGGTCCCGGGTGACCCGGACCGGACCGCTGAAGGTGTCGGCGTGGGTGGTGCCGAGCACCGGCACGTCCCGGCCCGCCTGGGCGAACGCGACGGCGTGGGTGGAGTGGGTGTGCGTGATCCCGCCGATCGAGGGCCACCGCAGGTAGAACGCGCGGTGGGTCTCGCTGTCCACCGACGGCTTCAGCCGCCCGGCGACGACCCGGCCGGTCTCGAGGTCGACCGGCACGAGCAGGTCGGCGGTCAGGTCGTCGTAGGCGACCCCGGACGGCTTGATCAGGTAGATGCCCGCGGCCCGGTCCACGCCGCTGACGTTGCCCCAGGTGAGCGCGGCCAGGCCGGCTTTGGGGATGAGCCGGTTGGCCTGCAGTACGGCCTCGCGCAGTGCCTGGTCGTCGGTCATGCGGTCTTCCTTCGCGTCCGGGGCGGTCAACCGCTGATGTTAACGTTCACACGGTGTCTCCGTCGACCGGGACGCCACATTCGGTCCGATCAGCCGGCGGCCACGATCATCTCGATCTCGACGCAGATGTCGAACGGCAGCTCGGCCACCCCGATCGCGGAGCGGGCGTGCGCCCCGGTCTCCCGGCCGAAGACCCGCACCAGCAGGTCCGAGCACCCGTCGATCACCGCGGGGGTCGCGGTGAACCCGGGCGCGCAGTTGACCATGCCGAACACCTTGAGCACCGACGTCACCCGGTCCAGCGAGCCGAGCTCGGCCCGCAGCGTCGACAGCAGGAACAGGCCGGTCAGCCGGGCGGCCTCCCGCGCCTGCTCAGCCGTGACGTCCGCACCGACCTTGCCGCGTACGAGGCTGCCGGCGATCGCCTCCGGCGGGATCTCCCGATCGCTGCGCCCGGGCAGCCGGCCCTGATCGTCCACCCGCAGCGGGCGTTCGCGCTCGCGGTCGGTGGGGGCGGCACCGGGCAGTCGGCCACCGAGGTACGCGCCGAGTTCGATGCCGCCCGCAGCGCGATGGCCGCCGCCAACACCCGGCTCACCACCCGCGCCACCGGGGGCGCCGGTGAGCCGCCGTGCTGCCCGGTCACCTCGGCCTTCCACTGTGTCGCGGTGCGCCGCGGTCACCTGGTCTCCCTCGACGACAGCGAGGCGCTCGACGCCTGCCCCAAGCTCAGGAACCGTCCGCAGGGCCGGTTCTCGGCGGTCTGTGTGCCGGTCACCTTCATGGGCCGGTCGCTGGGCGTCCTGCACACCACCGGCGCCGCGGGCCGGGTGCCCGCCGCCGAGACGCTGTCCGGGCTGTCCCTGCTGGGCGCGCAGGCCAGCAACCGGATCGGCACGCTGCGCTCGTTCGAGCTGGCCCGGATGCAGGCCGGCACCGACGCGCTGACCGGCCTGCCGAACCGGCGCGCGTTCGAGAGCGCGGTCCGCGCGCGCCTGCGCGACGGCGGCCGGCTGGCGTTCGCGCGGTGCTGGTCCTGGACCGGCTGCGGGCCGCGCTGAGCGAGGCGATCGACGGCGGTACGCCCCGGTTCACCGCCGGCTTCGGCGTGTGCGCCAACCTCGGGCACGCCGAGTTCGACGATCTGCTCCGGATCGCCGACAAGGCCCTCTACCGGGCCAAGCACGAAGGAAAGGACCGGGTGGTCGCCTCCGGCGTCCCGGAGCACAGCCGGCAGTCCCCGGCAGCCGCCGCCCTGTCGAGCACCGGCTGAGCCGGTCGTCAGAACGGGCGTTGCCGCCGGGTACGCAGCGTCGCCCAGACCATCTTGCCGTCACCGGTGGTTATGGCGCCCCAGGCCGTGGACTTGCCGTCCACGGTGCGCAGACCCCGGCCGCGTTCGCCGGCCGGGTGGTGCAGCAGGCGCGGCAGCCGGGGATCACCGTCGCGCACCGAGAGGTGCAGTCCGGCGCCGCGCCGCCACACGGCCGCGCCGAGGTCCGTGCCGGCGTGCTCGATGGCGTTGCCGACCAGCGCCGACATGATCGCCCGGCTGGGGGCCACCAGCTCCGGCATCCGCCAGGTGTCACAGGCGATGTCGACGAGCTCGCCGGCCACCTCGACCGACGACGCCTCCGGCGGCAGCCGGCTCAGGCAGAGGCGTTCGGTCGGTGGCGTCGGCTTGGCCATCGCGGCCCGCGCCTGCGCCACAGTGGGGAAGGCGGGCAGGAACTGGCCGGCGCCGAGCCGACGCAACCGGCCGGCCAGCGGGGCCACCGGAGACAGGGCCAGCGCCAGCCCGACCGGCGGATACATGGCCGCGGCGGCTCTGTTGACCGACAGCCACATCGCCGCGCTGACGGCGTACGGGTCGTCGAACTCCGCCAGGTCGGCGATGATCGCGGTGGGATGCTCGACGAGACATTTGCGCAGGCCCCCGTACAGCTCCGTGCTCAGGCGCAGGCTGAACCGGCCGCGGACGGTGATCTCCAGCAGGCCGGTCTCCACATCGCAGGTGACCGAGAAGCACGCGCCGCGATCGTCGCCGCCGAACAGGTAAGGAGGACCGACCTCCGCCATGGAATCACTCCCGAATGAGACCGCCCTCGTCGCACGGCCATCTGGGAGTCTGTTCGCGTCGTCACCCGCCGTCAACGCGGGTCTCGGGCCACCACCCTAACGAGCGACGCAGCGCGCCCCGTCGATGCGGTAGGCATGATGCATTTCAATGGGCGCCCCGTCGGTCGGCGGGCCATCGAGGGCGGTCACGCGTCCGGGTCCCAGGCGATGAGGCGGTCGAAGACACGCTTGTCGCCGTCGAGCTCGAGAGATTCCGGCGGGATCCGGCCGTAGAAGAAGAGGACCAGGTCACTGGCCGTGAGCCGGGCGGAGGCGTCGGCGGCGTCCGCGCCGTCAGCGGTCGGGGGCAGCGGGGCGACCCGGGCGCCGCCGGCCGAGAGCCACAGGCGCCAGGAACGGCCCTCGGTGGCGTGGTAGTCGACGACGGCGGGCTCGTGCGGCCAGGCGGCCGTCGTCGCGCAGCAGGTGACCTGGAACTCCTCGACGCCGTCGAGAGCGACCTCCTCCGGCAGCGGCTGCGGGCTGCCCACGGTGACCTGGGCGTCGTAGGTGTGCACCGCGATCTCCTGGAGCTGGTGCCGGGCGGCGGCACCGGTGGTCTGCGGTGACTGCGACCGGCCCCACCACGTCCAGCAGCCCCGGTCCGGGCCGGCCTCGCGCAGCGCGTCGAGCAGCTGCCGCGTCGACTCCGTCCACCAGTCCAGCAGGGCCTCGCGGTCCTGGGGCGCCGTCGACTCCCATCCGGATCTCGCCGGGGGAGCGTCGGCGGGGCCCGCGGCGACGATGGCCGCCCACTTGCGGCGCCCCTCGCCCAGATGCTGGGCCAGATCGGCCAGTGTCCATCCGGGACAGGTCGGCACCGGAAGGTCGAGACCGGGCGCGGACGCCAGCGCCGCGCGGAAGGCGTTCGACCGGTCGTCGATCAGCCGCAGCAGATCGGGGAACTGCAGGGTGTGGGTCACGCCGAGTGTCTATCACTGCGCTGCGGCGACCGGACAGCGATTTACCGGCCGGCCTCCAGCGCGGCCAGCAGCCGGTCCACCTCGCCGACGGTGTTGTAGTGGTAGATGCTCGCCCGTACGGCGCCGCCGCTGTCGCGCAGCCCCGTCGCGGTGAAGTACTCGTAGGCGTAGTAGTCGCCGGAGAAGACGCAGATGCCCTGCTCGCCGAGCCGCCCGGCGGTCTCGGCGGGAGACTCCCCGCGGACCCGGAACGACACCGTCGGGCACCGCTGCGCCGGGGCCGGCTGGACGGTCACGGCCGGGTCGGCCGCCAGGCCGGCCAGCAGCCGTTCCAGCAGCTCCGCCTCGTACGCGGCGGCCACGGTCAGGCCGGCGACCACCCGGTCCCGGCGCGTCGTACCCGCTGCGGCCGGAGCTCCGCCGGCGAGCTCCGGCAGGGCGGCCAGGTGCTCGACCGCGGCGGTGACCCCGGCCAGCAGCTCGAAGCTCGGGGTGCCGGACTCGAAACGCTCCGGCACCGCGTCGGACGACGGGATCAGCTTGGCCGGCCGCAGCCCTTCCCACCGGGCCGGCTCGGCGATCACCGCGGCGAGGTGCGGACCGGACCACTTGTACGCGCTCGTCACGTAGAAGTCGGCGCCGAGCCGCCGAACATCGGTCGGCACGTGCGCGGTGGCGTGCACGCCGTCGACGTGGACCAGCGCCCCGGCCGCGTGCGCCAGGTCGGCGATCTCCCGCACCTGGGGCATCGCGCCGGTCACGTTGCTGGCCGCGGTCACCGCCACCACCCGGGTACGCGGACCGACCAGTTCGGCGTACTGCTTCGCGGGCAGGTCCCCGCTGTCGGGGTCGAACTCCGCCCAACGCACGATCGCCCCGGCGGCCTCGGCGGCCTGCACCCACGGCCGCACGTTGGCGTCGTGGTCGAGCCGCGAGACGACCACTTCGTCACCGGGCCGCCAGGACTGCGCCAGTGTCCGCGCCACCACGTAGGTCAGGGCGGTCGCGCTGGGCCCGAAGACGACCCCGCCGGGCTCGCCGCCGACCAGGTCGGCCACCGCTGCCCGGGCCGCGGCGACGATCTCCCCGGCCCGGCGGCCGGGCTCGAAGGCCGGGCTGCGGTTGGACACGGCCCGCCGCAGCGTGCCGGCGACGGCGTCGACGACCGGCCCGGCGGCCTGGGTGCCGGCTGCTCCGTCGAGGTGGGCGAAGCCCTCGGCCAGAGCGGGGTAGGTGGCCCGGACCCGGGCGACGTCGTACGTCATGGGCCCGACCTTAACGCAGCCTCAGGCGGGGCCCGCGCGCCGTTCCGCCGTGGTGATGTAGTCCTGCAGGAGCTTGCGGGAGTGGGCCAGGGTGTCGAGGCGCTCGTCCAGCTCGTCGCGGCGGGACCGCAGGGTGTCCAGCAGCTCCGCGCAGGGCTCGAGGTCGGGGGCCGTGCCGCTGACGCAGGGCAGCAGGAAGGCGATCTCCGGGGTGGACAGGCCCGCCTCGAGCAGCTTCCTGATCTGGGTCACGGTCACGACGGCCTCGTCGGCGTACTCCCGGTAGCCGCTGGGGCCGCGGCCGGGGCTCAACAGCCCCTGGGAGTCGTAGTACCGCAGCAGGTGGGCCGGGACTCCGGTCCGCCGGCTGAGTTCTCCGATCAGCACCGCGGTTCTCCTTGACCTTCACACCGGTATGAAGGTTGATGATTGTGCCATGACTTCTCCCTCGGCCGCGCCGTTCGACCCTCGCACGCTGCTCGCGGAGAGCCGGCTCGGCGTCCTCGCCACGATCAAGGCGGACGGCCGTCCCCAGCTGTCCCCGGTGACGCCCTACTACGACCCGCGAACCGGCCTGATCCACGTCTCCATGACCGAGGGCCGGGCCAAGACCGCCAACCTGCGCCGCGACCCGCGCGCCACCCTGGAGGTCACCCGGGCGGACGGCTGGGCCTGGGCGACCGCCGAGGGGGTGGCGACCCTCGTCGGCCCGGGCTCCGACCCCGAGGGCCCCGAGGTCGAGGCCCTGGTCGACTACTACCGTCGTGCCGCCGGGGAGCACCCGGACTGGGCGGAGTACCGGTCGGTGATGGTGGCCGACCGCCGGGTCCTGATGATCATGACGGTCGACCACGTGTACGGCGCCAGGATCCGCTGACCCCGGCCGGGATCAGCGGAACAGGCCCAGGTCGATCGCCTCGGCCGTGGCCCGCTGCCCGGCGATGTTCGGGTGCGGCGGGCCGGAAGGCAACCTCGGCCGTCTTGTCGGACCCCCGTGCGATGCTCCGGCGGTGGTGGTCGATTTCGAAGCCGAGCTGTGGATCTGGGATGCCCGGCGGCTCGACAGCTGGACCTTCGTCAGCCTGCCGGTCGCCGAGTCGGAGGACATCCGCGAGCTGACGGCCGGGCAGGCGCGCGGCTTCGGGTCGGTGCGCGTCCGCGTCACGGTGGGGGGCAGCGTCTGGACCACGTCGATCTTCCCGGACGGCAAGCGCGGCGCCTACGTGCTGCCGGTCAAACGGGCCGTCCGCAAGGCGGAGGGCCTCGGCGAGGGCGACACCGTGAAAGTGCGCGTGGAGCTGCTCGACTTCTAGTGGCGCCGCAGCACCAGCGTCACGAAGCCCAGCACCTTGCGGTAGCCGCGCAGCCACTGCTCGCGGTGCTCCCGGGCCAGGGCGAGGGCGGCCGCGGCGTCGGGGTGGCCCGGGTTGTCCAGCGCCCACTCGGTGAGCGAGCCGGTCCACGACCATTCGTAGTCGTCCCACTCGGCAGTGTCGCTGATGTGGGCGTACACCGGCTCCCAGCCGGCCTGCCCGGCGATGTCGGTCAGCCCGGCCAGGTCGGTGTAGTCCTCGGCCTTCGCGCCCAGCGCGGCCAGGGCTCCGGGTGGCGGCGGAACCTCCCAGAAGCCCTCGCCGACCAGTAGCACACCGTCCGGGTGCACGTGCCGGCCGGCGAGCGTGAGCGTCTCGGTGAAACCCCCGAACGCGTGTGTCGACCCCACGCACAGCACCAGGTCGTAGTCGCCGTCGGGCACGTAGCTGCGGGCGTCGCGCTCGTGCAGGGTCAGCCGGTCGGCGAGGCCCCGCTCGGCCGCGGCGGTGGCGGCACGTTCCAGGGCGTACGGGTTGGTGTCGACGCCGTCCGCGTGACCGTCCGGGTAGTGGGCCAGGGCCTGCAGGGCCCACGCGCCCTCACCGCAGCCCAGGTCCAGGATCCGGGCCGCCGGTTGCCGGCCGGCCCGGCGCAGCAGGCGGTTGACGTTGACCCCGAGGACCGGGGCCGCGATCGGGTGGTGCGAGTGCGCGATGCTGCTGAGTCGTCGATCCATCCTGCCGAGTCAACACCAGTGCTCGCGCAGCCAGGGCACCAGGACGGCCAGGACCCGGCCGGCCTGCATGGCGCTCATGTGCTCGGCGTCCGCCGGCAGCTCCACCGTCCAGCCCAGCTTGCCGAGCTCGTCGTGGTGCTCCCGCACGGCGCCCGCGATCGCCACGTAGGCGTTGTCCCACCGGGGTCCGTAGCGGATGTTGTCGTCGGCGCCGGCGAACACCAGCCGCGGCATGGCCAGCCGGTCGAGGGCGGCCCGCTCGTCGAAGCCGCGCAGCGACTCGTAGAGCGTGACGTACTGCTGGGTCTGCTCGGGGGACTGGGTGGTCTCGGCCGCGTCCCGGTCGCCCGGCTGCACCTCGGCGGTGCGGGTCGCCCACCCCTGGCTGACCGGGCGGCCGTGGTCGCAGGCCACCCAGGGCCCGCACGAGCAGGACTGGCGCGAACGGCTGCTGCGGATCCTCGACGGCTGGGCGGTCCCGCGCACCGCCCGGCCTACGGCGGTCACCATGCTGTACTCCACCGTCCGCGCGACGGCGGAGACCACTGCGGCGTACCGGCGCATGAACCAGGAGGGCTTCACCGCCTGGCTGGAGCTGGCCGAGGCGACCAGGCGCCAGGTCCCGGACGCCCACGCCCTCACCGGCGGCTGAGTCCCGGCGCCGCGAGCTAAGCGACGTCGGGGCGGGTCATCAGCGGCGAGCGCAGGTGCAAGGTCAGGTCGGGGGTGGTCAGCGGGACGGTGCTCCAGGTCGCGACCGCTGTGCCGGCGTTCGCGTCGAGCACCAGCCGGACCCGGTGCGGCGTGGTGATGACGTACAGGTCGGCGACGAACGTGTCACCCTGCCAGCCGCCGGCGGCGACGACCGGACGGCCGAGCGGCGAGCTCTCCCGCCACTGACCGTGACCGACGGCGAGCTTGACGGAAGGCTCGAGTTGCAGCTGCCACCCGCCGTCCACCGGCTCGACGATCACCGGGGTCCCGCCGGGCAGGGCCGATTCCCCGGCTGTGGCGTCGATGCGGGCCGTGGCGGAGCGGGACGGGGCGGCCGAGCCGGGCGGCTTCGCGAACGACAGCTGATGCAGCCGCTCGGCGAGGATCTCGTCGTCCCGGGCACTTCCCGGATCGTCCAGGCCGGGCAGGAGGAACTCCCACAAGGCGCCCGGCATCTCCTGGTGCGGATCGCCGCCGCAGGTCACCGCGACCACGAGATCATGGGACGGGACGACCACGCACAGCTGGCCGAAGGCGCCGTCACCGCGGTAGCCGTGACGCGACATCCAGAACTGGTAGCCGTACCCGACCAGCCCGTCGGGATTGAACAGATCCTCCTCGCTCAGCTGGGTCTCGGTGTGCTTGCCGGTCGCGAGATCGACCCATTCCCGCGGGACGAGTTGCCGGTCGCCCCAGACGCCTCCGCGCAGCAGCAGTTGCCCGAAGGCGGCGACGGCCTCGGTCGTGAGATGCAGTCCGTGGAAGCCGAACGCGGCGCCGCTGGAGAGCCGGTCCCACTCGGCGTGCTCGATGCCCATCGGGTGGAAGAGGCGCTCGTCGAGCAGTTCCGGCAGGCCGCGGCCGGTGACCCGTTCCACCATCCGGGCCAGGACGCCGGTGGTCGCGTTGTCGTAGGCGTGCCGGCTCCCCTCCGGCTCCGGGAACGGCACCCGCAGGAAGCCCTTCACCAGGTCGCCCGGTTCCCGCTCCCACGCCTCGGTGAGGCTGTCCCCGGTGTGCCCGGTCGTCATGGACAGCAGGTGGTGCACGGTGAGGCGGCGTTCCTGCGCGCCGACGCCGGCCGGCACGTGGTCGGGCAGCACGTCGACCACCCGGTCGTCGAGCGAGAGCAGCCCGTCGGCGATCGCCAGCCCCACCGCGATCGAGGTGAACGACTTGGTCAGCGAGTAGAGCAGGTGCCGGCGCCCGGCCGAGTACGGCGCCCACCAGCCTTCGGCGACGACGTGACCGTGCCGCACGACCATGAGGGAGTGACACTCGACGGACCGCTCGTCGAGCCGGTCCAGCAGCGCGCCGATCGCCCGGGACGAGACCCCCGAGGCCGCCGGTGTGGACCGTGGCAAGAGGGTGCGGTGAGCGGACATCCGCGGACGGTAACAAGACCGGCCCGTCGTGGCCCGCGAGTTTTGTCTGCTCGCCCCCGGCTGAGCCGCCGGTCAGCCGAGCGCGAGGCCCAGCAGCGGGTCGAGGGCCTCGGCGTCGGTCGACTCGGAGTTGCTGAGCACCACGATGCGGCAGTCCAGGGCCGGCACCCAGGCGTCGAAGGCGCGGAAGCCGGGGTTCTCGCCGGAGTGGTGGAACCAGGCGTGGCCGCGCACCGAGCCGGCGAACCAGCCGTAGCCGTATCCGCGGGCGTCCTCCGCGCCGCCCGTCGGGACCTGCTCGCTGAGCATGGCAGTGCGGTAGCGCTCGCCGAGCACCCGCCCCGCGAGCAGGCTGTCGATCCAGGTGGCCAGGTCGGCGGTAGTGGACCAGAGGTCGCCGGCACCCATGCCCGTGACGTCCAGCTCCCACGACAGGACCGCGCCACCGTCCCGGTCGTGGCCGCGGGCGATCTCCGTCCGGTCGCCGGGGGCGCCGGCGAAGGTGTCCGCGAGGCCCAGCGGCGTGAAGATCTCCTCGGCGAGGAACTGCCGGTACGGACGGCCGGCGGCCTGTTGCACGACGTGCGCGAGCAGCACGTACGCCGGGCTGCTGTAGTGCCAGCCGGCGCCGGGCCGGAACAGCGGCGGCACCCGATGGAACGTTTTCAGCAGCTCACCCGGGTCCACCTGCTCGGCCGGGTCGATCATCGGGTAGTCACCCCAGTGGCCCAGGCCCGACGTGTGCGTCAGCAGATGGTGCAGCGTGATGTCCTGCCAGAACGGAGGGCAGCCGCCGAGCCGGCGCCCGATCGGGTCGTCCGGGCTGAGCACCCCCCGCTCGGCCAGCAGCAGGACCGCCGCGGCGGTGAACTGCTTGCTCACCGACGCGATCTGGAAGCGGGTGCCGGCGGTGCAACCGTCGCTGACGGCCTCGGCGATCGTGTCGCCGCCGCGGCGGACCAGGACGGAACCGGGGATCGTCGGCAGGGTGGGCATCCGTCGACCCTAACGGCCCCGGTGCCCGCCGAGCTGCCCCGCGACGTGCTTCTCGATGGCCGCCAGGGCGTTGTCGTCGAGCTGGTGGTCGGCGCGCATCCGATCGGCCAGGATCCGGATCGGGTCGTGCAGCGGGCCGTCCGCCGGGAGGTACGTGCGGAAGTGCAGCAGTTGCGGGCCTGCTCCGGCCCGTACCGGATGCACCGCTGTCAGGGTCGCCCGGGTGACCGCCTCGATGTCCGCGCCGTCCACCGTGCCGGCCGCGAGGCCGCCGGTGCCGTCCGGGTGGGTCCCGTGCCGGCCGGCGCAGCAGAACAGCACGGGCAGCCGGTCGTCGATCGCCTGGTCCAGGCTGGCGGCCAGCCCGGCTGCCGCCTCGTCGCCGACGAAACACACCGTCACGGCCGGCCGGTGCCGCCGGACGGCGTCGTGGGCGAGCTCGACGGCCAGGACCGGGCCGTCGGCCACGGTGTCGGCCGGGCCGAGCGCCGACCGCAGGCCCACCGTGATCGCCTCCTCGCCGCGGTGGCCGGCGTCCTGGTCGCCGCGGCGCAGCAGCAGCATCCGGTGCAGGAGTTCGGTGCGTTGCGCCGCTGTCGCCGGATGTCTTCCGGTCATCGTGGCCACCTCCGTCGGTGCGTCCCCCTGAGTGTCGTCGCCCGGCCGGGCCGGGGACAGGGGCGGAAGACCCGGGAAATGCGAAGTTCAGACCGCTCTCGGGCTGGTCTGAGATCTGAGTTCAGGCGGCCCGTGGCCGCAGCGCCGCCATCGCCAGGTCGACGATGCCGTCGGCGTACTCATCGGTGAGCGGCCCGGTGCGCAGCATCCAGCGGTGGTACATCGGCCCGATCAGCAGCTCGACGGCTTGGTCGAGATCGGCCTCCTTCCGCAGATGGCCGGCCTGGCGGGCGGACCGCAGCCGGGTCTTGATGGCGTCGAGTTGGGGCCGCAACAGCCGGTCGCGCACCTGTTCGGCGAGTGTCTCGCTGGACAGCGTCTCGATGGTGAGCGCCCGGGTGGTCGCAGACAGCCGGGGATCGGCGAGTTCGGCCACGATCGCGCGGACGACGGCGCGCAGGTCGGCCTCCAGGTCGCCGCTATCGGGCAGCACGGGGGGGCCTGCTGAGGAGACCTGCTCGGCGAGCGCGTCCAGGACGACCGCCCCGCGGCCCGACCACCACCGGTAGATCGTCTGTTTGCCGACGCCGGCTCGGGCCGCGATCGCCTCGACGGTGAGGTCGCGGTAACCCGACTCGTGGAGGAGGGCCAGCGTCGCGTCCAGGATGGCTTTCCGTGAGCGCTCGCTACGGCGGGCGGGATCGGGTGCGTTCGGCATGGCGTCACCCTATCCAGAGCAAGACGCACCGTCTCGTCTTGACAACGCCGACGGCGCTGCGAGACGCTACGTCTCGTCTTGTCGCACGAATTCGGAGGCATCCCATGCAGCGCGCACACATCGCCGTGGTCAGCATCCCGTTCCCGGGACACGTCAACCCGAGCATCGAGGTCGTCCGGGAACTGGCCGCACGCGGGCACCGGGTCACCTACGCCAACGACACCTCCTACGCTGCTGTCGTGGAGGCGGCGGGGGCGGAGTTCAAGCCCTACCGGTCGATGCTGGTGAACGGCAACGACGGCTCTGAGAGCGACACGATCGATCAGCTCACGCTGTTCCTGGACGACGCCGTCGCGATGCTTCCGCAGCTGCGCCAGGCATACGAAAACGATCGGCCCGACCTGTTCCTGTACGACATCGCCGGCGCCCCGGCCCGGCTGCTTGCCGAGCAATGGGGCGTGCCCGCGGTGCAGCTCTCCCCCACGTTCGTCGCCTGGGACGGCTATGAGGAGGAGATGGCACCCATGGTCACGGCGATGAGAGCCGACCCCCGCGGCGCCGCCTACTACCGCCGATTCGAACAGTGGCTGATCGACAACAAGTCCTCGGTGACCGACAGCGTCGCCTTCCAGGGCCGGCCGCAGCGCGCTCTGGTCCTGATCCCCCGGATCATGCAGCCCAACGCCGAGCGGGTGGACGACTCCGTCTACACCTTCGCCGGTCCGATCCTCGGCGAGCGCACCGGCCAAGGCACCTGGACCCGGCCCGCCGAGGCCGAGAACGTGCTGCTCATCTCGCTCGGCTCGGCTTTCACCGAGCACCCGGAGTTCTACCGACGCTCAGTGCGGGCCTTCGGCGACCTACCCGGTTGGCATGTGGTGTTGCAGATCGGCCAGCGGGTCGATCCGGCCGAGCTCGGCGACCTGCCGGGCAACATCGAGGTCCACTCGTGGGTGCCTCAGCTGGAGATACTGCGTCAGGCTCAGGCCTTCGTCACCCACGGCGGCATGGGCGGCAGCACCGAGGGCCTGTACTGCGGAACCCCGATGCTGGTGGCCCCGCAGGCAGTGGACCAGTTCGGCAATGCCGAACGCCTGGTCGAACTCGGCGTGGCACGCCGGATCGACACCGGCGAGATCACCGCGGAAGAGTTGCGGTCCGTGTTCCTCGACCTCGTCGCCGACCCGCAGGTACGCCACACGAGCGCCCGGATCAGCCGGGAGCTGCAAGAGTGGAGCGGCGCCGGATACGCCGCGACACTCATCGAGGCGGAACTGCCACGTTGAGACCCGGTAGCGACATCACCGCCCGGTGCCCGGCCGAGCCGAACGAGAGCGGCTTGACCCTCGCCGACCCCGTGTCGTCGGGCCACCCGGCGTCACCGGCGAAGTCCCGGGCGTTCTCACTACCGGCGCTGCTCTGCCGCAGCGTCTGCGACCCGTCGGCGACGACCGATGAGGTGCCGCCCGACTCGGACCAGCCGCTGGTGCCTTCTCAATCTTCGATGAGGACGTCGTCGAGGGCGCGGCGGCGGGTGGGGCCGCCCGCCTGGCCGTAGCCGATCCGCAGCGCCATCTGCGGCATCCCGGAGCGGCCGAGCGACCGGCGCAGCTGGTCGCGCGCGGCCGGCACCTCGATCGGCTGGGAGATCATCGAGCAGGCCAGGCCGGCGTCCGTGACGGTCAGCAGCACCCCTTGCAGGGCCTGGCCCGCGATGAGCTGATCGTGCGGGCGGTCGCCGGCCGTGCCGAGGATCGCGACCAGCGGTTCCGGTTCGAAGTCGCGTCCCGGGGCGCGCCGGCGGTCGGAGAAGGCGCGCTGGGGGAGCAGATCCTGGGGTTCGGAGACCGGGGCGCCCGCCGGCACCGCGACACCGTCGGGTGCCTCGTCGGCATGCGTCCAGGTCGACATCTCGGCCTGGTAACTCGCGTCCCGGCGCAGCACGCGGTCCGCGCTGCGGGCGATCTCGGCGAAGCCGCTCAGTGCGGTCATGCCCACCAGCAGGTCCAGCCAGCCGGACTCGGCGCGGGCGGCCTCGACCAGGCGCTGCCGCACGTCGGGCGGCACGGGGTCGGGCCAGAACGGTCGGCGGTTGCTGAACCGGCGGGGGATGGCCGCGGCCAGCTCCGTTTCGGCGTACGTGGCCGGGCGCCGGGGACCGGGGGTGAGCCGGGCGAGCAGGTCCGGCTGGGTGCGGTCGGGCCGCAGGAGGACCTCGGCCGGGGTGCCCGCGCCGGCCAGGGCCAGCCGGGCGTTGTAGACGGCGGCACCGCCGGCGATCCGTACCGCCCAGCCCGTGCTGTCCGCCACCGCGAGCTGGCGGTCCGGGTCGGCGAGCACCTCGATGGCGCCGTCACGCAGCCGGAACCGCCACGGCTGGCTGTTGTGCAGCGAGGGTGCCCGGACCGCCGCGGCGGCGGCGCGCCGCAGGTCGGCGTGATCGTAGGTCAGCACGGCAGGTTCCCTTCCTCCGACGGTGGGTGCGCTCACCGCTCGATGCGGATGATCTCCGCCGGGGAGCGGCGGGCCTGCGGCGGCAGCGGTTCGTGGTCGAGCGGGTAGCCGAGCCGGACGGCGATGTAGGGCTCGCCGAGGTCCGACAGCAGGCTGGTGAGCAGGTGCCGGGTCCAGGCGACCTCGACCGCCTCGCTCAGCGGTGCGGTGGCCAGCCCGTCGGCCGTGGCCAGCAGCAGCAACGCGGACAACGCCTCACCGCCGCGGAGCAGGTCGGCGGGCCGGTCGGTCATGCCGAAGACGATCACGTAGGCGGCGCCCTTGTCGATGCCCCCGTCGGCGCTCAGGCCGGGGTTGCCCTCGGGGGCGAAGTCCCGGACCGGCACCCGGCGCAGAGCCGGCTCCACCGCTGTCTCGGGCGACACGCCGTCGCCGCGCCACTGCGGCCGGTTCGTCCAGCGGTCCAGCTCCTCGCGGTAGGCCGGATCGTCCTGCTGGGCACCGGCGGCCCGCTCGGTCGAGACGGCCAGCGCGGGCACCTGGTCGGCCGGCACGACGTGCAGGTAGGCGCCCTCCGCCTCGACGAAGCGGCGCAGCTTGGTCAGGGTCTGCCCGGTGACGGGCTGATCACCGAAGGGGCGCCGGTCGGTGCGGCGCCGGCTCACGGCGGCGGCCATCCGCTGGGCCTCGGGATCCGCCGGGACGGCATGCCCCAGCCGGAGCCGGGCCAGCAGCGTCGGCTGGGTGGGGTCGGGCAGCCGGTCCACGGTGCTGGTCCAGCCGGTCGCCGCCAGGGCGGTACGGGCGTGGTGCAGGGCGGTGCCGCAACTGAGCAGCAGCAGGCGTCCCTCGGGGTCGGTGGCGGCGAGCTGCCGGTCCGGGTCCGCGTACAGCTCCATGGTGTCGCCGGCGATCCGCCACTGCCACGGCTGGGTGTTGAACACCGAGGGGGCGTGCAGCGACGCCTCGGCGGCCGAAGCGAGCTGCCGGGTGGCCGGGGCCGGGTGCGCGGTCATGGTGGAAACCCTCCTGGTCGGTCTCATTCCACGATCGCGCCGGCGGCCCGCCCGGTGCAGGGCCGAAAGACCCGAAGCGCCCGGACTTCTGCTCCCTGGGGCAGGCGAGCTCAGGCGTCGCTCGGGCCGGGTGACCAGCCGGTCTGCTGCGCCCAGTCGTCCGCCCGGTGGATGATCCGCCAGCAGTGGCCGGCTTTCGCGTCGGTGTAGGCGAGGCCGTCATGCGGATGCTCGGCGGCGAGGCGGCGCTTGACCTCCGCGTATTCCGCGGCGTCGGACGGATGTGCCCGCAGGTAGTCGCGGAACAGCAGCGGGAACTGCTCCGAGAAGCTGCCGGCCCGGCGCACGTGGACATGGGTCCGCGGCTCACCGGGCGGCTCCCGGAAATACCGCTTGGTGCGCTCCGGATTGTCGGCGCGATGGACGAAACCCAGACCGGCCAGCGGCTCCCGGAAGGGGCCGAGCGGCTCCAGCCGGGCCACCGAGATCTGGATGTCGACGACCGGCTTGGCCGCCAGCCCGGGCACCGCGGTGGACCCGATGTGGTCGATCCGCAGGGCGACGTCCCCCAGCGCGCCCCGCAGCCGCCGCCCGAGCTCGGCGAAGCGCACCGCCCAGCCGGAATCGTGATCGACGATGCGAATCACCCGCACACCGTGCGCCCTGTCGCCCTCCACCACCCGCATCGTAGGCGGCCCCGGCGAGCGTCCCGCCGCCACCGCCGGTACGGTCGCCCGGATCAGCTGCCGCTCGATTCCCGGTTGATGTCGAGAACCCCCGCGGCAGCTTCGTCCATCGGTGACCGCGCCCGCCGGGTGCGGCGCGAGGATAGGGGTCAGGCGTGACGAAGTACCTGCTCATCGTGGATTACCAGCCCGGCGTCATCGACCGGCCGATGGACGAGTGGGCGCCCGGCGACATCAAGGCGCACATGGACTACTACGGCGTGTTGCGGGCCGAGTTGCTGGCCAGCGGCGAGCTGGTCTACCAGGAGGCGTTGACCGGCCCGGAGCTCGCCAAGGTGGTCACCAGCGACGGCGTGGCGGCGCCGGTGGTCACCGACGGGCCGTTCGCCGAGTCCAAGGAGATGCTGGCCGGCTTCCAGCTCGTCGACGTCGAGAGTGAGGAGCGCGCCCTCGAGATCGCGGCGAGGATCTCCGCGGTGCCCGGGCCCGGCGGGGTGCCGCAGCAGCAGCCGATCGCCGTACGCCGGGTGCTCGGTCCCTCCGACTTCGCCCTGCTGACCCCCGAGCTGTGACCTCGGCGCCACCCGTGGAGAACCTGCTGCGTGAGTTCGCGCCGCAGGTCCTCGGCGTGCTCGTGCGCCGGTTCGGGGATTTCGACGCCGCCGAGGACGCCGTGCAGGAGGCGTTGCTCGCTGCCGCGCTGCGCTGGCCGGTCGACGGCGTTCCGGGCAATCCGCGCGGCTGGCTGATCCGGACGGGCGCCAACAAGCTGGTCGATCAGATCCGTAACGAGCAGGCCCGGCGGGAGCGGGAGCGGCGGGCCGCGTCCGAGGTGCCGGCGGGCGGCGTACCGGACCATGACGACACGCTGACCCTGCTCTTCCTGTGCTGCCACCCGGCGCTGACGCCGGCCTCGGCGATCGCGCTGACCCTGCGGGCCGTCGGCGGCCTGACCACCGCCGAGATCGCGCACGCCTTCCTGGTGCCGGAGGCGACGATGGCCCAGCGGATCAGCCGGGCCAAGCAGCGAATCAGGGCCTCCGCGGCGCCGTGGCGGATGCCGGAGCCACCCGAGTGGCGCGCGCGGTTGCGGTCGGTCCTGCACGTGCTCTACCTGATCTTCAATGAGGGGTACGCCGTCAGCACCGGCCCCGGCGTGCACCGCACCGAGCTGTCGAATGAGGCCATCCGGCTGACCCGTACGGTGCACCGGCTGCTCCCGGACGACGGCGAGGTCGCCGGCCTGCTCGCATTGATGCTGCTCACCGACGCCCGCCGTCCCGCCCGCACCGGCGCCGGCGGTGAGCTGATCCCGCTGGAGGAGCAGGACCGCAGCCGCTGGGACCGGCAGCTGATCCAGGAGGGGACCACGCTGCTCGACGCGGCGCTGACCAGCGGCACGGTCGGTGAGTACCAGTTGCAGGCGGCGATCGCGGCCCTGCACGACCGGGCCGCCCGGGTGGGCGACACCGACTGGCCGCAGATCCTGGCCCTGTACGGCCTGCTGGAACAGATCACCGGCAATCCGATGGTCTCGCTGAACCGGGCCGTCGCAGCGTCCATGGTGCACGGTCCGGCCGAAGGGTTGCGCCTGCTCACCACCCTCGACGAACGGCTGCTCGGCCACTACCGCCTCGACGCCGTCCGGGCGCACCTGTACGAGCGGGCCGGTGACACCCCGGCCGCGATCACGCACTACCGGGCGGCCGCCGCCCGCACCACCAGCACGCCGGAAAGGCAGTATCTGACGACCCGGGCCGCCCGCCTGCACGAATTGCTGGAAAACAACAAATGAACGGCGGTATCCGGCCCCGGAATGATTGCCCGGGTGCATTACCGTGGCGGCGTGTCCGCAGTTGCCATGGCGACGAGAGAATTGTTCCGCCCGGAAACCCCCGTACGCCTGCGCCTGTGGACCGCCCTGGTCATCTGCGTCGCCCTGGCTCTGCTCGCCGCCTCCGGCCTGCTGTTGTCCCAGGTGCGGGAGCAGGTCCGGGTCATCGGCGGCGAGGCGGCGCCGCAGGCCGCCACCGCCGCGGATCTGTATTTCGCCCTCAGTGACCTGGACGCCCAGGTGGCCCGAATGGTGCTGGTCGGTGACGCCGCGGAATTGTCCGGCAGTCAGCTCGACGCGCTCGGCACCTATCAGCAACGCAGCCGGCAGATCGACGAGGATCTGCAGCGGTCACTGACCACCGTGACCGGGCAGGCCGACCGGGCGATCGTGCTGGAGCTGATGCACGAGCTCGCGGTCTACCGCCGGTGGGTGTGGCAGACCCTCACCGCCCAGTCGCAGGCGCCGCCGCAGCCACCGGGCCGGCTGCCGCCGGACGCGCTCGGCTACTACACCCAGGCGACCAACGTGCTGCACCTGCGGCTGCTGCCCGCCGCCGAGCGGCTGCGCGACGCCGGTGAGTCGCGGCTGGACCGGGCGTACGCGGCCAAGGGCACCACCGAGGCGTGGGCGGTCGGCTCGGTCCTCGTGCTCGGCGGTGGTCTGCTGGTACTGCTCGTGGCCCTGCAGGTCTGGCTGGCGCGGCGGTTCCGCCGGTGGCTCAATCCGGCGCTGGCCCTCGCCACTGTTCTCGTGCTGGGCCTGACCGCCGGGGTGTGCCTGGTCGTCGTCGCGCAGGGGCAACGGCTCAGCGCCGCGCGCAACGACCACCTGACGCCGTATCTGGCGCTCTCCCAGGCGCGGGCGCTGAGCTACGACGCCGCCGCGGACACCAGCCGCTATCTGCTCAGCGGCAACCTGGCTCTCTACCAGCAGGACTTCGCCGGCAAGTCGGCCCGGCTGACCGCCGTGGCCGGGGACCTGGACGACGGCGGACAGGTGCTCGACCGCTGGCTGGGCTATCAGCGCGACCATCAGCGCGTGGTGGCGCTGGCCGGCTCCGGGCGTACCCGGGCGGCGGTCGACGTGGTCACCGGCATCCGCCGCGGCGACGCCGCCTTCGACTTCTCCTACTTCGACGCCGCGGTCGGCGCGGCGGCCACGGCCCGCAAGGCGGGCTTCGACACGGCCCTGCGTGACGGCGAACGCCTGCTGACCGGCTGGCCGCTGATTCCGTTCCCGGTGCTCGCAGCCGTGGTGCTGCTGGTGCTGCTCGGGGTCCGCGCGCGGCTGGCGGAATACCGATGAGGGCGCCGCTGCGGCTCGCCGCCGTGCTGGTGCTGGCGTCCGGGGCCGCAGCCTGTGCGCCGGTGTCCGCGCCGCCGGAGGCCGCCGGGGCGATCGTGTGCGCGGACGGATCGCTGCGCGGGCAGGGCTCGTCGGCGCAGACGAACGCGGTCAACACCTGGATCCGGAACTACCAGGTCGCCTGCTCCGGTGCCACGGTCGCGTACGGGAGCACCGGCTCGGGCGCCGGCGTGCGGGCGTTCCTGGCCGGCACCGGCGAGTTCGCCGGCTCCGACTCACCGCTCACCGCCTCGCAGCAGGCCGCCGCCGACGCCCGGTGCGCCCGGGGCCCGGCCGTGCACCTGCCCATGGCGATCGGGCCGATCGCGCTCGCCCACAACGTCGCCGGGGTCGGGGAGCTGCGGCTGGCCCCGGCCACCGTGGCCCGGATCTTCGCCGGGACGGTGACCAGCTGGGACGACCCGGCGATCGCGGCGGACAATCCGGGCGTGGCCCTGCCGTCGACGGCGATCCGCACCGTGCACCGCTCGGACAGCTCCGGCACCACCGCCAACTTCACCGCGTTCCTGGCCGCGACCGCCCCCGCCGACTGGCGCTTCGGCGGGGACAGCACCTGGGCGGCCCCGGGCGGCAGTGCCCAGCGCGGCAGCAACGGCGTCGCGTCGACGATCGCCCGCACCGACGGCGCCATCGGCTACGTCGAGGCGTCGTACGCGCGGTTCCACAATCTGGCCGTGGCGCGGATCGGCAACGCGGCGGGGGAGTTCGCCGCGCTGACCGACGAGGCGGCCGGGCGGACGGTCGCGGCGGCCGCCGTCACGGGGACCGGCTCCGACCTGCGGCTCGCCGTCGACTACCGGACCACCGCCGCCGGGGCGTACCCGATCGTCCTGGTGACGTACGAGATCGTCTGCCGGACCGGCACGCCCGCGGGCACCCTGCCGCTGCTGCGCGGTTTCCTCGGCTACACCGCCGGCCCGCAGGGCCAGGCTGCCGCCGCCCGGCTCGGATACACCCCGCTGCCCGCGGCGCTGCAGGCCAAGGTGCTCGCCGCGGTGGCCACGCTGAGCTGACCGGTCGATCAGGGCAGAGCTCGCCCGGACCAGGCCGTGGATCTAGGCTGGCGGCATGGAATATCGCAACCTCGGCCGGTCCGGTCTCCGGGTCTCCGTGCTCACCATGGGGACGATGACGTTCGGCGGCAAGGGCGGCTTCGCCAAGGTCGGCTCGACCGACGTGGCCCAGGCCCGCCGCCAGGTCGACCAGTGCCTCGACGCCGGCGTCAACCTGATCGACACCGCGGACGTCTACTCCGCCGGGGTCTCCGAGGAGATCGTCGGCGAGGTGCTCGCCGGCCGCCGCGACGAGGTCCTGGTGGCGACCAAGGTCCGGATGCCGATGGGGCCGGGCCCCAACGACGCCGGCCTGTCCCGCCAGCACATCATCGCCGGCTGCGAGGCCAGCCTGCGCCGGCTGCGCACCGACCACATCGACCTCTACCAGGTGCACGAGTGGGACGGGCAGACCCCGCTGGAGGAGACCCTCGAGGCGCTGCAGCAGCTGGTCACCGCGGGCAAGGTGCGGTACGTCGGCGCGTCCAACTACACCGGCTGGCAGCTGATGAAGGCCCTCGGCACGGCGGACCGCACCGGGCTGCCGCGCTTCGTCAGTCAGCAGATCTACTACTCGCTGCAGGCCCGCGACGCCGAGTACGAGCTGATCCCGGCGGCCGTCGACCAAGGGCTGGGCGTGCTGGTGTGGAGCCCGCTCGCCGGTGGCCTGCTCTCCGGCAAGTACCGCCGGGGCGTGCAGCCGCCGGCCGGCTCACGGCAGCTCACCGACTGGAACGAACCGCCGGTGCACGACCAGGAACGGCTCTACGACACGGTCGAGGTGCTGGTGGAGATCGGCGCCGACCGGGGCGTCCCGGCGGCTCAGGTCGCGCTGGCGTACCTGCTCGGCCGGCCGGCGGTGACCTCGCTGGTGATCGGGGCGCGCACCACCGAACAGCTCACCGACAACCTGGCCGCCGCCGAGCTCGTGCTCAGCGCCGAGGAGCGGGCCCGGCTGGACGCGGCGAGCGCGCCGACGCTGCTGTACCCGTACTGGCATCAGGCGAAGACGGCGAGTGACCGGCTGTCACCCGCGGATCTCACCCTGCTCGGCCCGCACCTGGCGGACTGAGCCATCAGGCCCGGGCGCGCCGCACGATGGTCTCCTCGCGCAGCACCAGCGAGCTCACCCAGGCCTCGGCGTAGTGCAGCAGGCCCCGCGCGCCCGCCTGCTCGAAGATGCGCCGCAGCAGCTCGGTACGGCGCGTCGGCGGCGGGTGCTCCCCGTCAGTCGTGCCGCGCACCCGGTTGACGATCTGCTCCACGGCCAGGAAGAGGAACGGCCCGGCCACCGCCAGGGCCCGCCAGCGGAACTCGGCCGACTCGTCGACGCCGCGCAGGATCAGCATGGCGGCGAGTTCGTCCGCCTCGTACTCGCGGCGGGCGGTGCGCGGGTCGTCGTCCGGTGGGGTGTGCCGGTGGCCGGCCAGCAGGTGGCCGTACTCGTGGCCGAGGGCGAACCGCTCCGCCGACCGGGCCATGAAGAAGCCGAAGGTATTCTGCCCTTCCGCCGCCGGGGCGTCCGGCCCCGCCGGGTCGCGGTGGAGGTAGGCGGTCACGGCGTCGGCGAACGCCGCGTCGGCCTCGTCCCGCTGCTGGCGTTGCTGGAGGGCCGCGGCGGCGTACCGGCTGGCGCCCTGCTCGTCGCGGGCGGGGGTGAGCTGTGACGCCACGAGCGTGCCGGCCACGCGGTCCAGCAACGGCCGCAGGCCGGTGTCGAGCAGGATCAGGGTAGTGTCGCCGGCGTCCTGTGTGCGCGCGTGCAGGGACCGGTGCGGGAAAGCACCGACGTGGGTGCCGGCGGGCACGTCGATCCGGCTCACCGCGAGGGTACGGCGGATCCCGGCGTCCACGGCGTCGAACGGGTTGGCCAGCTCGTAGCCGCTCTCCCGGATCGAGGCCAGCACGTCCTCACCGAGGTGCGCGCGTTGCGCGGAGCCGAGTCCCTCGACATAGGCGCGGACCGCCGCGCGGGGCAGGGTGCCGTCGGGCATCGCTCGGCCTCCTGTGATCGTGATCCCGGCATGGTGGGGTAGGACAGGATATGGTCAGGCGTCGATGGTCAACAGCGGCGGGGGACCCCTGGGCGGCGTTGGTGGACGGTACTGCCGACGCTCATGATCATGGTGGCGCCGACGGTGGTAGCGCAACCCGCGGCGGCCGCGGATGACGACATCCTGTCCAGGCTGCGCGCGCTACAGCCGCTGACCGCTCAGAACCGCTTGAACACCGACAGGGCCGGCAGCGCGCGCCAGTCGTAGTCGAAGAGGGCCTGGTTCTCCCAGCCGTCACCGGAGGCCGGGTCGGCCGGGTCCCAGCCCGCGCCGTCGGCCGCCGTCCACGTCGGCTCCCAGTAGAAGACGCCGAGCGCGTCCGGCACGCCGGCGACTACGGTCAGGATGTCGCGCAGCGCGTCGGACTGCCCGCGCGGCGTCGCTGGATAGCCGCCCGCCTCGGCCAGGGCCGCGGTGAAGATGTTCGTCTCGTGGTCGTTCTCGGCGGTGGTGAAGCCGTACGCGGTCTCGGCCACCATCACCGGCTTGCCGTAGCGGCTCGCCAGGTCCAGCAGGTTGGCCTGCAACGCGCCGAGCGTGCCGTGCCAGTAGACGTAGTGCGACACCGCGATCACGTCGAACGGCACGTTGCGGGCCGTGGCCTGGTCGAACCACCAGCGGTGCCCGCCGTTGTCGCCGCCCTCGGCCAGGTGCAGCACGACCTTCGTCTCCGGGGACGCCGCCGTGACCGCGGTGCTGCCCGCCGTCAGCAGGGCGGCCAGGCCGTCCCAGTTGTCCCAGCGGCCATCCGGCCACAGCAGGCCGCCGTTGATCTCGTTGCCCACCTGGGCCATCGCCGCCGGGGTGCCCTGCGCCCGCAGGTCGTGCAGCACCTCGTAGGTGTGGTCGTAGACGGCCTGCTTCAGCTGCTCGAAGCCGAGCGCCGCCCACGCCGCCGGCTTGTTCTGTTTGCCCGGGTCGGCCCATGCGTCGGAGTAGTGGAAGTCGATCAGCAGCTGCTGTCCGGCCGCCTTCGCCCGGCGGGCCTGGGCCAGCACGTCCTCCTTGTCGTTGTAGCCGTCGGCCGGGTCCACCCAGACCTTCAGCCGGATGGAGTTCACGCCGTTGGCCGCGAGCAGCGGGAACGGGTCGCGCCGCTGGCCGGCGGCGGTGCGGTACACGGCACCGTGGTCCTCGTTCTTGGTCACGTGCGAGACGTCCGCGCCGGTGATCGCCAGCGGGGTGCCCGGCGCGGAGTCCGACGGCCCGAAGGCGATGTCGTCGAAGTTCGTGTACTGCCCGGCGGCGGCGTCGGAGTGCAGCACGATGGTGCAGCGCCCGCCGGTCACCCTGACGGTGACGGCGAGCCGGACCCATGCGTTTCCGGTACGGGGAATCGCGGCCCGTTCCTCCGCCGAGCCGCAACTGTTCAGCCCCACGTACGCCGAGGGCTGGTTGCCGCTCGAACGTACCCGCAGGCTCAGCGTGTACGTGCCGCGCCGGAGCCCGGTGACCGGCTGGCTCGTGGTGACCCGGTACGCCGAGTCCGCGTAGTGCGTCAGCTGGTGGCTGCCGGTGGAGCCGCCGGCCTCGACGAAACTGGCGGCTCGCGAGCCGCTCTCCGACCAGCCGGTGATGCCGGTCTCGAAGCCCGGATTGCGCACGTCACCGGGAGCGGCGGCGTGTGCGGGAGAGGCCGCGACGACCAATGCGGTAGCTGCGGTCAGGACGAGGGGTGTGCGAAGCATGGGAGCTCCAAGGGGGAGAACGGACTGTCATCGGTCGCCGCGTCGCAGGACGCGGAAGCTTCCGGCGGGGACCGGGAGGCCGTCGGCCACCACGTCCCCGGTGAGCAGCTCGACGCCGTCGCCGGGCACGACGACCTCGCTGCTCCCGTGGTTGATCGCGATCAGGTAGGCGCCGGTGTCGCCGTGCCGCTCGACGACCTCCAGGGACGGGGGCAGGTCCGGCGCCGGGGGCAGGCCGGCCGCCTCGGACACCGCGGCCAGCAATGCGGCGGTGCCCTCGGCTGTCAACCGCGTCGAGACGTAGAACGCCTGACCTTTCCCGTACGCGTGCCGGGTGATCGCCGGCAGCCCGGCCGCCGGACCGTCGGCGTAGGACACGAGCGCCGTGGCACCGTGCAGTTCCAGCCGCTCCGCCCAGCTGCCGGCGGTGCGGCCGTCGCCGAGCCGGACGCTGCGCCCGGCGGCCAGCGGCTCGAACTCCTCGACCCCCAGGCCCAGCAGGTCGCGCAGGGCGCCGGGATAGCCGCCGGGGTGCACGGCGTCGTGCCCGTCGACGATCCCGGAGAAGTACGAGACCAGCAGCGTCCCGCCGCCCGCCACGTAACGCCGCAGGTTGTCGGCCGCGCCCGGGCTGAGCAGATAGCTGCTCGGCGCCACCACCAGCGGGTACCCCTCCAGCGCGCCCTCCGGTTGCGCGAAGTCGACGGTCCGGTGCGCGCGCCACAGCGGCTCGTAGAACGCCTCCTGCCGTTCGCGGAAGCTCAGCTCCTGCGACGGGCGCCAGGGCAGTTCGAGTCCCCACCACGACTCCCAGTCCCACAGCAGGGCCACTTCGGCGGTGATCCGGCTGTCGCGCAGCTCGGCCAGCTCGCCGAGCGCCGCGCCCAGCGCCGCCACCTCCCGCCAGGTCCGGGTGCCGGTGCCGCCGTGCGGCAGCATCGCCGAGTGGAACTTCTCCGCGCCGAACCGCGAGGCGCGCCACTGGAAGAACAGGATGCCGTCGGCGCCGCGGGCCAGGTGCTGCATGCTGTTGCGGCCCAGCTCGCCCGGCGCTTTGGTGAGGTTGCGGGGCTGCCAGTTGACCGCGTTGGTGGAGTGTTCCATCAGCAGCCAGGACCGCCCGTGGGCCACCGAGCGGGTCAGGTCGGCGCACATGGCCAGCTCGATGTGGTTGTCGGCCCGTTCGGCCTGCAGATAGTGGTCGTTGGCGACCAGGTCGACTTCGGTGCCCCACTTCCAGTAGTCGATGTTCTTGCAGTTGGCCAGCATGAAGTTGGTGGTGACCGGGATGCCGGGGGCCAGGCGGTGCAGGATGTCGCGCTCGCGCCGGAAGTTCGCCAGGTGCGCGTCCGAGCTGAAGCGGAGGAAGTCCAGCTCCTGCGCGGGGTTCACTGTGGTCGGCGCGACGATCGGCGGCTCGACCTCGGCCCAGTCGCCGAAGCGCTGGCTCCAGAACGTGGTGCCCCAGGCGTCGTTGAGCTTGCCCAGGTCGCCGTAGCGGTCGCGCAGCCAGTTGCGGAAGGCCGCGGCCGAGGTGGGGCAGTAGCAGAACGGGTTGGCCCCGCCGTACTCGTTGTGGGCGTGCCACAGCACCACGGCGGAGTGGCCGGCGTAGCGGCGGGCGAGCTGCTCGGTGATCCCGGCGGACGCCGCGGCGTAGGCCGGTGAGCTCGGGCAGAACGACTGCCGGGCGCCGCCGCCCAGCCGCGTGCCCTCGCGGGTGATCGGGGCGGCGTCGGGGTGGCGGTGCAGGAACCACGGCGGCGGGGCGGCCGTCGGGGTGGCCAGGTCGACGGCGATACCCGCGTCGTGCAGCAGCGCGAGGCTGCGGTCGAGCCAGCCGAACTCGTACTCGCCGGGGGCCGGCTCCAGCATCGCCCACGCGAAGATCCCGAGGCTGACCAGGTTGACCCCGGCCTCGCGCATCAGCGCCACGTCGGCGGTCCATACCTGCTCCGGCCACTGCTCGGGGTTGTAGTCCCCGCCGTAGGCGATCCGGTCCATCCCCGGGATGAGCGGCATGTACGGCTCTTTTCTGTGAGCGCTCCCAACCTTGCACAGGCATAATTGCACAGCTTTCACCTGCACAGTTAACGCATCCGCAACTCTTGACACGGTGTGCCCGTGGGTTAAGGCTGTGAGCGCTCACAGCCACCATCCCCGGAGAGGCACGATGATGAGGAAGAAGTTCGGCGCCCTGCTCGCGGTGGTGCTCGCCGCCGGCCTGAGCGCTGCCTGCACCAGTGATTCCGGCGACGCCGACCAGGGCGCGCAGCCCGGCGGCAAGGTCGAGCTCTCGTTCTGGGCCTGGGCGCCGAACATCGACAAGACCGTCGACGCCTGGAACGCCGCCAACCCCGACATCCACGTGACGTTGAGCAAGCAGGCCGGCGGCGGTGACATCGTCACCAAGCTGCTGACCGCGGCCAAGGCGGGCAACCCGCCGGACCTGGCCCAGGTGGAGTACCAGTCGCTGCCCACCCTGGTCAGCAACGACGTGCTGGCCGACATCGCCGAGCAGGCCGCGCCGGTCAAGGACAAGTTCGCCGAGGGCGTCTGGCAGCAGGTCACGCTGGGTACCGACGCGGTGTACGCGATCCCGCAGGACTCCGGCCCGATGATGTTCTACTACCGGGCCGACGAGTTCGACAGGCTGGGCCTGACCGTGCCGAAGACCTGGGACGAGTTCGCGCAGACCGCTCGTACCGTACGGCAGAAGGCCCCGAAGAAGTACCTGACCACCTTCTCGGCCAACGACCCGGGCTGGTTCACCGGCCTGGCCCAGCAGGCCGGCGCCTCCTGGTGGGGCATCAACGGCGAGACCTGGAACGTCAGCGTCAATGACGCGGCCACGAAGAAGGTCGCCGACTACTGGGGTGGCCTGGTCGCCGAGGGCGCCATCGACAAGCAGCCGATGTACACCCCGGCCTGGAACAAGGCGCTCAACGACGGCACCCTGATCGCCTGGCCGAGCGCGATCTGGGCGCCCGGAGTGCTCGCCGGCAACGCGGCCGCGACCAAGGGCAAGTGGGCGATGGCGCCGATGCCGCAGTGGGCCGCCGGCGAGAACAAGACCGGCAGCTGGGGCGGCTCCTCCACCGGCGTCACCGCGGCCGGCAAGAACAAGGCCGCCGCGGTGAAGTTCGCCGCCTGGATGAACGCCGACCCGGCCGCCACCGCGCTGCTCATCAAGGAGAGCTCGATCTACCCGGCCGCCCGCGACGCGCAGTCCAGCCCGTTGCTGCAGGAGCCGCCGGCCTTCTTCGCCAACCAGAAGGACTTCTACACCTCGGCCAAGGCGATCGCCGAGACCGCGTCCGGCTTCGTCTGGGGGCCCAACGTCAACGTCGCGTACGACACCTACAAGGACGCCTTCGGCAAGGCGATCACCGGCAGGACACCGTTCTCCGGTGCCGTCGACACCATGCAGACGGCCACCGTGGCCGACATGCAGAAGAACGGCTTCAAGGTCGCGAGCTGAGAGGACCCGTCATGTCAACGGCCGTCACCGGCCGGTCGCGGCGAGGTACGGCAGCCCGCGGGGTGCCGTACCTCTTCCTCGCCCCGGCCATCGTGCTCTTCGCCCTCTTCCTGCTCCTGCCCATCGGGTACGCCGGGTATCTGAGCCTGCGCAAGGTCAAGGTCAGCGGCCTGGGGCTGGGCCGCAACTCGCGGAAGGAGATCTTCGCCGGGCTGGAGAACTACCGCACCGCGCTGGCCGACCCCGAGCTGTGGGGCAGCGCCGGGCGGGTGCTGCTCTACGGCCTGACCCTGCTGCCGGTCATGCTGGGCCTGGCTCTGCTGTTCGCCTTGCTGCTGGACCGGCCGCGGGTCCGGCTGGCGCGCTTCTCGCGGCTGGCGATCTTCCTGCCGTACGCCGTCCCCGGCCTGATCGCCAGCATGCTCTGGGGCTTCCTCTACCTGCCGGCGGTGAGCCCGTTCACCGACCTGGCCGGCTGGCTGGGGCTGCCCGAGCCCGACCCGCTGACCGGCGGTTCGGTGTTCTTCGCCATCGTCAACATCGCGGTCTGGGGCGGTGTCGGCTTCAACATGATCGTGCTGTTCACCTCGCTGCGGGCCATCCCGGGCGAGATCTACGAGTCGGCCCGCCTGGACGGCTGCACCGAGTTCCAGCTCGCTGTCCGGATCAAGATCCCGCTGCTGCTGCCCTCGCTGATCATGACCACGGTCTTCTCGCTGATCGCCACCCTGCAGGTCTTCACCGAGCCGCTGACCGTGCGCTCGCTGACCAACTCCATCTCGTCGACGTGGACCCCGCTGATGAAGATCTACCGCGACGCTTTCGCGCAGAACGACATCTACTCCGCCGCCGCCAGCTCGGTGCTGATCGCCGGGGTCACGCTCGTGGTCTCGTTCGGCTTCCTGCGCCTGGTGCAGCGGCAGGCCTTCGGAGGTGAGGACCGGTGACCGCGCTGGCCACCTCCGTACCGGTGCACGACGACGTGGACCCGGCCGGGCCGCGCCGCCGGCCCGGGCGGCGCACCGCCTGGCTGCCCACCGCGGTGCTGCTGATCGGCGCGATCTACTGCCTGCTGCCGCTGGCCTGGGTGGCCGCGGCGGCCAGCAAGAGCGGGTCGTCGCTGTTCACCACCTTCACCTTCGCCCCGGGCGGGGACCTGCTGGCCAACTTCCGGGAGATGTCGGGTTACGGCGGTGGTGTCTACTGGAAGTGGCTGCTCAACAGCCTGCTGTACGCCGGGGTCGGCGGCGTGCTGTCGGCGTTCGTCTCCGGGCTGTCCGGCTACACGCTGGCCAAGTTCCGGTTCCCCGGGCGCGGCGTCATCTTCAACGTGCTGCTCGCCGGGGTGCTGGTGCCCGGGGTGACGCTGGCCATCCCGCAGTACCTGCTGCTGGCCGAGGTGGGGATGACCGACACCTACTGGGCGGTGCTGCTGCCGAACATCCTCAGCCCGTACGGGATCTATCTGGCCCGGATCTACGCCGCCGCGGCCGTGCCGGACACCGTGCTCGAGGCCGCCCGCACCGACGGGGCGTCCGAGGGCCGGATCTTCGGCCGGGTGGCGCTGCCGATGATGCTGCCCGGGCTGGTCACGGTCTTCCTGTTCCAGTTCGTGGCGGTCTGGAACAACTTCCTGCTGCCGTTCGTGATGCTCTCCGACGACGACAAGTTCCCGGTCACCGTCGGCCTCTTCACGTTGCTCAACCAGGGCCAGGCGGCGCCCGCGCTGTACAGCGTCGTGATCATCGGGGTATTGATCTCCGTCATCCCACTGATCGCGCTGTTCCTGCTGCTGCAACGCTACTGGCGGCTGGACCTGGTCTCCGGGTCGGTGAAGGGTTAGTGACCTCCTGCGGGACTCTCCGACCCGGCTGCGCGGGGGTGCGGCCGGGCGGGAGAATATGACCGTGACCGAGCCCAGCCGACTCCGCTCCCGCCCGACCATGGACGACGTCGCGGCGGTGGCCGGCGTCTCCCGCGGCACGGTCTCCCGGGTGCTCAACGGCGGTCACAACGTCAGCCGGCAGGCCCTGGCGGCGGTCGAGCGGGCGATCAGCAAGACCGGGTACGTCGTCAACCAGCACGCCCGCAGCCTGGTCACCCAGCGCTCGGGCTCGGTCGCCTTCATCCTCTCCGAGCCGCAGGACAGGCTCTTCGAGGATCCCAACTTCAACAACCTGCTGCGCGGCTGCACCCAGGTGCTCGCCGGGCACGACATCACCCTGCTGCTGACCGTGGCGGCCACCGGCGAGGACCGCCAGCGGATCGGCCGGTGGGTCACCGCCGGGCACGTCGACGGCGCGCTGCTGGTCTCCAATCACCAGGGCAGCCCGCTGATCGCCGAGCTCAAGGAGCGCGGGCTGCCCTTCGTGGTCTGCGGCCGGCCGCTGGGCCAGGAACGCGACGTCACCTACGTGGCCTCCGACGACCGCGACGGCGCCCGCCAGATGACCGAGTACCTGCGCTCGACCGGGCGCCGCCGGATCGCCATCATCACCGGCCCGCTGGACACCCCCGGCGGCGTCGACCGCCTGGCCGGCTACCGCGACATCGCCGGGCACGGCGACCCCGAACTGATCGCGACCGGCGACTACACCCGGGCCTCGGGCGAGGCGGCGATGGCCCGCCTGCTGACGCAGGCGCCGGACCTCGACGCGGTCTTCGTCTGCTCCGACCTGATGGCGGCCGGCGCGATCACCACGCTGCAGCGGGCCGGCCGGCGGGTCCCGGAGGACGTGGCGGTCGGCGGCTTCGACGACAACAACATCGCCACCACGACCAAGCCGATGCTCACCACGATCCGTCAGCCGTGGGCCCGGCAGAGCGCGGAGATGGTGCGGCTGCTGCTGGCCCACATCGACGGCGCCGAGCACTCGGCCGTGATCCTGCCGACCGACCTGGTGGTCCGCGACTCGGCCTAGAGCGGGCCCCGGTCGACGAAGCTGAACGTGGTGTCCGTCTCGGCGTCGCCCAGGAACTGCACGTAGACCTGGGGCTTCTTGGTGCGCCACTGCAGCGTGCCGTGGGCGTCGTTGTAGATCGTGTACGTCGGGCGGCCCTTGTCGTCCTTGTCGCCCGTCTCCGAGATGGCGAACATCGTCGCCTTGGTGGCCGCGCACTCGGTGCCGACCAGTTCGGCGGCGTCGCCCGGGATCACCTTGGCGCCGAGGCAGAGCGGCTCGCCGTCGGTCGGCTTCTGCGACTGGATCATGTAGTCGACGCCCGTCGGGACCAGGGAGAACAGGGAGTCCTTGCCGGTGCCCCCGGACGTGACCACCTCGTCGGGGAACGGCATGGCGAGGTCGCGGTCGATCTCCACGAAGTGGATCAGGATGCGCCGGTCGCCGGCCAGGATGGTGGCCGGCCCGGCCGGTGTCGGGCTGGGCGAGGCCGCCGGTGCGGACGTCTGCGTGCCGCCCGTCGGGGAGGCACCGGCTCCCGGCGTCGTCTCGCCGTTCGGCGCAACGATCGAGTAGGCGAGGAAAACGCCGCCGCCGGCGAGCACGGCGAGGACCGCCAGGGCGGCGAGCACCACCCGCCCGCGGCGCCGCGGCGGGCGGGTCGCGACGTCACCGCCCGGGCCGTACGGCTGCACCGTCCCGGGGCCGAAAACCGTCCCGGAACGCGCCGGACCGTGGTCCGGCGGCGGCTCGGACCCGGCCATCGCCGTGGCCACGTCGTCGGGGACCGGGCGGACCGGCAGCGTCGCGACCGGCCGGCCGTCGGCCAGCAGCAGGTCGAGCAGCTGGCGGGCGGTGGGCCGGTCGGCCGGGTCCTTGGCCAGGGCCCGGGCGACGATCCCGCGCAACGAGCCGGGCAGACCGGTCAGGTTCGGCTCCTGGGTCAGGATCCGCATGGCGGTGGCCGGCGCCGACTCACCCTGGAACGGCGTGCGGCCGGTGGCCGCGAACATCACCACCGCGCCCCAGGCGAAGATGTCGGCGGCCGGGCTCAGCCGCAGGGCGGGATGCTCGTCGAAGCGTTCCGGCGCCATGTAGGCGACGGTGCCGACCATCTGATCGGTACGCGTGTGCTGGCTGGTCGCGTCCAGCGGGCGGGCGATGCCGAAGTCGATCACCTTGAGCCCGCCCAGTGCGAAGAGCACGTTGCCCGGCTTCAGGTCGCGGTGGATCACCCCGGCACCGTGGATGGCGGTCAGCGCGGTGGCGATGCCGACCGCGGCGCTGTGCAGGGCGGCCGGGGACAGCGGGCCGTTCTCCCGCACCACGTCGGTCAGGGCCGGCCCGTCGACGTACTCGACCACCAGGTACGGCGGCTCGTGGTCCAGGTCGGCGCCGAGCACCTCGGCGGTGCAGAACGGCGGCACCTGCCGAGCCCGGTTGACCTCGCTGCGGAACCGGCCGAGGAACTCCTCGTCGCGGATGAACTCCGCGCGCACCACCTTGACGGCGACCAGCCGGCCCTGCGGTGAGCGCCCGAGGAACACGGTGCCCATGCCGCCGGCGCCGAGCCGGCCGAGCAGCTCGTACTCGCCGAGGTGGGCCGGGTCGCCCGGGCGCAGGGGCTGACTCGACAAGGTCCCTCTCCCCACGCCTCATGACACGCCGAGGGGCACACTATCGCGCGCGTTCCACCCCGACATCCCCGGCCGGGGGTATCGAGGCCGCGCGTGCACGACTCGTGCCCGCACCGCCGTCCGGACGCCGATCGCCGGGGACCTCAGGTCCGGCCCGCGCCGACCGATTGACCGGGCGTGCTGACGGGACGCGTCGACCGCTGGTGGTCGCTCTGGATGGGCGCCGGCACCCTCGCGTGCCTGATCTATCCGGTGGTGCCGTCCGACTCCGCGCAGGGTGTGCTGTCCTGGGCCGTCGGGCTCGCGGCGGTGCTGGTCACGGTGGCCGGGATCCGGCGCAACCGGCCCCCGGCGGCCCGCTGCTGGTACGTCGTGCTGGCGAGCCTGGTGCTGTGGGTGCTGGGTGACGTCGCGTACTCGGTGAGCGGGCTGGTGCTGCCCGTGATGCCGTACCCCTCGTGGTCCGACGCCTTCTATCTCAGCGCCTACCCGCCGCTCATCGCCGGGCTCTACGGGCTCGCCCGCAGCCGGCGTCAGCGTCCGCTGGCGGGCCTGGTCGACACTGCGATCATCGCGGCCGGGCTCGGCCTGGTCTACTGGATCTTCGTGATCGGCCCGATCCTGGCCGACCCGGCCACCCCGCTGCTCGCCCGCCTGGCCACCGTCGGCTACCCGACCGCCAGCGTGCTGATGATCGCAGTGGTGGCCCGGCTCGCCACCCGCGCCGCCCGTCCCACCACCAGCCACTGGCTGCTGATCATCGGCAGCGCGGCCACGCTGGCCTCCAACGTCATCTACACGCTGCTGCCCGGAGTGCTACCGGTCGCCGGGGACGTGATCTACGTCGGGTTCCTGCTCGCCTACGTCTACTGGGCCGGCGCGGCCCTGCACCCGTCGGTCGGTGCGCCCGCGGTCGGTGAGCTCACCGAACGCTTCGGCCGGGGCCGGCTGGCCGTGCTCACCTGCTCGACGCTGATCGTCCCGGCCGTGCTGTTCGTGCAGGGCTGGACCGGGGTCCGGCCGGTCAGCTGGCTGGCGATCGGGCTCGGGGCCGTGCTGCTGTTCCTGCTGGTCCTGCTGCGGATGTCGGGCTTCGTGACGCAGGTGCAGAACCAGGCCGAGCAGCTGGAGGTGCTGGCCATGCGGGACGAGCTGACCGGGCTGGCCAACCGGCGCCTGTTCGAGCAGCGGGTCCGCGGGGCGCTGGCCACCGGTTCCCCGCAGGTGGCGATGCTGGACCTGACCGGGTTCAAGGCGGTCAACGACCGGCTCGGCCGCGCGGTCGGCGACCGGCTGCTGAGCGCCGTGGCCGCCCGCCTCGTGGCCGGTCTGCGCCCGGGCGACCTGGTGGCCCGGATGGGCGGCGACGAGTTCGCCGTGCTGGCGCCGGACGCCACGGACGCCGAGGGGGACGCGATGGTCGAGCGCGTGTGCGCCGCCCTGCGCGTCCCGGTCCAGGCCGGCGAGCACGAGCTGCTGATCGGCGCCGGTGTCGGCGTGGCGGGCGCGGACGGTACGGGCGACCCGGCGGAACTGCTGCGCCGCGCCGACCTCGCCATGTACGCCGCCAAGGCCGGCGGTGACCGGCAGCGCCGCTACGACCCGGGTCTCGACGACGAGGCCGATGCCGAGGCGAGGCTCGGTGCCGAACTGCGCGCCGCCCTGGACACCGGCCAGTTCCGCCTCGTCTACCAGCCCATCGTCTCGCTGCCCGACGCCCGCATCGTCGCGGTCGAAGCCCTCATCCGCTGGCACCATCCCGGCCGCGGCCTGGTCAATCCGGCCGACTTCATCCCCGTCGCCGAACGCAACGGCCTCATCGTCGAACTCGGCGCCTGGATCCTCACCACCGCCTGCGCCCAGGCGGTCACGTGGCAGCGCACCCACGGCGCCGCGGCGCCCGCCCGGGTCAGTGTGAACGTCTCCGCCCGGCAGCTCGCCGAGCCCGGCTTCGCCGACGTCGTCGCCCACACGCTGGCCGGCACCGGCCTGCCGGCGCACCACCTGATCGTCGAGGTGACCGAGACCGCCGTCTTCGGTGGTGGCCAGAGCGTGCAGACGGTCAAGGACCTGCACCAGCTCGGTGTGCGGATCGCCCTGGACGATTTCGGTACCGGCCACTCGTCGCTGGGGTTGCTGCACACCGTGCCCGTCGACGTGCTCAAAGTGGACAAGAGCTTCGTGGACACCATCACCATGGCCGGCCGGCACGCGGTCATCGCCACCGCGCTGATCCAGGTCGCCGACGGACTCGGCCTCAGTGCCGTCGCCGAGGGTGTGGAGACCGCCGAACAGGCCGCCGAGTTGTGCCGCCTCGGCTACCGGCTGGCCCAGGGTTACCACTTCGGCCGGCCCGTCGCCGAACCCGACTTCCACGGCGTGCGCACCGCTGTCGCCGGGTAGCAGCCCGGATCTTCCTCATCCATCATCGTGAGTACCGGTGCGTCCGCGCCGGGCGGCGACGAGAGGATCCCACCGTGCCCCACGTGCAGGCCAACGGTATCGAGCTGTACTACGAGACCCTCGGCGACCCGGCCGACCCGGCGCTGCTGCTCGTCATGGGGCTGGGGGCGCAGCTGATCGACTGGCCGCAGGGGTTCTGCGAGCAGCTGGCGGCCCGGGGCTTCTCCGTGGTCCGCTTCGACAACCGCGACACCGGGCTGTCGGCGAGCCGGCCCGAGTGGGGCGTGCCCGACGTCCGGGCGATCGTGGCGGGAGACCGCTCGACGGTGCCGTACCTGTTGGCGGACCTGGCGCGGGACACGGCCGGGCTGCTGGACGCGCTCGGCCTGCGCCGGGCGCACGTCGTGGGTCTGTCGATGGGCGGGATGATCGCTCAGCAGCTCACCGTCGACCATCCGGAGCGGGTGGCCAGCCTCTGCTCGATCATGTCCACGACCGGGGACCGGTCGGTGGGCCGGGCCACGCCGGAGGCCGCGGCGGTCGTGGGCCGGCCGGCGGCGCCCGACCGGGCCACCGCCGTCGCCGGCGCGGTCGCCGCGGCCCGGATCATCGGATCGCCGGGCTTCCCCACGCCGGAGGATGAGCTGCTGCGCCGGGCGGAGGCCAAGTACGACCGGGGCTACAACCCGCTGGGCACGCTGCGGCAGTACGCCGCGATCATCGCGTCGCCGGACCGGACCACCGCGCTGCGCGGGGTGACCGCACCCACTGTGGTCGTCCACGGTGCCGACGACCCGCTGATCTCGGTCACGGGGGGCGAGGCGACCGCCGCGGCGGTGCCGGGTGCCGACCTGGTCGTGATCGACGGCATGGGCCACGACCTGCCCCGCGCATTGTGGCCCCGGATCGTCGACGCGATCGCCGCGAACGCGGTTCGTGCCGCCGTGCACTGAGGCCGCCCGGCGGATCCGGGTGTCATTCACCGGCGGTCGCTCCATTAACGACCGTTGAGCCGCGCCGCTTTGCAGGAATGGCGTCGTGGGCGCACCGTGATCATGCCATTACCCGGTGGCGCCGAGCCGCGGGATCAGCCCGAAGCATGCCCGAAACATTTGCGCCGTCAATGGTTGCCGGCCGACGGGCGTGCCGGCCTCGGTGAAGGGCTGTCCGGCCGCCGCGCGTACCGGTTGTGACCTGGCGGTTCTGGGCCGCGAATGGCTATTCGCCCGCGGTCCGGAAAGCCATTCCTCACCCCTCGTTCATCCGGCGTCCACCGGCCGCGGGACCGGGGGCCGGCCGTCGATCCCCAGCTGGGAACGCTTCCATGTCAAGGAGACGTGGATCTCAGCAGTCCAGAAACGGCCCCACCCCGCTGGCCCGTTCGGTGGAGACGTGTAGTACCTTCGTCTTTCCGGCAGCGACGGATGTCTCCGCGCGGCTGCTGTCGAGGTCCGATTCGGCCGATACCCTCGCGTATCCCGTCATGTCAGATCGCGGCTGGAAATCCCCGTCGTGATCATGCCTTTCCCGGGTCATTAATGAAGCCGGTGTTTCGCGTACCCGCCATTTCCGGCAACGATTCGGATGTGGCTGTGAAAAAACTGTCCGCCGACTTGAAATCACCGGGGTGGTGCGGGCTATTGTTTGCCCGCTGGTGGGGGTGGGGCCCGCCACATTCCGAAAGGCAACGGGTTTTGGCTGCCGCCGTGATGATTGTGGTTTCGTTGGTGCTCGCGGGTTTCGCCGCGGTGACTCTGTGGTGGACGATGCACGCCTGGCGTACGCCGGAGACGCTGGCATCGACCCGCTTCGCCGCGCCGGACGGCGAGCACCGGCTGACGTTCAGCCTGCTGGTGCCCGCGCGGCACGAGCAGGCCGTGCTCGAGCACACTGTCCAGCGCCTGCTGGAGTCCACCCACGAGGGCTTCGAGATAATCGTGATCGTCGGGCACGACGACCCGGAGACCGCCGAGGTGGCCCACCGCGTGGCCGCCACCGCGCCCGGGCGCATCCTCGTGGTGACCGACACCAACGAGCAGAAGAACAAGCCCCGTGCCCTCAACACCGCGCTGCCGTACTGCCGCGGCGACGTGGTCGGGGTCTTCGACGCCGAGGACCAGGTGCACCCGCAGCTGCTGGAGCACGTCGACCACGCGTTCCGGTCCACCGACGCCGACGTGGTGCAGGGCGGCGTGCAGCTGATCAACTTCCACTCGAGCTGGTACAGCCTGCACAACTGCCTGGAGTACTTCTTCTGGTTCCGCAGCCGGCTGCACCTGCACGCCCGCAAGGGCTTCATCCCGCTCGGCGGCAACACCGTCTTCGTGCGCACCGACGTGCTGCGCGCGGCCAACGGCTGGGACGGCACCTGCCTCGCCGAGGACTGCGACCTGGGTGTGCGGCTGTCCAGCCGGGGCGCCAAGGTCGTGGTGGCGTACGACTCCGCGATCGTCACCAAGGAGGAGACCCCGGGCACCCTGACGTCGCTGCTCAAGCAGCGCACCCGGTGGAACCAGGGCTTCCTGCAGGTCTACCGCAAGGGGGAGTGGCGGCGGCTGCCGGAGTTCGGCCAGCGGATGCTCGCGCGCTACACCCTCACCCAGCCGTTCCTGCAGGCCTTCTCGGGCATCGTCATCCCGATCGGCATCGCCATCGCCATCTGGGCCCAGCTGCCGGTGTTCGTCGCGCTGATCACGTTCGTGCCGGTCATCCCGATGGCCGCCAACCTGGTCTTCCAGACGGTCGGGCTGCGCGACTTCGGTCTCCAGTACGGCCTGCGCACCCGCTGGCACCACTACGCCCGGCTGATCCTCGGCGCCTTCCCGTACGCCCTGGTGCTCGCGGTGGCCGCGCTGCGGGCGGTCTGGCGTGAGTACACCGGCAAGCGCAACTGGGAACTGACCGCGCACACCGGTGCGCACCTGACCGATCAGCCCGTCAAGGCCGAGAGTGGTGTCGCCGCATGAGCATCGCCGAAGCGCCGACCCAGGTCATCATCCTGCCCGACGTACCCGTGCAGCCGGAGCCCCGGCCCGCGCCGGTCCGGCGCTCGCGCACCGACCTGTACGTGGTCGGCGGGCTGACGGCCGTGGTCCTGTTCTTCATGGCCTGGAACATCACCGGCTTCCCGACCGCCACCGACGACGAGGGCACCTACCTCGCCCAGGCGTGGGCGGTGCAGAACGGCCAGGGCCTGGCCCACTACACGTACTGGTACGACCACCCGCCGCTGGCCTGGATCCAGCTCGCCGGGCTGGCCTGGCTGCCGGCCCTGCTCTTCCCGGACCTGATCGCCGTGGCCGCCGGCCGGATCGCGATGCTGCCGGTCGTGGGGGCCAGCCTGGTGCTGGTCTACGTGATCAGCCGGCGGCTGGACCTGTCCCGCTGGGCCGCGGCGCTCGCGCTGCTCACCTTCGGACTGTCCCCGCTGTCGATCACCATGAACCGGCAGATCTACCTGGACAGCTTCGCCGTGGCCTGGATGCTGGCCGCGCTGGCCCTGGCCCTGTCGCCGCGCAAGCACCTGTGGCACTACGCGGCCGCCGGGGCCGCGACCGCGGTGTCCGTGCTGTCCAAGGAGACGATGCTGCTCACCGCGCCGGCGGTGCTGGTGGCGATGTGGCAGAACGCCGCGAAGACGTCCACCCGGCCGTGGGCCTTCGGCGGCTACACCAGCGGCCTCGTGCTGGTCGGCGTCTTCTATCCGCTCTACGCCCTGCTGCGCGGTGAGCTGTTCCCCGGCGAGGGGCACGTGTCGCTCATCGGCGCCTGGCAGTTCCAGCTGATGTCGCGCTCGGGGTCCGGCACCGTCTTCGACGAGGGTTCCGGGTCGAACTCGCTGATCACGTCCTGGCTGTACTACGACACGGTGATCCTGGTCGCCGGGCTGGTGGCCACCGTGATCGCGCTGGCCGTGCGGCGGCTGCGGGCGCCCGCGATCGCCGCGACCATCCTGGCGGTGGTCGCTCTGCGTCCCGGCGGCTACCTGCCCGCCATGTACGTGGTGCAGATCCTGCCGTTCTTCGCCATCGTCATCGCCGGCGTGACCGACCAGGGCGTCCGGCTGCTCGAGCCGCAACGGTCGTGGTGGCGCTGGGCCGTGCTCGGCGTCGCGGCGGTGACGGCGCTGACCCTGGTCGTGCCCCGCTGGTACGACGGCAACCGCCGCGCGCTGACCACCGACGACAACGCCCAGTACGTGGCCGCGGCGTCCTACCTGCGCGACGAGCTGCCGGACCCGCAGCGGGCCACCATCGTGGTCGACGACGTGCTCTGGATCGACTGTGTCGACGCGGGCTTCCAGCGCGAGAAGGTCATCTGGTTCTACAAGCTCGACCTCGACACCGCGGTCGCGAAGACGCTGCCCGACGGCTGGCGCGACGTCGACTACATCGTCTCCACCCCGGCCCTGCGCCAGGATCCCGGCTCCCTGCCCACCGTCACCAAGCTGCTGACGAACTCCACGCCGATCGCGACGTTCGGTCCCCAGGACGGACGCATCGAGATCCGCCGGATCGACAAGGAGAAGCCATGACGCTCACTGCCGGGGGACGCGCGACGGGCCGGGTCCGGATGATGCCGGGCGCGATCGGCGAGGTGCAGGTGGCGACGGCGCTGCGGCAGACCGTCGTCATCCCGACCTTCAACGAGCGGGACAACATCGCGGCGCTGCTGGAACGCCTCGTGGCGGTGCTGCCGGAGAGCGACACCGAGATCGTCTTCGTCGACGACAGCACGGACGACACCCCCGAGGTGATCCGCGCCGCCGCGCGGACGTGTCCGATCCCGATCACGGTGCACCACCGCGAGCACAGCACCGGCGGTCTCGGCGGCGCGGTCGTCGAGGGCATGCGGCTGGCCCGCGGCGCCTGGATCGTGGTCATGGACGCCGACCTGCAGCACCCGCCCGAGATCGTGCCGGACCTGATCGCGGCGGGCCTGCGCGACGGCGCCGACCTGGTGATCGGCACCCGGTACGCGGGCGGTGGCACCACCGACGGCCTCTCCGACGGCTACCGCAAGTTCATCTCCGGCGGCTCCACCTTCGCCACCAAGATGATCTTCCGGAACTCGCTGCTCCAGGTGAGCGACCCGATGAGCGGGCTGTTCGCGGTTCGCACCAGCTCGCTACAGGTGGACGAGCTGCGGCCGCTGGGCTACAAGGTGCTGCTGGAGCTGGTGGTCCGCAACCGGCCCGGCCGCATCGTCGAGGTGCCGTACACCTTCCAGCAGCGGCACGCGGGCGAGTCCAAGTCGACGATGGCCGAGGGCGTGCGCTTCCTCAAGCACCTGGCCATCCTGCGCTTCGGCGCGGAACGCACCCGGATGCTGGCCTTCGCCCTGATCGGGGTGTCCGGCCTGCTGCCCAACCAGCTGGCGCTGTGGTTCCTGGCCCACGTGGCCGGGGTGCACTACCTGGCGGCGGCCGTGCTGGCCAACATGATCGCGGTCGGCTGGAACTTCGCCCTGACCGACACCCTGCTCTACCGCAACCGCAGACACCGCAGCCTGGCGAGCCGGCTCTCCCGTTTCTTCCTGATGGGCAACGCCGACCTGCTGCTGCGGATCCCGCTGCTGGCCCTGCTCGTCGACGGTGTGCACGTCGGCGTGCTGGCGGCCAACCTGATGACGCTCGTGACGTCCTTCGTCGTGCGCTTCCTCATCCTCGACAAGGTCATCTACCGGGCCAAGCCCAGGGCCACCGCTTTGGAGAACGCATGAACCGTCGCCCCCTGCCCCTGCTGAGCCGGCGTGACCGGCTCCGGATAGCCCAGGTCCTCATCGTGACGCTGGTGCTCGTGCTGGCCGTGCCCGGCAAGTCCTTCGCCGGCGCCAACCTGCTGAGCAACCCCGGCCTGGAGGTCGTCGACTCCACCGGCTTCCCGGTCTGCTGGGAGCAGTCCGGCTGGGGCGACAGCACCCACAGCTACGAGGTGACCCACACCGCCCCGCACAGCGGCAAGAACGCCATGAAGGTCACCGTCTCGAAGATCACCAGCGGTGACCGCAAGGCGCTCATGCTGGAGAACCCGTCCTGCGCGCCGAACGTCACGCCGGGCCACCAGTACGACGTCTCGGCCTGGTACAAGAGCACCACGCCGAACACGGTCATGACGATGTTCCGGCACGACGTGGCCCAGGGCTGGGTGTACTGGACCGACCTCGCGACGCTGACCGCCAGCACCACCTGGAAGCAGAAGACCGTCCGTACCCCGCCGGTGCCCGCCAACACCGACCAGGTGGTCTGGGGCGTCACCATCTACGGCGTCGGCACGCTGCAGACCGACGACTACGCCATGGTGGACGCGACCCAGGCCGCGCCCGGCACCTCGTGCAGCGCCGGTCCGGCCTGCACCGCCGGCGCCTGGCAGGTCATGCCGTTCAACTCGCCGGTCCGCGGCATCCACGCCGTGGTGCTCAAGAACGGCAACGTGCTGCTGGTGGCCGGCTCCGGCAACGACCCGTCCGCCTTCGCCGCCGGCACCTTCAAGACCGCGGTCTACAACCCGCGCAACGGCACGTTCGCCAACGTGGCCACGCCGGCCGACCTGTTCTGCGCCGGCCACGTCCAGCTGGCCGACGGCCGGGTGCTGATCATGGGCGGCAACAAGGACTACCCGGCCGCCGACGGCAGCCACGGCTACAAGGGCCTGAAGGACTCGTACATCTTCGACCCGGACACCATGGCGTACACCAGGGTCAACGACATGACCGCCGGCTCCTGGTACCCCTCGGCCACGGTCATGGGCAACGGCGACGTCATCTCGCTCGGTGGCCTCGGTGAGGACTCCAGCGGCACCGTCGCGACGCAGTACTTCGACAGCAGCGAGGAACGCTGGCTCGGGCTCAACGAGGCCAACCAGACCTGGAGCTTCTGGGGCCTGTACCCGTCGATGGTGCTGATGCAGGACGGCCGGCTGTTCTACACCGGCAGCCACGTCTTCGGCAACGGCCTGCCCGGCACCGGCGCCTCGATCTACGACTACAACGCCAACACCATCACCCCGGTCAGCGGCCTGCAGAAGAAGGACGAGCGCGACCAG
Source organism: Actinoplanes auranticolor (assembly GCF_018332655.1). Lineage (GTDB taxonomy): Bacteria > Actinomycetota > Actinomycetes > Mycobacteriales > Micromonosporaceae > Actinoplanes > Actinoplanes auranticolor. The sequence goes on along the minus strand of NZ_BOQL01000007.1, from coordinate 396 downwards.
TCGATGAGCGTGCTGCTGCCCCCGGCGCAGGACCAGCGGGTGCTGACCATCGGCGGCGGCAACATCGACACCAACCCCGACGCCAACCGGCTCACCGACATCATCGACCTGAAGCAGGCGACCCCGGTCTACAAGCCCGGGCCGCTGCTGCCCAGTGGCAAGCTGACCGGCGGGGTCCCGCAGACGGCCGCGCAGGGCAAGATGTACGTCTCCGCGGTGCTACTGCCCGACGGCAAGGTCTTCGAGACCGGCGGCGCCCTGCACAACCGGGCCGACCCGGTGTACGAGGCGTCCATGTTCAACCCGGCGACCAACACCTTCACCCCGAACATGGCCGTCGACCCGGTGCCGCGCGGCTACCACTCGTCGGCGTTCCTGCTGCCGGACGGCCGGGTC
>NZ_BOQL01000006.1 GCF_018332655.1 Actinoplanes auranticolor | reverse complement strand
GGGCCGCCACGACCCGCAGGCACGTGATCAGGGCCGCCACGACCCGCAGGTGGGTGGTCAGGGCTGGCGCGGCGCCGACGGCGGTGGCGACATGCAGCGGGTCACCGTGACCGTGACGCCGTCCGGGCCGTCGCTGATCAGCAGGGTGTCGGTGAGCAGGCGGGCCAGCAGGATGCCGCGGCCGCCCGGGACGTCGGCCGCCGGTGGTCCGGCGGTCACCGGCAGCTCGCCGCCGAATCCCCCGCCGCGGTCGCTGACCTCGGCGATCAGGGTGTCCCCGTCCAGCGTCAGCCGCAGGGAGCCCTGTCCGCCGCCGTGCCGTACGGCGTTGGTGGCCAGCTCGTTGACGGCGGCCACGAAGTCGTCGAGATCGTCGTCGTGCAGTCCCGCGACGGCGACGTGGCGGCGCAGATCGTGCCGCAGATCCGTGATGTCGGCGACGGCGAAGTCGCGGGCGAACACCTCGGTCGCCGAGGGCACCGGCCTCGCGCCCAGGCCCGCACCGGGGTCGTGGGTGGGCGGGGAATCCGGCGGGGCCATCCAGGAACCATAGCCCGGCCGCGCCGGGCGCCGAGACCGGCAAAAGCATCGTTGTCCTGGGACAACGGTTTCCCGGGACGCCGGACCGGCCCCCGCGCGGCCGGCCGTAGCCGGGGTCACCTCGCGGGAACGGCCGGCGCGGCGGCGAGCAGAGCGGCGGCCGCGGGGGCGAACATCGTGGACTTGATGCTGCCCAAAGTGCCGCGGTCCTTGCCGGCCAGCGGTCGCACGGCCTCGGTGGCCGTGGCCACCAGAGCGGCTTCGTCGGCCGTGCGGTCGACCAGGCCGGTCGCCACCGCCGTGGGGCCGTCGAAGCGACGGCCGGTGGTCATCGCGGCGATCGCGGCGGCCGGGGTGAGCTTGGCCTGGACCAGCGCGGCCATTCCGGGGGTGAACGGGAGGGTGACGTCCACCTCCGGGAAGCAGAAGTAGCCGCGGTCGGCCCGCATGATCCGGAAGTCGTGGGCCATGGCCAGCATCGCGCCGGCGCCGAAGGCGTGCCCGTTGACCGCCGCGATGGTCGGCACCGGCAGAGTGAGCAGCCGGGCCAGCAGCCGTTGCACGTCGGCGAGATACTGCGGTGCCTGGTCGCCGTTCTCGCCCAGCCAGCCCAGGTCCAGGCCGTTGGAGAAGAACTTGCCCCGGCCGGTGGTGACCAGCGCCGCCGCCTCGGACCCCTGCACGACGACGTCGAGCAGGTCGTTGACGCCGGTGATCCAGGACGGTGAGAAGCGGTTCTCGTCGTCGCCGAGGTCGAGGACGTGGACGGGGTGGTCCTGGTGCAGGGTCGGCATGTCAGCCCTTCCGGGTAGGTGGTGCGGGCGGCGGGAGGTCGAGCACGGCACGGACCGCCGCGGCGAGGCGCCGGCGGTGGTCGGCGTCGATCAGCACGGTGCCGTCGGTGGACGGGCCGGTCAGGGCGCGGCGGAACAGGGCCGTGGGCAGGTCGACCACGCAGGTGGTGACGACCTCCACGGCGTACCGGTCGCGGCGGTCCCACAGCAGCTCGGCCAGCCGGATCAGAACCTGCACCAGCCGGGCGTCGAGCCCGTGCAGGGCGTCGGCGTCGGCCTCCGGCAGGTCCGGGCCGAGCAGCTGCTCGCGCCGGACGGTGAAGAGCATGCGCGCCGCGGCCGGGCGCTGCCCGGCGAAGATCGCCGGCGCGGTGGCGGCGGCGACCACCGCCTCGCGCGCCCCGCCCGGCCGGGCCTCGTCGATGAGGTCGGTCTGCAGGCGCAGGAAGGCATCCGCCGCTCGCAGCCAGGCCCGGGCGAGCAACGCATCGAGGGAGCCGAAGGCGTGGTAGATGGTGCCGTTGGGCACCTCGGCCGCGGCGGCCAGGCCACGCACCGTGACACCGCCGGCGCCCCGCTCGGCGGCGAGGCGTTCGGCGGTGTCGAGCAGGTGGTCCAGGTCGTGGACGCGGCGGCGCGGCACCCGACAGTTATATCAGAGCGAGTGCTCCAATAAACGCTCAGCCGAACCAGGTCAGCGCCTGACCGTGGGACCGGGTCCAGGCCAGCGGCTTGCCGTCGAGGGACAGCACGTTGTACAGCGCGTCGTCCGGCGGGGCCGGCAACGGGCCGTCGGCGAGAACCTCCGCGGCCTCGTTGGCCACCCAGTGTCCGGGCAGGGCAGTCACCAGCTCGGCGAACGCCGCCCGCCGCGGCGGCGGCACCTGGTAGAGCACCGACGTGTGCAGCACCACGAGGGTCGCGTCGGCCGGGGCCTGCGCCGCCAAGGCCGGCAGATCGTCGACCAGGTCGCCGCGGACCAGCAACGGTGGGTCGGCGGCGACGACGGCAGCGGCTTCTCGCAGCCGGGCGCGGCGGTGCCCGTGCTCGGGCCAGATCAGGGCGTCGAGCCAGGCCAGATCCTCCGGATCGGTGACGTCCAGCGGATTCAGGTCCAGGCCGGCGCGCCACACCACCCGCGGCAGGGCCGCCGGTGGGACCAGGCCCGTCGCGGCGCACTCGAGGACCGGGGTGCCGACGCCGAGGGTGTGGGGGCCGTAGCGGTAGGCGTACCGGTCGGGATAGAGGCACAGGCCCGCTGACGCGCCCACCTCCAGCAGCGCCAGCGGCTGCGGCAGTGCCGCCAGGACCGGCAGCAGGACGGCGCACCGGCCCGCCTCGTTGGTCTGGGTGGCCCGGGTACGCAGCCGCGACTCGATCGCCGTCCAGTGCGCCCGGATCCACGCCCGGAACGCGTCCGGGTCCTGCACCGGCCCGCCGAGCGACCGCGCCACGGCGAACAGGAGATTCGGCTGCTGTTTGTCCGGCGGCACCGTGCCGATGAGGGCCAGCAGCTCGGCGTCGGCGGCGACCGCGTACGAGAGGCGTTCATAGGTGGGCGAGATCCCGTGGGTCTCACGAGCAGCGAACTCGGCGTACCGGTCGGCGGTGGTCATGCTGCCCTGTCTACCGCTGCTGCACGTCCGTCAGGACGGGCTTGATGTCGAGGACCGGCGTCCCGTCGACGGCTTCGAGCGCGTCGACCGTGATCCTTCCCGCGTCGACTGCCGTGACCGTCACCTCGTGCAGGCCGATCGGGTTCGGCCGAGCCTGCGAGCGGGTGCTGAACACGCCTGTCTCTTCGCGCTCGGGATCGTCGCGGGGCCGGACCCGCAGGGTGGCCCGGTCCGCCCGGTCCAGCCAGGTCAGCACGACGATCCGGTCGCCGGCGCGCAGGTCCGCCGCGGCCGGGGCCGCCTCGGGGGTCAGCTCGATCCGCGCTCGCGGCGCACCCTCGTCGGGCTGGCGCGGCGCCTCCCGCGGGTCGGTGAGCGAGGACCGCACCATCCCGATCGGCACCACGACGATGTCCGGCATCTCTACCTCCCGGTGGACGGCGCACCCCGATGCTAAGGCCGGGTCAACACCTTGCGGACCTCGTCGTCGCCCCATTCGCCACCGAGCTCCTGAACTTCGTCGACGAGCGCCCGCGAACTACACGGCAGTAGTTCGCGGGCGGCCGTGTCGTCCTGATCAGGAGCGGGTAGCCCGATCGGGTGACCATGCCCGAGGTGATCCCGCCGATGCTGGCCGAGGCCGGGCCGCTGCCGGCCGGCCCGGGCTGGTCGTACGAGTTCAAGTACGACGGCGTCCGCGCGATCACCCACGTCAGCGGCGGCGACGTACGGGTGCTGTCCCGCAACAACAACGACGTCACGGCCACCTATCCGGAGCTGGGCGCGCTCGCCGGCCTGCTCGGTGGCCGGTCGGCGATCCTGGACGGCGAGATCGTCGCGTTCGACACGGGCGACCGGCCGTCCTTCGCCGAGCTCGCCGCCCGCATGCACGTCGCCGCGCCCGGCCCGGCGCTGCTGGCGGCCGTGCCGGTCGTGTACTACGTGTTCGATCTGTTGTGGCTGGACGGCGAGTCGCTGCTGGACGAACCGTACGACCGGCGCCGGGAGGTGCTCGCCGGGCTGGCGCTGGAGTCCCCGGCGGTGCGCACGCCGCCGTACTTCGCCGGGGTCGACGGCACGACGATCCTGCGCGCGGCCGAGCTGGGCGGCCTGGAGGGCGTCGTCGCCAAACGGCGTAGCAGCCCCTACCGGCCCGGCCGTCGCTCCGCGGACTCGTGGACCAAGGTGCCGCTCATCCGTACCCAGGAAGTGCTGATCCTCGGCTGGAAGCCGGGCGCGGGCCGCCGGGCCGGCACCATCGGCTCCTTGCTGCTCGGGGTCCTCGACGGGCCGGGTGCCCTGCGGTTCGCGGGGCACGTCGGCACCGGCTTCACCGACGTCATGCTCCGGCAGCTCCAGGACCAGCTCGCACCGCTCGCCCGGGCCACGCCGCCGGTCCCCGACGTCCCGCGCGAACACGCCCGGCACGCCCACTGGGTCGAACCCGCGCTGGTGGGTGAGGTCGCCTTCCGCAACTGGACACCGGACGGGCGCATGCGCCACCCCTCGTGGCGGGGGCTGCGGCCCGACCGCACGCCGGCCGAGGCGCGCCGGCAGCCGGCACCCACCGTCCCCGCCCCGGCCGAGGTCGAGGGGGCGCTGGCCACGCCGGACGGGAGGTGGCGGGTCGAGGTGGTCCGGCGGGACGGGCAGCGCTCGTACCGCCTGCTGCACGCCGACAACGTGATCGACGGCCTGGACCTGGCCGCGGTGGAACAGCTCCTCGGCCGCGCCGGCGTCGATCTCGGCGACCTCGGCGAGACCCGCCGTCGCACCGGTGCGGCGTGACCGTGGGTCAGGAGTCCTGGCTGATCGCGAAGGCGATGAGCGCGATCAGGACGAGCGGGATCGGCAGCCCGATGACGGCCATCGGCCGCTGCAGTAGCCGCGAGCCGGGGTCCATCGGCGGCCGGCTCGGCCCGTACGGGTTGGGCTGCAGCGCGCCGTGGTGGGCCGCCTGACCGCTTGACCAGGTTGATCACCACCGTGATCGGCGTGATGACCAGTGACGCCCAGCCGTACCAGCCCTGGACCAGGGTGCGGGCGGTCATCGCGCGGAAGGTGGCCAGCCCGCAGTCGCGGCAGAACGGGCCCGGCTGGCTCAGCAACCGCATCACGATGACGAAGCCCTGGTGACCCCGGAAGGTCACCGGCGCGGCCGGCACGCTCCCGCACATCCGGCAGGCGACGACCAGGAACTGGCCCTGGCCGGGGACGGCCTGGCCAGGGGCGGCGGCGGACTGCTGCTGGGGGAGGGACACGACTCTCCTTGGGAATTCCGACGACGGCGAGACCGTGTCAGGTGACTGAGAGGTCGCCGTATCCGCTGTCCGTCCCCGGCTACCGGAATGCGGGCCAGTGCTCCGGCCATCAGGCCCGGGGTAAAGGCCCACGCTGGGAGCGCCCGCCAGGGTCCGAGCAAAGCCTTAACCTCGCATCTGTTCGCTCTGCTCAGCCACCGGTACCGGCACGATGGCGGCGATGCGCCGGCCGTGATTGGTCACGTAAATGATCCGGCCGCGCACGGTGACGTTGTTGAGAGTGCCTGCGAGCGCCAGCCTCAGTTCGCGAACGCTGATCTCATTCGGGGTGTCGGCCATGACGACATAGTAACCTTTGTGTACTCTTCCCCTTGTGCAGCTCCGTTACAACTATCGCGTCTACCCAACGCCCGGCCAGCAGATCAAGCTGACGAAGGCGTTCGGGTGTGCGCGGGTGGTGTTCAACGACGGGCTGCGTCTGCGTCAGCAGGCACGCGAGGCGGGCCGGAAGTACGTCTCGGATGGCGAGCTGTCGCGCCGAATCATCACCGAGGCGAAGGCGACCCCGGAGCGGGCGTGGCTGGGCGAGGTGTCGGCCGTGGTGTTGCAGCAGGCACTGGCGGATCTCAACACCGCGTACCGCAACTTCTTCGCCTCGGTCACGGGCAAGCGCAAGGGCCGCAAGGTGGCCCCGCCGCGGCGCCGCTCCTGCAAGGACAACCGGCAGGCGATCCGGTTCACCAGAAACGCTCGATTCAAGGTGCTGCACAACGGCCGGCTGAGGCTGCCGAAGATCGGCGACGTGCCGGTCCGCTGGTCGAGGGAGCTGCCGTCCGAGGCCAGCTCGGTCACGGTGATCCGGGACGCGGCGGGACGGTATTTCGCGTCGTTGGTCGTGCAGACCGGCGCGGGCGAGACGTTACCGCCGGTCGAGTCCGAGATCGGGATCGATCTGGGCCTGACCCATTTCGCGGTCATGTCCGACGCTACGAAGGTCGCGGCGCCGAAGTTCCTGCGCCGGGCTGCCCGCCGCCTCAAGCGCCTGCAACAGGACCTCGCCCGCAAGCAAAGGGGCAGCAACCGCCGCAAGAAGGCCGTCGTGAAGGTCGCTCGCGCGCACGCGCGGGTGGCCGACACCCGGCGGGACTGGCAGCACAAGCTCTCGACACGGATCATCCGCGACAACCAAGCGGTGTACGTCGAAGACCTGTGCGTCGTCGGTCTCGGCCGGACCCGGCTCGCCAAGTCCGTGCACGACGCCGGCTGGGCGTCGTTCATGGGCATGGTGGAGTACAAGGCCGCCCGGTACGGGCGCACGTTTGCCCGGGTGGACCGGTTCTTCCCTTCTACCCGGATGTGCTCGGACTGCGGGCGGATCAACGACAAGATGGCCCTGGACGTTCGGTCGTGGACCTGCCCATGCGGGTCGGCCCATGACCGGGACGTCAACGCGGCCATGAACGTGCTCGCGGCGGGACGCGCCGAGAGCCTAAACGACCGTGGAGCGCGGATCAGACCACTAGCGATGGTGGCACCGCGCGGCGAAGCGGTAATCCGCTCGGACGCCGCGTGTTCCATGCGCAGCGTGGAGGGAAACTCCGTCCTTAAGCTTTAGGGCAGAGAGATCGTCAATCGAGGATGAAGGTGGCGTCCGCGCGCTCGGTCGCCGTCGCGACGGCCTGCACGTGGATCAGGTTGTCGTAGTGGCGCAGGTACCGGCCGGGGTAGTTGACCGACTCGAACGACACGGTCCCGCTGCCGGTCAGGCCCGGCCGGCGGGTGAAGCTGGCGTCGGCGCGGAAGGCCGCCGTGCCGTCGTCGCGGCGTACCCAGCCCTCGAAGTTGCTGTGCCGCAGGTAGTAGCCCGGGAAGTTGGTGGACTCCAGGGACACCGTGGACCCGCCGGCCAGGCCGGGAACCAGGCGGAACTGGGAGTCGGCGAGCGGCTTGACGCCGGCCTCGATGCGCGCCCGGTACTCCCAGTGCCGGACGAAGCGGTCCGGGAAGTTGGCCGACTTCAGGCGGACCGGGGTGGCGCCGTCCGGCACCGGGATGCCGAAGTCGGGGGTGCCGTCGGCGTTCCAGTAGAGCTTCTGCACCCGGGTACGCCGGTTCGGGTCCTTGAGCGGGTCGCCGTTGATGGTCGGGTAGTTGCGGTCGTGGTAGACGAGGATGTCGCTCTGGCCGTCCTCGGAGGTCGTGAACGAGTTGTGGCCGGGGCCGTACTGGCCGGTGCCGGCATTGCTCACGAAGACCGGGTCGGGGGTCTTGGTCCACGAGGACGCGCTGAGCAGGTTGCTGGTGGCGGAGGCGGTCAGCAGCCCCAGGCAGTAGTTGGCGTCGGTCGCGCTGGCCGAGTACGCCAGGAACACCCGGCCGTTGCGCTGGATCACCGCGGGCCCCTCGTTCACCTCGACCCCGCCGCGGCGTTCCCAGGCCAGCGTCGGCACCGCGATCCGCATCGGGGTGCCGGTGATGGTCCACGGGTTGCTCATCCGGGCGATGTAGAGGTTGGAGTTGGTGTCGATGCCGGGCTCCGCCTGTGCCCAGACGAGATACCGCACACCGTTGGTGACGAAGGTCGACGCGTCCAGGGCGAAGGTCTCCCAGGACGTACGGATCTGGCCCTTCTCGGCCCAGGAGGCGGTGAGCGGGTTGGCGCCGGTGCCCTCCAGGACGTACATCCGGATGGCCCAGACGTCGTTGGTCGCGCCGGCGGCGAAGTAGACGTACCACTTGCCGTCGATGAAGTGGATCTCGGGAGCCCAGATGTGCGCGCCCATGATGCCGCTGCCGTGCTTGCGCCAGATCACCGTCTCCGGCGCGGTGGACAGGCCCTGGATGGTGGTGGCCCGGCGCAGCACGATGCGGTCGTACTCGGGCACGGTCGCGGTGAAGTAGTAGTAGCCGTCGGTGTGCTTGACGATGTGGGCGTCGGCCCGCTGGTTGATCAGCGGATTGGTGTACTGCACCGCGGGAGCGGCGGCGGCGGGCGTGGCGCCCGCGAACGTCGCGGCGACGAGGCTGAGGATCGCGACGGCGGCGATCAGGGCCGGGCGCCACCGGCCGGGCCGGGCAGGGGGAATCGCGGGGACGGTCATGCGGGGCGCCCTTCGTCGAGTGTTTCGCCCAAGTTACGCATGAGTGTTAACGGTCACATCAATCAGGTCAAGATGCGGTCCCCGACTGCCGCGACGAAGACCTCCGCGGTCGTCGACACCGGACGGTCACTCACCTGACCGTCACCCACCTCGATGACCCGCCACACCCCGTCGGCGCGCAGCGCGAGATCCACCGTCACGAACGGCAGGCCCAGCCCCGCGATCACCGGTGTGATCGCGGCCAGGTCCGGACCGGCCGGGGGCAGCTCGTCCGGGCTGTCCGGGTGGGCGCTGACCAGCCTGCACTCCCCGCGTACCCACCAGGTACGGACCTCGGCCCCGGTGAACCGCTCGAACCGGCGCAGCACGAACCCGCCGGTGAACTCGTCACCGCGCAACTCCCGCAACCGGCTCGCGACCCGCCACGCCGCCGCAGCGTCGCCGAGCTGAGGGACGTAGACCGCCTCGTCCCAGTAGTGCTTCATCGACTTGGTCCAGTCCCGCAGCACCGCCGGTCCCTCGCCCAGAGCCGCGCGGGCCTCGTCGAAGGCGGCCCGATCGGCACCGGAGGTCCACGTCGTGTCCGGCGTGAACCCGGCCAGCTGCGCGGCCCAGCCCGGCAGCTCGTGAGCGCGGCGGTACTGCTCCGGACCGGTTCGCAGCGTCACGCCCCGCCCGGCCAGAGCTCGCGCCATGGCCGCGTACCGATCGGCGCCCAGCATCCAGCCCCGGTAGACGGCGCCGTCGCCGGCGGGCACTCGGGCCACCGCAGCGTCCGCCGCGCCCGCGGCCAGCCCGTCGTGATCGACCAGCGCGACCGTCCACCCCGCTTCGCGGGCGGCCGCCGCCTCCGCGGCGAAATGCTCGTCGGGCCGGCGCGGGCGCAGCACATCAGCGGGAAGCAGCATCATCACCGCACCATGGTGACCGCTGCCGTCCCCGGTCGTCTCTTCGGGTGAACCCGGCCGCCGGGGCAGTCGTGTTGGCGACCGAGGACGCGGATCGCCGCCGCGCCGGGTCATGGTGGGACGGGACCGGCGGTGAGATGAGGGTGCTGTCATGGCTGTGCAGCTGGGCGAGATCACGTTCCACACCGGGCCGCCCGTGCTGGGCGGACCCGACGATCTGCACGCCGTCATCCTGGACTTCCTGGGCGCCGCCACGACGTCGTTGCGGATCGCCGTCCAGGAGATCGACTCCGAGCCGATCGCCCGGGCCATCCTCGACGCCAAGTCCCGCGGGGTACGCGTGCAGATCATCCTCGAGTCGAGCTACCTGCACGAGGACCGGGCGCCGGCGGACCCGTGGGCGGTCGCCGGGGACAACGAGGGCAACCGGGTCATCCACGCCGCGTTCCTGCGCGCCGGCGTCGACGTGATCACCGACCTGAACCCGGCGATCTTCCACCAGAAGTTCGTGGTGCGCGACCACGGCAAGCCCGGCGCGGCGGTGCTGACCGGCTCGGCCAACTTCACCCGCACCGACACCGGCACCAACCTCGACACCGGCGCCGGGCGGTCCGGCAACAACCTCAACCACATCGTCGTGCTCGGCGGCAAGCAGGCCACCGACCAGTACCGCAGCGAGTTCGACCGGATGCGCGGCGGCACCTTCGGCGACCTGCACGAGCGGCACGAGGCCCGGCCCGGCGAGTTCCGGCTGGGCGGCATCCGGGTCAAGCCGCTGTTCGCGCCGCGGCACGGGCCGGAGATGGAGATCATGAAGCAGATGCTCAAGGCGCGGGCCCGCATCGACTTCGCGATGTTCACCTTCGCCCAGTCCTCCGGCATCGACGACGCGATGATCCGGCTGGTCGGTCCCGGCCTGCCGATCCGGGGCCTCCTGGACCGCGGCCAGGGCGCCCAGCGCTGGGCGGCCACCCAGCCGCTCAAGGCGGCCGGGGTGCGGCTGTGGGAGAACAAGCCGGGCACCGGGCTGCGCAAGGTGCACCACAAGCTGATGGTCGTCGACGCCCGCCTGATCATCATCGGCAGCTTCAACTACACCGGACCGGCGACCACCCTCAACGACGAGAACATCGTGGTGCTCGGCGACCTGGAGGAGACCGACGCCGCTGCCGAGGCCGCCCAGCAGCGGCTCGCCGGCGTGGCGCTGGCCGAGATCGACCGGATCATCACCGATCTGGGCCGGCCTCTGTAGGCCGGGCCGGCGGCACAGCGGCCCTGAGCGAGGCTGCCTGGCCCGGCGGCTCGGCCCAGCGGCGTTCGATGGTCACCGTCGTACCGGTCGCCGTCGAGGTGACCCGTACGTCGCCGTACGCGTTCATCAGCAGCGCGCCGCGGCCCCGGTCGCGCGCCGGTGGCCGCTCCCGCCAGCCGCCGAAGTCCTGCACGACGACCCGGACCAGCCCGTCCGCGACCCGCAGCCGCACCTCGACCTCCGGCCGGCTGGGGTGCTGGGCGTGCTCGACGGCGTTGTTCACCGCCTCGGTCGCGGCCACCTGCAGGTCGTCGAGCAGGTCCGGATCGATCCGGTCGCCCGACAGCGCCCCGCGCAGGTCCCGGCGCATCGCCGCGGCGGCCGTCGGCACCAGCGGATAGACCCAGGTGGCGTCGACCTCCGGCAGCGTGACCGTGGCGGCCGGCGCGACGGGCCCCCGGCGCCGCACAGCGACGACCGCGATGTCGTCGCGCGGCTGCGCGGCGTCGGCCAGGACCGCTTCGACGACCGTGGCCGCCGGGGCGCCGTTCGCGTACGAGGTCCCGGCCCGCTGGAGCAGGCGGGCCGTCCCGTCCCCGGCGAGCAGGCCGTCGGTGACCAGCACCAACTGCGCCCCGGGCGGCAGCGACTCCTCGTGCTGCTCGTAGGCGGCCACGGCGGCGCCGAGCGGCGGTCCGGCCGGACCGGTCAGCAACCGCGTCTCCTCCCCCGGGGCGCTGCGCACCGGCGGCGGGTGCCCGGCGCTGCACCAGGAGAAATCCCCGGTGGCCGGGCTCAGCCGGCCCACGAGCAGGGTGGCCGAGAACGGTGCGCCCAGGCGGGAGAGCAGCGTCGCCACGCGGGTCAGGACGGCGGCGGGCGCCGGGTCCTCGATCGCGTACGCGCGGACGGCGTTGCGGACCTGCCCGCTGGTCACCGCCGCGCCCAGCCCGTGCCCCGCCACGTCGCCGATGCTGACCACCAGGTCGCCGCCGGGCAGCGCCACGACGTCGTAGAAGTCGCCGCCCAGCTCGCCGGACGCCGGCCGGTACCGCGCCTGCACGTCCCAGCCCTCCGGCGAGGGAAGGCTCTCCGGTAGCAGGCTCTGCTGGAGCGTGAGGGTCAGCTGCCGCTCGTGTTCGAGCTGCCAGGTGCTCTGGGCCAGCGAGGCCAGCATGGTGGCCATCGAGTCGAGCAGGGCCCGGGCGCCGTCCGCCGGTGGGCTCGCCGCGCCGACCCGTACGGCGATGCTGCCGAGCCGGCCGCCGTCGGCACCCCGGATGACCGCGCTCAGGGTGCGGGTGTCCCCGATGACGTCCCCGGAGCCCGCGGGCGGCGCGGTGAAGCGCAACGGGGCATGGTGCTCGTCGCCGTCCAGTTCGGTGACCGCGCGGACGCCGCCGAGCAACGCGCGGGCCTGCTCGGTGGCGGCCTGGAACGCCTCCTCCAGGGCCCGGCCGGAGGCGATCACCGCCGCGGTGTCGGCGAGCACCCGCAGCTGCCGGGTGTGCGTGCCGCGCAGCCGGGCCAGCCGCAGGGTGGTGCGGACCCGGGCGACGAGCTCGGCGGCGGTGAACGGTTTCACGACGTAGTCGTCCGCGCCGACCTGCAGCCCCTCGACGCCGGCCTCCTGACCGGCGCGCGCGGACAGCATCACGACCGGCAACGCCTCCGTGGCCGGCTCCCGGCGCAGCGCCCGGACCAGGCCGAAGCCGTCCAGCCGGGGCATCATCACGTCGGTCAGCAGCAGGTCGGGTGGGTTGCGGCCGATCGCCTCCAGGGCCGCCTGCCCGTCCGCGACCGTCTCCACCTGCCAGCCCTGGGCGCCCAGCAGCCGTACCAGATAGGCCCGCATGTCGCTGTTGTCGTCGGCGACCAGGATCCGGGCCGCGGCCCCGTCCTCCCCCGCGTCCCGGTCCTGCGCTCCGGGCGCGACGGGCGGCGCCTCGGCGCCGGCGTCGTCCTCGAGCCAGCCGGTGACCTCCCGGACCGCCGCCTCGGCGGTGGCGAACGTCGGCTCGTCCGGCGCGGTCGCCACCTCGGCCGCCGGCTCGACCGCGGTCCACGGCAAGGTCACGGTGAAGGCGGAACCTTCACCCGGCGCGCTCTCGGCCCGCACATCGCCGCCCTGCAGGCGGCTGAGCTCGCGGACCATCGCCAGGCCGATGCCGGTGCCCTCGTGGCTGCGCGAGCGCACCCCCTGGACCCGGTGGAACCGGTCGAACAGCCGGGGCAGCTGCGCCGCGTCGATGCCGATGCCGGTGTCCGTGACGCGCAGCCGGATCTGCTCGTCGTCGGCCTCCAGCGCCACCCGGATCTCACCTACGAAGGTGAACTTGAGGGCGTTGGAGATCAGGTTGGTGACGATCTTCTCCCAGTTGCCCGGGTCCACGGCGACCGGCCGGTGCAGCGGCGGGCAGTCCACCACCAGGCGTAGCCCGGCGCGCTCCACGGCGGACCGGAAGACCCCGGCCAGCTCCGCGGTGTAGGTGGCCAGATCGACGGCCCGCGGCGCGTGCCCGGCCCGGCCGGCCTCCAGGCTGGAGAAGGTCAGCAGGTCGTTGACCAGGCCGAGCAGCCGGTTGGCGTTGCGCCAGGCGGTGTCCACCCGCTCGCGCTGCCCGGCCGGCAGCGGCTCCTGCCGGTCGGCCAGGGCGTCGGCGAGCGGGCCGAGCATCAGCGTGAGCGGGGTGCGGAACTCGTGGCTGACGTTGGTGAAGAACCCGGTCTTGACCCGGTCGAGCTCGGCCAGCGCCTCGGCGCGGTCGCGTTCCTGCTGGTAGGCCTGGGCGTTGCGGACCGCGACGGCGACCTGCTGGGCCAGCAGCTGCAGGAAGGACCGGTAGGTCTCGTCGAGGCCGCGGCTGGGGCTGATCCCGGTGAGGACGACCCCGACGGGCTGCTCGCGATCGGCCGAGGGCAGCGGCTGCGCCACCGCCACCCGGACCGGGTCACCCCAGGGACCGCCGGTCACGGCGAGCCGCTTCACCACGTCGTCGGTGCGGGCGGTGCGCCCGGCGGCGGCGGCCCGCAGGCCCCACGGATCATCGCCTTCCGGGTACGCGGCATCGGCCCGCGCCTCCCCCACGCTCAGCGTCACGGGGAGCGCGGCCTGCACCGGGCTGTCGTCGGCGTCGGCACCGACGCACGCCGCCAGCCGCAGCAGACCGCCGTCCCGCAGGTAGATCGCGGCGAACGGCACGTCCAGCGGCTGCTCGCCGATCACCGCCGACAGCCGGGCACAGGTCTCGGCGACGTCCGCGGTCTCGGTGCCGGCCGGCAGCGACAGGTCCCGCAGCAGCCGCAGCCGCCGCTCCCCGACGATCTGGTCGGTGACCTCGCTGCAGACGGTGAGCACGCCCATGGTGGTGCCGTCGTCGTCGCGGGCCGGGGCGTGCGAGACGCTGAAGTACGCCTCCTCGCGGTAACCGGCCCGGTCCAGCACCAGCTGCAGGGCCGGCACCCAGCTGGCCACGCCGGTGGCCATCGCGTCGGCGATCAGCGGCTCGAGCACGTCCCAGCTGTCGGCCAGGGTGACCCGCACGTCCCCGCCCAGCGCGGCCGGGTGCTGGTCCCCGATCAGCGCGGAGTACGCGTCGTTGTAGAGCTGGGTGAACCGCGGGCCCCAGAGCAGCAGCATGGGATACCGCGAGGAGAGCACGATGCGTACGGCGGCGCGCAGGCTCTGCGGCCACGCGTCGACCGGGCCCAGATCCGTGGCGGCCCAGTCCAGCCGGGCCATCAGCCGTCCGGCGGTGCCCCCGTCGGCGAACAGGTCGTCCGGCGACATCAGGACCGATCACCGGTCATGCGTGAGCCTCACCTCCGGCCGGCACGGCCGACCCCGTTGATGTTGACCAGTCTCCTCTACCCGTCGGTCGACTTTCGCACACGCCGGCCGGGCCTGCGCCGCTGAGGTGGGCGGGGACGCCTTTGTCACCCGCGCGGGCGGCCGGCCGGGGCGATAGGTTCGGGGTATGACAACCCTCGGCGGGGCGGCGCTGCCGCGCAGCGAACCAGCGGAGCAGGGCGTCGACGCGGCCGGGATCGACGCATTCGTCACCGCGGCCGGCGCGCTGAGCGGCGTGGAGCTGCACAGCCTGATGGTGCTGCGGCACGGTCACGTGGTCGCCGAGCAGTGGTGGCCGCCGTACGAGCCGGAGACCCCGCACCTGGTCTACTCGCTGAGCAAGAGTTTCACCTCGACCGCGCTCGGGCTCGCGGTCGGCGAGGGCCGGGTGGACCTGGACGCGACCGTGCTGTCGTACTTCCCGGAGCTGGACGCGGCGGTGACCGACGAACGGTCCCGCTCGATCCGGGTCCGGCACGTGGCGGCCATGGCCAGCGGACACGAGGACGACACCATCGAGCGGGCCCGGAAGGCCGGCGACGGTGACCTGCTGCGCGGCTTCCTGCGCCTGCCGCCGGACCGGGAGCCGGGGACGGTGTTCGCGTACAACCAGCCGTGCACCCACGCGCTGTCGGCGATCATCCACCGGGTCAGCGGGGAGTCGCTGACGGCGTACCTGCGGCCCCGGCTGTTCGAGCCGCTGGGCATCATCCGCTCGGGCTGGTCCCGCGACCCGCAGGGCCGCGAGCTGGGCTATTCGGGGCTGCACGTGCCGACCGAGGCGATCGCCAAACTGGGCCAGCTGTACCTGCGCAACGGCGCCTGGGCCGACCGGCAGCTGCTGAGCCCGCAGTGGGTGCAGGAGGCGACCCACGCCCACCTCCCGACCGACATCCCCGAACCGGACTGGGACCAGGGGTACGGCTTCCAGTTCTGGCGCAGCCGGCACGGCTACCGCGGCGACGGGGCATACGGCCAGTTCATGCTGATCCTGCCGGAGGCGGACGCGGTCGTGGCGATCACCTCACAGAGCGAGGACATGCAGGGTCTGCTGGACGCCGTCTGGACCCACCTGCTGCCCGCCCTGACGGCGGACGCGCCGCCGGCCCGGGCCTGGACGCCCGCGACCGCGACCCTGCCCCTCCCCGAGGCGGCCGGACCGCAGCCCGCCCGTACGCCGGTGACCTTGCGCCCGGGTGCGGGCAACGAGCTGCCCGGCCTGCACACGGTCCGGCTGACCACCGGACCCGACGAGATCCGGCTCCTCGACGGCAGCGCCGAGCTGGTCGCCGCCCTGGGCGCGCCGGGCGAGTGGACCTCGACGGGCCCGCTGACGACCGCGTCCGCCTGGAACGACAGCCGGCTGCACGTCGACGTGATCTTCGTCGAGACGCCGCACCGCCTGCACCTGCGGCTCGACCCGGCGGCCGGGACGTTCGAGGCGCGCTGGCAGACCTGGCCGCTCGGCGGCCCACCGCTGTCGCAGCTGCGCACGCCCAGCTGACCGATGGCGACCGCCGCCGGCTGTCAGGGGGTCAGCGGCCGGGCCAGCACGGCGAAGTCGGCGTCGGTCAGGCCGGTGCGCGGATCGACCCGGTGCAGCAGAGCGCGCCCGGGATGGTGCGCCGCCACCCAGCGGCGGTCCGCGTCGGTGATCTCGTCGTCGATCCAGAGAAAGGGCCGGCCCGCCGCCCACCGGACCAGGCCGGCGGTCTTCCAGTGCCGGCCGTCCGCGGATCCGGCTCGGTGTCGGCCCATGCGACGACGGGCAGGACGGGCAGTCCGAGTCGCGGGGCGATCACTTCGTTGGCCTGCTCGGCCCAGGTCGTGGCCCAGACCAGGTTGCCGGGCAGAGCGAGCAGCTTCGGCCCGTCCGCCGGGTCCAGGCGCGGTAGCAACGGGTGGGCGCCGGGCGTGGGATCAGCCGCCGGGTAGCGGCGGCCCGTGCCACCGAACGGGATCAGCGGCCCGTCGACGTCGAGAAAGATGATCGGGCGGTCAGCGGTGTCGGGCATCGCCGGCATTGTACGAACGCCCCGTCCTGCTACCGCGGGACTTGTCCCAGTCGCTCGCGCACGGTCGGCGGCAAGGTTGCCCAGATGGCCGCCGTCGGCCGGGGTGCCGACGAGCTCACCCCATCTGCCCCTGATCGGGCTCCAAATGTTGTCGCACCCATGTGCCAGCCTATGTGGGTGCAGCTGCGGTACAACTACCGGCTTTACCCGTCGCCGAGTCAACAGCAGGCGCTGGCTCGGGCGTTCGGGTGCGCCCGCGTGGTGTTCAACGACGGCCTGCGCGCACGACAGGCAGCGCGAGAGAGCGGCGAGGGATATATCTCCGACGGCGCTTTGTCCAAGCAAATCATTACCACCGCAAAACAGACGCCGGAACGGGCATGGCTCGCCACGGTGTCCTCGGTGGTGCTTCAGCAGGCCCTCGCCGATCTGAATGTGGCGTACCGCAACTTTTTCGCCTCGCTGAACGGCAAGCGCAAGGGAGCCAAGGTAGCCCCGCCCCGGTTCCGATCGCGCAAGGACAGACGGCAGGCGGTCCGCTTCACCCGGAACAGCCGGTTCCAGATACTGCCCAACGGCCGGTTACGGTTGCCGAAGATCGGCGATGTTCCCGTGCGCTGGTCCCGAAACCTGCCAGCGGAACCCACGTCGGTGACAGTGGTCCGGGACGCGGCCGGCAGGTATTTCGGTTCATTCGTCGTGCAGGACTCGCATGACCGGACGCTACCGCCGATCGATGGTCAGGTCGGAATCGACCTGGGGCTGACCCACTTCGCGGTGTTGTCCGACGGCACCAAGATCGCGGCGCCGAAATTCCTCCGCCGGTCTGCCCGCAAGCTGCGCCGACTGCAGCAGTCGTTGTCCCGTAAGCAAAAAGGCAGCAATAAGCGCAGGAAGGCCGTCATGAAGGTCGCACGTGCACACGCACGGGTGGCCGACTCCCGTCGGGACTGGCAGCAGAAACTGTCAACGACGATCATCCGTGACAACCAAGCGGTGTATGTCGAAGACCTGTGTGTCGCCGGTCTGGGCCGAACGAGGCTGGCGAAAGCCGTGCATGACGCCGGTTGGGCCTCGTTCACCGGCATGTTGCAGTACAAGGCGGCTCGGTACGGGCGCACCTTCGCCAGGGTCGATCGCTGGTTCCCATCAACCCGCATGTGCTCAACCTGCGGGAGAGTCAACGACAAGCTGGCACTGAGCGTTCGAGTATGGGACTGCATCTGCGGTAGTCATCACGACCGGGACATCAACGCCGCGATCAACATCAAGGCCGCCGGACGGGCGGACTTCAACGACCGTGGAGCGCAGGTAAGCCCGGCTCTCATGCCGGCACCGCGCCGAGAAGCGGTAATCCACCCGGACGCTGCGTTCACCACCAGCAGCGTGGAGGGAATCTCCGTCGGTCTCGGCGGGGAGAACGTCAATGGCAGCACGACAACTGGCCGGGCTCACCAGCCATGATACCGATCCGGACGGCGTCGCCGCGTACCAGGAGCTGGTGGCCGCGGCGACGCCGTGAGCTCAGCGGATCCGCACCCGCACGGTCCGCACCGGGCTGGTGTTGCCGGCCCGGTCGGCCGCCCGGTAGGAGACCCGGTGCGTGCCCTTCCCGCGGACCTTGATCGGCGCGCGGTAGGTCTGCCAGGCCCCGCCGTCCACGCGGTAGGTGATCCGCTCCAGCCCGGAGAGGCTGTCCTTGGCCTTCAGCGTGATCGTGGCCGGTGACCGGCCGATCCGCACCGACGCGCTGACGGCGGGCGGCTGGGAGTCGCGCCGCACGGTGAGCGTGCCGGGCACCGACACGTTGCCGAAGTGGTCGGTCGCCCGGTAGCTCAGGGTGGTCACGCCGGCCGGCAGCGGCACCGGGCCGGTGTAGGTGCGCCACCGGCCGCCGGCGATCCGGTATTCGCGGGAGGCGATGCCGGACGGGTCGGTGGCGGTGACGACCAGGGCCACCGGGCCGGTGAACCAGCCGCGCCGGCCGGTCGGCTGCCGCGGGTCGGTCAGCCCGGTGACCGCGGGTGCGGCCACGTCGGGCCGCAGCGGCACGCTGACCTGCTGGGCGGTCTCCTGGTTGCCGGCCCGGTCGGTGGCCCGGAACGCGAGGCGGTGCACGCCGGTGAGGGTGAACGGCTGCGCGTACGGCTGCCACCCGCCGTCGTCGACGCGGTAGCTGATCGAGGCCACCCCGGAGGCGGTGTCCTGGGCGCTGAGCGTGACCGTCGAGGCGTTCCTGACCGTCCGGACCGCGACGGCGGACATCGGTGGTTCCGGGTCGACCCGCACGGGTACCTCGGCGACCGGGCCGAGGATCAGATTCGCGCCCCGGGCCCGGTGCCGCACCGGGTACGAGCCGGCCGGCAGGGGCACCGGCTCGGTGTACGCGGCCCAGGCGCCGCCGCCCAGCGCGTACTCGATCGTGCTGTTGCCCGCCCCGCCGCTGAGGGTGAGGGTCGCGCCGGCGCCGTACCAGCCGTCGGTCCCGGCCCGCGAGATCGACGCCTGCGGTGGCACACCGGTGTAGGTGAGCGGGTCGACGCTCTCCAGGGTCGGGACGACCGGGGTGATGGCTCCGGTGGCGTCGAAGTACAGCCGGTCGATGGTGGTCTCGCGGTGGAAGCCGTCGCCGCCGGAGAGCGCGAAGCGGTGGTAGGCGATGTACCAGTCGTCGGTGCCGGGCACCTGGATGATGGAGCTGTGCCCGGGGCCGAGGATGCCCTGCGCCGGGTCCTTGGCCAGGATCACGCCCCGGGC
The DNA here is from genome assembly GCF_018332655.1 of Actinoplanes auranticolor. Taxonomy (GTDB): domain Bacteria; phylum Actinomycetota; class Actinomycetes; order Mycobacteriales; family Micromonosporaceae; genus Actinoplanes; species Actinoplanes auranticolor. Next base: position 268,851 of record NZ_BOQL01000006.1, on the reverse strand, counting down.
GGTGAACGGCCCGTACGGCGAGCTGCCGGTGGCGTAGGCGACCCGGTAGTTCTCGCTGCCGGTGTCGTCGACGGAGTAGCTGAGGTAGTAGGTGCCGTTCCGCTTGTTCATGAACAGGCCCTCGCGGAAGTCGGTGAGCCCGCCGATGGTCCGGCGCTCCGCGACGTCGATCGAGGTCATGTCCGCGTTCAGCGGCGCGACGTAGGCCCGGCCGTTGCCCCAGTACAGGTAGCTCTGCCCGGTGTCGTCGGTGAACACCGCCGGGTCGATCTGCTGGGCGCCGGCGTAGTCGTCACGGTCGACCAGTGGTGCGCCGGAGTCGGTGAACGGCCCGAGGGGTGAGTCGGCGGTGGCCACCCCGATGTTGCCCGCGGCGCAGTAGTAGAAGTAGTACCGGCCGTCGGCCGAGGCGATCGCCGGGGCCCAGGCGTTGGTGTGCGCCCAGGACACGTCGGCCAGGTCCAGGATCGTGCCGTGCTCGGTCCAGGTCGCCAGGTCTTTCGAGGACCAGGCCTTGAAGGTGGTGCTCCCCCAGCCCGCGATGCCGTCGGTGGTCGCGTAGATGTAGTAGGTGTCGCCGAAGCGGACGATGTTCGGGTCGGCGTTCAGGCCCGGCAGCACCGGCGAGCGCAGCACCCGTGTGGTGACCGTGTAGGTGCGGGTCGCGCCGGTGGCGCTGGTGACGGTGATCCGCCGCGCGGTCGACCAGTCGCCGGCTCCGGCGCCGGTGACTGCCGAGGTGCTCGCCACGGTGAAGACCGGGTTCAGGTTGCGGCGGTCGGTGCCGGGGCGGACCGGCAGCACGATGGTGCCGGCGTCGCTGTCGATCAGGGCCGGGGCCTTGAGGCTGTCCAGCGTCACCGCGGAGACCGTGGTGGCGTTGCTGCCCAGCCCGGCGACCTCGGCGGCGGTGAGGGCCCGGTTGTAGATGCGGACGTCGCGCATCCGGCCCTTGAAGAACTTGTCCGCGGCGTACACCGAGCGGCCGAGGTAGTTGGCCTTGGTGACGCCGTTGCCGATCGAGCCGGGGGTCACGGTGACCGCGGTGTTGCGGGCCACCGGCCGGCCGTCGAGGTAGAGCACGGCCGTGCCGTCGCCGACGGTGTAGGTCAGCGTCCGCCACGAGCCGCGGCTCAGGGCGCTGCCGGTCGCGGTGCCCTGTTCGGTGTTCCAGTTGCCGGAGGCGATGGCCGCGCGGTAGTTGTCGCCGGTGCTGAACACGTACCCGTTGCCGGCGCCGCCGCTGTCGGTGTTGCCCATCCCCCAGAGGAAGTAGGGCCTGGACTGGGCCGGGTCGATCCAGACGTCGGTGGAGACGGTCATGGCCCGCATCCCGGCCATGGCGTTGTCCGGCAGCCTCACGTGGCCGTCGGTGCCGCCGAAGGTCAGGCTGCCGCCGCCCCAGCTGGTGCCGCCGGCGAGGGTGGCGTTGTTGCCGTTGCCGGAGGAGTCGGTGACCGTGGTACCGGTGCTCTGGTCCAGGGCGTAGTGGGCGACCAGGCCGTCGGCGGTGGCGGGCAACGGCTCCGGCGCGCCGGTGAGCCGGTCGAGTTCGGCCTGGGTGACCGGCAGGACCGTGCCGTGGCGCGGGCTCTTGGGCAGGGCGTAACTCGCCGGCACCTTCCAGGCCGGGGCGTCCAGGTCGTCGGTGCCGAGCGGGATGTAGCCACGGCCGCCGTACTCGTCGACGAAGAGGTAGTAGTCCGAGCCGGAATCGTCGCCGGGGTTGGCCCTGAACGCGGTCGGGCCCTCGACGGCGGAGGTGCCGGCGGCCTTGCCGATGCAGGAGGCCACGATCCGCCAGGCCGGCTCGGCCGGGTCGTGCGCCGGGTCGGCCACGTCGTCGACGGCGGTCAGGGAGTCGGCCTGCTCCTGGATGATGTCGCTGCAGCCGGTCACCGCGCCCTCGTCCTTGGTGAAGCGGTGGTACTTGCCGCCGTCGGCGATCACGGTGCTGTCGATCCGGGACGAGCCGCGGTCCTGCCAGATCTTCGGCGCGCTGAAGGTGACGAAGTCGCGGGTGGTGGCGTAGAGCATCCGGTTGTAGGCGTCGCCGGTGTGGTTCGGATCGGACGCGGCGTACAGCTTGGACGCCCAGAAGACGACGTACTGGCCCAGGTCGTCGTCCCAGAACGCCTCGGGCGCCCAGGTGTTGCCGGCGGTCGGCGGGGAGACCAGCACGTGCCGCTGCTGACCCCAGTGGACCAGGTCGGTGGACTCCCACACCTCGATGTGGCGGCTGCCGCGGCGCTGCGAGTCGTCCCAGGAGGTGCCGCTGCCGATGGACAGGTCGGTGGCGATGAGGAAGAACTTGTCGCCCTCGGGCGAGCGGATCAGGAACGGGTCGCGCAGGCCCCTGGTGCCCAGAGTGGAGCTGAGCACCGGCCGGCCGCCGTTGAGCTCGGTCCAGCGCAGGGCGTTGTTGCCCTGGCTGGCGGCGAAGGAGATCTTCTCCCCGGCGACGCTGTTGCCGGTGAAGTAGGCGAAGGCGTAGCCCTTGAGCGGCGCGGGCGCGGGCAGCGCGGGCACGGTGGCGGTCAGGGTCCGGCCTGCGCTGACCGGGCCGAGGCTGACGGTGGCGGTGAGGGCGACCTTGCGCGCCGGGCTGCCGGCCGCCGGCCGGTGCACCACCCCGGTGGCGCTGACGGTGGCGGGGTCCGCGCTGGACCACGCGACGGTGGTGCCGTGCAGGCCGGTGACGGGCAGCGTCAGGTTGCCGCGGGCGTCGTCGAGGTTGGTGACGGTCAGCGCGTCGCGGGCCTGCTCGACCTTCTGCGCGGCGCTCAGGGCGGCCTTGACGGTGACCGGGAACGTGCGGCTGGCGCTGCTGGAGCCGCTGGTGAGGGTCGCGGTCAGGGTCACGGTCGTGTCGGCGGCCGGCCGGGTGACCGCGCCGGCCGGCGTGATCACCGCCGGGTCCGAGGAGGACCAGGAGACCTTGCTGCCGTACGCGGGACCGGCGGCCGGCAGGCTCAGGTCACCGGTGACCGCCGAGGTGTCCCCCAGGGTCAGCGCCGCCCGGTCCCCGGCGACCCGGGTGGCGTCCGCGATGGCGATCCCGGCGGCCTCGGTGGCGCTCAGCGCCCGGTCGTAGATCCGGAAGTTGCGGATCCGGCCGCGCAGGTGAGCGTCCGCGTTGTAGACGGACCGGCCCAGATAGTTGGCCTTGGTGACGCCCGAGCCGATGCTGCCCGGGGTGATGGTGACGCCGGAAGTGGTCGCCACCGGCTGCCCGTTGAGGTATCCGGTCGCCACGCCGTCGGCGTCCAGCGTGTAGCCGAGGCTCGCCCAGACCCCGCGGGGCAGGCCGGACCCGGCCTTGACGGTCTGCTCGGTGCTCCAGTTGCCGCTGGCGATCGCCGTCCGGTACGGGTCCCCGGTGGCCATCAGGTAGCCGTTGCCGGCACCCCCGGCGTCGGTGTTGCCCAGCGCCCAGATCATGTACGGCGTGGCCTGCGCGGTGTCGATGTAGACGTCGGCGGTCACGGTGACCGTGTCGAGCCCGGCGAGCACATTGTCCGGCAGTTTCACGTGCCCGTCGGTGCCGCCGAGGACGAGCCCGCCGCCGTCGGGGGCGAAGGACGCGTCACCCCGCAGGGCTCCGTCCCGGCCGTGGCCCGAGGTGTCGCGGACCGCGGTGCCGGAGGTCTGGGTGAGGTCGTAGCGCAGCACCAGGCCGCCGGTGACATCGGCGGCGGCTGGTGCGGACGGCGCCACGAGGGTGCCGGCGGCCAGCAGACAGACAGCGATACGGGACAGGTGTCGGGTGACCATGACGGCCTCTATCCAGGGTGGGAGCCGGAAGATTGCCGAAAGTGTTAACGGTCACAACATGCGTGTCAAGCGACCGACACCAAGCCGAAACACAGCCCTCCCCATTCGCGGGTGTCGTTGTCCGTTATGGACGGACCACAAAGCAGCGGACCGGTCCGGACGCCGCGACATATTTCCACCCGCACCGGACCGCGGCGCAGCGGCCCGGACCGCGCGCCCGCACCACCTTGTGCGACGCTGCGGTAACGGATACGCGACACGGAAGAACGCGGATTCGTTTATCGCCCTGCGCCGGACGACAGCATGGCGATATCGGCTATGGTATCGCCAATAGAGGCGGTCACCAGGTGCCGCACCAGGGCTTATTCGGGAGCGACAACATGGCCAAGCAGATCGTCACCCTGCTGACCGACGACATTGACGGCAGCAAAGCGGACCGCACCGTCGAATTCAGCATCGACGGGGTCAGCTACACCATCGACCTTTCCGAGAAGAACGCCGGCAAGCTGCGCAAGGCGCTCGACCCGTACCTGGCCGCCGCGTCCCGGATCGGCCGCAGCAGCACCGCGCGGATCGCCGCGCGCAGCGCCGCGCCGGCCCCCAGCCGGGCCAACCGCGACCAGAACCAGGCCATCCGGGAATGGGCCAACAAGAACGGTTACGAGGTCTCCGAACGCGGCCGCATCCCCACCTCGATCGTCGAGGCCTTCCACAGCAAGCGCTGATTCCGCGCCCGCCGGTGACGCCGTCGCGAATGCGATGACGACGCCCGTCGCAACGGCGTCCCGGCACGCGCGACCGCCTTTCGGCGGTCCCGCCACGGCAATGCACAAAACCCGGCCCCCGGCTTCTCTGCCGAAGGCAGAGCGGGAACGGCCACCCGGCGCCGATTTCTGCCCTACGGTCGGATCATGTCCACTGATCACGTCCGGACCCTCGCCGGACTGAGCGAACTGCTGGTCGGCTGGCTGCGCCGGCTCATGCCGGCCGGGCCCCGGCTCGACGGGCTCACCGCCGACCTCCCGGCCGCTTTCGCCGGCCGCCACGAGCCGGTCGACGCGGCCGGCTGCCGGGCTCTGCAGGAATGCGCGAACGTCCACTCCCGCCACCTGGAACTGCATTTCGACGCGGCGAGCGCGGCCCTGGCCGACGACGAGGCGAACGGCTGGCCACCGCCGGACCCGGTCCTCGTCCGGCGCCGGTCCGCGGGCGTCACGGCGGTCCGGCGGCTCGATGACGGCACCTGGGTGCTGACCCTGGACACGCTGGAGCCGTACGGGCTCGCCCGGCCGTACCTCGACGCCGCCTTCGCCCTGGCCCAGGGGTCCACCCGGCTCGTGCTCGACCTGCGCGGCAACGGCGGCGGGGATCCGGCCACGGTGGCGGCGATAGCGGGCCGGCTGCTGGGCGACGACGCTCACCACCTGTCCGACGTGCTCTACCGCGACCGGCGGCGGCAGTGGTGGACCACCGACACGCCACCCGGCAGCGCCCTCACCCAGCCGCTCGCGGTCCTGGTCGGCCCCCGGACCTACTCCTCGGCCGAGGCGCTGGCGTACCACCTGCAGGCGCGCGGACGCGCGATCGTGGTGGGTGAGCCGACCCGGGGCGCCGCCGACCACGTCACGCCGGTCCGGCTGACCCGGGAGGTGCTGGGATTCCTGCCCGAGGCCGAGGTCCGCGACGCGGTGACCGGCGGCAACTGGGAGGGCACCGGCGTGCTGCCGGACATCGGCCATCCGCACGCGACAACCCTCGAGGCCGCACTGGCCCTGCCCGCGGAGCCGGCGCAGCGGTAGGCGGCCGGGGCCTCGTGGCGCGCCGGCTCACCGCGGGGAGCCGACCACCCCGGCGAAGACCGCCGCGGCGTCCGGGCCGCCAGCGTCTCGATGCCGCTGGGGTCGCCGGGCACGGCCCGCTGGTAGCCCTGGCCGTCGCTCCAGACCACGGGATCGGTGGCGTCGAGCACCGCTTTGCCGGTCAGCGCGCCCGCGGTGGCGTCGATCAGGGTGTGCGCCGTCGCCCAGTCCGGGGCAACAGCACGACGTCACCGAAGGCGGCGGCATCCGCCGCGGTGGCCGGCTCCGATGATTCCGATCCGCATGACAGGAAATCTGCTACCGGGCGCCCGGACCTGTCCGCGAAACGCTTGAACCAGTTCAACTTGCCGGGCCGGGACGGAGTAGCGTGTGCGCCTGGGACCAGGACCGCAGTCGGGCAGAGGGGAATTCGGATGTCCGAGACGCAGCGACTCGCCGCCGCCCACGCGTTCGCCCGGCTCGGCCGGATCAAGCTCGGCGAGACGGACCTCGACGGCGTGCTGCGCACCATCGCGGAGCTGGCCAAGGCCACCGTCCCGGGAGCCGATGAGGTCTCCGTGACCCTGGTCCGCCCGACCGGCCCGGCCACCGCCGCCTTCACCGCCGAGCGGGCCCTGGCCCTGGACGAGGCGCAGTACCGGCGAGGCTACGGCCCCTGCCTGGACGCCGCGGCCTCCCTCGAGACCCTGGCCACGCCGCACACCGACAGCGAGAGCCGCTGGCCCGACTGGGCCGCCCGGGCCGTCGACGCCGGTATGCGCAGCGCCCTGGCCGTCGGGCTACCCGTGGAGGAGGGCGTCACCGGCGCGATCAACCTCTACTCCACCGCGCCCGACGCCTTCGACGACGAGGCCGTCGCGGTCGCGCAGACCTTCGCCGCGTACGCCGCCGCCGCGCTGGCCAACGCCCACGGCTACGACGTCCAGGTGACCCTGGCCCAGCAGATGCGGGCGGCGATGGAGAGCCGGGCCGTCATCGAGCAGGCCAAGGGCATCATCATGGGCGAGCGGCGGTGCTCTCCGGAGGAGGCGATCCAGATCCTCATCGGCGTCTCGCAGCAGGGCAACCGCAAGGTCCGCGACATCGCGGCGGCCCTGGTCGCCCGGGCCGGCCGGCCCTCCTGAGGCGCACCGGTGGCGGACCCCCGCACACCGCCGTAAAGTCCGGCCCGATGATCGAGAAACGCCTGACCAAGTCCACGTTGGTGACTGTCTCGCACGCCATCGAGCAGGCGGCCCTGGCCGTCGCCGAGGACGGGCCGATGGTGGTCATCGCGCTGTTCCAGCGGCTGCCCTACTTCGAGCGGGAACGCGAGGTGTACGAACGGATCGCCAAGCTCGCCGCCGTCGCGGTGGTCGGCCTGGTCGCCACCCGGCCGCCGGAGCTGCCCGCCGGGCCGTACCCCGTGCTCCTGCACGAGTCGGAGGAGCTCGCCCGGGAGTGGACGGTCGCGGTGCTGACCCCGCGCTTCGGCGCCGTCCTGGTCGCCCACGACCGCGAGGAGATCGATCCCGGCGCGGCCACCCTGGAGGCCGGCCGGGTGTTCGACGGCGACTGGCGCTTCCGGCGCGACGACGCCCTGCACGAGGTGCTGCGCCTGCGCGAGGCGCTGGCGGACCGCCTCCCGGCGAGCGCCCGGGCGGCGATCGACGACGTCGTGGAACGGGTCCGGCACCTGCCGGCGACGCCCGGCGAGGGCCGCGCCGACGCGGCGGTACGGCTGCTGGCCGAGCGCACCGACCGCGACCGCGCCACGATCCAGCAGCTGCGCAACCCGGTGGAACGGGCCGCGCCGGGCGGCCGGCATCAGGCCGCATTGACCGACGAGGCCGGGGTACGCCGCTGGTCGGGCGCCGACGGGGTGACCGCCTCGGGCACCCTGCCGGTGGCCCTGCTGGGCGTCCGCCCGGCCCCGGTGCAGACCCTGCCCGAGCAGACCGGCCGCCGCACCTTGGCCTTGCGCAACGAAGGACTGATCACGGTGCTGGCCTCGGTGCTGCGCCCGACCGACCGGATCACCCGGCTGGACGAGGACAGTTTCCTGCTGATCATGCCGGCGCTGCCGTACGACGACGCCGTGAAACTGGCCTACCGGGTCGGCACCGAGCTGGCCGCGGCGGGCGAGCGCAACCCGTTCCTGCCGCCGTCGGCCACGGTGGTGGTGGCGGTGACCCGGGACCGCCCGTTGCCGCTGGACGGCATCCGCGACGGCCTGACCTGGGCGGTGGGCGAGGGCATCCCGGTCGCCACGCTGCGGTCGGAGTGAGCCGCGGGCCGGTCAGCCGGCGTGGGACAGGGCGAAGGCGGTCAGGGCGGTGATGGCCGCCAGGATGCCCGGGGCCACCCCGCCCAGGGTGTAGCCGGCCAGCAGCGCCGAGCCCGCCAGCAGTCCCCGCCTGCCCGCTTGCCACCATCCCGGCATCGCCGCACTGTTTCCGCGACGATCACCGTCAAACGCCGCGGGTCAGAACGCGAGCACGACCCCGGCGATCAGGCTGCCCGCGAGCACCGCGCCGCCGGCCGCCAGCATCGTCGTGGTGAGGCGGCGGTGCAGGACGCCGGAGCCGGACTGCGGCCGGTTCAGGACCAGCCAGGTGGCGGTGGCCAGGATGAGCAGCCCCGCGATCTCGAGGACAATCATCGGGTCAGTCTGTGCCGGTGGCCGGACCGGTGTCCGGCGTTCACTCGTGAACGGTGGGTGAATCCCTCGCGAGGGCTCCGGCGACCAGCGCCAGGGCATGGTCGCGGCCTGGGCAGCGGCGCGGACCGGCGCCGAAGGCCGGTCCCCCGGCCAGGCCGACCAGCACGATCTCCCCCGCCTGCACCGTCACCCCGCCGGCCGTGGCCGCCACCAGGGCCTGGCGCCGGGTCGCCCGGACCGGCGGATCGTCGTGCAGCACCTCCTCGACCGGTCGGTGCCGCGCCCGCCCGATCAGCGTGGCGGTCGCGTCGCAGGCCTGGGTCAGCACCCCGATCAGGGCGGCGGTCGGTTCGTCGCGCTCCCCGCCGAGGATCGTCACCAGCCGGTCGACCGCCGCGTCGGCCCGGCGCTCGTCCCCGGTGCCCGGCTGGTAGGCCTGGGCCACGGCGCGCACCAGGTCCGTCACCGGCTCCGCGATGCCGAGGGCGCGGGCCAGCACGGTCACCGGGTGCGCGCCGCCGCCCGTGCGCAGCGTCGCGGGCGGCACTGCGGCGAGGACGGCGACGGACAGGGCCCGGCGGCGGTCATGGGCCGCCCCCGTGCTGAAGCGGCCCACCGTGGCCCGCAGCCAGGCGATCCCGGTCGGGCCGGGCGGCACCGACGGCACAACGAAACGGGGGTCCCGCAGGACGGCGAGGGCGGCCTCCCGGCCGGTGATCTGCTGCACGGCGAAACGGTACGGCCGGGACGGTTCGGTGCCGGCCGAAGTGTGCGCAGGTCAGCCGGTCGGTCCGGGGACGGCGACGGGCTCGCGGACCGGCGGGGCGACGGTCGACACCTGGTCCCGGCCCTGCTCCTTGGCGCGGTAGAGCGCGCGGTCGGCGGCCTCCAGCAGATGCCGGACGGCCCCGTCGGACGAGCTGGCCACCCCGATCGAGGCGGTCAGGGCGATGGGGACGGCGCCGACGACGATCGGCGCCTCCCGCAGCCGCCGGCGCACCCGCTCGGCGAGCCGTTCGGCCTCCGGCCCGTCGGTGTCGGCCAGCAGCAGGACGAACTCCTCGCCGCCGTAGCGCGCCACCACGTCGCTCGCCCGGGCGGTCGCGGTGATCCGGGCCGCGGCCGCCTGCAGGACCGCGTCGCCGGCCAGGTGCCCGTAGGTGTCGTTGACCAGCTTGAAGTGGTCCAGGTCGACGACCATCAGGCTGACCGGCCGGCCGGCGGGCGCGGCACCCAGCCGGTCCACCATCGTCATCAGGTGCCGGCGGTTGTAGAGGCCGGTGAGGCCGTCGGTGACCGCCAGCCGCTGCTGCTCGGTCACCGCCAGAGCGAGCTGCTCGGCCAGGGCGGCCCGATCCGCCGCGAACAGGTACTGGCGCAGCATGACCGTCAGGAACAGGACGGCGACGACGATCAGGGTGAGATCGCTGACGGCACCGGTACCGACTTTGTCGAAGACGACGAGCGCCGAGGTGGCGGTGAGCGAGATCAGGATCGGCATGAGCGGCATGCCCCGGTCGAAGGACCGCGGCTCGGCGGGCGGTTCCGGGCGGCGGACGGCGACCACCGCGGCCAGCAGGCACAGCACCGTGCCCGCCTCGAAGCCGACGTCCACCCAGCTGCCGCTGTCGTAGTCGCTGAAGGTGGCCAGGTAGGTGTAGATCATGTCGCTGACGGCGTTGACGGCCCCGGCCGCACCGACCAGCCGGACCGTCATCGGCACCGACTTGTGCCCGGCCATGCCGACGATGCCCAGGCAGGTCAGCAGCACCACGTCCAGCAGCGGGTACGCGATGGTGACCAGGTCGGCGAAGGCCACCGCCTCGGTCAGCTGCGGCCGGATCAGCATGTGCCAGCCCAGCGCGGCCAGGCTCACCATGATCAGGGTGCTGTCCAGCAACCCGCGCAGGTGCCGCAGCCGGCTCGCCCCGCCGAAGCCGACCAGCACCGCGACCACCATCAGGGTCGAGGAGAGCAGGTAGCCGATGTCGGCGACCGACGGCGCCGGCGGGCCGTCGGCGGTCAGATAGTCGTAGCCGGCCCAGATGCTCTCGCCGGCGAGCTGGGCGGCGAACGCCACCGCGAGCAGCTGCCACAACCTGCGGTGCCGGCCCCGCTCACGGCGGGCGGCAACCCCGGCCACCAGCACCGCGGCGACCAGCGGCACGAGGTAGACGATGTCGCCCAGGAACAGCGCCGCGCGCGGCGAGCCCTGGCAGAGCGCGGTCGCCACGGTGTAGAGCACCATCCAGGCCACGGCGGCGCCGACCGTCGCGCGCAGCACCCGGTCAGGCGTGCCGCCGCTCGTGCCGACTCCTGGGCGGACCTGCCCAGAGCTCATCCCGCTCACCGTTTCCCGTGCCCATGACCCCGGAACCTTTCCGGCACCTCATCGGTCACGCCGGGGTCGAGCTGAGCGGATGGGGCGCACGCCACCCGTCAGCTGGACATGCGGCCCGCGACATTGACGATCGCCGTCGCGTGCGGGTACCCAGGAACGATGTCTCGACCGACCGTGACCGGCGAACTCGCCCGATACGTGCTGCCACCGGTCCGCTTCGACGGCCTCAGCCTGCTGGCCGTGGATCCGCCCACCACCGCCCGGTTCTGGGGCACCGTGCTCAGCGCGCCGGTACGGGAGGGAGGCCCCCGGGGGTTCCGGATGGGCTGCGCCGGCCGGGCCCGCCACACGGCGGGCCCGGTCCCGTGCCCTCAGGCCTTGGCCGCGCCGTCCATCTGCTCACGCAGGCTGCGCGGCCGCATGTCCGTCCAGACCTCGTCGACGTAGCTGGAACACTCGTCGCGGGTGCCCTCCTTGCCGACCCGCTGCCAGCCCGCCGGCACGTCCAGCCCCACCGGCCACAGCGAGTACTGCTCCTCGTCGTTGCGCAGGACCTCGTAGCGCTCGTGCTCGTCCATCTGTCCGTTCCTCTCTCGTCGCTCGGATCGATCTACCCGGCCACCGGGACCCGGGGCCGGGGAAACTCGCGCAGTACCTTGCTGGCGGTGACCGACACGGTCACCGCCGCGATGCCCGCCGCGCAGACGAGCACCGCCGTGGTGCCGGGCACCACCGCCGTCAGCAGCCCGCCCAGCACCGGGCCGACCGCGCCGGCCACCCCGGTCAGCAGGGCCAGCACGCCGCTGAGCCGGCCCCGCAGCTCGTCCGGGGTGCTGATCAGCTGCTGCGTCACGATGGTGGTGTTCGCCGTCGGCACCAGCAGGGCCATGCCCGCGAAGATCGCCCCGACCAGGTAGCCGCTGTGCACCAGCGCGGTCACCGGGGTCAGCACGGCAAGGACCCAGAAGACCGAGGCGATCGACACGTACGGGCTGAGCACCCGTTGCAGGAACGGGGCGGCGAGGGCGCCCACCACCCCGCCCGCACCGAGCATCGCGGCCATGACACCGATCTCGCCGGCCGGGGTGCCGCGGCGCTGGGCCAGCACGATCACCACCAGGTAGAAGGCGCTGAAGAACAGGTTCAGCAGCGCCGCGTACAGCGTGGTGATGCGGATGGTCCGGTGCTGCCACGCCCAGCGCAGGCCGGCCAGGATCTCCGGGCCCAGGTGGCGCACCGGGGCCGGCGGCTTGTCCCGGGGCGGCACCCGCACGAAGGCCAGGGCCACGAACGACAGCAGGTGGGTCACGGCGTCCACGACGAAGGGCAGGACCCGGCCCGCGGCGAACAGGAAGCCCCCGGCGGCGGTGCCGGCGAGCTGTCCCAGCGAGGTACGGGCCCCGTTCGACGCGACGGCCGCGGACAGCTGGTCCTCCGGCACCAGGGCGGCCAGGGTGGCGTCCTCGGCCGGTTCGAACAGCGCGGTGCAGCCGCCCAGCACCGCCGCGACGACGACCATGTGGGCCACCGTCGCCTTGTCCAGCAGCAGGACGGCCACCAGGCTGCCGACAGCCACCACCTGCGCCGCCTCACACGCCAGCAGCACCCGCTTGCGGTTCCACCGGTCCGCCAGGGCCCCGGCGGGCAGCCCGGCGACGAGCTGGGCGGTGGCGACGGTGCCCAGCACCAGCCCGGACGCGGCGGTGGATCCGGTCACTGCGAGCACCAGCAGCGGGAACGCGATGGTGGTGGCGTTGTGGCCGAACTCGGCGCAGGCCTGGCTCAGCCACAACAGCCGGTAATCGCGGTTGCGGGACAGCGGGACGGTCATCCCCGCCCCCGCCGGCAGTCGTGTGCGATGGCCCGCAGGGCCGCCGCGAAGGCCTCGGCCGCCGCGGAGACCGCCGCCGGCTCGTACCGGCCGGGCGGGAAGTACCAGGAGAACTCCAGTTCGCCGCCGTGCACCGAACCCACCACCTCCAGGGCGCCGGGCCGGCGGTCACGGGGGTCGTGGTCCTGGCCGGGGGCCGGATGCGAGCCCTGGTAGAGGGTCGTCCCGGTCTCCTGGGAACGGGCGTCCCACTGCCCGAGGTAGTTGAAGACCACCTCGGGACCCTGCTGCGCCGCCTCGAGGAGCCGCCGGGACCGCTCGTCACCGAGGTAGCGCAGGGCGCCGTAGCCCAGCCCGTTGCCGGGCACCTCCCGTAGCTGCTTGCGGATCGACTTGATCAGCGTGCGCCACTGCGGCTCGGTGCCGGCGCCGACCTCCAGCGCGACCGGGTACATCGTGGTGAACCAGCCGACCGTGCGGGACAGGTCGACACCGTCCAGGATGTCCTCCCGGCCGTGGCCCTCCAGCTGGACGCGTACCCGGTCCTGACCGCTCCACCGGGACAGCGCCCAGGCGAGCGCGGCCAGCAGCACGTCGTTGATCCGCGTCCGGTAGCTGCCCGGCGCGACGCGCAGCAGGGCGTCGGTGTCGTCCGCGCTCAGCGCCACGGACACCGTGCGCATCGGCTCGGCAGACGCCTCGGCCTGCTCCGGCGGCGGCGCCTCGTCCTCGGCGCCGGCCGCCCAGTAGGCCACCTCACCGTCGAACGCACCCGCGGCGACGTGAGCGGTCAGGCGCTGCGCCCACTCCCGCACCGACGTGGTGCGGGCGCCCAGGTCCACCGGGCCACCCCGGGTGAGCTGGCCGTACGCGGTCTCCAGGTCGTCGAGCAGGATCCGCCAGGACACCCCGTCGACGACCAGGTGGTGCACGACCAGCAACAGATACGGCCGCCGCCCGTCCCCGCGATCGAACAGCACAGCCCGCAGCAGCCCGCCGCGGTGCAGGTCGAACGACGCGTGCACGTCCTCGGCGACCTTCTCCAGCGCCGCCTGCTGCTCGTCGTCGCCGGCCGCCGCCAGCCGGTGCCGGCGCAGCACCTCGGCGTCCTCCGCCGGTGCGATCTCCTGGCGCCAACCGCCGGCGTCCCGGGTGAACACCGACCGCAGGGCGTCGTGCTGGGTGACCAGGGCGGTCAGGGCCGTGCCGAGCGCCGTCGCGTCCACGTCGGCCGGCAGTTCCAGCATCACGGCCTGGTTGAAGTGGTGCGGGTTGACGGTGTGGGTCTCGAAGAACCAGCGCTGGATCGGGGTCAGCGGCACTTCGCCGACGACCGGCGCCCGCCCGGCGTCGCCGTCCCCGACCACCGTGACCGCCTCGGCCAGCGCCGCGATGTCCTGGTACAGGAACAGGTCCTTGGTGGTCAGGTGCAGACCGGTCTGCCGGGCCCGGGAGACCACCTGGATGCTCAGGATGGAGTCGCCGCCCACGTCGAAGAAGTTGTCGTGCACGCCGACCCGGTCCAGGCCCAGCACGTCACCCCAGATCCCGGCCAGCGCCCGCTCGATGTCGGTGCGGGGGGCCAGATAGCCGGCCCCCGGTTCCGGGGCCGACGGGTCCGGTGCGGGCAGAGCGCGCTTGTCGAGCTTGCCGTTCGCGGTCACCGGCAGCGCCGCCAGCGCGACGAACGCGCTCGGCACCAGGTAGTCGGGCAGGCTGTGGCCGAGGAACTCGCGCAGCTCCACGGTCCCCGGCGCGGACTCCCCGGCCGGCGGCACCACGTACGCGACCAGTCGCTTGCTGCCCGGCCGGTCCTCGCGTGCGGTCACCACCGCCTGGGCGACCGCGGGGTGGGCGGCCAGGGCGGCCTCCACCTCCCCCGGCTCGATCCGGAAGCCGCGGATCTTGACCTGGTCGTCGGCCCGGCCGAGGAACTCCAGCTCCCCGGCGACGGTCCAGCGGGCCAGGTCACCCGTCCGGTACATCCGGGTGCCGGGGCCACCGAACGGGTCGGCCAGGAACCGCTCGGAGGTCAGGCCGGGGCGGTGCAGGTAGCCCCGGGCCAGGCCGGCGCCGGCGACGTACAGCTCACCGGCCACCCCGACCGGGGCCGGCTGCAGCGCCGCGTCCAGCACGTACACCCGGGTGTTGGGGATGGGCCGGCCGATCGGCGGCACCCCGCCCGGCGTCAGCGGAGGAGACCAGGAGGTGACCACCGTGGACTCGGTCGGGCCGTACGCGTTGATCATGCGCCGGCCCGGCGCCCAGCGGGCCACCAGCTCGGGTCCGCAGGCGTCGCCGCCGACGATCAGCGTGGCCAGGTCCGGCAGCTCGGTCTCGCCGACCGTGGCCAGCGCGGCCGGCGGGATCAGCGCGTGCGTCACCCGGCGCCCGGCCAGCACCTCCTGCAGCTGCTCGCCGACGAGCGGCCCCGGCGGCGGCACCACCAGGGCGGCACCCGCGGGCAGCGCCATGCACAGTTCCAGCACCGAGGCGTCGAAGCTGGGCGAGGCGAACTGCAGGACCCGGTCGCCCGGCCGGACGGCGAAGTGCTCGATCTCCGCGGCCGAGAAACTCGCCAGCCCGGCGTGGGTGACGCTGACCCCCTTGGGGCGGCCGGTGGACCCGGAGGTGTAGATGACGTACGCGGGATGGGCCGGGTCCAGCCGTCCGCGACGGTCCGCGGCACTCACCCGGGCCGCCGGCTGACCGGCCAGGGTGGCGCCGACCGCCGGATCGTCGAGGACGATCAGGACCGGTCCCTCGGGCACGCTCGCGGCCAGGTCCGCACGGGTCACCGTGAGCACCGGGCGGGCGTCGTCGAGCATGAAGGCGATCCGGTCGCCCGGATAGTCCGGGTCCACGGGCAGATACGCGGCCCCGGCCCGGCCGGCCGCCAGCTGGGCCACGACGATGTCGGCCGAGCGGGGCAGCACCAGCGCGACGATCGATTCCGGTCCGGCGCCGCGCTCGATCAGCAGCCGCGCCAGCCGGTTCACCCGGTCGTCCAGCTCGGCGTAGCTGATCTCCCCGTCGTCGTGCAGCACCGCCGGGGCGTCCGGGGTCCGCGCCACCTGCGCGGCGAACAGCTGGTCGAGCGTGGCCGGCGGCACCGGCCGGGCGGTGTCGTTGAGCCCGGTCAGCAGGTGACGCCGCTCCGGCCCGCTCAGCATGGGCAGCCGGGAGACCGGACGGTCCGAATCCGCGGCGATCGCCTCGAACAGGGCCGTCAGGTGGCCCGCCATCCGCTCGACCGTCGTGGCGTCGAACAGATCGGTGTTGTAGGTCAGCGCCACATCGAGACCGGCGGGCGACTCCTCGAACTCCACCGTCAGGTCGTAGCCGGCCGCGGTCATCGGCAGCTCGACCGGCTCGGTGCGCAGCCCCGGCAGCGCCGGCGCCTCTCCCGGCAGGTTCTGCAGCACGACCATGACCTGGAACAGCGGCGTCCGGCTGGTGTCGCGGGCCGGCTGCAGCTCGTCGACGAGCCGCTCGAACGGCACGTCCTGGTGGGCCAGCGCGCCCAGCACGGTCTGCCGGACGCGGCCGAGCAGATCGGCGAACGAGCGGTTGCCGTCCACCGGGGTGCGCAGCACCACCGTGTTGACGAAGAACCCGACCAGGCGTTCCAGCTCGGCCCGGTCCCGGCCGGAGGTCACCGTGCCGACGGCCACGTCGTCCTGCCCCGACCAGCGGCTGAGCAGCAGCTGGCAGGCGGCCACCAGGGTGGTGAACAGCGTGCCACCGTGCCGGCGGCCGAGCTCGGTCAGCCGGGCGGCCAGCCCGGCCGGCACCCGGAACTCGTGGACCGCGCCGTGCTGGGTGTGCACGGGCGGGCGGGGCCGGTCGTACGGCAGCTCCAGGGTGGGGACCCCGGCGAGGGTCTCCCGCCAGTAGCCGAGCTGCTCGTCCAGCACCGGCCCGGTGAGCCGGTCGCGTTGCCACGCGGCGAAGTCGGCGTACTGCACCGGCAGCTGCGGCAGGTCCGCGGGCCGGGTGGTGACCGCCGCGGCGTACAGCTCGGCCAGGTCGGCCATGAGCACGCCGGTCGACCAGCCGTCGGTGACGATGTGGTGCAGCACCAGGAGCAGGACGTGCTCGTCGGCGCCGGCGCGCACCAGCACGGCCCGCAGCAGCGGCCCGCGGGCCAGGTCGAACGGCCGCGAGGTGTACGCGGCGAGCGCCTCGCGCAGCGCCTCCGGTCCCTCGGCGTCGATCCGTTCCAGCGGCACCGGGCCGGGCGGCTGGATCACCTGCTCGGCCACCCCGTCAGCGCCGGCCCGGAACGTGGTCCGCACCGACTCGTGCCGGGCCACCAGGGCGTCCAGGGCGCCCTGAAGCGCGTCCACGCGCAGGGCGCCGGTGAGGCGCACCGCGGTCGGCGTCACGAACTCGGTCGAGGCCGGATCGAACTCGTGCAGGAACCACAGCCGCTGCTGGGCGAAGGACAGCGGCAGCGCCCGGTCCCGGGGCAGCGGGGTGATGCCGGCGGTGTCGGGCGTGGCGTCCGGCACGGTGAGCGCGGCGGCGAGCCGGGCCACGGTGGGATGGTCGAAGACCGCGCGCGGTGACAGCTGCACGCCGAAGGCCTCGCGCAGCCGGGAGGTGAGGCCGATGCTGAGGATGGAATCGCCGCCCAGGGCGAAGAAGTCGTCCTCGGCGCCGGCCCGGGGCACCCCGAGCAGTTCCGCGAACGCCGCGGCCACGAGCCGTTCGGCGTCCGTGCGCGGGGCCACGTACGCGTACCCGGGTTGCGCGGCATGGTCCGGTGCGGGCAGGGCCCGGCGGTCCAGTTTGCCGTTGGCGTTGAGCGGGATCGCCGGCAGCGCCACGAACGCCGCCGGCACCATGTAGTCGGGCAGGCTGCGCGCGGCGAACGCCCGCAGGTCCGCCGTACCGGGCACCGGCTCACCGGCGCTGACGAAGTAGCCGACCAGCCGCCGGGCACCCGGCTGGTCCTCCCGGTCCACGACGGCGATCTGGGCGAGGCCCGGATGGGTCGCCAGCACCGCGTCGATCTCGCCCAGCTCGATCCGGTGGCCCCTGATCTTGACCTGGCGGTCGGCCCGGCCGAGGTAGCTCAGACCGCCGTGGGCGTCCCAGCGGGCCAGGTCGCCGCTGCGGTACATCCGGGTGCCGGGCGGGCCGAACGGGTCGGCCGGGAAGCGCTCGGCGGTCAGCCCGGGGCGGTTCAGGTAGCCGCGGGCCAGCCCGGCGCCGGCCACGTACATCTCGCCGGTCACGCCGGGCGGGACCGGGCGCAGGTACCGGTCCAGGACGTAGACCCGCAGGTCGCTCAGGCCGGCGCCGATGGTGCTGCCAGTGGCCGCGGCAGCTCCGGTCGAGGTCAGCTGCAGGTGGGTGACGTGCACCGTGGTCTCGGTGATGCCGTACATGTTGACCAGCACCGGCGCGTCGTCGCGGTGCCGGGCGTACCAGCCGGCGAGCCGCCACAGATCCAGCGCCTCGCCACCGAAGATGACGTAGCGCAGGCTCAGCCGGTCACCGATCGCCGGCAGGTCCTCGTCGGCCTGGATCAGCGGGTAGAACGCCGACGGCGTCTGGTTGAGCACGGTGACGCGCTCGTCGGCCAGCAGCCGCAGGAAGTCCCGCGGCGAGCGGGAGACCTCGTACGGGACCACGACCAGGCGGCCGCCGTGCAGCAGCGGGCCCCAGACCTCCCACACCGAGAAGTCGAAGGCGATGGAGTGGAACAGCGTCCACACGTCGTGCGCGCCGAAGCCGAACTGCTCGCTCGTGGCCGAGAAGAGCCGGACCACGTTGTGGTGGGCGACGACCACGCCCTTGGGCCGGCCGGTGGAGCCGGAGGTGTAGATCGTGTACGCCGGGCTGGCCGGGGTGAGCGGGCCCCGGAGCTGCCCGGCCACCGGGTCGGTGTCCGGTCCGGCGGCCAGCTCGGCAGCCACCGCGGGGTCGTCGAGCACCAGCGTGGGCACGGCCGTGTCCAGCTCCGGGGCCACGTCGGCGGTGGTCAGCAGCAGCACCGGCGCGGCGTCGGTGAGCACCCGCTGGATCCGCTCGCCCGGATAGGCCGGGTCCAGCGGCAGGTACGCCGCTCCGGACTTCACCACCGCCAGCACGGCGACGATCAGGTCGGCCGAGCGGGGCAGCGCCAGCGCCACGAAGCGCTCCGGGGCGGCGCCGGCGGCGATCAGCCGGTGAGCCAGCCGGTTGGCGGCCGCGTTGAGGCCGGCGTACGTCAGGCGGGTCTCGCCGCACGTGACCGCGACGGAGTCCGGGGTACGGGCCACCTGCGCCTCGAACAGCTCGGTGAGCGTGTGGCGCGCGGGGCTCACGGCCGTACCGTTGAAGTCCTCGACGACCCGGCGCCGGTCCGCCTCCGACAGCCACGGCACGTCGGCCGGCCGCCGGGCCGGATCGGCGGCGATCCCGGTCACGACTGTGCGCAACCGCTCGGCGAAGGTCGCCACCGTGCCCGCGTCGAACAGCGCGGGGTCGTAGGCGAGCTCGAAGCGCAACCGGTCGTCGAGATACGCGGTCAGGCAGAGGGCGAACGTGGTGGTGTCGATGCCCTCGACCGCACCGACCCGCAGCCCCGGCCCCTCCCCCGCCGCGTCGATCGGGTAGTTCTCGAAGGCGACCATGCTGTCGAACAGGCCGGTGCCGCCGGGCGGCAGGTCGCTGCACGCGCGCAGGTCGGCCAGCGAGGCGAAGTCGTAGCGCCGGGCCTCGCTCTGCTCGATCTGCAGGGTCCGCAGCCAGCCCGCGACGTCGGTGTCGTCGCTGATCCGCGCGCGGGTGGGCAGGGTGTTGATGAACATGCCGATCATCGACTCCACCCCGGCGAGCTCGGCCGGCCGCCCGGAGACCGTGGTGCCGAAGAGCACGTCACGTTCGCCGCTGTAGTGCGACAGCAGCAGCGCCCAGGCGCCCTGCACGACGGTGTTCACGGTCAGGCCGTTCGCGCGGGCGGTGGCGTGCAGCAGGGCCGACTCCTGCGGGCTCAGGTCCAGCCGCACCGACTGTGAAGACTCGGCGCGGTGGGTGTCGACCGGCGGCCGGTCGTACGGCAACGGCGTGGGTGCCTCCACCCCGGCCAGCACGCCACGCCAGTACCGCTGCGACTCGGTGGCGTCCTGCGCGGCGAGCCAGGCCAGATAGTCGCGGAACGGGCGCCGCGGGGTCAGCTGCGGTGCCCGGCCGGAGGTGATGGCGGCGTACTGCTCGCAGACCTCGGCGAAGACCGCGGCGGTGCTCCAGCCGTCCAGCATGATGTGGTGCGAACTCCAGCTGAGCAGCACCTCGTCCGGGCCGAGCCGGGCGATCGCCAGGCGCAGCAGCGGTGCCCGGGTGAGGTCGACCCCGGCCGTGCGTTCCCCGGCCGACAGCCGCTCGAGTTCGGCGTCGCGTTCGTGCGGGGGCAGCGAGCGCAGGTCGAGGTGGACGACGGGTACGGCCACCCGGCGCCGCACCACCTGCACGGGCCGGGCCAGCCCCTCCCAGGCGACGGCGCTGCGCAGCACCGGCGTCCGGTCGGCGACCCGCTGCCAGGCGTCGGCCAGCGCGGCCGGGTCGCTCACCCCGGACAGCCGGACGCGTACCTGGTCCACGTAGGCACCGGAGCCGGCGTCGACCAGGCTGTGGAACAGCATGCCGGCCTGCAGCGGGGTCAGCGGATAGATGTCCTCGACGTCGCGGCCGTCGCCGGCCAGCCGGTCGACCGCGGCCTGGTCCAGGGCGGCGAGCGGGAAGTCCGAGGGGCTGCGGCCACCCGCGCCGGGCCAGGCACAGTGCGCCACGATCTCGCGCAGCGCCGCCGTCATGGCCTCGGCCAGCCGGCGCACGGTGGCCTCGTCGTGCACCTCGTGCGAGTAGGTCCAGTCCAGGTGCAGGCACCCGTCGGTGACCGCGCCGGTGATCTCGATCAGGTAGCCGCGGTTGCTCTCCGGCGCGACGTCCTGCCCCGCGCCCGGGTGCCAGGCCCGGTAGAGCCCGTCCGGCTCGGCGTCGACGTCCCACTGGCCGTGGTAGTTGAAGCAGATCTGCGGCATCGGCAACCCGCGCAGGGCGGCCCCGGGCCCGCCGGCCGGGCTCAGATAGCGCAGAGCGCCGAAGCTGAGACCGCGGTGCGGCACCGCGCGCAGCTGTTCCTTGACGCCGGTGAGCACCCCGGCCCAGTCGCCGGCCGGCACGGTGAGCGAGACCGGGAACTCGGCGGTGAACCAGCCGACCGTGCGCGAGGTGTCGACGTCGTCGAACAGTTCCTCGCGGCCGTGGCCTTCCAGGGCCAGCAGCACGCGCTCCCGGCCGGTCCACTGGGCGAGCACCCGGCCCAGCGCGCTGAGCAGCACGTCGTTGGCCTGGGTGCGATAGACCGGGGGCACCTGGTGCAGCAGCGCGTCGGTGTCCGCCGGGGACAGCTGGACGGTCACGGTGCGGGCCGTGGCCGTCGTGTTGGCACCCTGGTGGTCGACCGGCAGCTCGGCCGTGGCCTCGCGCACCGCCCGGGTCCAGTACGGCAGCGCGTCGTCGAGGCCGCCGGCGGCGACGTGCGCGGCGAGCCGCCGCGCCCAGCCGGTGTAGCCGGTGCCGACCGGGGCCGGCACGACGGGCGCGCCCGCGACCGCCTGCCGGTACGCGGTCTGCAGGTCGTCGAGCAGGATCCGCCAGGACACCCCGTCGACGACGAGGTGGTGCACGACGAGCAGCAGCCGCGGTGCCCGGCCCTGGCCGAGCGTGAACACCACGGCCCGCAGCATCGGGCCGCCGGCGATACCGAGGCCCCGCTGGGCGTCGAGCGCGTGGCGGTCCACCGCCGCCGGGATCTCCCCGGCGCTGAGCGCGGACAGGTCGTGGACGTCCAGGGGTACGACGGTGTCCGCGGCCGGCTGCTGGGACCAGCCGTCGGGCCCGTGGTGCACCCGCATCCGCAGCGCCTCGTGGTGGGTGACCACCGCGTGCAGCGCCACCGCGAGGGCGGCCCGGTCCACGTCGGCGGGCAGGTCCATCAGCATCGACATGGCGAAGTGGTCGCGATGGACCGGCTCGTGGTCGAGGAACCAGTGCTGGATCGGGGTCAGCGGGGCGGGCCCGGCGACGACGGGTGCCGCCTCGGGGGCCACCGCGGTGCCGGCCACCAGCGCCAGCTCGGCGATGTTCTGGTGCAGGAAGATGTCCTTGGAACTGACCCGCAGGCCGGCCTGGCGGGCCCGGGAGACCACCTGGATGCTCAGGATCGAGTCGCCGCCGAGGGTGAAGAAGTTGTCCGTGACACCGACGCGGTCCGCGCCCAGCACGCCCGCCCAGATCTCGGCCAGCTGCCGCTCGGTGTCCGTGCGGGGGGCGACGTACTCGCGGTCGTCCCCGGCGGGCAGGGCCGGGGCCGGCAGTGCCCGCCGGTCGACCTTGCCGCTCGCGGTGACCGGCAGCCGGTCCAGCAGCACGAACACCGAGGGCACCAGGTAGTCGGGCAGCGACTGCTTGAGCCAGGACCGCAGCGTGGCGCTGCCCGGGTCCCGGCCGTCGGCGGTGACCAGGTACGCCACCAGCCGCTGGTGGCCCGCCGGATCCGCGTGCGCGACCACCACCGCCTCGGTGACGCCGGGGCGGGCCAGCAGCGCCGCCTCGACCTCGCCCGGCTCGACCCGGAAGCCCCGGATCTTGACCTGGTCGTCGGCCCGGCCGAGGAACTCCACCGTCCCGGCGTCCGTCCACCGGGCCTTGTCGCCGGTGCGGTACATCCGCTCCCCCGGCGGGCCGTACGGGTCGGCGAGGAACTGTCCCGCGGTCCGGCCCGGCCGGTGCAGGTAGCCGCGGGCCACCTGGGCGCCGGCCAGGTACAGCTCGCCGGGCACGCCGGCCGGGACCGGGGACAGCCGCTCATCGAGCACGTACGCCCGCAGGTTCGGCAGCGGGCGGCCCAGGACCGGCCGTGTGGAACCGGTCACCAGCGTGGCGACAGCATCCACCGTGCACTCGGTCGGGCCGTACATGTTGTAGGTGGCCACCTCGGGCGTGCGGCTCAGCTCCTGCCACAGCCCGTCGCCCAGCGCCTCGCCGCCGAGCAGCAGGATGCCCGGCCGGTGCCGGTCGTCGGTCAGCAGGCCCGCGGTGAGCAGATGCCGGGCGTACGACGGTGTGACGTCGACCAGGTCGATCCGGTGCTCGGCGACGTAACCGGCGAAGGCGTCCGCGTCGAGCCGGACGGTGTCCTCGATGACGTGCACCTCGTGGCCACCGGCGAGCAGCAGCAGTTCCTCCAGCGAGGCGTCGAAGGTGAACGACGCGGCCAGAGCCGCCCGCAGCGGCCGGTCCCCGTGCCGCTCAGCGAAGTCGGCGAGGAAACCGGCGCGGTGGTGGGCCAGCAGGTTGGTGAGCTGCCGGTGCTCCACCGCCACACCCTTGGGCCGGCCGGAGGAGCCGGAGGTGTAGATGACGTACGCGGTCGTGCCCGGATGCGGTGACACCGGTGCCGTCACCGGACCCGCCTCCGCACTGTCCATCTCGGATGGATGTAGCACGGCCAGCCCGGCCGGAAGCCCGGCGGTCTCCGGCGCGGCGAGCACCAGGACCGGGTCGGCGTCGCTCAGCACGGCCGCGGTCCGCCCGGCCGGCTGCTCCGGGTCGATCGGCAGATACGCGGCGCCCGCCCGCAGCACCGCGAGCACGGCCACCACCAGCTCGGCGCCGCGCGGCAGGGCCACCGCCACGATCGTCTCCGGGCCGCAGCCGCGGCTCACCAGCGCGTGGGCCAGCCGGTTCGCCCGCGCGTCGAGCTCGGCGTAGGTCAGCGACACGGACCCGCACACCAGGGCGGTCGCCTGCGGCACCCGGGCGGCCTGGGCCCCGACCAGCTCGGGGAACGTCGCGACCGGAGCCTCCAGGACCGGGCCGCGCTGGTACGCCTGGATCTCCTGCCGCTCCCGGCCGGTCAGCAGAGCCACCTCGCCGACCGGCTGCGCCGGATCCTCGGCCAGCGCCGTCAGCAGCACGACCAGATGCCCGGCCAGCCGGGCGATCGTGGCGGCGTCGAACAGGTCGGTGTTGTACTCGAACGCGCCGGCCAGCACGCCGTCGCGTTCCTCGAACTCGATGGCGAGGTCGTGGCTCGCCGTGACCACCGGCGGCGGCAGCTCGGCGACGGACAGCCCGGGCAGCGCGGGCGGGTCGCCGGGCAGGTTCTGCAGGACGACCAGCACGTCGAACAGCGGATTGCGGCTGGTGTCACGGACCGGCCGCAACTCGTCGACGAGCCGTTCGAACGGCACGTCCTGGTGGGCGAAGGCCCCCCGCACGGTCTCCCGGGCCTGAGCCAGCAGCTCGGTGAACGGCTGCCGCAGGTCGAGCCGCGAGCGCAGCACGACGGTGTTGACGAAGAAGCCGACGATGCGGTCCAGGCCGGGATGGTCGCGCCCGGAGGTGACGGTGCCCAGGGCGATGTCGTCCTGTCCGGACCAGCGGCTCATCAGGACCTGACAGGCGGCCACGAGGGTGGTGAAGAGCGTGCAGTCGTGGGCCCGGCCGACGCGGTGCAGCCGGTCGGCCAGCTCCGCCGGGACGGTGAAGGTGTGCATGGCGCCGGCCGAGGTGCGGATCGCCGGGCGGGGGCGGTCGGTGGGCAGCTCCAGCGGGGCGACGCCGGTCAGGCGGTCGCGCCAGTAGCCGAGCTGGGTTTCGGCGGTGGGACCGGCCAGGCGGGCGCGTTGCCAGACGGCGAAGTCGGCGTACTGGAGGGTGAGGGCGGGCAGAGTGGCCGGCTCGCCGCGGAGGGCGGCGGTGTAGAGCCCGGTCAGCTCGTCGGTGAGCACGGCGCCGGACCAGCCGTCGGTGATGATGTGGTGCAGGGTCAGCAGGAGCACGTGCTCGTCGGGGGCGGTGCGTACCAGCACGGCGCGCAGGAGTGGGCCGGTGCGGAGGTCGAACGGGCGGCTGGCCTCAGTGGCCAGCAGGTTGTGCAGCTCGGTCTCGGCTCGCCCGGTCTCGGCCGGTGTGCTCAGGTCGCGTAGCTCGGGGGTCACCTCGTACGGCTGCCCGATCACCTGCACTCCGCGGCCGTCGACGGTGTCGAAGGTGGTGCGCAGGGACTCGTGCCGCGCCACCAGGGCGGTCAGGGCCTGGCTGAGGGCTGCGGTGTCGAGGGTTCCGGTCAGGCGCAGGGTCAGCGGGGACACGTACTCCGTGCCGCCCGGGGCGAACTGGTCCAGGAACCACAGCCGCTGCTGGGCGAACGACAACGGCAGCGGTCCACGCCGGTCCGCGCGGGGGACGGTCCCGGTTTCCTCCGTGCCGGAGCCGGTGCCGGCGTCGAGCAGCGCGGCGAGCCCGGCCAGCGTCGGCGCCGCGAACACCGCCCGTGGCGACACCCGGACACCGGTCGACTCCCGCAGCCGCGAGGTGACCCGCATGCTGAGGATCGAGTCGCCGCCGAGCTCGAAGAACGAGTCCGTGGCACCGATCCGGGCGACCCCGAGGACCTCCGACCAGATCCGCGCCACCAGCCGCTCGGCCGGGGTGCGGGGCGGGGTGTGCTCTTGGCGCGTACCGGTGCCGAAGTCGGGCTCGGGCAGCGACCGGCGGTCGAGCTTGCCGCTGGTGGTCATCGGCAGCTTGGGGACGCCGATGAATGCCGCCGGGATCATGTAGTCGGGCAGGGTGCGGCCGAGCCGCGAGCGCAGCTCGTCGGCCGCCGGGAGCTGCGCCATCCGGTTCTGGTCCCGCTGCGACTGCGACGGCAGCTGCGGACTGATGGGGGCGGCGACCAGGTAAGCGACCAGGCGCCGGGTGCCGGCCGCGGATTCGTGGGCGACGACCGCCGCCGCCGCGACCGCGGGATCGGCGAGCAGGGCCGCCTCGATCTCCCCCGGTTCGATCCGGAAGCCGCGGATCTTGATCTGCTCGTCGGCCCGGCCGAGATACTCCAGCAGCCCGGCGGCGGTCCAGCGGACCAGGTCGCCGGTGCGGTACATCCGGGCGCCGCCCGCGCCGAACGGGTCGGCGACGAACCGCTCGGCGGTGAGCCCCGGCCGGTCCAGGTAGCCGCGGGCCACCTGGTCACCGGCGATGTACAGCTCGCCGGTGACGCCCGGCGGCACCGGGCGCAGGCCGCGGTCGAGGACGTACGCGCGCTGGTTGCGGCCGGGCCGGCCGATGACGGGCCGGTCGGCGTCGCTGACCCGGCAGGACACCGAGTCGACGGCGCATTCCGTGGGCCCGTAGTAGTTGTAGCCGGTGACGTGGCTCGCGGCGAGGGCGCGCCAGAGGTCGGGCTCGGCCGCTTCGCCGCCGAGCATGACCACCCGCGGGAAGGGCCGGGCGTCGTCGAGCAGTCCGGCCGGGATCAGCTGCCGGGCGTACGACGGGGTGAGGTCGAGCAGATCGATCCGGTGCTCGGCGATGTAGCCGACCAGGGCTTCCGGGTCGAGGCGGGTGTCGTCGTCGATGACGTGCAGTTGGTGTCCCGCGGCCAGGAACAGCAGGCCCTCCCAGGACGTGTCGAAGGAGAACGCCGCGGTCAGGGCCACGGTCAACGGCCGGCCGGCGGCCTGGTGCTCCGGCTCGATCAGCTCGGCGAGGTGGTCGAAGTACAGGGTGGTGAGCTGCCGGTGCTCGACCAGCACACCTTTGGGTCGGCCTGTCGAGCCTGAGGTGTAGATGAGGTAGGCGGAGTTCTCCTGACGCAGCGGGGCCGTCCGGTCGCTGTCGCTCGGGCAGGTCTCGGGGCAGCGCGCGAGTCTGCGGGCGGTGGCCCGGGCGTCGAGCCTCAGGACGGGCAGGTCGGCGGCGAGCTGACCGTCAGCACACAGCACGACGGCGGCGCGGGCGTCGCGGCACAGCAGGTCCACGCGCTCGGCCGGCAGGGCGGGATCGACGGGCAGATAGACGCCACCGGCCTTGAGCACGGCGAGAATCGCCACGACGCTGTCGGCGCTGCGCGGCAGTGCCACGGCGACGACGCGCTCCGGGCCCACTCCGGCCCGGATCAGCAGGTGGGCGAGCCGGTTGGCGCGGGCATCGAGCTCGGCGAAGGTCAGGGCGGTGCCGCGGAAGACCAGGGCGGTCGCATCCGGGGTACGGCGGGCCTGCTCGGCGAAGACGGCCGGGAACGTCGTGTCGGGTACGTCGAGACCGGTGGCGTTCCACTCGGTCAGCACCTGCCGCCGCTCCTCGGCGGTGACCCACTCCAGCGCGGACACCGGTTGCCGTGGGTCGGCGGCGAACGCCCCCAGCAACAGCCGCATCCGCTCGGCGAGACCCCTCGCGGTCGCGGCGTCGAACAGCCGCGGGTCGTACGCCAGCTCCAGCCCCAGCCCGTCGGCCAGATACGCGCTCAACGCGAGCGGAAAGTTGGTGGTGTCGTTGGCCCGCACCTCGCGCAGCCGCAACTCCCCGGCGGCGACCGTGGCCTCGTCGTACGGGTAGTTCTCGAAGACCACGACGCTGTCGAACAGGTTGGTGCCCGCGGGCAGTTCACTCCAGGCGCGCAACTGCGACAGCGCGGCCCAGTCGAAACGGCGCGCCTCGCTCTGCGCCTGTTGCAGGCCGCGCAGCCAGTCCCCCACCGCCTCGCCGTCCGGCACGGCGACCCGGGTCGGCACGGTGTTGATGAACATGCCGATCATCGACTCGACGTCCGGCAGTTCGGCCGGGCGCCCGGAGACGGTGGTGCCGAAGACGACGTCGTTCTCGCCGCTGCACCGCGACAGCAGTAGCGCCCAGGCACCCTGTACGACGGTGTTGACGGTCAACCCGAACTGCTGCGCGGCGCGGCGCAGGGCTGCCGACTCCGGCTCGGGCAGCCGGAGCCGGACGGTCTCGGCGGACTCCGTACGGTGCGCCTCGACCGGCTGGCGGTCGTAGGGCAACGGGGTCGACGCACTCAGTCCACTGAGGACTCCGCGCCAGTACTGCTCGGCCTGACCGGTGTCCTGCCCGGCGAGCCAGGCGAGGTAGTCGCGGAACGGACGGCGGTGCACCGGGCGGGGTGCCCGGTCACGGATCAGGGCCGCGTACTGCTCGGCGACCTCGGTGAAGACCTGCCCGACACTCCAGCCGTCGAGCAGCACGTGGTGCGAGGTCCACACGACGAGCACTTCGTCGTCGGCGGTACGGGCAATGGCGAGCCGCATCAGCGGGGCGGCCGTCAGCTCCAGCCCGGCGGCCCGGTCCTCGGCCAGCAGGCTGTGCAGAGCCTCCGCGCGGCCGGCGTCGTCCAGAGCCCGCCAGTCGTGGTGCGTCACGGGCAGGGTGACCTCCCGGTGCACGACCTGCACGGGGTGGTCGACACCCTCCCAGACCACGGCGGTCCGCAGGGCCGGGGTCCGGTCGACGACGCGCTGCCAGGCGGTGGCCAGGGCGGCGGGGTCGGTGACGCCGCCGAGCCGCAGCTGGGTCCGGTCGGCGTACACGCCGGAGTCCTCGTCGACCAGGCTGTGGAAGACCATGCCGGCCTGCAGCGGGGTCAGCGGGTAGATGTCCTCGACGTTACGGCCGTCGCCGGCGATCCGGTCCACGCCGGCCTGGTCCAGGCGGGCCAGCGGGAAGTCGGCGGGTGAACGGCCGCCGGCCCGGGGGTCTGTGCAGTGCGCGACGATGGTACGCAACGCGTCCAGCATCGCCTCGGCGAGCCGCCGTACCGTCGTCTCGTCGTGCACGTCGGCGCTGTAGAGCCAGCTCAGCCGCAGCTCGCCGTCCTCGACCAGCCCGGCGATGTCCAGCAGGTACGCCGGCGCCCGATCCGGATCCAGCTCGGGGCCGACGCCGTCGTGCCGGGCCCGGACCAGTCCGGTGGCCTGGGCGGCGTCCCACCGGCCGTGGTAGTTGAAGCAGACCTGAGGTAGCTCACGTCCCCGCAACTCTTCCGCGGTGGGCGACAGGTAGCGCAGGGCCTCATAGCTCAGCCCGCGGTGCGGCACCGCGCGCAGCTGTTCCTTGACAGCGAGCAGGGTCCGGCCCCAGTCCGGGACCGCGGGCAGGTCCAGCGTGACGGGGAACTGGGTGGTGAACCAGCCGACGGTGCGCGACAGGTCGACGCCGTCGAGCAGTTCCTCGCGGCCGTGACCCTCGCAGGCGACCGCGACCCGGTCCCGGCCGGTCCAGTCGGCCAGCACCCGGCCCAGGGCGCTGAGCAGCACGTCGTTGACCTGGGTGCGGTGGACCGGCGGCACCCGGTGCAGCAGCGCGTCGGTGTCGTCGCGGCCCAGCCGGACGGTCACCGCTCGCGTGGAGTGGCCGGTGGGAGTGCCGTCACGGTCCACCGGCAGCGCGGCCGGTTCGCCGGTGCCCGCCCAGTAGGCCCGCGCGTCGTCGAGACCGCCGGTGCGGACATGAGCGGCCAGCCGGTGCGCCCACTGGGTGAAGGGCGTCGTCACCGGTTGCAGTGCCACCGGCTGGGCCGCGGCCAGTTGCCGGTACGCCGTCTCCAGATCCTCCAGCAGGATCCGCCAGGAGACCCCGTCCATGACCAGATGGTGGGCGACCAGGAGCAACCGCGGCGGACGGCCGGCGGCGGGGCGCGCCAGCACCGCGCCGAGCATCCGGCCGGTCTCCAGATCCAGCGCGGTGCGCAGCTCAGCCGCGGCCTGCTCGAGGGCGGCCTCGTCGGGCAGATCCCGCACGGCCAGCGCCGCGGGCACGGGTGCCGATTCTTGAACCCGGCCTTCGCCGGAGGAGGCGAAGGTGAGCCTGAGCCCGTCGTGGTGGTGCACCACCGCCTCCAGCGCGCGCCCGAGGACGGCCTCGTCCACGTCCGCGGCCAGCTCCAGCAGCATCGACATGGTGAAGTGCCGCAGCGGGCCGTACGTGTCGAAGAACCAGTGCTGGATCGGGGTGAGCGGGGCCGGGCCGGCGATGACCGGTGCCGCCTCGCCCACCGCGGCGGCGCCGGTCACGAGGGCCAGCTCGGCGATGCTCTGGTGCAGGAAGATGTCCCGGGAGGTCAGCCGCAGGCCGGCCTGCCGGGCCCGGGAGACCACCTGGATGCTCAGGATCGAGTCCCCGCCCAGGGTGAAGAAGTTGTCCGTCACGCCGACGCGTTCGGCGCCCAGCACACCGGCCCAGATCTCGGCGAGCTGCCGCTCGGTGGCGGTGCGGGGAGCCACGTAGCCGGACTGGTCGGTGGCCGGGGCGCTCGGCGCGGGCAGAGCCCGGCGGTCCAGCTTGCCGGTGTGGGTGGTGGGCAGCCGGTCCAGCACGACGTACGCCGTGGGCACCATGTAGTCGGGCAGGTGACGGCGCAGTTCGGTACGCAGCGCGGTGCTGTCCGGGGCGTTCCGCGGGTCGGCGGGCACCACGTAGGCCACCAGCCTGCGGTGCCCGGCGTCGTCGTCCCGGGCCACGACGACCGCCTCGGCGACCTCCGGCGCGGCGTGCAGGACAGCCTCGATCTCGCCCGGCTCGATCCGGTACCCGCGCACCTTCACCTGCTCGTCGGCGCGCCCGAGATAGTCCAGTTGCCCGTCGGCGGTCCACCGGACCCGGTCGCCGGTGCGGTACATCCGCCCGCCGTCGGCGCCGAACGGATCAGCCACGAAACGCTGGGCCGTGAGCCCCGGGCGGTTGAGGTAACCACGAGCCACCTGCGCTCCGGCGAGATACAACTCCCCCGCGACCCCGATCGGCACCGGGCGCAGGGAGGCGTCCAGCACGTACGCCCGGACGTTGCGCAGCGGGCGGCCGACCACCGGACGGTTTCCCGCCCCGACCGCACAGGACAGCGCGTCCACCGTGCACTCGGTCGGGCCGTAGAAGTTGTACGCCGTCGTGCCGGGCACCGCGCCCAGCTCCCGCCACAGCGACTCGCTCAGCGCCTCGCCGCCGAGCATGAGCACGGCCGGCCGGTGCGCGTCGCCGCTCAGCAGACCGGCGGGCAGAAGCTGCTGCAGGTACGAGGGTGTCAGGTCGAGGAAGTCGATGCGGTGCGCGCGGATGTAGTCCACCAGGGCGCGGGGATCGAGCCGGGTCTGTTCGTCGATGACGTGCAGCTCGTGCCCGTCCGCCATCAGCAGCGGACCTTCCCATGAGGTGTCGAAGGAGAACGCCGCGGTCAGAGCGGCCCGCAGTCGCCCGCCCGCGGCCGCCGTCAGGCCCTGCCGGTGGTGGTGGAACAGGTTGACGAGCTGCCGGTGCTCGACCGTGACGCCCTTGGGCCGGCCGGTCGAACCGGAGGTGTAGATGACGTAGGCAGCGTGTCGCGGACCCGGCCTGCCGGGCAGCTCGGCGTCAGCGAGGCGACCGTCGCCGTATCCGTCCAGCTCCTGCAGGACAGCGGGATCGTCGAGCGCGACCCGAGCAACCCCGGCCGGCAACGCGACGCCTCCACTCGGCAATACGACCCCACCGGGCAGCGCGGCCCCTCCGGTCGTGAGGGTCAGGACCGGGGACGCGTCGTCCAGCACGAACGCGATCCGGTCGGGCGGCAGGTCCGGGTCGACGGGCAGGTACACGCCACCCGTTTTCAGCACCGCCAGCAGCGCCACGATCATCTCGGCCGTCCGGGGCAGAGCCAGCGCCACCACCCGTTCCGGCCCGGCGCCGCGCCGCACGAGCAGCCGGGCGAGCCGGTTCGCCCGCGCGTCGAGCTCCCGGTACGTCAGCGTGGTGTCCCGGCACACCAGGGCGGTGGCGTCCGGGGTGCGGTTCACCTGAGCCTCGAACAGTTCACCGAAGGTCCCGGTAGGGAAGTCGGCGTCGGTGTCGTTCCACTGCCGCAGTACCTGGTCGCGTTCGGCGGCGCCGAGCAGGTCCAGCTCGCCGAGCCGGCGGCCGGGGGCGGTGGTGACCGCGTCGAGCAGCCCGAGCAGGTGCCCGGTCATCCGCTCGACGGTCGCGGCGTCGAACAGGTCGGTGTTGTACTCCACGAACCCCGACAGGGCAGCGGACCGCCGCTCGAACTCCACGGACAGGTCCACAGTGGCCGCCCGGCGCGACAGCTCGATCTCCTCGACGCGCAGACCGCTCAGGCGCGGGGCGGCGCGGCGCTCGTCGTGCAGCAGCACCATCACGTCGAACAGCGGATTGCGGCTGGGATCACGGGCCGCGCCGGCCGCCTCCACCAGCCGTTCGAACGCCACGTCGTCGTGGGCGAACGCGTCCAGGGCGGTGCCGCGGACCTCGGCCAGCAGGTCGGCGAAGGTGCCCAGCTCGTCCACCCGCGAGCGCAGCACCACCGTGTTGACGAAGAAGCCCACCAGCCGTTCCAGCTCCGGGCGGTTGCGCCCGGAGACCACCGTGCCGAGCGCGACGTCGTCCTGCCCGGCGTAGCGGGAGAACAGCAGCGTGCAGGCGGCGGTCAGGGCGGTGAAGAGGGTCGTGTCGTGGGCGCGGGCCAGCTCCCCCAGGCGGTCCGCGACAGCGGCGGGCACGGTGAACCGGTGCACCGCGCCGTGCGAGGTGCGGACCGCGGGGCGCGGCCGGTCGGTGGGCAGCTCCAGCGGTTGCAGACCGGCGAGCCGGCCGGCCCAGTAGTCGGCGTGCTTGCGGGCTTCCTCGCCGGTGGCCCGGGTGCGCTGCCAGACCGCGAAGTCCGCGTACCGCAGGGCCGGCTCGGGCAGGTCGCCGGGAGTGCCGTGGTAGGCGGCCTCGTACAGAGCGGCGAGGTCCTCGATCAGGACGCCCATCGACCAGCCGTCGGTGATGATGTGGTGAGCGGCCAGCAGCAGCACGTGCTCCTGCTCGGCCAGGCGGAACACCGTGACGCGGAACAGCGGGCCCGTTCGCAGGTCGAAGGGCACCGAGTACGCCTTGTACAGCGCCTGCTCCAGCTCGGCGCCGGCGGCCAGATCGACCAGCGGGACGTAGAGGTCCGGTACCGGGTGCACGATCTGCACTGCCGCGCCGTCGATGTCGTCGAAGGTGGTGCGCAGCGACTCGTGCCGGGTGGCCAGCGCCCGTACCGCGGTGGTCAGCGCCGCCCGGTCGAGCTGACCGCTGAGCCGCATGGCGAACGCGCTGTTGTATTCGGCCTCGCCGGGCTGGAAGCGGTCCAGGAACCAGAGCCGCTGCTGGGAGAACGAGAGCGGTAGGGGTTCGTCGCGCGGGGCGGGCGGGATGGGGTCGGCGACCGGGGTGGCGGGCGCCGATCCGGCCAGCCGCTGGCGGAGGAGCTGCTGCAGGTGCGCGGGCAGGGCGGCCGTACGGCTCTGCTGAGGGGACGGCAAGAGGTGCTCCTTCATCGGGTTTCGTCGGTGCCGGTACCGGACGCGAGGCTCTCCAGCTCGCGGAGGATCCGGTCCTCCACGAGCTCGGCCAGGGCGGCGACGGTGCGGGCGCTGAGGATGTCGCGAGGGCTCAGGGGCAGGCCGAAGGCGGTGCCGGTGCGGGAGGCGACGAGCATGCCGCGGATCGAGTCGCCGCCCAGGTCGAAGAAGCTGTCGTGCACCCCGACCCGGTCGGTGCCGAGCACCTCGGACCAGATCTCGGCGATGACGCCCTCGGCGTCGGTACGGGGTGCCACGGGCTCGGTGTCGGTCGTGGCCGCGCGGTCCGGGGTGGGCAGCGCCGCGCGGTCGAGCTTGCCGTTGGGACTCAGCGGCAGCCGGTCCAGGACGACGAAGGCCGACGGGACCATGTGCTGCGGTAGTTCGGCGGTGAGCCGGTCGCGCAGGTCGGCCGGCTGCGGCGTCGCGCCGGGCTCGGGCACGACGTACGCGAGCAGCCGGTCGTCCCGGGCGAGTACCACCGCCTGGGTGACGCCGAACAGCCGGCGCAGCGCGGCCTCGATCTCACCGGGCTCGATCCGGAAGCCGCGGACCTTGACCTGGTCGTCGGTGCGGCCGAGGAAGCCCAGCGTGCCGTCCGGATGCCAGCGGGCGACGTCGCCGGTGCGGTACATCCGGCTCCCGGGACCGCCGTGCGGGTCGGCGACGAAACGCTGCGCGGTCAACCCCGGCCGGTTCAGGTAACCCCGAGCCAGCTGCACCCCGGCGAGGTACAGCTCGCCGGGCACGCCGGGCGGCACGGGCCGCAGGTCGCGGTCGAGGACGTAGGTGCGGGTGTTCCACACCGGCCGGCCGATCGGCACCGCCGCGGCCCGGGACTGCGGCGGGCACGGGAAATACGTGACGTCGACGGACGCCTCGGTGGGGCCGTACAGGTTGTGCAGCCCGACCGGCAACAGCTCATGGAAGGCGGCGGCGACGTCGCCGGGCAGCGCTTCGCCGCTGCAGATCACCCGGCGCAGACCGGTGCAGCCTGCGGCGGTGGGCTCGGCCAGGAAGGCCCGCAACATCGACGGTACGAAGTGGACGGTCGTCACTCGCATCTCGCGGATCACCGTGGCGAGGTAGGCCGGGTCCTTGTGTCCCTCGGGACGGGCCGCGACCAGGTGCGCGCCCACGATCAGGGGCCAGAAGAACTCCCAGACCGACACGTCGAAGCTGGCCGGGGTCTTCTGCAGGACCACGTCGTCGGGGCCCAGGCCGTACTCGTGCTGCATCCACAGCAGCCGGTTGACGATGCCCTCGTGCGGCACCGCCACACCCTTGGGTCGGCCGGTTGAGCCGGAGGTGAAGATGACGTAGGCCGGGCCGGCCGGGGTGAGCGGCGCGAGCCGGTCGGCGTGGCCCGGGGTGTGCTCCGGACCGGAGGCGTCGCTGACGTCCTCCCGGCGGTCCAGCACCAGCACCGGCCGGGCGTCGTCGAGCATCATCGCGATCCGGGCGTCGGGCAGCTCCGGATCGACCGGCAGGTACGCCGCCCCGGACTTGAGCACCGCCACCAGAGCCACGACCAGTTCCAGCGAGCGGGGCAGGGCCACCGCCACGCACCGCTCGGGCCTCGCACCGGAGGCGATCAGCCGGTGCGCGAGCCGGTTCGACCAGCGGTCGAGGTCCGCGTACGACAGGGTTCGGCCCTCGAAGGTCACCGCCGGCGCCTGCGGTGACCGTGCCGCCTGCTCCGTCAGCAGGTCCGCCAGCGTGACCGCGGGGACCGGATGAGCGGTGTCGTTCCACCGGTCGAGGACCAGCTCCCGCTCGGCGGCGGTCAGCATCGGCAGGCGCCCGGCCGGCCGGTGCGGATCCTCCGCGACCGCGGTCAGCAGCTCCCGCAAATGGTCCAGCAGCCGCCGGGCGGTGTCCTCGTCGAAACACGCCGGGTCGTAGCCGAGCGCCAGCGACAGCCGCGGTCCGGGATAGGCCAGCAGGCTGAGCGGGAAGCTGGTCGTCTCGACGGCGTCCAGGTCGTGCAGCCGCAGCCCGTGGGCGCGGGCGGCGTCGTCGTCGATCGGGTAGTTCTCGAACACCACGATGCTGTCGAACAGCCCGGTCCCGGCAGGCACGTCGCTCAGCGCGCGCAGCCGGGCCAGCGGCAGGTGCTCGAACTGCCGCGCCTCGATCTGCGCGGCCTGCAGCGATTGCAGCCACGCCAGGGTGTCGGAGTTCGGGTCGACCCCGACCCGAACCGGCAGGGTGTTGATGAACAGCCCGGTGATGGCGTCGGCGTCGCGCAGGCCGGCCGGGCGACCGGACACCGTCGCACCGAAGCAGATATCGTGCTGTCCACTGTGGCGGGACAGCAGTAGCGCCCAGGCGCCCTGGATCAGTGTGTTGAGGGTCAGCCGGTTGCGGCGGGCCACCTCGTGCAGCCGCTGCGACTCCTGCTCTCCGAAAGTGATGGCGTACCGCTGGGCAGATCGGGCACCGACACCCGGCACCGGTTCCCGGTCGTACGGCAGCGGCGTGGGTGCACCGAAGCCGGACAACACCTGCTTCCAGTGAACCTCCGCCGGATCATCCTCCTGCTCACCCAGCCAGGTGACGTAGTCACGGAACGGCCGCCGGGTCGGCAGCGTGGCCGGGACGCCGCGCCGGAGCCCGGCGTGACAGGCGAAGACGTCGGACAGGACCTGGAAGATGCTCCAGCCGTCCAGCAGCAGGTGGTGGAAGGTCCAGACCACCCGTACCTCGGTCGCGGAGAGCCGGACCAGGACCAGGCGCAGCAGCGGCGCGCGGGTCAGGTCCAGCCCTTCGGCACGGTCGCGGTCGAGCAGCTTGCGCAGGTGGTCACGGCGGTCCGCGTCGCCGTACCCCGTCCAGTCGAGGTGGGTGACCGGGACGCGGACGCCGCGATGCACGATCTGCACCGGCTCGCCGAGCCCGTCCCACGCCACCGAAGTGCGCAGCACCGGGGTGCGG
Organism: Actinoplanes auranticolor; assembly: GCF_018332655.1. Classification (GTDB taxonomy): domain Bacteria; phylum Actinomycetota; class Actinomycetes; order Mycobacteriales; family Micromonosporaceae; genus Actinoplanes; species Actinoplanes auranticolor. The sequence continues at coordinate 233,333 of NZ_BOQL01000006.1, read as the reverse complement.
TCCACCACCTGCTGCCAGGCCCGGGCGAGCAGCCCGGGATCCTCGACGCCGTCGAGCACGAAGGTGGTCTGCTGGAAGTAGACGCCGTGCGCGCCCGGCTCCAGGCCGTGGAAGGCCATGCCGGCCTGCATGGCGGTCAACGGATAGACGTCCTCGACGTCCGTGCCGGGTCCGGCGAGGCGGTCCACCGCGGCCTGGTCGAGGCGCGCGAGCGGGAAATCCGATGGGGTACGGCCACCCGCGTCCGGCCCGGCACAGTGCGCGACGATGGCGCGCAGGGCCGCCGTCATGCGTTCGGCCAGCGCGGCGACGGTCTGCGCCTCGTGCCGGTTACGCCCGTACGACCAGGTCAGCTCGAGGCGTCCGGCGGTGACCCGGCCGACGACGTCCAGCAGGTGCGGCCGGGCGGCAGCCGGGTCATCGTCCAGGTCGAGCCCGGCGGCCACGCCTCGGATCAGCCCGTCAGCGCCGGCCGGGAAATCGAGCTGTCCCAGGTAGTTGAAGCTGACCTGAGGTGCACGGCCACGGACCAGCTCGTCGCGGGCGAGGTAGCGCAGCGCCCCGAAACCGAGGCCCCGCCCAGGAACCGCCCGCAGTTGCTCCTTGACCGCCTTCAGCGCGGTCCCCCAGCCGTCTGCGACCGGCACCTCCAGCGCCACCGGGTAGACGGTCGTGAACCACCCGACCGTGCGCGACAGGTCAACCCCGTCGAAGATCTCTTCGCGCCCGTGACCCTCCAGATCCACGACCACCCGCGGATGTCCGGTCCACTCGGCCAGCGTGGCCCCGAGGGCGGTCAGCAGCACATCGTTGACCTGCGTCCGGTACGCGGCCGGCACGTCCCGCAACAGCGCGGCGGTCTCGTCCCGGTCCAGCCGCACGGTCACCGACCCGGTGTCCGCCACGGTGTCCGGCCCGCTGAGCTCGACCGGCAGCGCGGGATCGTGAGCCCCGACGGCGGCCCAGTGCGCACGCTCACCGTCGAAACCGCCACCGGCCGTGTACTCCGCCAGTCCGGTGGCCCACTCCAGCACCGAGGTGGTGCGCTCACCGAGCCGCACCGGCTCCCCGGCCGCCGCCTGCTCGTACGCCAGCCGCAGATCCTCGGCGAGCACCCGCCACGACACCGCGTCCACGACGAGGTGATGAACCGCAAGCACGAGCAACGGCACACCGGCGTCGACCAGCGTGGCCCGCAGCAGCGGCCCGCTCCCGAGATCGACCGAACCGTGGGCCTGCCGGGCCGCATCCAACAGCGCCTCAGGTGTCGCAGCTGCGGACAACCGCCGCCTCACCAGGCTCACCTCAACCGGAGGCCCGACCTCGAACCGGTGCCCCTCCCCGCTCTCCGGGAGCTGACCCCGCAGCGCATCATGTCCGGTCACCGGCCACTGAAGCTCCAGCGCGTCCCCGCCGGTCACCGGGCGTTGAACCTGCAGCCCGTCATGTCGGGTCACCGCGCGCTGAGCCCGCAGCGCGTCGCCTCCGGCCACCGGGAAACATGCCCGCAGCGCGTCGTGCTGGGCGAGCAGCGCGGTCAGCGCGGTCCGCAGCGCCTGCTCATCCACGTCGGGCGCGAGTTCGAGGGCCAGCCACTGGTCGAAGCGGCTCGCGCCCGCACCCCGGGTCTCCAGCAGCCAGCGCTGGATCGGGGTGAGCGGGGCGCTGCCGGTCACCGGCCCGCGGTCGCCGGTGCCGGTCTCCGCCACGGTGACCACCGCGGCCAGTGCCGCGATATTCGGATGCCGGAACAGCTCCCGGGAGGTCAGCTGCAAACCGGCTGCCTTCGCCCGGGACACGACCTGGATGCTGAGAATGGAGTCGCCACCGAGCGCGAAGAAGTCGTCCTCGACACCGACACGCGGCACACCCAGGACGTCGGCCCAGATGCTCGCGAGGGTCCGCTCGATGCCGGTCCGGGGTGCCACGTAACGGTCCGGGGCGGTGGTGAGATCAGGGGCGGGAAGGGCCCGCCGGTCGAGCTTGCCGTTCGGGTCGACGGGCAGCGCGTCCAGGAACACGAACGCGGCCGGCACCATGTGGTCGGGCAGCTCGGCCGTGAGCGCGGTCCGCAACCGATCGGCATCACCCCTGCCATCGACCCTGCGCCGGCCATCTGCATCACGCCGGTCGTCGAAGCGCAGCCCATCCGCGCTGGGCACCACATAAGCGACCAGGCGGCGAGTCCCGGGCTGGTCCTCCCGGACGACGACAGCCGCACGGTCCACGCCGGGCTGGCGGGTCAGGGCCGCAGCCACCTCACCGAGCTCAATGCGGAACCCACGAATCTTGACCTGGTCGTCGGCGCGCCCCAGGAACTCCAGCTCTCCCCCCGCACCCCAGCGCACAACGTCCCCGGTGCGGTACATCCGGGCGCCGGGCCCGCCGAACGGATCGGCGACGAACCGCTGCGCCGTCAGGCCGGGCCGGTGCAGATAGCCACGGGCCAGGCCGGCGCCCGCGACGTAGAGCTCGCCGGCCACACCCTCCGGCACCGGACGCAGAGCGCGATCAAGCACGTAAACGCGGGTGTTGGGGATGGGCCGGCCGATCGGTGGCACCGCGCCCGGGGTCAGGCGCCCGCTCCAGGTCGCCACGACCGTGCACTCGGTGGGCCCGTAAGAGTTGATCATCCGGCGGCCGGGTGCCCAGCGCGCGACGAGGTCCGCCCCGCAGGCGTCGCCGCCCACGATGACGCAGCCGAAGTCCGGCAGGCGGGCGTCGTCGGGCACGGTGGCCAGGGCGGCGGGCGGGATCAGGGCGTGGGTGATCCGCGAGTCGGCCAGCACCTGCGCGAGCCTGTCGCCCAGCAGCGGACCGGCCGGGGGCACCACCAGGGCGGCACCGGCCGGCAGGGCCATGCACAGCTCCAGCACGGAGGCGTCGAAGCTCGGTGAGGCGAACTGCAGCACGCGGTCGCCCGCGCGTACCTGATAGTGCTCGATCTCGGCCGCCGAGAAGCTCGCCAGGCCCGCGTGCGGAACCACGACGCCCTTCGGCCGGCCGGTGGATCCTGAGGTGAAGATGACGTAGGCGGGGTGCGCCGCAAGGAGCGGAGCCGAACGTTCGGTGTCGGCGAGGTCGTCACCCGGCATCTCGGCCACCGCTGCCACGACCGCCGGGTCGTCCAGCACCAGCGTGGCCGAGCTGGGCACGGGCAGGTCCGCGGCCAGGCCGGCGAGTGTCAGCACCAGCACCGGGGCCGCGTCGCGCAGCATCAGCTGGATCCGCGACGCCGGGTAGGCCGGGTCGACCGGCAGGAACGCGGCCCCGGCCTGGGCGACCGCGAGCTGGGCCACCACGATGTCCACCGAGCGGGGCAGCGCCAGGGCCACCACCCGTTCCGGGCCGGCGCCGTGCCGGATCAGCAGCCGGGCCAGCCGGTTGACCTGGGCGCGGAGCTGGGCGTAGGTGACCGGGCCGTGTTCGTCGAGCAGCGCCGGCAGGTCGGGGGTGCGGGCCGCCTGGCGGATGAACAGCTGGGCCAGGGTGGCCGGCGCCACCTCCCGGGCCGTGTCGTTGCGGGTCACCAGCAGGTCGTCGCGCTCGGTGGCGGAGAGCAGGTCGAGAGCGCCCAAGGGGGCGGCCGGCTCGGTGGTGACCGCTTCGAGGAGGCGGACGAGGTGGCCGGTGAGCCGGCGGATGCGGTCCACAGTAAACAGTGCGGCGTCGTACTCGACGGCGAGGCCGAGGGTGTCGCCACGCGGAACGAATTCGAAGACGAGGCCGAAGCGGGCGGCGGGGCGGGGCAGGTCGTACTCGTCGAATCGCAGTCCACCGGCCGCGCGGGCGCGCAGGAGCTGCTGTTGGAGGACGACCACGGCCCGCACCAGCGGAGCGCCGCCGATGTCACCTGCGGTCCGCAGGTCCTCGACGAGCCGGTCGTACGGCACGTCGTGGGTGAACGCTTCGAGCACCGTCTCCCGCACGTCGGCAACCCGCTCGGTGAAGCTCTGCCGGCGGTCCACAGTGCCGCGCAGCACCAGCGTGTTGACCAGGAAGCCGACCATCCGTTCCAGGTCGGGATGGTCGCGTCCGGAGGCGACCGTGCCGAGCACGATGTCGCGCTGGTCGCTGTAGCGGGCGAGCAGCACCTGCACCGCGGCCACGAGGCTCATGTAGACAGTCGCGCCGTGCTGCCGGCCCAGCCGTTCCAGCCGGCGGACCAGTTCGGCGGGCAGCAGCGCGCGGTGCAGCCCGGCCGAGGTGGCAGCGCCCGCCGGTCCGGGGCGGTCGGTGGGCAGTTGCAGCGGCTCGATCCCGGTGAGCCGCTGCCGCCAGTACGCCAGGCGGGCCTCGGCAGCGGGCCCGGTGACCCGGCCGTGCTCCCAGACCGCGAAGTCGGCGTACTGCACCGTCGGCGCCGGCAACTTGGCCGGCACTCGGCGCACCTCGGCGTCGTAGAGTTCCGCCAGCTCGTCGGTGAGCACCCGGACCGACCAGCCGTCGGTGACGATGTGGTGCTGGGCGAGCAGCAGTACGTGCTCGTCCGGGCCGCAGGCGACCAGGGTGGCCCGGGTCAGCGGCCCGGTGGCCAGGTCGAACGGCCGGCGCAGCTCCGCGGCGAGCAGCTCGTCGAGCGTCCCGTCGCCGAGCTCGGTGACGCGCAAGGGCAGTTCACCCTGGGCGGCGACGACCTGTCTCGGCTCAGCGCCGACGACGGTGAAGGTCGTCCGCAGCGACTCGTGCCGTTCGGTCAGGGCCGCCAGCGCGGCGAGGAGAGCAGCCGGGTCCAGCGGGCCGTGCAACCGCAGCCCGACGCCGGTGTGGTACTCGCCCGTGCCGGCGTCGAGCTGTTCGTGCGTCCAGAGCCGCCGCTGGTACGTCGACAACGGCAGCGGTCCGTCGCGGTCGACCCGGGTGATGACCTGAGCCACCTCAGGCTCACCTGAGGTGACGGCAGCCGCGGTGTCCGCGACGGTACGCGCGTCGAACGCGGTCCGGGCCGGCAGCCGTACGCCCAGCGTCTCGCGCAGCCGCGACAGCGCCCGCACCGCCAGGATGGAGTCGCCACCGAGCGCGAAGAAGTCGTCCTGCCGACCGACCCGCGGCAGACCCAGGACGTCGGCCCACACGGCGGCGACGGCCCGCTCGGCATCGGTACGGGGTGGCTCGTGCCCGGCGCTGTCGAACTGCGGCACGGGCAGCGCCCGGTGGTCCAGTTTCCCGTTGCTGCTGACCGGCAGGGCGGCGAGCGGGACGAAGGCGGCGGGCACCATGTGCGCGGGCAACGCCGCCGCCACGTGCTCGCGCAACTCCCCCGCGTCGATGCCCTCGGGGCCGGCCGGCACCACGTACGCGACCAGCTGTTTGACACCCGGGCGGTCCTCGCGGGCGACGACCGCCGCCCGCCCGACGGACCCGTGCCGGGTCAGCACCGCCGCGATCTCGCCCGGCTCGATCCGGAAGCCGCGGATCTTCACCTGGTCGTCGGCCCGGCCGAGGAACTCCAGTTGCCCGTCGGCCGCCCGGCGTACGAGGTCCCCGGTGCGGTACATCCGCGCGCCCGGGGCACCGCACGGGTCGGCCACGAACCGCTGCGCGGTCAGGCCGGGACGGTGCAGGTAACCGCGGGCAAGGCCGGGACCGGCCAGGTACAGCTCGCCGGGCACCCCGGCCGGCACCGGCCGCAGCCGCGGGTCCAGGACGTAGGTCGCCGTGTTGGGCAGGGGACGGCCGATCGGCGGGGTGCCACCCGGGCTCAGCGCGCCGCTCCAGGTCGCCACGACGGTGACCTCGGTCGGGCCGTACGCGTTGATCATGCGGCGGCCGCCCGCCCACCGCTCGACCAGCTCGGGCCCGCACGCCTCCCCGCCGACCAGCAGCGTGCCCAACTCCGGCAGCTCGGTGCCCTCGGGCACGGTGGCCAGGGCGGCGGGCGGGATCAGGGCGTGCGTCACGCACTGCCCGGCCAGCACCTCGGCGAGCGGCTCGCCGACGGTGGCGCCCGGCGGCGGGACGACCAGCGCCGCGCCGGACGGCAGGGCCAGACCCAGCTCCAGCACGGAGGCGTCGAAACTGGGCGAGGAGAACTGCAGCACCCGGTCCCCCGGGCCGGCCGCCAGGTGCTCCGCCTCCGCGACGGCGAAGTCGACGAACGCGGCGTGGGTGACGAGCACACCCTTGGGTACGCCGGTTGAGCCTGAGGTGAAGATGACGTAGGCGGGGTGTTCCGGAACCAGGGGCGCGCGTCGCTCCCCGTCGGTCACCGGAGCGCCGGGCAGCGCGGCCAGTTCCGCCGAGACCCCGGGGTCGTCGAGCAGGAGGTGTCCGGCGCCCTCGCCCGGCACGTCGCTGCGGCTGACGGTGACCACGGGCCGGGCGTCGTCCAGCATGAATCCGATGCGCTGCGCGGGATACGCCGGATCCACCGGCAGGAACGCCGCCCCGGCCTTGGCCACGGCGAGCTGGGCCACCACGATGTCCACCGAGCGCGGCAGCACCAGGGCCACCACCGTCTCCGGCGCGGCGCCCCGGGCGATCAGCAATCGGGCCAGCCGGTTGGCGCGCGTGTCGAGCTCGGCGTAGCTCAGCGTCTGCCCGTCCGCGAGCACCGCCGGAAGCTCGGGTGTGCGGCTGACCTGAGCCTCAACCAGCGCCGGCCAGGTGACTGCGGGGATCTCGCGGACCGCACCGGCGCCGGCGGCCACCGCGTCGCGGCGTTCCGCCGTACCCATGATGTCCAGGTCCGCCGGGGCCAGGCCGGGCTGCTCCGCGAACGCGGCCAGCACGTGGCTCAGGTGACCGGCCATCCGCTGCACGGCCTCCGCCGCCAGGCGGTCCGTGCGGTATTCCAGGGAGATGCCCACGGCGGCGCCGGGGCCCGCCACGGCCCGCAGGATCAGCGAGGTGGCCGCGGCCGGTTCGGGGTGCGGGCCTTCGGTGACCACGATCCGGGCGAGCTCCGGGGCCAGGCCCAGGCGCTCGACCAGGCTCGCGAACGGTACGGCGGGGCGCCGGGCGGCGTCGAGGTGCGCGGCCCGTACGGCGTCGACGAGGCCACCCAGGGTGGCGACGCGGCCCGCTTCCGGGCGCAGCAGCACCAGGTCCGGCGATCCGCCGGCGGCGCTGACGGCGGTGGCCACCGCGATGTCCGCCCCCGGGGTGTAGCGGGTCAGCACCACGTACATCGCCGCCGCGCAGAGCTGCAGCAGCGACGCTTCCCCGCCGTCGACCGACCCGGCCGGTACGGCGCAGCGCACCTGGGCCCAGCTCCCCGGCCCGGCATCCCCGCGACGGTGTCCGGGCAGCCGGGCCGGCACCACGCCGGCGCAACGCTGCCGCCAGTGGTCGAGCTGCTCCGCGTCCCCGGACTCCGGCGGCTTACCGCCCACCCGGGGCCTCGGGGTCGGCTCGGCTGAATACACCGGTACGGCGCGATGTTTCGTCAACGTCGATGAACCTTTCGGTCACGATGGGCGGAGATCAGGACGGGCGCGCGGCGGTCCCGCCGCACACGACAGTTGCGGAAGGAATCCGCTAGACCAGCGCCTCGATACGACGGCCGCCGAGGCGCCCACCGACCTGGATACCGTTCACCACGCGCGAGCGTTGATCTCGCACAAACCGTCCGCCGAGAGTCCACCGTCCGGTGGACGCATCCTCGAGATGAAATGTCAAGTCGGCCCGGACGACAATGTTCTCGGCGGTTTCGCCGTCGATGCTCAGCCGGAGTCCGAAAGGACCTCCGGCGATTACCCGATACTCCAGGTCACCATTGAGATAGCTGCCCGCGCACTCCGGCGCCGAGGTGCCCGGGAAACGGACGTCCGCGGCCGGCAACGCATCGTCCATCGCTATTCCGGCGTCACGCAGTTCTGCCGTCAGATCGGCCCACATGGCGTGCCCGGAGCCGGCGTTGCAGGTCAGGGCCACGACCTGCCCACCATCGGCGTCGATGCGCCAGAAGCAACCGGTGCCGTCGGCGTTGCCGTCGTGGCCGAACCACTCGTCCGGGGCGACGCCGAACGCCGCGAGCCCGAGCCCCCAGCCCCGCGCCAGCCCGAACGGAACCGCGCCGGGGACCACCGACCGCATCCGGGCGGCGTATCCGGCCGGCAGTACCGACGGCACACCACCGTCCACGTGCAACCGGCCGAGAGCTACCAGGTCGGCCGCGCTCAGCGCGAGGGCGCCGGCCGCCGCCTCGGCTTCCGGCAGAGACTGCCGGACCGGCCGTACGCGGCCCGTGCGCTCGTTGACCGAATGACCGATCGCCAGCGTACGGCGCGGACCGGCGGCGGCGATCAGCCCGGGAGTCACGCCCAGCGGTTCCAGCACGATCGACTGGATCGCGTCGGCCCAGCTCATGCCGGTGACGACCGTGATGAGCCGGCCGAGCAGCACGTAACCCACGTTGGAGTACGAGAACGCCGTGCCGGGCGGCAGCACCATCAGCTCGGGACGGCAGGCGCGGGCCAGATAGCGGGGCACGGACAGACCGGCCGCATCCTCGGCGGCGGGTCCGCACGGCAGGCCACTGGTGTGGCTGAGCAACTGGCGTACGGTGATCCGGGCCGCCGCCCCGGTCAGGTCGCTGAGCAACCGGCCGACCGGCTCGTCCAGCTCGAGATCGCCGTCGGCGACCAGGGCCAGCACCGTGGTGGCGGTGACGGCCTTGGTGATCGAGCCCACCGGGAAGGCTGTGTGTGCGGTGACCCGCCGGCCGGTGCCGTACTCGTCCTCGCCGTACTCCGCAGTGACAGTCGCGCCACCCTGATGGATCGCCAGCTGCGCGCCGGGTACCCGGTGACGCCGGGCACATCCGGTCAGAATATCCGCGGCCACTCGCTCGTCGAGAGCGGATCGCAATGCCACACCGATCATCGGGACACCTCATTCCCGCAGGCCGGCACAGATCCGGTAATGGGCACTGAACGCCTTCGCGACAGGCGAGAACGCACGTGTCCGTCCTTTCGTCGACAACAGATTCGTCTTGCGCGTGCAACTTGCACGCCCGGTGGCACGCACCGCGTCACCGGAGCAACGACCGGACGAACAATTCGAGCCGGTCGGTGTATTAGCTTGGCCGCTTGGTACCCGGCGGCACGGCGCCCAATCCGCAATCCGGCCGCATTCAGCCGGCAAATGTGTCGCCAATCCATCAGGTCGCGGGCAGATCAACGACACAAGGAATGTGTCGCACACCGAGTCCGGCCGCCATTGACCCGATTGCGGTATTGACATTCGTCGCGCCGACGACCCGATCATCACCCGGACCTGAACCAGAACCTGAACCGAACCCGAACCTGAACTCCCAGACCGGTCACCCGCGTTTGATCACCCGGACCGCTCACCCGCGTCCGATCACGCGGACCGGCCGCGCGGACGGAGCAGCCCGGCTCGCAGAACTCGGGCCAGCCGCGGACCGAGCCCAGACCGATCACGAACCGGGGCGCGCAAGCCAGGCGCGCGGACATCGTTGACAGTCGATCGACGCCTGGCTAGCCTCGCCAGGAAAGCGCTTACCAGAGCCGGGCGCTTCCCGGGATCCCACCGCGCCCCAGGGCAGGACGCGAGTGCAGGCCCCTCGACACCGGCGCGCACACGGTGGACATCGACGCGATGCCCCTCGCCGCGCCTTTCTCCCTCACCCCTCGGAGGTCCCCCATGCCTGCCCGCAGCACCGCCACGCTCGCGGCCGTCGCCGTCGCCCTCGCCGCCGGAGTCACGCTCGGCCCACCGGCCCCCGCGACCGCCGCCGCCCCGGCTCCCCTGTTCGTCGCCACCACCGGCAACGACAGCAACGCCGGCGACCAGGCCCGTCCGCTGCGCACCATCCAGCGGGCCGTCGACCTGGCCCAGCCCGGCACGGTCATCTCCGTTCGCGGCGGCACCTACGCCCTGACCACCAACATCCAGATCACCCGCAGCGGCACCGCGAGCCAGCCGATCACCCTGACCCGGTACGGCTCCGAGCGGGTGGTCATCGACGGTGAGGACCTGCCCAACACCCCGGCCCCGGTCGGCGGCAGCGTCCCCCGGGCACAGCGCGGCGCCGTGCACATGGAGGCCTCGTACTGGCGCCTGGTCGGCCTGGAACTGGTCAACGGCCCGTACGGGCTCTACTGCGACGGCTGTAACGGCAACGTCTTCGAACGCCTGTCGACCCATGACAACTACGAGTCCGGCCTGCAGATCCAGGGCGCGTCGAGCAACAACCTGGTGCTCAACCTGGACAGTTACCTCAACCGGGACCCGCGCAAGAACGGCGAGAGCGCCGACGGCCTGGCCATCAAGGAGGGCAGCGGCAGCGGCAACGTGGTCCGCGGCGCCCGGCTGTGGAACAACGTCGACGACGGGTTCGACGCCTGGATGTTCACCTCACCGATCACCGTCGAGGGCAGTATCGCCTACGGCAACGGGGTCAACCGGTGGAACTTCCCGGACTTCGCCGGGGACGGCAACGGCTTCAAGATGGGTGGCGGCGATCCCGACCCCGCGGCCAACCACGTGATCCGCAACAGCATGGCGTTCAGCAACGCCGCGCACGGCTTCACCGACAACGGCAACCCGGGGACGCTGGTCTTCGATCGCAACACCGCGTACGCGAACCCGAAGACCGGCTTCGACGTGGATTCCAGCACGTCGCGGCTCACCGCGAACCTGTCCGTCCGCAACGGCACCGCGGTGGCGCCCGGCCGTTCCACCGGCAGTGGCAACTCCTGGAACCTGAGCTCGGTGCCCGCGCCGGCCAGCACGGACAGTTCGGTGATCACCGGGCCGCGGACCGCCACCGGCGCCATCGCGAGCTCGCCCTTCCTGCGCCCGGCGGACGGAGCCGACCTGGGCGCCCGGATCTGAGCGTCCCCTCACAGACGGACGTCGGCGGGGCCGTCGGTCATCGGCAGACCGGCGGCCAGCCACGCCTCGACCCCGCCGGCCAGATCCGTGGCCCGGCGCAGTCCCACCGCCTGCAGACCGGCCGCGGCCAGGCTGGAGCTGTAGCCCTGCCGGCAGACCACGATGACGTGCCGGTCGTATCCGGTGGCTTCGGGGATCCGGTCCGGTGACGCCGGGTCGAGGCGCCACTCCAGCACCGTACGGTCGATCACCAGCGCCCCCGGCAGCTCCCCCTGCACCCGCCGCTGACTCTCGGTGCGGGTGTCGACGAGCAGCGCGCCGGCGGCGACAGCCGCGAGGCACTGGTGCGGGTCGAGCCGGCGCAGGCCGGCCCGGGCCCGGGTCAGCAGGGCGTCCACTCCCCGCGTCTCAGTGATCGTCATGCCCCGATCATTCCCCCGGCCCCGGACCGGCGCACGGCCAGGCATCTCCGCGAAGGACCGGCTTGCGGGAGGAGACGGCAGCAACGGCGGTCGTTGACGTACCGGCCGGCCCGGTCTACCGTGCGTTTCAACCGATGAGTTGAAACCAGGGACCATGACCGGAGACACGCTGACCCGGGTGTTCGCCGCCCTCGCCGACCCGACGCGCCGCGACATGGTGGCCCGCCTGGCCGAGGGCGACGCGACCGTGAGCCAGCTGGCCGAGCCGTACCGGATGACGCTGCAGGCCGTCTACAAACACCTGCGGGTGCTCGAGGACGCCGGGCTGGTCAGCCGGCCCCGCGGGCCGCAGCCCCGGCCGGTGCGTCTGGAGGCCGGGGTCTTCGACCTGATGGATGACTGGATCGAGCGCTACCGGGCCCGCGCCGAGCAGCGTTACCGCCGCCTCGACACCGTGCTGGCGGAGATGAAGCTCGACGCCGTGCCGGCCGAGATGAAGGGAGACGAGCATGACCACGATCGCGCAGACATCGATCGAGGCCGACCCCAAAGTGCCGGTGATCCGGCTGAGTCGTGACTTCGAAGCCACACCTGAACAGCTCTTCCGCGCGCACACCGACCCCGTGCTGTTCGCCCGGTGGGTGGGACCCGACGCCATGACCACCCGGATCGAGCACTGGGACGCCACCAGCGGTGGCAGCTGGCGCTACGTCTCGGTGCGCGACGGCACGGAGTACGGCTTCCACGGCTGCTTCCACGAGGTCCGGCCGGACCGGATCGTGCAGACCTTCACCTACGACGGCGATCCGGACGGGGTGTCCCTGGCGACGATGTGGTTCGAGGATCTGGGCGGCGGCCGCACGCGACTGCGCAGCCAGTCGCTGGTCGACAGCTTCGAGGCCCGGGATTCGTGGCTGCGCAGTGGGATGGAGGTCGGCGTCGATCAGGGTTACGCGAAGCTGGAAAGGATGATCCACGATGGCACTGTCTGAGATCCCCGCCGAGCGGCACCGGCAGATCGCCGGCCTCTTCACCGACCGCGTCCGCGGCACCCGGTCCTGGGACGTGCCGGCCCCGGTGGCCGGCTGGACCGCCCGCGACGTCGTGCGGCACCTGACCGACTGGTTCCCCGGTTTCCTCGCCGCCGGCGCCGCCATCGACCTGCCCCGCGGCCCGTCGGTGGACGACGACCCGGTCCGCGCGTGGCAGGTGCACTGCGACGGCGTGCAGGCGGTGCTCGACGATCCGGCGACCGCGCACCGGGAGCTCAGCAACCCGCACCTCGGCAGCCTGCCGCTGGCCGACGCGATCGACCGGTTCTACACCTCGGACGTGTTCATGCACACCTGGGACCTGTCCCGGGCCACCGGTCAGGACGACCGGCTGGACCCGGCCTTCTGCGCCGGCCTGCTCGCCGGGATGGAGCAGATGGAAGAGGTCATGCGCTCCTCCGGCCAGTACGGCGCCCGGGTCGAGGTACCCGCCGACGCGGACGTCCAGACCCGGCTGCTGGGCTTCATCGGCCGCGACCCGGCCTGGCGGAGCGAGGTGACCCGGCCCTAGAGGTCACGTGTGTCGGCCGGGGCCATCAGGCGCAACGCGTTGGGGTCCAGGCCGATCCGCAGCGGGGTCCGGCCGGACGGCTCGCCGTCGACCTCGACCCGGGCCGGGCGGTCGGTCTCCACCCACAGTTCGCCGACCGCCAGGAACGGCTCCTCGCCGAGCGTGCGCCGGTGGCCGGTCGCCGCGTTGCGCGCCGTCTCCCGCAGCAGGCCCCATCGCCCCCGGCCACCGACCGGATACGCCACCAGCAGCCGGTCGTCGGCGTGGGCGTCAGCGGCGATCGGCCGCCCGGCGTGGAAACCGCCGTTGGCCACGTACAGCTGATGCGTCACGAACGTGTGCTCCCGCCCGCCCGCGCGCACGGCGATCCGCAATGGACGGTGCCGGGCCAGCAGACCCAGAGCCGTGATCGGGTACGCCGTCCGGCCGATCACCCGTTTCAGCAGCCGCGGTGCCGACAGCATGAGGTCGGCGGACAGTCCCACACCGACGTGGTTGGTGAACGCGGTCGCCCCGGCCAGCCCCAGGTCGACGTCGATGACCTTGCCGTCGGTCAGCGTCGTCACGGCGTCGTCGAGGGCCAGCGGCACGCCGACCGTGCGGGCGAAGTTGTTGGTGGTGCCCAGCGGCAGCAGGCCCAGGGCGATGTCGCGGTGGGCGAGCAGCCGGGCGGCCGTGCTGATGGTGCCGTCGCCGCCGCCGGCGACGAGCAGGTCCGGGCCGCGGTCGATGACGGCGGTGAGGATCGCCTCCAGCTCCCGGGGCCGGTCCACCGGGTACGCGTCCAGCAACGTGAACCCCGCCGCGAGCAGCCGGGTCCGGGCGGCGTCGTACAACCGCATCCCCTGCCGGGAGTGCGCGTTGACGACGAGCGCCGCCCGCCGGTCCCGTTTGACTGCCTCGGTGAGCTCCTGCTTGGTCCGCATCCGAGCAGTTTCCCGTACGGGTCCGAAGCGATGTCATCTGGGTTTTCCGCCGCGGGTGAGCTCAGGACGGGTGCACAGCCGAGGTCCCCGCTTCCACCGAGTACGACGCACTGGTGCTCACCGGCGTACGCCGTACCTCGATGGTCTCGACCGTGCGCACGTCGGTGCGCCACTCGCCCCGCCCGACCCGGCAGCGCAGGTAGCCGCGCCGGGAGCCGTCGAAGTACCGCACGTGCGGGTTCAGGGTGGGGTTGACCGCCTTGAGCGGGGCGTCGTAGGCCGCCGGGAAGTCGGAGCTGATCGAGGTGGCCGTGAACTCGGCGGCGACCGGCGCCTGCTCCGGACGGTCGAAGTCGGTGCGCAGCTCGCTGATCCAGGTGGAGTGGATGTCGCCGGCCAGCACGACGGGGTTGGCGATCGGGGCCTGGGCGAGGTGGCGCAGCAGCCGGTCGCGTTGCGGCGCGTAACCGTCCCACTGGTCGAGGTTGGCCAGCAGCGGCGGCACCGGCCCAGCCGGGTTGGGAAACTTGATCCGGCTCATCATCACCTGCTGGGCGATGACGTTCCACCGGGCCGGGGAGTGGTCGAGCCCCGAGCGCAGCCAGCGTTCCTGCGCCTCGCCGGTGAGCGTGCCGGTGGCGTTCGCCGTGCCGGCCGCCGCGAGGCCGAAGTCGCCGGGGAAGGCCCCCGGCTGGTCGCTGCGGTACTGCCGGGTGTCCAGGACGTGGAACCGGGCCAGCCGGCCGAAGTCGAAGCGGCGGAAGATCCGCAGGTCGGTGCTCCCGGGGCGCAGGTCGGCCCGGATCGGCATGTGCTCGTAGTACGCCTGGTAGGCGGCGGCGCGCTGGCGGGCGAACACGGCCGGGGTCTGCCGGGCCGCCCCGGTGTCGTCGATCTCGTCGAGCAGGTCGGCGTAGTTGTTCTCGGTCTCGTGGTCGTCCCACGTGACGATCCACGGGAACGCGGCGTGCGCCGCCTGCAGCGCCGGGTCGCTCTTGTACTGCGCGTGCCGGTCGCGGTAGTCGGCCAGGGTGACCAGCTGGTTGAGGCCCGGCGTACGGGTGGCGGAGTGCCGGCGGTCGGCGAACCGGCTGCTCGCGTCGTACTCGTAGATGTAGTCGCCGAGGTGCAGCACGACGTCCAGGTCCTCATCGGCCAGACCCCGGTACGCCGGCCAGTACCCGTTCTGGAAGTCCTGGCAGTTGACGACGCCGAAGCGCAGGCTCGACCCGTCGTGCCGCGGGTGCGGGGCCGTCCTGGTGCGACCGGCCGGGCTCAGCGCGCCCAGCGCCCGGAAGCGGTAGAAGTATTCGTGTCCCGGCTCCAGGCCCCGCGCGTCGACGTGCACGGAGTGCGCCAGCTCGGGCCGGGCCACCGTACGCCCGCTGCGCACCACCCGCCGGAAGCGCTCGTCCCGGGCGACCTGCCAGCCGACCTCGACGGGCCGGCGCGCCCACCCGGCGGCGGCCGATCCGCCGTCGCCGGTCATCAGCCGGGTCCACAGGATGACGCCGCCGGGCAGCGGGTCGCCGCTGGCCACACCGAGGGAGAACAGTCCGGCGGCGGAGGCGGCGTGCGCGGAGGCGCGGGCCGGATCGGCCGGCAGCGCGGCGGCTCCCGCGGTGACGGCGATGCCGGTGAGCAGCTGACGGCGGGTGAGCATGTGACCTCCTGCGGTCCGGACCGGCACGATCGCCGGGCCCCTGCCGGGTGACGCTAGGGACCGCGGGCCACGCTGAGTCCACGCGCAGGTATCCGGCCGGTGATGACCTGACGGATGCGGCAGGTGCGACGTGGGCCCGGGTGAAGGATCGGTGAACATCACCGGCTGCGGGCATGCCCCCGCGCCGACCAGGGTAGCCCGCCGGCATGACGAACCCGCATGACGATCTCAGCAGTGTGGCCGACCCGGGCTCGATGGACCCGGACGCGATGACGGAGCCGGACAACGGCAACCCCGGCGACCTCACCTACGACGAGGCGCACCGGGCGCAGGACGGCGGACCCGGCGTTCCCGGCGAGGCCGCGGACAGCCCGGCCGCGCAGGGCGCCCCGGTGGGACCGCCCGACTAGACCCTGATCACGCGGTGAGCAGGGTGGCCAGCTCCGCCGGCCGGCTGAGGGCCAGCAGGTGACCGCCCGGCATGGTCTCGGCCGTGACCCCCAGCCGTTCCCGGGCCACCCGGATCTGGAAGTCGACCGGGAACAGCCTGTCCTGCCGTCCGCAGAGCACCCGGGTCGACACGTCCGGCCACCCGTCCAGCGGCCACGGCTCACCGAACGGCGTGCCCGACTGCCCCGGATCGACCGTCAGGCCCTGCTCGGTGACCTCCGCCGGCACGTCGTGGAAGAACATCACGCGCGGGTCGAACGGCGCGTCCGGGTCGCGGCCCTCGCGCCGGTCGAGCTCGCGGCGGGCCTGCTCCTGGCCGGTCGCCGTCCACCAGTCACCGCCGGTCTCGCCGGGCGCCGGGATCATCGCGTTGACCAGGACGATCTGCTCGGCATCGAGGCGGTCGCAGGTCAGCGGGGCGCTGAGGCCGCCCATCGACTGGGCGACCAGCACCACCCGCCGGTGGTCTCCCGCGGCGGTGACGATGGCGTCGGCGTAGTCGCGCAGGCCGGCTTGGTCGTCGGCGGCCGGCAGCTCGACCGCGATCGCCTCGTGGCCACGACGGCGGAGCTCCGGCCCGAGCCGGTGCCAGTACCAGGCGCTGCCGCCGGCTCCGGGAACCAGGACGTAAGTGCGCGTCGTCGGCATGAACCCTCCGCATGTGGTTCTGTTTTCGTACCTTCAGGTTCGGCAACGATACTATGGGGCCATGGCCCGGACCTACGACGACCCCTGCGGAGTGGCTCGCGCGCTCGATCTCGTCGGTGACCGGTGGGCGTTGCTGGTCGTCCGGGAGCTGCTGCTGGGCCCCAAACGCTTCAGCGAGCTGCGCCGCGGCCTGCCCGGCGCCGGGCAGAGCATGCTGACCCAGCGCCTCGCCGAGCTGGAGCGGGCCGGCGTGCTGCGCCGCCGGCAGCTGGGGCCGCCGGCCAGTGCCCAGGTGTACGAGCTGACCGACCGCGGCCTCGGCCTCGAGCCGGTCCTGCTGGCACTGGGCCGCTGGGGCAGCCGCACACCGATGACCTCGACCGCGGCGCTGAGCGTGGACGCCCTGGCCCTCGCGATGCGTACGACCTTCGACGCGACCGCGGCGGGCACCCTGGCCGCCCGGTGCGAGCTGCGGCTCGACGGCGACATCCTGCTGGCCGAGGTGGGCGAGGGCCGGTTCACGCTGACCCGGGGCCCGGCTCAGGTGCCGGACGCGGTGATCGAGACCAGCGCGACGGTGTTCCGGAGGCTGATCTTCGGCGGCAGCACTCTCGCCGCCGCTGAGGACGCGGGGCTGGTCACCGTTCGCGGGAACCGGGAGGCCGCCGACCGCTTGCTGACGGTGTTCCCGCGGCCCCGGGCCGAGGCCGCCCCGGCGCCCTGAGCGGGCTCAGGCGCCGCGGATGAGCCGGTAGGACCGGCGCAGATGCACAGCCCAGACCGCGACGAGTTCGCGGGCGGTGTCGAGGCGACCCTGCGGCTTGTCGGTGATGCTCCACCGGCTGATGACGACCATGGGCCCAGTCTGGACGGCCCGGGGCGGCACGCCGGGAGCCGTCGAGCAGCAGGACGGTTGCAGGGACCGATCGCGAAGAACGCAGCCGGGGGGTGCGGAGCACCTCTAGAGTCGGCGGCGCGGTGCACCGCCATCACCGTGCGTGACCACTTCATCGCCGGCGCGGGGAGCACACCATCGTGGGAAAAAGTTCGGATCATGAGTGCACAACCGACCACCCGGCACCCGTCCTAGAGGGTGTGACCTTCGAGCAGTTCGCGGTGGCCCGGCTTCCCAGTCTGCTGCGTTACGCGGTCGTCCTCACCGGCGACCGTGACCTGGCGCAGGACGTCGTCCAGGAGGTGCTGGCCAGAGCGCAGGTCCGGTGGCGGCGGATCACCGTGGCCGACTCCCCCGAGGCCTACGTCCGCCGGATGGTGCTCAACGAGTATCTGTCGTGGCGGCGCAGCTGGGCGGCGCGCAACGTGCACGCCGTGGGGGAACGGCTGGTCGACATCGACGACGCGAGGGGCGGGGTACGCGACCACGCCCACGACGTCGTCGAGGCCGACGAGCTGTGGAACCGTCTGGCGGCGCTCGGGCGCAAGCAACGGGCGGTGCTCGTGCTGCGCTATTACGAGCAGCTCGACGACGATGCCATCGCCGATCTGATCGGCTGTTCACCGGCGACGGTGCGCAGCCACGCTTCGAGGGCGCTCAAGACACTCCGGCTCTCGTCGGAGCACCAGCACAGGATCCACGCCGAGGAGAAGTCGTGACCGAGCACGGAGACCAGCTCCGCACCGCCTTTGAAACGCACGAACATCTGGCACCCGACGCGGCCGAGGTCTACAGCCGGGTGCAGGAGCTGTCCCGCTCGTACCAGCGCCGCCGCTGGGGCATGCAGGCCGCCGGCGGCGCCGTGCTGGGCGTCAGCCTGATCGCGGGGGCGATCAGCCTGCCCGGCCTGCTGCCGGGACAGCAGCAGAATCAGTCCGTCGACGCCGGCGCCGCCGCCACGATGCCGAACATGGCCCCGCCGGCCGCACCCTCCACCCCGTCGCCGGCGACCGAGCTGGAGAAGCAGTACGACGCCTTCTTCGCCGCGGGCTACGACTACGACGACGCGCTCAAGCTGGCCGGCATCTGGCGGTCGAGGGACATCGACACGGTCAAGGCCGAGGCCGGGCGCCGGCTGCTGGCCGGCGAGACGCTGCCGATCACGCCCACGCCGGGTGACCCGCTGCCGGACGAGGAGATCGACCCGAAGGAACAGAGGCAGCTCGACGCGTACTTCGCCGCCGGTTACAACTACGACGACGCGGTCAAGCTGGCCAAGCTGTGGAAGCTGGCCGACCCGTACGCGGCCAAGGTCGAGGGCGGCAAGCGCCTGCTGGCCGACAAGAAGTTGCCGGTCAAGCCCAGCGCCCTGGCCGAGGCCAAGGAGGCGGCCCGGGTGAACAAGTTCTTCACCGCCGGGTACGACTACGACGACGCGGTCAAGCTGGCCAAGACGTGGAAGCTGGCCGACCCGTACGCGGCCAAGGTCGAGGGCGGCAAGCGCCTGCTGGCCGGCGACTCTCTGCCCTTCAAGCCGTGACCGCCACGCTGCACCGGCGCACGGGATTCGAGATCGAGCTGATGGCCCCGCCGGGTCACAGCCGGCGGACTCTCGCGCGGGACCTGGCCGACCGCTGCGGCGGCCGGGTCCACCCGGTGTGGCACCACGACAGCGAACCGTCCCTGGTCCCGGGCCTGGGCCGGTTCCTGCACCTGACACAGGGCTTCGAGGTACGCCGGGCCGACGGCTCACCGCTGTGCACGCTGGTGGACGACGTCACCCTGATGGCGGGCCTCGACCCGCGCACGCCCGCGCCGCCGGGCTGGTTCCGCATCCTCAGCGACGACCCGCGCCTGCTGAGCCTGCTCGCGGCGCACAGCGACCCGGGCGGCACACTGGGCGCCGCGCTGGACGCGACCGCTCAGCTCTGGGGCAGCAAGGTCCACCGGTACGGCGACGTGTACCGGCTGGACGACGTCTCCGGCGCGACCATCGCGCTGGCCGCGCCGCACGGCGGGGAGCGGGAGCGCCCGTGCGAGATCGTCACGCCGCCGCTGAGCACCGATCACGGCGCCGCGCTGGAAGAGCTCCTCGGTCCCGCCCGTGAGCTGGGCTTCACCGTCCCGCGCGAGGCCGCCGTGCACATGCACGTGGACGGGGCGCCGTTCCGCGAGCCGCACGCCCTGGCCAACGTCGTCCGGCTGTTCGCCCACTGGCGCGAGCCGCTGCGGCTGCTGCTGCAGACCAACCCGGCCTGCCGGCGGCTCGCCCCGCTGCCGGAGCCGCTGGTCGAGGCGGTGGCCGGCCTGCCCTCCGCCGACGACCTGCGCAAGGCCGCGGCCGACGGCGGGCTCAGCAAGTTCTTCGACGTGAACCTGACCCAGTTGCTCACCGACACCCCGATCCGGGACACGATCGAGATCCGCATCCTGCCGGGCGCCCTGACCGCGGACGACGTCCTGCACCGCGCCGCGCTCGTGGAGCTACTGCTCGATCGCTGCGTGGACCCGGAGCCGGTGCCCGCTCCCCCGGCCGGCCCCGGTGCCGCCGTCGAGGAGTTGCTGCACATGGCGGCGCGCGTGCTCGCCGATCGGGAGGACGCGCCGCACTGACCGCGGCTCAGCCGGTGCCCCAGGGCGGCGTGCTCGTCGTGACGGTACGACCGGTCTCGGCCGCCTCCTCGATCGCCAGTCCGATCAGGTGGTCGTGAGCACCCTCGGCCAGCGGATACGGTTCCGGGCCGGCCCCGCGCACCCACGCGGCTGTCGCCTCGAGCAGCGCGGCGGTGGCGATCTCGTCGTCGTTGAAACGCGGTCCGGCGTACGGGTTGCGGAAGAGCACCTCGTCACCCAGCGTGATGTGCGCGGTGTCCGGGTCGTGGGCGCCGCGGCCGCGCACCAGCGGAGTCCGCACGATCGTGCGCGGGCCGGCGAGCCGGACGATCTCGTCGTCGCGCAGCTCGCCGTGGCTGCCGCGCACCAGCAGGCGCCGGAAGCGCAACTGGTTGCGGGTCTGGTTGTCGGTGAAGTCGTACAGCCCGCGGCGGCCGGCGCCGAAGTCGAGTGTGGCGATGGTCGTGGTGGCCGTCTCCGGCTCGGCGGCACCGGTCCAGCCGGCCCGGCTCAGCGGGTCGAGCAGCGGGGCCCGGTGCCGGGTCGCCCGGACGGTGACGGGCTCGCGGCCGGTGCCGAGCAGGCCCCGGATCAGCGACACCGCGTGGTAGAGCTGCGTCGACGAGACGTGCACCTGGCTCGGCGCGCCGATCAGCCCGCGGTCGACGACCGCCGCCCGGGCCGCATGGGTGGGCATGAGCAGATACTGCTCGGCCACCTGGACCAGCCCCGACTCGCCGACGGCGGCCCACAGCTCGCGCAGACCCGCGGCGTCGGCGGCGGGCGGCGTCTCCGCGAGCACCGGCACCCCGCGCTGCACGGCGGCGACGATGACGTCCGGATTGACCGTACGGGGCACGGCGGTGACCAGGAAATCGGGTCGGGCCCCGGCCAGACACTCGGCCACCGACCGGTACGCCGGGACCGGCAGCCGGCGGGGCGTGCGGACCACCGCGCCCACACAGGACAGACCCTCGAGCCGGGTGGCGATCCGCCAGTACGCCGCGGCCCGGAAACCCGCCCCGACGACCGCGAACGACGTCACCGGCCGATCCTAGTACGGTGCCGCGGCCGTCGAGTCATGATGAAGTGTGTCCCCACGCCGCCGTCTGCTGCTCGGTGCCGCCCTCGCCGTCCTGCTGGCGGTGCTGGCGGTGGTGGGCGTACGCCTGATCAACCGCGCGGATCCGGTCGCCCGACCGGATCAGGCCAGGCCCGGGCCGGTCCTGCTGGTCCCCGGGTACGGCGGCAGCCGGACCGGCCTGTCGCAACTGGCGGCCCGGCTGCGCGCCGAGGGCCGCACCGCGTCGGTCCTGACCCTGCCCGGCGAGGGCACCGGCGACCTGCTCGTCCAGGCCGGTACGGTCGACGCCGCCGTGCGCGCCGCGCTGGACGAAGGGGCACCCTCGGTCGACGTGGTGGGCTACTCCGCCGGTGGGGTCGCCGTCAAGCTGTGGGTGGACCGGCACCGCAGCGCCGACTCGGCCCGGCGCATCGTCACCCTCGGCTCGCCCCTGCACGGCACCCGGATCGCCGGCGCCGGCTCCGCACTGGCCCCCGGCTCGTGCCCGGCCGCGTGCCGCCAGCTCGCCCCCGGCAGCGCGCTGCTCGACACCGTCGACGAGGAGCCGGTGCCCGACGGCCTGCCGTGGCTGTCGCTCTGGACGGACGACGACGAGACCGTGCAACCACCGGACTCGGCCCGCCTGGACGGCGCTACCAACCTGGCAGTGCAGACGCTGTGCCCGGACGCGCGCATCTCCCACAGCGCGTTGCCCACCGACCCGATCGTCACCGCCCTGGTGCTGGAAGCGCTCGGGACGACACCGTGGTCGGCGCCCGCGAGCTGTCCCGCCTAGTTGGTCACGTCCTTGGTCATGAAGTTCGCCCACGCCGCGCCGAGCAGCACCACCAGATAGACCAGTTGCAGGGCGGCGCCGCGTTCGATGTCGCGCCAGAGCACCGGCTCCCGGAAGAAGTCGATCCAGGCGAGCCAGTAGCGGGTCGGCAGGTACGGCCGGACGGCGGCGGCCGCGTCCAGGGTCACCAGCACCTGGCTCACGACCAGCGCGGCCAGCGCCCCCATCGCCGCACCCAGTGCCGAGTCGGTGACGGTGGACAGGAACAGCGCGATGGCCGCCACGCCCAGCATCGACACCGTGATGTAGGCGACCGTGGCGAGCAGCCGCCAGGCCAGCCCGGCCGGGGTGATCGTGACGCCGGACAACGAGGTGACGTCGGCCGGCAGCGTGACCCCGGTGCTGTCCGGCTCCGCGCCGAACAGCAGCAGTCCGGTGAGGTAGGAGGTGACCAGCACGGTCGCGATGGCGAACAGCACGAACACCACCAGCGAGACCAGCTTGGCCACCAGCAGCCGGGTCCGGCCCACCGGACGGATCAGCAGATAGCGCAGGGTGCCCGCGGACGCCTCGCCGGCCACCGCGTCCCCGGCCAGCACGGCCACGGAGACCGGCAGCAGCACCGGCAGGACCAGGGCCATCGCGGCGGCCGGATACAGCGCGCCGTTGCTCAGCACCGCGGACAGGAAGGCACCCCCCTGTCCCGGCGGCGGCGGGATCCGGGTGGTCGCCAGGAACACCGCGACGATGAACGGCAGCGCGCACAGCAGCGCCGCGATCACGTACGTGCGCGGGCGGCGGAACAGCTTGGCCAGCTCGACCCCGATCATGGCGTGGCCCCTTCGACGCGGTCCGAGCTCGTGGTGGTGGCCTCCAGGACGACCTGTTCCAGCGAACGCCGCTCGCCGGCCAGCTCGACGATCCGCACACCGGCGCCGACCAGCTCGGCGTTGAGGTCGTCGGGGGCCTGGTGGCGTACCGTCAGCCGGTCGCCGTCGCGGGCCTCGACCCGCCCGTCGAGCAACGCGATCACCCGGTCCGCGTCCGGGGTGTGCAGCACCACCCGGCCGGTGGGCGCGCGCAGCGCGGCGAGATCGTCCTGGAGCACCAGCCGGCCGCTGTCCATGACGCCCACCCGGCTGCAGAACGCCTCGATCTCGGTCAGCAGGTGGCTGGAGAGCAGCACCGTCGTGCCCTCCCGGTTCAGCTCGGTCAGCAGGTCGCGGATCTCCCGGATGCCGCGCGGGTCCAGGCCGTTGGTGGGCTCGTCGAGGATCAGCAGCCGGGGCGTGCGCAGCAGGGCCGCGGCCAGGCCCAGCCGCTGCCGCATGCCCAGCGAGTACGCCCGGACGGGCCGCCGGTCGATACCGGCCAGCCCGACCCGTTCGAGGGCCTGGTCGACCCGCCGCCGCCGGTCGCGCCGCCCGCCGCCCGGCCCGGCCGCGTCGAAGAGGTTCAGGTTGGTGCGCCCGGGCAGGTGCGGGTACATGCCCGGGCCCTCGACCAGTGCGCCGACCTGGGGCAGCACCTCCCGTACCCGCCGGGGCACCGGCAGGCCCAGCACCTCGATCTCGCCGCGGGTGGCGAAGACCAGCCCGAGCAGCATCCGGATCAGGGTGGTCTTGCCGGAGCCGTTCGGCCCGAGCAGGCCGTAGCGGTCACCCTCGCGGACCTCCAGCCCGACCTCCCGTACGGCCGTGGTGTGGCCGTAGCGCTTGGTCAGGTCCCTGGTGATGATCATGCGGTCCCTCCGGCGAGATCGGCGGCCACCCGCTCCAGCAGCGGCGCGTCCACGAACCCGGTGACCAGGTACGTCCGCTCCGCCCGTACCGCGAGGACGTTGAGCAGGCCGGCCGTGATGAGCACGGCCTCGCCGCCGGACACGGTCAGCCGGCGGCCCCACCGGGCCGCGTTACCGAACACGTCGTCGCCGAGCCGGCCGGGCAGGCCCAGCGCCACGAACCGGGCCAGGCCGGTGCCGTACACGCCGACGACCGGCACGCCGTCGACACTGTCCTGGCGGGGGTAGCCGGCCAAACTGTCCGGCGGGGTCAGCGAGTCCCAGCGGTCGAGCGCGGCCAGCACGTCGGCCGCCGAGGTGGTGGCGGCCCCGATGCCCGGCCCGGGAACCGGTGGGTCCAGCACCGCGGCGGCCGGGGCGGTCAGCGAGACCTCCAGGAACCGGGTGACGAACACGGGCCGCCGGGCTCCCCGGGCGGTGATCTCCGCCTGCAGGGGCAGCCCGCTGTCCGGGTCGGCCCACACGTCGATGTGCGCGACGGTGGTCCCCGGCGCGACCGGGACGACCCGCAGCCCCGCCGCGACCACCCCGGCGACCCGCTTGCCGGGCAGCGGCTCGACGCGGTCACCCGCGGCCAGGCTCAGCAGCCGGCGGACCAGCTCCGGCGGCGTCAGATCGGCCGCGCGCGGCAACCGAAGCGGCTGTTCCCCGACGATCCGGGTGAGCCGGCTCTCGCCGTAGTCCCAGAGGTACTGCTCGCCGGGCAGCTGGTAGAGGCCCTGCTCGGTGCCCGGCCCCAGGACGTCGACCCGCCACCGGTCCCGGGCGCCGCGCCAGACGCGCATCTCGGTGGTCCCGCTGACCAGGGCGGTGACCTGCTCCAGGTTGGGCAGCGCGGGCAGGCCCAGCGCTCCGGCGCTCTGCGCGTACCCCTGGTGGACCTGCCCGGCCGAGGCCGCGATCCGGTCCCGCAGCGCGGCCGGCGTGATCCCGGTGGCCGGCACCGGCCGGTGGGCCAGCAGCACCGGTACGGCGCCCAGCACGACGACCACAGCCAGCACGACGCTGCACCGGCGCCGGGCCTGCCCCGCCACCACCGTCCGGCCGGCGCCCGTCAGCTGCCTCATCAGCCGAGGTCGAGCACACCGGAGATGCGGTCCGGACGCCGGCAGGTGGTGCGCACCGACACCGAGGAGCCGCCACGCGCGCTCAGCTGGATCGCCTCCATCACGTCCAGCACGTGCAGTGCGACATCGGCGGCGGCGCGGTGCGGCCGGTCCTCGACCAGCGCCTCGGCGAGGTCCAGCAGACCCACACCGCGGCCCGCATCGGCGTAACCCGCCGCCGGGGGCAGCACCCGCCAGCTCTCGCCACCCGCGGTGAACAGGCGGACGTCGCCGTCGAAGTAGTTGGGATCCGGCACCGACAGGGAGCCCCGCGAACCGTACAGCTCGATCCGCGGCAGACGGGCGGCCCAGATGTCGAAGCTCATCATCAGCGTGGTCAAGGCGCCGCTCTCGTGCTCCAGGACGCCGGTGACGTGGGTGTCGACGTCGACCGCGAAGGCCGTACCGGCGCGCGGGCCGTCGCCGATGGTGCGCTCGTGGCGGGGCCGCGACGACATGCCCATCACCCGGCGGACCGGGCCGAGCAGCTGCACCAGCGAGGTCAGGTAGTAGGGGCCCATGTCCAGCAGCGGACCGCCGCCCTGCTGGTAGTAGAACTCGGGGTCGGGGTGCCACCGCTCGTGGCCGGGACCGGTCATGAAGGCGGTGGCCGCGTGCGGGACGCCGATCTCGCCCGCGTCCACGGCGGCCCGGGCGGTCTGCACGCCCGTACCCAGCACGGTGTCGGGGGCACAGGCGACGCGGACCCCGGCGGCGGCCGCCGCCTCGACCACGGCGACCCCGTCGGCACCCGTCGCGGCCAGCGGCTTCTCGCCGTAGACGTGCTTGCCGGCGGCGATCGCGGCCAGGGCCACGGCGGCGTGCTGGTTCGGTGTGGTCAGGTTGAGCACCACGTCGACGTCGGGTGCGGCGTACAGCTCGGGCAGGTTCACCGCCCGGGCTCCCGGATGCTGCCCGGCCAGCAGCTGCGCCCGGCCCGGGTCCAGGTCGGCCACCGCGGTGACCGTCACCTGCGACAGCCGGGCGAGGGTGGCGCTGTACTGGCCGCTGATCTTGCCGGCGCCGACGATGCCGACTCTCAACGACTCGCCCACAGCAGTCCTCTCTCCACGATGGTCCGCACGTTCGGGTCCTGCAGGACCTCGACGGTGTGCCCGGGCGTGGCGACGAACACCCGGCCCCGGCCCCACTGCCGGGTCCACACCGCCGGGCAGGTCACCGGCCGCTGCCAGGGCGCCCACGGCCGGGGCGCGGTCGTGGTGGTGGCCAGCACGTCGTTGTAGTCGTCGGTCAGCACCCAGTACTGCTCGGTATCGAGGTTGAAGTCGGCCAGGCCCTCGGTGACGGGGTGCCCCGCGGCGGCCGGCGTCATGGTGATCCGGTGCTCGACGTAGTTGTCGGACTGGTCGCCGGTGCGCTCACCGGGTGCCTCCCGGGCGGCGTGCGCGGCGAACTGCCCGCCGATGAGCTGCAGGTAGTCGGCGCTGGCGCGGTAGGCGTCGGCGATGCCGCCGTGCCAGCCGGCCAGGCCGGTGCCGGCCTGCACCGCGGACACCAGGCCGGCGACCTCCTCGCCGGAGATCGTCGCCATGGTCATGCACTGCACCACCAGGTCGGTGACCGCCATCAGCGCGGCGTCGGCGTACGGGGCCGGCGAGTCCGCCACCTCCACGGCGAAACCCTGCTCGCGCAGGTACGGAATGAACAGGTCGGTGGCCTTGACCGGCTCGTGCCCGGCCCATCCACCCCGGACGACGAGTGCGCGCCGCTGAGATGTCATCTGTCCCCTCTCGTGCCACGATCCACAGCCAGCCTAACCACCGCCCGCAGCGCGGCACCGTCTCCGACTGCCCGCTGCCGGGCCGGTCATTCCCGCTGCCGGGAAACCGCGTTGCCGGACGCGTGAATCCACTCCGATGCGGGCAGTTACATGCTGCCCGGCCGGTTCGGCCGGAGTGGTTCAGCACCATCTGGAGGATCCGATGACAGGTACGCCCAGCGCGGGGAGAGGTACCTGGGCCGGGACCCTGCGGTCCCGGACGCGCGAACGGCTCGCGGCGGCCGCGGCCCGTAACGCTCCCCCGCCGTTCGTGCCGGGTGACCTCCAGGAGCCCGCCACCCCGGTGCTGGTCGTGCAGGAGCAGCGCCCCAGCACCGACGACGTCCTGCCCCGCAGCGTGCGGACGGCCGGCGCCTGGGCGCTGCGGTTCATCCTGTTCGTCGCCGCGGCGTACCTGTTCCTGCGGGTCGTCGGGCTGCTGCACGTGGTCATCATCCCGGTGGTGGTCGCGCTGCTGCTGGCCGCTCTGTTCCAGCCGGCCGCCGCCGCGCTGGTTAAGCGCGGGATGAAACGGTCGCTGGCCGCCGGGCTGGTGCTCATCGCCGCGCTGCTGCTGGTCTTCGGCGGGCTCAGCCTCATCGTGCGGACCTTCATCTCCCAGATCGACGACCTGTCCGCCCAGGTCAGCGACGGCATCAACGAGGTCCAGGACTGGCTGTCGCGCGGTCCCCTGCACCTGTCCAACGCCGAGGTCAGCCAGTACGTCGACCGGGTCCAGCAGGCGATCACCCAGAACCAGGGCGCGCTGACCTCGGGTGCCCTGAGCACCGCGACCACGCTGGGCGAGGTCGTCACCGGCTTCTTCCTGGTGCTGTTCACGCTGTTCTTCTTCCTGCGCGACGGCGGCCAGATCTGGTCCTTCCTGTGCCGGCTGCTGCCCCGCGAGGCCCGCGTGCCCACCGCCCGGGCCGGGCACTACTCCTGGCACACGCTGGTGTCGTACGTGCACGCCACGGTGCTGGTGGCGTTCGTGGACGCCGTCGGCATCGGCATCGGCCTGTTCGTGCTGCAGGTGCCGCTGGCCCTGCCGCTGGCCGCCCTGGTCTTCCTCGGCGCATTCATCCCGGTGGTCGGCGCGACCATCACCGGGCTGGTCGCGATCCTGGTCGCCCTGGTCGCCAACGGCCCGGTCACCGCGCTCATCGTGCTGGCCGTGGTCATCGCCGTCCAGCAGCTCGAGGGCCACGTGCTGCAGCCGCTGATCATGGGCCGGGCGGTCGCCCTGCACCCGCTGGCGGTGATCCTGGCCATCGCGACCGGCATCGTCGTCGCCGGCATCGTCGGCGGCCTGATCGCCGTCCCGCTGCTGGCCGTGCTCAACACCGCCATCCGCTACCTGGTCCGGCACCCGAGCGGCGACCCAACCCCGGACCGCAAGCCGCCGGGCACCGAATCGACCGACGACGGCACCGCCGAGGCCGAGGACCGGGTGGAGGACGCCGAACGCCGGACGGACCCGGCCGAGCCCCCGCCCGCGGACACCTCGGTCACCCACGACGAGCCGGCACCGGCCGCCCGGACCCCCTGAGGCGCGCGCAACCCGGCCCGCCGTCGCGGCCGGGTGATCACGCCCACGTCGCCCGCCGTGACATCGTGCGTAGGATCGATGCGCAGAACCTGAACAGACATGATCCAAGGAGCACGATGCCGTTAACTCCCGCTGACATCCACAACATGGCCTTCAAGAAGCCGCCGATCGGCAAGCGCGGCTACGACGAGGAGGAGGTCGACGCCTTCCTGGACGAGGTCGAGCAGGAGCTGATCCGCCTGCTGGAGGAGAACGGCGCCCTGCACGGTCAGGTCCAGCGCGGCCCGGGCGGTCCCGGCCCCGCGGCCTCGACCATGGTGCTCAGCTCGGAGTTCTCCGACATCACGGCCCAGCTGGAGCGCATGCAGGAGGCCCGCGCGCGGGCCGAGCAGAACGCCCGCAGTATGCAGGCGCAGCTCGAGCAGGCCCGCAACCAGGCACCGGCCGCACCCACGCACTCCCCGGACAGCGAGGACCGCAACGCCCGGGTCCTGATGATGGCTCAGCGCACGGCCGACGACCACATGCGCGACGCCCGCCAGGAGTCCGAGACGCTGCTGGCCAACGCCCGTAACAAGTCGGAGCAGATCACCAGCGAGGCCCAGCTCAAGGCCGGCACGATCGAGGGTGACGCACGTCGCAACCACAGCGAGGCGATGAACAGCCTGGGCACCAAACGCGCCGCCCTGCTGGACGAGATCGAGCGCCTGGGCCAGCTCGCGCAGAGTTACCAGGCGGCGCTGGACAGCCACATCAGCCAGCAGCTCCAGGAGCTGAACAGCTCCCCCGGAGCGAGCTAGCCCGTTGCACCCGCCGGGCGTCGCGGCGCCGCAGGTGCTCGCCGGCCGGCTCCGGCTGCGCCGCGACGGCGGTGATCCCGGTGGTCACCGCCGACGCCGCCCGGTAGGTGCTCCCTGTCACATTCGCGGAGCCACCCTTCTCGCCCGAAGGCCGCCGGCGATCGCATCCACGAGCAGAAATACCGCCAGGGGTACGCCGAACAGCGGCAACGCCCAGCCCAGGGCGAACACCAACGGCACGCCGACCGCGACGGCCCAGCCGGGCAGCCCCAGCCAGGCACCGCGGGCCGGCGGCGTACCCACCACCGCCCGGCGGCCATCCCGGGTCGGCCGCCGCTGCCACCACATCCGGTAGCCCCAGACGATCACGCAGATCAGGCCCAGGGCCAGCGCGGCCAGCAGCACCTGGTTGACCACGCCGAACAGCACGCCCATGTGGGCCTGCACGCCCAGCTTGCTGAGCTGCGCGAGCACCGGCCAGTCGGCGAAGTCGCTGCGGGCCACCACCGCCGAGGTCTGCGGGTCGACGGCTACCCGGTCCAGGCCGACCGGCCAGGTGTTGTCGACGCCGGCCACCGTCCACGCCGCGTTCGCCTCCTCCGGAACGGCCAGCTCGACCGGGCCGGTCATCCCGTGCTGCCGCGCGACGCTCCACACGGTGTCGGCCGCGGCCGGATCGACGGGCGCAGCCGGTGCCGCCGAGCCACCGTGGTGCCCGCCGGCCGGCTCGGCGGCAACGGCGGTGACCAGCTCCGGCTGATGGGCGTCGAAGGTGTCGAGCACCGCGGTAAAGTTGCCGCCGGCGTACCGGGACCAGGTCAGGCCGGTGGCGGACAGGATCACCAGGCCCACCGCCAGCCACAGCCCGGTCGCCGCGTGCCAGCTCCGGGTGCGCCGCACCCCCTTGGCGGACAGGTCCGGCACGAGCAGGCGTTTGCCGCGGGAACGCCGCCACCACAGCACGACGCCGCCCAGCGCGATGACCCACAGCCAGCTCGCGGCCAGCTCGGAGTAGAAGCGGCCGGCCGCCCCGAGGTGCAGGTTGCGGTGCAGGTCGTCCAGCCAGGTGGTGGCCGGGGTCGAGCCGAACCAGGTGGTGAGGGTGCCCTGCACCCGGCCGGTCGCCGGGTCGACGTGCACGGTGTGCTGCTTCTCGCCCAGCTCGGGCTGGGAGAACACGACCCGGGTGGTGCCGTCGCCCGATCCGGGCTGGATGGCCGACAGGGTCCCTTCGGGGTGCGCGGTGCGGGCGGCCGCGATCTGGTCCGCGAGTGGCAGCGCCGGCCCGTCCCCGCCGGACGCGGCGGTGAGCTGGTCGCGGTAGAGGCTCGCGTCGAGCTGCGGGGTGATCGTGTAGAGCAGCCCCGTCACCGCCGCCACCAGCAGGAACGGCGCGACCAGGACGCCGGCGTAGAAGTGCAGGCGCAGCAGCAGCGCGCCGAACGCGGACGGGCGCCGGGGCTGGGGGCCGCGGGTGCCGGCATCCGGCGTGGCCTCCTCGGTGATCGTCATCGGCTGTCCTCGGAGGTCGGCGGCTCGGCTGCGGAAATCGTCATCGGCTGTCCTCGGGGGTCGGCGCGCGGCCGCAGGGATCGTTATCGGCTGCCCGGGGCGGGCCGGCGACGCTCTCGCGGAATCGTCGTCGGTTGTCCTGGGCGGGTCGGTGACGCTGCTGCGGGAATCGTCGTCGGTCGATCCCGGTGTCGGCGGCGCGGTCGGGGCGGAAGTGGCAGCCGAGGCGTTCGGCGTCCGGCAGACAGGTCGGCCGGCGCGGCCGATCAGTTCCCGCCACGGGCCGGTCATTTCCCGCCCGCGCCGGGAAAACCGGGCGAACTGCGGTTGTAAGGTCGTCGGACGGGCGTAGGCCCGCATTCGCACTTCTGATGGGGGACCTGACACCGTGATCCGACGTCTTGGCGGCGAGCGTGCCCACCGTGTCGTGCGCTCCCGTCCGGAGCTGCCCCGCACGGTCGGCACACCGGTGACCGCGGTGGTCGTCGGCGGCGGGATCGCCGGGGTGACCGCGGCCCTGCTGCTGGCCGAGCGCGGCGTACACGTGACCCTGCTGGAGCGGGCCGCCCAGCTCGGTGGCCGGCTGTCCGCCTGGCCGAGCACCCTGCCCGACGGCACCCGGCACATGGTCGAGCACGGCTTCCACGGCTTCTTCCGGCAGTACTACAACTGGCGCAACGTACTGCGCCGCATCGACCCGACGCTGTCGTTCCTGCAGCCGGCCGGGCGCTATCCGATCATCTCGCAGGAGTGGCCCGAGGAGAGCTTCGCCGGGCTGCCCAAGACCCCGCCGGCCAACCTGCTGGCCCTGCTGGCCCGCTCCCCCAGCATGCGGCTGCGTGAGCTGCGCGGACTCGACGGCACCGCCGCCCTGCCGCTGCTGAACTACGACCGCGAGGAGACGTACCGGCGCTTCGACGACGTCTCGGCCAAGGACTTCCTCGACGCGCTGGGCATGCCGCCGCGGGCC
Organism: Actinoplanes auranticolor; assembly: GCF_018332655.1. Lineage (GTDB taxonomy): Bacteria > Actinomycetota > Actinomycetes > Mycobacteriales > Micromonosporaceae > Actinoplanes > Actinoplanes auranticolor. The sequence continues at coordinate 201,973 of NZ_BOQL01000006.1, read as the reverse complement.
CGGGCCATGCTCTTCGACGTCTTCGCCCACTCGTTCTTCAACCACCAGGAGGACATGTCGGCGGCCGAGATGCTGATGCAGTTCCACTTCTACTTCCTGCGCAACCCGGAGGGCCTGGACTTCGACGCGCCCAACCAGGACTACGAGACCGCCATCTGGACGCCGCTGGCCCGGCAGTTCGAGGCGCTGGGCGGGGAGATCCGCACCGGGACGACCGCCGAGAGCGTCGAGCCGGGCTGGACGGTCACGCTCGGCGACGGCAGCCGGCTCAGCGCGGACCACGTGGTGCTGGCGGCCGATCCCGGCGCCGCCCGTACCATCGCGGCAGCCTCCCCCGGCCTGGAGCGGCACGCGCCCGAGCTGGCAGCTCAGCTCGCCGCGGTCGAGACCACCGCCCCGTACGCGGTCAGCCGGCTCTGGACCGACCGCGACTGCCGGCCGGAGCGCGCGGTCTTCAGCAGCGTCTCGCGGGAGGCGACGCTGGACTCGGTCACGCTGTACCACCGCATCGAGCGCGCCGCCGGTCAGTGGGCGCGGCGCATCGGCGGGTCGGTCATCGAGCTGCACGCGTACGCGGCGCCCACCGGCCTGGAGGCGGCCGAGCTGACCAAACGGATGTGGACCGAGCTGGGCGGGCTCTGGCCGGAGACCGTCGACATGACGATCCTGCACGTCGAGGAGCGGGTGGGCCACGACGCCCCCGCGTTCAACGTGGGCAGCGACGCCGGCCGCCCAGGGGTGGTCACCGACGCCGACGGGCTGTACCTGGCCGGCGACTGGGTCCGGATGCCGTTCCCGTCGGCGCTGATGGAACGCGCGGCCGGCTCGGCGATCCTGGCCGTCAACGCCATCATCGAGCGGTACGGCGTGGGCCCGAACCAGGTGTGGTCGGTGGCGCCGCGCGGCCTGCTGGCCCGGGACCGCTGACGCTCCTCGCTTCCCGCAGCTCGACCCCGAGACGGTGGCTCAGGGACCGGCCAGGGTCGTTCCCCGATGCATCTGCGGCCCGCCGGATGGGACTGTTCAAGGGTCGAGTTCGACGCCACCGGCAAGGAAAGCGAGACACCATGAACACCGTCCACGACTCCATGGCCCGCCAGGGACTGGTCCGTCCGCGCGAGGGCCGGATGCTCGCCGGCGTGTGTGCGGGACTGGCCCGGCGTTTCGGGATGGACCCCTGGCTGACCCGGGTGCTGTTCGTCCTGACCCTGTTCGTCATCCCGGGCAGCCAGATCCTGATCTACCCGGTGCTGTGGCTCCTGATGCCGTCGGAGGAACGCTCCTACGCCACGACGTTCCCGCCGGCGGCCTGACCGCCCCGCTCGTCCAGCAAGGCCCGGCCGTTCGCGGCCGGGCCTTGCCATGTCCCCGGCTGCCTTCGCGTGCCCCTCCCACCTCTTGGTGCGCCCCACCAACCTCTTCGCGCGTCCCCCATGCACCTCTTCGCGCGTCCTCGCCCATCTCTTCGCGCGTCCTCGCCCATCTCTTCGCGTGTCCTCGCCCACCTCCTCGCGTGTCGTCGGTCACCCTGAGGCGGGATCAGGGGTTTCTCGGGGCTAAAACCGATATCCCCGGCGACAGCGATCGACAAGGCTGAACCTGTGCTCGCAGACCTGCTCAACGCCGCGACCGTTCTCGTCGACCGGCTGACCACGCTCGATGAGTGGTCGGTCCTGCTCTTCACGTACCTCTCGACCGCCGTCGAGATGACGTTCCTGCTCGGCCTGCTCGTGCCCGGCGAGTCCGTGGTCATGCTGGCCGCCTCGCTGCACGGCCCGGGCGGTTTCGCCCTGGCGGTCGCGGCGGGCACGGCGGGCGCGCTGACCGGGCAGGTCGTCGGGTACGCGATCGGCCGTGTCTTCGGCACCCGGCTGCGCAGCACCCGCCTGGGCCGCCGCATCGGCGCCGAACGCTTCGACCGCGCCGAGGACTACCTGCGCGAACGGGGCGCCCCCGCGCTGGTGGCAGTGCGCTTCGTCGCGGTCATCCACGCGATCGTGCCGATCGTGGCGGGCGTGGCGCGGATGCCGTTCGGCCGCTTCCTCGGCTGGTCGGCGCTGGGCACGGTGTTGTGGGTCGGCACGTTCGCCGGGGTCGGCGCGGCGACGGCGAGCGCCGACTCGACCGGTGGGGTCGGAGTCGTGCTCACCGCCGTCGCGGCAACCTGCCTCGGCGTGGTGCCCTTCGTCGTACGCCTCTTCCGCCGGTCCCCTGCCCCGGCGCTAGCCGGCAGCCCAGTAGAGAGCGCGGGCGAACTCGGCGTACAGACCCTTGGGGTGGGCGCGGAACAGCGGCTCGGTGCCGAAGAGCACAGCCCGGCCACCACGGGCCGTCCGGCCCGAGACGACCGAGGCCTGCCCGGCCGCCTGATCCGGCCCGCCTACGCCGGGCCCGGTCGGCAGCCAGTGACCGGCCACCAGTGGATCGGCGGCGTAGCGCTGCTCCACCGTGAAACCGGAGCCGGTGAACCAGATCGGCGAGTAGACGAACGCGTGCGGCAGCGCGTCAGCGCCGATCACCGCCCCGGTGTTGCGCACCGCGACGACCCCGTTGGCATCACCGCGGCCGGCCACCGCCGTCCCCGGCAGCAGACCCGCCGCCGCGTTGAAGGCCGCGCCGGTCGCGCCCCGCGTCACCACGCCACCACGGCTGAGCAGGTCGTCGACCGCCGCCTTGCCGGCCGCTGTGAGCTGCGCGTACGACAGGCCGGAGGAGACCACGAGGGCGTCGACGCCGGACAGGTCCGCACCCGCGTTCAGCAGGGCCGTGGAAACCGGGCGTACCTCGAAGCCCATCTCGCGCAACGCGAACAGCTCATCGGCAGCTACGGCGGCGGCGAGCACCGGCCGGGTGAACGGGGTGCCGGCGGAGCCGCGCGGCGCGGCGGTGAACCGTACCCCGAAACGCCGGGCCAGGACCTCGGCCTCGGGGCGCGCCGCGGCCGGGACCACGACGGTGCCCGCGTCGGTGCGGCGCAGCTTGACGCCCAGGTCGAGCAGGGCGTTCGTGGCCCGGACATCGGCTGGGTCCCGCAGCAGCAGGGCCAGGTCGCGGCCCTTGCCGGCGGTGACGGACCCGGTCGCGGACGCGGCCCTGACCGGCGTGGTGCTCACCCTGGGCGCGGCCGCACGGCTGATGTCGACCGAGGCGCCCCACAGCAGGCGGTGACTCCAGCCGGAGATGTCGTACATCTGCGGCACCAGGTCTGAGATGTCCCGGCCCGCTTCGAGCAGCACGTTGGCCAGACCGCGCTTGGGCTGGTGCATGTCGACGAGGTAGGACGCGGCTGGGTAACGCCGGCCGTTCAGCGAGAAGGCCCGGCGGGCCTTGGTCACCCGTACGTCATGAGCCACCAGGTGGTCGACCAGCCGGGCAGCGGCCGGAGCCGAGCGCTGGCCCGCGCCGACCGGGATGACGTAAGCGCGCGGGAACTCGGTCGAGTAGCGGTCCTCGGGGCCGAAGCCGGGTACGAAGCCGTCCGGGATCCGCGGCGAGGGCGCACCGGCCCAGCCGCGGCGGAACTGCTCGATCTGACCGGCGAGCAGCGAGGCCCGGTGGGTGTCGGCGTAGGTCAGGGCGGCCTCGATCGTGGCCGCGGCCACGGCGGTGTTCACCGCGGACCGCCGGCGCAGCTCCTCGACCGGCAGGCTGGTGTACGCAGCCCGGTTGACCTGCCACGGAATCTCCACGGTGTGCCCGACGGCGCCCTGATAGATGGCGTACATCGGGGTGAAGATCGGCGGCCAGTCGTCCCAGTCTCCCGGCGCGTAGTCCCGGAACGGGATGTCGACGCTCTCGGTCCCGGGCAACCCCAGCCCCTTGACCGCGGCCTCCATCCCCAGCGCGTTCGGCAGTGCGTGCTTGATGTAGAGGTCGTACTCGTAGTTCTGCCCGTGCGGCGGCGTGGCCGGCTCGATCAGCGTCGTGCCGGTGTAGCCGTGCTCGTCGAGCATCACGAGCGGCTGGGTGGCGATGACGACGTCGCGCACGGCCCGCGACTCCGGCTGCGAACTGGTCGCATGGTCCCGGTTGATGTCGAAACCGGCGCCGTTGGCCCGGGTCCCGGCGATCCGGCCGTCCGGATTGTTGGTGACGGTCACATAGAACCTGGTCCGCCGCAGCAGCGCGGCGGTGGCCTGGTCGGTGGCGGTGGCAAGGCGCTCGATCACCCGCAGGGCGCCGTCGGTGCCCTCCCACTCGTCGCCGTGGATGTTCGCGTTGATCCATACCGGGGTCTTGTAGCCGCGGTGCAGGGCCCGGTCGCGCGCGGCGGCCCGCGGGTCGTTCTCGATGAGGGCCCGCCAGCGGTCCTGCCGGGCGGCCTCGGCGGCCGACTCCGGGGCGGTCACGGTGACGAGGTAGAGGTCGCGGCCGAGGGCGGAATGCCCGACCACCTCGGCGGAGACCCGGTCGGAGGCGTCCTGCAGGGCGTTGAGCCGCGGCGCGATCGCGTGGTACGGCACCAGGCCCAGCTTGATCGACCTGTCGGCGAGGTCCTGCGGGTAGACCCTCAGCTCGGTCTGCCGGGGGTAGCCCTGGCGCTTCGGGGTCCACGGCTGGTCCGGGGTGGCGCTCAGCGGCGTGGCGGCCGAGCCACGGAGCTCGGGGGCCGTCGCGGCTACCTCGTGGCGCTCCGGGCCGTTGCCGAATTCCCTGGTCGCCGGGCTTCCCGGCGCGGGATCGGTCAGCGCGGGATCCTTCAGCGCCGGATCGGCCAGCGCGGCTCGGGCCGGTGCGGTATCGGTCAGCGCGGCTCCGGCCGGTGCGGTATCGGTCAGCGCGGCTCCGGCCGGTGCGGGATCGGCCGGCGCGGCTGAAGCCGGGCCGGCGGCGGCTCCGACGGCGAGCAGCAGGGCACAGAGTCCGGTCAACGCCCGGGATGAGTCCACAAGCACCTCCTTGTCGTGCCCTCGACCTTCTCGCGCCCACCCTCGTCCACGCAATGACGACGGTGGATGGCGGCCATACCGATCCTGCCATCACACCGGCTTGCCGACAGTGGGGTTAACCCCCGGCAGATGAGGGGGTTTACCGCAATGTGCCTTCCGGCCGAGTGCGACAGGCTCTTGTGGACCGGCTCGCCGAGGGGCAGCCGCGATCCAGGAGGAGGGGCCATGTCGGACTCGGGGGACCGCGTCATCAGCCGGCGCGTCATGCTCGGCAGCGCCGCCGGCGTCATCGGAGCGGGGCTGGTGCCGGCGGGATCCGCACAGGCTGGCGGGGGCTCCCGGCGCGGGCCGGTTGACCAGGACGCGGTGGATGCCGTCGCGGCCCGGCTGGACGACGATCTGATCGAGCTACGCCGCGACCTGCACCGGCATCCCGAGATCGCGGGTCAGGAGGAACGCACCGCCGAGGTGGTGGCCCGTCGTCTGCGAGCGGCCGGGCTCCACGTCACCACCGGCGTCGGCGGGCACGGCGTGGTGGCCTTGTTGACCGGTGCCCGGCGCGGCCGGACGGTCGCGTACCGGGCGGACATGGACGCGGTCGCGCCGGATGAGCAGGTGGGTGGCGGCCCGCAACCGGCTCACCTGTGTGGACACGACTTGCACACCACCGTGGGTGTGGGCGTCGCGGAGGTGCTGGCCCGCCTGAGACACCGGCTCGCCGGCACCGTGGCGTTCTTCTTCCAGCCCGCCGAGGAGAGGCTCACCGGTGCCGCCGCGATGCTCGACGCGGGCGTGCTGGGCCGGGTCCGTCCGGCGGAGATCCATGCCCTGCACTGCGGCCCCTTCCCGGTCGGCCAGTTCGTCGTCACACCCGGGTACGGCCTTCCCGGTCAGGATCGCGGCGTCATCACCCTCACCGGCGCCGACGCGATGGCACGGGCACAGCGACTCGCCGCACAGGTTGCAGCGCTCAGCACGGTGACGCGGCCGAGCACCGGCGCGGATCTCGAGCAGCTCGTGGCCGACTTCCAGACGCCGGACGGACCACTGGCCGAGTTCGTGGCCATGCAGGCCGGCGTCCCGGCCGGGGACCGGGCGGAGGTCCGGGTGTCCTACCGCTGCTGGCCCGAGGAGCGGTACGCCGGGGTCCGCGAGGACATCCGCCGGCTGGCACGGTCGGCCGGCCCGGCAGTGGTGGACTTCCCGAAGGACCCCTTCCCGGCCATGGTGTGTCCACCGAAGGATGCCCTTGCTCTCAAGCGGTATCTGCAGCAGACCGCCGGTCGTGGCCGGGTGGCGACGGCGTATGCCGCGCTCCCGTTCAGCGGTGAGGATTTCGCGCTGTTCCTGAACCGGATTCCCGGCACGTACACCTTCCTCGGTGTCCGTTCGCCCGGTGCCGCGATCGAGACGAGCTATCCGCACTTCGGCGCCTTCACCCCGGACGAGCGGGCCATCGGCCATGGCGTCCGCGCGATGGCGGGCTGGCTGGCCAAGCGCGCCGCCATGCCAAGAGAGTGACCGGGACGGACGAGCGAAGTCAGACGGACCGAGGGCAGAGGCGACACGGACCGAGCCCGGCCCGGGCCAGGATGAGAGACCGGAGCCGGGCCGATAACACGAGATGGACCGGGGACGACGCCCGTGCGAACGCAATTCGCGGTCTGCGTCGTCCCCGGTCCGGTTCCGAGGGGAGCCGGTCAGGCGAGGGTGCCGGTGACCGTGGTGCCGGACTTGGTGACGTAGTAGGTCACCACGGCACCACTCCAGAAGTGGAACTTCAGGGTGACCCGGGAGCCGTCCGTCACGTCCGCGAAGAACTCCGGCTTCAGCGTGATGACGTTGCCGGTGTAGTCCGGGGCGAAGGTGTAGTCGAATTCCTTGAACGGGGTCCAGTTCTGCGGGCCGGCGTTGCTGCCATCGGCGTAGGTGGCCTCCATGGTGGCGAGCTGGTCGCCGCGGAAGGTGGTCGGAATGGTGAACGCGCTGGTTGTGCCGGTTGCGGCCGACAGGACAGGGGTGTCGTGGGTGATCAGGTTGAGCCGCCACGGCACGCCGGTGGAGAAGTGAACATGCAGAGTCGCGTTGACGCCGTAGGCGCGGGACCCGGACAGGCGGGTGAGCAGGGCGGCCGAGAGTGTCAGCTGGTCGCCGGAGATGGTGTAGTCGGTGCCGCGGACCAGTTCGGTGCTGCCCTGGCGCAGTCCCGTGAACGTGGTGCCGTTGAGGTTCAGCGTCATCGTCTTGCTCGTGATGGCGGCCGAGCGGGCGCTGAAGACCAGGTCACTCGCGGCCGTGCCGGAGCGGGTGGTCCAGCTCGACCTGATCTGGGCGATCAGTTCCGGGTCCGACCACTGCAGCGACGTGCGGCCGAAGTGCTGGCCGTTGTCCCACAGCATGGTGGTGATGTTGTTCGCCCGCGCCTGGGCCCCGAACAGCTCGAAGAACTTGAGCTTCTCGCCCTGTTCGATCGTGCCGGTGTGCCGGTCGAAGCCGAGCAGGCCGTACTCGCCGATGATCACCGGGATGCCCCGGGCCACGAAGGTGGTCGAGATCCGGTCGAACATGTCGGTCAGGTCCTTCTGCGCCGTCGCGTCGAAGCGGTAGCCGCCGGCGATGTTCACGCTGAACGGCCAGTAGCCGTAGTAGTGGACCGTGGCGATCAGGTTGGGGTCGTTCATCGCCGTGAACGTCGCGGTCAGCTCGTCGAGTCGGGCCTGGTCGGCCGAGGTGTGCAGGGTCGGCAGCACCAGCAGCCGGGTCACGTTGCCGCCGCCGGAGTTGCGGACGATGGTCCGGAACGACGTGTTCAGCTCGTTGAGCAGTGTCGCGTTCTGGGCGTCACCGGAGCTGCCGGTGAACTGCGGCTCGTTCACGCTCTCCAGCACCAGCTTCGCCGGGGAGTCACGGAACGCGGCGGCCAGCTGGGTCCAGGTCGCGTTGTAGCGGGCCAGCACGTTGGTCCGGTCGGCCGGCATCGTGTTGATCCACTGCCAGGAGTCGTGGTGGATGTTGACCATGACGTAGAAGCCGTCGTCCAGTGCCCAGCCGACCACCTCCTTGACCCGGGCCAGGTAGGCGGCGTCGATGGTGTAGTCCGGCGCGCCAGCCTGGTGCTGGCCCCAGGTCACCGGGATCCGGATGCTCTTGAAACCCTGGGCCTTGATGCCGTCGAGCAGGGCCTCGGTGATCCGCGGGTTGCCCCAGGAGGTCTCGTCGGCGCCGGTGGCATCCAGCGAGTTGCCCAGGTTCCAGCCGGGCTGCATGGCGGCGACCGCGGCCATCGCATCGCCGGCCGGTGGCGGCGTGGTGGGCGGGGTGGACGGCGAGCTGCTCGCCGACGGGCCGGGGCCGGGCGCGCTGGGCGACTGGCTGGGCTGGCCGACGCTGCCGGTGCAGGCGACGCCGTTGAGGGTGAACGCCGCCGGCGCCGGGTTACTGCCGGTCCAGGTGCCGTTGAAGCCGAACGAAGCCGAGCCGTTGGTCGCCAGCACCGCGTTGTGTCCCACGTTGGCCGCGGTGACCTGGGTGCCGGAGGCGGTCACCGTCGCGTTCCAGGCCTGGCTGACCGCCTGTCCGGAGGCGAAGGTCCAGCCCAGCCGCCAGCCGTCGATCCGGTCACCGAGGTTGGTGACCGTCACGTTGGCGGTGAAGCCGCCTGGCCACTGGCCCCCGTTGGCGTAGGTGACCCGGCAGCCCGCGGCCGCGTTCGCGCTGGTCGCGGTGGCGATGCCGAGCCCGGCCACCAGCGTGGCGACCGCCCCCACGAGGAGACCGGCTCGCCACCGGTGCCTACGGAGGGACCTTTGCAAGCCGATCATGACACTCCTCGATCCGGACAGCCCACGCGAATGACCAGCGCAGATTAAGTCTGGAGTTCAAACTATGTCAATCGACCGGGCTAGATCTTCGGGGTCAGAAGTGACTCTTCGGGATCACCCCGTGCACACCCACCGTGCGGTCGACGACCTGGGAGACGGCGAAGTCCGCGGCCGCCGACAGGTAGGCGTACGCGATCGCCCGGTCCATGCCCAGGGTCGTGCTGGAGGAAGTCGAGGGCGTTGACCACCGCCCGGCGCATGGCGACGTCGAGGTCGTTGCCCTGCCCGCCCGGCGCACCGTCCGGGTCGGACAGCCCGATCGGCACCCAGGCCTGCGGCGTCTCGGCGAACGGATAGCCGAAGGCGACCGATGGTGCTCCCTTTGCGCCCTTCTTGACCACGGTCAGCCGGTACGTGGCCCGCAGCGACCCCTCCAGCGCGGTCAGCGCCACCTCGCCGTCCCCCCATCGCCAGGTGCGGGTCGCCGACGGAGAAGAGCGCGCCGGTCGCGAAGACCGGCAGGTTTGGACCTGTGTGTTTCAGTGGTCCAGATCCGTCCGGATCATGCCGCCGACCAGGACCGCCGTGTTCGATCTTGTACGCACTCGTACGCGACCGATCAGCCCGGTGGCTCCCAGCCGCGACCGTCATCCTGGTCGACCGGGGGGGGGGCTTGAAACCCAAGACCTAGATCATGATCCGACAGCCACCGACCATTTTCCGGGACTGCGGTCCTTCATCATCAACTTCCATCGTATGACAGCTCTTTACGGACTCCGGTGTTCCCGAGTTGTTCCCGATGATCTTCGGTGGCTTAGTGCTGGCGGCGCGTATGGGACGGCAACACATCTATGAACCTCACTGCTTGGGCGGCACAACTACCCGGAGCCGTGCGTTGTCTGCGGCTGGATGCGGATACGGTGGCAGATGCGTCCAGGCTCGCACTGCCGGTCATCCGTGAACGGCCATGGTCTGATCCACGTTCGATCAGTGCAGCCATAGAGACACTGCGAAGGAGTCGGAGTGCCCGACTGGCTTGTAACGCTTGGGGGTTGGACGTCCCTGGTGTTCGGAGGGCTCGGGCTGTGGCGGGGCGCGATCCTGGTGCTTCGTACTGGTCCGGAGGCCCGTGACGCCACCGGCATGCCCGGCCAACTGGTATTGGTGGAGAGCAGCGGTCTGATCCTCGTCGGTGCGGCGGCTCTGTTGAGCGGCGGCTGGGTGCATCTGATCTGGCCGGCCGTTCTCCTCCTGACCATTGGCCAGGTACGCAGGGTCAGTAGTTGGCTGGACCGTCGACGGCGCCGTCCACCCCTGCCAGCTCGCGGCGATGAACTCGCCGGTGGGTGACCGGGCAGCGGCAGTTACGACTCTGGTGATGCAAGCTACCGAGGTGCCATGATCAGCTCGTGCCGCTGTGGGAGGAGATCTGGCGCTTCGGAGCACCGCTCGTCATCGTGCTCGGCGCCGCAGCCGCTGTCTCCGGCGCCTTCTCCGACCCGCCCGACACATTCTCCCGGCCACATGGCTGGCAGTGGGCATGGGTGGGGATATGGCTGATGACGGTCGGTGATGCGGCGTTCGGCCATGAAATATCGTGGTTCGAGCGTGCTTGGAAGGGCGTCACCGCACTGCTCTTTGCCGTGGCCGTCACGGCCGCTGCATGGCGCCACTACCGGTGGCGAAAGCGCGTTCGGCCTTCGGACGACCCGGTGCCGATCGTCACTCAGCCGGATTCGTAGCCTTCTCCAGTCGCCTGAGGGCAGCCGTCGCGCGAACAACCGCCCCAGCGCCTGGCAGGCAACCGTGACAGCAGACCCCCGAAGCGCTCCCGCCGGAGGCAGGGCCGGCTGCTCGGCGGTGGTTTACTGAGGCGATGGCGGGTCGTATCGCGTGGGTCAGCATTGTGGCCACGGCGTTTGGCGTGTGGCTTGTCTGCGGCCTTGCGATATGGCACGACTGGATCGACGGGCCAACCGCCTCGTTCATCGGCTCGTCGGCGGCGGTCTCGCTGCTGCTGCTGGAAAAGCTCGGCGTGAGACGGCGACTCGTCGGCGATCGCAGTCCGGTATCGCCGCCGTCGGATCCTCATCACAGTGACACTTGAGAGCACAGCCGCGCTTGCGCGACGCCTCGATCAAGAAGAGACGGATACGTGCAACGGCCCCCACGAGGCGACATGACTCAGCGCTCGCAGCACCAGCGGGGCGTGTGCCGTGCCTGTAAACGCCTCGTGGCCCTGACCGCCGACGGAAGAGTTCAACGGCACAACGGCACCATTCGAGCCTACGCCCCGCCCGAGGAGTGCCCAGGGGGTGGACAGCGAGCGGAAGCCCCGGGGCCATGAGTAACCGGCTGCCCGGCATGCACCCCACCCGCCCTGCCTGATGCGGTCGGTGACGTCGCCCGCCGGCGGCTGGATCGAGAAGCCGGACGTGCCGGGCTCCTCGTTGGACAGTGCCCGGCGCAGAGTAGCCAGGCCGGCGGTGGTCAGCTCCCTTTTCCTGTCGGCCACGGTGACGACAGTCCCCCGCCGCCGAGCGGGATGTGGTGCTGGGCCACCCAGCCGACGTCGAAGCCCAGCTCGTCGGCGACGACGAACAGCTCCTGGGCGTCGCGGTAGGTGGTGGCGAGGTCGTCGCCACGGCCCTGCGCGTGGGTCAGGAAGCCGAGCCGGAACCGCGGAGCAGTGGTCACCCCCGGCCCCGGACCAGGTCGGGTTCGGTGCGGCGGGCCGCGGTGTGCACGTTCTCGGGGATCGGCAGGCCGAGGTTGCCGCGCAGGGTGGTGGCCTCGTACTCGCGGCGGGCCACGCCGCGCTCCCGCAGGATCAGCAGCACCCGGTCGGTGAACAGGGCGAATTCGCTGGGCACGGTCACCGTCACGTCCTTGCCGGCCAGCGCCCCACGTTCCTTCTCCCGGGCCCGCTCGTCGGTGTCGGCGATGATCAGGCTGATGCCGGGGACGATGAGTACGTCCCCGGGGTAGGCGGCGCCGAACCGCACGCTGGTCGAACGGGACGGCCGCGGCTCGCGGTTCACCGCGGACGGCGAGGCCCTGCTCTCCCGGGCCCGCCGGATCCTCGCCCTGCACGACGAGACGCTGCGCGAGTTCGGCGTGGCGGCCTCGCCCACCCTGACGATCGGCTCGACCGAGCACGCCGCCGCCCAGCAGCTGCCCGAGCTGGCCGCCGGCTTCCCGGACCACCGGGTCCGGTTCCGGATCGACCGCGGCGCCCAGCTGCGGACCGCCCTGGCCGAGGGCCGGATCGACCTGGCCCTGCTGCTCGGCCCGGCCGGCGAGCCGGACGCCCGGGCGGTGGGCCAGCTGGAGCTCACCTGGTACGCCGCCCCGGGCTGGGCGCCACCGGCAGCCGGCGACCCGATCCCCTGGTGGCCTTCGACGCACCGTGCGCCATCCGCAACCGCGCGCTGGAGATGCCGGCCGCGCACGGGGTGCCGGCCGAGGTGAGCTGCGAGGCCGCACACCTGGCCGGGATGCAGGCGGCGGTGCGGGCCGGCCTCGGCGTGGGGCTGATGGCCACTCTCGGCCGGGGCCTCGAAGGCTGGTGGCCCGCCACGACCTGCCCGTCCCGGAGCCGGTCGCCCTGGCCGTCCGGCCGCGCCGAGGACTGTCCCCCGCCGTGGTCGAGGGTGCGGCCGGGGCGCTGGTCGAGCTCCTCGCCCGTACCCGTGGTGAGCTTTCCCGGCCGCGCAGCCGGGCGTAACCTGCCCGGATGGGAGAAATCGTGCCGTGGCTGGTGTCCGCCGCCGTTCTGGCCGCCGTCCTCGGTGCGCTCGCGTGGCTCGCGGCCCGGACCCGGCGCCGGGGCGTCGGTCAGGAGCTGATGGGGCCGGTGGACCTCATCTACCGGCCGCACACGCATCAGATCAACGCCGAGAAGAGGACGCACGAGGAGCGCATGGAGGCACGGCCATCCGCCGACGATAATCTCTGACCTGAGTCAGATATTTCGCGCTAGCATCGGCCGATGGACGCTGCTGCCTTCGCTCAGGTCGAGACGGTCCGCGACTTCAACCGCTACTACACCCGCCGCCTGGGCGTGCTGACCGATCGTTACCTCGGCCAGGACCGCCCGCTGAGCGAGGCCCGCCTGCTCTACGAGATCGGCGATCAGGCCGACGTCCGCGAGCTGCGCGCCCGGCTCGGCCTGGACTCCGGCTACCTCAGCCGGCTGCTGCGCTCACTGCAGGAGCAGGGCCTGGTCCGCACCCACGCGCACCCGGCGGACCGACGGGTCCGCGTCGCCGAGCTGACCGAAGCCGGGGTACGCGAACGCGCCGATCTCGACGCACGTTCGCGGGCCGGCATCAGTGACCTGCTGGAGCCGCTGTCCGCCGCCCAGCGCCGGCAACTCGTCGACGCCCAGCAGCAGATCCGGCGCCTGCTGCGGCTGGCCGCCGTCACGGTGCGGCCGGTCGACGCCGGCTCCCCCGACGCCCGGCAGTGCCTGCGGGCGTACGCCTCGGAACTGGCCGTGCGCTTCCCGGAGGGGTACGACGACGCGGCGCTCGTGGACCCCCGCGACCTGACCGGCGACGGCGGGGCGCTGCTGGTGGCGTACGAGGAAGACCGGCCTGTGGGTTGTGGCGCGTGGCGCCGCCTCGGTGACGGGATCTCGGAGATCCGCCACCTGTGGGTCGACGCGCGGGCGCGAGGGCTGGGGCTCGGGCGGCGGCTGCTGGAAGGGGTGGAGGCTGACGCGTACAAGCACGGCGCGACGACACTGCGGCTGGGCACGCACACCGCTCTCACCGAGGCCATCGCCCTGTACCGGGCGGCCGGGTACCGGGAGATCCCGCCGTACGACCGGTCGCCGTACAACCAGCTCGCCTTCGAGAAGTAACCCCGACGTACGCTCGAAGGCGTGAGTATCGCACCGCCCTCGACCGTCGTCCTGGACAACCGCTTCGCGACCGAGCTCCCCGGGCTGGCCATCCCCTGGCAGGCCGAGGAGGCCCCGGAGCCGCGGCTGCTCGTGCTCGACGAGGCGCTCGCCGCCGAGCTGGGCCTCGACCCCGACCAGCTGCGCAGCCCCGAGGGTGTCGGCCTGCTGACCGGCACCGCCGTCCCGGACGGCGCCACCCCGGTCGCCCAGGCCTACGCCGGGCACCAGTTCGGCGGCTACTCCCCGCGGCTCGGCGACGGGCGCGCGCTGCTGCTCGGCGAGCTGGTGGACGCCGGCGGCACCGTCCGCGACCTGCACCTCAAGGGCTCCGGGCGCACGCCGTTCGCCCGCGGCGGCGACGGCCTGGCCGCGGTCGGCCCGATGCTGCGCGAGTACGTCGTCAGCCGCGCCATGCACGCCCTGGGCATCCCGACGACCCGGGCCCTGGCCGTGGTGGCGACCGGGCGCACGGTCTACCGCGAGACCGCCCTGCCGGGAGCCGTGCTCGCCCGGATCGCCGCCAGCCACCTGCGCGTGGGCAGCTTCCAGTACGCGCGGGCCGCCGGCGACGCCGAGCTGCTGCGCCGCCTGGCCGACCACGCGATCGCCCGCCACCACCCGCACGCCGCCGGGGCCGAGCAGCCGTACCGCGCGCTGTTCGAGGCGGTCGTCGCGGCCCAGGCGGCGCTGGTGGCGCAGTGGATGCTCGCCGGCTTCGTGCACGGCGTCATGAACACCGACAACATGACGATCTCGGGCGAGACCATCGACTACGGACCCTGCGCGTTCATCGAGGCCTTCGACCCGGCGACGGTGTACAGCTCGATCGACCACGCCGGGCGCTACGCGTACGGCAACCAGCCCGCCATCGCGGAGTGGAACCTGGCCCGGCTCGCCGAGGCCCTGCTCCCGCTCCTGCACGACGACCAGGAGCAGGCGGTCGCCGTCGCGGTGGAGTCCCTCGGTGGCTTCCGGCCCGCGTACAACGCCGCCTGGTCGGCCGGCATGCGCGCCAAACTGGGGCTGCCCGACGAGGTCGATGCCACGGTGGTGTCGCCGCTGGTGGAGGACCTGCTCGCTCTGCTGCACGCGGACCACGTCGACTTCACGTCGTTCTTCCGTACCCTCGGCGGCGCCGCCCACGGTGACGCCGAGCCCACCCGCCGGCTGTTCATCGACCTGGCCGGGATCGACGCCTGGGTGGCGCGCTGGCGTGCTTTGGAGCCGGACGCCGGCGCGATGCAGCGGGTCAACCCCGTCTACATCCCGCGCAACCACCTCGTCGAGGAGGCCCTGGCCGCCGCGACGGACGGCGACCTGGAACCGCTGGAGCGACTGGTGGGGGCCGTCAGCGCCCCCTACGACGAGCGCCCCGGTCTCGAGCGGTACGCCGAGGCCGCGCCCCAGGACTTCGGCGCCTACCAGACCTTCTGCGGCACGTGAGGTCCGCCCGGC
Organism: Actinoplanes auranticolor; assembly: GCF_018332655.1. Taxonomy (GTDB): domain Bacteria; phylum Actinomycetota; class Actinomycetes; order Mycobacteriales; family Micromonosporaceae; genus Actinoplanes; species Actinoplanes auranticolor. Next base: position 186,899 of record NZ_BOQL01000006.1, on the reverse strand, counting down.
CGGTCAGTTGAGGTGGAACCGGTCGTCGGTGGCCAGGGCGGCCAGTTGCGACGCGGTCAGCGGCAGGTTCTTCAGTGGCGGCTGGGCGTTCTCGCCGTTCGTGGCCGTGCGGCTCTGTGCCACGTAGACCACGATGCCGTCCGGGTGCCGGTAGGCCGCCCACTGCTCCACCCCGCCGGTCCCGCTGGGAACCCGGGACACGCCCACCTTGGCCCGGCCGACGTCGACCACGTCGCAGTCACCCCCCAGCCCGGAGAACTGCCGGGCCAGGGCGCACGGCTCCCGGGGCAGGCCGTTGTTCGTGGTGTGCACCTCGGCCAGCAGCCGCCCGGCCCGGCCGCCCTTGGCGATCGCCGCCTGGGCCAGGTAGCCCCAGGTCGAGCCGGTGTTGTCGCCTTCGACCTGAGCCTGGTGGTAGCGCAGCGGGATGCCGTCGGCCGACTCGCCGGTCGGCGCGCTCCAGCCGTCCGGAACGACGGCCAGCAGCTCATCGAGCAGCTTCTTGCCCTGCTCGTAGCGTTCCCCCGACCGAGCGGTGGCGTCCTCCTGCGGCTCGCCGTTCCCGTCCAGCGGCCAGGCCGGCTTGGTGTACTCGCCATCCGCGGAGGGGGTCGGCAGGCCCGACGGCACCCCGGCGCCGGCCCAGGGCGCGGCGTCACCGTCCGAGGCGAGCCGCAGGCCGGAGGGCACGGCCACGGCGGTCACCGCGATCAGCGCCGCGGTCGCCCCGGCACCGGCGAGCGTCGCGCGCCGGCGGGCGGCCCGGCGGCCGGCGGTCAGGGCGGCCGCCGACTCCATCGGGGGCGGCGGGGTCAGGGTCATGCTGGCGCGCATGGCTTCGCGCAGGTCGTTCTCGTCCACAGTGCCTCTTCTCATTCGGCGGTGACGGGGTGGGACATCAGCACCCGGAGGGCGTCCAGCCCACGGGCCGCCTGGCTCTTGACCGTGCCGGCCGAGCAGCCGAGGACCGCCGCGGTCTCGTCGACCGACATGTCCTCCCAGTAGCGCAGGACCAGCACGGCCCGCTGCCGGGGCGGCACCCCGGCCAGGGCCTGCAACAGCATCAGCCGGTCATCGGCCGAGGACTGCACGGCCGCCTGCTCGATCGGCGTCTCCCGCGGCCGCTCCCGCCGCCACCAGCCCCGGCGGCCGTCGTCGATGAAGGTGCGGATCAGCACCTGCCGGACGTACGGGTCCAGCGCCTCATGCCGGGCCACCCGGTGCCAGTGCGTGTACAGCTTGGTGAACGCGGTCTGGACCAGATCCTCGGCCCGGTGCCAGTCCCCGCACAGCAGGAACGCCGTCCCCCGCATAGCCCCCGATCGGGCCGCGAAGTACTCGGCGAACGCCGTGTCGCGATCGCTCATGCCCACCCCTATCCGTTCGGTCGGGACAATCACGAGACCGGACAGGTGGAAGGTTGCACGAACCGGCGGAGATGACGAAGCGCGGCGCAGCGGCACGTTCGCCGGCCGGTGTCCGAGGCGGGACCGAAGCCGGGTGCTCAGCCGCTGGTCAGAGCCGGGCGATCGCGGAGGCCGGATCCTCGATCGCGTCGGCCACACTGCGCATGAAGCCGGCCGCCGTCCCGCCGTCGCAGACCCGGTGGTCGAAGACGAAGCTCATCTGGGTGATCTTGCGGACGCACAGCTCCCCGTCGACGACCCAGGGCCGGTCGAGGATCCGGCCGAAGCCCAGGATGGCGACCTGCGGGTGGTTGATGATCGCGGCGCTGCCGTCCACCCGGAAGCTGCCGTAGTTGTTGAGCGTGAAGGTCCCCGCCTCCTGGGCCGTCACGCGGCCCTCCCGGGCGCTCGCGGTGACCCGCCGGATCTCCTCGTCGAGCCGCGCGGTGGTCATCGTCTCGGCGCCGACGACCGCGGGCACGACCAGGCCCCGCTCGCCCTGCACGGCGATGCCGAGGTTGATCCGGTCGAACTCGACGATCTCCTGCCGCTCGGTGTCCACCCGGGCGTTGAGCATCGGGTACTGCCGCAACCCGGCGACGACGAAACGGGCGAGGTAGGCGAGCAGGCCCGGGCCGGGGGTGCTCTGCCGCAGCTCCCAGAGCCCGGTGGCGTCGACGTCGACCCAGACGGTGGCCTCGGGGATCTCGGCCCGGCTGCGGGTCAGCGCCGCCGACACCGCCTTGCGGAATCCGGACAGCGGAACGCGGCGCTCCCCCGGCACAGCCGGCACGGCCGGCTCAGGGGCGGCCGGGACAGCAGCCGGCCGGGCCACTGTGGTGGCGTGCCCGGCCAGGGCGCGTTCGACATCGGCCCGGACGATCACGCCGCCGGGACCGGTCGCCTCGACCGTCGACAGGTCCAGCCCGGCCTCCCGGGCCAGCCGCCGCACCAGCGGCGACACCACCAGCGGCACCCGGTGCGCCGTCACGGCCGGAGCAGCCTGCCGGGCCCGCGGACGGCGGCGCCGGGAGGTGGCCGTCGTGCCGGAGGTGCCGTACCCGATGAGGACGTTGCCGGATCCGGCCCGTTCCTCCTCGCGGTAGGTCTCGGCCGCGGAGACGAGCGCGGCGACCGTGAGCAGCGGCTTGCCGACCTCCAGCGTGACGCCCTCGGCGGCGTGCCGGGTCGCGATCCGGCCCGCGTACGGCGTCGGCACCTCGACCAGCGACTTCGCGGTCTCCACCTCGACCACCGGCTGGTCGACCTCGACGGTGTCGCCCTCCTCGACCAGCCAGCGCACCACCTCCGCCTCGGTCAGTCCCTCGCCGAGGTCGGGCAGCAGAAAGGTCTGCGTCGTCACGAGTCCTCCCACTGCAGGTCGTCCACGGCGTCCAGGACGCGGTCCACGCCGGGCAGCTGGAAATGCTCGAGCTTCGGCGGCGGGTACGGGATGTCGAAGCCGGTCACCCGGCGGATCGGGGCGGCCAGCGCGTGGAAGCAGCGCTCGGTGACCCGGGCGACGATCTCCGAGGAGACGCTGGCGAAACCGGCCGCCTCCGCGACCACGACGGCCCGGCCGGTGCTGCGCACGGCGGCGCACACCGTCTCGTCGTCGAACGGCACGATCGAGCGCAGGTCGACGACCTGCAGGCTGCGACCCTCGCCCGCGGCCACCTCGGCGGCTTCGAGGGCGACCGGTACGGAGGGGCCGTAGGCGATCAGCGTGGCGTCGGTGCCTGCGCGGCGTACCACGGCCGTGCCGATGCCGGGCACCTCGGCGCCGAGCTCGACCTCCTCTTTGCTCCAGTAGAGCTTCTTGGGCTCCAGGAAGATCACCGGGTCGTCCGAGGCGATCGCCTCGCGCAGCAGCCCGTACGCGTCCGCCGGCGTCGCCGGGGCCACCACGTGCAGGCCGGGGGTGTGCGCGTAGTACGCCTCGGAGGAGTCGCAGTGGTGCTCGACCCCGCCGATCCCGCCCGCGTACGGCACCCGGATCACCATCGGCAGCGTGACCCGGCCGCGGGTGCGGTTCCGCATCTTCGCCACGTGGCTGACGATCTGCTCGAACGCCGGGTAGGCGAAGGCGTCGAACTGCATCTCCACCACCGGGCGCATGCCGTTCATCGCCATGCCGACCGCCACGCCGACGATGCCGGACTCGGCCAGCGGGGTGTCGAAGCACCGGTCCTCGCCGAACTCGGCGGTCAGGCCGTCGGTGATCCGGAAGACGCCGCCGAGCGCCCCGACGTCCTCGCCGAAGACCACCACCGCCGGGTCCGCGGCCATCGCGTCGCGCAGGGCCCGGTTGAGCGCCTGCGCCATCGTCAGCTTGACGTGGTCGGTGGCCGTGACGGTCATCGCAGCGCTCCTTCGCGGTCCAGCTCGTCGGCGACCAGCGCGGCCTGCTCGGTGAGCTGCGGGGTGGGACTCGCGTACACGTGGTCGAAGAGCATCGCCGGGTCCGGCTCGACGTCGCGGTTGAGGCCGTCGCGCAGATGGGTGGCCACGTGCTCGGCCTGCGCGGTGATGTCCGCGAGCTGCGCGTCGTCCAGCAGGCCGCGCTCGCGCAGGTGGGCCTCGAGCCGGGTGATCGGGTCGCGCTCGACCCAGGCCGCGACCTCGTCGTCCCGGCGGTAGCGGGTGGCGTCGTCGGCGTTGGTGTGGGCCTGCATCCGGTACGTGTGCGCCTCGATGAGCTGCGGTCCGCCGCCGGCCCGGGCGCGCTCCACGGCGGCGCCCAGCACGGTCAGCAGCGCAGCCGCATCGTTGCCGTCGACGCGTTCACCGGGCACGCCGTAGCCGATGCCCTTGTGGGCCAGGGACGGGGCGGCGGTCTGCCGGGCCAGCGGGACGCTGATGGCGTACTCGTTGTTCTGCACGAAGAAGACGACCGGGGCGCGCAGCACGGCGGCGAAGTTGAGCGCCTCGTGGAAGTCGCCCTCGCTGGTGCCGCCGTCGCCGCAGAGCGCCAGGACGACGGTGGGCTCACCGCGCAGTCGGGCGGCGTGCGCGACGCCCACCGCGTGCGGCAGCTGGGTGGCCAGCGGCGTCGCGTGCGGCGCGACGTTGTGCTCGTACGGGTCGTAGCCGCAGTGCCAGTCGCCCTTGAGCAGCGACAGCGCCTCGACCGGGTCCACACCCCGGCCCACCGCGGCGATCGTGTCGCGGTACGTCGGGAACAGCCAGTCGCCGTCGGCCAGCACCTGGGCGGCGGCGACCTGGCACGCCTCCTGGCCGTGCGACGAGGGATAGACGGCGAGCCGGCCCTGGCGGACCAGCGCGTACGCCTGGTCGTTGAGCCGGCGCGCGGTGACCAGGGCCGCGAAGGCCCGGAGGAGCGCCGGGCCGTCCGGGGCGGCGTACCCGGAGGCGTCGACGGCGTTCCCGTGCGGGTCGATGAGCATGACCGGCTCGGCCGACGGCAGAAGGTGGTGCGGGTCACCTGTCATGCAGACATGGTCGTTCTCCGACCAATCGGTTTCCACATCCCGGGAAAAACCGAGAAGATGTACGGGTCGGGCCGCTCGCCGGCGGCCAAACGTCCGGGCAACGGCGCCCGGAGCGGAGGAGGACGAGACAAGTGGCCAGCGCCCTCGACGACATCGACCGGCAGATCCTGGCCGAGCTGACCCGCGACGGACGGATGTCGATGCGTACCCTCGCCGAGCACCTGCACATCTCCCGGGCCAACGCCTACGCCCGGGTGGAACGGCTCCGCACCGCCAACGTGATCAAGGGCTTCCGGGCCGACATCGACCCCGTCGCGGCGGGCCTGGGCACCTCCGCCTACGTCACGGTCAACCTGCACCAGGCGGAATGGCGCGACGTGGGCGAGCAGCTGCGCGCGTTGCCCGGCGTCGTGCACATCGCCCTGGTCGGCGGCGAGTTCGACGCGATCCTGCTGGTCCGGGCGCGGGACAATGCCGCCCTGGGCCGGCTGGTGCTGGACGTGATCCAGAGCATGCCGGGCATCGTGAACACCCGCACCCTGCTGGTCTTCGAGGAGGCCGAGCCGCTGTCCGCGACGGCCATCTGGGAACAGTGACGACCGGCCCCGCATGGCGTACCGATCAACGGGTATGCCCGCGGCAACAACCGCTCCCAGCCCGCGGAGGAATCACACCGGATGCCTTTGACCTGCAGTTTCGACACCGGCGCGACGACCACCGCCGTCACCGTCGAGGGAGCTCCCGACACCGGGTCCGTCCGGGCGTTGCGGGCCGGCCTGACCGCCCGGATCGCCCGGCGCCCGGCCCCGCTGCTGATGAGTCTGTCGGCGCAGGCCGTGTCCGAGCCCCGGCTGTTCCCCCTCATCGCCGAGCTTTCCGGCCGGTCCGGAACTGCCCCGGTGCCGATCGTGGCGCAGAGCGAGGGCATCGACGCCCGGCCGGCTCAGGTTCCGCTGTCCCGCGCCCTCCGCGCCGCGCGGGCCGTCCTGCTGGACGGATCATCGCCGCGGCGGACCCACGAGGAGCAGTTGCCGCCGGTCGCCGGAGCCGCGCGGCGCGGCCGGGACGCGGCGACCGACGCGTGCTGCCTGCCACCCGGCCAGGACACCATCACCTGGGCGGCCCTGGCCGGCGGCCCGCCCGGCCGGCCACCGTCGCGCCGCCCGCAGCAGGCGATCCACCAGGACCGATGACCGCGGCGGCGCGCGTCTACGTCGACATGGTGGGTGACCTCTTCCATCCCGGCCACGTGGCCCTGCTGCAGGCGGCCCGGCAGCACGGCGACCACCTGATCGTCGGCGTGCTGTCCGACGAGACCGTGGCGTCCTACAAACGCCGGCCGATCATGACCCTGGCCGAACGCGTCGCCGTGATCGCGGCGTGCCGGTACGCCGACGAGGTCCTGCCCGCGGCGCCGTACCGGGTGACCCTGGACTTCCTCGACGAGCACGACATCGCGCTGGTCGTGCACGGCGACGACATCACCCCCGAGGCGGTCGCCGAGGTCTACGGACCGGTGGCCGCGGCCGGCCGGCTGAGGCTGGTCCGCTACACCCCGGGGGTGTCCACCACCGGCCTCATCTCCCGGGTCCGGACCCGCCCGTCCTGATCGCCACGGGGATCGCAGTCTTCCGGCGCGACACAGCCACCCGCCGATCAGGCGCCCGGTCTGCCCGCCGCGGCGGCGCCGTCCGGCATACCCGGTGGGACGGCGGCGCCGTGGCGGCTGATCGGCGCTGGTCAGCCGGTGGTGAGCCGGATCGCGGTCCATGACACCGGCGGCAGGCTGGCCCGCAGCACGCCGTCGGTGATGTCCGCGTCCTTGGCCGGGCCGGGCACCACGCGCTCCGGGTCGTCGGCCGTGTTCATCGCGTAGAGGTCCTCGTCCGCGAGGGTCCACGACTCGGTCACCCGCAGGCCGGCCCGGAAGCCGGACAGCGGGACGGCCAGGTCGAGGCTGTCGGTGAGGTGCCGGTTCACCACGAAGACGGTCACGTCACCGGTCTCGGCGTCGTGGGTGGCGACCGCGTCCAGCAGTGGCACCAAACCGAAGCGGGCGGTGTCGTAGGTCGGCGACTGCGGCTCCACGCGCAGGACCTCGCCGCGGGCCAGCCGCGAGGTCAGCGCGAACGGGTGGAAGATCGTCTGCCGCCAGGCCGGGCCGCCGGGCTCGGTCCGGATCGGCGCGATGACGTTGACCAGCTGGGCCTGGCAGGCGGCGGTGACCCGGTCGCTGTGGCGCAGCAGGGAGATCAGCAGGTTGCCGACCACCACGGCGTCGGCGACGGTGTACGCGTCTTCGATGACCCGTGGCGCCACCTGCCATTCGGTCTCCTGGGTCGCCTGGAAGGCGCTCTGGTACCAGACGTTCCACTCGTCGAAGGAGATCTTGAGCTTCTTGCGGCTCTTGAGCTTGGCCCCGACGCTGTCGGCGGTGGCCGCGACGCTGGTGACGAAGTGGTCCATGTCGACCGCCGAGGCCAGGAAGCTGCCCAGGTCGCCGTCGATCGGCTCGTAGTAGGCGTGCGCGGAGATGTAGTCCACGGCGTCGTAGGTCAGTTCGAGCACCTCGGCCTCCCACGCGGCGAACGTCGGCATCGAGGACGACGAGCTGCCGCAGGCCACCAGCTCCAGTCCCGGCTCGGCACTGCGCATCGCCCGGGCCGTCTCCATCGCGAGGCGGCCGTACTCGTGGGCGGTCTTGTGCCCGGTCTGCCACGGTCCGTCGAGCTCGTTGCCGAGGCAGAACATGGTGATGCCGTACGGTTCGGTCGTGCCGTTGGCCTGTCGCAGCCGGGCCAGGTGGGTGCGGTCGGGCTGGTTCAGGTACTCCTGCACGTCCAGGGCCTCCTGGACGCCGCGGGTGCCGAGGTTGACCGCGTACATCACCTCCACCCCGGCCTTGCGCGCCCAGCGCATGAATTCGTCGATGCCGATCTCGTTGGTCTCCAGGCTGTGCCAGGCCAGGTCACGGCGCACCGGCCGGTCGGCCACCGGGCCGATGCCGTCCTCCCAGCGGTAGCCGGAGACGAAGTTGCCGCCGGGGTAGCGCACGACCGAGACGCCCAGCTCGCGGGTCAGCGCGAGCACGTCCTGGCGGAAGCCGTCGGCGTCCGCGGTGGGGTGCGACGGCTCGTAGATCCCGGTGTAGACGCAGCGGCCCATGTGCTCCACGAAGGACCCGAAGGTGCGGCGGGAGACCGGTGCGACGGTGAAGGCGGGATCGAGGGTGAAGCTGGCGGAAAGCACGGGTCTCCCGGGGGTCGAGGGGGATGTCACTTGAGGCTGCCGACGGCGAGCCCGCCCTGCCAGTACTTCTGCAGGGTGAGGAAGGCGAAGACGAGCGGGACGATGGACACCAGCGAGCCGGTGATGATCAGGCTCCACAGCGACTGGCCGCCGCCGTTGTTGGAGCTGGCCAGCTGCGACCACAGGCCGATGCCCACGGTGAGCGGGTAGAGCTTCGAGTCGGACAGCATGGTCAGCGGCAGGAAGTAGTTGTTCCAGGTCGCGACGACCGAGAGCAGCAGCACGGTGATCACGGCCGGGCGCATCAGCGGCAGCGCCACCCGCAGGAACGTACGCAGTTCGCCGGCGCCGTCGATGCGCGCCGCGTCGAGCAGTTCGTCGGGCACCGACGCCGAGGTGTAGACCCGCATCAGGTACACGCCGAACGGGCTGAGCAGCGACGGCAGGATGACCGCCCAGACCGTGTCGGTCAGCCCGGCGTTGCTCATCATCACGAACGTGGGGATGACCAGGGCGGTCAGCGGCACCATCACCGCGCCCAGCACCAGGGCGAAGGTGAGGTTGCGCCCGCGGAACCGGTACTTCGCGAAGCCGTAGCCGGCCAGCACCGAGATGACCGTCGAGCCGATCCCGCCGGTCAGCGCGTAGAGCACGGAGTTGCCCAGCCAGCGCAAATACTCGCCGTTGTTGAAGGTGAACAGGTCCCGCAGGTTGTCGACGAGGTGGAAGCCGTTGAACCACAGGGCACCCGAACCGGAGAACAGGCCCTCGGCGTTCTTCGTGCTGGCCACGAGCAGCCACCAGACCGGGACCAGGAAGTAGCAGACCAGGGCGAGCAGGAACAGCTTCGCCCCGATGTGGCGGTTGCTCACGTGAAGATGCTCCCTCGCTTGCGGGTGGCGACCATGAAGATGGCGACGGCCAGGAAGACCACGAAGCCCAGCGCGAACGAGATCGCCGAGGCGTAGTTGAACTGCGCGTAGGCGAACGCCAGGTTGAACGCGTAGATGTTGGGCGTGTAGTCGGGCGTCACCGAGCCGTTGGCGATCGGCCCGAGGATCTGCGGCTCGGCGAAGAACTGCAGCGTGCCGATCAGCGAGAAGACCAGGATCAGCACGAACGCGGACGACACCATGGGCACCTTGATGCGCAGCGCGATCTGCCGCGAGCTCGCCCCGTCGATCCGGGCGGCCTCGTAGATCGACGAGTCGATGCTCTTCAGCGCGGCGTAGATGATCACCATGTAGTAGCCGGACCACTGCCAGGTGACCACGTTGAGCAGGCCGTAGAAGATGTTGCCCTGGCTGAGCAGGAACGGCGCCTGGACGTTGAACAGCGAGGAGATCTGTTCCAGCGGCCCGAAGCTGGGGCTGTAGAGGAAGCCCCACATCAGCGCGCCGAGCACGGCCGGGACCGCGTACGGCAGGAAGATCATCAGCCGGGAGAAGCGGGCCAGCCGGCCGGTGACCTCGTCCAGCACCAGCGCCGCGACCAGCGCGACGATCATCTGCAGCGGGATCACCACCAGGCTGAACCGCAGCACCAGCCATAGTCCCTTGAGGAACGACGGGTCGGTGAAGGCCCGGGTGTAGTTGTCGATCCCGGCGAAGGTCGTGCCGGTCGCGAGCCCCTTGGTGTAGAGGCTGAGGTAGCCCGCGTACAGCAGTGGCGCGACGAGGAAGACCGCGAACACCACCAGGAACGGGAGGATGAAGAGCCAGCCGACGGCGCCGCGGCGGGCCGGGCTGCGGCGCCGGGGCGGCGCGGTGGCCCGGGGTACGCCGGTGCTGTCACGCAGCGCCGCGGGCGGTGTCGATCTGATGACGGCCATGGGGTTCACGTCTCCTCTGCGGCGTCGTCGCAGCGTGGAAGGGGACGGACGGCCGCCGCACGGTGGACCGGGCGGCCGTCCGGCCGGCGGTCACTGGACGGTGAAGCCCTGGCTCTTGGCGTACTTGACCATGATGTCCTGCAGCTCGGTGGCGGCCTGGTCACCGGTGATCTTACCGCTGTTGAGCTTCACGATCTGGGCCTGGAGCTGGGCGTAGTAGTACACGGTGAACGGGCTGTACGTCGCACCCTGGTACGCGTTCGCGGCCGGGATGTAGATGTCCTTGTTCGCCGTCTGCCCGTTGAAGAACTCCACCTTGTTGTTGACGAACGCCTCGGACTTCAGCACGTCCTGGTTGAGCGGGAAGATGGTCTGCGTCTTCCAGCCGTCGGTCAGGGACGCCTCGTCGGCGTAGAGACCCTTCGCCACCTCGGCCGCGGCCTTCTTGTCGGACGCCTGCGAGGTCACCGCGAAGGTCGATCCACCCCAGTTGACCGAGACCGGCGCGCCGGCGTCCCACTGCGGCAGCGGCGCCACGGCGAACTTGCCCTTCTCCTTGCCGCTGCCGACGCCGGCCCCGGTCAGGTAGCCGGGCGCCCAGGCGGCGGAGACGTACGTCGCGTACTTGCCGTTGACGACGCCGGCGATGTAGTCGGTGGTGAACTGGTCCTCGGTGCCGATGAGCTTCCTGGTGGCCAGGTCACCCCAGTAGTTCAGCACGTCCTTGGTGGCCTGGTCGTCGAGCTTGATGGTGATGTTCTGCTTGTTGGCCAGGTCGTAGGTGAACGGGTTGGCGCCCTTCTGGATCATCAGCGCGGTGGCCACGGCCGGCACGTTGCTGCCGAAGTCGCCGAAGTTCGGCCCGCCCGCGGCCTTGACCTTGGCGGCGGCCTCGGCGTACTCGGCCCAGGTCTTCGGCGGGGTCTTGATGCCGTACTTGGTGAACACGTCGGTGCGGTAGATCATCGCCATCGGGCCGCCGTCGACCGGGATGGCGTAGACCGCGTCGCCCTGCGACACGTCCTTCCAGGCACCCGCGCTGAACTTGGCCTTCACGTCGTTGGCACCGTACGGGGCCAGGTCGACCAGGGCGTCCTGGATCTCGAAGCCGACGAGCTGGTCGGCCTCCAGCATGATCACGTCGGGCGCACCCTTCTTGGCCGAGATCGCCGTCTGGAACTTGGCGTACTGCGGCGCACCCTGACCCGCGTTGGTCCAGCAGACCTGCACGTCGGTGTGGGCGTTGTTGAAGTTGTCGACGACCTTGGCCATGTTCGGGTACCAGGCCCAGACCGACACGGCCTTGGCCTCGGGGTGAACGATCTTGTTGGTGCAGTTGGTCGGCTTGGCCGCGGTGCCGCCACCGTCATCGCCACCCGAGCAGGCGCCCGCCCCGAGCACGAGGGCCAGCACGGACATAGCAATGATGGGACGTTTCATAGTCGGCATCTTCCGGGATCTCATGGGGTGGCCTCCTGGCTGGATTTACGCATGGTGGATCGCCGCTGCTCGCTCTGCGTAGTCAGCAGGCGGGAGCGGAACCGCGGGAGAGAGCCCGGACGACCGTGGCGCCCATCCCCGGTGAAGTGTGTTGTAAGTTACGATTGCAGCGCTGCAAAGGACTATGCACCGGCCGCTCGGCTCTGGCAAGAGGCAACCTCTCGGAAATACGATCGTCACCTCGGGCCCACGTCGGCCCGCTTCAGCAAGGAGGGCCTCATGCGGGACATCACGCTGCGTGACGTTGCCGAGCTCGCCGGGGTGTCCCCCCGTACGGTCTCCAACGTGGTGAACGGCTACGCCCAGGTGGCGCCGGCGACCCGGGAGAAGGTCGAACGGGCCATCGCCGAGCTGGGCTACCGGCCCAACGTGCTCGCCCGCAACCTGGCCAACGGGCGGTCGGGGCAGATCGCCGTCGTCGTGCCGTACCTGGACACGCCGTACTTCGCCGAGCTGCTGCAGGCGATCATCCCGGCCGCCCGCAAGGGCGGCTACAACGTCCTGATCGACCAGACCGACGGCGACCGGCAGCACGAGGGCGAGCTGATCGGCCGGGGCTCCCGGGGCTTCCTGTTCGACGGCATGATCATCAGCCCGCTGGGCCTGTCCCAGCAGGATCTCACCGTGCGTGATCTCGCCCTGCCCCTGGTCGTACTGGGCGAGCGGGTCTCCGACGGCACCTTCGACCACGTCGGGATCGACGACATCGCCGCCTCCACCGACGCGGTCACCCACCTGATCTCGCTGGGCCGCCGCCGGATCGCGGCGATCGGCGACCAGCCGTACGCGACCGGCGAGGCGGCCCAGTTGCGCACCCGCGGCTTCCGCGCGGCCCACGCCGCGGCCGGGCTGCCGGTCGACGAGTCGCTGATCATCAGCACCGCCCGGTTCAACCGGATCGACGGCGTGACCGCGATGGCCGCACTGCTCGACCGGGAGGATCCACCGGACGCGGTGTTCTGCTACAGCGACCTGGTCGCCTCGGGCGCGATCCACACCATCGTCGAGCGCGGGCTGCGCATCCCCGAGGACATCGCGATCATCGGCTACGACGACATCGAGGACGGGCGTTACAGCCACCCCACGATCAGCACCATCTCGCCGGACAAGACCGCCATCGCGCAGCTGGCGGTGGAGCGGCTGATCATGCGGATCGGCAGCCCCGGGCCGGTGCCCGGGGTGGAGCTGCTGGCCGAGCACCGGCTGATCCCCCGGCAGAGCACCCTGGGCCGCGCCGCGCCCTGAAACCGAACCGCACCCGGGCCGGGCCGCGGAGGTCCCGAATACCCGGGACTTTGGTCCTGAGCCGGCCCGCAACCACCCCACAGAGCTCAGTCCGCCCGTAGAAAGGACGACGTACAGCGGGACAGGCGCCGCAGCCGAGCGGCGCCGGGTGAGAGGGAGCGGGAACGATGAAGGTCACTCTGGGACGCGGTGCGGCAGTTGCCGGCACCGCCGCCGCGGCGCTGCTGGCGTCGCCCTCCCCGGCGTCGGCGCACGAGAAGTGGTTCGTCGACGAGCCCGGCTCCTACCCCACCGACTGGGCCTTCGCCCTGCGCCCGGTCGCCTTCGGCCTGATCCTCGCCGTCGTCCTGGTCACCATCGTGTGGCGGTACGTCGCCCTGCGGTACCTACCCACGCCGGAGCTGCGGCCGCTGCGGTTCATCGGCCGGATCGTGCCGTACGTGCCCCGGCTGCTCGCCATCCACCTCGGCGTCTCCCTGCTGGCCGCTGCGGTCACCGGCCACTTCCTCACCCACGATCTCAAGGTCGAGGACCTCGCCGGCGGATCCGCGCTGCTGCTGGCCGAGGGCGCGCTGGGCATCTGGTTCATCACCGGCATCCGGCTGCGCCCCGCGGCCCTGGGTCTCGCCGTGATCGGGCCGCTGGCACTGCTGCTCACCGGGCCGGTCGGGTTGCTCTCGGCCATGGACCTGCTCGGCGTCGCGGTGTTCCTGGCCTTCGTGCCGCCCTCGGACGACACCTTCGGCCGGGTGGAGCCGGACGCCGTGACCCTGCGCCGGGCGCTGCTCGGCCTGCGGCTGGGTGCCGGTGGCGCCCTGATCACGCTCGCCTTCGCGGAGAAGCTCGCCAACCCGGCGCTGGCCCGCGAGACCCTGCACCTCTTCCCGCAGCTCGACGTCTTCGCGCTGGTCGGCATCCACCTGAGCCCGGACACCTTCGTCGCCGTGGCCGGGGCCACCGAGCTGCTGTTCGGCCTGCTGGTGATCTCCGGGGCACTGCCCCAGGTCGCCGTGCTGGTCGCCGGCATCCCGTTCAACGCGACGCTGCTGCTCTTCGGCAGCACCGAACTGCTCGGCCACCTGCCGGTCTACGGCATCTTCCTGACGCTGCTCGCCTACGGCTCCCACGAGCGGACCGCCGCGCTGGTGCGCTGGCTGCCGCCGGTGCGGACCCGGCTGCTGCGCCGCCCGGCCCTGGCCAGCTGACAAGACCCGCACCGGCCCGCTGATCCCGTCGCACCCGCGGCGGGATCAGCGGCGTAGCGATCCGGTCTTCGGCACCCGCAGGTGGTGGGCGACGCACAGGGCGTCACGCTCCGACGGCCAGCCCAGCTCCTCCGGCGGCACGGCGAGCACCGTCCACGAGTCCTCGTCCAGCTCCACCCCGGCGTACGCGGCGAAGCGGTCGTCGCAACCGGCCTGGGCAGTGCCCTTGACCCGCGCGTCGCCCGGCCACTCCCCCGGCGGCAGCGGGAACACGGCGAAGACCTCGCTGTAGTGCGAGGTCGCACAGGGCACCACGTCCACATGGCTGCCGGTCTGCGAGCGGACGTCCTGGAGACAGTCGCCCGCCCGCAGGTCGGTCACCTTGATCGAGCGTGCACCGTTGATCGCCCCGGTCGCGTCGCGGTCCGGGCCGTCGGCGGCGTCGCGGGCCACGGCCACCCCGACCACGACCCCGATGGCGAGCACCCAGCAGCCGCAGATGACCAGCGCCGCGATCGCGTAGAAGCGGCCGCGCCGGTCGCCGTTGCGCTTGCTCTGCCGCAGGCCGATGACGCCGAAGATGACGCTGGGCAGTCCCGCGCAGCCCAGCAGGGCCAGGGCCAGGCTGGCGATGGAGAAGCCGTTGGTCTTGCCGTTCCAGGCCGGCCCCGGCGGAGGTGGCGGGGTGTAGGCCGGGTACCGCGGGCCGGGCGGGGGCTGGTGATCCACAGCGGGCACGGTACAGCCGCGGCCGGCCCCACGCCGCCCCGCGGGCGCCGCGGAGACTTGACTCCTGGCGACTCCTCAGGAAAGGGGCGCGGCGACCGATCATGATCTGGGGAGAACGAACGGGGCGAGGGACACATGAGGGTCGGGCTGCGTAGCGTACGGATCAGTAGCCGGCTGGTCGGCGCGATGGTGGTGCTGCTGGCACTGCTGAGCGCGGTGGTGGCCATCGGCCTGTCGGCCATCGCCGACCAGTCGCGCGCCACCGCCACGCTCGCCGACTACTCGACGGCCAACCAGCTCGCCAAGCAGGTCAAGTTCCGTTCGGCCGACTTCAACGGCTGGCAGACCGCGTACGCGTTCGACATCGTCCGGGGCGTCGAGGGTGCCGCCGCCGACACCGCCGAGGCCCGGGCCGCGTTCCTCGCCTCGGCCGCCGCGTTCCGTCAGGAGCTGCAGGCGCTGCGCGGCGCGCGCATCACCGCCGCGGAGTCGGAGCTGATCGACCGGATCACGCAGCACTTCGACGAGTTCTCCACGCTGGACGGCACGATCGTCGAGGCGTACCGCAGCGGGGCCGCGACGCAGGTCGCCCGGGCCAACCAGCTGGTGGCCGTCGACGAGATCAAGATCTTCAACCAGATCGCCGCGAGCGTGGACTCGCTCACCTCCTCGATCGACGCCCGGTCCGCTGCCGCGATGACCGACGCCTCCGCCGCCGCGGACCGCTCCTCGGTGGTCATGGTCTCGTCCGGCGCGCTCACCGTCCTGCTCGGCGCCGCGCTCGCGTTCGTGCTGATCCGGTCGATCATCCGTCCGCTGGGCACCCTCAACCACCGGCTCGCCGAGATCGCGGACGGCGACGGCGACCTGACCCAGCGGATCCAGGACGACGGCCGTGACGAGATCGCCGAGGCGGCGGGCGGCTTCAACCGCTTCGCCGACCGGATGCAGGAGCTGGTCACCGCCGTCGCGGCCGGGGCGCGCCAGGTGTCCGACGCGGCCGACGAGCTGAGCACGGTCAGCACCCAGCTCGCCGGGGGCGCGGAGGAGACCAGCGCGCAGGCCGGGGTGGTCAGCGCCAGCGCCGAGGAGGTGTCCGCCATCGTCTCGACGCTGGCGGCCTCGGCCGAGGAGATGAACGCCTCCATCGCCGAGATCTCGCGCAGTGCCTCCCGCGCCAGCGACATCGCGCGCGGCGGCGTCCAGGCCACCCGGGAGGCCGACGAGACCGTCACCCGCCTCGGCGCCTCGTCGGCCGAGATCCAGACCGTGGTCAAGCTGATCACCGACATCGCCGCGCAGACCAACCTGCTCGCCCTGAACGCCACTATCGAGGCCGCCCGGGCCGGCGAGGTCGGCAAGGGCTTCGCCGTAGTCGCCGGGGAGGTCAAGGAGCTGGCCCAGCAGACCGCCTCGGCCACTGAGGAGATCGCCCGCAAGGTCGAGGCGATCAACCAGGGCTCCGGCGCCGCGGCCTCCGTCATCGCCCGGATCTCCCAGGTGGTGACCGAGATCAACGACACCCAGCTGACCATTGCCTCGGCCATCGAGGAGCAGACCGCGACGACCCAGGAGATGTCCCGCAACGTCGGTGAGACCGCGGTGGGCGCCGGCGAGATCGCCACCAACATCGTCGGTGTGGCGCAGGCAGCCGAGCAGGCCAGCGCGGGCGCCCAGACGACGCAGACGACCGCGCGGACCCTGGTCGACGCGGCGACGACGCTGAACCGGCTGGTCGCCACCTTCCGCTACTGACGACCGCGGCGGTCAGTGGGCCGCCTGGGCGCCGAGCTCGACGAGCAGGACCCCGGCGGAGATCAGCAGGATGCCGGCGCCCATGGTGCGGGTCAGGGGTTCGTGGGGGATCAGGCGGGCCAGCACGGCGGTCAGCGCCACGCCGGAGGCGGCCCAGACGCCGTACGCGACACCGATCTTCAGGCCCAGGCAGGCGGCCAGGAACACGAACGCGGCGACGTATCCGGCGACCACGAGCACGTACCAGGCGGGATGGCCGAGGGCGGCCTTGAGCGCCAGGGTCGCCGCGACCTCGCTGCCGATCGCCGCAGCGAGCACGAGCCACTTCTTCATCGGTCCGCGCCTTCCGTCGTGAGGGAGACGATCAACGCCACCACCGCGTCGCGGTCCTCGGGGCGGGGCGGGAAGACCCCGGTGGCCTCGGCGGCCCAGAGACCGTCGGCGGCGAGCCGGGCGACGGTCAGGGCCGCCCGGGTACGGCCGTCGAGCCCGGCCGGCAGCTCGAACCAGCGGGCCATCCGCTCCAGCCAGGGCCCGGACAGGCCCGGACGGTACGCGGCCTCGGTGTAGATGGCGTACTCCGCGCGGCAGTCCGCGCCCCGGGCAGCGACCGCGGCGTAGGCGCGGATGCGTTCGGCCGGCGTCGCCTCCGCCAGTGGCCCGCCGATGACCCGGGCCATCGCGTCCTCCAGGCTGGCAGCGGCGTGGTCGACGATGGCCAGCATCAGCGCCTCCCGGTTCGGGAAGTGGTACATCAGGCCGGGCTTGGTGACCCCGGCCTCCCGGGCGACGGCGTCGAGGGTGATGTCGGCACCGTCCGCCCCCCGCATCAGCCGCAGGGACGCGTCCAGCAGGGCGGTCCGCTGACTCGGTCTCATGCGCCATACTTTACCTTCCGGAAGGTAAAGTGCACAGGACGTCGATCTGCCCGGATCGCCCTTGCCCGGCCGGCCGGCGGCGTAGCCTGAGCCGGGTGAAACCCGCGCCGACGGTGGAAGCCCCGGCCGGCGGTGCACCCCGCCCCCGGGGTCGTCGGTCGCGGATCGTCGTCCTCGTGGTGACTCTGGGCATGATCGGCACCGTGCTGGCCGTCGGTGCGTTGCGGCGGGCCGCCGAGGACCGGCTCGACCAGGCCCTCGAGCAACGGACCACGATGGTCGCGCGGACCCTGACCGCCGAGATGCGGCGCTACTCCACCTCCCTGCTCGACTTCGCCGCCGCGGTCGGCGCCCAGGGCCGGCTCTCCCGGCCGGAGTTCGAGGCGATCACCGCCGCGACGGACCGGCAGCGCCTGCCCGGTGCCACCGGAATTGCCCTGGTCGTGCCGGCCACCGGCGCCGAGATCCCTCGGGTGCAGGCCGCGTGGCGCCGCGCCGGCAGCCCTGAGCTGCGGTTGCAACCCGCGGCGGGGCCCGCCTCCGAGCACCTGTTCGTGGTGCTCAGCCGCGCCATCGACGGCCCCGGCACGGTCGCCGGCCGCGACCTCGCGGCGGTACCCGAGGCCGCCGCGGCGCTCGGCCAGGCGCGCGAGGGGCATCAGGTCGCGATCAGCGCCGGCTACCGCCTGTTGCAGGACGCGACCGTGCCCCAGGAGGCGCAGCAACAGGGCTTCCTGCTGGCCGCGCCGGTCTACTCCACCTCCCCTTCGGCGAACGACGCCGGGCAGTTCCGCGGCTGGATGGTGATGGCGCTGCGGGGTGGCGACTTCCTGCACGACGCGATCAGCCGCATCGCCGGGGAGGCGGTCGCCGTCACGCTCTCGGACACGTCCACCGGCGTGGCCACCCCGGTCGGGCAACGGCTGCCGACCGCGGAGATCGACGCGAGCCGGGCCGCCCGGAGCGAGCCGATCCCCGTACCGCAGCGGACCTGGCGGGTCACCGTCGCGCCCACCGAGCTGGTCCTGGCCGGGACCCAGCTGCACCTGGACGTGGCCGCGGCCGTGATCGGCTCGCTGATCACCGCCCTGCTCGCCGCGCTGACCGGCACGGTGGTCAGCTCCCGCGACCGGGCGCTGCAGCGGGTCGACGCGGCCACCGCCGCGCTGCGCGACGACATCGACCGCCGCGAAGCAGTCGAGCAGCAGCTGCGCCGGCGCGAGGAGGAGCTGGTCGGATTCGCCGGGGTGGTCGCCCACGACCTGCGCAGCCCGCTCGCCCGGATCACCGGCTACGCCGACTTCCTGCGCGAGGAGGCCGCGCCCCGGCTCGACCCGGAACACCGCGACTTCCTGGAGCGCCTGTACGGCGGCGCCCAGCGCATGCAGTCGCTGATCGACGACCTGCTGAACTACGCCACCGCCGAGAACCAGACGCTGCGGCGTACCGAGGTCGACCTGAACCGGCTGGTGGCCGACGTGATCCGCGACCGGGTGGGCGGCACCGGCGCTCAGCAGTCCGCGATCGTCGTCGGGCCCCTGCCCAGCGTCGACGGGGATCCCGTCCTGCTGCGCCAGGTCGTCGACAACCTCGTCGGCAACGCCCTGAAGTACACGCCCGCCGGGCAGCAGCCGTGCATCGAGATCGCCGGCACGCCGCAGGACGCGGGCGGCTGGTGCATCGAGGTCGCCGACCGGGGCATCGGCATCCCGGCGGCGCAGCGCGCGAGTGTCTTCGACCCGTTCATCCGGGCGGACGGCAGCCAGCATTACCACGGGACCGGGCTGGGCCTGGCCATCGTGCACCGGATCATCGAACGCCACGGCGGCACGGTCGGGGTCGCGGAGAATCCGGGCGGCGGCAGCCGGTTCTGGTTCACCGTGCCGGCGGTGCCCCCGGCGGCGGACAGCACGGTCACAGCGGAACGGGCCGGCGCTGCCTGACCACGGAGAAACGCCAGGGGGCTAAGCACCGCAACTTCCGGTCCGAACAGACGGGTGTGCCGGACCAGATGTATCTCCTGGGCAACACCGTCATCACGGTGGCGTACGCGGCGATCAGCGTCGCGATCGCCGTACCGGTGATCCGCGCCGGGCAGCTGCGCACCAACCGATTGGCCACCGCCACCGCGCTGATCTTCTTCAGTTGCTCGGTCGGGCACGGTTTCCACGCGGCCATGACGTACCAGTCGCTCGTCTCCGGGCAGGCTCACCCGGGGATGACGACGAGCTCCTGGGCCACCGCGTCCTGGGATCTGATCACGGCCGCCGTCGGCGTCTACTACTGGACGTTACGGCGCGGGTACGGCGTTCTGCTGCGCCGGGGCGCGATCTACGTCGCTCCCGCCGACCAGCAGCACCTGGACGGGGCCGGGGCCCGTGAGCAGGCGGCTCAGGACCTGGCCGAGAGCCACCGGGCCACCCTCGCTGCCGTGGTCGAGCACAGTGACGACGCGGTCATCGGCACCACGCCGACCGGCACGGTCACCGCTTGGAACGGCGGCGCGGAACGTCTCTTCGGCTACACCTCGGCCGAGATGATCGGGCACCCCGCCGCGATGCTGGCCGACGGGGCCGGGCTCGACGAGCAGTCCGACGTGCTGGCCCGGATCGCCACGGGTGAGCGCAACCTGCACTACGAGGCCACCCGGGTGCACAAGGACGGCTCCCCGATCGAGATCGGAGTCAGCGTGGCGCCCATCCTGGGCCGCGACGGCGCCGTGACCGGGCTGTCCGTGGTGGCCCGCGACATCGCCGCCGCCAAGCAGGCGGCCGAGCGGCGCCGCCAGGTCGAGGATCGCACGCACCAGGCCGAGCGGATGGAGAGCCTGGGCCAGCTGGCCGGCGGGGTCGCCCACGACTTCAACAACATCCTGGCGATCATCGTCAACTACACCGACTTCGCGGCCGAGCAGTCGGCAGATCCCGCCGTCCGGGCCGACCTGGAGCACGTCCGGACCGCCGCCGACCGGGCCATCAGCCTCACCCACCAGCTGCTGGTCTTCACCCGCGGCGACACCATCCAGCCGCAGGACGTCGACCTGAACGCCGCCGTCGACGAGGTCGGGGCGATGCTGCACCGCACCATCGGCGAGAACATCGACCTGCGGACCGTGCCCGCCCCGGCGCCGCTGACGGTGCATGCCGACGCGGGACAGATCCAGCAGGTCCTGCTGAACCTCGCGCTCAACGCCCGCGACGCGATGCCCGAGGGCGGCACCCTGGTGATCGAGGCCAACCGGGCCCGCCTGGACGAGCACCAGATCGACATGCGTCCCGAGCTCGCGCCCGGCACCTACGCCCGGCTGCTGGTCAGCGACACCGGCGAGGGCATCGACCCGGCGGTCGCCGCGCACATCTTCGAGCCGTTCTACACCACCAAGCCGCGCGGTCAGGGCACCGGCCTGGGGCTGTCCACCGTCTACGGCATCGTGGCCGAGGCCGGCGGGAGCATCAACGTGTACTCCGAGCCGGGGGTCGGTACCACTTTCCGGGTGTATCTCCCGCTGGTGGAGACCGCGCAGGACGTGGCGGCGACCCGGGCTGTCGAGGCGGCGGTGCCGCACGGGCACGAGGAGACCGTGCTGGTCGTCGAGGACGAACCGGCGCTCGGCCGGATCATCGCCCGCATCCTGAGCCAGGGCGGCTACCGGGTGCTGTCGGCCGCGTCCGGGCCGCAGGCACTGGAGCTGGACCGCGGGCAGGGCTGTGACCTGCTGCTGACCGACGTGATCATGCCGGGGATGTCCGGTCCGCGCCTCGCGGAGCTGCTGGAGGCCCGGCACACCGGCCTGCCCGTGCTGTACATGTCCGGCTACAGCAACGGCCTGCTCGGCTCGACCCACGTCCTCGACCCGGACATCGCCTTCATCGAGAAGCCGTTCACCGCCGACGACCTGCTGCGCCGGGTCAGCAGTGTGCTGAGCACCACCCCGACGCGGTCGTAGCGGCCGCCCGTTCCGACCGGCAGTGATCAGTAGGATGCGGGCCGTGCTGATCCGAGCGAAGACCGAGGCGGACACCGCCGGCTGCGTCGACCTGCTGCTGCGGGTGCACCGGCAGGACAACTATCCCCTGCACCTGGCGCCGCACGAGGTGCCCGGTTTCCTCGCCGGCGAGCACGAGACGGCCGCGTGGGTGGCCGAGCAGGACGGCCGGATCGTCGGGCACGTCGCCCTGCACTGCCCTCCGGACGACCCGACCCTGACCGTCGCCGGGAACGCGACCGGCCTGCCCACCGACGCGATGGCCCTGGTGTCGCGCCTGTTCATCGCGCCGGACCGGCGCCGGAGCGGCCTGGGCCGGGTGCTGCTGCGGCACGCGGCCGGACAGGCCCGGGCGTTCGGGCAGCGCGCGGTGCTGGACGTCGGCCAGGCGCTGGCGCCGCCGATCGCCCTCTACGAGTCGGAGGGCTGGAACAGGGTCGGTGAGCTGCACATCCCCCTCGACGCCGGCCCGGTCCTGGACCTCTGGGTGTACGTGAGCCCGGAGTCGCCCGACCTGAGAATGGTCTAGCTCACCGGCGCGGGATCCGGGCGCCGACGACCGCCGGGATCCGCCGCAGGTACCGGACGACCGCCTCCGGCGCAGGGCTGGGCAGCCAAGCCATCACCCGCTGGACGCCGGACAGGATCCGGTCGGGAACGGTCACGACGGTGAACCGTACGAGCCGGGACAGCCGATGACGGTTTCCCACCGGCCGCACCCCGGTCACCGGCGCCGGGGCGGGAGTGGGCGTACCGGAGTGGTAGACCTCGCGGAGCCGCTCCGCCACCGCGGCGAAGCCGTAGCGCGCCTCCAGGGTCGCGCGGGCCCGGGGCAGGTCCAGAGTGTCCAGTCCCTTGCTCAGGACGCGGTAGCCGTCGGCGATGACGTCCGGATCGTCGCCCGGCTCGATCAGCAGACCGGCCTGGTGCTCGATCCCGGCCAGGGTCTCGGCCGGGCCCTGGCTGCGGGCGACCAGTACGGGCGTACCGGTGGCGACCGCCTCGACCACTGTCATGCCGAAGGTCTCCAGCCGGCTGGCGTGCACGAGCAGGTCGTGCTCGTGCATCAGCGCGGTCACCCGGTCCGGCGGCACGGCCGGCCGGCGGGTGATCCGGCCGGTGAGGCCCAGGCCGACGATCCGGGCGTCGAGGGTGTCGGCGAGCGGGCCCGTCCCGACCAGGGTCAGGCTGACCTTCGGGTCCTCGGCGGCGACCCGGGCGAAACCGTCCACCAGGGTCAGCACGCCCTTGTGCTCCATCAGCCGTCCGGCGTAGAGCCAGCGCGACAACTCCCGGGGTGGCCGCGCGCGGACCTTGAACCGGTCGAAGTCGATGGCGTTGGGCACGATGCGCAGCTTGTGGGCGTACCCGGGGAAGTAGTCAGCGAGCTGGTCGAGCAGGTACCGGCCGACGCAGAGCATGGCGTCGGCGCGTTCCAGCACCTCGGCGTACTGCTCCCGGGCGCCGGGCTGGGCGAGGACCTGGGGCAGGAAGGTGGCGTGCTCGGTCACCACGATCCGGGCGTCCGGGCGGGCCAGCCGCATCGCCACGACCCCGCCCAGCATGCCGGTGTGGGCGTGCACCACGGGCGCCTCGATCCGGCCGGTCGGCAGGCCGGCGCGCAGAGCCCGGACCTGGGCCTCGGCGAACGCCGGGTAGCCGCGGCCGGCCGCGGTGGGCACCGCCACGCGGGTCAGCTCGCCCTCGGGCGTGTCCAGCACGACCGTTCGGCCGGATCGGACCGCCTGCCGCTCGGCGGCGACGCCGACGCGGTTGCCCGCCACGCCCGCCGGCGAGTAGTACCAGTTCTGCGTGTGCAGGATGGCGACCCGGTCGTGGTGCGGCCGGACCGCGGCGGTCGAGGCCTGCACGAACGCGCCGGCGTAGGGATCGTCGGGTGAGGGATACCAGGGCGTGACGACGGCCAGGTCGGCCGGCGCGGTACGCCGCCCGGGCTCGGGCGCAGGTTCCAGCCGCACCGACACGCCCGGCCGCCGGCGGCCGATCCACCACGCCACCGCCAGCGCCTCGGGGTCACCGGCGATGAGCAGGCCGTCGTCGGGCAACGGCCCGTCGGCGGCCAGCAGCAGCCGCCGGGCGGCCCCCGCGTCCAGCCGGTGCACCGTGACCGTCGGCGGCAGCGGGGCCTGGGCCGATACCGTCCGGTCCCCCGTCACCAGAGTGACCCGCAGGCCGGCCGCGGCCAGGTCGCGGGTGTGGTGCACGGCCGCGGCGATCCGGCGGATGCCCAGCGCGAGGTAGACCGCTGCCGTCACGTCCGCGCGGCTCCGGACCGGGCCGGGGCGGCCGGCCTCGCGCAGACGGCCTCGTAGAGCTGCTCGAGCCGGGCGGTCTGCTCGTCGAGGTCGAAGTGGGTCTCGACGTGCCGGCGCGCCTGGCGGCCGAGCCGGGCCCCGAGCTCGTCGTCGCTCAGCACTTGCCGGATGGCCGCGGCCAGCGCCGGGCGGTCGCCCTCCGCGCAGAGCAGGCCGGTCTCGCCGTGCACGACGGCCTCGGGGATGCCGCTGTGGTACGTCGACACGGTCGGCAGCCCCATGCTCCCCGCCTCCAGGATCGTGGTCGGCAGACCCTCGGTGTCCCCGTCGGGTGCCGTCTTCGACGGGGCGACGAACACCTTCGCCTCCGCCAGCGACCGGCGCACCACAGTAGCGTCCTGGGCGCCCAGGAACGTCGCGTCCAGGCCGAGCTCGGCGGCTCGGCGCCGGATCTCGCCGTCCAGCGGGCCGGCCCCGATGAGCAGCACCCGCGGGCGCGGCTCCCCGGTGATCGCGATCGCCTCCACCAGGTCGTCGAGGCCCTTCTTGGCGACGAAGCGCCCGACGAAGACCACGTCCCACCGTGGCGGCACCGCAGCCGGCACCCCGGCGATCGGTACGCCGGTGTGATGCACGCGGACCTTGGCCGGATCGGCGCCCAGCTCCACCGCCCGGTCCCGGATGAAGTCCGACACCGCGATGATCAGTGCCGCGCGGGCGAACACCGTCCGCAGGTGCCGGCGGTGCCGGGCTCCCCGCAGACCGGGCCGGCGGGCCTGACTGGTCACGTCCAGACCGTGCAGGGTCACCACCAGCGGGAGGCCCAGCTGCCCGGCCGCCCGGCTGACCAGCCAGCCGTCCCCGGCGAAGTGCGCGTGGACCACCTCCGGGCGCAGCCCGGCCAGCAGGCGGCGCAGTCGTGCCGACCTCCCGGTCAGGCGCAGCAGCAGCCAGCCGGCCCGGCCGGCGGCGGTGTCCGGGAAGGCGATGGCGTCCGTGTCGGCGGCGATCGGCGATGCGACCTTCACCGCGCCCAGGTACGCCGGTCGCCAGCCCGTCAGCGCGCCACCCTGGTCGCGGATGAAGGTCTCGGAGCCGGGCAGCAGGCAACTGCGCCAGATCGCGACGGTCCTAGGCGCGGACGCCGTCATGCGCCAGCTCCCCACTGCGCTCTGCGGGTGCGGGCCCTCGCAGCTCGCCGCCGGCCGGTCCCGCGACGCCGTCCCGCTGCTCCCGGCGCCGGCCCAGCACCAGGTCGCGCAGATTGTGGCGCAGCTTCGGGGGGATCAGCCAGATCTGCAGGAAGGTCAGGTAGTCGATGGCTCCGGGGCGGCCGTGCCGGCGCGCGTCGCGCAACAGCATCGCGAAGACCCGGGCGCTGCGGGTGGGTGCGGCCATCGAGCTGATCACGCTCATCACCAGGGCCGCGTACGCGCGCGGCGTGACCAGGTGGCGGCTGCGCTGCACCCATTCGAGCTGGCCCTCCCAGGGCGAGCTCAGGGTGATCCGCGGCCGGTTCTCGTCCTGGTGGAACACCACCAGCGCCTGCGCCGCGATGACCAGCTCGACGTCGTCGTGGCTGACCGCGCGCAGCACCCAGTCCAGTTCCTGCATCCGGCGCAGCCCGACGGTGAACGGCTCCCGGCGCAGCAGCGCGGTCGGTGCCATGATCGTCGAGGTCTGGATGAAGCCGTCGCCGTAGAACAGGCCGCGGCGCACGGTGAGGTACTCGCTGACCGGCTCGCCCGGCTCCGGCAACCGGCGCGGCATGACCGAGTCGGCCCGCGGGGTGCGGTTGATCAGCCGGCTGGCCACCACGGGCATCGCCACCCCGGCGTCCCGGGCCGCGCCGAGCTGCACCTCGAGCTTGTGCGCCAGCCACTCGTCGTCGTCGTCGAGCAGCGCCGTCCAGGGCGCGCGGGCCTCGCGGACGCCGATGTTGCGGGCGTTCGGCGCGCCACCGGACTGCGGCAGCACCACCACCCGCAGCCGGGCGTCGGTGATCAGGGCCAGCGCCTCGCTCGTGGCCGGATCCGGCCCGTCGACCACCACGATGACCTCGATGTTGCCCACCGTCTGGGTCAGGGCGCTGCGGACCGCACGCGTCACCAGCTCCGGGCGGAAACGCGTCGGAATGACCACGCTGACTTCGGGCAGGGCATCCATGGAGCACCTCTCAACTCTGCAATACCGGCGACCGCATTGGCGTGAGCGAATCGCTGGGCGGCACGCCGGCACGCCGGACACGGCCTGCAAATTACGGCGCACGAACAGACAGCAGGTGAATAGCCGATGACCGATGCGGGTAGAACGCGAAAGATCTAGCATCGTGAGCTGCGGTTGTGTGCGGAGTACGCCGGTTAACGGCGGCTGACGAATAGGTGGCCCATGCCGCAACAGGAATTGAATTCCGGTCGCCCATTGCCTTTTCCGGCCGGGCCTATACACTCGCCGGCATTCGCGTGACAACAATTGGCGGGCCGGGGGAAGGCTGTACATGACGATCGACGGGCCCGGCGCCGGCCGGCGTGTCGTGATGCTGGTCGACAACGGCGTCGAGGGTGACTCCCGGGTGCAGAAGACCGCCCTGTCGGCGGCCGGGGCGGGATGGGACGTCGTCCTGCTGGGCTGTTCACCCAGCGGGGAGGTGGAGCACCGGCGGCTCGGCCACGCGGACGTGCGTCTGCTGCCGATGGGCGGGCCCGCGGCCGGGACGGGCGGCCTGCGCGCCCGCCTGCTGGCCCGCGGTGGACCGCTGCTGCGAGCGGCACGGTGGGCCCGGCGACCCGTGGAGTACGCGCAGGTGTGGTTCTGGCGGGCCGTCGAGGGCGACCGCGCCTGGCGCCGGCTGGAACCGGGCCTGTGGAACTACGAGCGGGCCTTCGGGGCGGTCATCGACGAGCTGGCGCCGGATCTCATCCACGCGCACGACTTCCGCATGCTGGGCGTGGGGGCGCGGGCGGTGGCCCGGGCCCGGGCGGACGGCCGTACGGTCAAGCTGGTCTGGGACGCGCACGAGTTCCTGCCCGGCGCCCGCCCGAGACGCGACAACGCGCGGTGGCTGCCCGCCCATCTGGCCTACGAGCGGGAGTACGTGCCGTACGCCGACGCGGTGGTGACGGTCTCCCCCGCGCTGGCCGAGTTGTTGCAGCGCGAGCACCACCTGGCCGAGCTGCCGGCCGTGGTGCTCAACGCCCCGGCGGTCACCACACCTCCGCCGGACAGCAGCGCCGCACCCGATCTGCGCCGGCTGTGCGGCCTGGACGACGCGACGCCGCTGCTGGTCTACAGCGGGTCGGCGACGGCCCAGCGGGGCCTGGACACCGTCGTGGCGGCGCTGCCCCGGCTGGCGGGTGTGCACCTCGCGCTGGTGGTCGGGGACGCGGGTACGCCGTACCTGCGCGAGCTGCTCACCACCGCGGCCCGGCTCGGGGTCGCCGACCGGGTCCACCCCGTGCCCTACGTGCCGCACTGGCAGGTGCCGGCCCTGCTGGCGTCGGCCGACGCCGGGCTCATCCCGCTGCACCACTGGCCCAACCACGAGATCGCCCTGATCACGAAGTTCTTCGAGTACTCGCACGCGCGGCTGCCCATTGTGGTCAGCGACGTACGCACGATGGCCGCGACCGTCCGCGCCACCGGCCAGGGCGAGGTCTTCCGGGCCCGGGACGCGGACGATCTGGTGCGGGCTGTCCGCGCCGTGCTGGCCGACCCGGGCCGCTACCGGGCTGTCTACGAGGGACCGGACAGTCCGCTGCCGTCCTGGACCTGGGAGTCGCAGGCCCAGCTGCTCGACGCGCTCTACCACCGCCTGCTGGCCGGCCGCCCGACGAAGGAGACCACCCCGCGATGAACGTGCCCGATGTCAGCATCGTGGTGCCGGTCTACAACACCATGCCGTACCTCACCGAGTGCCTGACCTCGCTGGTGGAGCAGACCATCGGGGCGGACCGGATGCAGATCGTCGCCGTCGACGACGGCTCGACCGATCGCAGCGGCGCCGAGCTGGACCGCTTCGCGCAGCGGTATCCGGACGTGTTCACCGTCATCCACCAGGCCAACTCCGGCGGCCCGGCCGGACCGTGCAACCGCGCCCTTGAGGCCGCCACCGGCCGCTACGTCTTCTTCGTCGGCTCGGACGACCACCTCGGCCGGGACGCGCTGCGCCGGCTGGTCGCCGCGGCCGACACGTACGGCTCGGACGTGGTGCTGGGCAAGGTGGTCGGTGTCAACAGCCGGCACATCTACCAGGACATCTTCGCCCGCGACGAACCCGACCTGGACCTGTTCGACTCGCCGCTGCCGCGGTCGCTGGCCAACACCAAGCTGTTCCGGCGGGAGTTGCTCGAGCGGCACGCCATCCGTTATCCGGAGGACATGCGGATCGGCAGCGACCTGCCGTTCACCCTGGAGGCCTGTTACCGGGCCCGGCGGATCTCGGTGCTGGCCGACTACGACTACTACTTCGCCGTCCGGCGGTTCAGCGCCACGAACATCACCTATCTCAGCCGGCACCTGGAGCGGTTGCGGACCGTCGAGGCGATCGTGGCGTTCGTGGCCAAGCTGATCGAGCCGGGCCGGCAGCGTGACGCCGTGCTGCTGCGCCGGTTCGACCACGAGGTGGCCCGGCTGCTCGAGGACGACTTCCTGCGGCTGGACCGCGACGTGCAGGCCCGGATCCACGAGGGCGTGGGCCGGCTGGTCGCCGACCACCTCAACGACGACATCGCGGCCGGGCTGGGCGCCGAGACCCGGATCCGGATGGCCCTGACCCGCGACGGTGAGCTCGACGACCTGCTGGCCGTCATCCGCCAGGACGCGCGGCGCGGCGCGCCGGGCACCCTGGTCGAGGACGGCCGGTGGTACGCGCGCTACCCCGGCTTCCGGGACCCGCGGCGGCGGCTGCCGGACTCGTGCTTCGAGCTGACGGCGCATCCCGACTGGGCGGCCCGCCTCGATGCGACCGGGCTCGACTGGGAGACCGACGAACGCGGCCGCCGGGTGCTGGTCCTCACCGCGCACTCGCCGGTCCCGGACCTGTCCGCCCTCGGCGCCGACCGGATCTCCGTGAGCGCCGAGGAAGTGCCGGCCGAGGTGAACGTGGTCGCCGGTGACGACACGGGCACCACCGTCCGGATCACCTTCCCGGCGGCGGAGCTGGTCGCCGCCACCACCTCGACCGGTCGCCGCCGGATCATCTCGGCGCAGACCGGGGCCTTCGACGTCACCCGGGCCCCGGGTGCGGTGAGCGCCACCGGCGCGGCGGGGGCGATGGCACTGCGCGCCCCCGGGTTGCGCCGCCCCCGGCCGCTGGTCCTGCGGCGCGGCGCCCGTTTCTCCGCGCTGACCTGCACGGTGGAGGGCTCCGGCCGGCTCATGGTCTCGGTGGTGCCGTTGACTCCGCAGCGGGTCGGCGCCCACATCCGCCGGATCCTGCGCAAGCGGGGCTGACCGCTCGGATCACCGCACCGGGGTTCCGCCCTCCGCCCGGTCCGCCGGCACGCCACCGATGACGTGCCGGCGCAGCGCCCCCGCGGCCTGGGCGACCTCGGCCGCCGAGGCCTCGTGGCGGCGGCGGGTGAGCTCGTCACCGGCCCGCGCCGCCTGCCCGGCCAGCTGCCCGAGCACCATGGCTTTCTCCTCCATGGCGCTCAGAGCTGTCCACAATGCCGCCTCGATGCCGTCGTTGCTGGCGGCGAGGAACGACTCCGGCGAGTACGAGTGCCCGGTATGGCAGACGTAGTGCACCGAGTTGCCGCTGGTCACCGCATTCATACCGCCCGCGCACTCCGGGCAGCCCAGTCCCACCGGCGCGCCGGCCTGCGGCACCTTCGACAGCGACTCGCGCACCATGTCCGTCTCCCAGATGAGGGCCTCGGCGGGCCCGTCAGCCGTGGGCCGCACCGGACGGCCGGCCTCCTCGATGATCGTCCGGGCCAGCTGCGCGGCCGGCCGGACCGTGGCATCCGGTACGGCGCGCAGCGCCGCCCGGGGCATGCCGTCGAACAGGGCGTCCCCGGGATCCTGCACGAGCGCCGTGCCGCCGCACTCCGCGATGGCGGCCAGTCCGGCGGCGCCGTCGTCGAGGCTGCCGGAAAGCACCACGCCGATCACCCGCGGTCCGCACCAGCGAGCCGCTGAGCGGAAGAGCGCATCGACGGCGGGGCGGACGCGGTTCTCCCGGGGGCCCCGGCGCAGCCGCAGCAGGTCGTGATCGTCGACGATCAGGTGCCGGTCGGGCGCGGCCGTGTAGATGCGCCCGGGGACGATCGGCATGCCTTCGGTGGCCTCCACCGCCGGCAACGGACCGGCCTTGCTCAGCACGGCGGCGACCTTGCTGGGCACGGTCGGCGCCAGGTGGGTGGAGACGAGCACGGCCGCGGGCAGGTCGGCCGGCAGGTACGCCACCAGCTGCCGCAGGGCCTTCAGTCCACCGGCCGAGGCACCCACGACCACGATGTCTCTGCGCACGCTCATTCCCTTCGCCCCGCCGCAGCGCCCAAATGCCCGTACCCGGCGGTCCGAAACGTCGTGGTCAGCCCGCCGGGTCGTCGTAGCCCTCGTCCGCGCGTTCCCGGCGCAGGTGCGCCTCGGCCCGGCGGGCCGTCTCCCCGCCCTCCGCGGCCAGGCCCGCGTACATGGCCTTGACCTTGTCGAACGGCCGCCCGGGCGGGAGCAGGGGGACGGCGGGATCCACGACGGCGTCGATGACCACCGGGCGGTCGGCCGCCAGCGCGGTGTCCCAGGCCGCGCGGAGGTCGTCGGGCGACGTGACCCGCAGCCCACGCAGGCCGAGCAGCTCGGCGTAGCCCGCGTACGGCACCTCGGGCAGCTGCTGGGAGGTGGCGAACCGCGGCTCGCCCTCCATCTCGCGCTGTTCCCAGCTCACCTCGGCGAGGTCCCGGTTGTTCAGGACGCAGACCACGAACCGCGGGTCGGCCCAGTCGCGCCAGCGGGCGGCCACGGTGACCAGCTCGGCCAGGCCGGTCATCTGCATGGCGCCGTCCCCGGTCAGGGTGATCACCGGGCGGCCGGGGGCGGCGAGCTTGGCCGCGATCCCGTACGGCAGCCCGCACCCCATCGAGGCGAGCGTGCTCGACAGGTGGGCCGGGACGCCGCTGGGCAGGCGCAGGTGCCGGGCGTACCAGTAGACGACCGAGCCGACGTCCACCGCGACCTGCGCGTCCGCGGGCAGGCGGTCGGCCAGGGAACGGACCACGAACTGCGGGTTCATCGGCTCGGCCGGGGCGGCGGCGCGGGTGGCGGCGATCTCGTGCCAGCGGCGTACCCAGCCTTCGACCTGGTCCCGCCAGGCGTGGTTGTCGCGTGGCTGCACCTCGGCGAGCAGCCCGCGTACCGCCTCGGCGGCGTCGCCGAGCAGCGGCACCTCGATCGGATACCGCATGCCGAGCTGCCGGCCGTCGATGTCGATCTGCACCGCCCGGGCCTGCCCGGGCGCGGGGTAGAACTCGGTCCACGGGTCGTTGGTGCCGATCAGCAGCAGGGTGTCGCAGTTACGCATCAGCTGCTCACTCGCCGTCGTGCCGAGGTGGCCCATCACCCCGGTGTGGAACGGCAGGCCCTCGTCCAGCACCGGCTTGCCCAGCAGCGATGCCGTGACGCCCGCGCCGAGCCGGTCGGCCAGCTCGACGATCTCCGCGGCCGCGCCGTACGCGCCCTGGCCCACCATGATCGCGACCCGCTCCCCGGCCCGCAGCACCTCGGCCGCCGCCCGCAGGTCCTCCGCACGCGGCACCACCCGGGCCGGACGCAGTCCCGGACTGGTCACCATGACGCCGTGCTCGTGCGCGGACGGGTCGGGGGCGGGCGCCGACTGCACGTCGTGCGGCAGGATCACGCAGGTGGGGCTGCGGGTGGCCAGCGCGGTCCGGAAGGCCCGGTCGATGAGCATCGGCACCTGCTCGGGGGTGTGCGCGGCCTGGACGAACTGGGCGCACACGTCGCCGAAGAGCCGGACCAGGTCGATCTCCTGCTGGTACGCGCTGCCCAGCACGGTCGAGGCCTGCTGCCCGACGATCGCGACCACCGGCTTGGAGTCGAGCTTGGCGTCGTAGAGACCGTTGAGCAGGTGCACGGCGCCGGGGCCCTGGGTGGACAGGCAGACGCCGGGGCCGCCGGTGTACTTGGCATGCCCGACGGCCATGAAGGCGGCCGCCTCCTCGTGCCGGGCCTGCACGAACGCCGGTTTCCCGGCGCGGCGCAGCGCACCCATGACGCCGTCTATGCCGTCGCCGGAGTAGCCGAAGACGCGGTCCACGCCCCAGTCACCGAGGCGCTCCACGAGCAGATCCGCAACCGTACGCTCAGCCATGACGCTCTCCTCCCGGTGGCACGTCCCGTCTACCCCGGCGCGCCAGGCTCAATCGGGCGGATCCGGCCACACCTCGGTGAGCAGGGCGCGCAATGCCTTCTCCGGCGCGCCGAGGTCGGACCGCTCGTACAGCAGGCCGGCGTAGAGGGCGGCCTCGGCCATCCGGGTGTAGAGGTAGGCCAGCCGGTCGAGGTCCACGTCCGGGCCGGCCGGCGGGCCGCAGCCCGCTTCCAGGAAGATCTCGCGCTGCGCGGCGACCACCCGCGGATGCACGACCCCGGCGGTGGAGTACATGACCCGGTCGGCGAGCTCGGTCTCGGTGGTGACGAAGGTGATCAGGGCGTGCGCCTGGGGCAGCCCGGCGGCGAAGTGCCGGGTCACCTCCAGGACGCCGTCGACGCCGTCGCGGGTCCGGGCCGCGCGCGCAGCGTTCAGGCGCAGCTCGCACAGGGTCCACAGGACGTACCCGAGCAGCTGCTCGCGGCTGTGCACCACCCGGTACAACGTGGCCCGGCTGACCGCTAGCCCGGTGGCCAGCTCGTCCAGGTCGACCGTGCCGTGGCGCAGGAAGTACCGGACGGCGCCCGCCACGGCGGCCTCGTGGCTGATCACCCGGCGAGGGGTCACCGTGCTCCTTCCCCGGCCCAGTGGCGGCATGTGTCCATCCTGCGGCACCCCGGCCGGGCCTTGCATCCGCTCGTCGTACCGGCGCCGGTGGCATTCCGGTGGCCGCGTATTACCCGTCCGGACCGAATTCTCCCGGTCCCTTTTTCGCGGTTTGATGACCGCCCCGACCGCCTTTCCGGTTCGTGGTTTTTCCGAGGTTCGCCCTGCTCACCGCCGTGATCGTGCGACGGCCGTCTCACGATCGTCACAGAACTGGTGCCACCCGAACACGGCTGGCTAATGTCCGGGCACACCATTCGATGCGCATTGTTCCCGGGGCCCGGTGATTCTCCCGCGGCGGGAACAGGCATCGTCACCACCGATCTGGAGGCTTTTGTGACGCCAGAAGCTGACGTGACGCCCGGTACGGCCGTACGGGGTCACCGCAGGACCCCGGCGGCCGGCCGTAACCGGCTGTTCCGGGGCCGTACCGTCGCCGGCGCGGCCCTCGCCGCCGCGCTGACCGCCGGCAGCATCGCGCTGGTGCCCAGCGCGGACGCCGCGACGAACCCGTTCGAGCGCGGCCCGGCACCCACCACCGCGAGCATCGAGGCGACCCGCGGCTCCTTCGCGGTCTCCCAGACCACCGTCTCGTCGTTCAGCGTGAGCGGCTTCGGCGGCGGGGACATCTACTACCCCACCAGCACGTCCGCCGGCACCTTCGGCGCGGTGGCGATCGCACCCGGCTACACCGCGAGCCGGTCCAGCATGGCCTGGCTCGCGCCGCGGATCGCCTCGCAGGGCTTCGTGGTCTTCAACATCGACACGCTCACCCGCTCGGACCAACCGGCCAGCCGCGGCCGGCAGCTGCTCGCCGCGCTGGACTACCTGACCCAGCGCAGCACCGTCCGGACCCGGATCGACACCGCCCGGCTGGGCGTCATGGGTCACTCCATGGGCGGCGGCGGCACGCTGGAGGCGGCCGACGACCGGCCGGCGCTGCAGGCCGCGATCCCGCTCACCCCGTGGAACCTGACCAAGAACTGGTCCGGCGTCACCGTGCCGACCATGATCATCGGCGCCGAGAACGACAGCGTGGCCTCGGTGACCTCGCACTCGCAGCCGTTCTACACCAGCCTGCCGGCCTCGCTGAACAAGGCGTACCTGGAGCTCAACAACGCGAGCCACTTCGCGCCGAACAGCTCGAACACCACGATCGCCAAGTACAGCATCGCCTGGCTGAAGCGCTTCATCGACGACGACCTGCGCTACGACCAGTTCCTGTGCCCGGCGCCGCGGGTCAGCACCGCCATCTCCGAGTACCGCGACACCTGCCCGCACTCCTGAACCACGGCCGGCGGCGGGGGCCCAGGGGTCCCCGCCGCCGCGGCCTGGCCGGCGGTACCGCTCCGGGTCTGCTCGTCGTCCTCCTGCTGATCGGCTGACACGACGGCGCCACGGGCACCTGACGACCAGACGGGTGATCATTCGAACAGCGACCGGCCACCGCCCTCGGCGCGGCGGCGGGCGCGCCGGCGCAGCTCGACGACGACCACGTCGACGGCCGCGATGACAGCCAGCAGGACGAAGAGGCAGCCGAGGAGAACGAGGTCCGCGCGCAGCAGCAGGACGGCGAAGATCGCCGAGGTGATCAGGCCGAACAGGGCCAGCACCAGCCGCAGGTTCAGCGCGCTGTAGGGCTTACCGATGGTGCCGCGGCGTCCGGGCGGCTGCGGGGTGATGGACATGGCATCGCGTACCCCTTTCCCGGCGCATCATCCACGCCGCGGGGTGCCGGTGCTCCATCCCGCCGCCGCGAAGGCCGCCTCGACCACCATGTCCAGCAGCGCGGCACGGCGCCACCGGGGCGACACCGCGGCCAGCGCGACGCAGGTGCCGGTGTGCAGCGTGTCGACGGCGGCGCCGAGACGCACGACCGAGCCGGTCGGTGCCAGGGCGCTCGCGGTCGCCTGGAGCAGGTGCCGGGCAGCGAGCACCCGGGCCACCGCGACGGCAGCCGCCGGGACCGGCGCCGGGCCACCGGCCCGCAACACCACTTCCGGTACGACCAGCAGAACTCCCGCCCAGCCGGCCCGGGCCACCGCCGTGGCCCTTACCCGCCGCTCCCCGGTACGCCGCGACATCGTCATTCTCCGCCCTCTCGCATCGCGCCGCAGTACCCCGTTGCGGGCGAGCGACACCTGGTGGTGACCGCATCGAGCCCGGGCGCCCCTCCGGGCCGGCCGGCAGCAGGGCACCGGCACCGACCAACGTGAGGATCTGCACGACGACGGCGCTCACGCCGGTGATGCGCAGGGCCACCCGCCGGTGGGTGGCGATGCGGTGCACGACGATGATCGCACCTGCGCCGGTCGCGTCGAGCAGGGTCACGGCGGCCAGGTCGATGTTGACGCCGGTGACGTCGCCGCGGTCGAGCAGGGCCATGATGGACTCCCGGAGCCGGGGTGCATGCTGCATCTCCAGTTCGCCGCGGACCAGGACGTCCACGGTTCCCGAGCCGTCGGCCTCGATGTCCAGCACGCCGGGCCCCTTTCCGCCGCATGGTCACGCCGCAGCCGGAACGCCGGGACGCGCGCCGGTCAGGGCTACCCCCGGCCGGCGGGTTCTAACTGGTTCAGCCGCGATAGCGGTACAGGCCCACCGTCCCGCGGCTCACCTGCCAGATGCCCACGCGTTCGTAGTCCTTGCGCAGCAGCGGCCGCAGGGCCGGATAGCCGGTGGCCGGATCCCGGCGGGGGCCGCTGACCAGCAGCCACACCCGCGGCACGCCGGTCACCCGGGCCGCGGCGTCCGTGTGTTCCTCGGCCATGAGCCGGCCGGCGTCCGCGGCCGTACGGCGTTGCAGCAGGTCCCGCGGATAGGCCGGGTGCCGGCGCAGGTAGTACTCCATGCCCGCGCGCATGGCGCGGGACCGGATCTCGAACACCATGCCGTCGCCGGGCTGCTGGTGCTGCTGGATGATGGCCGCGATGCCGCGGTAGTCCGGCCCGTTCTTCGCGGTGGGCCCGCGCACCGCACGCTGACCCGGATACGCCGAGGCGGCCACGACGGCGAGGACGACGATCAGGCGCAGAAAAGCCGGTCCCCGGGCACGCCACGGGGCCCCGGCCCCGGCGACGTTGTCGGCCCGCACCCGTCCCACCACGGTCACCGCGGCCAGCATGGCCAGCGGCACGAGCACCACCAGCAGGTAGCGGGCCACCCACATGGGAGAGACGAGCAGCGACACCGTGGCGACGACGACCACCGGCGCCACTGCCAGCAGGGCGACGGGCACCACCGCCGAGACCGGACGCCAGTACGCGACCAGCGCGAGACCGATCAGCAGCCAGGCCGTCAGCACGGAACCGACGATCTGCCCCGGCGCCGCGCCGAGGGCGCCCACCGTCAGGGGATCCACCCAGGCCAGCTGGGTGTGCCGCTGCCGGACGCCGAGCAGAGCCACCGGTGCCAGTACCACCAGCGCGGCCGCCAGCGTCGCGCCCCAGACGGCGACCACCCGCCAGGACCGCTCCCGGCGCGCGTGGATCAGCACCATCGCGGCGTGCGCGGCCAAGGTGGCGAGCGCGACGAGGTGGCCGAGCCCCAGCAGCACGACGGACAGCCCGTACCCGGCCCACCGCACCGGCCGGCCGCGTTCGAGCGCACCGACCAGGGCGAGCAGCGCCAGCACGGACATCAGGCAGGCGAAGGCGTACGGGCGGGCCTCGGCCGCGTACCGGGACGTGTTCGGCAGCGCGCAGAGCAGCAGGCCGGTCACCGTGCCCACCACCGGGTCGAACAGGCGGCGGCCCAGCTGCCCCGCCGCGGCGACCGCCGCCGCCATGGCCACGATCGAGGGCAGCCGCAGGTCCAGTTCGGACGTACCGGCGAGCCGGGTCCAGCCGTGCATGAGGAAGTAGTAGGGCCCGAAGACGGCGTCGATGTTCTGCACGAGCTGCCAGATCTCGGCCGGCGACCGCCGCGCGACGTCCGCAGTGGTCACTTCGTCCCAGCTGAGCACCGGCCGGTCGGCCCCGGCCAGCGCGACGACGGCCATCAGCGTGCCCGGGACCAGGCTGGGCGCCAGCCGGACCAGCCGGTCGCGCCACGGCGGACCCGCTACGCGCCCGGGCGGCGGCTCGTCGGGAGGTGGCGGGTCGGCCACCGACACGGTTGCCGGCGCAACGGTGGCTGCACCGCGCATGGTTGCTCCCCCGAGCCTCGGCGACGACGAGCCGGCGGGATCCCCCGCGATCCGGCAAGCAAACCGCGTGGCGACCACCGGCAGAACCGCGATTGCATACTGTGCGAATGGATCAATCGTCAGCCGTACGGGATGCGGCGGCCCTGCTGGCCGGAGCCCGGCGCGTGGTGATCTTCACCGGGGCCGGGGTCTCGGCCGAGAGCGGCATCCCGACCTTCCGCGACGCCCTCACCGGCCTGTGGCAGCGTTTCGACGCGCAGTCGCTGGCCACCCCGGAGGCCTTCCGCGCCGACCCGGCCCTGGTCTGGGGCTGGTACGAGTGGCGGCGCAGCGCCGTGGGCCGGGCCCGGCCGAACCCGGCCCACGTCGCGGTGGCCGCCGTCGAGGCGCTCCGGCCGGGCACCGTGGTGATCACCCAGAACGTCGACGACCTGCACGAGCGGGCCGGTTCCGCGGCACCGGTGCACCTGCACGGCAGCCTGTTCGCGCCACGGTGCTTCGACTGCGGCCACCCGGCGCCGCTGCCGGCGGGCCCGGCCGATGAGCCCGTGGACGGCCGGCGGCTGGACCCGCCCCGGTGCACCGCGTGCGCGGGCCCGGTCCGGCCCGGGGTGGTGTGGTTCGGCGAGGCGCTGCCGGAGGCGTCCCTGCGCCACGCGGCTGACGCGGCGGCCGCGTGCGACCTGATGCTGACCGTCGGCACGTCGGGGCTGGTGTATCCGGCCGCGGAGATCCCGCACCTCGCGGTCCGTGCCGGGGCCGCCGTCGTGCAGGTCAATCCGGTGCCGACTCCCCTGGACCCGGTCGCCGAGGTCAACCTGCGCGGCCCGGCCGCGCAGCTGCTGCCCCGGCTCCTCGACGCGCTGGGCTGATCCGCGGCGGCTCCCGTGGTCGTACGGCAGCTCGAACCGCCGGGCATCCGGAGTGGGACGGCAGTCCGTGCCGTCCGGCGTGCAGGTGTACGCCCAGCGTGGTCCCTGCGTCGCGATGGTCGTCACG
This sequence comes from Actinoplanes auranticolor, assembly GCF_018332655.1. GTDB lineage: Bacteria > Actinomycetota > Actinomycetes > Mycobacteriales > Micromonosporaceae > Actinoplanes > Actinoplanes auranticolor. The sequence goes on along the minus strand of NZ_BOQL01000006.1, from coordinate 149,244 downwards.
GCGCCCGCCAGCCGGTCGCAGTCCGCCGCAGGGTGAGGTCGCGGCGCCGCCACGGCAGCAGGTTCGCGTGGTGCTCGGCGGCGAACCCGATCACCTCCGTGCCCGGCGGCAGCGCGGCGGCGAGCAGGTTGGCCGCGTCGGTGGTCCCGGACCGCTTTCCGGGCGTCCTCGTACGCCGCCGTGGTCAGCTGCGACTTGTACCCGGCGCACGCTGGAGTACCACGGCGGCAGCGCGTCGACTGCCTCCCGCACGGTGACCGGCAGGGGGGCGCTGGCCGCGTGGTCGAGGTTCACGTAGCGCCGCTCGCCCCCGTCGACGAGCGGAACCTTCAACGCCTCCCCGACCAGCGCCGGCCGTTGCCGCTCCTCACCCATCTCGGCCCCGGCCCGCGTGCACCGCGGCCACGGTGAGCTGGCCCGGTCTGCGCCGGCGTACGAAGGCTCCGGTGGCCCGGGCCAGCAGATACTCATAGAGGGCGGCGCCGAGGTTGGCACCGGTCAGGAAGACCAGGGCCTCGTGCGAGGTGATCGAGTCCGTGAGCACCGCGGCGCCGAAGGCACCGAGGTAGTACGGCACCTCCTTGGCCAGCTCGGTGCCGACGTACCCGGTCGCGGCGGCCACCCGGTGCGCGCGCACGCCGGCCCGCCGTCGCCGGGCCAGCTCGTACGCCGCCTTGGACAGGATGTTGGTGCTCGTGCCCGTCGTGGTCAGCAGCGCCCAGTTGGCCCGGACGTTGGCGTGCAGGCCCCCGCCCCAGGCGGCGTAACTGAGCAGCAGCAGAGCCACCAGTCCCGGCGTACCGACCGGGGTGAGCAGGTCCGAGGCCACCGCGGCCGCGCCGACGACGGCGGCGAACGCGTCCAGCGCGTACATCGATGCCACGGTCGCCCCGAGACTGACGACCCAGCTGAGCAGCCCCGCGCGTGCCATGGACGTCCCTCCCGCCGCGGGTGCCGGCCGCACCCCTTCACCGGAGCGCGGCCGGACCCGAGCAGATACCAAGATCGTCACAGCCGGCCGGACCGCTCGGCCTCGACCAGCACGCGGCGCAGCAGTTTGCCGGCCGGTGAGCGCGGCACCGACTCGGTGAGCCGGACCGCGCGCAGCCGCTTGTACGGGGCGACCCGCTCGGCCACGTAGGCCAGCAGCTCGTCCGCGGTCGCGGGACTGCGCAGCACCACGTGCGCGACCGGCACCTCGCCCGCGTCCGGGTCCGGCCGCGCCACCACGGCCGCGTCGGCGACGGCCGGGTGGGTCAGCAGCAGGTGCTCCAGCTCGGCCGGCGCCACCTGGTAGCCCTTGTACTTGATGAGTTCCTTGAGCCGGTCGACCACGTACAGGTAGCCGTCCTGGTCGAAGTAGCAGAGGTCGCCGGTGTGCAGCCAGCCGTCCGCGTCGATGGTCCGGGCGGTCGCCGCCGGGTCACCGCGGTAGCCGCGCATCAGCTGCGGGCCGCGCACCCACAGCTCGCCGGTGCGGCCGGCGGCCAGGTCCGCGTGGCTGTCCGGGTCCACGATGCGCGCCTCGGTGCCCGGCACCAGCCGGCCGGCCGAGCCCCGGCGGGGCGCGTCGAGCGGACCACCGGAGACGAAGGCCGTCGCCTCGGTCATGCCGAAGCCCTGCGCGACGGCGCAGCCGAGGCGCTCCGCGCACCGCTGTTCCGGGTCGGCGCCCAGCGGTGCCGCACCGACGCCGACCGCCCGCAACGAGGAGAGGTCGAAGCTGTCGACCAGCGGGTGGTACGCCAGCGCGAGCACGATCGGCGGCACCACGATGGTCAGCGTCGCCCGGTGCTGCTGGATCACCCGCAGGAAGGCCTCCAGGTCGAACCGGGCCAGGGTGACGACGGTGGCCCCGGCGGCCAGGCTGCCCGGCAGCACCAGGTTGAGCCCGAGCGCGTGGAAGAACGGCGCCACGGCGACCACCACGTCCCCCTCCTCGATGCTCAGGGCCATCTGGCCCTGCCGGACGTTGGTGGCCACCGCGGAGTGCGTCAGCTCCACTGGTTTGGGCAGGCCGGAGGTGCCGCTGGAGAACGGCAGGGCGGCCAGGTCGCGGTCCGGGTCGATCGGCACCCGCACCGGCGGGTACGGGTGGCCGGCCAGCTCGCTGAACGGGGTGGCACCGGGGGCCGTACCGAGGACGAACACCTCCTCGACCCCGGCTGCGGCCGCCGCGGCGACCGCCTGCCCGGCCAGCGCCGGTGCCGTGACGAGCAGCCGGGCTCCCGCGGCGGACAGGTGGGCGGTCAGTTCCCCGACGGTGAGGGCCGGGCTGGCGCCGGAGACCACTCCACCGGCGGCCATCGTCCCGTACGCGATCACGGCGTACTCGGGCACGTTGGGCAGATGGACGGCGAGCACGTCGCCGGGTGCGAAGCCCCGGGCGACCAGTCCGGCCGCCACCCGGTCGACACCGTCGGCGAGGTCGCGATAGGTCAGCGTCCGGCCGTCGGCCCCGTCGATCAGGGCGGGCTTGTCGCCGAGCCGGGCGGCGTGGCGCAGGACCAACGCGGGCACGGTGCTGCCGCCGGTCTCCCCATCGGGCAGGACACTGCGGATCGAGCTGGAAAGAGTCATGACCCGGACCGTAGGAAGCGATCGTGTGCGGTCCGTTTCCCGACCGTTGGCGCGGCGTGGTTCGCGGTAATGTGCCTGCTGACGACGGCGGTGGGGATGGCGCACGAGGAGCTGCGGGTCCGGGTGCTCGGCGCGGCCGAGCTGACCGTGGGTGGACGTCCACTCGCGGAGCTGGCGTCCGTCAAGGCGGCGGCCCTGGTCTTCTACCTCGCGGTGACCGGCGCTCCGCACTCCCGCTCCGCGCTCGCCGGGCTGCTCTGGAGCGAGCTGCCCGAGCCGACCGCGCGGGCCAATCTGCGGCTGGTGCTGACCAAGCTGCGCCGGGTCCTGCCCGGGCACCTGGTGGCGACCCGGCAGACGGTGGCCCTGGATCCCGGCGAGCCGGTCTGGGTGGACGCCGCCGAGGTCGCCCGGGCGGCCACCGCGGAGCACGATGACGCCGGCCTGCCGGCCGCGGTCCGGCTCTGCCGGGGCGAGTTCCTCGACGGTTTCACCGTGCCCGGCGCCCCGGTCTTCGACGAGTGGCTGACCGGGCGCCGCGCCGCCGCCCGGGCCGACATGCTGGCGGTGCTGGACCGCGCACTGCGGTGTGCCCGCGACCAGCGCGACACCGCCACCGGCATCGAGGTCGCCCGGCGCATGCTGGAGCTGGACCAGCTCACCGAGGAGGCGCACCGCGCGCTGATGTGGTTCCTGGCCGCCGCCGGCCGGCGCAGCGCCGCCCTGGCCCAGTACGAGACCTGCCGCTATCTGCTGCGCGACGAGCTGGGGGTGGCCCCCTCGCCGACCACCTCGGCCCTGCGCGACGAGATCGCCGCGGCGGCCGGCTTCACCGAGCTGCCCGGGCCCGCGCCCGCGCCGGTGCCGGAGCTGCCGCGCCCGCTGACGACGCTGATCGGGCGCACCGCCGAGCTGAACCGGCTGCACGAGCTGCTCGACGACCCGGCGTGCCGGCTGGTCACCCTGGTCGGCCCGGGCGGCATCGGCAAGACCCGGCTGGCGGTGGAGACCGCGGCCGCCCGGCGCGAGCGCCACCGGGACGGCACGGTGTTCGTGTCCTTCGTGGGCACGGACGACACCGCCGACGTCGTCGTGGGTGGACTGGCCCGGGCCCTGGGGCTGGCCGGCACGGTGCCCCGCGACCCGCTGGAGGTGCTGGCCGAGCACCTGGCCGAGCGGGACATGCTGCTCGTGCTCGACAACCTCGAGCACCTGACCGGCGCCGCGGCGACGATCGCCGAGCTGCTGCGCCGCTCGCCCGCGACGCAGATCCTGGCCACCTCCCGCCGCCGGCTCGCCCTCGGAGCGGAATGGCTGGTCGAGGTGGCCGGCCTGCCGTGCCCGCCTCCGGGAGCGGGGGCCCGCGCCGCCGAGTACGAGGCGGTGCAGCTGTTCGACGAACGGGCCCGGCTGCTGCGGCCCGGCTATGCGACCGGCTCCGGCGACGAGGACGTGGCGCGGCTGTGCCGGCTGGTGGCCGGCGTCCCGCTGGCCATCGAGCTGGCCGCCCGGTGGGTGCGCGGCGCCGGGCCGCAGGCCATCGCCGACCGGCTGGCGGCCGGCCCGGACCTGTTGCGGACCACGTCCGCCGACGTCGAGCCCCGGCACCGGAGCCTGCGCACGGTCATCGACTGGTCCTGCGAGCTGCTCACCGACGAGGAGCGCGGCGTGCTGCGCCGGCTGTCGGTGCTGCGCGGCGGCTTCGACCTGGCGGCGGCCGCCGCGGTCGCGGACGCCGACCTGCCGCTGCTCACCGCCCTGGTCGACCACTCCCTGGTCACGGTGGGCCCGGACGGTCGCTACAGCATGCACGAGCTGCTCCGGCAGTACGCGGCCGAGCTGCTCGCCGCCGATCCGGCGGAGGAGTCCCGGACGCGGCGCCGCCACGCCGGGCATTTCGCCGCCCTGGTGCCCGCACCGGCCGAGGCGGCGGCCGACGCGGAGAACCTGCGCGCGGCCACGGACTGGCTGCTCGCCCACGCCGATCCGGTCACCCTGGACGAGCACCTGCGGCAGCTCTGGCAGCTGCACCGGCGGACGGGGGCGTTCCGCGAGGCCCGGACCTGCTTCGGTACGGCACTCCGGCGCGACGACATCACCCCGTTGCACCGGGCCCGCTGGCAGCGCCTGCTCGGCGAGGCCCACCAGCAGCTCGGCGCCGAGCACGCGGCCCGGCACCACCTGGAGCAGGCGCTGAGCCTGCTCGGCCGGCCGGTCCCGGTGTCGGCCGCCGGCCGGCTGCGGGTGCTGGCCGGGCAGGCGCTGCGCCGATTCGCGGGTGGCCGTCGCCCGCAACGCCGCGACGACCTGCGGGAGATCGCACACGAGCGGGCCGCGGCCGGCTTCACCATCATCGAGGTCTACTGGGTGCTGCAGGCGCGCGAGATGGTCCTGCCGACCTCGCTGCGGGCCCTCGACGACGCCGAGGGCGCCGGTGATCTCGACCTGGCCGTGCGCTGCCGGGCCGGGCTGGGCATGGTGCTGGGCACGCTGGGCCGGCACGGGACGGCCCGGCGTCAGCTGGACGCGGTCACCGCGGCCGTCGAGCGGACCGCCGATCCGGTGACCATCTCCTGGGTCGGCATCGTGGGCGGCCTGTACTGGCTCGGGGCCGGCGACTGGGCGGCGGTCGAGACGGTCACCGGCCGGGTGCGGGAGCTGGGCCGGCGTACCCCGATGCACCGGTGGAGCGACGAGGCCCTATTGATCGCCGGGGTCGCGCACTACATGGCGGCCCGCTACGAGCAGTCGGCCGCCCTGGGCGCCGAGGCGATGGCCGGCGGCCGGGACCGCCGGGACCCGGTCGTGGAGAAGTGGGGGCTGCTCGTCCTCATCGAGACCGCCCTGCGCACCGACCCGGCGGATCCGGCCCTGCCCGGATGGCTGGCGCGGGCCGAGCGGCTGCTGCCGGAGGCGCCCGGCGTCGACACCGGCCGGCTGCACGTGGCCCGGGCCCGGGCGGCCCTCGCCGCCGGCGACCGGACCGGCGCCTGGCGCTCGATACGCACGGCGGACCAGCTGGTCGGCCCGCAGCCGTCCCTCGAGCAGTACGCACTGGAGGCGCACGCCGGCACCGCCGAGGTGTGCCTGGCCCTGCTCGACCCCGGCCCGGAGCCCGCCCCCGCCGAGCTGCGCGCGACCGCAGCGGTCGCCGTCCGCCGGTTGCGCCGCTACGCCGCCCGGTTCCCGATGGCCCGGCCGCGGGCCCTGCTCTGCGCCGGCCGGCTGGCCCGGCTGAACGGCCACCCCGGCCGCGCGCTGCGGGCCTGGGCGCGGGCGGCGCGGCTGGCCGAGGAGCTGCGGATGCCGTACGAGCTGGCCCGCGCCCACGAAGAGCTCGGTCGTCACCTGCCCGCGGGAGAGCGGTCGGCGCTGGGCCTCGACCGGACCGCCCACCTGGCCGCGGCCACCGCGGGTGATCGGGCCACCGGCGGCCGCTCGACGCTCTGACCTGCGTGGCAGCATTCCGGCTTACCCGGCGACGACGCCATGGTTTCTGAGAGCATGAACCGATATAGACCATCGGTCCGGTAACTGGTGGTTTCCGGCTGGCTGGAGGGACGGCCATGGCAGGTGGGGCGTTGTGGGCACGACGCTGGCTCCGCAGCACGGACACCATGCTCGGCCAGATCCGCACCCTGTTCCTGGGCATTCTGCTGGTCTGGCCGCTGTTCGGCCTGTGGGGTCTCAGCGGTCACCGGTCCGCGCTGGCCGTCCCGGCTGTGGTGGGCGCGCTGGTCGTCGTGGGGTGGCTCTACGCCGGGTACCGCCGGCAACGCTTCCCCGCCTGGAGCTGGATCTTCGAGGGCGCCTGCGTCTGCCTGGTGGCCGCGGGCTCAAACTTCGGCATCACCGTCGGCCTGTGCATCGTCTGGGTCAACTTCCGGTCGCTCTACGGCCGCCTGCGGGAGAAGATCCTCGCGGTCCTGGTGATCTGCGCGATCATGAGCATCGGCGTCGTGCAGTTCGACATCCCGGCCGGCGTCGCGATCCCGCTGTTCTGCACCGCGCTGATCTCGCTCGGCGTCAACCACGTCCTGGCCCGCGGCAGCAGCGCCCGGGACCGGTCGGCCGACCGGGAGGGCACCCTGGCGTCGGCCGGGGGCGGGCTGGTCGCCTCCACCACCCGCGGCGAGGCGATGGACGTGACCCTGGGCGCCGCGCTCAGCATGGACCGGGCCGCGAGCGCCGCGCTCATCTTCACGGTCACCGGCCCGAGGCTGCACGTCATCGCCGCCGCCGGGCACGTGGGCAGCGAGGCCGCCGGCTGGGTCACCGAGCTGGCGATGCTGCCCGCGCAGACCCGGGCGGCGCTGCGGCCGGGCGGCTACGCGATGGTCTGCGACGAGGCCGCCGCCGAGGTCACCGAGGTCCTCCGGCTCCCCCCGCACGCGGTGGTCATGCTGGCACCGATGGCCGCGCACGGCGACGTCTTCGGCATGCTGGTGCTGGCGCTCGACCGGCGGCCGACCGACGACCTGTCGGCCTCGATGACGACCCTGGCGGACGAGGCGGCACTCACCCTCGACCAGCTGCTGAGCCGGTCGCGGCTGAGCATCGTGGTGGAGCACTCCGCCGACGCGCTCATCCTGGCCGGCGAGGCGGGCCAGATCCGCTTCGTGAACCCGGCGGCGGAGATGATGCTCGCCTGCCCGGGCGAGGAGCTCGTGGGCAGCGACATCTGGTCCCTGGTGCACGAGAGCGACGTGGCCGCCCTGCGGGACGTCGCGTCGTCGTTCGAACGGCCGGCGGCCACGCCCTGCCGGATCCGCGGCCGGGCCAGCGCCGACTGGACCGACGTGGAGGCCCTGATCGAGTACGTGAGCGAGCACGACGGCTCCCGCAGCATCGTCTTCACCGCCCGCGACGTCTCCGAGCGGCACCGCCTCGAGCTGGAGCTGCGGCACGCGCAGAAGCTGGAGTCGGTCGGCCGGCTCGCCGCCGGCATCGCCCACGAGATCAACACGCCGATCCAGTTCGTCGGGGACAACGTGCGTTTCCTGGACACCGCCTTCACCGACCTGGACCGGCTGCTCGGGGCGTACCGGGAGCTGGTGGCGACCGCGCAGGCCCAGGGTGACATCGAGACCGCGCTGCGCGAACTGGACGCGGTGGCGACCGAGGTCGACATCGAGTTCGTGATGGAGGAGGTGCCGGTGGCCATCTCGCAGACGCTGGAGGGCATCAACCGGGTGGCCCACATCGTGCGCGCGATGAAGGCCTTCGGCCACCCCGGCACCGAGGAGAAGAGCCGGGCCGACCTCAACGAGGCGATCAGGAACACCATCGTGGTGGCCAACAACGAGATCAAGTACACCGCCGACGTCGAGACCGACCTCGGGGACCTGCCGCTGGTGCACTGCCACCTGGGCGACATCAACCAGGTCGTGCTGAACCTGGTGGTCAACGCCGCCCACGCGATCGGCGCGGCCGACCGCGGCCGCGGCACGATCCGGATCAGCACCAGGCTGGACGACGGGTACGCGGTCATCGAGGTCGCCGACACCGGCACGGGGGTGCCTCCGGAGATCGCGGACAAGCTGTTCGACCCGTTCTTCACCACCAAGGAGGTGGGCACCGGCACGGGCCAGGGACTCGCGCTGGTCCGTACCCTGGTGGCCGACCGGCACGGCGGGACGATCGACTTCACCAGCGCGGTCGGGGCCGGCACGGTCTTCACCGTACGGCTGCCGGTCGCCGGCCTCGACGAGCCGCAGCCGGCCGGCCAGCTCGCGGAGGCCTCGCGATGACCGAGGTCAACGCGGTGGCCCCGCGACCGCACATCCTGTTCGTCGACGACGAGCCCCGGATCCTCGGCGGCCTGCGCCGGATGCTGCGCACCCACCGGGACCGCTGGGACATGTCCTTCGCCGAGGGGGGCGAGGCCGCCCTGGCCGCGCTGCGGGACCGGCCGTGCGACGTGATCGTCTCCGACTACCGGATGCCCGGGATGAACGGCGCGCAGCTGCTGGAACGCGTACGCCTGGAGTATCCCGGCACGGCCCGGGTGATCCTGTCCGGGCAGACCAACGAGGACAACCTGCTCAGCATCATGGTGCTGGCCCACGAGTTCCTGACCAAGCCGAGCTCACCCGAGCAGCTGGTGGCCACGGTGGAACGGCTGATCGACGTGCGGGCCCCCACCGGTACGGGCGCACGGCCGGACCGGGCCGACGTGCAGTCGCTGCCGAGCCCGCCGCACACCCTCGTCGAGCTCATCGAGGCCCTGGATTCCGACGAGGCGTCGGCGTACTCCATCGGCACCGTCATCGAGCGGGATCCCGCCGCCACCGCCAAGGTGCTTCAGCTGGTCAACTCGTCGGCGTACACGGTGGGCCGCAAGATCAGCGACGTGGGCCAGGCGACGGCGCTGCTGGGCGTGCCGACGGTGCGCGGCCTGGTGCTGATGCACGACCTGATCCGCACGTTCGACGTCAGCGGCGGGCTGCCGGTGGAGTGGCTGGAGGCGCTGACGCTGCACTCGGTGGAGACATCGCGGCTGTGCCGGATGTTCGCCGACGGCACCGACTGGGAGAGCAACGCCTTCACCGCGGGCCTGCTGCACGAGGTCGGGCAGCTGGTGCTCGCCTCCATGCGTCCGCGGGAGTTCGCCGAGTCCCTGGAGTCCTGGCGCGCCGCGGACCCGGCCGACGCCGCCTTCCTGTGCGTGACCGAGTCGTCGGTCATCGGCTTCTCGCACATCGACGCCGGGGCCGACCTGCTGCGTTTCTGGGGACTGCCGGATCCGGTGATCGAGGCGGTCGCCGGCCATGCCGTGACGGTGCCGCCGGGCGCGGTCTCCGACGCGTCCACCGCCGTGGCGCTGGCCCACGTGGTGGTCGAGGCGGAGCTGGGACCGGTGTGCGGACCGCTCGGCCCGACCCCGCTGGACGATGATCAGCTCGCCGGCCGGGACCTCGAGGTGATCACCCGATGGCGACGGGAGCAGGCTCGGCAGCGGCGCTGACCCCGGATTCGTCCAGGACCATCAGCGGCTCGGCGACGCCGTCCTCGAGGGCGGCGAAGTTGCGCAGCCGGGTGATGAGACCGACGGTGACCTCCTGACCGGCGTTGACCAGCAGGACGTCCGACCGGTTGCGGACCGCGGCGGCCAGCACCATGCCGGCCTGCAGGTCGGCCAGCATCACCCCGCGGATGGTCTCGGCGGCCGCCGCGGCGGTGGACGAGAAGGCCTCCAGCAGGGCGGGATCGTAGAGGCGCGACCGGGTCCGCAGGGTCGCCAGCGCGACCGTCGGTGACATCCCCTGCAGCAGCAGCGCGTCGTGGTCCTGGACCAGCCGCAGCAGCCGGCCGCCGAACGGGATCCGGTCGCCGGTGACACCGTCCGCCGGCGTGCCCGATCCGTCGAACCCCTTGCGGGAGTAGTGGATGCAATCGGCCACCGGGGCCATCCGGGGAATGGGCGAGATGAGCTGTTCGGCGACGGCCGGCAGCTCGTCCACCATCTGCTGCTCCGCGAGGGCCAGCTCAGCGCCGGTGTCCAGTTTGGCGGCCACGGTGGGCGGCAGCGCGACGATGCCCAGCTGCGCCATCTCGACGGCCAGCTCGGCGGCCCACCGGTCCTCGACCTCCACGCGGTCGAGGATCGCGGAGGCGACCCGGCGCATCCGGGCGGCGCGGCCGAACGCGGCCGGGCTGGCCAGCGACAGCACGTCGGACAGCGCCTTGACGCTGCCCTGCAGGGTGCGTTCCAGCAGCTCGCGTTCGGACACGACGAGCTTGTGCTGGGTCACGCAGTCACGCAGGGCGGCGGTCATGGTGTCGGTGTCGACCGGCTTGAGCAGCATCCGGAAGACCCGGCCCTGGTTCACGGTGATCGCCGCGTCGGCCAGGCTGGTGTGCCCGGTGAGCAGCATGCGGGTGCTGGTCGGGGCCGCCTTGGCCGCCGCGGCCAGGAACTCGGCCCCGTTGATGCCCGGCATCAGGAAGTCGGACACGATCACCGCGAACGGGTCGTCCGGCTTCAGGGCGAACAGGCCGTTCGCGGCGCCGACGGCCGTCTCGACCGTGAAGTCGCGGCGCAGCTGCCGGCGGAGGCCGTCGAGGAGGTTCGGCTCGTCGTCGACCAGCAGGATCCGGGGTCGTTCGACCGGCGTCGTCATGCGAGCTCCTCGCGTTCGTCCGAATTACCCCAATATATCGATTAGGGCACTACCGGGCGGGCGGTTCGGCGTTCGCGCGGTTCAGCGAGAGGGTGAACACCGAGCCGCTGTTGAGGGTGGAGACCACCGTGACGTCCCCGCCCATCGCCCGGGCCAGCCGGCGGGCGATGAACAGGCCCAGGCCCGTGCCGCTGGTACTCATCGTCATCGGGTCCTCGACCCGGTGGAACTTGTCGAACACCTTGGCCAGCTGGTCGGCGGGGATGCCGCGGCCACGGTCGCGGACGTCGACGTGCACCCGGGTCCCGTCCAGCCGCATACCCACCGTCACCTCGGTGTCCTCGGCGGAGTACTTGAGGCCGTTGCCGATCAGGTTGGCGAGCACCTGCAGCGCCCGGCCGTCGTCGCAGTGCGCGGGCACCGGGCCCGGCGGCAGGTCCAGCACGACGCGCTGGGAGCCCAGGTCGCGGGCCGCCTGGGTGGCCAGCGCGTCCAGGTCGTGGGTCCCCTCCGACACCTGCAGCGAGACGTCGTCCGGGTTGTCGCCGAACCGCGAGGCCAGCAGCAGGTCCTCCACCAGGCGCGACAGGTGCCCGGCGCGGTCGCCGATGAGATTCAGCGCGTCCAGGCGCTTCTGCGGGGTCATCCGCTCGCCGCGCGACCGCAGCAGATCGACGTAACCGATGATCGGCGTCAGGGGCGTGCGCAGCTCGTGGGAGACCATGGCGATGAAGTCGGACTTGAGCCGCTCGGTGCGGTACTCGCGGGTCAGGTCACTGATCACCACCACGTCGCGGACCAGCAGCCCGGCGGTGAAGACGGCCGAGTGCGCGAGCCGCAGGCGGCGCTGGTCGCCGTCGCGGCGGCGGGCGGTCAGCTCCGCCACGGTCTTCGGCTGCTCCACCGAGACCGGCATGAGCAGCCGGCGTTCCTCCTCGACCGGCACGTCCAGCACCTCGGCGAGCGGCCGGCCGGTCGCCTCGGCGGCGTCGACGCCGGTGATGTCGGCCAGCGCCCGGCTCCACACCTGGACCGTGCCGTCGCCGTCGATCACCATGATGCCCTCGGCGGACTGCTCCACGACCGCCTGCAGCTTGCTGGTCTCGTCGACCAGCCGGTCCAGGTGCTCAGCGCCACGCATGGCCACGGCCAGCGCGCTGGCCAGGGAGGCCAGCAGGGTGACGTCACCGGTGGTCATCCAGCCGCGGCTGCGGTCGCGGGTGGCGAAGGCGGCCGTACCGAAACGGCGCCCGCCGCCCTGCACCGGCACGACCACCATGCGGCGCAGACCGCCGGGCAGACCCTCGGCCAGATGCACCGGGCCGTCGATCCGGCCGAGGGCGGCGAGGTGCCGCGGTATCGGCCCGTGCCGCAACGAGGTGGGATCCGTGCCCTCCACCGACAGGGCCGCGTCATCGTTCTCCAGCACCACGACGGCCAGGTCGGCGCCGAACGCCTCCCGCACCAGGACCAGGAACTGGCGCACCACGTCCTCGCGTTCGGCCAGCGCGTGGGACAGCTGGAGCAGGCACTTGGACCGGGCGTGCTCGTCGGCCTCCCGCGCCGCCGCCCGGTACGCGTAGGTGACGGCGAGAGCGGGCATCGCCATGAACGGCAGCAGCAACGGCGAGTGCAACGCGATCTCGGTGGTGGTCAGCCCGGTCACCATCGTGCCGACCGCCATGTACGCCGACAGCCGCGCCTCCGAGCGCACGATCCGCCACGGCGAGACCTTGTTGATCACGCCCAGGATCTGCGCCAGGCAGAGCAGGTTCACGCCGGTGAAGGCCAGAGTGCCCACCACCACGCCGACCAGGACGCCCGCCGTCAGCTCGCCGGGTGAGCCACCGAGCAGGTGCACGATCAGGATCAGTACGGCGGTGGCAGCGGTGTACGTGCCGAGGTTGAAGACGGCCTTGACCACCGGTCGCCGTTGCAGCGCACTGGCCAGCACCAGTCCGGCCGCGGCGGCGATGAGGGCGTCGCGGGGCGGCAGGAGCAGCACGTCGATGATGAGCGCCGCCTCGTAGAGGCTGAGCTCCTCGACGGCCTCGCCGTGCCGCAGCCGCACCACGGTCATCTCGGCGAGGCAGCTGAGCACGGTCAGCCCGGGCAGCAGCGCCGCGGTCGGCACCCCGAGCCCGTGCAGCACACTGCCGTGCCCGGCGAGGCCGAACGCGACGATGCCGGCCAGGGCGGCGCCCACCAGGACGACCCCCACGACCCGGCGCTGGATCGGATCACGCAGTTGAGCGCGCAGGGCGCCGACCGCCCGGGGCATCCCCGGACGGTCGGCGTCGACCTGCGCTGAACTCACGGGTTGGGCATCCAGGCCCACGCCCGAGCACTCCAGCGGTCCGCCGCCCAGGCCCGCGCGGCCCAGTCGTCGGCGGCCCAGGCGCGGGCGGCCCACTCCTCACCAGCCCAGGCCCGCGCGGCCCAGTCGTCGGACGCCCAGGCCCGCGCGGCCCAGGCCCGGGCCGCCCAGGCCCGCGCCACCCATTCGGCGTCGGCCCAGGCCCGGGCCGTGAAGTCCGAGCCGGCCCAGGCCCGCGCCGCCCAGGCCCGCGCGGCCGGGTCCAGCTGCGCCCAGGCGCGGGCCGCCCAGTCGCGGGAGGCCGGAGTCAGCTTCTTCCACGCCTTGTCGGCGGCCTGCCGGTTTCCGTCGACCAGCGCCTTGGAGAAGTCGGCCCAGCGCTTGGCGTCGCGCCCGACCGTGGCGGTGTCGGCGTCGTACTGCTGCTGCGCCTTGCCCGCGTTCCAGCGGGGCGCGGCGGCGAGCACCCGGGCGGCGTCCAGGCCGCCGGCGCCGCCACCGGACGCGCGGCTCAGCCCGGCACTCGAGTAGGCGGTGCTCACGAGCAGGTTCTTGATCGCGTCGGGCCGCAGCTTGGGCTGCACGGCCAGCGTGTCCGCGACGACCCCGGAGGTGACCGCGGCGGCCATCGACGTACCGGAGCCGCGGAAGTAACCGTCACCGACGCGGGCCTGCGGGCTGCCCCGGTCGACCACGCTGCCCGGCGAGCGCAGGCTCACCACGTGGCCACCGGCCGCCACCAGGTCCGGCTTGGCGTCGCCCTGCCAGGTCGGTCCCCGGCCGGACCAGGCGCCGACCACGTCGTCGGCGCGACCGGCCGTGCCGGCGGCGTCCAGCCCACCGGTGGTGAGCAGCAGCGGGTCGTTGCCGGGCGAGGTCACCGAGCCGGTGTCCGGCCCGTCGTTGCCCGACGGCACGACGACCGTGACGCCCTGGTGCCACAGCGACTCGAGGGCCTGGGTCAGCGGGTCGATCTGGTACGGCAGCGGGCTGTTCGAGGAGAGCGACAGGTTGACCACCTGCACGTCGCGGCGGTGGTCACTGACCCACTGCAGGCCCCGCAGCACGGTGGTGAGGTCGGTACGCCCGTCCGCGTCGGCCACCTTGACGTCGATGAGCTTCGCGCCCGGCGCCACCCCGCGGTACCGGCCGTCCGACGCCTCGCCCGTGGCGGCGATCAGGCCGGCCATGAACGTGCCGTGGCCGTAGCCGTCACCGGCGCCGGTGCCGGTCAGGTCGACCCGGCCGGCCAGCTGCCCGGCGAGGTCGGGAACGTCGGCGATGCCCGTGTCCACCACGGCCACCGTGACGCCGCGGCCCTCGTCACCGTCCGCCGGCAGGCCGACCATCTGGCGTACGGTCGCGGTACCCGTGGTCTGGTCCGGTGTCTGCGCGTCGGCGACGGTGATCTCCCGTTGGGGTGCCACCGACCACGCCGGGTCCAGGGTGCGGCCCGGCGGCAGTTGCGCCGCGACGCCGCGGACGACGGGCAGCAGGGTCACGACCCGGCCACCGGCCGCCCGGACCGCGCGGGCCGCGCCCTCGGCATCCGTACCGGTGACGACGACGTCGTGCCATGGCGCCGGGGTGGCCCGCGCGGCGGACGGCGCCGGAAGACTGACAACGGCGAGGGCGGTGGCAACGATGGCCGCGACGCGGCGGCGGTTCGCGGCGGCGGCGCCGACTAATACCGCCAGGCTGGTGATTTTCACGGCCTGCGATCTCCTTCTCACTCTAGGTAACTATATGACGCCGTCAGCAGCTAGGGCCGCCTCCGTCCGTGGCTGGAACATCGGCCACCGCGGCGTCATCTTGAGCAAGACTTCTCAGGAATCGGTAGCGTTCACCTGCCCGGCCAGCACGCCGTCGATCACGTCGAGCACCGCGTCCGCTGTGAACGGCTTGGCCAGGTAGTAGTCGACGCCGCAGGCCCAGGCCCGGGCATTGGCGTCGGACTCGGCCGCCGCGGTCAGCATGAGCACCGGCACCGGCTCGCCGGGCTGGTCCCGGATGGTGCTGAGCACCCCGAAGCCGTCCAGGCCCGGCATCATCACGTCCAGGATCACGAAGTCCGGAGCGGCTGCCTCCACCGCGCGGACGGCGGCGAGCCCGTCCACGGCAACGCTCACCTCGTACCCGTCCATCTCCAGAACGTCGGTGAGCAGTTGGCGGATCGCCGGGTCGTCGTCGACCACCAGGATGCGTGCCATGGGTTCCTTCTTCCCGCCTCAGTGTCTGCCGTTGCTGTGCCACAACCCGGCCTGGCGCGACGCCTCGTCGGCGGCGCGGCGCCAGTCCACCGCCTGGGCCTTCAACTGGGGGTGGGAGAGCAGCTGAGCCAGCTCCTCCTCATGCCGGCCGGCGGCCGGGCACGCGGACTCGGTGCCCTGGATCAGCAGATGGGCCGTCCGCACCGCCGCGGCCACGCCCAGCCCGGAGAGGTCCGGTGACTGCTCCGCGTCACGCTGGGCGACCGCGGTGACGATCGGCGGCGGCAGCCCCCACAGGTGCAGCAGCTCCACGCCGACGTCGCGGAACGGGACCCCGTCGCGGGTCTCCGCGCCCAGGTCGACCCCGGACCCCTCCTTGTCCCCCACCGCCGCCAGGCAGACCAGCCGCCCGACGTCCTGCAGCAGTGCCGCGGCCTGCGCGTGCGGCCGGTTCGCCGGCGAGGCCACGAAGTCCACCAGGCAGGCGGTGGCCACCGCGTGCCGCCAGGCGGTGCGCAGATGATCCTCGATCACCGGATCCCAGGCGGAGGTCGGGCGCAGCACGTGTCCCGCGCCGGCCACCGCCTGCACCATCGGCACCCCCATCGCGTTGACGATCGACTCGACCGAGGAATTGCGCGGGCGCGAGCCGAAGAAGCGTGAGTTCGACAGCTGCAGCAGCTTGGCGGTCAGCCCGACGTCGTGCATGGCCATCTGCACCGCGTACGACAGGTTGGCGTCCGGGGCGAGCAGGCCGATGATCCCGTCGGTGTGCTCGGGCAACGTCGGGATGGCCCGGACCCCGCCGGCGATCCGCCGCGCCTCGCTCTGGTGGGCGGCGGACGTCCTGATCAGCAGCTGCTCGATCACGGCGATGAGGGTGTCGGCGTCGGACGGCTTGGTGAGGAAGCGGTGCCCGGCCACGGCCACCTGGATCGCCGCCTCCGGCTCGATGTGCCCGGACAGCACCACCCGGGCCACCTCGGGATGCCGGCGGCTGACGTTGGTCAGCAGCTCGGCGCCGTCCATCCCGGGCATCCGCATGTCCGAGACCACGACGTCGTACGGCTGCTGAGCGAGCAGCTCGAGGGCCTCGGCGCCGTCGGACACGAAGGCCATCTCCCACTCGCCACGCTTGCCCCGCAGCGAGCGGCGGAGCCCGTCGAGGATGCGCGGTTCGTCGTCGACGAACAGGGCGCGTGCCTTGCTCATGCGGTCTCCGGCCGGCCCGCGACGGGCAGGCGCAGGGTGAACTCGGTCCCCTCGCCGACCACGGAACGCACCTCGATGCTGCCGCCGTGCTTCTCCAGCACCGCGCGCGCCAGCGCCAGCCCCTGCCCCGTACCCTTGCCGACCTCCTTGGTGGTGAAGAACGGCTCGAAGATCGACTGCTGGATGTCGGCCGGGATGCCGGTGCCGTTGTCGGCGAAGCTGATCACCGCCGTCGGGCCCTCCACCCGGGAGGTGATCCGGATCTCCCCCCGCTCGGCCTTGTCCTTGAGCGCGTCGGCCGCGTTGACCAGCAGGTTGAGGAAGACCTGGTTGAGATCGCCCAGGTGGCACAGCACGTCGGGCAGCTCACCGAGGTCCAGCACGACGTCGGCGACGTACTTGACCTCGTTGCGGGCCACCGTGAGGGTGGTCCGCAGGGCCTCGTTGAGGTCGGCGTACGACTGCTCGGTGGAGTCCTTGTAGCTGAACGACTTCATCGCCCGGACCAGGGAGGCCACCCGCTCGACGCCCTCGAGGCTCTGGCTGACCGCGGCCGGGATCTCGGTGGCGAGGTACTCCACGTCGGCCTTGGCCTCGGCCCGCTGGGCGCGCTCGGTGCGCTCGCTCCACTGCAGCTCCCCCAGTGCGGGCGTCATGCACTCCCGGTACACCAGCAGCAGATCCAGCATGTCCTGGTACGCGTCGGCCAGGAACCGGGTGTTGTCCCCGACGAACTGGATCGGCGTGTTGATCTCGTGGGCCAGCCCGGCGGAGAGCCGGCCCAGCGACTCCAGCTTCTGGTCGTGCCGCGCCTCCAGCTCCGCGCGCCGGACCTCGGTCATGTCCCGGAAGGTGACCACCGCGCCCGGCAGCCCGCCGCCGGTCTCCAGCGGCGCGACCGAACACGCGACACCGAACGTGGTGCCGTCGCGGCGCACGAAGGTCTCGTCGACCGTCTGCGCGGACTGACCGGCCGTGCGGATGCGGCGCAGCGGGCACTCGCTCTCCGGCTGCGGCGTCCCGTTCCACGGCACCGCGTGCACCGTGTCGTGCACGGACAGGCCGAGCAGGTCCTTCTCGGCCCAGCCGAGCATCTCCGAGGCGGCCCGGTTCATCGAGGTCAGCTTGCCGTCGCCGTCGACCGTGTAGAGCCCCTCGGCCATGTCGTCCATGATCACCGAGCGGAACGCCTGGGCCTGCTCCCGTTCCGTGACGTCGACCAGCACCAGCCCGACGCCCATCATCCGGTCCTCGACCCGTACCGGGTAACAGCCGGCGAGCCACGACCGGGGACCCTCGGCCTCACCCTGGGACGGGGCCGTGACCACCGTGCCGACGATCGCCGTCTCCGTCTGCCACGCCCGGTGGTAGTTCGCCGCGATCTGCGGCCACACGCCCGGCAGCACCTCGTCGACCGGCCGCCCGAGCTGCTCGCCGCGCGCCACGCTGCCCATGGCGGCCAGCGTCTCGTTGACGCGGATCAGCCGGGAGTCGCTGTCCACGAAGCCGAAACCGGCCGGCGCGGCCGCCTCCAGGGTCTCCAGCAAGGAGAGGGTCTCCGTGACACGGCGCCGGGCGCCGGCCAGCTCGTCCCGCAGCGCCGCCCGCTCCTCGACGTCCGTGCCCGTCGCGATCCACCAGCCGGGCCGGGCGTCCACGGGGGTGAACCGCACGCCGTGCCGGCCGAACGAGCCGTCCACCCGCTTGAGCCGGCACTCCAGCTCGTACGGCCCGGCCCCGGCCACCCGGGCGGCTGACTCCACGGCCGCGAGGTCCTCCGGATGCACCAGGAAGCTCCACGGCTCACCCGGGCTCCCGGGGCCGCGGTTGGCGTACTCGATCTCGCCCGCCCCGGCGAGCACCCACACGGTGTGCGGCAGCGCCGCGGCCAGCACGGTGGCGTCGATCCCGGGCGGCAGCGAACCGGCCGGGGCCACCTGTGGCGCTCGACGTCCAGACACGTTTTGCCCTTCTCAGCGACCGGGGCGATGTGCACCCTCCTTGCTGCCCATCGGCCGCACCCGTCCCGATCTGAGCGCCACGCCCGCCGCGATCTCAGGCGACCCGGCTGTGCCACTGCTGGTTGGTGCCCGTTCCGCAGGCGTACTGGATGAGCCGTACCCCGTCGGCGGTGCCGCCGCTGATGACGTCCAGGCACCGGCCGCTGTGCCGGGCCACGAGCCGGAAGTAGCCGCCGCCGGCGTCCTGCACCTGCCACTGCTGATGGGTGCCGGTTCCGCAGGTGTACTGCACGACCCGGGCGTTGTCGGCGGTCGACGCGTCGGCCACGTCGAGACACTTGCCGCTGTGCCGGGCCGCCAGCTGCACGTAGCCGTTGCCCAGGTCGCGGCGGTTCCACTGCTGGTTCAGGCCGGTGCCGCAGGTGTACTGGATCGCCTCGGCTAGGTCGGCGGCCGAGCCCCCGACCACGTCGACGCACTTGCCGGAGTGCCGGGCGACCACGGTGATCCAGGAGCCCGGCGGCCCGCTCACCGTGCCGGCGGCCGTGTCGATGACCAGCGACGGGAAGTAGTCCATGGCCAGGGTGGTGGCGCTCGGGAAGCGCAGCGGCGCCCAGACGTAGCGGGAGTCGTTCACCGTGCCGCCCAGCGAGTTGCCCCAGCGGTCGCCCAGGTACAGGTACGCGGTCCCGGAGGTGCCCGCGACCGGCAGGACGTACGCGGTCTGCGAGCCGTACGCCGTCGCGTCACCCGCGTCGGCCCAGGCGCTCCACGGGCCGGTGATGCTGGTGGCCGACGAGTACTTCTGCTGGTTGGGGTTCCAGCCGGTGGCCCCGGAGGTGAGCATGAAGTACACGCCGTTGCGCTTGAACAGCGCCGGCGCCTCCCGCACGTCACCGGGCCAGCTGCGGACCAGCGCCGCGACGCCGGTGTAGTCGCCGGTCAGCCGGTAGACGTTGAGGTCGCGGTTCTCGTTGGCCGAGGACACCATGTAGCCGGTGCCGTCGTCGTCGACGAACGTGGTGATGTCCCGCGACATGTGGGTGCCCAGCGGCCGGAAGCTGCCCCGGTAGGTGTAGGCGCCGTCCACAGTGCTGGACACGGCGACCGCGGCCCGCGCCTGGGCGTAGTCCGTCGCGGTCTCCTTGTGCATCCACATGACGAACTGCCGGGTGCCCGCGTTGTACATCACCTTGGGCCGTTCGATGTTGGCACTGGCCAGCTCGGCGGCCGACGACCGGGTGAGCACGTGGTTGCGGAACTCCCAGGTCTTCAGGTCCGTCGACCGGTACGCCGAGACGTACCGGAAGGTGTTGTCGGCGTTGCGGTTCTCGCCGAACCAGTAGTAGTAGGCGCCGACCTTGAGCACCCCGCCGCCGTGCGCGTGCACCACGGCCCCGGAGGTGTCGGTGAACTGGGTGGCGTTGGTGATCGTCACCGGCGCCGCGAGCACCGGCACGCCGGTGAGGGCGAGGACCGTGGCGGTCCCGGCGAGAACGACGAGGAGGGCCCGCGCCCAGCGTCCGAACGGCATGACGGCCTGCTTCCATCGGTGACAATCTATGTGAGCGTTAACACAGATTGCCCGCAGGTTTCCGTCGTGTCAACGCCGGCCGGGTCAGCGGCGCATGCCCACCCCGACGAGAAAAGCCCGGGCCGCTTCGGCTGCCGGGTGCAGGATTGACGCGTGCACCCACCGCCCGGCGGCGGCGACCGCGCGCCACACCGGCACGACGGTCCACCGCCAGCACCAGGCGATCGCCAGCCCGGCCGGCCGCAGCACCCAGCGGTAGAGCCGGCGCAGCAGCCAGCCGGCCCCGCGCCACCCGGCGTCCAGGACCGCGGCGATGCCCCGGCCCAGTCCGGCCAGCACCCACCACGCCCCCCGCCACACCGGCGCGGTCACGGTCCAGAGCCAGACGACCGGCACGACGAGCAGGTAGTGCAGCACCAGCGCGAAGGGCAGCAGCAGCTGCCGCCGGTGCCGCCACAGCCACTGCGCCGGAACGACGATCAACCACCGCGCCAGCCACTCCAGCGCCGGCCGCAGTGCCCGCTGCCACAGCCAGCCCGCCGGGACGGCGACCAGGTAGCGCCACAGGAAGGCGGCGGGCACCGCGACCAGGTAGCGCCACAGGAACGCGGCCGGCACCGCCACCGCGTAGTGCCACAGCCGGGCCAGAGGCCGGCCGACGTAGCGGGCCAGGAACCGGCCGGTCAGCCGGACCAGCTCCCACAGCAGCCGGAACGGCAGGACGAAGACCACGGCAAGGACCCGGATCGGCCAGTGGATCCAGGCGGGGGGTGGCTGCTCGGACATGGCCGCCCACGGTAGCCGACCTGCGCGAACGCGGTCCTAGCGGCCGGCCACCCGCTTCACGAGCCGGTACGCCAGTACGCCGCCCAGCACCCACGGCGCCCCGACGATGATCGGGTCGATCCACTGGTGCCTGACGTCGGCGCGCTTGCGGCCGAACCGCGACGCGACGCCGTGGTGGCTGAACTCGCTCAGCACCCCGGTCTCGGTGATCGGATTGTCCGGGTGCAGGCTCGCGAACGAGCGCAGCGTGCTCTCCACGGTGTCCACCCGGTCGGCGGCCAGCAGGAGCAGCCAGTGTGCGGCCCGGCCCTCGCTGTACTCCTTGTAGGCGTATCGGCGGATCACCCCGGACAGGCCCTTGGGCGGGCACGACGTGCCGAAGACCGGGGTGAGGAACTTGTGCTCGATCGAGCGTTCCCGCGGGAACTTCTCGGGCTGGCGTTCCGGGAACTCCCAGTGCGCGCCGCTGAAGGTCGGATCGAACTGCTCCCTGGGCACCGACGGACGGTCCTTGGGGTCCAGATCCACACCCCAGCCCGGGATCCGGGCGCGAAGCTGGTCGCTCGACTCGGCCAGCTTCGGCTTTTCCGGTGTGTAGGGCATTGCTGCCTCCTGGGGCTCAGACGGGGTTCGGGATGATGATCGGCTTGATGCAGTTGTCGAGCTTCGCCGAGAAGATGTGGTAGCCCTCGGCGATGTGCTCCAGCGGGATCCGGTGCGTGACGATGTCACTGGGCTTGAGGTAGCCGTTCTTCACGTGCTCGAACAGCCGGGGCCACTGCCGCTTCACCGGGCACTGGTTCATCCGCAGGGTGAGCCCCTTGTTCATGGCGTCACCGAATTTGATCGCGCTGAACATCGGCCCGTAGGCCCCCATCACCGAGATGGTCCCGCCCTTGCGCACCGAGTCGATCGCCCAGTTCAGCGCGATCGGGGAACCGCCCTGCAGCTTGAGCTTGGTGGTCGTCACGTGCTGCAGGAAGTTGCCGTCCGCCTCCGCGCCCACGGCGTCGATCGCCACGTCGGCGCCCAGGTGGTCGGTGATCTTCTTCATGTGCACGATGATGTCGTCGTACTCGGTGAAGTTGTACGTCTCGGCGTGCGCGAAGGTCCGCGCCTTCTCCAGCCGGTACTCCAGGTGGTCGATGACGATCACCCGGCCGGCGCCCATCAGCCACGCCGACTTGGCCGCGATCAGCCCCACCGGGCCGGCCCCGAAGACCACCACCACGTCACCCTCGACGATGTCACCCAGCTGGGCGCCGAAGTAGCCGGTGGCGGTGGCGTCGGTCAGCAGCACCGCGTCGTCCTCGTCCATCCAGTCCGGGATGAGGCTCGGCCCGACGTCGGCGAAGGGCACGCGCACGAACTCCGACTGGCCACCGTCGTAGCCGCCGGTGGTGTGCGAGTAGCCGTAGATCCCGCCGACCGCGGTGGCGTTGGGGTTCACGTTGTGGCAGTTGGCGTACAGGCCGCGGGCGCAGAAGAAGCACGTGCCGCAGAAGACGTTGAAGGGGACCATGACCCGGTCCCCGGGCTTGAGGTTGCGCACCGAGGAGCCCACCTCGTCGACGACGCCGATGAACTCGTGCCCGAAGGTCGAACCGACCCGGGTGTCGGGCATCATCCCGTGGTAGAGGTGCAGGTCGGAGCCGCAGATCGCGGCCCGGGTGACCCGCACGATCGCATCGTTGGGATGCTCGATCACCGGGCGGTCCTTCTCCTCGACCCTGACCCGGTATGGACCGCGATAGACCATTGCTCGCATCTTGTACCTCCCGGGCCACGGCTACCCGGAGCCTTCGGGGGTAAACGCCCCGCCCCGGAGCGGGCCGCCGACGGGCACCGCCCGGACCGGCCGGCGCGGTATCTTGCATAGACGATTGCCGATAGGACGGAGCGGCGCGATGACCCAGGACGTCCGGGAGGACTACGCCGACCCCGCGTTCCAGGCCGATCCCCACCCGATGTACGCCCAGTGGCGCGCGACCACCCCGGTGCGCCGGGTCCGGCTCCCCAGCGGAGTGACCGCCTGGCTGGTGACCCGGTACGACGACGCCCGGCAGGCCCTCACCGACCCGCGGCTGTCCAAGGCGCTGCCGGTCGGTCAGGCCACCGACAACGCCCTGCCCCCGCCGATCGGCGCCGCCGTGTCCCGGCACATGCTCGCGGCCGATCCGCCGGACCACACCCGGTTGCGCCGCCTGGTCTCGGGGGCCTTCACCGCCCGGCGCATCGAGGCGTTGCGCCCGCGGATCGAGGAGATCACCGACGACCTGCTGGCGGCGATGGCCGGCCGCGACCGGGTCGACCTGATCGACGCCTTCGCCTTCCCGTTGCCGATCCAGGTCATCTGCGAGCTGCTCGGGGTGCCGGCGGCCGACCGGGACTCGTTCCGCACCTGGTCGAACACCATCGTGGCCGGCTCCGCGAACCGCGAGCAGCTGCCCGGCGCGCTGCAGGCGATGGTCACCTACATCCGGCAGCTGATCGCCGAACGGCGCGCGCACCCCGGTGACGACCTGCTGTCCGGCCTGATCGGCGTCCGCGACGAGCAGGACCGGCTCTCCGAGGACGAGCTGTCCTCGATGGTCTTCCTGCTGCTCATCGCCGGCCACGAGACCACGGTCAACCTCATCGGCAACGGCGCCTGGCTGCTGCTCGACCAGCGTGAGCGGTGGGACCGGCTGCGGGCCGAGCCGGCACTGCTGCCGGGCGCGATCGAGGAGTTCCTGCGCTTCGAGGGGCCGGTCGAGACCGCCACCTTCCGCGTGGCCACCGAGGACCTGGAGATCGGCGGCACCACCGTCCAGGCGGGCGATCCGGTGCTGGTGGCGCTGCTCGCGGCCGACCGCGACGACGCGCGGTTCCCGGACCCCGGCGAGCTGCGCCTGGACCGCGCCCAGAATCCGCACCTCGCCTTCGGCCACGGCATCCACTACTGCCTCGGGGCGCCACTGGCCCGGCTGGAGGCCCAGATCGCCTTCGGCAAGCTGCTGGCGCGCTTCCCCGGGCTGCGCCTGGCGGTGCCGGCGCACGAGCTGACCTGGCGCCCCGGCGTCCTGATCCGGGGGCTGCAGAGCCTGCCGGTCGTGCCGGGCCCGGCCGCTCCGGCATGATCCGCGGGTGCGAAGTCTGACGGTGCTCTGCTTCACCACCCGCCGGGGTGGGCGGTTCAGTCCCGGGTCAGGCGGGGCAACAGCGTCAGCGACTCGGCCCGCAGGGTGTCCAGGGCATCCGGGGCGCCGGACAGGTGACGCAGCAGCGCGTGCTGGAAGAGGCCGTCGAACATCGCGTACGCCGTGGCCGGGGCGACGGTGAGCGCCCGGCCGCTGAGCTCGGCGTACCCGGTCACCACCCGCCAGATCATCCGCTGCAGGCTGTCGTCGATCTCCAGCACGTCGGCGCGGAACGCCGGCTCGAACATCGACTGCGAGCGCATGTCGTACCAGAGCCGGTGCAGGGTGGCGTCCTCGCCGGCAGTGCGCGCCAGCCCCGCGGCGAAGCCCTCGGCCAGCGCGTCCGCGGTGTCCGAGGCGGCCAGGATCTCGTCGTAGCGCTGCACGCAGATCGCCTTGTAGTGCTTGACGCAGTGGATGATCAGATCCACCTTGTCGGCGAAGTAGTAGTGCAGGACGCCGTGCGAGAAGTCCGTGTTCTGGGCGATCTCGCGCAGGCTGGTGCGCGCGTACCCGAGCTCGGCCAGCGTCTGCAGGGCCGCCGCGGCCAGCTGGTCGCGCCGCTGGGCGAACTTGTCGACCTGGCGCCGCGAGACCCGGTCCGCCTTGGCGGGCCCGGGCGGGACCGGCACATCGGCCGTGCGGTCCACGTTCAGCGCATTGGTCACCTGCCCATCCTCCCTGCCCGGGGCCGCTCGTGCGAGCCGTTGACCACGGACGATACGCCAGCATCGAAATCTTGGACAGGTGTCCAAGGAATTCTTGACACCTGTCCAGATTCTTTCGTACGTTGTGACCTGCATCACGAGCCGCGGTGCACAGCGACGTGACCACAAGCGGAGGCAGGCATGACCTCAATCGATCTGAGCGGTAAGCGGGCGCTCGTGACCGGCGGGGCCCGGGGCTTCGGGGCAGCCATCGCCCAGTCCCTGGCCGAGGCCGGTGCGGCGGTCATGATCGGCGACGTCCTGGAGGACCTCGGGCGCGAGACCGCCGAGCTGATCGCCAAGACCGGCGCGACGGCGGCGTTCACCCGGCTGGACATCACCGACGAGGCGTCCTGGGAGGCGGCGGCCGCCACGACGGTGGCCGGGTTCGGCGGCTTCGACATCCTGGTCAACAACGCCGGCGTCGAGGTCACCGCACTGCTGGCCGACTTCGACCCGGCCGAGCTGTCCCGGATGCTCGAGGTCAACGTGGTCGGCACGGCCCTGGGCATCAAGCACGCCTTCCGCAGCATGCGCCCCGGCGGAGCGGCCGGCCGCGGCGGCTCGATCGTCAACGTCTCGTCGGTCGCGGCGACCATCGCCTTCCCCGGCATCGCCGGCTACTCCGCCTCCAAGTCGGCCGTCGACCGGCTGACCCGGGTGGCGGCCATGGAGTCCGGCAAGCTCGGTTACGGCGTACGGGTGAACTGCATCTATCCCGGTCTGGTCCCGACCGAGATGGGCGTGAAGCTGGCCGTCGACGTGACCGCGATCGGACTGTTCGCCAGCACCGACCACGCGATCGCCGCGGTCGTCGACCAGACCCCGATGGGCCGGCTCGGCGAGGCCCGCGAGATGGGCGACGTGGTGGTCTTCCTCGCCTCCGACGCCGCCCGGTTCATCACCGGCGCCGGCGTGCCGGTCGACGGCGGAATGGGGATGTGACCATGCGTCCCGTCGTGGTCTACGGCGCCTCCGGCTACACCGGACGGCTCATCTGCGAGTACCTGCGCGAGCTCAACCTGCCGTTCATCGCCGCCGGCCGCGACAAGGACCGGCTCCGCGAGGTGCTGGACCGGGTCCCCGGCATCGAGACCGCCGACTACGAGGTGATGGAGGTCGAGCACGAGACCGGCGCCCTCACCGAGCTGTTCCGCGGCGCGAGCGTCGTGTGCAACACCGTCGGCCCGTTCATCACGCTCGGCGACCCGGTGGCCGAGGCGGCGCTGGCCGCGGGCTGCCATTACCTGGACACCACCGGCGAGCAGGACTGGCTGCTGCACGCCAAGCGCAAATGGGGCGCGGCGTACGCCGCCGCCGGCCTGCTGATCTCCCCCGGGGTCGCGCAGATGTACACGACCGGGGAGATCGCCGCGAACCTGTGCCTGGAACATCCCGGGATGGACACGCTGGACATCCTGGTGCTGTGGGAGGGCGCGCCCACGATCGCCTCGACCGAGACCATCTTCGCGATCCTGGCCGCCGACTGGTTCCACCTGGCCGAGAACAAGTACGTGCAGTGGGACCCGACGGCCCGTTTCGAGGTCACCGTGCCGGGCCGGCACGCCACCTCGCTGGCGCTGCCCTGGGGCGGCATGTGCCACCCGGTCTGGTTCGCCGACGACCCGCGGGTCTCGACCTGCCGGGCGGTCGGCGGCGTCATGAACCGCGACGTCATGGAGGCCGTCGCCGCCACCACCATGATGGTGCAGGCCGAGATCAAGACCCTGCCGGCCGAGCAGCAGGGTCCCGCCCTGGCCGCGATCGCCGAGCAGTGGCAGACCGGCATGCCGCCGCGGGAGAACCCGCGGCTCAACACCTCGGTCGACTCCGTGTACGCCTCCGGGCCGCTGGGCCGGGCGCACTGCGTCATCCACGGCAACTCCAATTACAAGCAGACCGGGTTGCTGCAGGCGTGGGCCGCGCAGTCGCTGGTCCAGCAGGCGCCCCGGCGCACCGGGCTGGCCTCGGCCTGCCAGGCGTGCGGCCACCGCGAGCTGCTCGGCGTGCTGCGGACGTTCGGACTGGTGCTCGAACCCGTCGTCACCGTCGCGCGCTGAGCCCGGCGATGGCTCTGGTCGACTACCTGGACAAGGGGGCCTCGCTCGGCCCCGGCGAGCCGTGCCTGGTCGCCGGGACCCGGACGATGAGCTACGCCGAGGTCCAGGAGCTGAGCCACCGGGTCGCCGGCGCGCTGCACCGCAGCGGGGTGCGCGCCGGCGATTCCGTGGCCATCCTGTCCGGCAACGACCCGGTGGCGTTCTCGGCGGTCTTCGGCATCTCCCGGCTGGGGGCGGTGTGGTGCCCGGTCAACCCGCGCAACGAGGCCGCGGAGAACCGGGCGCTGCTCGACCTCTTCGACTGCACCTGCCTGATCTTCCAGGCGGCGTACGCCCCGCTGGTCGAGACGATCGCGCCGCTGCTCCCCCAGGTCCGCGTCTACGTCTGCCTCGACGGCCCCACTCCCCTGGGCGTGACCTTCGCCGAGTGGACCGCCGGTCCCCCGGCGGCCCTGCCCGCCCCGGAGCACCCCGACACGGTGATGCTGGTCGGCACCGGCGGCACCACCGGCACGCCGAAAGGCGTGATGCTCACCGACCGCAACCTCGAAGCGATGTCGGCCATCACGCTGATGAGCTACCCGTTCACCGGCCGCCCCACCTACCTGGCGCTGGCCCCGCTCACCCACGCGGCGGGCGTACTGTGCTTCCCGGTCATGGCCCTCGGCGGCCGCATCGTGATCATGGCCCGCCCCGACGTCGGCGAGTTCCTGCACCTGATCGAGGCGCAGCGGGTGACCCACACGTTCCTGCCACCGACCGTCATCTACCTGGCCCTGGCCCACCCCGACGTGCACACCACCGACGTGAGCAGCCTGCAATGCTTCTGGTACGGGGCGGCGCCGATGTCGACGGCCCGGCTGACCGAGGCGATCGAGGTGTTCGGACCGGTCATGGGGCAGCTCTTCGGCCAGTCCGAGGCGCCGATGATGATCTCGACGATGGCGCCGGCCGAGCACCTGCGGCCCGACGGCAGCCCGGCGGTGGACCGGCTGGGCTCCGCCGGTCACCCGTCCCCGCTGGTCACGGTGGCCATCATGGACGGTACGGGCACCCTTCTGCCGGCCGGTGAACGCGGGGAGATCGTGGTCCGGGGGTCGCTGGTGATGCGCGGGTACTACAAGAACCCCGCGGCGACCGCTGAGGCGAGCGCGTACGGCTGGCACCACACGGGTGATATCGGCTATCTCGACGAGGACAATTACCTGTTCATCGTGGACCGGGCCAAGGACATGATCATCACGGGTGGGTACAACGTCTATTCCGCTGAGGTGGAGCAGGCGTTGATGCATCATCCTTCGGTTTACGAGGCGGCGGTTATCGGGGTGCCTGATGAGAAGTGGGGTGAGCGGGTTACTGCCGTGGTCCAGCCCGTTCCCGGGGAGTCGGTTGATCTCGCGGCCGTCAGTGCGTTTGTTCGGGAGCGGGTTGGTGGGGTGAAGGCTCCTAAGGAGATCTTTGTGTGGGCTGAGTTGCCTCGGTCTCGGGTCGGGAAGATTCTCAAGGGGGAGATTCGGGATCGGCTTTGTTCTGGTTAGTGGTTTGTTTCTTTGGTTGCGGTGGACGGTCGGGGGCCGGGGGTGACCAAGACGGCTGGTGGGGCGTCTTTATGCCGTTCTTGGTCACCCCCGGCCCCCGACCTTGCATGGTTTTTTCTTGCGGCAGGTTTTTGGTTGCCCGCTGCTGGGTGCTTCTGCCTGGTGGGTGGTCCCCTTGCGGTGGGTGGTCCGGCTGCCGCGCTGTGGGCGCGGTGAGGGATTTCGTCGGGCAGGCCGGCCTTGGTGGTGGGTCTTGCGGACGCACCTCGCCGGTTGCGGTGCTTGCTTTCACGCGGGCGGTGGCCGGGGGCAGGCGGGTTGCCGCGGTGTGGCGTGTCGGCACAGCCCGTTCCTTGTTACTCGCGCGCCGCGGATCGGCGACCGTTGTCGTGATCGGCATGCTGATCGCGGGGCGTGGTTCGGTGGGTGCGCTGGGGTGGTCAGTTGCCCCAGAGGATGTAGTTGGCGTTGTAGGGGACGCTGGTTTTCTGGCCGTCGGTGCAGGGGGTGGCGGGGGCCACGCCGCCGAAGGTGTTCATGCGCTGGATGTGGGTCACGGTGGTGAGGAAGCCCTGGCCGGAGCGGGTCTTCACCTCGAGCAGGAGTTCGGGGATGGCGCCGGGTACGGGTGAGTTCGCTACCGGGCCGGCGGTGATCAGGGAGCCGTCCGACTCGGACTGCCAGGTCGGGCCGCCGAAGTGGTGGATCTTGCGGTTGGCGCCGTCGAACAGGGTGGCCTCGGGGACCGACGAGCCGGCGAACTTGCCACCCGTACAGGTGTAGGTCTGGGTGCCGGTGCCGACCACGAACTGGCCGATGATCTTCAGGCCGGCCGGCGGCTGCAGGGACGGAGCCTCGGCGGCGGAAGCCTGGTAGGTGACCGCGGAAACGCCCACCGCCACAACGGCGGCTGCGGCGACGGCGAATTTTCTCTTGAGCGAGCGCATGACGTTGACTACGCGCCCGTGACGGTGATCGATCAGCGCTTGCCCGCAGAGACACCCATCGTTGCCCGGGCGCGCTCCGACGAGCGTCGGCGGGAGACGGTCACAATGAAGGCATGAGTACGGAACAGCGGCTCACCGGCGGCAACACCGGTGGAGCGGTCCGGGTGGGTGACACGGTCCGGCGCACTGCCGGGCATTGGACGCCGTCGGTGCACGCCGTGCTGCGGCATCTGGAGGCTGCCGGCTTCGACGGCGCACCGCGGGCGCTCGGCTTCGACGAGCAGGGGCGGGAGATCCTGTCGTTCCTGCCCGGCGAAGTCGTGGGAGACGCCCGGCCGTGGCCGGCCTGGGTGCACAGCGACCGTGCGCTGCACCAGGTGGCCGGCTGGGTTCGTGAGCTGCACAGTGCCGTCGCGAGTTTCACGCCGGCGGATGATGCCGTCTGGCGTGAGGGCGGGAGCTGGCAGCCCGGAATGATCATCGGGCACAACGACGCCGCGCCCTACAACGCCGTCTGGGCGGACGGAACGTTGACGGGTTTCTTCGACTGGGACTTCGCCGCGCCGGCCGCGCCCGAGTGGGATCTGGCCTTCACCGCCTTCGCCTGGGTGCCTCTGCACGCCCGGCATGTGGTGGCGGCCGAAGGGTTCACCGCGTTCGCCGAGCGGCCCCGCCGGCTCCGGCAGTTCCTCGACACGTACGGGTGGGAGGGCCCCCTCGGAGAGTTCCTCGACATCGTGCGTCAACGGGTCGACGCGTCCGCCCGGGGCATCCGGCGCACCGCCGCGGCCGGCGATCCCGCGTTCCAGCGCATGATCGATCAAGGTGTCGACCGGGCCCTGGACAGCGCCGTCCGAGAGCTCGCCGACTTCCCGCGCCAATAACCGGAGTCACCCAGAGTGGGCCAGAAGCCACCGTGAGCTCCAGTTTGGAGCTTGCCGCCGGTTACCACGGACCGGCCGACCGGTGCGGCCTACCGGCCGGGATCGAGATCTGTCAGGATGATCTCCTTTCGAAGACGGATGCAACGTTCCGGACCCCGCTCCCGTCTAGGTGGCAGGGCCTGGATGGCGCCGGTTGGTTTCCCTCGAATGTGAGAGTCATGATTCAGCGACGTAAGGTGATCATCGGCGCGGTGGGCATAGCCGCGGCTGCCACGACTGCCGCCGCGGCCGGGTGCTCCTCGTCCGGCCAGGCGGACGACGCCACGGGCTGGGTCGAGCCGGCGGCGAACGTCGACCAGGTGGTCGCCGCGCCCGTCCGGATGAGCGTGACGCCGGCCGACGGGGACACCGGGGTGTCGCCGGTGAAGCCGATCGTCGTCAGCGCCGCGGACGGCAAACTCCAGTCGGTCACCGTCACCGCGGGCAAGGCCAAGATCGACGGCGCGATGCAGGACGACGGGACCTGGCGGTCCACCGACGATCTGGCGTACGGCAAGAAGTACAAGGTGACCGTCACGGCCGCCGACAGCGCGGGCAAGACCACCACCGAGGAAACCACCTTCACCACGCTGAAGCCCGAGAACATCGCCCGGGTCACCTTCCAGGCCAACGGCATGCTCGCCCTCAAGGAGGGCAGGACGTACGGCGCCGGGCAGCCGGTGATCGTCGCGTTCAGCCGCGCGGTCAACAAGAAGGCCGCGGAGAAGGCCATCGAGATCAAGACGCTGCCCGCGGTGAAGGGCAAGTTCTACTGGAAGGACGACAAGACCGTGCACTGGCGGCCGGCGAAGTACTGGGCCGCCGGCACCACGGTCAAGGTGAGCGTCGGCATGTTCGGCGTCAAGCTCGGCAAGACGACGTACGGGGCGAAGAACGTGTCGACCAACTTCCGGATCGGCCGGCAGCTGATCGCCGTCAGTGACAACCGGACCCACCTGACGAAGGTCTACATCGACGGCAAGCTGGTCCGGACGATGAAGAGCAGCCTCGGCAAGGGCGGCGGCACGACCGGCGCGAACGGCGAGCGCATCAGCTACTGGACCGCGGGCGGACCGCACGTGGTGCTGGGCAAGAAGCGCCGGCACACCATGAGCTCGGCGAGCTACGGCGTCACCGACCCCAAGGACCCGAACTACTACGTGACGGAGAACATTCAGTTCTGCACCCGGATCAGCTACTCCGGCGAATACCTGCACGCCGCGCCGTGGAACAACTCGCTGGGCCGGGCCAACCTCTCGCACGGGTGCATCAACCTCAGCACGGCCGACGCCAAGTGGGTCTACAACAACTTCCTGGTCGGCGACATCGTCGACGTCAAGAACACCCCGCGTGAGCTCCCGATCTGGAACGGCCTGGGCGACTGGACCGTCCCGTTCGACCGGTACGGCAGCTAGCGGGGACGGGCCGTCGCTGAAGGTCCCCGGTTCCACCACAGCGACAGCCCCAGCCCGGCGAAAACCAGCAGCGTGCCGGCGAGCACGAACCAGGCCGTGATCTCGACGTCCTCGCGGCGCAGGCCGATCTCGCCCGGCAGGTCACCGAGCACGTCGCTGAGCTGCTCGGCGTCCTCGGCCTGGAAGTAGCGGCCGCCGGTGAGGTCGGCCACCCGGGTCAGCGCCTCCTCGTCGATCTGCGGGTTGCGCCCGCCGCCGCCGCCGAAGCCCTGCGGGTCGCCGCGCATCGGGGAGCCGCTGCCGATCTGCTCCGGGGTGCAGACCATCTGGCTCGGCCGGGTGGTGCCGAAACCGATGGTGAAGACCCGCAGCCGCCGGTCCGCGGCCTGCTCGGCCGCCGTCACGGGGTCGACGCCGCGGGTGTTGGCGCCGTCGGTGAGCACCACGATGGTGTCCGGCTCGTAGTCGGTGGCCGCGGTGGCCGGCGGACCGTCGCCCAGGTCGACGCCCGTGGCGGGCACGTCCGGGTTGATCTCGGCGACCGCGTCGATCGAGGTCAGAATCGCCTGGCCGATGGCCGTGCCGCGGCCTGTGGTCAGGGAGTCGATGGCCTTCAGCAGGGCCTGCTGATCGGTGGTCGGCGGCACCAGCAGGGCCGCGATGCCGGAGAAGGCGACCAGTCCGATCGGGGTCCGGCCGTCCTGGTCCTCGACGAACTTCCGGGCCGCCGCGGTCGCCGCGGTGAGCCTGTTCGGGGCGACGTCGGTGGCGCACATCGAGCCGGACACGTCGATGGCCAGCATGATCGTGCTCTCGGTCGACGGCACCGCCAGCGACGCCTGCGGGCGGGTCAGGGCGCCGGCCAGGGCCAGCAGGCCGGTCAGGAAGAGGATCACCGGGATCCGCCGCCGCCACTGCGACCGGCCGGGCAGAGCCGCGCGGATCAGCGCGACGCTCGACACCCGCAAGGCCGCGCGCTTGCGTCGCTTGTTGGCCCACCAGCGGGCCAGCAGCAACACCGGGACAACGAGCAGGGCGGCCAGCGCCCACGGCCAGCTGAGCGACATCAGACGATCCTTCCGTGCCAGCGGATCATCAGCAGCGCCCCGGCCGCGAGCAACAGCAGGGCGAGCCCGGCGACTGGCCCGGTGAGCTCGACCGGCTCCTCGCGGCTGGTCAGCTTGAGGTCGATCGACCGGGTCGAGGCGGCCAGCGCCCCGGAGTCCCCCGCGGTCAGGTAGGTGCCGCCGGTGGCGTCGGCCAGGCCACGCAGCACCTGCTCGTTGAGGGCGGTGGCGAGCTGGTAGCCCTCGACCTCGACGGTGGCGCCGCCCGGGGTGCCGACGCCGACGGTCTGGATGCGTACCCCGGCCGCGGCGGCCAGGTCCGCGGCCGCCTCGGCCTGCGCGGGATCGCCGGTGTCCTCACCGTCGGAGAAGACCACGATGCCGGCCGACCCCCAGTAGCCCAGCTGCGGTGGCGCGGCGCCGTCCTGCGGCAGGGCCACCGGCCTGCCGGTGATCGTGGTCAGCGCGGCCAGGACCGCCTGCGCCAGCGACGTGCCGCCGGTGGCGGTCAGCCGGTTGATCGCGGCCAGCGCCGCCGCGTGGTCGTCGGTGGGCGCCTGCGTGGTCAGCGCCTGGTCGCCGAAGACGACCACGCCGATGTCCACGGTGTCGGGTTGCTCCTCGACGAGACCGGTCGCCGCCGCCTGCGCGGCGGCCAGCCGGCTCGGTGCCACGTCCGTGGCCGCCATGCTGTTGGAGATGTCGAAGACCAGCACGACCGTGCCCGAGACGCGCGGCACGTCGATGGTGACCTGCGGGCGGGCCAGCCCGCCGAGCAGCAACGGCAGGGCCGCGAGCAGCAACGCGTACGGCAGGTGCCGGCGTACGGCCGCCCGGCGTGAACCGCCCGGACCGCCGAGCCCGAACGCGGCCAGGGCGGCGGTGCGGCGCCGTTGCAGGACGACGTACGCCGCGACAGCCGCCGCCGTGACCAGCAGGGCCACCACCAGCATGATCGGATAGCGCACGGTCACCGCCGTCCCGACTGCAGGACGAGGCCGACCAGTGCCCGCAGCAGGTCCTGGTCGGTGGTGATGCGGTGCGGGCGGACCCCGGCCCGGCGCATGCCGTCGGTCACCGCCTGCTCGTGAGCGTCGACCTGCTCGGCCAGCCGGCGCCGCAGCAGCGGGTCGCTGGAGTCGACGAGCAGCTGCTCACCGGTCTCGGCGTCCTCCACCAGGACCAGCCCCACGTCGGGCAGGTCGAGCTCGGCCGGGTCGACGATCCGCACCGCCACCACCTCGTGCCGGTGGGTGAGCATGCCGAGCGCCCGGTCCCAGCCCGGGTCGCCGATGAAGTCCGAGACCACGAAGACCAGGCTGCGCCGCTTCGCCGTGGTGGCGGCGGCCAGCCGGAGCATCGCGGCGAGGTCCGTCGTCGTGCCGGGGCCCGCGGCGGGCTGCGGCCGCGTCAGTTCGTGCGCGAGCCGCAGGATCTGGTTGCGCCCGGTGCGCGGGGGTATCACCTGGTGCGCCCGGTTGTCGTACAGGATGGCGCCGATCCGGTTGCCGCCCTGCGTCAGCAGCCGGGCCAGCGCGACCACCAGCTCGGCGGCGACGGAGTCCTTGCCGTGCCCGGCGGCGCCGAAGCGCATCGACGCCGAGCGGTCCAGCACCAGCCAGGCGGTCATCTCGCGGTCCTCGGAATACTGCCGCACGAACGGCTCGTCCAGGCGCGCGGTGACGTTCCAGTCGATGTGCCGGACGTCGTCCTCGGGGGTGTAGGTGCGCAGGTCGGTGAAGTCGGTGCCGGCGCCGTGCCACAACGTGCGGTACGCGCCCTGCAGCCGCCCGTCGAGGCGGCGCACCACCTGCCATTCCAGGCGGCGCAGCAACCGGTCGGTGGCGGTGCTCATCGCTCAGCGGCCCCGGCCGGCGGGATCCGGGACCGGCAGCGCCGCCAGGATCTTCTGCAGGACGGCGTCGGCCGTCACGTCGTCGGAGAGCGCCTCGTAGGACAGCACGAGCCGGTGCCGCAGCACGTCGAGGGCCAGGTCGGTCAGGTCCTGGGGGACGACGTAGTCCCGGCCGCGGATGAAGGCCAGGGCCCGGGCGGCGAGCACCAGGCTGATCGAGGCGCGCGGACTGGCGCCGAAGGTGACGTACCGGGACAGGTCGGCTAGGCCCACCGTGCCGGGCTCGCGGCTGGCGTGGGCCAGGCCGACCGCGTACTCGATCAGGGACGGGTCGATGTAGACCCGGTCGACGTCGCGCTGCATGGCCACCAGCGTGTCGGGGTCGATGATCCGCACGATGGCCGCGGCCGTGCCGATCGCCCGCTCGACGACGACGAACTCCTCGGTGGCGCTGGGGTAGCCCACGACCACCTTCATCATGAACCGGTCGACCTGGGCCTCGGGCAGCGGATAGGTGCCCTCGGACTCGATCGGGTTCTGCGTGGCCATCACCAGGAACGGCAGCGGCACCCGGTAAGTCTCGCGGCCGATCGTGACCTGCTGCTCCTGCATCACCTCCAGCAGGGCACTCTGCACCTTGGCCGGGGCCCGGTTGATCTCGTCGGCCAGCAGCAGGTTGGTGAACACCGGACCGAGCGAGACCTGGAACTCGCCGCTCGGCTGGTGGTAGATCCGGGTGCCGAGGATGTCGGCGGGCACCAGGTCGGGGGTGAACTGCACCCGGTGGAACTGCCCGCCGATCGCCTCGGCCAGCGACTTGACCGCCAGCGTCTTGGCCAGCCCGGGCACGCCCTCGACCAGGATGTGCCCGCGGGCCAGCAGCGCGACCAGCAGCCGTTCGATCAGGACGTCCTGCCCGACGATGACCTTCTTGACCTCGTAGAGCACCTGCTCCACCGGTCCGGCCGGGGAGCTGCCCGGGGACCGGCGGGCGCCGTCGGTCCAGTCCTGGCCGCTTACCGGTGCATTCATGGAACCGTCCTCGGGAAATCGGTGGTCGTGGTCAGAGCGGTAGTGCTGGTCCGTCGCCGGGGCCGTCGCCGCCGAGGGCCGTGCCGATCGGCACGGCGAAACCGACCCCGATGAACGTGCCGGCGTCGGTCGGGTTGGCCAGCGCGACGATGACGCCGACCACCTCGCCCCGGGTGTTGATCAGCGGTCCGCCGGAGCTGCCCGGGTTGACCGCCGCGTCGAACTGGATGAGCCCGGTCAGGTCGGCGGTGCGGCCGCGGCCCACCGAGCGGTCGAGGCCGGAGACCACCCCGGCGGTGGTGCTGTTGCGCAGGCCGAGCTGGTTGCCCACGGCGACCACGGGGTCGCCCACGCCCAGCCCCGCACCGCCGAGCACGGCCGGCACGACCACGGCGGGCAGCTTGCTCACGGTCAGGGTCGCGATGTCGCTGGCGGCCTCGGTGGTGGCGACCTTGGCCGCCGAGCGGGTGCCGTCGGCGAACGTCACCTGGATGGCCGTGGCGCCCTCGACGACGTGCAGCGCGGTGAGCACCGTGCCGTCCGCATTGACGACCACCCCGGTCCCGGTGGCGGCCTCGGCGGTGGCGGTGCCACCCTCGACGCCGCGGGCGACGGTGGAGGAACCCCCGGTGGCCTGGATGAACACCACCGACGGCAGCAGCGTCTCGTAGACCTGCGGGATGCTCAGAGCGGTGGCCGAGGCCGAGGGCGCGGGCGGCGCGGCGACCGGGGCCGGGTCGCCGGCGGAACCCCAGCGGAAGAAGAGTGCGGCGGTGAGCGCCAGCGCTGCCGCGATCGCCGCCCACGGCAGCAACCGGCGGCTCCCGGACGGGCGCCAGGATCGCCCGCCGCTGCGTGGCGGTTCGCTGCCGGCCGTGAGGTCGATGACCATCACCCCAGGCTAGGCCGCCCACCGCAAAGATCCATGTGAGTCGCCCGAGCGTGCCGACCGTGCACATACGGGTATGACCGGGCAGGTCCGGGGGTAGTTCGAGCGCACGGCGACACGGCGCAGGAGGCCCAGTGACACACGCGGAGGACCAGCTCGACAGCGACGAGCGGCAGCGCCTCGACGGGGAGGAGGCTGAGCAGGTCGATCCTGTCCGGCCCCCCGACCTCAACCAGGAGTCGGACCGCTCGGCGACCCGCCTGGAGCTCTTCTTCGATCTGGCCTTCGTGCTGTTCGTGGCCCGCTGCGCCGACCTGCTGGCCAAGAACGAGACATGGTCCGGTGCCGCGGTGTTCGCCGCGGTGCTCACCATCGGCTGGTGGGCGTGGGCCAGCACCACCCTCTACGCCAACCGGTTCGACACCGACGACGCGGTGTTCCGGCTGATCACCCTCACCGCCATGGCGGGCGTGGTGGCGATGGCCGCCTCGGTCGACAAGCTCGACGAGCCCACCGGTCGCTGGTTCGTCATCGGCTACGTCATCATCCGCCTGGCGTTGATCGCCGGATACGTACGGGCCTGGCGGCACGTGCCCGAAGCCCGCTCGACGGCCCGGCTGTACCTGATGGGACACGGGCTCGGCGCGGCGATCTGGCTGGTCTCGCTGGCGGTGCCGGCCCCCGCGCGGTACGTGCTGTGGGGCGTCGGCGTGCTCGCGGACCTGGTGTGGCCGACCGCCGCGGCCCGGTTGAAGGACGCCGTCCCGCTGCACCTTCAGCACCTGCCGGAACGGTTCGGGCTCTTCGTGATCCTGGTGCTCGGCGAGTCCGTGGCCGGGGTGGTGACCGGTCTGCACGACGGCGAGTGGAAGCCGGCCGTGGTGGTCACGGCGGCGGCGGCGTTCGTGGTGGCGGTGGCGCTGTGGTGGATCTACTTCGACCTGTCCGGCGGTGCGGCGAAGCGACGGCTGGCCGCCGAGGGCGACCACGCGACCAAGCACGGCGTGCACGACTTCTACGTGTACGTGCACCTGCCGCTCGCGGTCTCCCTGGCGGCGGTGGCGGTCGGGCTCGAACACGCGGTGCTGCACGGGGCCGACGACCACCTCACCGCCGGCACGAGGTGGGTGCTGGGCATCGCCACCGCCGGCTACCTGTTCAGCGCGGCGGTGATGCAGGGCCAGCTGGGCCAGCGGATCCGCGGGGCCGTGATCTGGCCCGGTGCCGGCGTACCGCTGGCCCTGCTGATCGCTTTGCTCGATCTCTCCCCCGTCGTCACCGTCGGCCTGTTCGCGGCGCTCACCGTGGCGGGCGTGCTCACCGGTTTCCTGCTGCACCGTTCCGGTGAGGTCCGCACCGCCAAGGTGTGACGGGTCAGGTCGCCGGCACGGTCGCGGGACGTCGCAGTCGGGTGGCGAGCAGCGCCACCGCGGCCAGGGCCGCCACGACGCCGACCGCGGCGGCGGCCACCGCGACGCCGGGCACGTCGTCGACGAAGAAGGCCGGCAGCGCGGTCACGGCGGACAGCAGCCGGGTCACGATGATCGCGGTGATCGCGCCGCGGCTGCCCCGCCAGGCGGGATACAGAGCGACGACGGTGATCAGGCCGAGTGCGGCCCCGACGGCGGCGACCTCCACCGGCGGGGTCTCGCCGTTGCCGGCCAGCAGGGTGATGATCTCGCCCAGGCCGAGCAGGCCGGCGATGACGAGTCCGGTGATGAAGCCTTTCGAACGGTGCATGGTGTCCTCCGAGTGTGCGGAATGCGATGCCGGCAGTCTCCGGCCGGGCCGCGCCGCGCCGGATCCGTGCTGCCGCCGGTCGTATCTCCGTGCTGGCACGTATCCGTTGCCGCCCTCCCGGCCCTACGGTGAGGACATGCAGGTCAGACCGCTCATCGCGTACGGCATCGCCGGCGTCGCCGTCGTCGTGGCCGCGGCCGGCGCGGTGTTCGCCCACCTGAGCGGCGATCCCGGCGACCTGGCGTACCTCATCGTCGCGACGGTCCTCGGCCTGCTCTCGGTGGGCCTCGGTGTGGTGGTGGCGGTCCGCCGGCCGGACAACATCGTGGGTGCCCTGCTCGCCTGGGTGGGGCTGCTGCCGATCGGGGTCGCCGCCAGTGACGTCTACGTCGAGGCGGTGGCGCAGCGCCCGGACGTGGTCCCGGTCTCGGCGCTGCTCGTCGCGCTGCACGCCGGCGACTGGATGTTCCTCTACGTGCCGCCCGCCCTGCTCGCCCTGACCTTCCCGGACGGCCGGGTGCCCGGCCGCCGGTGGCGGTGGGTGGGGATCGGGCTGATCGCCGTACCCGTCGCCTTCACCGTGCTGGTGGCGTTCGACCCGGCGCCGTTCCCGGCGCCCTTCACCGGCCTGCCGCACGTGCTGCGCGCCGGCGGTCTCGAGCCGGTGCTGATGGTCGCGGCCCTGGCGTTGCTGCCGGTCTTCCTCGGTTTGCTGGTCGCCACCGCCGTGTCGGTGGTGACGCGCCACCGCCGCGAGACCGATCCGGTACGCCGGGCCCAGATCAAGTGGTTCGCGCTGGGAGCCCTGTTCATCCCGGCCACCCTGGTGCTGTGCTGGGTCAGCTACCTGTTCCTGGACGGCCCGGACCTGGTGCTGCTCGGGCTGGCGGCCACCTACGTCGCCATCCCGGCGGCCACGGCGATCGCGGTGCTGCGCCACGATCTCTACGACGTGGACCGGGCGTTGAGCGCCACCGTCACGTACGGCATCGTCACGACCGCGCTGATCGCCTTCTACACCGCCGCGACGTTCCTGGCCGGGGTCGCCCTGGGCCGGGAGTCGGCGGTGGCCGCGGCCGCGGCCACCGCCGTGTGCGCCGTCGCCCTCGCGCCACTGCGGTCCCGGCTGCAACGGCAGGTGGACCGGCGGCTCTACCCGGTGCGGCGGGCGGCGCTGACGGCGATCGAGGACCTGCGCCGGCGCACCCACGACGGCACGGCGCAGCCCGAGCAGCTCGAGGCCGAGCTGCGGGTCGCCCTGCGGGATCCGGACCTGCGCATCGGCTACCGGCTGCCGGGTACGCCCGGACTGGTCGACGCCCGCGGCGAACCCCTGCGGGGCTCCGGCACCCCGGTGGTGCTCGGCGGTACGGACATCGGCGAACTCATCCACCGGCGCGGCTCGCGGGAGCTGACCCGGGAGATCGCCACGGCCTGCGCCCTGCTGGTGGAGGTGGTCCGGCTCCGGATCGAGCTCTCCGGGGCACTGCGCGACGTCGAGTCCAGCCGGGCCCGCCTGCTCACGGTCTCGTACGAGGAGCGCCGCCGCCTCGAGCGGGACCTGCACGACGGCGCCCAGCAGCGGCTGGTGGCACTGGGCATGGCCCTGCGCGTGGGTCAGCGCCATCTGGACGACGGCGGCACCGACGTCACCGGCCTGCTCGACACCGCGGTGGCGGAGCTCGGCACCGCCGTCGCCGAGCTGCGCCGCATCGCCCACGGCCTGCGTCCCAGCAGCCTGGACGACGGCCTGGTCAACGCCCTGACCATGCTGGTCGGCCGGGTGCCCGTGCCGATCACCCTGGACGTGCAGCCGGAGCTGCGCAACGACACCCTGCCCGACGTCGTGGCGACCACCGCCTACTACGTGGCCAGCGAGGCGGTTGTCAACGCGATGCGGCACGCCCGCGCGGCCAGCATCGGCCTGCGGCTGACCCTGGAGGCGGACGCGCTGACCGTACGGGTGCACGACGACGGCCCGGGCGGCGCGATCCTGCGGGCCGGGGCCGGGCTGGCCGGGTTGTCCGACCGGGTGGCCGCCGCCGGTGGCGGTCTGCGGCTGACGAGCCCGCTGGGCAACGGCACTGTGGTGGAGGCGGTGCTGCCGTGCGGATCGTGATCGGCGAGGATTCCGCGCTGTTCCGGGAAGGGCTGGCCAGCCTGCTGATCGACAGCGGCCACGACGTCGTGGCCAAGGCCGCCGACGCGCCCTCGCTGGTGGCCGCCGTGGACGCCACCGAGCCGGACCTCGCGGTCATCGACATCCGGATGCCACCGGACCACACCGACGACGGCGCCCGGGCCGCCCGCACGGTCCGGGCCGGGCATCCGCGGACCGGGATCGTGCTGCTGTCCCAGCACGTCGAGACCCGGCACTCCGTCGAGCTGGTCAGCAGCGGCGGCTTCGGCTACCTGCTCAAGGACCGGGTGCTGGACGTGGACGACTTCCTGGACGCGCTGCGCCGGGTCGCGGCGGGCGGGTCGGCGCTGGATCCGGAGGTGGTGACCCGGCTGCTCGCCGGGCGCGGCGCCGGCGATCCGCTGGCCGCCCTCACGCCCCGCGAGCGTGAGGTGCTGGCCGCGATGGCGGAGGGACGCACCAACGTCGGCATCGCCCGCCGGCTGTGGCTCACCGAACGCACCGTGGAGACCCACATCGGTTCCATCATGGCCAAACTCGGTCTGGCCGCCGACGAGGAGAACCACCGCCGCGTCCAGGCGGTGCTGGTCTTCCTCAACCGCGCCTGAGCCGGCGTCCTACAGTGGCGGGATGCTGGACGGTTGCGAACGGTCCGTCGTCGTCGCGCCCATGGCCGGCGGGGTCTCCACGATCGCATTGGTGCGCGCCGCCGCCGCGGCCGGGACGGCGGGGTTCCTGCCCGCCGGCTACCTGACGCCGGAGGTCGTCGAGGCTCAGCTGCGGGAGCTGGGCGAGGACGGCCACCCGTACGGGCTCAACATCTTCGTGCCGTCGCGGACCGCCCCCGACTCCGCGGCGGTGGCGGCCTACCGCGCCCGGCTGGCGCCCGAGGCCGACCGGTACGGCGTCGAACTGCCCCCGCTGCGCCTGCACGACGACGACCACTTCGCGGCCAAGGTCGAGCTGGCCGTGGCGGCGGCACCGGCGTGGGTCAGCTTCACCTTCGGCATCCCGGACGCGGCCGTGGTCGAGGCGCTGCGCCGGGCGGGATCGACGGTGCTGATCACCGTGACCGACGCGGACGAAGCGAGAGCCGCCGTGGCGGCGGGCGCCGACGCGGTGGTGGCCCAGGGCGGCAATGCCGGTGGGCACTCCGCGACGACCCGTCCCGCGAGTTACCTCGGGGACCGGGGCACAGGGGATCTCGTCCGCGAGGTGCGGGCGGCGGTGTCCGTACCCGTGGTGGCAGCCGGCGGGGTCGGCAGCGCGGCCGACGTCGCCGGGTTGCTCGCCGCCGGGGCGACGGCCGTCCAGGTGGGCACGATGTTCCTGCTCGCCGCCGAGGCCGGGACCCGCGAGGCCCATCGAGCGGCGCTGGGCGGCGACGGCGCCTCGACCGTGGTGACCCGGGCGTTCACCGGGCAGCCGGCCCGGGGGCTGCGCAACCGGTTCACCGACACGTACTCCGCGGACGCGCCGATCGGCTATCCGGCCGTGCACCATCTGACCGCGCCGATCCGGGCCGCCGCGGCCCGGGCCGGCGACGGCGGGGCGCTCCACCTGTGGGCCGGGACGGCGTTCGGCCAGGCCCGGCCCGGGACCTGCCGGGAGATCCTCGACCGGCTGAGCTGACCGCGGCTCAGTCGAACGACAGCTCGCCGGTCCGGGTGCGCTTGAGCTCGAAGAAGTCCGGGAAGGAGGCCAGCGCCAGGGCGCCGTCGAAGATCCTGGCCGCCTGCTCGCCGCGCGGGATGCTGGACAGCACCGGGCCGAAGAACGCCACCCCGTCGATGTGCATGGTGGGTGTGCCGACGTCCTCGCCGACCGGGTCCATGCCCTCGTGGTGGCTCTTGCGCAGCGCCTCGTCGTAGTCGGTGCTGCGGGCGGTCGCGGCCAGGGTCGCCGGTAGTCCCACCTCGGCCAGGGCCTGCGGGACCACCGCGTCGAAGTCCTTCTGGTCGTGCTGGTGGATGCGGGTGCCCAGCGCGGTGTAGAGCTCACCCAGCACCTGCTCACCGTGCTGCTGGGCGGCGGCCGTCACCACCCGGGCCGGGCCCAGCGACCGGTCGACGAGCTCGCGGTACCACTCCGGGAGCTCGCGGTGCTCGTTGAGGACGTACAGGCTCATCGGCCGGAAGTGCAGCTCCAGCTCGCGCAGCCGCTGGACCTCGAGGATCCAGCGGGAGGTGATCCAGGCGAACGGGCAGGCCGCGTCGAAGTAGAAATCCACCCTGGTCAAGTCTGCTCCTTCGGTCATGTGCCGGCCGAGCCTACGACGGTAGAGTGGCACCACCCAAGGGCCGATCCGGCGTCCTCCGAGCAGACCAATCGCGGGTCCGATGAGCTTCCAGGTGCACCTGACCGGTTCAGGTGATCTTGTCGTCCAGGTCTACCGGCAGCTGCGGGAGGCCATCCTGGACGGCCGGCTGCGACCCGGCGAGCGGCTGCCGGCCACCCGCGAGCTGGCCCGCAGCGCGGCGGTGTCCCGCACCACCGTCTCGACGGCGTACGAGCGGCTGCTGGCGGAGGGTTTCGTCACGGCGCGGGTCGGCTCCGGCACCTTCGTCGACGGCACCGGCGCCCTCGACCGGCCCGCCGGCTCCGCTCCCGGCGGCCGCCTGCAGCCCCGCGGGATCTGGCCGGAGCTCGCCACGACCGCGCCGCAGCGCCCGGAGCCCCGGTACGACCTGCGGGTCGGCACCCCGGACCCGGCGCTGTTCCCGCTGCCGTCGTGGCGGCGCCTGCTCAACCGCGAGCTGCGCACCGGCACCCTGGCCGCGGGCAGCTACGCCGACCCGGCCGGTCATCCCGCGTTGCGCGCCGCGGTGGCCCGCCGGCTGGGCATCTCCCGGTCGGTGCGCACCGGGCCCGGCGACGTGCTGGTCACCGACGGCGCCCAGCAGGCGCTCGACCTCATCGCCCGGGTGCTGGTGGAGCCCGGTGACGTCGTGGCGGTGGAGGAGCCCGGCTATCCGCCCGCCCGCCGGTTGTTCCGGTCCCACGGCGCCACCGTGGTGGGTGTGCCGGTGGACGACGAGGGGCTGGTCGTCGACGCGCTGCCGCCCCGGGCGCGGATCGTCTACACGACCCCGTCGCACCAGTTCCCGCTGGGCGTGCCGATGTCGCACGCCCGGCGCCGGGAGCTGCTGTCCTGGGCGCAGCGGCACGGCAGCGCCGTCGTCGAGGACGACTACGACAGCGAGTTCCGCTTCGGGAAGAGGCCGCTGGAGCCGTTGCAGAGCCTCGACCGCGACGGCCACGTCGTCTACGTCGGCTCCTTCTCCAAGACCATGCTGCCGGCGCTGCGGCTGGGCTTCCTGGTCGCGCCGGTCACGCTGCTCCCGGCTCTGCGGCTGGCCCGGCAGGTGGCCGACCGGCACGGCGACACCAGTGCCGAGGCGGCCCTGGCCGCCTTCATCGAGGAGGGCCTGTTCGGCCGGCACCTGCGTAATGCCAGCAAGGTGTACGGCGCCCGCCGCGCCCTGCTGCTCTCCGCGCTGGACGGCGACCTGGGCCGGTGGCTGGCTCCGGTGGCCTCGGCGGCCGGCCTGCACCTGACGGCCCACCTGCGCCCGGACGCCGGGGTGGACGCCGCCACCGTGGTCACGCGGGCCGAGCGCAGGGGGGTCGGCGTGCAGAGCCTGGCGGACTTCTGCGCGGTGCCGCCGGTCCGCGACGGGCTGGTGATCGGGTACGGCAGCATCCCCACCGACCACCTCCCCGAAGCGCTGCGCCGGCTGGCCCGCTGCTTCACCGCGTGAGCCGGATCGGCCCGAACGGCCGGCGGGTCCCGGCGTCCTGATCGCGCGGGCCGGGCCGGCCACCGTTCCGGTGCCGCCGTGGGCAGCCTGGCACCGCCCTGTCGCCATCCTTGCAGAATAATCTCTGCATAAAACTCTCTGCATGGTCTACCGTGAGCCCATGACCGATCCTCAGCAGGACCGCCACGTCACCGATCCCGCCGACCTCAAGGCCGTCGCCCACCCGCTGCGGGTGCGCATGCTCGCGCTGCTGCGCCGGCACGGCCCCGCGACCGCCACCGAGCTGGCCCGCCGGCTCGACACCGAGACCGGCTCGACCAGCTACCACCTGCGCATCCTGGCCAAACACGGCTTCGTCGCCGAGGCCCCGGCCGACCCGCAGGAGCGCCGACATCCCCGCGAACGCCGCTGGGCGGCCGTGCACCGCACGACCGGCTGGAGCAACACCCAGCTCGCGGCCACCGACGCCGGCCGGGAAGCGGCCGCGATGATGCGCCGCCGGCAGGTCGAGGTCCTGATCGGCGACGTCGAACGC
The DNA here is from genome assembly GCF_018332655.1 of Actinoplanes auranticolor. Classification (GTDB taxonomy): domain Bacteria; phylum Actinomycetota; class Actinomycetes; order Mycobacteriales; family Micromonosporaceae; genus Actinoplanes; species Actinoplanes auranticolor. Next base: position 104,733 of record NZ_BOQL01000006.1, on the reverse strand, counting down.
TTCGAGGCCGAGCAGGACCGGCTGACCCCGGCCTGGGTCGAGGCCGCGGGCATCGGCGACCTTCAGGTACGGCTGACCGAGACGTCCCTGAGCGAGCTGTGGGACCGCTTCTACGCCCACCTCGACGAGCTGCGCGCCCGTGACACCGACGACCCGGCCACCGCCGTGGTCTCCATCGTGGTGGCCGGGTTCCCCCGCGCCGCGGACCGATGACCGGCGTCGCGGCCGCGCGCCGCTACGCGTTGCTGAACGCCCTGCTCTGGTTGCCGGCCGGGCTCTACCTGGTCCCGCTGGTCCTGCTCATGCTCGACCGCGGCCTGACGGTGCCGGTGATCGCGGTCGTCGGCGTCGTCTACGGCCTCACCATCGCCGTGCTGGAGCTGCCCACCGGCGGGCTGGCCGACGTGCTCGGGCGCCGGCCGGTGCTGATCGCCTCGGCCGTCGCGGGCGCCGCCGGCCTGCTGCTGCTGGGCCTGGCCGCCACGGTCGCCCTGTTCGTGGCCTCCGCCGTGCTGCGCGGCGCCGCCCGGGCCCTGTCCACCGGCCCGCTCGAGGCGTGGTACGTCGACACCGTCCACGCCGATCAGGGACGCGACACCGACCTGACCGCCGGCCTGGCCCGCGGCGAGGTCGCCGCCTCGCTGTCGCTGGGTGCCGGCACTCTCGTCGGCGGGCTTCTGCCCCTGGTCGTGGGCGATGTCGGCCCGCTGCCGGCGCTGGCCGTGCCGGTGCTGATGGCAGCCGCGGTGGAGGTGCTGCGGGCGGTGCTCACGGCCGGGCTGCCCGAGCCGCCCCACCCGCGCCCGGCGATCGGTGCCGTGCTGCGCGGCGTGCCCGCCACCGTGGCCGCCGGGCTGCGGGTGGCCGGCCGCGACCGCGCGCTGACCCGGGTCATGCTGGCCGCGGGCGGAGCGGGTGTCGCGCTGGGCACGATCGAGCTGCTCACGCCGGCCTGGCTGGCCGGCCTCTCCACCGGCCCCCGGGCCGCCGCCACCTACGCGGTGGTCGCGGCGGCCGGCTTCGGCGCGGACGCGGTCGGCGGGATGCTCGCCGCGTGGACGGTACGCCGCTTCGCCTCGCACGCCCGGGCTGCGACGGCCGGCTGGACCGTGTCGGCGCTGGCTCTGGCCGGGCTGGCGGGCTGCGCGATGCTGTCCGGGACCGTGGCCATGGTGCTGGCCGGGATCGCGTACTGCCTGCTCTTCATCGGGCTCGGTGCCGCCTTCCCGGCGCAGGCCCACCTGCTGCACGAGCGGGTCGAGCCGGGCGAGCGCGCCACGGTGCTGTCCGTGCAGTCGCTGCTGATGCAGGCGGTGGGCGCGGTGGTCATCCCGGTGATCGGCTGGCAGGCCACCCGCAACGGCATCGAGGCCGGCTACGCCGTCAGCGCGGTGGTCCTGCTCGCCTCGGCCGGGCTCTTCCTGCGCCTGCGCAGCGGCACCCGGCCGGCTGTCCCCGAGCCCGTCGGATAGCGCGTTCTTGTCGTACCCCTGCGGCAGGATCCCGGCATGACTGATGAGCGCATCGCGTTGGTGACCGGGGCCAGCCGCGGGGTCGGCAAGGGCATCGCGCTGGCCCTCGGCGCGGCCGGCCACACCGTGTACGTCACCGGCCGGTCGACCGACGGCAGCATCACCTACCCCCGCGTCGGGGGCAGTGTCGAGCAGACCGCGCGGGAGGTCACGGCCGCCGGGGGCCGGGGCGTCCCGATGGTGTGCGACCACACCGACGACAGCCGGGTCGCGGCCGTGATCGACGCCATCCGGGACCGCAGCGGCGGCCTCGACCTGCTGGTCAACAACGTCTGGGCCGGCTACCGGCCGTACCACGAGGGCAGGCACACCGACATGGAGGGCGCGTTCTGGGAGCAGCCGCTGTCGGTCTGGGACGACATGTTCACCGGCGGCGTCCGCGCCCACTACGCCACCACCGTGCTGGCCGTGCCGGTGCTGCGCCCGGGCGCCCTGGTCGTCACGGTGTCCTTCTTCCCCGGCAGCTACCTCAGCGGCGAGGACCAGGTGGCGTACAGCGTGGCCAAGGCCGCGGACGACCGCATGATCGCGGTGATGGCCGAGCAGCTGCGGCCGCGGCAGGTCACCGCCGTGAGCCTCTATCCCGGCCTGGTCCGCACCGAGGGCGTCATGAACGCGGCCGAGTTCATGGACCTGTCCAACTCGGAGTCGCCGGAGTTCGTCGGGCGCGCGGTGGTGGCCCTGGCCGGCGATCCCGCGGTGGCCCGCCACACCGGGCGGTGCCTGGTGGCGGCCGAGCTCGCCGAGGAGTACGGCTTCACCGACCTGGACGGGAGCCGCCCGGCCAGCGCCCGCGACCACTTCCGGGAGCGCGCCGCCGGCAGTTGACACAGATCGATGGATGGACTGGTCTGGGCGTCCACCGGCAGCTACCCGCTCTACCGCTTCGAGGATGCCGGCGAGTACCAGTACCACGTGGAGGTCCCGCAGCGGCTGCCCGCGAAGCCGGTCAAGGTCAGCGCCACCTCCAGCCTCGGCGGCCAGTCCCGTGCGATCACGCCGACGGCCTGGCCGAACGCGACCCCGCCGCCGCGGCCGACGGGATACCAGAAGGACTTCATCGACGCGTACCTGACGCCCACGGACATCCGGGCGCGGATCCAGCGGCTGGGCCGGCAGTACGACGACCTGGTCGACGTGATCGACCTGCCGCGCCGCACCCAGGGCTACCGGCGCACGGCCGCGGCGTACCTCGGTGACCCGGCCGCGGCGGCGGTCGTGGTTGAGTCGGTCAAGTTCGGCGACCAGGCCATGAACGGCGTGCAGGTGCGCACGGTCGATCCCGGACGGGCGAACAGGCCGCTCGGGGCGACGTACCGGGACCGGGTGCTGACCGTGTCACTGGCCACCGACGCCGGCGGCAACGACTTCAACTTCCAGCGTAAGAACCTGGTCAACCACTGCACGGGCGCGGCCCGCGACCCCGCCCTGCGCAACTCGTGGGGTGTCGACATCAACCGCAACTACACGGTGGGCTCCTACTTCGACGGTTACGTGGGCGGCAGCCCGAACTGCCTGAGGCCGAGGGCCGGGTCACGCTCCCCCGCCCGTCGATCGACGAGTCGAAGTACTTCCTGGACAGCGCCCGCCGCATCGTCGGGGCCATCTCCGCCGAACGCGGCACGGTGACCTGGCCCGCGTACACCGGCCCGGTCGCCGACGTCCTGTACTCGGCGGCGGGCAACTCGGCCGACCAGCTCTACTACGAACTGGGCATCGTGGCCTGGAACTTCGAGGTCGGCAACGACATCTGGAACGAGGAGACCCGGCAGTGGGAGGGCGTGGGCTTCCAGCCCCCGTTCACCGAAGCCCACGCCGAATCCCAGGAGTACGCGGACGGCCTGCTGGAACTGGTCCGCATCGCCCGCGACAGCACCGCAGCCACGCGTTAGGGGGAAGTCACGTCCGGCCCGGTACGGGCGGCCAGCTCCCGGACCACGTCGACGAACAGGTCGATGTCGGCCGGGGTGGTGCGCCAGTTGACGATCGCCGGACGCAGCGCCACCCGGCCGCCGTAGACGGTGGTGCCGCAGAAGACCCGGCCGTCGGCGATCAGGGCCTCGCCGACGGCCCGGTTCCACCGGTCCAGGTCCGCCTCCGCCAGGCCGGGGCGGGCGACCCGGAAGCACACGATGCACAGGGGCACGTCGGCGAGGCGCTCCAGCTCGGGCGCCTCGTCGACCCGCCGGGCCAGGTGCTGGGCCAGGTCCAGGTGGCGCTCCACCATGGCGCGGTGGCCCTGCCGCCCGTACGCGGCCAGCGTCGCCCAGATCGGCAGCGACCGCGCCCGCCGCGACGACTCGGGACCGTAGAGGCCGTAGCCGCCGCCCGGGTCCTGCGGCCCGGGCAGGTACGCGGCCCCCGGCATCCCGAACGCGGTGCCGAGCCGCTGCGGTTCCCGGATCAGCGCGAACCCGCTCTCGTACGGCACGTTGAGCCACTTGTGCCCGTCGGCGGCGATGGAGTGGGCCCGGTCGATCCCCCGCATGAGGTGCTCGGTGCGCGGCGACAGGGCGGCGAACAGCCCGAACGCGCCGTCGACGTGCAGCCAGGCGCCGTACCGCTCGGCCAGGCCGGCCAGCGCGTCCACCGGGTCGAAGTCGCCGGCGTTGACCTCCCCGGCGTTGGCGATGAGCACCGCCGGGGCACCGCCGAGCCCGGCCAGTCGCTGCTCGATGCCGTCGAGGTCGGCCCGGCCCACGTCGTCCCGGGCGAAGACCTCGACCGTGTCCCGGCCGTGGCCGAGCATCTGCAGCGCCTTGCGGGCGGAGGCGTGCACGTAGCCGCCGGAGAGCACCGGCATCCGCGGCAGGCCGGAGAGCCCGTCGCGGACGGTGTCGGCGCCCTGCCGCTCACCCCACCACTGGGTGGCGCAGCCCAGCGAGGTGAAGTTGGCGAAGGTCGCGCTGCCGACCAGCGCGCCGCCCCAGCCGGCTCCGAGCCCGAACAGCTGCCGCAGCCAGTCCAGCACGACGGTCTCCACCTCGTGCGCGAAGGGCGACGACACCCGGGCGAACGCGTTCTGGTCGAGCAGGGCGGCGGTCCAGTCCGCGGCCAGCGCGGCCGGGGTGGTGCCGCCGGTGACGAAGTGGAAGAACCGCGGCCCGGACGACGCCGTGGCGGTGGCCGTGCCGATCTCGAGGAGCCGCTCGACGGCCGCGGCGGTGCCGTCGCCGTGCTCCGGCAGCGGACCGGCCAGGCCGGCGAGCAGCTTCGCGGCGGCGGGGTCGTGCACCGGCCGTGCGGCCAGGGAGTCCAGGTAGGGCCCGGCGGCCGCGGAGACCCGGGCGAGCGCCGCGGTCGCCGCGTCGCGGTCCAGCAGAGGATCAGCCATACCGGAAGCCTCACGCATCCCGACCGGCGGCGACAGCGATCGACGCGAAGCCGACCGTGATCGGCCGAAGGGGTGCCCGGAGTAAGACTCTTCGTCCGGATCCGCCCGCGCAGGGTATCGCTCACCCCGGGTGACATGTTCTGCTCAGATCCGCATGCGCGAGACCGATGGGGTTGGCGACACATCGAGAAGGAGGACCTGCCGATGCGCTGGCCGCGAGCCACAGCACCGGCGTGGCCCGTGCACGCCGCGACCGCGGCCGCCGTGGTGGGCGCCGGAGCGGCGTACGCCCTGGCCGGGCCGGAGTGGCGCCCGGCGGTGTACACCCTCGTCTCGGTGCTGCCGATCGTCACTCTCCTCGCGGCGCTGGCCAGCGGGCACCTGCCGGACCGCCGGCCGTGGCTGCTCGCCGTCGTCGGCCTGGGCCTGCTCTTCGCCGGTCAGCTGATCTTCCCCGGCTGGGTCAACGAACCGCACCTGGGCCGGGCGCAGGGCTCGGCGCTCGATCTGACCCAGTCCACCGCCCACATGTTCTTCCTGGTCGGCGTGGCCGCGGCAGTGCGCCGGCGGGCCAGCGCCGACCCGGGCGGCATCATCGACGCGACCCTGTTCGGGCTGTGCGCGGGCGGACCGCTGTGGGAGTGGGTCATCCAGCCGCACCTGCCCGCGGCGGCCCAGCCTTTCGGCCAGGTGCTGCTGCTGGCCGACCTGCTGGTGCTGTGCGGCGTCATCGGCTGTGTCGTGCGGATCGGCATGATGGCCCGGCCGGGCCGCGGCACCCTGGGATATCTGCTCGTCACCGGCGTCGTCACGCTGGCCGCCACGGCCACGGGCACGCTGGCCAGCGGCTCGGGCACCGTGTGGAGCACCGGGCTGATGATGGTGGCGTACCTGACGATCGCGGCGGCGCCGCTGCATCCGGACGCGCCGGCGATCACCCTGCCGGTGGGCGCCGGACCGGGTGCCGGGCGCCAGCGGCTGGGCTGGCTCGCGGCCGCGCTGAGCGCCAATCCGCTGATCGCGGCGGTGCAGGTGCTGCGCGGCACCGAGTCGGCGAGTCTGCTGCTGCCGGTCGGGACGCTGCTGGTCGTACCGCTGGTGCTGCTGCGCATCCGGCACCTGTCCGGCCAGCGTGACCGCGCCGAGCAGACGCTGGCGTACCACGCGACCCACGACGAGCTGACCGGCCTGTACAACCGCCGGCACATCGCGGCCGAGATCGACCGGGCGCTCGCCGAGGTGGACCGGGGCACCCTGGACGAGGTGACGATCCTGCTCTGCGACCTCGACGGCTTCAAACCCGTCAACGACCGGTACGGGCACCCGGCCGGCGACGCGGTCCTGCGAGCGGTGGCGTCCCGGCTGACCGCCGCGGTCCGCCGGGAGGACCTGGTCGGGCGCCTGGGCGGCGACGAGTTCCTGATCCTGTGCCGGGGTGCGCTGGGCCCGGAGTCGGCCGAGCTCACCGCCCGCATCACCGAGGCCGTCCGGGCGCCGTTCCCGCTGGCGGCCGGCGTGGTCTCGGTCGGCGTGACCACCGGCATGGCGCAGGCCGGGCCCGGCCGCACGGTCGACCGGGACGTGCTGATCGGGCTGGCCGACGCGGCCATGTACGCCGGCAAGGCCGCCCGCGGCCGCGACGCCCGGCCGCACCGCGACGACGCGGCCCCGGCCAGCCGCTGAACCGCCGGCCAGCCGATACCGCACCGGCCAGCCGCTGAGTCGCCGGCAGCAGCACGGCCGGCGCCGCGGCCAGGCCCGGAGCAGTCCGCTCTGGATCAGCTCGGCCAGGATCGATCCGGCCGGGACCAGCCCGGTCCGGACCGGGCCGGTTCCGGCCGGCCTGGTTCGGGTCGGGCCGCGCCGGATCGGGCCGGCCGGGATCCGGCGCGGCGCTCGGCGCTGAACAGCCGCGACACACCCCTGCTCGATCGGCCGTCGGCCCCGGTCACGGGCGCGGAACCGGCAGGCTGGAGACTGGGCCCAGGGCGAGGAGAGGTCGGGCGCGTGGGCGTGCGGAAGAACATCCTGATCACCGGGGCGAGTGCGGGGCTGGGCGAGCAGATGGCCCGCGACTTCGCCGCGCGGGGCCGCGATCTCGCGCTCTGCGCGCGCCGACTGGACCGGCTGCAGGCCCTGCGGGAGGAGCTGGTGGCCGCCCATCCCGGCATCACGGTCACGGTACGGCAGCTCGACGTCACCGAGCACGCCCGGGTGTTCGAGGTGTTCGACGCCGTCCGCGCCGAGTTCGGCACCCTGGACCGGGTGATCGTCAACGCCGGTGGCGGCAAGGGCCGGGCGATCGGCACCGGCGGCTTCGACACCAACCTGCACAGTGCGCAGACCAACTTCGTCGCCGCGCTGGCGCAGTGCGAGGCGGCCGTGCAGATCTTCCGCGACCAGGGGCACGGCCACCTCGTGGTGATCTCCTCGATGAGCGCGATGCGGGGCCTGCCCCGGGGCATGACCACCTACGCCGCCACCAAGGCCGGCGTGGCCGCGCTCGCCGAGGGCATCCGCGCCGACCTGCTGGGCACCGCGGTCAAGGTCACCACGGTCTTTCCCGGCTACATCGTCTCGGAGGCCAACCCCGCGGCGAAGCCCAAGCCGATGATGGTCTCCACCGAGCAGGGCGTCCGGGCCATGGTGCGGGCCATCGAACGCGAGCGCCCGCAGGCCAAGGTGCCGGCCTGGCCGTGGGTGCCGATGGGCTTCGTGATGCGCCACGCGCCGCTGCGGGCGGTCGCCCGGTTCAGCTGAGCCCAAGTCGCGGTCCAGAATCCACCGCGGGTTCACGCGACGCACCGTGACCGGCAACGCACCGCCCGCAGGCTGCCAGGAACCCATCGAGGAGGTTCCATGGATCGGCGAACGATGCTGCGAGCGACAGTGGTCGGTGCGGGGGCGGTGGCGCTGCCCTTCACCGCGTGGTCCGCGGCGTACGGCGCACCGGCACAGAACGCCACCGGGCCGTACGGACCGCTGCAGGCCGCCGACGCGCGCGGCATCCAGCTGCCGGCCGGCTTCACCAGTACGATCGTGGCCCGGTCCCGGCAGGTCGTCAGCGGCACGTCCTACGTCTGGCACGACGCCCCGGACGGCGGCGCGGTCATCGCCAACGGCACCGGCTGGGTCTACGTCTCCAATTCCGAGGTCAGCTCCTCCTCCGGCGGCGGCGCCTCACGGATCCTGTTCAACTCCGCCGGGGCGATCGTCGGCGCCTCGCGGATCCTGTCCGGCACCAACCAGAACTGCGCGGGCGGCAGGACGCCGTGGAACACCTGGCTATCCTGCGAGGAGGTGAGCCTGGGCCGGGTCTTCGAGACGTATCCCCTGGGCGGCACGGCCGTCTTCCGCCCGGCCCTGGGCCGGTTCAAGCACGAGGCCGCGGCGGCCGATCCGGTACGCCGGGTCGTCTACCTCACCGAGGACGAGAGCGACGGCAAGTTCTACCGCTTCGTCCCGGCGGCCTGGGGTGACTTGTCCGCCGGCACCCTGCAGGTCTTCCGGGCCGGCACCACTACCTCGGGCAGCTTCACCTGGGCGACCGTGCCGGACCCGGACGGCTCCCCCACCGCCACCCGCTACCAGGTGTCCGGGGCCAAGACCTTCAACGGCGGCGAGGGCTGCCACTACGCCGACGACACCGTCTGGTTCACCACCAAGGGCGACAACCGCGTCTGGCAGGTGAACCTCGCGTCCGGCACCTACGAGCTCGCGTACGACGACAACCTGGTCAGTCCCGGCACCGCGCCACTGTCCGGGGTGGACAACATCACCGGCACCACCGCCGGTGACCTGTACGTCGCCGAGGACGGCGGCAGCATGGACATCTGCCTGATCACCCCGGACGACAAGGTCTCCCCGTTCCTGCGGATCACCGGCCAGGGCGGCTCCGAGATCACCGGCCCGGCCTTCACCCCGGCCGGCGACCGCCTCTACTTCTCCTCCCAGCGCGGCACCAGCGGATCGTCGTCCGGCGGTATCACCTACTGCGTCACCGGGCCTTTCCGCCGCTGACCGAGGCAGGCCCGCGGTCGCGCGCCCGGTCAGGCAGCCGGGGCGCGGCCCGGGCCGGTACCCCCTCGTCGAGGAACTCGTCGATCATCGCGGCCAGCCACTCGGCGCGCTGCGGGACGCCGGTGTGGGTGGTGCCCGGCAGCACCGCCAGCCGGCAGGCCGGCAGTCCGGTCAGGTCGCCGGCGACGCCGCCGCCGAGCAGCCGGAACATCTCCACCGCGTGCTCCGGGCGCACGATGTCCGAGTCCCCCAGCACCAGCAGGACCGGGGCGGCCAGCGCCCGGATCTGCGCGGCGGTCCACCGGGGCAGGTTCGCGTCCAGCACCTTCATCTTGGTGACCAGGGTGGCGAAGCCCGCCGGGTCCGGCGCGGTCCGCAGGTACTCGTCGTGCAGCTCCGAGCCGTACAGGTGCTCGGGACGCAGGTCCTGGATGCCGTCCAGCAGGCCGGGATGCAGGCCGGCGTCGTCGAAGCTGACCGAGGCCAGGACCAGCCGGCCGACGCGCCCGGCGTGGTCGGTGCCCAGGCGCAGCGCCACCGCCGCGCCCATGCTCCAGCCGAAGACGTCGGCGGTGGCGATACCCAGCCGGTCGAGCAGCTCGACCACGTCGGCGGCGAAGTCCTCCACCGTGAACGGGCGGTCGATGTCCGGGGTCCGGCCGTGGGCCTGCAGCTCGACCGCGATGACCCGGCGGGTCCGGGCCAGCAGCGGCAGGATCGCGCCGAACGAGGTGCCGATACCGGAGAGCGCGCCGTGGATCAGCAGCACCGGACGGCCTTGCGCGCTGCCGTGTTCCTCGTGGTAGATGTCCATGCCCCCACGATGTCCGGCCGCCCTTACGGTTCCCTTCCGGTCCGCTGCGCGCTTGTAGGGTGTGCGCCATGCGATTCGGCATCCTCGGCCCGCTGGCGGTCACCACCGACACCGGTGAGCCGGTCGTCGTGCCCGGCGCCAAGGTGCGCGTCCTGCTGGCCGACCTGCTGGCCAACCGCAACCAGGTGGTGTCGGCCGACCGGCTGATCGACGACCTGTGGGCCACCGACGTGCCCGCGAACCCGCTCGGCGCCCTCCAGGTGCGCATCTCGCAGCTGCGCAAGGCGCTCAACGACGCCGAGCCCGGCGCCCGCGACCTGATCGAGTCCCGCTCCCCCGGGTACGTGCTGCGGACCACCGCGGTGGACGCGGACGACTTCGCCGAGCTGGCCGGCGCCGGCGACGTCGAGACGCTGACCTCCGCGCTGAAGCTGTGGCGCGGCGACGCCTACGCCGACATGGCCGACGAGGAGTTCGTCCGGGCCGAGGCGACCCGGCTGACCGAGCAGCGCCTCACCGTCCGGGAGCGGCTCGCCGACGCGCGGCTGGCCCGCGGCGAACACGATCTGGTCGCCGCCGAGCTGGCCGAGCTCATCGCCCGGCATCCGCTGCGCGAGAGCCTGCGGGCCCTGCACCTGCGGGCGCTGTACGCGGCCGGCCGCCAGACCGAGGCCCTGGACAGCTACGCCGACCTGCGCGAGCGCCTCGCCGACGAGCTGGGCCTGGACCCCGGCCCCGAGGTGGCCGCCCTGCACCGCAAGATCCTGGAGCAGGACTCCGCGCTGAGCCCGCCCCCGAAGGCCGCCATCATCCGCAACAGCCTGCCGGCCCGGCTCGACGAGCTGGTCGGGCGGGCGGAGGCGCTCGCCGAGCTGCGCACGCTCGTCCCGGGGCAGCGGCTGGTCACGCTGGTCGGGCCGGGCGGCGTCGGCAAGACCCGGCTGGCCACCGAGGCGGCCCGGGAGCAGGTGTTCCCCGACGGTGTGCACCTGGTCGAGCTGGCGCCGCTGCCGGCCGGTGACCCGGGCATCGCCGAGCGGGTGCTCAGCACGCTGGGCGTGCACGAGGCGGCCGGTGCCGGGGTCGCCCCGGACGACCGGCTGACCACCGCGCTCCGGGGGCGGGAGCTGCTGATCGTGCTGGACAACTGCGAGCACGTGATCGAGCCGGCCGCTGCCCTGGTCGCCCGGCTGCTGCGGGAGGCGCCCGGGGTCACGGTGCTGGCCACCAGCCGCGAGCCGCTCGGGCTCAGCGGGGAGGTGCTCTGGGAGGTGCCGCTGCTGGCCGTACCGGATGACGAGCGGGACCTCGACGCGGTCCGCCGGTCCGCCGCGGCCCGCCTCTTCACCGCGCGCGCCGCCGCCCAGCAGCGCAACTTCCGGCTCGACGAGCGCACCGCGCCCGCGGTCGCGCGGCTCTGCCGGCGCCTGGACGGGCTGCCGCTGGCCCTGGAGCTGGCCGCCACCCGGGTGCGCTCGCTCGGGGTGACCGGCGTGGTGGACCGGCTGGACGACCGGTTCCGGCTGCTCAGCACCGCCCAGCGCGACGTGCCCGACCGGCAGCGCACGCTGACCGCGGTGATCGGCTGGAGCTGGGACCTGCTCGACGCCGCGGATCAGCGGGTGCTGGCCTGGCTCGCGGTCTTCGCCGACGGCTGCCCGCCGGAGGCGGCCGAACAGGTCTGCGGGGCGGACCTGGATGCCATGGCCCGGCTGGTGGACCGGTCCCTGGTGGTGCCCGACGACAGCGGCGGGCAGCCGCGCTACCGCTTGCTCGAATCCATCGCGGCATTCGGCCTGGAGCGGCTGGCCGACCCCGCGGCGGTACGGGCCCAGCACGCGGCCTACTACACCGCGCTGGCCGAACGCGCCGACCGGCACCTGCGCGGCGCCGACCAGCAGCAGTGGCTGGCCCGGCTGGACGCGGAGACGGCCAACCTGCGCGTAGCCCTGGCCCACGGTGGCGGGTTGCGCCTGGCCAACGCGCTGACCTGGTACTGGATCCTGCGTGGCCGGCTCACCGAGGCCCGGCGGGGCCTGGCTCACGACGGCAGCGCGGCCGAGCAGGCCCGGGCGGCGGCCTGGCGGACCGGGTTCGCGCTGCTGCAGGGCGCCCCGGTCGTACCGGAGGAGATCCGCGCCGCGCTGGCCGCGCACCCCGGCGACCGGGCGGCGTGGTTCGTGGCGAACGCGGTGCTCGACCGCGGCGAGGTCACGCTGGCGGCGGAGCTGCTGCCCACGGAGTTCGAGGACCGCTGGACCGAGGCGGCCGTGCTCAGCACCCGGGCCAAGCTGGCCCACATCCACGGCGATCTGGCCGAGCTGGAGCGCACCGGGACCCGCAGCGACGCACTCTTCGCCGAGCTGGGCGACCGCTGGGGCCGGCTGCAGGCCAACGACTGGCTGGGCGGGCTGCTCGAGATGCGGGGCGACCACGAGGGGGCGGCGGCCCTGCACGAGCAGGGTCTCGGCTGGGCCGAGGAGCTGGCACTGTGGCCGGACGTGGGCGGCAAGCTGTCCTGGCTGGCCTGGCTGGCGGTGCAGACCCGCGACTATTCGCGGGCCCGGGAGCTGGGCGAACGCGCGTACCGGCTGGCGGCGGAGCAGGACGCGCCGGCCGCGATGGTCTTCGCCGGCATGAGCCTCGGCATGGCCGCCCGCCGCAGCGGCGACGTGGAGCCGGCGCTGCGCCACCTCGGCGCCATCGCCGAGCAGGGCCGGGCCGAGGCGCAGCCCGCCCTGTACCTGCCGATGATCCTGGTCGAGCTCGGCTACGCGGCCGAGCAGAGCGGTGATCCCGATGCCGGGCTGGCGCTGCACCTGGAGGCCTTCGCGGCCGCGCGGGCGATCGACGCGCCGCGCGACGCCGTCATGGCCCTGGAGGGGATGGCCTCGGCCGCGCCGGCGCCGGAGGTCGCCGCCCGGTTGCTCGGTGCCGCGGCCGCCGCGCGGGTGGCGTTGCAGGCCCCCGCGGCCCCGGCCGAACGCGACGAGACGGACCGGGTCACCGCCCGCGTCTCCACCGCGCTGGGCCCGGAACGCTTCGCGGCGCTGCTCGCCGAGGGCGGCCGGCTGGGCCCGGACGACGCCCGGGCCCTGCTGCCACCCCGCTGATCAGGCGGCCTTCGGCCGGTACGACGCGATGATCACGCCGCTCTTCATGACCTTGGTGTCGATCAGCTCGAAGGAGGTCTTGACGTCCTTCAGCGGCGTGCTCAGCGAGTCGCCGCCCTCCAGCACCGGGTGGATCCAGAAGCGCACCTCGTCGACCAGGCCGGCCGCGAGCAGCTGGGCGGTGACCGAGCCGTAGCCGTACTGCAGGATGTCCTTGCCGTCCTGGGCCTTGAGCGCGGTCACCGCCTCGATCAGATCGCCCTGCAGCACCTCGGTGTTGTTCCAGGTGGGGTCGGTCAGGGTGGTCGACGCGACGTACTTCTTGACGTTGTTGAAGTAGGCCGCACCGGTGTTCGGGTCGCTCTCGTCCATGGCCGGCCACGCCACCGACATGCCGTCGTAGGTGGCCCGGCCCATCAGCAACGCGTCGGCGTTGTCCGTCTGCGACCCGGCGAAGGCGCCGGCCTCGTCGTCGAAGTACGGCATGGTCCACATCGGGTTGTCGATGACGCCGTCGAGGGTGATGTAGGTCGAGTTGATGAGCTTGCGCATCGTGGATCTCCTTGATCGGGGCGTGCCGTGCTGACCACCGGATCATGTCCGGCCGCACTTACGGTTCTCTTCAGGTGCGGCTACGGCCGGGTGGTCAGCTGGACGGCGGTGTAGCCGCGCAGGACGAAAGTCGGGCGGTGGACCGGCTCGGCGGCCAGGGCCAGGCGGGGCGCGTGGTCCAGCAGCGCGGTCAGGGCCGTACGCAGCTCGAGCCGGGCCAGCGGCGCGCCGAGGCAGAAGTGCAGGCCCGCGCCGAAGCCGACGTGCGGATTGGGATCGCGGCCCACGTCGAACGAGTCCGGGTCGGCGAACGCGGCCGGGTCGCGGTTGGCCGCGCCGAGCAGGGCGGCCACCTCGGCGCCGGCCGGGATGGTGACTCCGGCCAGCTCGACGTCGGCAGCGGCGGTGCGGACGAACATGTGCAGCGGCGGGTCGTACCGGATCATCTCCTCGGCCGCGGTGGGGACGAGCCCGCGGTCGGCGCGCAGCCGCGCGTGCTGGGCGGGATGCCGCAGCAGGGCCACCACGCCGCCGCCGAGCGCGTTCACCGAGGCCTCGTAGCCGGCGTTGAGCAGCAGGATGGCCGAGGCCACCAGTTCGTCGGCGGAGAGCCGGTCGGTGCCGTCGCGGACCGCCACCAGCCGGCTGACGAGGTCGTCGCGCGGCTCGGCCCGGCGGCGCTCGGCCAGGTCGCGCAGGTAGTCGGCGAACTCCCGGCTCGCGGCCAGGGCGTCGGCCTCGGTCTGCGGAGTGCGGGTGACCTCGTACATCCGCACGATCGCGGCCGACCACGGGCGCAGCCGGTGCCAGTCGGCGGCGGGCACGCCCAGCAGCTCGGCGATCACCGTGACGGCCAGCGGCTCGGCCACCTCGGCCAGCAGGTCGAACTCCGGGCCGGTGGCGGCCAGCAGCGCGGCGGCCTCGGCCGCGACGGCGGGGCCCAGCCGTTCCACGTGCCCGCGGGTGAAGGCCCGGGCGACCAGCGACCGCAGCCGGGTGTGCACCGGCGGCTCGTTCTCCATCATCTGGTGGCGGTGCAGCAGGTTGAACGGCTCGTAGACCGCGGCGGGCTCGCGGTCGCGCCAGAACCGGCCGAGGCGGCGGTCGCGCAGCACCCCCTCGACGGCGGCGTGCCCGGCCGCCAGCCACCGGCCGGTCGGGGCGTGCCAGCTCACCGGCGCCCGTACCCGCAGCTCGGCCAGCTGCGGGTACGGGTCGCGCAGGAACCCGGGATCGGCGAAGTCGACGTCCACCCCCGCACGGTAACGGGGTCCGGCGCCGGCACCACGGTCAGACCCTGGCGTCCTCACGGATCCCGGCCGGTGCCGGCGGGGCCGCCCGCGGTACCCGGCGCCCGGGCATCCACCAGTTGGCCTTGCCGCACAGCTCCATCACCGCGGGGACGAGCACCATCCGGACGATGGTCGCGTCGATGAGCACGGCGACGGCCATGCCCAGGCCGATCTGCTTGACCGAGACGTCCGGGCCGAGCAGGGCGGTGGTGAAGACGGCGATCATGATGGCCGCCGCGGCCGTGATGACCTTGGCCGTCCGGGCCAGGCCCAGGGTGACGGCCCGGCGGGTGTCACCGGTGCGCTCGTACTCCTCACGGATCCTCGAGATCAGGAACACCTCGTAGTCCATCGACAGGCCGAACAGCAGCGGGAACATCATCATCGGCACCCACGTCGTGATCGGCATGGCGGTGGGGAACCCGAGCGCCGGGCCGAGCCAGCCCCACTGCACGACCGCGACCAGCACGCCGTAGGCGGCGCCGATCGACAGCAGGTTCATGACCGCGCCCTGCAGGGCGATCGTCACCGACCGGACCAGGGCGATGAGCAGCACCAGGGACAGCACGATGACGACGCCGATCATCAGCGGCAGGCGCGAGCTCACCTCCTCGGCGAAGTCGATGGTGGCGGCGTTCGGGCCGCCGACGTAGACCTCGCCACCGTCGGCGACCCCGGGCAGCACGTCGTCACGCAGCTCGTGCACCAGCTCGGTGGTCGCCTCCTCCTGATATCCGGTCCGCGGGAACGCCATGAAGGTCGCGGCCCGCCCGTCCTCGCTGACCCGCGGCGGCGTGGCCGAGGCGATGCCCTCGGTCGCGCGGACCGCGGCGATCACGGGACCCAGGTCGGCGTCCGGCGAGCCGATCCGGGTGGCGAAGATCAGGGGGGCGCCGTAGCCCGGGCCGAAGCCCTCGGAGAGGATCTCGTAGGAGGTGTAGCTGCTCCGGTCGTGCGGCTGGACGCTGGCGTCGGGCAGGCTCAGCCGCATCGACAGCGCCGGCCCGGCGAGCACCAGCAGCAGCGCGCCGGCCAGCAACGCGGCGACCAGCGGCCGGCGCTGCACGACCCCGGCCCAGCGCTCGGCGGGGGCCCGCCGCTCCCGGGGCGGGGCACCGGCGGCGCCACTCGTACGGAGGGTGCGACGCGGCAGTCGCAGAGAATTGATCTTGTGGCCGGTGAAGCCCAGGAACGCCGGCAGCAGCGTCACCGCGGCGACCATGGTCACCAGGACGGTCACCGACGCGCCGATGGCCACGCCGGTCATCATCCGCTGCCCCATGGCGATCAGGCCGAGCAGGGCGATCAGGACGGTCGTGCCGGCGAACAGCACCGCGTGCCCCGCGGTGGTGATGGCCGTGACCGTGGCCCGCTCGGGATCGTCGCCGGCCCGCAGGCCGTCCTTGTAGCGGGTCAGGATGAACAGCGCGTAGTCGATGCCGACGCCGAGGCCGATCAGGACGGCGACGAGCACGGTGAAGTCCGGGGCCGGCACCACGTGCCCGACGATCTTCATCAGGGCGACGCCGCCGACCACGGCCATCAGCCCCGTCACGATCGGCAGGCCCATCGCCACCAGCGATCCGAACGCGATGAACAGGATCACCGCCGCGGCCAGCAGACCCACGCCCTCGGCCGGGCCCTGCGCGGGTGTCTCGGCCTTCTCCGCCGCCTCCCCGCCCAGCCCCAGCGTCAGGCCGTCCCCGGAGGCCGCCTTGACCGCGTCCACCAGCGGCACCACCTCCGCCTTGGGCAGTTCCAGGCCGGTCAGCGGGACGGTCGTGCGGGCGATCCGGCGGTCCGGCGTGACCAGCGCCGGATCCGCGTACGGCGAGACCACCGGCCCCGTGACCGCCGCGGCGTCCAGCTCGGCGAGGACCTTCTCGATCCGCTGCCGGACGGACGGGTCGTCGATCCCCCGGTCCGCCTTGACGGCCAGGGTGAGGGTGTCGCCCTGCTGCTGGGGGAAGTGCTGCTCGATCAGCACCTGGGCCCGGGCGGAATCGGACTCGCCCCCGGAGTAGGCGTTGTCGGCGGCGGCCCCGAAGCCGAAGCCGAGGACCGACACGGCGAGCACGCCGAGGATCCAGCTCAGCAGCACCAGGCGGCGGCGCCGGTAACAGAAGCGGGCCAGCCGGGCCAGGGCGCCGTCCGCGGGTGGAGTCTCGGTGGGCATGGTCGCTCTCCTCGGGTTCTGCGGATGTCGCCTGATCCTGTCGCCGGGAACGGCACGGATCGTCCGGCAGCCGCAGACACTTGCCGGTGCCACCGATGACGCATCCGGCTGCCGCGGACGCAGCAGAAACGGCGCGGATACCGCGGGCGCGGTAGTCACTCGCTCGTCCCCGGGCAGGACTCGCTCGCGCGGCCTTTGCGGCTAGGGTGCGGCCATGAGCAGGAGACGGGCCGCTGTCACCGACTGGACGATCGCCGTCGGCATCGCGGCGGCGCTGCTGACCGGCGGGCTGTCCGGCCGCGCCGCCACGGACCTCGACCCGCTGGGCTACGTGCTGCTGGTCGCCGCCGGCCTGGCGCTGGCCGCCCGGCGGCGGGCCCCCGTACCGGTGCTGGTCGTCACCGGACTGTGCGCGGTGGGCTGGCAGGCGGCCGGATTCGACGTGCCCGCCGTGGCGTACCTGTTCGCCGTGTACGCCGCCGTCCGGGCCGGACATCGCAGGCTCACCATCGTGGTGTCGGTGGCCATGCTGGCCGCGCTGCCGTTCGCGGCCCTGGTGTCCCTGCACGACCTGGGCGAGGCGTTCACCCGGGCGCGCAGTGCTCTGGAGCTGGCCTGGCTGATCGCGGCCGGCGCCGCGGGTGAGGCTCTGCGGCAGGCCGAGCGGCGCGCGGACGAGGCCGAACGCACCCGGGAGGAGACCGCACGGCGCCGCGCCGACGAGGAACGGCTGCACATCGCCCGGGAGCTGCACGACTCGCTCACCCACCAGATCTCGGTCATCAAGGTGCAGGCCGAGGCCGCCGTGCACGTGGCCCGCAAGCGGGGCGAGGAGGTGCCGGAGTCGCTGCTGGCCATCCGCGAGGCCGGCCGGGAGGCGACCCGGGAACTGCGGGCCACCCTGGAGGCGCTGCGCGACGACGGCACCGCCCCGCCGCAGGGCGTCGGCCACGTCCCGGAGCTGGTGGAACGGGCCCGGGCGTCCGGGCTGGACGCGACGCTGACGATCGAGGGAGCCCGGCAGGACGTGCCCGCGGCGGTGGACCGCACCGCGTACCGGATCGTGCAGGAATCTCTCACCAACATCGCCCGGCACGCCGCCGCGGCCACCGCGTCGGTCCGGATCCACTACCGCCCGGACGGCCTCGCCATCCAGGTCGACGACGACGGCCGGGCCACGCCGGGCGCCGCCCCGACGCCCGGCGTCGGACTGCTCGGGATGCGGGAGAGAGTCACCGCCCTGGGCGGCCGCCTGCGGGCCGAACCACGCACCGAGGGCGGCTTCACCGTGCAGGCCGAGCTCCCCGTGGACCGGACCGCGTGATCCGGGTCCTGCTGGTCGACGACCAGCCGCTGCTGCGCAGCGGGTTCCGCGCGCTGCTCGACGTGGAGGACGACATCGAGGTGGTGGCCGAGGCCGCCGACGGCGCGCAGGGACTGGCCCTGGCCCGCGAGCACCGGCCGGACATCGCCCTGGTCGACATCCAGATGCCGGTGATGGACGGCATCGAGACGACCCGGCGCATCGCCGCCGACCCCGACCTGGCCGGCGTGCACGTGGTCATCCTGACCAACTACGGCCTGGACGAGTACGTCTTCGACGCGCTGCGCGCCGGCGCCGCCGGATTCCTGGTCAAGGACATGGTGCCGGAGGACTTCCTGCACGCGGTCCGGGTCGCCGCGCGCGGGGACGCACTGCTCGCGCCGTCGATCACCCGCAAGCTCATCAGCCGGTACGTCACCGAGCCACGCCGCACCGGCGCCGGCCCGCAGCTGAAGGAGCTGACCAACCGCGAACGCGAGGCCGTCGCCCTGGTGGCGCAGGGCCTGTCCAACGACCAGATCGCCGAGCGCCTGGTGATCAGCCCGCTGACCGCCAAGACGCACATCAACCGGGCGATGGCCAAGCTGCACGCCCGCGACCGGGCCCAGCTCGTGGTCCTGGCCTACGAGTCCGGCCTGGTCACTCCCCGCACCGGCTGACCCCGCAGGCCTGACCGGTGCAAATCTCCGTCCCGGGCCGCGGGCGAGCAGATGCTTGTACATTGCAGGGATGGACGCCGTCGGGCCGGAGCTCAGTTCGTTGTGCCGCGCCGTACGCGACCTGCTGGAGGCTCAGGAGAGGCTGATCGCGACGCTCAACGCGCGAGGCATGCTCGACTCCCGGGCCAGCGGGGTGCTCGCGGCTCTCGACCAGCTCAAGGCCGAGGCGGACGAGACACGGCGGCTCGCCGACACCCATCCGGTCGGGTGCTGAGCTCGAGGACCGCACTCCGACGATCCACAAAGGGCGGCCGTGATGGCGCTCGGCGGTCCACCCGCCCAGCCGCGCCCCCGTCACGAGAACGGGCGATCAGGCGGCCTCGCAGGGGGTGGGCGTCCCGCCCGCCGTGAACGTCCGCAGCGCGCCCAGCGCCTCCCCCACCGTCGCCACCTTGGCCATGGGAAGCCTCGGCACCGCGTTACGAACCGCCTAGGCGCAGTTCCCCTCCGGCACCAGGAACAACTGGGCACCGGCCGCCCGCGCGCCGACCAGCTTCTGCGGGATGCCGCTGATCAGCCCGACAGCCCCGGTTTCGTCGATGCTCCCCGTCCCGGCGATGATCCGCCCGCCGGTGAGGTCGGCCGGGGTCAGCTTGTCGATGATGCCCAGGGTGAACATCAGTCCCGCGCTGGGCCCGCCGATCTCGTCCACGTCGATCGCGACGGTGAACGGCGCCTGCTGTTTCTGCTCGACCGTCAGTCCGGTGCCCGCCGGTCCGCCTGCGCTGGTCACCGTCGCGGTGCCGGCCCGCCCGGCCCGGGTGAAGGCGATGGACACCGACGCCCCGGCGGTGACCGCACCGGTCAGGTCCGTGAAGGCCTGCGCGGTGCCCACGCTCTTACCGCCGACTCCCGTGATGACGTCGCCCACCCGCAGCGCACCGGCGGAAGGACCGTCGGCCGCCACGGCGGTCACCTGTGGCCGCGCCGGATAGCCCAGCTCGCGCAGGGCGACCGTCTCGGCGCTGCGCAGCGAGGACGTGAACAGCTCGGCGTTGCGCCGGTCGACCTCTTCGTCGCTCTGCCCGGGCGGGAAGACCCGGGCGCGCGGGGTCAGCGCCCGGTCGCCGTCGAACCAGGTCTCGACCGCCTCCCGCAGCCCGACCCCGGTCTCCACCTGGACGGTGGACAGCCGCAGCTGTCCCGCGGAGGTGGCGACCTTCCCGCCGGTCACGGCGATCACCTGGCGGCCGTCGTGGCTGCCCAGCGTGTCGACAGTGGGCCCCGGACCCAGCACCACGTACGGCAGCGGCCAGAACCCGATCCCGGCACTGAGCAGCGCCGTGACCACAGCGCCCGCGATGACCACGGCACCCCGACGTCTCATGACCGCGAGCGTAACGACCGGCCGGTCATTCCTGTCGCGCCGCCACGGTGTCGGCGCCCGTCCGGGTCAGCAGGGCCACCCCGGTGAGGCCGGCCAGCGCCGCGGCGACGGCCCAGGCCACCGCGGTGCCGGAGCCCGTTTCGCCGATCGTCGCGGCCAGCAGCAGCAGCGCGGCGACGCCGAGGGCCGTGCCCAGCTGCGCTCCGGTGTTGAGCACACCGCTGGCCGTACCGCTGAGGGTGTCCGCCACGTCGGTGCCGATGGCCGTGCCCGCGACCGAGGCGATCCCGAGGCCGATGCCCGCCACCGCTACGCCGGCCACCACGCCGGCGATGCTGCCGTAGGTCACGACCAGCAGCAGGTTGCCCGCGGCGATCCCGGCCAGGCCGGTGGCGGCCATTCGGCGCACGCGCAGCCGGGCCCCGAGCGGCCTGGTCAGCGCCGAGCCCACCACCACACCCAGGCTGAACGGCACCAGCGCGAATCCGGCACCGACCGCGGACACGCCGAACTCCTGCTGCAGCGACAGGGTGGCGAGCACCCCGGTCGAGCTCGTCGTCGCGGTGTTGACGAACGAGACCACCGTCCCGGTACGCAGGTTGGCCGAGGCGAACGCCGCGCGGGGTACGAGCGGCGCCCGCACCCGGCGCTGGTGGGCGACGAACACCGCCCCGGCGGCCAGGCCCGCGACGACCAGCAGCCCTCCGGCCACCCGGGCGTGCGGGTTCTCCAGCGCCGACGCTCCCACGATCAGCGCCATCACCGCGCCGGTCAGCAGGGCAGCCCCGGTCAGGTCCAGCCGCACCGCCTCGCGGTCGCCCGCCGACCGGGTGATGACCAGCCGGACCGCGACGATCAGGGCGATGCCGACGGGCACGTTCACCCAGAAGACGGCACGCCAGTCGAGCACGTCGGTCAGGACGCCGCCGACCAGCAGCCCCAGCGCGCCCGCGGCGGCCCCGCTGGCACTCCACGCCGCCAGCGCGCCGCGGCGCTCGTCGGGATCGGGGCTCGCGTCCAGCAGCAGCCGCAACGCCGAGGGGACGCTGATCGCGGCGGCCGCGCCCTGCAGCCCGCGGGCCGCGACGAGCTGGATCACCTCCTGTGCGCTCGCTCCGATCAAGCTGACCAGCGCAAAGGCGGTGCAGCCGAGCAGCAGCACCCGGCGGTGCCCGTACCGGTCCCCCAGCCGGGCGCCCAGCACGAGCAGGCCGCCGAAGAACATCGCGTAGACCGTCGCCAGCACCGGGGTGGCCGCGGCGGGCGCCGACACCCCGGCCAGCATGGCCGGCAGCGCGGTGATGCCGCTGGTCACCCCGAGCACGTCGACGAACTGGATGCCGCAGAGTACGGCCACAGCGCGGCGCGAGCCTCCTGCCATGACCGCACGCTACCGGGACGCCGGTCCCGCTGCCCGGCACGGCCCGCGTGGCCCGGGCCGGCGGAAACGTTGCCCGCCGTCCGGGAGATTCTTCGAGATCCCGATCGCATTGCCCGGGTACGGCCACGGGCTCTACGGTCATCGCGGCGGACCGGGCAGATCGCTCGGGCGGGGGAAGGCGGTGCCGATGGCCGACGACGGCTCCGGCTTCGCCGCGTTCTTCGAGCGTCATCATGCCGAGCTGTCCCGGCTGGCGTACCTGCTGACCGGTGACGCGGCGGCCGCCGACGACCTGGCCGCCGACGCTCTCGGCCGGATGCGGCGGGCCTGGCCCCGGGTGGGCGACGACCCGGCGGCCCACGCCCGGGGCCTGGTCGCCACGCTGACCCGGGACCGCGGGCGGCGCCGGCTGACCGGCACCGGCCGGCGCGAGGCGGCCGGGACGATCGGCCTGAGTGACGCGCTGCGCCGGTTGCCGCACCGGCGCCGGGTCTGCGTCGTGCTGCGGTACGCGTCCGGCCTCACCGAGGATGAGGTGGCGCGCGCCCTGCGCGTCTCCCCGGGCACCGTGCGGAGCCGGACGGCCAAGGGCGTGCGACAGCTCGGCGAGCTGCTCGGCGGCCCGCTCGTCGTCACCGGCCTCGGCGGGCGGGAGGCGCGGTGAGGAGCTACCCGGAGCTGTCCGAGCACGAGCTGCGTACCCGGCTGTGCGCGATCGCGGCCGAGCACCAGCCGGACCGCACGGCCATGCTGCACCGGATCGCGGAGTACCGGGTGGGTCCGCCGGTCGCCGAGCGGCGGCCCGGCGGCCGGGCCGTGCGCCTGGCCGGATCGGCCCTGGCCGTGTCGATCATTCTCGGGGTCGGCGGGATGGCCCGCTGGGCCCTGGCCGACGGCCCGGAACCCGGCGTCACGCTCGCCGAGACCGTCGCGGCGCCCCGGCCGACCCCTTCCCAGGAGACGCCGGCAGCACTCTGGGCCGACGGCTCGATCGACCCGGACAGCGACGACGCGGACAGCCGCAGCGACATCACGGTCAAGGTCCGCGAGCCGCTGCGCGCGCTGGAGGTCACCGTCCGGGTCGCGCCGACCGCCGGCCTGGCCGGGCACGGCGGCACCCACGACGTCACGGGCGCAACCATAGAGACCACGGTGGTCCGCGAGCGGAACGCCCTGGTGTACCGCTTCCGGCTGGCCGCGGGCACGCTGGCCGCGGGCACGTACGTCTTCACCGCGAGGTACACCTACGCCGATGAGGACGGCCGGGACGCCGGCGACGACAGTTACGCGGTGACCGCCACGACCGCGGCGGATGCCACCGAGCTGCGCCTGCGAGGCGACTTCTACTGAGAGGTCACTGCGCGAGCGGGGCCGCCCCGGGATCGGGTCCGGGCACGGGGTCCGGCTCCGGCTCGGGCTCGGGCTCGGGATCACTGAGCTGCTCGCGCAGGTAGTTCCAGAACACGGCGATCAGGGCGGCGACCGGCACGGCCAGCAGGGCGCCGACGATCCCGGCCAGGCTGCCGCCCAGCGTCACCGCGAGCAGCACCACCGCCGCGTGCAGTCCCAGCCCGCGGCTCTGCACCATCGGCTGGAACACGTTGCCCTCGAGCTGCTGCACCGCCACGATGATGGCCAGCACGATCAGCGCGTCGGTCGGCCCGTTGAACACCAGCGTGATCAGCACGGCGACCAGACCCGCGAAGAGGGCGCCGACGATCGGCACGAACGCCGTCACGAAGGTCAGCACCGCCAGCGGGAGGACGAGAGGCACCCCCACGATCCACAGGCCGACGCCGATGAAGACCGCGTCGAGCAGGCCGACGAACGCCTGGGAACGGACGAACGCGCCGAGGGTGTCCCAGCTGCGCGCGGCGACGGTGGGCACGTCGGTGGCGAGCCGGCCGGGCAGCTGCCGGGTCAGCCAGGGCAGGAAGCGCGGCCCGTCCTTGAGGAAGAAGAACATCAGGAAGATGGCCAGCACGGTGGTGACGATGCCGTTGACCACGGTGCCCACGCCGGTGACCGTCGCGGTGACGATGCTGCCGACGCTGTCCTGGATCCGGTCGATCGCCGCGTCGAAGGCGGTGGTGACCTGGTCGTCGCCGATGTTCAGCGGCGGGCCGGCGGCCCACTCGCGGATCTGCTGGATGCCGTCGACCACGCCCTTGGCCAGCTCACTGGACTGCGACGCCACCGGCACCACGATCAGGACGATGACACCGACGGCGACCAGCAGTGACACCAGGGTCACGGTGGTCGCGGCCAGCGCGGGATGCCAGCCGTGCCGGCGCAGGAAGCGGGCCAGCGGCCAGGTCAGCGTGGTCAGCAGCAGGGCCACCACCAGTGGCCAGATCACCGACCACATCCTGCCGAGCAGCCACAGCGCCACCCCGGTCATCACCAGGAGCACCAGCACCTGCAGGGATATCCGCGCGGACGTGCTCAGGGCAGCCCGGGTCTTCCGGGAACTCAATGTTGCTGGCATGCGATCACCCTAGGGATCTACCCCCCGCGCGCGCATGGTGAAACGCCCGCCGGGGCTCAGCCCTTGTCGGCGCCGGCGGTCAGGCCCTCGGTCAGCAGGCGTTCGGCGGCGAAGAAGAGGATCACGATGGGCAGGGTCAGCACCACCGAACCCGCCATCAGGACCGTCTTGCTGACCTCGATTCCGCCGGAGAGCTGAGCCAGGCCCAGCGACACGGTCCAGTCGTTGCGGTCCTCGACCAGGAACAGCAGGGCGAACAGGAACTCGTTCCAGGCGATCATGAAGACGTACAGGGCGTTGGCCATCACCGCGGGGGCCGCCAGCGGCAGGATCACCTTGCGGATCGTCTGCAGGCGCGAGTACCCGTCGACCGCCGCGGCCTCCTCCAGGCTCACCGGGATCGTGGCCAGGTAGTTGCGCAGCATGTAGATCGACACGGGCACCGTCTGGGCGATGTAGACGATGGTCAGCCCGGCCAGCGAGCCGCGCAGGCCGAGCCGGGTGAACAGCACGAACAGCGGGATCGCCAGCAGGATCGAGGGGAACAGGTAGACCGACAGGAACAGGAAGTGCACCTGGCGCCGGCCGACGAAGCGCAGGCGGCTGACCGCGTACGCGCCCGGGATGGACACCAGCAGGGTCAGCGCCGTGGCGGCGATCGAGACCAGCGCCGAGTTGGCGAGGAAGCGCAGGAACCCCTGACCGCCGCCGCCCGCCGGGGTCAGCACCTCCCGGTACGTCGAGATGGTCCACTCCGCCGGCCCGACCCACAGCTTGCCCGGATTCTGCAGCACCTCCTCGATCGGGCGCAGCGACAGCAGCAGCATGTAGAGGAACGGGAACAGGGTCACCACGACGAGCACGGCGATGACGACCCGGCGCAGGACCCCGAACACCCGGGTCTCGACGGCAGCGCGGTCCATCAGTTCTCCTCCTCGCCTTCCACTCGTGGCGCCATGAACTTGAGGTAGACGACGAGCAGGACGACGAGGCCGGCCGCCAGCACCAGCGCCTGGGCCGAGGCGGCGCCGATGTCGAAGCGCGCGGTGAGGAACTGGTAGACCCGGACGCTGACCACTTCGGTGCCGGCCCCGCCGCCGGTCAGCAGGTAGACGTCGTCGAACTTGTTGAACGTCATGATGAAGCGCAGCACGGTCAGCAGCGCGATGACCGGGCCCAGCTGCGGCAGCAGGATGTGGCGGAAGATCTGGGTCGGGGCGGCCCCGTCGACCAGCGCCGCCTCCTCCAGGTCGTGCGGGACGGCCTGCAACCGGGCGAGCAGGAACAGGAAGGCGAACGGGAAGTACCGCCACGCCTCGAAGGCGATGACCGTCAGCAGGGCCAGGGGGACGTCGAACTGCCAGCCGAACAGCGACACCTCGTACTCGCGCTGGCTCAGGAAGGCGATCGGGCGGTCCCAGCCCAGGAAGCGCGTGCCCCAGTTGTTGGCGATGCCGAACTGCGGGCTGAGCATGATCTCCCAGACGAAGGTCACCGCCACGACCGGCGCCACGTAGGGCAGCAGCACGGAGGCGCGGACCATCGTGCGACCGCGGAAGCGCCCGCGCAGGGCCAGCGCGGCGATCAGGCCGAACAGGATCGAGAAGAACGTCGACCCGATCGTGTACGCCAGCGTGGTCCACAGCGACGACCAGAAGCCGGGCGAGGTCAGCACCAGCTCGAGGTTGGCCAGCGTGTACTCGCCGAAGAAGCCGGCCCGGCGCAGGTTGATCAGCCGGATCCGCTGGAAGGCCAGCATGACCGTCCACAGGATCGGCAGCACGACGACGACCAGCACCACGATCAGGGTCGGCGACAGGTAGATCAGTCCGGCGCGGTTCTCCTGCTGCCGCCGGGTCAGCGGTCGTCTCCCCTTCGGCTTGTCCTCCGCCGGGGAGACGGCCGCGGGCGGCCGGGTGGTGACCATTACTCGAGCGACTTCTGGATGCTCTTCACGTCGTCGGCGGCCCGCTTGGCCGCTCCCGCCGCGTCCAGCTCACCACCGGCCAGGGCGTTGACCGCCTTGGGTACGGGCAGCTCCCCCAGCGTCGCCCCGACCAGAGCGCCCTGTTTCTGCGGGAAGCCCCAGCGCTGGAACGTGTCCGGGCTGTTCTGCAGCGCGGTGATGACGTCCTTGGCGTAGACGTCGCCGAGCGGCTTCTTGGTGTCCACCCCGGCCGGCAGGTCGTTCCACGCGGCGGTGAACTTGGTGGCCTCCTGCTGGGTGCCCTTGCGGACCGGGAACTTGCCCTCCGGCGCGATGCCCAGCCAGTCGGTGTAGCCCTCGTTCATCATGTACTGGACGAACTTCTTGGCGGACTCGGTGTTCTCGCCGTCCCTGGTGATGGTCCAGCTGGTGATCTCGCCGAACTGCGACGGCTTGCCCGCGGGCCCGGCGATCGCGGTGACGATGCCGCTGTTCTTGGCCAGGAACTCCGGATCGGACCGGCACTGCGCGCAGGTGGGCAGCGCGTCCTTGCGCAGGCCGGCCATCTCGTCGAGCAGGAACGAGGACCAGACCACCATGGCGGCCTTGCCGGAGAAGTACGTCGCGCGGGTGGTGTCCACGTCCTGCGCGCCGGGCACCGAGAAGTTCTTGACCAGGTCGCCGTACAGCTGGAAGGTCTGCACGCACTGCGGCGAGTCGAGGGTGACGGTCTTGTTCGCGTCGACCAGCTCGCAGCCGTTGCCCAGCGCCAGGTTCTCGAAGGTCTGCTCGGTGAAGGCGTCGTTCCCGATGGTGGCCAGGCTGATGCCGGCCACGTCCTTGGAGTTGAGCCTCTGCGCCGCCTGGCGGATCTTGTCGTAGGTGTCGGGCGCGGCCAGGCCGGCCGCGTCGAACAGGTCCTTGCGGTAGAAGAGCAGTTGGGCCCAGCCGTCGGACGGGATGGCGAGCTGCTTGCCGTCCTGGCCGGTCAGCTCCAGCGCGCGGGGCGAGAAGGTGCCCGGGCCGAGCGCGTCCACGACGGCTTTGCCGGCCTCGGTGTCGATGAGGTCGTTGGTGGACATCTGCGCGACCGCGCCCAGCGGCAGCGCGCCGACCACGTCGGGCAGGGTGCCGGCGGCCGCGGCGGAGGTGATCAGGCTGCTGAACTGGTTCTCGTCGGTCGCGACGATCTTGACCTTGACGCCACTGGCGGCGGTGAATTTGTCGGCGATGGCCTGGGTCGCCTGCACCCGGTCGGTCTGGTTCTCCAGGCTCCACACGGTCAGGGTGCCGCCGCCGTCGCTGTCGCCGCCGCCGTCGTCGCCGCAACCGGTCAGCGCCGCGGTGACGAGGAGTGCGGCCGCGGGCAGCCGCCAGAACCGTCCATGATCGATCTTCACGAGATGTCCTCTCGATGACGCATCGATGTCAGTTGTTACCGACGCATCACATCAAGGACTTGACCTCGGTGCAACCGCTGGCCCCGGCAGTGCCGAGATCGGACACCTTGACGCCCTCCGGGACGGCTGAGACCATCACGGCGCCTGATGTTTACGTAAACATAGCGATCGCTGCCGCGAAGGAGACCCGCCCGCGTGAGATTCCGGAGTCTGGCTGCCGCCTGCACGGCAGCGGCCGTCACCCTGAGCGTGCTGACCGGCGGCAATGCCCGCGCCGCCGAGCCGGACGCCGGCGGACCGGCCGTCACCGTGCGGCCCGATCCGTCGTACCAGGGTCAGGCGTTCGAGGGGTGGGGCACCAGCCTGGCCTGGTTCGCCAACGCCACCGGCGACTACCCCGCCGAGGTCCGCGAGAAGCTGGCCGACCTGGTCTTCGGTGAGCGGGGGCTGAACCTCAACATCGCCCGCTACAACATCGGCGGCGGCAACGCCCCGGACGTGCCCGGCTACCTGCGTCCCGGCGGCGCCGTCGAGGGCTGGTGGCAGGCGCCCGCCGGCACCACCCGCACCGACGTCGACTGGTGGGACCCGGAGAATCCGGCCCACTGGAATCTGGACGCCGACCGGACCCAGCGCTGGTGGATCGACCGGATCAAGCGGGACATCACCGGATGGGAGACCTTCAGCAACTCGCCGCCCTGGTTCCAGACCGTGAGCGGGTACGTGTCCGGCGGCTTCGACGCCGGCCAGGACCAGATCCGCCCCGGCACCGTCGACGACTTCGCCACCTACCTGACCCGGGTGACCGCGGAGCTGGAACGGGCGCACGGCATCACCGTGGACACCATCGACCCGCTCAACGAGCCGAACACGCCGTACTGGAGCACCCGGCTGGGCCCCGGCGGCAACCCGGTCGGCGGACGCCAGGAGGGCGCGCACGCCGGACCCGCCCTGCAGCAGCAGGTGATCCGGGCGCTGGCCGCGAAACTGGCCGCGGCGGGCAGCGACACCCGGATCTCGGCCATGGACGAGACCAACCCCGGCACCTTCGCGACCGACTGGAACGCTTACCCGCAGGACGTCCGGGACCTGGTGGCCCAGCTCAATGTGCACACGTACGGGACCGGGCAGCGCACCACTGTGCGCGACATCGCCAAGGGCGAGCGCAAGCCGCTGTGGATGAGCGAGGTCGAGGGCTCCTGGGGCGACGGGCAGAGCTTCACCAGCATGGCGCCGGGCCTGGGCATGGCCCAGCGGATCGTCGACGATCTGCGGGAGCTGGAGCCCTCCGCCTGGGTGTTCTGGCAGCCGGTCGAGGACTACGACAACATGAAGCCGGGCGGGGAGAGCGCCGCAGGTGCCAACTGGGGCAGCATCCAGCTGCCGTTCGGCTGCACGGCCGCCGACACGCTGCGGACCTGCCCGATCCATACCAACACCAAGTTCGACACGGTCCGCAACTTCACCCACCACATCCGCCCCGGCGACCGGCTGATCAAGGTGGGCGACACCGCCAGCGTGGCCGCGGTCTCCAGCGGCGGGCGGGCGACCGTCGTGCACGTCAACGACACCGAGCAGGCTCGCACCGTACGGCTGGATCTGTCGGCTTTCGGAACGGTCGCCCGCAACGCCACCGTGACCCCTGTCGTGACCAGCGCAAACGGCGCCCTGCGCCGAGGCGCACCCGTCGCGGTCCGCGACCGCGCGGCGTCGATCCCGGTTCCGGCCGAGTCGGTGACCACCCTGCTGGTCCGCGGCGTCTCCGGGGTCGCCTCCGACGCGGCCCTGGTGCAGGACGGCCACGTCTACCGCCTGGACGGCGTGCAGAGCGGCAGGTCGCTCGCCCCGGCCGGCACCGGCGCCGTGATCCGCACCGGCGATCCGCACAGCGCCGAGCAGCTCTGGCGCTTCACCCAGCTGTCCCCCGGCGTCGGCAACCGCGCCCGCTACGCCCTGGGCACCGCCACGGGTGACCGGCAGCTCGCCGTCGTCGACGACGCCGTGACCCTGGTGCCGGCTGCCCGCCGGCCCGGCCCCGCGGCCCGGTGGATCCTGTCGACCACCGGCGACGGCACGTACACGCTGGTCAACGTGGCCACCAAGCGACTGCTGGAGGTCGGCGGCCAGGCCACCCAGGACGGCGCCGCGGTGTCGACCTGGCTGGCCAACTCCGGGGTCAACCAGCGCTGGCGGGTCATCGACGAGACGGTGCTCGGGATCGAGCCGACCGAGGCGTTCACCGTGCCCGGGGTGGCGCCTACTCTGCCGCGGACTGTCGTGCCCAGCTACCGCGACGGTGCCCGGGGGACGCTGCCGGTCACCTGGAAGCTGCCGCCGGCGTCGGCGTGGAAGCGGCCGGGCACCGTACCCGTCAAGGGAGTGGCCACCGACGCGCTCGGCCGCACCCACCGGGCCCTGGCCACGGTCGCGGTCGACACGCTGGGGTCCACGGTGCCGGCCCGGGCCAAGACCTTCACGGGCGGCCGGCCGGCGCTGCCGGCCACCGTCACCGCTCTGGGCCGGCACGGCGCGCGGGTCGAGCGCCCGGTGGTGTGGCCGGACGCGCCGGCCGGAGCGTTCGACGCGGTGGGAGTCGCGACGGTGGCGGGCCGGGCCGACGCGGGCGACGGGCGCACGCTGGCGGCCACCGTCCGCGTGCAGGTCACCCGGCCGGTCGAGGGGGACGCGGCGTCCACCGGGGTCACTGCGACCTTCACCGAGCCCGGCTACTCCCCCGACGGCCTGCGTAACGGCGTGCTGACCGACAAGGCGTGGTCGAACTGGCGGTCGGGCCCGAAGAACGCCGCCGACACGCTCACCGTCGCCCTGGCCGGACAGCAGGCCGTCACCCGCGTCGTCACCCACTTCTACCGCGACGGCTCGGACAGCTACGCCGACACCCTGCAGATCCAGGTACGCGACCCGCAAGGCGGCTGGACCGACGCCGGCAGCCCGGCGACCGTCCCCACCGGCACCACGAGCGCCCCGGTGGTGGACCTCGCGACGCCGGCCACGACGGACGCGATCCGGGTCGTCCTCACCGCCCGCCCGGACCAGCACATGACCGTCAGCGAGATCGAGGTCTTCGCCGCCGCACCCGGCACCTCGCCGGATGCGGCCGCGGCGGGCATCGCCCTCGACGGCACCGCCCTGGCCGGCTTCGACCCCACGCGCACGTCGTACTCGGTCCGCGCCCGGGGCAGGCTCCCGGCGGTCACGGCGGTGGCCGCCGACCCGTACGCCACTGTGGACGTCCGCGGGCCGGCCGCCGGCAACCGTACGGCGACCGTCACGGTCACCAGCGAGGACAAGTCGCGGACGCGCAGCTACACGATCACCTTCCGGATATAGGCGACCGGACAGCGGCACGGTGCATCGATCGGCCATGATCTCCGGCATGGAGATCAACGCGCAGCCGGTCACCGCGGTGTCGTTGCCCGCCGCCTGCGACGGCCCCCTGGCGCCGGGCGTGCCGGGCCGGCGGCTGGTGACCACCCGCACCGACACCACGCTGGCGGTGTACGACCTCGGCCGTCCGGCCGCGGCCGCTCCGCTGGTGACTTTCCCGGCGCCCTGGCCGCGCGGCGCGAGCGGCGTCGACGCCGTGGCACCCGGCCTCGACCTGGCCGTCTTCGCCGGGCTGCACGCGGTGCGCGGCGTGACACCGGACGGCGTGACCCGGTGGGAGGTCCCGCACGGCTGCTGGGGGTGCGAGGAGTTCCACGAGACGGCCGACGAGTACGCCGGCGACCCGGACCACAAGTATCCCGACCAGGGCTCGGCCTGCTTCGGCACCGACGGCCGGACGGTGTGGGCGCACGTCCGCGAGCAGCTCGACGAGGACGACGACCCGCGCGGTGAGTCCAGTCCCGAGGCGTGGCTGGTGATCGACCCCGCGGACGGCACCGTCGTGGCGCGGGCCGGCACCGGGACGTACGCCGCCGGATCGCACCACCTCCCGAACCCGGACCCGGCGGTCATGGGCCTGGCCGTGGGCGAGGGCCAGGACGGCTCACCGGCACTGTGGGGCCGGCTCACCGGCGGCGTCCTGCACGTCGAACGGCTCGCCGGTGACGACCGGGTCCTGGTCGCCGTCGGGCCGGGCGGCCGCACGTTCCTGACCCGCGGGCACGAGCGGGGTCAGGAGCTGACCGTGCACCGCGCGTCCGGCCACGCCGTGCTGGGCACCGTCCTGGCCGACGTGCTGGAGCCGGCGGATCCCGCGGCCCGCTGGGGTTTCCGCTGCGGGCTGGTCGACGACCGCACGCTGGTGGCGGGTACGAGCGAGCACGGGTACGGCACCGCCGACGTGCGGCACTGGCTCATCGACGTCGAGACGCTGGAGGTGCGCGGCCCGATCCGCTATCCCGCCGTTGCCGATCCGGGCCCGCACCCGATCGGGCTGGGTGACGGCACGTGGCTGACGATGAGCCCCGGCGGCGAGGACGTCCACGTCTGGCGGCTGCCTCCCGCCGGCCGCGTCAGCGGGCCAGGCGGACCGCCGGGTGCGATGCGCTCGGCCGGCTGAACAGGCGGGTCGGCCGGCCCTTCAGGTGCAGGTCGAAGAAGGCCGCCTGGTAGGCCCGGGTCGCCGCGACGGCCGCCGCCGGTGCGACCGTGCCGATCATCGCGGCGTGAGCGTCCGCGGGCAGCCCGAGGCCGCGCCGCACCTGCGGCAGCACGGTCTGCAGGTCGCTGCACCAGCCCATGCCGCCGCCGGCCAGCTCCAGCTCCCGCCGCCAGCCCCGCAGCGCCGACCACTGCCGGTCCCACATCGGGTTGGCCGCGCCGTACGCGCTGCCCGGCCGGATCGCCAGCACCGCGCGCGACAGTCCCTGCTCGACGACCGGAGCCAGCGGCAGCCAGCCCCCGTCCGCGGTCGGGAAGCCGACGTCGGTGTCACCGATCGCGCCGGCCCGGACCCGCTCGTCGGCCGCCATCAGGGTCAGCGTCATCAGACCGGCGCCGGTGATGCCGCTGAACGCGCCGATCCGGCCCAGGTCGAGACCGGCGCGCAGGCCGCCGGGCAGCTCCCGGGCGTTCAGCGCCGCCAGCCGGTCGAGCACGAAGCGGGCGTCGGCGGTGCGGCTCGCGTAGATGTGGCGCACGTAGGCCAGGAACTCGGGGCTGTAACGGTCGTCGTTGGGCGGGTTCGCCGCCGGGTGCTGCGGGACGAGCCGCCCGCCGGGGAACACGACCGGCGTCTCGTGGGTCGGTTCGAACGTCACGACCACGTACCCGCGGCTGGCCAGGTCCTCGATCTCGGACCGGTTGGTGCTGTGCGAACCCCAGTGGCCCAGCTGGTACATCAGCACCGGCCAGCCGTCGCCCGGCTCGCGGGCCGCCGCCCCGGCCACCGCGTGCGAGGGGGTGCCGGCCCAGTCCACGAGGTTCGCCGGTTGCGGCGCCGTGGCGAACGCGAAGATCTCGTCGGCCGCCGCGGCCCAGCCCGGCGTCAGCCACGGCGCGACCGGCCCGCCGCGGTGCCGGGCCGGATAGGTCAGATTGACCATGAGCTCGCGGTACGGCTGCCCGGCTACGTACGGATCCGGGCGCGACCGGTCCACGAAGTGCAGATCCACGGTCCCCACCGGGTACGGCCCTCCCGGCCCCGGCAGACGCAGCCGCACCTTGCCGAGCGTCCCGGCCGTGCCGCGCCCCGATCCGCCGGCCGGGCTCGCCGCGCCGGCGGCCGTGGGCAGCAGCGCCGCCGCCGTCACGCCTGTCGCCCCGGCCAGCACCAGCCGGCGACTGACTCGTTCCCCGTCGCACCG
Organism: Actinoplanes auranticolor; assembly: GCF_018332655.1. Classification (GTDB taxonomy): domain Bacteria; phylum Actinomycetota; class Actinomycetes; order Mycobacteriales; family Micromonosporaceae; genus Actinoplanes; species Actinoplanes auranticolor. Next base: position 71,560 of record NZ_BOQL01000006.1, on the reverse strand, counting down.
CATGACTTTCCCCGTTCGTCGTCGCTGTCCTTGCTCGACAGACAGACTGCGCGGGGTTTCCTGTGGGCCGGCTGAGCCGCTGAGAGACCGCTCAGGTGACCTTGACCGGCGTCACGGTACCGGTGGCACCGTCCACAGTGATCAGCTGACCGGTGGTGATCTTCCCGGTGGCGCCGGGCACGGAGATCACCGCGGGGATGCCGTACTCGCGGGCCACCGTCGGGCCGTGGGCCATGATCGCGCCGGTCTCGGTGACCAGGGCGGCGGCGGTGAGGAACAGCGGGGTCCAGCCGGGGTCCGTGGTCGCCGCGACCAGGACGTCGCCGGGCTCGATACGGGCGGTGGCCGGGTCGTGCACGACCCGGGCCGGTCCGGTGACCCGGCCCGCCGAGGCGCCCACGCCCTGCAGAGCACCGTCGGGCGCGGGCGGCACGGGCAGGACCGCCTCGACGTCGGTGCCGTCGGAGAGCAGGGCGACCGGAACCGCCCGGCGCCGCGATTCCCGCTGGTGCACCAGCTTGCGGGCAGCGGCGACCGCGCGCAGGTCGGCGTCGGTGCCGGCCTCGTCGAGGGTGACGAACATGATGTCGTCCGGCTGGTCGAGGCGGCCGGCGGCGGTCAGGTCGGCCCCGAGCAGCAGCAGCTGCCGGCGCATCTCCCGCAGCGGGTACAGACCGGCGAACTTGCCCGTCTCGCGCAGACCGGCCAGCAACCGGGCCCGGCGCAGCAGGAAGCCGGCGAGGCGGCCCCGCACCGGGCGGCGCCGGCGGGCCCGCGCGACGAGCTCGGTCAGCCTGGCCTCGGCGGTGACGGCGGCCCGGGCGAAACGGCGGTCGGGGGCCTGCTCGAGGTCGGTCACCCGCAGGTAGTTGGCGATCATCGCGAAGACCGGGGCCGGATCCTCGGACCAGCGGGGGACGCCGAGATCGACCTCGGCGACGCCGCGGTGGCCGTACCGGTCGAGGAACCCCGCCAGGCCGAACTCCGGCAGCTCGCCCGCCCGGTAGCGGGTGGCGAGCTCGTCCGGCGGTGTGCCGAGCAGCAGCTCGCGGTGCGGCCGGGCATCCTGGGCCAGCCGCCAGAGGGCGAGGTCCATCTCGATGGTGACGTTGTGCGGCATGCCGGCCAGCACGGCGTGGATCTCGTCGGGGGTGGCGATGCCTTTGAGCAGTTGCTGCGGCACGGTGGCGGCCAGCATGCCGGCCACGATCGGCCAGGTGATGGCGTCGGCGCCGTCGGCCGAGCCCTGGTCGCCGAGGTAGCGCAGCCGGTCGGCGGCGGTGCGCAGCTCGGTGGAGGGGACGGCGGCGAGCCGCAGCTGCTCGACGGCCCGGCCCATCCGGGCACGGGCCGCTTCGGGGCGGGCCAGGGCGCCGACGATCCCGGTGATCGCGCGTCCGGCCGTACGCAGCGACGGGGTGGCGGCGCGGGGTGCGGCACCCATGCGGGGCGCGAACCGCGGGTCGGCGAGGACGTACGCCATGGCCGCCTGGGCGCGGGGGCCGAAGTCGACCGCCATGAGTTTGATCAGGCGCTTGCGGGCGGACGGGTGACGGGCCTGGTCGGTGAGGTCGCCGTAGAGGCGCCCGCCGATGTCGACGATCTCCGCCCGGACGCCGAGGGCGGCCAGCATGCCGGCGATCTGTGCCTTCAGGGTGGACAGGCCCATCGGGGTCACCGGCTGCAGCATGCCCTGCACGTGACCGAACTCGACGTACACCCGCGGCTCCGGGCCGGTGTCCGGCGGCATCGGGAACAGGGTCGTGATCGGACGCGACTGCAGCAGCCACAGCGTGCCGGAGCGGTCCACCGACCACTCCACGTCCTGGGGGCCGCCGGCCCGTTCCTGCAGCCGCTCTCCCACCGCCCGCAGCCGCTCGAGCAGCTCGGGCGGCACGCAGCCCGTGGCCGCCCGCGTGGCTGGGCCGAGCACGTAGTGGTCGACCGGCGCAGTCCCGTCGACCACTGCGGTGCCGGGACCGGGCGCGGCGTCGACCATCATCTCCGTGCGGTTGCCGGTCAGCGGGTTCGCGGTGAACAGCACGCCGGACACCTCGGCGTCGACCATCCGCTGCACGACCACCGCCATCCGGACCGTGTCGTGGGCGATCGCGTGGGCGTTGCGGTAGGCGACCGCCCGGGCGCTGTGCAGCGACGCCCAGCACGTCTGGACCGCGGCGAGCAGGTCGTCGGCGCCGGTGACGCCCAGGATGGTGTCGTGCTGGCCGGCGAAGCTGGCGTCCGGCAGATCCTCGGCGGTCGCGCTGGAGCGCACCGCCACCGGGCCTTCGCCGAGCTTCTCGTACGCGGCCACGATCTCCGCCGCCAGCAGGACGCCCCGGCGGTGGGCCTCGGTCGTGACGCAGAAGCCCGGCGGCACCCGCTCGCCGTCCCGGATCAGCTCGGCCAGGCCGGCCGCCTTGCCGCCGACCAGCTCCTGCATCCCGGCCCGTACCTCGGACAACGCGATCACGGACATCCGGCCTCCTGCCATCGCCATACGACTGCAACGCGACCACCGTACCATCTTTGCAATACGACTGCATCGCCAAGAATGTGCCGCTCTGAAATCAGGGCTTCACACATTCGTCATCTGCGGGTTAAATCGAGGCACAGCGATATGGGAGCGCTCCCATACCCCGGACAGGAGCCCACCGTTGTCCCCCTCACGCCGTTATCTCCTGATGTCTCTTGTCGGCCTGCTGCTCGCCTCGGTCGGGATCGCGCTGGCCGCCCCCTCCGGCGCGGCCGCCGCCCCCGCCTACAGCTACGGCGAGGCCCTGCAGAAGTCCCTGTTCTTCTACGAGGCCCAGGTCGCCGGGCGCAAACCCGCCTGGAACCGGGTCTCCTGGCGCGGCGACTCCGCCCTGCGCGACGGCTCGGACGTCGGCCTGGACCTGACCGGCGGCTGGTTCGACGCCGGTGACCACGTCAAGTTCGGCCTGCCCATGGCCTTCACCACCACCATGCTGGCCTGGGGCGCGGTGGAGAACCGGGACGCCTACGCCGCCTCGGGGCAGCTCACCCACCTGCTGAACAACCTGCGGGTGCCCAACGACTACTTCATCAAGGCCCACCCCGCCCCGAACGTGCTCTACGGACAGGTCGGCAACGGCGACGCCGACCACAAGTGGTGGGGACCGGCCGAGGTGCTGCCGATGGCGCGGCCCGCGTACAAGATCGACGCCAGCTGCGGCGGCACCGAGCTGGCCGCGGAGACCGCGGCCGCGATGGCGGCCAGCTCGATGGTCTTCCGCGCGACCGATCCGGGGTACGCCGACACGCTGCTCACCCACGCCAAGCAGCTCTACACCTTCGCCGACACCGTGCGGAAGAACTACCACGAGTGCATCACCGATGCGACGTCGTTCTACCGCTCGTGGAGCGGTTACGCCGACGAGCTGGTGTGGGGCGCGGTCTGGTTGCACCGCGCCACCGGCGACGCCGCCTACCTGGCCAAGGCCGAGGCGGGCTACGACGCGCAGGGCAACGAGAACCAGACCAGCACCAAGATGTACAAGTGGACGATCTCCTGGGACAACAAGCAGTACGGCAACTACGTGCTGCTGGCCCGGCTGACCGGCAAGCAGAAGTACCTCGACGACGCCAACCGGTGGCTGGACTGGTTCACCGTCGGGGTCAACGGCGAGAAGGTCCGCACCTCCCCCGGCGGCATGGTCGTCGTGGACACCTGGGGCGCCCTGCGGTACGCGGCCAACACGGCCTTCGTCGCGCTGGTGCACAGCGACCACCTGGCCGACGCGACCCGTAGGACGCGCTACCACGACTTCGCCGTCAAGCAGATCGACTACGCGCTGGGCGCCAACCCGCGCAAGTCGAGCTACGTCATCGGGTTCGGGGCCAACTCGCCGAAGAACCCGCACCACCGCACCGCGCACGGGTCCTGGTGGGACAGCCAGCAGGTGCCCGAGCAGACCCGGCACGTGCTGTACGGCGCTCTGGTGGGCGGGCCCTCGGCGCCGGACGACGCGTACACCGACAGCCGCGGCGACTACGTGATGAACGAGGTCGCCACCGACTACAACGCCGGCTTCACCTCGGCGGTGGCCCGGCTCTACGGCGAGTACGGCGGCGCCCCGGCGGCCGACTTCCCGCAGCCCGAGCAGCCGGATCTGGCCGAACTGTCCGTCGAGACCACGGTCATGCAGAACGAGGCCCGCTCGACCGGCGTCAAGGTGATCGTCTACAACAAGTCCGCCTTCCCGGCGCGCGCCCTGACCGCCGCGAAGTTCCGCTACTACTTCACCCGGGACAGCGACGCCGCGCTGACCGTCAGCACGCCGTACACCCAGGGGTGCCCGGGGCCGGCCGCGGCCCAGCAGTACGCCGGCGACGTCTGGTACGTCGAGGTGGACTGCACCGGCTACACCATCGCGCCGGCCGGGCAGTCGGCGCACCGGATGGAGGTGCAGCTCAAGATCGGTGTGGTCGAGGGCGGCACCTGGGACCCGGCCGACGACCCGTCGTACCGGGCGGTCGCCGGAGCCAACCCCGGCGTCCCGCTCTACGAGGGTGCGACCCGGGTGTGGGGCAACGAGCCCGGCACCGGACCGTCACCGTCCCCTTCGGTCACCCCCTCCGTCACGCCGTCGGTCACCCCGTCCGCGACGCCGTCCGTCACGCCGTCGGTGACTCCGTCCGTCACGCCCAGCACCGGGCCGAGCGGGCCGTGCCGGGTCACCTACGGCACCACCGACTGGAGTGCCGGCTTCACGGCGAACGTCACCGTGACCAACACCGGCACGGCGCCGCTCAACGGCTGGTCGCTGACCTACGCCTACACCGCCGGACAGAAGGTCACCCAGGCCTGGTCGGCCTCCGCGACCCAGACCGGGACGCAGGTGACCGTCACCAACGCCGGCTGGAACGGCGCGGTGGCCCCGGGTGCCTCGGTGAGCTTCGGTCTGAACGGCACCCACACCGGCGCCAACCCGAAGCCTGCCGCCTTCGCCGTCAACGGCTCCGCCTGCACCGTCGGCTGAGCCCACCCGCGGCGGAAAACCCAGGCAAGTTCTTTACATGAGCCCCGTTCCCCCGCTTCCCACCAGCAGAGACAGGATCCCATGCGAACTGCCCTCCGAGCGGCCTTGTGTGCCGTGACCACCGTGACCGCCCTGGCGGCCTTCGGGCCACCGGCCGCGGCCGCCGCCGTCCTGCCCTACCAGGATCCGGCCCTGCCCGTCGCGCAGCGGGTGACCGACCTGCTCGCCCGGATGACCCTGGACGACAAGATCGGCCAGATGACCCAGGCCGAGCGGGCCGTCATCACCCCGGCCCAGCTCACCCAGTACCGGGTCGGCTCGGTGCTCTCCGGCGGCGGCTCCGGCCCCGCGCAGAACACCCCGGCCGCCTGGGCCGACATGTACGACAGTTACCAGCGCGGCGCGCTGGCCGCCCCGCTGCAGATCCCGATGATCTACGGGATCGACGCCGTGCACGGCAACAACAACGTGCTCGGGTCGACGATCTTCCCGCACAACATCGGCCTGGGCGCCACCCGCGACCCCGGCCTGGCCGAGCGGATCGGCCGGGCCACCGCCGAGGAGGTCACCGGGGCCGGCCAGGACTGGACGTTCGCGCCGTGCGTGTGCGTGGCCCGCAACGACCGGTGGGGCCGCACGTACGAGTCGTTCGGCGAGAAGCCGGAGATCGCCACGGCGATGACCACCGTCATCGACGGGTTGCAGGGCACCGCCCTGAACGGACCGGCGTCGGTGCTGGCCACGGCCAAGCACTACATCGGTGACGGCGGCACCACCGGCGGCACCGACCAGGGCAACACCCAGCTCACCGAGGCCGAGCTGCGGGCCGTGCACCTGCCGCCGTTCGCCGCCGCGGTCGACCGGGGCGTCGGCTCGGTGATGATCTCGTTCAGCAGCTGGAACGGCACCAAGCTGCACGGCTCGAAGTACCTGATCACCGACCTGCTCAAGGGGGAGCTCGGCTTCACCGGCTTCACCGTCTCCGACTGGGCGGCGATCGACCAGATCGACGGCCGGGTCGGCTTCACCCAGGCCGAGGTGGTCGCCTCGATCAACGCCGGCCTCGACATGATCATGGTGCCGAACGACTGGCAGCTGTTCCTCGGCTACCTGCGCGCGGCGGTGCAGGCCGGGGAGATCCCGATGACCCGCATCGACGACGCCAACCGGCGCATCCTGACCAAGAAGTTCGAACTGGGACTCTTCGAGAAGCCGTACGCCGACCGCACGTACGCGTCCACGATCGGCAGCGCCGCGCACCGCGCCCTGGCCCGCGAGGCGGTGCGTGAGTCGCAGGTGCTGCTGAAGAACGCGGGCGGGGTGCTGCCGCTGGCCAAGTCCGGCGGCAAGATCTTCGTGGCCGGCAAGAGCGCCGACGACCTGGGCAACCAGGCCGGCGGCTGGACCACCACCTGGCAGGGCGCGAGCGGGTCGACCTACCCCGGCACGTCGATCCTGCAGGGCATCCGCAGCGCGGTGGGCAGCGGTGCCACGGTGACCTACCAGCGCGACGGCACCGGCATCGACAGCTCGTACCGGGCGGCCGTCGCGGTGGTGGGCGAGACCCCGTACGCCGAGGGTGAGGGTGACCGGCCCGGCTCGCTGAGCCTGGACGCCACCGACCTGGCCACGCTGTCCCGGCTGCGGGCCGCGGGCGTACCGGTGATCGTGGTGCTGGTCTCCGGCCGCCCGCTCGACATCGCCGCCGAGCTGCCCAACTGGAACGCCCTGGTGGCCGCGTGGCTGCCCGGCAGCGAGGGCGCCGGAGTGGCGGACGTCCTGTTCGGTGACTACGCGCCGACCGGCAAGCTCCCGGTGACCTGGATGCAGTCGGCGAGCCAGCAGCCGATCAACGACGGTGACGGCAAGACGCCGCTGTTCCCGTACGGCTTCGGCCTGAGCTACACCTCCACCCCGGCCGACACCGCCGCACCGAGCGTGCCCGGCACCCCGGCCGCGACCGCGGTGACCGCCACCGGGCTGTCGCTGAGCTGGCCGGCCGCGACCGACACCGGCGGCAGCGGCCTGGCCGGCTACGACGTCTACCGCGACGGCACCCTGATCGGCTCCCCCACCGCGGCCTCCTACGCGGTCACCGGCCTGACCGCGGCGACCCGCTACGAGTTCACGGTGGCCGCCCGGGACGCGGCGGGCAACCGCTCGGCCCGCTCGGCGGCGCTGGCCGTGACCACCGCGGCCGGCGAGACGCCCCCCGGCGGCTCGTGCCGGGTGGCCTACTCCACCAGCGACTGGAGCGCCGGCTTCACCGGCTCGGTCTCGGTCACCAACACCGGTACGGCCGCGATCGCCGCGTGGAACCTGCAGTGGTCGTACACCGCGGGCCAGCTGGTCACCCAGGGCTGGTCGGCGCGGGTCTCCCAGACCGGCACCGTGGTGACGGCCACCGGCGAGAGCTGGAGCCCGTCGCTGGCCCCGGGCGCAACGGTGACCTTCGGCTTCAACGCGAACCGCGGAGCCACCAACCCCCGCCCGGCGTCCTTCACCCTCAACGGCACCACGTGCACGGTCGCGTGAGGCGGTAAGCACCCTCCCTCACCGCAGGGGCCGGCCGGGTCTCGACCCGGCCGGCCTCCGGCACCTAGTCGGCCACCGTGCCGTCAACGCTTCCCGCGGACCGGGCCCGGGCGACGAGGAGATACTGCGCCCCGTTGCCCACAGTGGCAACAATGACCGAAACGATGAGTGAGCCGGTCGAAGCGATGTTCCCGGCGAATTCCTCCCCCTTCCAGAAGACCACCGTCAACATCCCGATCGTCGTTGCCGCGGGGATCGCCCAGGCGGTCACCGTTCTCCAGGCCCACCGCCCGGACTCGGACACAGCAAGCCAGTGCGCGAACATGGTTGCGACGACGGCGGCCATTGCCATCAGCGGCCCGGCGATGTGCGGCGCCAGCACGGCGTCTTTCATGCTTCTCCTCGGATCGGTCAACGGGTCGGGAAGTAGCTCCGCCACGTCTCGACATGGTCCCGCGTGATCGCCATCGGACGTTCCGGCGCGAGCGCCTTGACGGCGTCGTCGGATACCTTCGCCGAGAATTCCGAGTAACGGGGAATGCGGGGACGATGCCTCCCCCCGGACAACGCGCGTTTGATGATCGGTAGGTGCGGAAGAATGGTTTCGACTGCGCTGCGGGGGTCATACAACGGACTGTAGGTCGGAAGGTAGCCGTGCAGCGCCAGGATCTTCTGGGCCTCTTCGCCGGTCAGGAAGTTCACGAGCCGGAGGGCGTCGACATGGCGCTTGCTCTTCTTGTTGAGCGCCAGGTTCTGTCCACCGATGGTGGCGCCCTGGAACGGGATCATCTCTGCCGGGACCGGGGTCGTGTTGGCGCTCGTCCGGGACGACGGCCAGTTCCGCATGAAATCGGCCCCCAGCGTGTTGAACGTCTCGGCCGACCCTTCCTCGTCGAGAGCGCGCTTGAGCCGGCCTTCTGCTGCCAGTGCACGGAGTCCTCCGAACAACCGATTCCAGCGCTCATGGTCGGCGTGCGGCCGGCCGTCGGGTTCGATGATGCCGTCGTCGAAGGCCGAGGCGTGCTCGAACAAGTTGCACATCATCGCCTCCGAACCGTTCCCGTCGAGTTCCAAGGGGATTCGCTCGGGGAACTGAGCGGTCCAGGTGAGAACCTTGTCCGTGTTGAGCTGGCGCAGGGTCGCAATGTCGGATCCCGGCGTGGACGAAGCATTGCGGAACAGAACACCCACGTTCGCCGTCAGGGGCACCGCATAATGGGTATCGGAAGAGTCGCCAGGATTACGACAGGTCGTCAGGGCCGGGCCGATGAATCTGTCGAAGCGCAACGGCTCGCCCGCGCCACGACTGCGGTTCGCCGCAGCAATGAGGTCCTTGTCCATCTTGACGATGTGCTTGTTCTCGATGAATTCCGGCACGTGCACGACATCCAGTCCGAAGAGGTCGGCGACGTAGTCGCGGTCATCGGTGACGTCTGTCCACTTGACCATCTTTTCCCGCTGCTCCGGGGCGTGCGAGCCGGCCGGTTCATATACCACGTCGATTCCGCTGCGCCGGGACCACGACGCAAAAAGAAACTTGAACGCGCCGGTGTTGTCGTCGCCCAGCATCACGCGAAGCGGGTCCGGCTTCCGGAGGTTCAGCACGGTGGAGGCCGATAGCGACAAAATCGCGGTAGCCACCGAGCCCTTGACGACGTCGCGACGGCTGATCCGACCGGGAGGAGCCGGCGGGACCTCTGCCGGGGATTCTCGGGTATCGGCATCGGCAGTTGTCATGTTGCGTCCAACGACACGATCACACATCGGTGTCGGCCCGACCCCGCCGCCTTTCGGATAAGGGGGGTCGGCCGGATGACTGATGGTCGGCGGATGACAATTGCGCTATCGCCACAGCGAATCCGTCGCAGACGGCGCTATGCGCGAATGCAGAAGCGGATCGCCCCGGGCACCGTGCCGGCCCGGGGCGATCCGCTGCTGCTGGCCGCCGGTCAGCGGCTCCCGTTCGCGCGGGAGCGCAGCATCCGGCGGACCAGGTCGGACCGCTCCCGCAGCGTCTTGCCGACCACCGGGGCGACCCGCGCGGCCGCCTCCTCCGCCCGGTCCAGGAATGCCTCGTCGACACCGAAGCGGGGGAACAGCCGGCCGGTGTAGGCCATCGCCAGGATCATGCCGCCCCGGTCCAGGCCGGGCAGCAGCTCCAGGTACTTCTCCGCGTACGGCGCCAGCACCTCGTCCTGGCCGGGCAGCCAGAACGCCGCGGCGACCGGGCCGAACGAGCCGACCGGCACCGAACGGTCGACGGCCAGCGTCTGCCACACCGCCGCCTTCTCACCCGGGTCCGGGGCGGCGGCCCGCACGGCCAGGGCGCGCCGCTGCGCGTCCGGGTCCGGGTCCCGCTTGAGCAGGTCGTCGACCTCGTCGGCGGTCGGCGCGCCCAGTTCGGCCTTGCGCACCAGCGCGTGCCACCGCAGGTCCACATCGTCACCGGCCTGCTCCTGCAGCCACGCCACGTCGTCCAGGTCGCCGGCCGACCGGGCGAACGCCCGCAGCGCCACCTGGCGGCGGCCACCCTGTCCGGCCAGCTCGCGGCAGACGGCGGCGACCGCGGCCGTGAGCTCGGCCCGCTCGGCCTCCGGCGCCCACAGCTCCGCGATGTTCCCGGCCATCGTCAGGTAAGGCTCGATCACGGCGTCCGACGTCTCGACGCGCAGCACGTCCAGCACGCAGTGGGCCGCCGCACGCGCGGGGAGCTCGCCCGTGATCAGCATGTCCCAGACCGTGGCCACGGCGACGCCGCGCGAGACGGCGGTCGGCAGGGCCGGCGCCGCGGCCAGCAGCCCGGCGGTGTCCCCGGCGGCCGGCCGGGTCGTCGCGAACGTCAGGTCGTCGTCGTTGACCAGCAGGAAGTCGGCCCCGGCGGGCACCGCCACCGGGGTGCGCGGACCCCGCACTTCGACCCGGACCAGCGCCGTCCGCGCCAGCCGGTCACCGTCGCGGCGGTACGCGCCCACGCCCAGCACCTGCGGCCGTGGGTCACCCGCGGGCCCGCGGCCCACCAGCACCACGTCCTCGCCGTCCGTCTCCAGGGTGAGCCGGTCGGTCCCGGCCGTCTCGAGCCAGCCGCGGCGCCAGGCGTTCAGGTCGCGCCCACCGGCCGCGCCCAGCGCGTCGATCAGGTCCTGCAGGGTGGTGTTGCCCCAGGCGTGCTGCGCGAAGTAGGCGGTCATACCCGCGGCGAAGTTGTCCTCGCCGACGTAGGTCATGAGCTGCTGCAGGACCGAGGCACCCTTCGGGTACGTGATCGCGTCGAAGATCGACGCCGCCTCGGCGACGTCGCGGATCGGCACGCTGATCGGGTGCGAGGTCGGGCCCTGGTCCGCGACGTACGCGGTGAGCTTCTCCGCCGCGAGATGCCCCGCCCAGGCGTCGGTGTACGCCGTGGCGCTCACCGCGGCCCAGTGGCACGCGAACTCGGCGAACGCCTCGTTGAGCCAGAGGTCGTCCCACCAGCGCATGGTGACGATGTTGCCGAACCACATGTGCGCCATCTCGTGCAGCAGCACCCGGGCGAGCAGGGCCCGCTCGGCCGGCGTGGGCGTGCTGCGGCGCAGGAAGACGTCCGACCAGGTGACGCAGCCGTAGTTCTCCATCGCGCCGCCGAACTCGGGCATGAAGACCTGGTCGTAGGTGCGCTGCGGGAACGGCATCCCGAAGACCTCGCCGTAGAAGGCCAGGCCCTGGCTGGTCAGTGTGAACATCTCGTCGGCGTCGCGGTCCAGCACCGCGGCGAGTGACCGCCGGGTGAACAGGCCCAGATCATGGCCGTCGGCCTCGCGGCGGATCTCGTACAGCGGGCCAGCGTTGATGACGGTGTTGTACGGCGAGAGCGCCGGGGTGTCGGGGAACGTCCAGGTGCGGGCGTCGCCCAGCTCCTGCACCCGGGCGTTGCCGGAGCCGGAGTTGCTGGTCACGGTCCAGCCGGCCGGGGCGGTGACGGTGAACGCGTGCGGCGCCTTGAGGTCCGGCTGGTCGAAGCACGCCCACACGTGCCGCGCCTGGTCCGGCTCGAAGGACATCCAGACGTACACCTCACCGTCGGCGGGATCGACGGCTCTGTGCACGCCTGCGCCCTCGGCGGTGTCGGCCTGCAAGCTCTCCACCCGCAGGACGTTGCGGGCGGCGAGCCCGTCCAGCACGATCCGGCCGTCGGCGGCGGGGCCGAGCGGCCGGTCGTTGAGGGTGGCGGTGACCACCTCGGCGGCGCAGTCGACGAAGGTCTCCGCGCCGGGCTCACGGCAGGTGAAGGTCACCGTGGACACGGACCGCACGTGCGGCCCGGTCGGCAGGTCGGTCAGGTCGACGGCGATGTCGTAGCGGTCGACCGAGATCAGCGAGGCGCGTGTCTCGGCCTCGGTCTGGGTCAGGCTGCGGGTCGGCAATGGTCCTCCTCCAGGATCCCCCCGATGGTAGGAGCACCCCGCCGCCCCATCCGCCCCGTCAAGCCGGATGGGGCAGGATCGGGACGGTGGACGACCCTGAAGAGCTGCCGCCGCTGCGGCCGGGCAGCGAGTTCATCGGCCCGGCCCGCGCGATCCTCACCCAGGAGCGGGCCCGCCTGGCCGGCCTGCTGGGTGAGCACGAGCTGGTCCTGCTCGGCGGCAGCTCCCTGCCCGCCGCCCTGACCAAAGGCGACGTCGACCTGCACCTGCGGGTGCCCGCCGCGGGGTTCGGGCCGGCCGTCGCCGCCCTGCGGGAGATCTATGCGGTGGTGCACCCGGAGATCTGGCAGGAGACGCTGGCGACGTTCGAGGTCCCGGCCGCGCCGTTGCCGACCGGCGTCGCGGTGACGCCGGTCGGTTCGGAGCACGATGTACGGTTCGGCCGCGCCTGGCAGCTCCTGGCGGCCGATCCGGCCCTGGTCGACGCCTACAACGCCGGGAAGCTGCGGTACCGGGACCGCCCCGGCGAGTACGAGCGGCACAAGTCCGCCTTCTTCGATCAGCTCATCGCGCGTCGGTGACGTCCTCGTTCAGCTTGGAGTGGCGGCGGCTGTAGGCGAAGTAGACGATCAGGCCCAGCAGGAACCACGCCCCGAAGCGCAGCCAGGTCGTCGGGGTCAGGAAGGTGATCAGCCAGATGGAGAAGATCACGCCCAGCGCGGGGATCACCGGCATGCCGGGCAGCCGGAACGAGCGCGGCAGGTCCGGGCGCCGGTAGCGCAGCACGATCACCGCCACGCAGACCACGACGAAGGCCAGCAGGATGCCGATGTTGGTCAGCTCCGCCGCCTCCCGGATGGGCAGCAGCCCGGCGATGATCGCCGAGGCCACGCCGGCGATCCAGGTGACCCGGCTGGGGACCCGGCGCACCGGGTGCACCTTGGCGAACCAGGCCGGCAGCAGGCCGTCGCGGCTCATGGCGTACCAGACCCGGGTCACGCCGAGCATGAAGGTGAACATCACGGTCAGGATGCCGATGATCGCGCCCACCGCGATGACCTCGGCCAGCCCGGACAGCCCGACCGACGCGAACGCGGTGGAGAAGCCGCTCTCCGGGTCGATCTCGCGGTAGTTCTGCATGCCCGTGAGCACCAGGGTGGCCAGCACGTACAGGACCATCGAGATGGCCAGCGAGTAGATGATGGCCTTGGGCAGGTGCCGCTTGGCGTCGCGGGACTCCTCGGCCGCCGTGCTCATCGCGTCGTAGCCGAAGACGGCGAAGAAGACGGTGGCGGCGCCGGTGATCGCGCCGCTGATGCCGAACGGGAAGAAGGGCTGGTAGTTCTCGGATCGGACGTAGAAGAAGCCGACCACGATGACCAGCAGCACCACGGCCACCTTGAGCACGACCACGCCGGTCTCGAACCGCGCCGCCGCCTTGATCCCCCGGTTCAGCAGGAACGCGATCAGCAGGCACAGCACCACGGCGAACAGGTCCACCACGTGCCCGTCGCCGGTGCCGGGCGCCCCCAGCATCCAGGCGGGCAGATCCACACCGAGCTGCCCCATCAGGAACGCGAAGTAGCCCGAGATGCCGATCGCCACCACCGCCACGATCGCGATGTACTCCAGCAACAGGTCCCAGCCGATGAACCAGCCGACGATCTCGCCGAGCACGACGTAGCCGTACGTGTAGGCGGAGCCGGCTTTCGGGATCATGCCGGCGAACTCCGCGTACGACAGTGCGGCGGCGGCGCTGGCGATGCCCGCGATCAGGAACGAGATCAGCACGGCGGGCCCGGCCGTCTCGTTCGCCACCGCACCGGCCAGCGCGAAGATGCCGGCGCCGATGATGCCGCCGACCCCGATGGCGGTCAGCTGCCACAGTCCGAGCGTGCGGGACAGGCCGGTCTCCCGCTCGTCGGCGATCTCCTCGACCGGCTTGCGGCGGAAGATTCCCGATCCGCGGCCGAACTCCGGTGTCGCTGTCATGGCCCCCTCCTCGTGGAGTACGCCACGGCGTCCCGCCGATGGGCCGCCTCTGCAACCGGAGTACCACGTCGGCGATCAAAAAGCATCCACAGGGGTGGATGTCATTCGGCGCGGACGTGGGCGATGTGGACCACTCCCCCGGTGTTGAGGAAGACCCACACCACCCGGATCCGGCTGACGTCGAGGTTGACGCCGGAGGGGCACTCGATGTCGTCGAAGGACTCGGTGACCGTGCGGCTGGAGTGCGGGTTCGTCCACGCCCGCCCGGAGCGCCGCGCAGGTCCAGCGACGCGGGCACCGGGGCGCCGAACCAGTTGCCCGGCACCGGGGTCTCGACCCGCAGGCCGGGCGTCCCGTCGGTGGGGAACGCGGGCGACTGCGCCACGGTGCCACCGGTCCCGGGGTTGGCGGGTGGTGAAGCCGTCGGTGCCGTCCTCGAAGGAGAAGATGGCCTGTCGCACCGGCAGCACCGGATCCTCGGGGCCGACGGAACTTAACCGGATCAGGAACCAGTCGGCCGTCCGCATCCCGGGGTCTTGGCCGACCAGCAGTCGTCGATGTTGACGTAGGAGTACTCGGCCGCCGCCAGCCCGGCGGCGACCATCGCGTCGGCGGTCTCCCGGATCAGTTCCTCGCCGACCTCGCAGCCGAAGGCGTTCCCGTCGTTGAACCCCATGGGCGGAGTCGGGACCAGGGTTTCGGCCTGGAGACCGGCCACGGCCGGGGCCGCCGCACCGGCCACCGGCGTGACCGCCACGACAGCGGCGGGAACGGCCAGGACAAGGACCGCCGCGAGGGTACGCAGGGAGCGGAACCGGCGGTGCATGGCGACCTCCAGGGTTTCCACTGAACCGCTACAGCGTCCCCCTCAGGCATCTTCGGCCACGCCCGCCCGCCAGTAGCCGCCGAAATAGTGCGCCCGGGCGTCCAGGCCCCGGTCCCCCACGAGGTGGCGGCGCAGTGCCCGCACCATCGCGGCCTCGCCCGCCACCCACGCGTACGGCTTGCCGGCGGGCAGCTCCGCGTCGCGTACCGCCTCGGCCGGAGCGACCCCGGTCAACCAGGTGATCTGCACGTCGGTGGCGGGCGTGGCCAGCTCCCGGATGTCCTGCGGTGACGGCACCTGGACGAAGACCCGCGCGCACGCGCCGGGATCCAGCTGCTCGAGGATGGAGGCGATGGCCGGCAGCGCGGTCGCGTCCCCCACCAGCAGCTGCCAGTCGGCGTCGCCGGGCGCGTACGGGCGGGCCTGGGCACCGTCGTCCTCGGCGGTGGCCGCGATGATGCCCAGCAGGTCACCGGGCCGGGCCGCCGAGGCCCACGCCGAGGCCGGGCCGGTGTCGCCGTGCAGGATGAACTCGACGTCGACCCGGCCGCTGCGGGGATCCTGTGACCGCACCGTGTACGTGCGCATGACCGGGCGCACCTCGGCCGGCATGGCCTGGTACGAGCCGTACCAGTCGTCGGCGGCCGGCAGCAGCGGCGCCCGCTGGCCGTCCCGGGCGAACAACAGCTTGATGCGCTGGTCGGCGCCGCTGTAGGCGATCCGGGACACGTCCGGTCCGTCGAACGTGACGGCCACGGCGTGCGGGCTCAGCGGGCGGACGGCCACCACTTCGGCCAGGAGGACAGCGGGCATCGGGAGCCTTTCGTCGGGGGTCCGGCTTTGCCTTCAAGATCAGCGTTAGGCTAGCCTAACCTTATGACGAGCCCCTCAACCGTGTCCGTCGCCCTGGCCGGCGCCGACCTCACGCTCGCCTACGACGGCCGCACGGTCGTGCACGACGCGGGCATCGAGCTGCGCGCCGGCACGGTGGTCGCCCTGGTCGGACCCAACGGCTCCGGCAAGTCGACGCTGCTGCGCTCCCTCGCCCGGCTGCACAAGCCGCACCGCGGCACGGTCCGGCTCGACGCGGACCTGGACGCCCTCGCCCTGCGCCCGCGCGACTTCGCCCGCCGGGTCACACTGCTCACCCAGTCCCACCCGACTCCGGGCGGCGTGCTGGTGCGGGACGTGGTCGCCTACGGGCGGCATCCGTACCGGGGGCGGTTCGGCGCCGGGGACGCCGAGGGGCCGGGCATCGTCGCCCGGGTCATGGGCCTGACCGGCGTCGCCGCCATGGCGGACCGCCCGGTGGACGAGCTCTCCGGCGGCGAGCTGCAGCGGGTCTGGCTCGCCACCTGCCTGGCCCAGGACACCGGCGTGCTCCTGCTCGACGAGCCCACCACGTTCCTCGACCTGCGTTACCAGGTGGAGATTCTGGACATCGTCCGTGAGCTCGCCGACGACCACGGCGTGGCCGTCGGCGTGGTGCTGCACGACCTCGACCAGGCCGCGGCCGTCGCCGACCACGTCGTGCTGCTGCACGGCGGGGTCGTGCGGGCCACCGGGCGCCCGGCCGACGTGCTCACCGCGGAGCTGCTCACCGAGGTCTACGGCCTGCGCATCGACGTGCACGTGGACGACGCCGGCCGGGTCCGCACCCAGCCCGTCGGCCGGCACACCCACCGCCCCGCCCGCCCGATCTGACCATCCCATCCGATCAGAAGGAACACCCATGCCCACCATCCCCCGCCGCCGCGCCCTCGCCACGGCCGCCACCGCGATGACCGCCCTTCTCCTCGCCGCGTGCGGCACCACGGAGGACGCCGCCGACGCCGCCGGCAGCCCCGGCCCGGCCACCTCGTCCGGTCCGGTGGACCTCACCGACGAGCGCGGGCCGGTGCACCTCGACGCCCCCGCCCGCAGCATCGTGTCGCTCGAGTGGGGCCTGTCGGAGAACCTCGTCGCCCTGGGCGTCAAGCCGATCGGCCAGGCCGACGTCAAGGGTTACAACAACTACAACACCATCGCGCCGATCGACGCCTCGACGCCCGACGTCGGCACCCGCGGGGAGCCCAGTCTCGACGCCATCGCCGCGCTGCGCCCCGACCTGGTGGTGACGACGACCGACCTGCCCGAGAACGTCATCGCGCAGATCGCCGAGCAGTCACCCGTGCTCACCCTGCGCGGCTCCGACGGCACCGACCCGATCGGCTACATGCGGCGGACCGTGACCGTGCTGGCCCAGGCCACCGGCACCCAGGCCCGCGGCGCGCAGTTGCTGCAGGAGTTCGACGCGTACGTCGCCGCCGGCAAGGCGAAGCTGGCGCAGGCGGGCAAGGCCGGGGCGCCGTTCACCATGGCCGACGGCTGGATCGACTCGGGCACCGTCTCCCTGCGGCTGTTCACCCCGACGTCGTTCTTCGGCGGAGTCGCCGCCGAGCTCGGGCTGAAGAACCAGTGGACCACCGGCGGTGACAAGGACTACGGCCTCGCGCAGACCGACATCGAGGGCCTGACGAAGATCAAGGACCCGGCCACCTCCTTCGTGTACGTGGCCAACAAGGCCGACGGTGGTGACGAGTTCGTCGCCGCGCTCACCGGCAACGCCGTGTGGAAGCAGCTGCCCTTCGTCAAGGACAGCAACCTGCACCGCCTCCCGGACGGCATCTGGATGTTCGGCGGGCCGCCGTCCGCCCAGGCCTACATCGACGCGCTCGTCGCCGCGCTGACCGGCGCCTGACCGGTACCGCCGTGACCGACACGACGCACGCGCCGTCCTCCCCCGCGGTCACCACCGCGCCGGAGGGCGGCGCGCCCGCCCGCTTCCCGCTCCGCGCGGCCGGCGTCTTCGCCCTCGCCGGCGTGGTGCTGGCCATGCTGTCCACTGTGCACCTCGCGCAGGGCACGGCCGAGCTGAGCATCGGGGAGCTCCTGCGCGCCGTGCTGCCCTGGGCCCACGAGGACGGCACCCGCAACGAGGCCGTGGCGGTGCTGCTCGCCAGCCGGTTCCCCCGGCTGGTGGCGGCGCTGCTCGCCGGGGTGGCGATCGGGATGGCCGGCGCCACGCTGCAGTCGGTGGCCCGCAACCCGCTGGCGGCCCCGGACACGCTCGGCGTCAACGCGGGCGCGTACGTGTCGGTGGTGGCGGTCGCGGCGTTCGGCGTCTCGCTGCCGTTCGTGGTCAGCGGGCTGGTCGCGTTCCTCGGCGGTCTCGCGGCGGCCGGGCTGGTGCTGCTCGTGTCGCGCGGCGGGGCGGGCGGTCCCGCGCGGCTGGTCCTGGCCGGATCCGCGATCGCGCTCGCCCTCAACGCGCTCACCTCCGTGCTGCTCATGCTGTTCCAGCAGAACACCGTCGGCCTGTTCGCCTGGGGCAGCGGCACCACCGTGCAGTCCGGCGCCCACCAGGTCACCACGGCGGCGCCCATCGTGGCGGCCGGGGTGCTGGGCACGCTCCTGCTGGCGCACCGCCTGGACGTACTCGGGCTCGGCGACGACCCGGCGCGGGTGCTGGGCGTCGACGTGCGCCGCACCCGGTTGGTCGCGGTCGTGCTGGCGGTGCTGCTCGCGGCGATCGCCGTGACGGTCACCGGGCCGATCGGCTTCGTCGGCCTGTCCGCGCCGGTGATCGCCCGCCTGGTGGCCCGCCGGGTGCCGGGTCTGGGCCGGCACCTGCTGCTGCTGCCGCTGGCGGCGACGGTCGGCGCCCTGGTCATCGTGGCCGCCGACGTACTCATCCGGGCCTTCGTATCCGCGGATGTGGCCATCTCCGTGCCGACCGGCGTGGTGACCACGCTGGCCGGAGCGGTGCTGCTGGTCTGGCTGGCCCGGCGGTTGCGCGACGGCGGACCGGCCGCCACGCAGGCGCGCGGCGCCCGCAGCACCGTGCGGTCGCGGCGCTGGGTCATCGGCGTCACGACGGTTCTCGGGGCCGCCCTGGTCGCCGCGGCCGTCGGCGCGCTGCTGCTCGGTGACCGGCTGGTCCTGCTGGGCGACGTCATGAACTGGTGGCGCGGCACGGCGGGCCGCGAGGTGTCCTTCGTGCTCGACCAGCGCTGGCCGCGCGTGGGCGCCGCGCTGCTCGGCGGCGCGGCCCTGGCGCTCGCGGGCACGATCGTGCAGGCGGTGTGCCGCAACCCCCTGGCCGAGCCGAGCCTGCTCGGCGTCACCCCGGGCGCGAGCGTCGGCGCCATCCTCGTCGTGATGGTGCTGCCCGGCATCGGCGTCTGGCCGATCATGGGCGCCGCGACGGTGGCCGCGCTGGCCACCTTCGCCCTGGTCTACCGGCTCGCAGCCGGGCGCGGGCCGTCGTCGGACCGGATCGTGCTGATCGGCGTCGGGGTGAGCGCGGGCGCCGCGGCGATCACCACGCTGGTGGTCGTGCTCGTGTCCCCGTGGAACGTCAACCTGGCCCTGATGTGGCTCGCCGGCTCCACCTACGGCCGCGACGCCGACCAGCTCCTGCCGGTGGCGCTGGCCCTGCTGGTGGCCCTCCCGCCGGCGCTGGCCGGGGCCCGGACGCTCGACCTGGTGGCGCTCGACGAGGACGTGCCGCGGGTGCTCGGCATCCCGCTGAGCCGGGCCCGGCCGGCCTACCTGACGCTCGCGGCCGTCCTCACCGCGGCCGCGGCGTGCGCGGTCGGGGCGCTGGCGTTCGTCGGCCTCGTCGCGCCGCACGCCGCCCGGGCGCTGGTCGGGGCCCGGCACTCTCGGGTGCTGCCGGTGGCGGTGCTGCTCGGTGCGCTGCTGGTGAGCGTGGCCGACACGCTGGGCCGTACCCTGATCGCCCCGGCGCAGCTGGCCGCCGGCCTGGTGACCGCCCTGATCGGCGCGCCGTACTTCGTCTGGCTGCTCTGGCGCAGCCGCTGAATTCTGCCGCGAACCGGTCGCCCGCGCATGCAACCCCGCCGCGGGCGCATCCGTCTGGGGGGTGCGACTCGATCGCCTGTGCGGACCGGCCCGGTCCGCGCAGCCATTCCCTCCAGGAGTGACCTCACCATGGATCTGCACCCCCAGTCCGACCAGCCGGCCCCGCGCCACCGCCGCACCGTCCTGGCCGTCGGTGGCTCCGCCTTCGCCGTCGCCGCGATCGTGGCCGCGTTCTCCTTCGCCGGCGGCGGTACGGGCCCCGCCGGGCCGGCCCAGCCGCCCGCCGACCGCCCGGCCGTGGCCGCCGCGGCGACGCAGCTCGTCTCCTATACCGGCAAGCAGCCCAAGGGCTTCAGCCTGGACAAGGTGCCGGACGGCTGGTTCGTGCAGGCCGACGACGCCTCCAGCATCGTGCTCGCGCCCCGCAGCGCGGCCGACGGGCCCAAGGTCGACCCGTCCACGAACCCGCTGCAGGACCCGCGCAGCTTCGTCGGCAAGATCGCCGTGATGCTGCAGTCCAAGGACCAGCAGGGCGTACCGGCGGGCGAGGCCGTCACGGTCGGCGATCGCAAGGGTGTGCTGGTCAAGGGCACGGACAACACCGACGGCCGGACGCTGTGGGTGGAGCAGCCCTCCGGCACGTACCTGCTGATCCAGTTCTGGGACGGCATCGGGCTGAGCCGCGACGCCATGGTCGACTTCGGTGCCGGTGTGCACGTGGAGAAGGGCGCTCAGCAGGGCGTCGGCTGACCGGCTGAATGCGGGCCGATGCCGTCCCGTACCGGGGCGGTGTCGGCCGTCTGCCGCACCGGGCGGGACCACGGGTGCCACGATGGTCGCCATGACACTGGTACACACGGTCCGGTTGCGCTTCGGGGACCTCTCGCGGGCCGCCGCCACGCACACGAACCTGTCCGCGGTGCGGGTCGACGGCCGGGTGCTCTGGATCGCCGGCGACGAGACGGCGACGGTGGAACGCCTGGTGGCCGACGACCCGGCCCAGCCGGCTGAGTACACCGACGAGCGGACGTTCCGGCTCGCCGACTTCGTCGACCTGCCCGGTGCCGACGCCGACGAGGAAGCCGACATCGAGGGGCTGGCCCGGACCGGGCCCTTCCTGTGGGCGGTCGGCTCGCACAGCCTGCGCCGCAAGCAGATCAAGACCCGCCACACGGGTGACAAGGCGCTGCGGCGGCTGGCCCGGGTCGAGGGCCAGGAGAACCGCCAGATCCTGGTGCGGCTGCCGATCGCCGACATCGACGGGCTGCCCACCCCGGTGCGCGAGATCGTCGTCGACGGTCGGCACCACCGGGCCGCGCAGCTCGACAAGCGGGACGGGCTGCGCACCCTGCTGCGCCACGACCCCCACCTCGCGCCCTTCCTGGCCATTCCCGGCAAGGACAACGGGCTGGACATCGAGGGCATCGCGGTCAGCGGGGACCGGGTCTACCTCGGCCTGCGCGGCCCGGTGCTGCGCGGGTGGGCGTTCGTGCTGGAGCTGCGGCCGTACGTGGATCCCGCCGAGCCCGGCCGGCTGCGGCTGCGGCCCTTCGACGACGGCCTGATGTACCGCAAACACGTCCTGGACCTGGACGGCCTGGGCGTGCGCGACCTCTGCCCGGACGGCGACGACCTGCTCGTGCTGGCCGGCCCGACCATGGATCTGGACGGCCCGGTGCGGATCTACCGCTGGCGCGATGCCTACCGGGTGGAGATGCCGGCGGTCGTGCGCGGCGGGATGCTGACCCGCGAGCTGGAGATCACGTACGGCGAGGGCGACGACCACGCCGAGGGCATGGGCCTGATCGGGCACCCGGAGGACAAGCTCGCCATGATCGTCTTCGACAGCCCGGCCGCGATCCGGCTGACCGACGACGGAGCGGTGATCGCCGACGTGGTCCGGCTGCCCTGACCCTGACTCTTTCGCGGCCCTGACTCTTTCGCGGCCCTGACTCTTTCGCGGCCCTGACATGATGCCCCGGTGACACGGGATGCGGCGGTGGTGGTGGCCGGGCTCGGACCGGTCGGTGGGGTGCTCGCCGCGTTGCTCGGGGCGCAGGGTGTGCGGACCGTGGTGGTCGAGCCGAACGTCCGGCCGTACCCGAAGCCCCGGGCCGCCGTGCTGGAGACCGAGTCCATCCGGCTGCTGTCGCTGATCCCCGGGATGGCGCCGCACACCGCCTGGTCCGTGCCGATGACCCGCAACGGGGCCGTCGGCGCCGACCGGCGACCGCTGTTCCTGATGGCGCAGCGGGCGCAGGCGTTCGGGCACCCGCAGATCGTGCGCATCGACCAGCCCGCTCTGGAGGCCGCGTTGCGCGCCGCCCTCGCCGAGCTGCCCTCGGTCGAGGTACTCGCCGGACGGTCCGTCCAGGGCGTCGAGCAGTCCGCCGATCACGTCGTCGCGGTCCTCGACGAAGGGCAACGCATCACCGCACAGTGGCTCGTGGGCTGCGACGGCACCTCCGGCACCGTACGCACCCAGGCCGGGATCGCCTTCAACGGCGACACCTTCGCGCAGCCCTGGCTGGTGGTGGACGCGGCGAGCACCGCCACGGACGACACCGGCGTGGACGGCACCGCCGACGGCAACCCGACGGTGGCGTTCGTGCTCGACCCCGCGCGCCCGGCGGTGGCCATGTCGAGCCCCGGCCGCTGGCGCTGGGAGTGGATGCTGCTGCCCGGCGAGCAGCCCGCGGCCATGGTGCGGCCGGAGACGGTCCGCGAGCTGGTCGCGCCGTGGACCGATCCGGACCGGCTGGAGGTCGAACGGGCGGCCGTCTTCACCTTCCACGCGCGGATGGCCCAGCGGTGGCGCGCCGGGCGGGTGCTGCTGGCCGGGGACGCGGCGCACGCGATGCCACCGTTCGCCGGCGCGGGGCTGGGCATGGGGATCAGGGACGCCGGGGCGCTGGCCTGGCGGTTGCGCGAGGGGGGCGATCTGGACGCGTACGAGCGGGAGCGCCGCCCGGACGTCGCCGCGACCACCGCCCTGGCGTTGCGGATCGGCCGGGTGCTGCAGACCCGCAACCGGGCCGCCGCGCTGGTGTTCCGCGGGCTGGCCCGCAGCCTCAACGCCGTGCCGGGCCTCAGACGCCGCCTCGGCGACCGCCCGCTCCCGCCGCGCCGGCTGCCCCGCGCCGTGGCCGGGCCGCTGCCTCGGGCGGGCCACGTGCTGCCCAATCCGTGGGTCCGGGTGGCCGGCGGCCCAGCGGTCCGGCTCGACGACGTGATCGGCTACCGCTGGGCCTTCCTCGGCCACGGCTGCGACCCCCGCCGGGTGCCCGAGGCGGAGCGCCCGGGCGCGGTCCACCTGGCGCTGGACCTGGCCGATCCGGCGCCCGGCTGCCTGGCGGTGGAGGATCTCGACGGCCTGCTGCGCGGCCAGGCCGGCACGGTCACCGCCGTACGTCCGGACCGTTTCCTGCTCGGTGTCCTGCGTCCCGGCTGAGCGGGTCCGCTGCCGCCGCCGTTCGCGCTGACGGATGATGAAGGGGTCGACGGAGAGGGAGGCCATGCCGACGAGCACCGTGACGGCGTCCACGAGTTGCCGCGCGAGCACCGCCGAGGAGGCTCTGCTGGCGGAGCTGCGGCGCACCGAGCCGGCGTCGTTCGGCGCGATGTTCCTCGACCGGGTTTCCCGTACGCCGGACGCCGAGGCCTACCGGCGCCCGGACAGCCAGGGCGCGTGGCGGTCGCAGAGCTGGGCCGAGACCGGTACGGCGGTCACCGAGATCGCCGCCGGCCTGCTCGGCCTCGGGTTGCGGGCGCAGGAACGCGTGGCCATCCTCGCCGGCACCCGCACCGCGTGGATCGAGGCCGACTTCGGCGTCATGTGCGCCGGCGGCGCCACGACCACGGTCTATCCCAGCAGCTCCGCCGCGGAGGTCACGCACATCCTCACCGACTCGGCGAGCCGCTTCGCGGTGGTCGAGCACGCCGGCCAGCTGGCCAAGGTCTTCGCCGCGGGCTCGCCGGTCGAGTACGCCGTCCTCATCGACGGCGCCCCGGACGACGGCGACACCCGGGTGCTGACCCTGGGCGACCTACGCGCCCGGGGCCGCGAGCTGCTGGCCGCGGAACCGGCGGTGGTACGCGAGGCGTGCGCCGCGATCCGGGCCGGCGACCTGGCGACGCTGATCTACACCTCCGGCACCACCGGGCTGCCCAAGGGCGTGCGCGTCACCCACCACAGCTGGATCTACCAGGGCCTGGCCATCCAGGCCATGGGCTTCCTGGACCCGGACGACCTGGGCTACCTCTGGCTGCCGCTCGCGCACGCCTTCGGCAAGGCCCTGCTCTCCTGCCAGCTGTCGGTGGGCTTCGCGTTCGCCGTGGACGGTGACGTGGGCCGGCTCGTCGAGCGCCTGCCGGTGGTCCGGCCGACGATCATCCCGGCAGTGCCGCGGATCTTCGAGAAGGTGTACGCCGGCGTCCTGGCCACCGTGCAGAACGGCAATCCGGCGACCGCCCGCCTGTTCACCTGGGGCATCGGCGTCGGGCTCCGCGTGTCCCGGCTGCGCCGGCAGGGCGAGCGGCCGGGCCGGGTCCTCGCCGTCCAGCACCGCATCGCCGACCGGCTGGTGCTCGCCCGTATCCGGAGCCGGTTCGGTGGCCGGCTGCGCTTCTTCATCTCCGGGGCGGCCGCGTTGTCGACGGAGATCGGCGAGTGGTTCGACGCCGTCGGTCTGCCTGTGCTGGAGGGCTACGGCCTCACCGAGACCTGCGCCACCACGTTCTTCAACCGGCCGGGCAGCCCGGAGTACGGCACCGTGGGACTCCCGCTGCCGGGGACCGCCGTCGCCCTCGCCGAGGACGGGGAGATCCTGGTCCGCGGCCCCGGCGTGATGCAGGGCTACCACGACGCGCCCGGGGCCACCGCCGAGACGCTGGCCGGCGGCTGGCTGCACACCGGCGACATCGGCGAGATCACCGCGGCCGGCTCGTTGCGGATCACCGACCGCAAGAAGGACCTGATCAAGACCTCGAACGGCAAGTACGTCGCCCCGCAGACCATCGAGGCGCGGTTCAAGGGGATCTGCCCGCTGGCGAGCCAGATCGTCGTGCACGGCGACGGCCGCAAGTACATCACCGCCCTGATCGACCTCGACCCGGACGCCGTACGCGGCTGGGCCGCCCGGCACGGGCTCGGCGGCGCCGACTACGCCCGGATCACCCGCTCGCCGCAGCTGACCGAGGCCGTGGGCGGCTACGTCGAGCAGCTCAACGCGACGCTGGCGCCGTGGGAGACGATCAAGAAATTCCTGGTCCTGGACCACCATCTGGCCGTCGAGGGCGGCGACCTCACCCCGTCGCTGAAAGTACGGCGCCGTGCGGTCGAGACCCGGTACGCCGGCCTGCTCGACTCCCTCTACCCCGCCGGCTCGCCCAACCAGTGACCAGCGTCGATGCATTGACTTCCCGGGCCGGAGGGGAAATCCTCAGGGAGCGCTCTCCGGCACCGGCGTAGGGCGCGACGGTCCGGGATGTCCCCCGGCGCCTCCGGCGCATCCCCACCGGACGCCATCCCCGTGCGGCCCCCACCGCAGCGGCGTCGAAGCGGAGGCAGAAGCGGGAAACGACCATGCGAAAGTCACGAATCGCCACCGCCCTGGCGCTGGCCCTGACCGCCACATTCGCCCTCTCCCCGGCGCGCACAGCCGACGCAGCGCAGAGCATCCGGGCCGCCGATCCCAGCGTGATCCGCGTCGGCGGCACCTACCTCTCGGTCCAGTCGCTGAACGGCGGCATCGCGGTCCGGCAGGCCTCGTCCCCGCAGGGACTCGCGGCCGCGCCGGCCCGGCAGGTGTGGTCGGACAGCCGCGGCCGGGGTGAGGTGTGGGCGCCGGAGATCGTCGTGGACGGCGGCCGCTACTACATCTACTTCTCCGCCGGGACCGGCGCCGCCCACCGCATGTACGCGATCAGCTCGGCCGCCCCGGACACCGGCTACACCGCGGAGACCCGACTCGCGTTACCGGACGACAAATGGGCGATCGACGGCGCTCTGTTCACGTTCAACGGCCAGCGCTGGTTCGTCTGGTCCGGCTGGGCCGGTGACACCAACGTCGAGCAGAACATCTACCTGGCCCGGATGAGCAGCCCGACCACCGCCACCGGCGGCCGGTACGTCATCTCCCAGCCCCGCGAACCGTGGGAGCGGGTCGTCGGCAACCCCTTCATCAATGAGAGCCCGGAGCCGATCCGCGACCCCAACGGGCAGCTGCACATCGTCTACTCCGCCAATGGCAGCTGGAGCAACCAGTACTGCCTCGCCGACCTTCGGCTGCGCGCCGGCGGCGACCCGGCCCACGTCTGGGACTGGTACAAGTCCAACGGCTGCCTCTTCGGCTCGCACCGCGCCACCATGATGGCCGGCTGGGACCCCACCGTCTCCGTCGACGGCCCCGGCCACCACAGCTTCGTGCTGCTCAACGGTGACATCGCCACCAGCCCGCCGGCCGGCCCGCGCTTCCCGCTGATGTTCCACGCCGTTCCCAAAGGCACGCCGTACTCGTGGAGCAACCGGTTCTGGTACACCGGCACCTTCGCCTGGTGGGGCAACACCGTCTACAGCAGAGCCAACGTGCCGGGCGCCACCAGCGACACCGGCTGGGGTCTCAAGTTCTTCGAATAGGAGAGCTTTGATCCGTTCCAGGGTGGTGGCGGGTGGTCGGACGGGCGTCAGACGCGCAGCAGCTTGGCGCCGAGGGTGCGGCCGTGCTCGGTCCACGGGGACGGGCGCATGGTGGCCGGGTCCAGGTGGACGTTCACCCGGCGGCCCTCGGCGTAGACCGTGGCGCCGTCGGTGGAGGTCACCCGGAAACGGTAGTCGGCGCTGGTCGTGCCCATGCTCTCCAGCCAGAAGTGCACGCTGATCTCGCCGGTGCCGCGGACCGGCCGGTGGAAGGTCACGGCGTACTCGCGGACCACGTTGAAAGCGTCCGGTGTGGTGGGCCGGCCGCCCGAGAAGGAGACGCCGCGCTCGGCCCACCAGAGCACGATGGCCCGTTCGACCAGCACCGCGTACCGGGAGTTGTGCAGCATCCCCATGGCGTCGAGGTCGTCGAAGTGCACGGGCATGGGCACGGCGCCGCCGTACGGCGGGGCCTCGGTCACAGTGGTCATGTCGGCTCCGGGAGGATCGTCGGGTCGGTGGCGAGTGCGCGCAGGTGCTCGAGCTGGGCTCGGCGGGCGCGCCGGAAGGTGACGTCGCGTCCCAGCACGGGCGCCTGCATCACGGCGCAGACGCCCAGGGACTCGGTCTCGTAGGCGACGCCCCCGGGCTCGGCGCCGGGCCGCAGCTCGCCGAGCGCGACCGCGTCGGCGGCCAGCGTGGTCAGGAAGGTCATCCAGTCGGTCAGCTCGACGGCCAGCCGGTCACGGATCACCCCGGGGCGGGCGTTGTACTCGAAGTGGGCGTTGGCGAAGAAGCACCCGCCGGGCAGCACCTCGGCCTCGTAGAAGGCCAGCCGGGTGTCGTGCACCGCCCACAACCGGCGGATCCCGCGCGGCGCGGCCAGGGCGGGCCGGATGATCCGCTCGGTCCACTGGGCCCGGGCGTGCTCGATCACCGCGAGCTGCAAAGCCTCCTTGGACCGCCAGTGCGCGAACAGGCCCGACTTGCTGACGCCGAGCGCGTCCGCGACCTGGCTCAGCGACAGGCCGTCGAGGCCGGCCACGGTGGCCAGCACCAGGGCCTGATCGAGCACGGCGGTGCGGGTGCGCTCACCGCGGATCAGCCGGCCGTCCTGGGTCATGCCGTGACCGTACAATAAGACCGACCGTTCGTAAACATAGTGCGACCCACGTCGCAGAGTGGGTGTGACGCACCCTCCCGGCGCCGCCGGACCCGGGAGACAATCGGTCATGACCAGAGACGGGATGCTGGGCGACTTCCTGCGGGCGCGGCGGGCCGAGGTGACACCGCAGCAGGTCGGCCTGCCCGCCGCGACCGGACGGCGGGTCACCGGGCTGCGCCGCGAGGAGGTGGCCGCCCTGGCCGGCATGAGCGTGGACTACTACGTCCGCCTCGAACAGGACCGGGAACGGCACCCGTCGCCGCAGATCCTCGACGCGCTCGCCCGGGTGCTGCGGTGGAGCCACGACCAGCGGATGCACGCGTACCGACTGGCCGGGCTGCTGCCGGTGGCCACGCTGCCGGCCTCGTCCGAGATTGCCGATCCGGCCCTGGTCGAACTGCTCGGCACCTGGCGGGACAGCCCGGCCGTCGTGTTCGGCCGCGCGTACGACATCCTCGCCCGCAACCCGCTCGGCGAGGCCCTGTTCGCCGACCTCGAGGAGCGTGGCAACCTGATCCACGCCGTCTTTCTCGAGCCGTCGGCCCGCTCGTTCTACGCCGACTGGGAAGCCGTGGCCCGCACCAGCGTGGGCGCCCTGCGGCTGGCCGCCGGGGCGGCACCGGCGGACGACCGGGTCGCCACGGTGGTGCGCACCCTGTCCGAGCACAGCGAGGAGTTCCGCCGCCTGTGGTCACGCCACGACGTGGTGGGCAAGACCCTCGAGACCAAGCGGATCGTCCACCGTGACGTCGGCGAACTGACCCTGGCCGTGCACACGTTCGACGTGCGGTCCGCGCCCGGGCAGCAGCTCGTCGTCTACCACGCGGCGCCGGGCAGCCCGTCGGCCGACGCGCTGGCCGTGCTCGGCTCCCTCGCTGCCACCCGGACCGGGCCGAGCTGAGGCCCGCTCAGAACGCGGCGTCGTACAGCGCCTGCAGCTCCGGGGTCGCCGCCCCGCTGTAGCCGCAGACCAGGGCCTGGCCGTCGGTGGCCGCGACGAGGTACTGCCGGCCGGGCTCGAAGACCGTCGCCCCGATCAGCGCCTCGCTGTTGCCGTCGCTCGGCGCGAGTTCGACGACGTCCGTGGGCGGGCCTGCGTCCAGCCGGGTGACCCGCACGAAAGCGGTGCCGCGGACGGGGCGCGGACGCGGCGGCGCGACGGTGGGTGAGCCGAATTCGGTGATCATGGAATCCTCCAGCAGCCGGGCGGTACGGTCCGGGGACAGCGGCGCCAGGTCCGCCGCCGGGTCAGCGTCTCCGACAGCGCGTCCTGGGCGGTGTCCGGATCCGTACGACGGGCCGGGAACCGGCGCAGCGGCTCCATCAGCAGGACCGCGAGCTCCTCGAAGCGGGCCCGGCGCGCCTGCGTGTTCACCCCGTTCACCCTGGCCCGTGTCCGGCACCGGGCCCGGTCTTTCACCGGCGCGCCGCGGACGGCAGACGTCCCGGCGTGTGGTGCTCACGCCGGGACGCCGTGCGTCAGGTGCCGCTAGATCCGGAAGCCACCCACCAGGGCCTGCAGCTTACGGCTCACCTCGTCGAGCTCGTCGGCGGCGCGACGGGACTCGTCGACCGAGGCGGTGGTGTTGCGGGCGACGTCGGCCACGTTGTTGATGTTGGCGGCGATCTGGCCGGAGGCGGACGCGGCGTCGTTGACACTGCGGTTCATCTCGTTGGTCGTCGCGGTCTGCTCCTCGACCGCCGAGGCGATCGTGGTCTGGTAGTCGCTGATCTGGGTGATCACGGCGGTGACCTCGGCGATCGCGGCGACCGCGCTGGTGGTGTCGGCCTGGATGGCCTCGACCCGGCGGGAGATGTCCTCGGTGGCCCGGGCGGTCTCCTGGGACAGCTCCTTGACCTCGCCGGCCACCACCGCGAAGCCCTTGCCGGCCTCGCCGGCCCGGGCGGCCTCGATGGTCGCGTTGAGGGCCAGCAGGTTGGTCTGCTGGGCGATGGTGGTGATCGCCTTGACCACGTCGCCGATCATGCGACTGGAGTCGCCGAGGCGGGACACGGTCTCGGTGGTGACCCGCACGGTGTCCACGGCCCGGGCCGCGACGGTGGCGGCCTCGTTGGCGTTGTGCGAGATCTCGCGGATCGAGGCGCCCATCTCCGCCGAGCCGGCCGCGACGGTCTGCACGTTGCGGGAGACCTCCTGCGCCGCGTCGGCCACGACGTTCGCCTGCAGCGAGGACTCCTCCGCACCCTTGGCGATCTGGCCGGACAGCGCGCCGATGCGGTGACTGGTCTGCGCCAGGCCCTGGGCACTGCGGCCGAACTCGGTGATGACGGTGCCGATCGCGTTCAGCGCCGTGTTGACCGAGCGGCCCATCTGGCCGACCTCGTCGGTGGAGCGCACGTCCACCCGGCGGGTCAGGTCGCCGTCGGCCACCGCGACGAGCACGTCCGCCGCCTCGGCCAGCGGCCCGGTGATGCCCCGGGTGATCCGCCAGGCGACCAGGGCCGCGATCAGGGCGGCCAGCAACAGGCCGATCGCCATGATGGTCATGAACCCGTCGGCGGTCTCGCGGGCCTGGGCCGTCTCGGCCTTGTTCATCGCCTCCTCGAGGTCGATGAAGACGTTGATGGCGGCGAGCCACTCGATGAAGGCGGGCTTGGCCTGCGTGGTGAGCACGACCAGCGCCTGCTCGTTGCTGCCGGCCTTGCGCAGGTCGACGACCTGGCTGATCAGCGGCAGCGTCTTCGCCTGAATACGGTTGATCTCGGCGAGCGCCTGCTTCTCCTCGGCGCTGACGCCGGTCCCGCCGGCGAACATGGCCTTCATCCTGACCGCGGACTCGTCGTACCTGGTGGTCAGCTCGGCGATGGTGTCGATCTCGGTCTGCAGCTCGGCCTCGGTACGGGCCAGCACCACGTCCCGGACGGCGATCGCCCGGTCGTGCACGCTGCCCCGGAAGTTGATGGCATACCGCTGCTTCACGCCGTTGAGGTCGTTGACGACGGTCAGCCGGTCGCTGATCTGGTTGACCTCGTTGACGCCGATGACCGTCAGCACCACCATGCCGACGATCACCACGAGAAAGCCGGCGCCGAGCCGGAGCCCGACCTTGAGGTTCGACATCTTCACACCTGTTCGCCCTGGAAGCCCTCCGATGGGCTCGCCCTGACTGATCGACCGGCCTGCGGCGAAAGTGAGGATTCCGCCGCCGGGGCCACGGTCGGTTCGTCGGCGTCCACAGCGGACCGAACGTCCTGCCCGGTGCGCCACCGGCTGAGCCGCTCCCCCGGCGGTCAGCGGCGCCGGGCGGTCGACTTCTCGCGGTACATCGCCGCGTCGGCCTCCCGGAGCAGGTGGTCGGGGTCGGCCGAGCCGTCGGTGGACAGCGCGACACCGATGCTCAGCCCGACCTCGACCGGGCACCCGTCGATGACGAACGGCTCCGTGATCGCGGCCGTGATGGCGTCGCGGACCCGCTCGTGACCGTCGCGGGTGGCGAAGCCGTCGAGCAGCACGACGAACTCGTCACCGCCGAGGCGGGCGACCGTGTCGGACTGGCGCACCAGCCCGGTCAGCCGGCGGGCCACCTCCACCAGCAGGATGTCGCCCGCCGCGTGACCCAGGGAGTCGTTGACGGCCTTGAACCCGTCCAGGTCGAGCAGCAGGACGGCGAAGCGGTGGCCGGGCTGCCGGGCGGCACGCAGGCCGGCCTGCTGCAGGCGGTCGGCCAGCAGCACCCTGTTCGGCAGGCCGGTGAGGTGGTCGTGCAGGGCGGCGTTGCGCAGCCGCTCCTCCTGATCGCGCAGGGACGCCACCATCGCGTCCCGGTCCAGGGCCGCGGCCAGCAGGGCACCGGCCTGGTTCATCATCTCGCGGCCCGGCGGCGTGCTGGCCTGGATCCGGCCGACCGCCGCCAGCGCACCCCAGTCACGTGACGCGCTGCGCACCGGCACGACGAACACGATGTCGCCGGCCGGCCCGTCCGCCAGCGTGAAAAGCCCGGGCGGCGGGAACGCGCTCACCGGCACCGACCGCGGACCGTCGCCGGCCCGGAACTCCCCCACCACGTCGAGCAGCGGGTCGGCGCCGCGCGGCTCACCGTCGCCGCGCCACAGGCCGAGGCACCCGCCGACCGCCGGGGTGCTCTCCATCCAGGCCAGGCCCCGCGGGTCGTTCTCGTGCGCGCCCAGCAGCTCGATGCCGAGCTCGTACTGCACGTTCAGCGTGGCCTGCAGATAGCGGACGTCCGAGAAGAGCTCCCTGGTCCGCGCCTCCGACACCGGCAACCCGCGGCTCGGGCAGCCGCAGGAGTCACGCTGCACGAAGGTGGTGGGCACCAGCCGTACGGCCGCCGGCCGCCCCGGATCCGCCGCCAGCTCGCGGGCCAGGGCGTGCACCGCCGCGCCGAGGGCGTCCAGCGGCTGACGCACTGTGGACAGGCTCGGCCGCAGGTAGGTCCCGTCGGCGATGTCGTCGAAGCCCACCACCGCCAGGTCGCCGGGCACCTCGTAGCCGGCCTGGGCCAGCCGGCGGATGAGGCCGATGGCGTTGCGGTCGGTGCCGGTCACCACGGCCGTCGCCGGCATGCCGGCCCGGATCAGGGCGTCGGCGACGGACTCGCCGCCGGTCTCGTGATTGTCGTTCAGGTCGAACAGCAGGTCGGGGCGGGGCGTGAGCTGCCGGGCCAGCAGTTCCTCGCGGTAGCCCTCGTGCCGTTCCCGCACGTCGAAATGGGCGAGGTTGCCGGCGAAGGCGATCCGTTCGTGGCCGTGCCCGGCCAGGTCCGCGACGGCCTCGCGGACCCCGCTGCGGCTGTCGGCCAGCACGGACGAGCAGTCGCTGTCCGGCACCTCGTGCCCGACCAGGACCACCGGCCGGCCGGCCAGCCGGGCGGACCGGGCGTAGGCGGCGTCCACCGCGCCGGGCAGCACGATCAGGCCCGCCAGGTGCTGCCAGGCCACCGGCCGGCGGAAGTCCGGCAGGCCGCTGCGGTCCGCGCTGTACGATCCCGGGTCCAGCGTCTGGACCGCCATGACCCGGTCACCGGCAGCCACCGCCGCGCCGTTGACGCCGGCGATGATCGCCCCGTAGTAGTCGCCCCCGACGAAGGGCGACAGGATCCCGAAGGTACGGCTCACCACGGCAACGGCACGCCCTGTGCTGTCTGCATGCCGCCATCGTCTCCCGATCGGGCCCCGCAGGAGGGGACATCCGACGATTCTCACCCGGCATACTGTCCCCACGGGAATCGAAAGGCGTCTCTAGACGAGGACAGCGCCGCGACGTATGGTGCAGAGCGCTATGGGAGCGCTCCCACGTTCCTCATCCCCGATCAGCAGGAGGTTCCGATGCGCCAGGCCGTGCAGGCGTTCTTTCTCACCGGCGTACTGCTCTCGGCGGCCGCCTGCGGCACCGCGACCAATCCCGCACCCGGCGAGGCCGGGGTGGGGATCGGCACGGCCTCGGCGCCGCCCCCGGCCCAGCGCAGCGCGGAGGCCTCGACCCGGTCCGCGTGCGAGGCGCTCGGCCAGGTCTACAGCCGGCACATGGCGCCGTTCGCCCAGGCCCTGACCGAGCTGGCCGACGCGCGCAAGAGCGCCGGCGACGACAAGAAGAACGAGCAGGAGGTCAAGCAGGCGCTGACCGCCTTCGCGACAGCCATCGGCAGCGCGACCGCGGAGAGCACCGATCCGGAGCTGCGCACCGCCGGCAAGCAGACCGCCGACAAGCTGAAGGCCAAGGCCGCCGACGCCAAGAGCTTCAGCGCGGTGAAGAGCACAGAGGACGTCAACACGACGCTCGGCTCCACACTCAAGGGCTGGCTCTCGCCGCTCGACCAGAAGTGCTCCTGACCGCGGCCGGGCGCCGTCGAGGCGCCCGGCCCGGTACTGGTCAGCTCGCGGAGCGGGTCACGGCCGGCACGTCGTTGGCGCCGGTCCGACGATCCGAGGAAGCCGGAGCTCGTCGCCCGCCCCGGGGTTCAGCGCGTTCCGGCGCCCGGTGGCGGGCCGAGGGGGGTGCGCGAGATCGCCGATGCGGCCGAGGTCAACGTCGCCCTGATCAACCGCTACTTCACGTCCGAGGACAGGACCTGATCGCCGGGCTGCTGGTGGAGCGCTGACCGCAGCCGTCAAGGAGGCAAGCCGGCTCAGCGCTGGACGCGGGCGCCTCCGCCGGCGGCCAGGGCCAGGACCTCCGCCTTGGCGGCCATCGACGTGTCGCCCGGGGTCGTCATGGCCAGGGCGCCGTGCGCGGCACCGTACTCGACCGCCTCCTCCAGCGACGCGCCGTCCAGGATGCCGTAGATCAGGCCGGCCGCGAAGGAGTCGCCGCCGCCGACCCGGTCCAGGATCTCGAGGTCGGGGCGGTGCGTCGAGGCGATCACGCCGGTCGGGCCGGACCAGGCCAGGGCACCCCAGTCGTTGCGGGTCGCCGTGCGGACGCCGCGCAGGGTCGTCGCGATGATCCGCAGGCGGGGGTACTCGGCCGCCACCTTGCTGATCATCTGGGCGAACGACGCTGTGTGCAGGTCCTGCAGGTCGTCGTCGACGCCTTCGACCTGGAATCCGAGGCAGGCGGTGAAGTCCTCCTCGTTGCCGATCATCACGTCGACGTGCGGGGCGATGCCGGCGTTGACCTCGCGGGCCCGGGCGGTGCCGCCGACCGCCTTCCACAGGCTGGGGCGGTAGTTGAGGTCGTAGGAGACCACGGTGCCGTGGCGGCGGGCGGCGTGCACCGCGGCCAGGGTCGTCTCGGCGGCGGTGTCGGACAGGGCGGCGAAGATGCCGCCGGTGTGCAGCCAGCGGACGCCCACCTCGCCGAACAGGTGATCCCAGTCGACGTCCTGCGCCCGCAGCTGCGAGGCGGCCGTGTGCCCGCGGTCCGAGACGCCGACGGCCCCGCGTACGCCGAAGCCCCGCTCGGTGAAGTTGAGCCCGTTGCGCACGGCCCGGCCGACCCCGTCGTACGGGATCCACCGCACGAAGCTGG
This sequence comes from Actinoplanes auranticolor, assembly GCF_018332655.1. Lineage (GTDB taxonomy): Bacteria > Actinomycetota > Actinomycetes > Mycobacteriales > Micromonosporaceae > Actinoplanes > Actinoplanes auranticolor. The sequence continues at coordinate 37,187 of NZ_BOQL01000006.1, read as the reverse complement.
TGTCGACCCCGCCGGTCAGCATGCAGTCCTCGACGAGCCGGCCCACCTCGTTGTCGGCGAGCGCGGTGACGATCGCGGTGCGCAGCCCGAAGACGCGGCGCAGCCCCCGGGCGACGTTGTACTCACCGCCGCCCTCCGAGGCGCGGAACGAACGGGCCGTGCGCACGCGGCCCTCGCCCGGGTCGAGGCGCAGCATCACCTCGCCGAGGCTGACGGCGTCGAAACGGCAGGACCCGGCGGGCCTGAGCGGGAGAACCGGCATGGTGGACCTCTCTCAACGTCCGCGGGTGGCGGCGACGGCCTGGCTGGTCAGCTCGCGCACCCGGGCGAAGTCACCGGCGCGGATCGCGGCCCGTGGCACCATCCAGGAGCCACCGACGGCCAGCACGGCGGGCAGCGCGAGGTAGTCGGCGACGTTGCCGGCGTCGATGCCGCCGGTGGGCACGAACCGCATCCCGGCGAAGGGCGCGGCCAGTGCGGACACAGCCGCCGGACCGCCCGAGGTGGCGGCCGGGAAGAACTTGACGGCCTCCAGGCCGAGCTCGACGGCCGCCTGGACCTCGGTCGCGGTCACCGCGCCGGGCAGCACCGGTACGCCGATCGCCTGGCAACGCTCGACCACGGCCCTGGACAGCCCGGGCGAGACGACGTACCGGGCGCCGGCCTCGACGGCCAGGTCCACCTGCTGCGGGGTCAGCACCGTGCCCGCGCCGACCAGCAGGCCGCCGTACCCGGCCAGCTCCCGGATGCCCGCGAGCGCCTCGGGGGTCCGCAACGTGACCTCGGCGACGGGCAGCCCCCCGTCGACCAGCGCCTGGCCCAGCGGCAGGGCGGCGGCCGGGTCGTCGAGCACCACCACCGGTACGAGCGCGTGGTCGGCCAGCTGTTGCCAGGTCTCGTGCACGGTCATCACTCCTAGTCGGACACGGGGGCAGACGTCAGCAGTCCGGTCAGCACCCGCGCGGGGTCACCGGCGAGCAGCGCGCGCAGCGGTACGGCGGTCCCGGCGGCCAGCCGCGTCACCTGCGGCTGGTCCAGGGAACCGCGCCAGCCCAGCGCCGGGAACAGCTCGGCCAGCCAGGGCTCTGGATCGCCGGCCGGGAAGCTGTCCCGGATCCGCGCCGGCACCGCCTGATCATCGTCGCGGACCGGCAGGTCACCCAGCGCCCCGGCGTAGCCGGCCAGCAGGCACGCCAGCGCGAAGAGGGTGAGCGGCGCCTCGCGCCCGGCGCGCCAGGCGTCGAGGACCACGGGCAGGTTGCGGGTACGCCACTTGGCGATCGCGTTGAGCGCAATGTCGGCCAGCTCGTGCCGGAGCACGGGATTGCCGAAGCGGTCCAGGATCGCGGCGGCGAAACGGCTCAGCTCGGCGCGGTCACCGGGCAGGGTCGGCAGCACCTCGTCCTCGACCAGCTGCCGGACGTACGCCCCGGCGAGCGGGTGCGCGACGGCCTCCCGCACGGTCCGGCAGCCCAGCAGCGGGCCCACCGCGGCCATCGCGGTGTGCGCGCCGTTGAGCACGCGGACCTTCTTCTCCCGGTACGGCCGGATGTCGGGGAGGAACTCGACGGGCTGGCCGGCCCGGTCCAGCGGGAACTCGTCGCGGATGGCGGGGTCGCCGGCGATCGCCCAGTGCCCGTAGGACTCGCCGCGGACGATGAGCCGGTCGTCGTACCCCAGGCTCTGCCGCAGCTCCGCGGCCTCGTCCTCGGGCAGTCCCGGCACGATCCGGTCGACGATCGTGTCGTAGAACCGGCAGTGCTCGGCGACCCAGTGCAAGAAGCCGGGATCGGTGCTCGCGCGAGCGGCGTGCCGGAGCACCATCGCCCGCAGGGTGGTGCCGTTGTCCTCGTTGAGCTCGCAGGGCAGGAACGACAGCCCCCGGGCCGGGTCGCCGCCGAAGTGCCGCCAGCGCTCGTGCAGCAGCGCGGTCATCTTCGCCGGGAACGAGACCGGCGGCGACGCGGTGAGGTCGTCGCCGTCGACGAACACGATGCCCGCCTCGGTGGTGTTGGAGACGACGAACCGCAGCTCCTCGCCGCGGGCCAGCGCGCGGCAGCGGTCCCAGTCGGCGTACGCGTGGACGACCTCGCGGACCGCGGTGACCAGGGTCGTCTCGGTGGTGCCCGCGCCCTCGAGGACGACGTGGAACAGGCCGTCCTGCTCGGCCAGGCGCGGGGTCACGTGCTCGGGCCGGGGCGTCACCTTCAGGACCGCGATCCCGTGCCGGAGCACGCCGGCCTCGTTCGCCCGGTGCACCATCAGGTCGACGAACGCGCGGATGAAGTTGCCGGCCCCGATCTGCAGGATCCGGACGGGGAGCTCCGCGCGGGTCACGCCGGCGCTGCTCAGGGGGCGCAGATCTGGCCTCGCCTGGGTCACGTGGCTCCTCTCCGGGGGACCGGCACCGACGTCGCCGCCCGTGGACGACCCATCGACTGCGTGCGATGATACAGAGTGAAAACGTTCCCGCAACTTTCCATTCGCGGCGAGGATGCACCTCATGGCTGACCCGGAACCCGCCCCGCTCACCGAGCACGCCCTGCTGCTGGGGCCCGACGACGACGTCGCGGTGGCGTTGCGTGACCTCTCGCCCGGCCTGGTGCTGCGGCACGGCGACCTGCTGCTGACCGTCGCGGCGGAGGTGCCGCAGGGTCACAAGGTCGCGCTGCGCGAGCTGCCGCCGGGCACCCGGGTGCACAAGTACGGTCAGACGATCGGCCGCACCACCGGCGGGGTACGCCCCGGCGACCACGTGCACGCCCACAACCTGGCCATGGACTCCGTCGACCACACGTACGAGTTCGGCACGGCCCGCGTGGCGATCCCCCCGGCCACCGAGCGGCTCACGTTCGACGGTTACGTCCGCGCGGACGGCTCGGTCGGCACCCGCAACTACGTCGGCATCCTCACCTCGGTGAACTGCGCCGCGTCGACGGCCCGGATGATCGCCGACCAGTTCCGCGGCCTGGCGATGGACGCGTTCCCGGGGGTGGACGGCGTCGTCGCGCTGACCCACGACTCCGGCTGCGGCCTGGTGCCCGTCAGCGACGGCGGCCGGCTGCTGCAGCGCACCCTGCGCGGGTACGCCGCCCATCCCAACATCGGCGCGATCCTGGTGCTGGGCCTGGGCTGCGAGATGATCGCCGTGGACAGCGTGACCGGCGGTGCGTTCCCGGCCGACACGCTGGTCGAGCAGCTGGTCATCCAGGAGCAGGGCGGTATCCGGGCCACGGTCCGGGCCGGGGTCACCGCGGTGCGGGGCCTGCTGGAGCAGGTTGCGCAACGGCGGCGGCAGACCGTACCGGCGTCGGCGCTGGTGCTCGGGCTCAACTGCGGTGGCTCGGACGGGTATTCGGGGATCACCGCGAACCCGGCTCTGGGCCGTACCTCCGATCTGCTGGTCGCGCAGGGAGCGACCACCGTCCTGGCCGAGACCCCCGAGGTCTTCGGCGCGGAGCACCTGCTGACCCGGCGGGCGGTCAGCCGGGAGGTCGGGCAGCGGCTGCTGGACCGGATCGCCTGGTGGCACGGGTACGTGCAGGCCGGCGGGGGCACGCTGGACAACAACCCGTCGCCGGGCAACAAGGCCGGCGGGCTCACCACGATCCTGGAGAAGTCGCTGGGCGCGGTCGCGAAGGGCGGCACCGCCGAGCTCGCGGCGGTCTACGAGTACGCCGAGCGGGTGACCGCGTCCGGCTTCACCTTCATGGACACTCCCGGCTACGACCCGGTGTCGGTCACCGGCCTGGTCGCCGGGGGCGCGAACGTCGTCTGCTTCACCACCGGCCGGGGCTCGGTGCTGGGCACCAAGCCGGTGCCGTGCATCAAGATCGCGACCAACACCACCATGTTCGAGCGCATGCGCGACGACATGGATCTCAACGCGGGCGGCATCGCCGACGGCACCGCGACCATCGAGGGCCTCGGTGACGAGATCCTGCGGACCGTGCTCGACGTGGCGTCCGGCCGTCCCACCGTCAGCGAGGAGCTGGACCTCGGCCGCGACGAGTTCGTGCCGTGGCAGCTCGGCGCGGTGACCTGACGCGATCGTCAGGCCGGGGCCACCCCGGAGGAGTCCCGCACGGCCAGGCTGGTGGCCAGGGTGATCTCCGGCTCGCGCGCGGAACCGGCCGGCCGGCCCGATCCGTCGGCGCCACCGATCCGGCGCAGCAGCAGCTCCAGGGCGGCCACCCCGGCCCGGCCCTTGGGGACCGTCACCGTGGTCAGCGGCGGGTGGCTCATCATGGCCATGCTGATGTCGTCGTAGCCGACCACGCTCATCCGCTGCGGCACCGCGACCCCGCGGGCGGCGAGGCGGTGCAACAGGCCCATGGCGACCAGGTCGTTGTAGGCCAGGACGGCGGTGGCCGGACCGGCGAGCACCAGGTCACCGGCGAGCACCCCGCCCTGGAACGTGGGCGCCACCGAACCGACCCGCAGGATCTCGGTGTCGTCGCCGGCGGTGATCCCGGCCAGCGCCGACAGCCGCTGCTGGCCGGCCCACGAGTCCTCCGGCCCGGCGACGAAGGCGATGCACCGGTGCCCGAGGGCGCGGAGATGGCCGATGGCCTGCCGGGTGCCGTCGGCGATGTCGGCCACCACGGACAGCATCCCGGGCACCCGGCGGTGCACCAGCACCGTCGTCTCCGGGTCGGCCACCTCCAGCAGCTCGGCGTCGCCGGCCCGCGGCGAGCAGAGCAGCACCCCGTCGGTGTTGCGGCCCAGGGTCGCGATCGCCTCCAGCTCGGCCGCGACGTCCTCGTCGGTGTCGCTGATGAACACGCCGCAGTTGACCGACCGGGCCCGGGCCGTCACACCCTTGGCGACGTCGGCGAAGAACGGGTTGCGAAGGTCCGGCACGATCAGGCCGAGGTTGCCGGTGCGGCCGGTGATGAGCCCCTGGGCCGCCCGGTTGGGCCGGTAGCCGAGGCGTTCGGCCGCCTGCAGCACCGCCTCGCGGGTCGCCGGGCTGACCCGGCCGCCGGTGAGGGCCCGCGAGACCGTGGAGACCGAGACACCGGCCGCGCTCGCGACGTCATGCACGGTGGTGCGCACGCGTGCCTCTCCCTCGCTGCCGGCCGTTGCTGGCGCCAGCATAGCGAGAGGCCGGTCCGCGACCGCGGTTACGGCGGCGGCATGTACATGGCCTGCACGGCCAGCGGTGCGCTCGGCACCGACTCGGTGCCGGCGGCGTCCACGGCGACCACCGTGTAGGTGTGCCGGGTGCCCGCGCCGACCGTCAGGGACAGCTGAGTGCCGGTGGCCGCGCCGGCGAGCGTCGCGCCTTCGTAGATCCGGTAGCCGGTGACGGGCTCACCGCCGGGGGACGCGGTCCAGCTGAGCGTGAGCGCGGTGGTGTCCACGCCCAGGGGTGCGTTGCCGGTCAGGGTCAGGTCGCCGGGCCGGGCGGGACGGCCGGTCGGACCGGCCGGCGTGGTCACCGCGACGGCGGTGCTGCGCGGGGTCTCGCCGCAGCCGTCCGGCAGGGTGGCGGTCACCCGCAGGTTGTGCCGCGAGGCGGACGCCAGCCCGGTCACCATGGCCTCCGGCCCGGCCGGTACGGCAACCGGGCGGTCGCCGTCGTAGACGGTGTAGGACGTCGCCGCGGACCGGAAGACCCAGCGCAGCCGCACCGAGGACGGGGACACCGCGGTGGCGGTGAGCCCGGTCGGCCGGGGTGGGTCGGCCTGGCACGGCTCGGTGTTCGCCGGCACCGGCCGGGTGTGAGCGGACTCGTCACCGGCGGCGTTCACGGCCGCGACGGTGAAGGTGTGCCACGAGGCGTGGTAGAGCCGGCCGACCGTCACGGCCGTGCCGCTGGTCCGGGCCACGAGCGTGTCGCCGTCGTACACCGCGTACCGGGCCGGGGCGGGCCCCTCGGGTGCCGTCCAGGAGAGCCGGATCGTCGTGTCCGTCCGGCCGGCGACGGTCAGCGCGGAGGGCGCGGCCGGGCGTTCCGTGCCGCCGGCGGTGGTCGTCAGCGAGCCCCAGCCCATCGGCACGGTCCGCTGCAGGCAGCCGTTGTAGCGGTAGAGCCCCACGCTGTAGGTCGTCTCCGGGGCCAGCCCGCCGATCCGGACGCTGGTCCGCGTGGTCCGGCCCAGGCTGACCCCGCCGACCCGCAGCTCCAGGTCCTGCCACAGCGGATGCCGCGGCCACGACAGCGAGGCGGTTGAGGCGGTGATCGCGGTGGCCGTCATGGTCAGCGGCTCGGGGCTCAGGCACTCCGGGTTCATGCCGTACGCCCACGCGTGCCCGCTGACCGCGGCGGTCGGGGCCGACTCGTGGCCCTGACCGTCGACGGCGGTGACCGTGTACGTGTGGGTGGAGTTGAAGGCCACCGCCATCGTCGCGGAGGTGGTGGTGGACCGGGCGACCACCTGGCCGCCCTCGTACACCTGGAACCAACGGGCCCGGGGGCCGGTGCGCGGCTGCTCCCAGGACAGGCTCATCGAGGTCGTCGCGGTGCCCAGCGCCAGCCGTTGCGGCGTGGCGGGCGCTGGGCTGTCCGCCCGCGCGGGTGCCCCCGGCGTCAGGACGGCGATCATGAGCGGGAGCACGAGCCAGCGGCGCATGGGAACCTCTCCGGCGCGGGACAGACCATCCGTGGCCGTCGATGCGTTCAGCAAAGGGCCTGTCCCGCGCGGTGTCAAGGACCGCTCACCGTTCAGGACTTCGGGGCCATCACCATGACTCCGAGGCACATCTCGTCGCTCGTGCCCTCACCCCACACCACGTACCGCGAGGGCAGCGACTCGAGCTGCGGCAACTGCTTGCGCAGCGTCGCGTCGTGGGTGCAGGTGACGCGCAGGGTGTCGCCGCGGTCGACGGCGACGGGCTCGGGCAGCGGGACCAGGGCCTGGTTGTCGAAGTCGTAGCGCGGCACGTCGATGACGGTGCGGGCCTTGGGCGTACCGGGATTGAGCTCGACCTTGATCGCCCGCCCGAGCAGGTGCATGTGCCCGGCGGCCAGGTAGATCGTGCCGGGCTCGCGGACCGGATGGTCGCAGTGCTGGGTGTTGCCGGCGACCGGCGCGGCGCCGCCGTTGCACATCTGGTTGAGGCCCTGGACGGTCCCGGCCGAATCGGCCCCGAAGCGCTTCGCGACGTCCGCGACGGCGGCGTCGCGATCGCAGAGCGGGCCGGTGGCGCCCGGCTCGCAGGGCAGCTCGATCGGCGCGGTCACCAGGGCGGTCTGCAGGCCCTGCAGGCGCGCCGTACCGTCGGCGATCCGCATCTGGATGCCGGACCGGTCGGAGGCGGCGTCGCCGGTGACGCCGAGCAGGTTGTAGTGCACCTGCATGACGAGCTTGCTGCCCGGCGGCATCTCGAAGCCGAAGCCGGCCGGCATGAGCGTCTCGCCGGCGCCGGGGGCCCAGTGCGCGACCCAGGCGGTCTCCCCCTGCACGCCGGCGTCGCCGAAGCAGGTCCAGCCCTCGCCGGGCGCCTTGGCGTCCACGTCCGCGGCGGCGCGCGCCTGCTCCGGGCTGAGCCGGTAGAAGATCGCGTGGTGCACGATGGCGGCGTTCTGCGGCAGGAAGCGGCTGCCGGTCAGGAACGCGGGCTCGGTCAGCTTCGGGTCGACGACGAAGCACCGGTATTCGTCCGTGCCGCCGTTGGGCGCTGCCGGCGTGTAGGGCCGCGGCAGGGCCAGGTCGACGAACCGCTCCCCCTCGCGCAGCGCTGCGGGTGGCGCCGCAGCCGCAGCACTGTGTGAGCCGTGCGGGCCGGCGCTCGCCGGGGCGGGCTCGGCCGCGCCTCCGGTGTCGGAGCCACACGCCGCGGCGAGCAGCAGTGTGGCGAGCGCGGCGCCGATTCCGATCGTGGATCGCCTGGCGTGCATGGCTTCCTCCCCGTGGCCGAATGCGCAGTCCGTCCAGCATGCCCGCAATAGAGCGCCGAGTCCTATCCGGGATGACCCGGATAATCGCCCTCTTCCGGGGACGGCTCCGGCACATATAGCGTCGTCGATGTGAATCCCCTCGCCGTGCTGCTCGTGCTGACCACAGGCGCCGTCCTCGCCCCGGCGACCGCCGCGCAGGCGGCGCCGGCCGCACCCGTCGCCAGTTTCGCGCGACTCGGCCACTGGCCGGCGGGTTACGTCGGCAGCATCACGATCCGCAACGACTCCGCGGCCGCCGTCGAGGGCTGGCGGGTCGAGTTCGACCTCGCCGGCACCAGCGTCACCAGCTCCTACAGCGGGGTGTTCACCCGCACCGGGGACCACTACGTGGTCACCAACGAGACCTGGAACGCCCGGCTGGCGCCGGGATCGTCGACGACCTTCGGCTGGGTGGCGAGCGGGCAGGGCACGCCGGTGAACTGCACCCTGAACGGTGCCGACTGCGCCGGGGCCCCGGCCGATCACACGGCACCCGGCCGTCCCGGACCCCTCGCCTTCGACGTCAGCAGCGGCCTGACCATCACCTGGGCGCCGTCGGCCGACGACCGGGGCCCGGTCGAGTACGAGGTGCACGAGAGCGGGCAGCCGCGAGCCACGGTCATTGAGCCGCGGTACGTCTACTCGACCGGCGGAACGCTGCCGCCGCGGATCTACATCTTCTCCGTGCGCGCCGTGGACGCGGCCGGCAACGTCTCGCCGTGGGCGTTCCGGTCCGTCGGGCAGATCTGGCGCGGCGACGAGATCCCCGCCGCACCCACCGCCCCACGGGTCGACACTCCCACCGCCGGGCTGCTCCGCCTGTCCTGGACGGCACCGGAGGCGCAGTCACCGTTCGTCACGGCGCCGGTCGCCGGCTACGAGGTCCTGCTCGACGGCACCCCGGTGGGACAGGTCGGCGGCACGTCGATGACCATCCCGGCACCCGCGCCCGGCCCGCACACTTTCCGGGTCCGCACCCTGAACGCGGTCGACAACTTCTCGGCCGTGGTGGAGCTGGCCCACCCCGGTTAGCTCACGCGGCGCCGGCCACCTCCTCCGGCGCGCGCATCCGCCACGCGTCGGTCACCAGCTCACTCAGCCGGTCCACCGTCACCTCCGGCAGACGCAGCATCACCAGGGGCAGGCCCTCGTAGCCGGGCGTGGTGAAGAACAGCTCCGGCTCGCCCAGCAGCAGCGCCTGCTTCTCGGCCTCGTCGCCGACGTACAGCACCGCGATGTCGGTGCGGATCACCCGTGGCCGGCCCGGCCGGCGCTCGGGATAGGACCAGACGAAGCCTTTGCCCGCCACCCGGAAGTCGAAGCCGTCGCTGTCGATCTCCTCGGTCTGCGGCAGGGCCAGCGCCAGGCGCCGGACATCCTCAGCATCAGCCATGGGCAGAGGCTACGCGCCGGCGGGCGGACCGCGGTGCCCCGGCGGCGGGCCGGAAGTTTCGGAAGTCCGCCGGAACAAGCGGCCCGTGCGCGACTTCTCCCGCTCCTGCTCGATTGACACACCTCGATGCGTCAATCAACACTGGAGCGGTCCACCATGGGAGCGCCTCCAGGCTTGCGCGACCGGAAGTTTCGGCTTCCGGTGCTCCCCCATCCCCCTCGGAAGGAGGGCCCCTGTGACCACCAGCCCGGGCCGCTCTGACATCCGCTCGACCCTCGTCGCGTTGCTGACAGCGGCGGTGACAGTCGCCGCGGCGGCGACACTGGTTACGACAACCCCCGCCGCGGAGGCCGCCGTCCTGGCCGCCGCGGTGGAGGACGAGGGCGCTGGCTGCGCCGTACCGGCCCTGCCGGAGGCCGGCGCGCTGCCGACCATCGCCAGACTCCCCGACCCCTTCACCAAACTGAACGGCCAGCGGATCACCAGCACCGCCGAGTGGCAGTGCCGCCGGGCGGAGATCAAGAAGCTGGCGGAGAAGTTCGTGTACGGCGAGAAGCCCGCCAAACCGGCCAGTGTCACCGGCACCGTCTCCAGCACCGGCATCACCGTGAACGTGAGCCACAACGGCAGGAGCTCCAGCTTCTCGGCCAAGGTGGAACTGCCCGGCGGCTCCGGCCCGTTCCCGGCCGTCGTCGTGCTGGGCGGGTTCGGTGCCGACACGGCCGCCATCAAGGCCGCCGGTGCGGCTGTCATCAACTACGACCCGTACGTGGTCGGCCGCGAAGGCACCCCGCGCACCAACAAGCAGGGCGCGTTCTACAGCATCTACGGCGCGTCCAGCAGCACCGGCCTGCTCGTGGCCTGGGCCTGGGGGGTCAGCCGGATCATCGACGTGATCGAGCAGTCCAACGGCGGCATCCTGCGCGCCGACGCCACCGGTGTCACCGGGTGCTCCCGCTTCGGCAAGGGGGCCATCGTCACCGGCGCCTTCGACCAGCGCATCGCGCTGACCATGCCGATCGAGTCGGGCAGTGCCGGCGCACCGATCTTCCGTGGCATCCCGGGTGAGGGCGCGCAGAGCCTGAGCAGTGCGTACGGCGAGCAGCCGTGGCTGGGCGACGCGTTCGGCTCCTTCACCAGCAGCCCGACCCGACTGCCGGTGGACACCCACGAGCTGGTGGCGATGGTCGCGCCGCGGGGCCTGTTCATCATGGACAACCCGCACATCGCGAACCTGGGCCCGAGGTCCGCGAGCGTGGCGGCCCTGGGCGGCGCGGAGGTCTACAAGGCGCTGGGCGCGGGTGCGAACATCACGTACTGGTCGGACGTGCAGGACGGCAGCCACTGCGCGAACCGGGCGGAGTGGCGTACCCCGCTGCAGCAGCACATCCAGAAGTTCCTGCTGGGTACCGGCAGCGCACCGGGCGCGATGCGGATCTCGAGCCGCGCCGCGGGCAACCTGGCGGAGTGGCGGGACTGGTCGACCCCGACCCTGACCTCCACGCCGCCGACCACCGGCTCACCGACCCCGAGCGCCCCGTCGCCCAGCGCGCCGTCGCCCAGCGCGCCGTCGTCCGGGTCCCCGTCGCCCAGCAACCCGGTGCCGGGTGCCGGCTGCACGGCGACGGTGTCGGTCAACGCCTGGACCGGCGGATTCGTGGCCACCGTCAAGGTGACGGCGGGAGCCGCGGGCACCACCGGCTGGAACGTGGGCCTGACGGTGCCGGCGGGGGCCACGGTGACCAACAGCTGGAACGCGAACCGGACCGGGACCAGCGGAGCCGTCCAGTTCTCGAACGTGACCCACAACGGCCGGATCGCCGCGGGTCAGGCCACGGAGTTCGGCTTCCAGGCCAGTGGCTCGGCGGGCGCGATGACGCCGACCTGCAGCGCGAGCTGAATGCGGATCTCCGGGGTGCGGCGGCGAACCAGCTGCCGTGCCCCGGCGGCCCGCTTGCGGCTTCGAGGTCGGAGCGGACGACGGGATTCGAACCCGCGACCCTCACCTTGGCAAGGTGATGCGCTACCAGCTGCGCTACGTCCGCTTGTCGCTCCGGCACGGTGCCCGGCGACGGAGGAAACACTAGCAAATCCCCCACCGGCCGGGCATCCGGGGACGGTGGGCGCAGCCCGGCCCGGCCGCCGGAGCCGGGTTGCTATCGTGCGCCGGCATGTGGGCAACGGAGATCGTGAATGGACGACCGGCCTGGCGGCACACCGGCTCGGGCGTTCTCTTCCGCGAGGTGCCGGCCGGGACGTTCCGGATGGGCCTGTCGGATGACGAGCTGGACGCGGTACGCGCCATCGCCGAGCGCGGTGAGTTCGAGGACGACCCCGACCCGTTCCTCGAGGAGACCGCGCAGTGGCAACCGGTCCGCGAGGTGCGGGTCGAGCCGTTCCTGATCGCCCGGCACCCGCTCACGGTCGAGCAGGTACGCCACTGGCTGCCCGACTACGAGGACGACTACGCCAAGAGCGACTCCACCGCGGCCCGCCTCGAGGACGATCTCGACGAGCTGCTCGCGGCCCTGCCGTTCCGGCTGCCCAGTGAGGCCGAATGGGAGTACGCGGCCCGCGCCGGCACCACCACCCTGACCTTCCACGGCGACGCCCGCCCCGGCGCGGACCAGCTGCTCGACGACTTCGGCGACGAGCAGCGGACCGCCGCCGCGGAGAACGGGTTCGGTCTGGCCGGGTTCGGCTCGGCCACCGAGCTCTGCGCCGACGTGTGGCTCCCCGGCTACGCGCAGGCTCCGGCGGACGCCCGCCCGCGCACCGGCGACGGGCCGCGGGCCGTACGCGGTGGCGCCGCCGACATGTACCCGTGGCAGGGCTGCGACGAGTGGCTGTCGCTGCTGAGCGCGAGCCGCTACGAGCACGACGGCTTCGCCTCGATCCGGCCGGTGGGCGGCCTGCCGGCCCGGTGAGGCGTACCGGTCAGGGGCGGTGCAGGCCGAGCCGGCGCAGCACCCCGGCCACCCGGGCGCTCTCCTCGGCCATGAAGGCGCCGAAGGCGTCGCCGCTCAGATGGGCCGCCGTCCAGCCGAAGCGGCTGCGCGCCGCGGCCCAGGGCGCCGAGGCGTCCAGTGCCGCCACGGTCGCCCGCAGCTCTGCCGCAGCGGCGGGGGCCAGGCCCGGTGGGGCGACGATGCCGCGCCAGTTGTTGAAGACGACGTCGAGGCCGGCGGACCGTACCGTCGGTGCCGGCACCTGGTCGACGGTCTGCTCGCTGGTCACCGCCAGGGCCCGCAGCTGACCCGAGGTGATCTGGTCGGCGTACTCGCTCAGGCCGGACATGGCGAAGGCGACCTCGCGGCCGAGGACGGCGGCGAGCAGGTCGCCGCCGCCGTCGTTGCGCCGGTACGCGACCCGGGCCGGCGCCAGACCGGCGGCCTCGGCCAGCAGCATGGTGGCCAGGTGATCGGGGCCGCCGACCGAGGAGCCGCCGCCGGCGGGCACCCCGGCCGGATCGGCGCGCCACGCCTCGATCAGCTCGTCGAGCGAGCCGTACGGCGAGTCCCGGCGCACCACCACGATCGACGGCTCCTGCACCAGCCGCGCGATCGGCGTGGTGCCGGCCAGCGTCACCTCGGCGTCCGCGGCGATCTCGGCCCCGATCAGCCCCAGCCCCATGAGCATGACCAGCAGGTCGTTGCCCTTCTCGTAGGCCAGCCGGCGCAACCCGACCACTCCCCCGGCACCGGGCAGGTTGAACACCTCGACGCCGCGGGCGATGCCGGCGTCGCCGAGCGCAGTGGCCAGGACCCGGGCGGTGATGTCGTAGCCGCTGCCCGGCGGGTTCGGCACCATGATCCGCAGGTCGTGCTCCGGGTCACCCGGCGCGGCGCACCCCGCCAGGGCGGCCGCCAGCGCGCCGCCGAGCAGGGAGCGTCTTCGCATGCCGACAGTCTGGCGCAGCGCGGCCGATCGGCGCAGGATGCTGTTCCATGAGACACCGGCTCTCCCTGGCCGGCCAGTTGCTCGCCCTGCAACTGGCCATCGTGCTGCTCGTCGTCGGGGCGGTCGCCGCCGTCTCCATCGCAGAGGCCGACGCCGCGTTCCGCCGGGTCGAGGGTGAGCGGCTGCGCTCGGTCGGCGAGAACGCGGCCATCAACCGGACCGTGCGGCTGGGGCTGGGCAATCCCCTGGCCCGCGACGCGCTGGAGACGGTGGCGGAGAGCGCCCGGGCGGTGTCCGGTGCCTCGTACGTGGTGGTGGCCGACGCGGCCGGCACCGTCGTCACCGGCCCGGACGCCGGGCGGCCGGCGCCGATGGCCGGCAGTCCGGCGCTCAGCGGCCGGTCGTGGGTCGGTGTCCTCGACAACGGCAGCAAGGCCCTGGTCGCCCACGTTCCCGTGCTGGACGAGCGGGACGGTCACTTCATCGGGCTGATCATCGTGGGCCGGGCCTATCCCACCCTGGCCGACCTGCTCGCCAGCGCGCTGACGAACCTGCTCACCTACCTGGTGCTGGGCGCGGCGCTCGGCGTCGGCGGTTCGCTGCTGCTGGCGCGGCGGGTGAAGCGCCAGACCCTGGGCCTGGAACCGCGCGAGATCACCGGCCTGGTCGAGCACCGCGAGGCGATGCTGCACGGCATCAAGGAGGGCGTGATCGGCACCGACGCCGCGCACCGGGTGACCCTGGTCAACGACGAGGCGATCCGGCTGCTCGGGCTGCGCCCGGACGCGGTCGGCCGGTCGCTGCTGGAGCAGGGTTTCGAGCCGGCGCTGCTGGACGTGCTCACCGGCCGGTCGGAGGGCGTCGACCAGGTGGTGCTCAGCGACGACCGGGTGGTGGTGCTGAACCGGCAGCCGGTGGTCATGCGGGGCCGCGCCGCGGGCTCGGTGACGACCCTGCGTGACCGTACCGAGCTGACCGCCCTGCGCCGGGAGCTCGACGTCAGCCGGCACACGACCGACACCCTGCGGGCGCAGGCGCACGAGTTCGTGAACCGGCTGCACACCATCTCCGGCCTGGTCGAGCTGGGCGAGCACGAGGAGGTGGTCCGCTACATCAACCGGACGAGCGAGCTGCACGAGACGCTCAACCGCGAGGTGACCCAGGCGATCCGGGATCCCGCACTGGCCGCGCTGCTGATCGCCAAGGCCAGCCTGGCCGCCGAGCAGGGGGTGACGCTGAGGATCGCCGACGGCACCGACCTGGCGCCGGTGGACGACCACCTGTCGGCCGACCTGGTGACGGTGGTCGGCAACCTGGTGGACAACGCGCTCGACGCGGTGGGACCCGGCGGGTCCATCACGGTACGGGTGACGACCGGGCCGGACGGCGAGGTGGTGGTGACCGTGACCGACTCCGGGCCGGGCGTCGAGCCTGCGCTGGCCGAGCGGGTCTTCCAGCAGGGCTGGAGCACCAAGGACCAGGCCGACGGCCACCACGGGCTCGGCCTGGCGATGATCCGGCTGATCAGCGCGCACCGCGGCGGCGGCGTCGAGGTGCAGGGCTCGACCTTCACCGCGCGGCTGCCGCCGGTCCGGGAGGTGGCGGCGTGATCCGGGTGCTGGTGGTGGACGACGACTTCATGGTGGCGAAGGTGCACCGCGGTTTCGTGGACCGGGTGCCCGGCTTCACCACGGTCGGGGTCGCGCACACCGGGGCGGACGCGCTGGCCCAGATCGCCGCGGTGCGCCCGGATCTGGTGCTGCTGGACATCTACCTGCCGGACATCACCGGGCTGGACGTGCTGCGGCGGCTGCGGGAGAGCGGCGACGGCGGACCGGACGTGCTGGCGGTGACCGCGGCGCGGGACGTGTCGACCGTACGCTCGGCGCTGCGCGGGGGCGTCGTGCACTACGTGCTCAAGCCGTTCGGTTTCGACGTGCTGCGCGACCGGCTGGAGCGCTACGCCGCCGTGCACGACCGCCTCGCGCTCAGCGCCGACGTGGGCCAGCCCGACGTGGATCAGCTGTTCGTGACGCTGCGGATGGCCAGCGCGCCGATGCCCAAGGGGCTGACCGCGGACACCTCCCGGCTGATCGCGGACGCGATGCGGGACTGCCCGGGTGACCTGTCCGCCGAGGAGTGCGCCGAGCGGATCGGCCTCTCCCGGGTGAGCACCCGCCGCTATCTCGAGCACTTCGTCACCGCGGGAAAGGCCGAGGTCCGGCTCCGTTACGGCTCAGCGGGCCGGCCGCAACGCCGGTACCGCTGGATCGCCTAGCTACCCGAAGTTCACGTCCGCGCACCAGTAGTAGACCTGGTCGGCGTGCCCGGCCTCCCACACCGTGTAGACGATGTGCCGGCCGGTCAGCCCCGGCGCGCTCACCGGGATCTTCACCGACACGCCACCCAGCGACGGGTCGGTGGAGGTGTCGCCGACGCCGGGCGCGATCGGCCCGGTGTCCTTGAGCAGGGCGAGGTCGCTCCAGGCCAGGCGCTGGGTCAACGGGTTGAAGCCCTGCCGGCTCACGTAGACCCGGAAGTACTTCGCGCCGTGCCGGGCCTGGTCCTGGGCCACCACGGTGAACGCCGACGAACTGGGGATCCGGGTGGCGGTCCAGTTGCCCGGCGTGTCCAGCGCCGAGTAGCGGGTGCCACCGGTGTTGCCGGCGCTGCACAGTGTGCCGTTCGGGACGGCGGCCTGGTGGTTGCCCTGGACGTTCTCCCGGTAGAGACCGTTCCAGTTCCACATCGCGGTGGTGTCGGCCTGCCAGGCCTGCCAGCACATCGGGTCGGCGGTGGCCATGGCCGGGTTCTGGAAGTCGCTGCCCCAGCGCTTCCAGCAGCCGTAGTTGCGGGATGCGGGGTCGATGGTCGAGCCGTGGGCGAACGCGCCGTCGGCCAGTGCGGTGGTGAGCAGCAGGACGGCTGCCACCAGCACGGTGAAGGTGCGGGCCACGGGTCGGGGCAGACTGATGGTCGAGGACATGGTGCCTCCAGCACTCGAGGAAGGATCGAGATGCCCGGGCACGGCTCACCGGGGGGACGATCGGCGGACGCGCGCAGGCATCGGTGGACAGTGGGCCGGAAGTTTCGCCCTCTTCCGGCCGGCCCGATCTCCCGCGGTGGTCCCGCACCGAGAGTTCCAGATTCCATCCATGTCTGTCAATGTAAGGGCGGCGCGGTGGTGCCCCGGACGACCAGGCGGGGCGGGACCACGACCTCGCGCCGGGCCACCGCCGCCCCTTCGATCCGGTCGATCGCCCGGCCCACCGCGAGCCGGGTCATCGTGACGGCGTCCTGGGCGACCGTGGTGAGGTCGACGTGGGCCAGCCGGGCGAGCCGGCTGTCGTCGTAGCCCACCACGCTGACGTCACCGGGCACCGCGCGGCCGTGCCGGGCGAGCACGTCCAGGACGCCGGTGGCACAGCGGTCGTTGAAGACCGTGACGGCGGTCGGCACGTCGTCGAGGAGCACCCGCGCCGCCGCCGCGCCCTCCTCCTCGGTCAGGCCACCGGGGATGATCCGCGCGTAGCCGTCGAGGCCGTGGCTCCTCATGGCGTCGCGATAGCCGCGGCGGCGCTCCGCAGCGCCGGGCGCGCGTCCGCCGTCGATGTGCACGATCGCGCGGTGGCCGAGCCGGACCAGATGGTCGACGGCCTGGCGCAGCCCCTCGGCGTCGGCGGTGCGGACGACGTCCACCGCCGGGTCCCGGACGCTCCGGGCCAGGACGACGACGGGCAGCCGGGTGGCCAGCCGGGCCAGGCTCGCGGTGGGCTCCTGCGGCCCGAGCAGGATCAGCGCCTCGCAGCGGTCCTGGAGCAGGCCGGCCGTCGCCTCCCGCTCGTCGCGGCCCGGGGTGACGGCGCTCAACGCCACCTCGTAGCCGGTCTCCCGGGCGGCGGTGTAGAGGTCGGTCACCAGGTCGCCGTGGAAATCGTGCTGGATGCCGAACACGACGCCCAGCAGCCGGCTGCGGCCGCTGCGCAGCAGCCGGGCCCGGCTGTCCGGGTGATAACCCAGCTCGTCGGCCGCCTCCAGGATCCGTCGCCGCGTCGCGACACCGGCGCCGGGTTCGTCCCGCATCACCAGGGACACCAGCGACTTCGACACCCCGGCCCGGGCCGCCACGTCGGCCAGGGTCGCTCTCCGCTCCGCGCTGCGCACCGGCCCAGACTAGTCGCACAGTCTGGAACGTTCCAGGTTCACCCCTTGACGACGGCCGGGGCAGCGGCTCACTCTCGGGGCATGGAACGTTCCAGTAAGGAAGTCGGAGTCGCGCTGATCGGGTCGGGCCGGATGGGGTCGTTCCACGGCGGGACGGTGAGCCGCCGCCTGCGGGGCACCCGGCTGGTGGCGGTGGCCGATCCCGCGCCGGGCGCGGCCGAGGCGCTGGCCGGGGCCCTCGACGCCGACCGGGCGTACACCGACGCGGCGCAGGTGTGGGCCGACCCGGAGGTCGACGCGGTCGTGATCGCCGCGCCCGCCCGCTTCCACGCCGGCCTGGTCGTCGCGGCGGCCGAGGCGGGCAAGCACGTGTTCTGCGAGAAGCCGATGGCGCTCAGCCTCCCGGATGCCGACCGGGCCGTCGCCGCCGCCCGCGCCGCGGGGGTGGCGCTGCAGGTCGGGTTCAACCGGCGGTTCGCCCCCGACTGGCAGGCGGCGCGGGCGCTGCTGGACGCGGGCACGATCGGGACGCCGCGGCTGCTGCGGTCGCTGACCCGGGACCCGGGCGGTTTCGATCCGGCGCACGTACCGCCGGGCACGATCTTCCTGGAGACGCTGATCCACGACTTCGACACGCTGCGGTTCCTCAATCCGGGCGCCGAGGCCGTCGAGGTCTACGCGGTCGCCGACGCCCTGGTCGAGCCGGCGTGGCGGGACCGGGGTCTGCTCGACACGGCCGTGGTGACGGTCCGGTTCGACAACGGCGCGGTCGGCACGGCCGAGGCCTGCTTCGAGGCCGCCTACGGCTACGACGTGCGCGGCGAGGTGTTCGGCCCGGGCGGCACGGCCACGCTGGGCGACGGCCGCCGTACCACGATGGTCTTCTCCGGCGCCGGGGGCCGGACGGCCGAGACCGTCGGCAGCGACCAGGAGTTGTTCGCCGGCGCCTACACCGCCGAGCTCGCCGCGTTCGCCGACGCCGTCCGGACCGGCGCGCCGGCCCCGGTGACCGGGCAGGACGCCCGGGCCGCGCTGGCCATCGCCCTGGCCGCCGCCGCGTCGGTGGCCGGCAACCGCCCGGTACGCCTCGACGAGGTGACCGGGTGAGCGGCTACCGGCTGGCGGTCTGCGCCGAGATGGTCTTCCTCGACCTGCCGTTCGCCGAGCGGGTCCGGCGCATCGCCGCGCTCGGGTTCGAGGTGGAGATGTGGGGCTGGGCCACCAAGGACATCGCCGCGCTGTCCGGCACCGGAGCGACGTTCTCGTCCATGACCGGCTACCTGCGCGGCACCCTGGCCGACCCGGCCGGCGCCGAGGAACTGCTGGCCACCGCCCGGCAGTCCCTGGAGGTCGCCGAGCGACTGGACTGCCCGCGGCTGAACGTGCAGATCGGCGAGGGGAGTCTCGTCCGGCTCGTCGAGCGGGCCCTGCCGTGGGTCGGCGAGATCCAGGTCGCCGACGTGCCGGGCCGGTGCGAGCCGGGCACCGGCGAGATCCACTATCCCGCCGTCGCCGCGGCCCTGCACCGGCTCGGCTACCAGGGCGTCGTCGGCCTGGAAGGCTGGGCGGCGGGCGAGGAGGAGACGGCGCTCGCGAGCTTCCGCCGCGCGTTCAGCTAGATCAACGAGCGGCGTTCGCGCTGGGATCGAGGTGGATGGCGAGATCGGTACGGCCGGGCAGGAGGTCTTCGCGCAGCGCCCGCGTGCCGTGATAGTCGCCGTCGCGTAGGCGCCGATAGGGCCGGGCCGGTTCCGAGCCGGCCGTGCGCACCCGTCGGCGCAACCGTTCGATCTCGTCAGCGACCCCGGCGCTGTCCAGACCGTCGGCGTCGTGGATCACGTGCAGGTCCAGGGTCTCGATACCCACGTACCAGAAGACGCCGTGGGTCAGCGGAAACAGCAGGGAGTCGAGATCGCCGCTGATGCCGCGTGGGCCGATCGACTTCGCGTCCTCGCCGGCGGTCACCACGATCAGCGCCTTGCGCCCGGCGAGTCCACCGTCGCCGTAACGCCGGGGCAAGCCGAGGTCCGGGTCGGTGTCGCCGTAGGCGAACCCGCTGGTGAGTACCCGGTCGAACCAGCCCTTCAGGATCGCCGGCGGCCCGTACCACCACAGGGGGAACTGCACGACCAGCAGCTCGGCGGCGGCGAGCTTGGCCTGCTCCGCGCGTACATCGTCGCTCAGCTGGCCCCGGGCATACGCCTCGCCCGCCAGTTCGGCGATGTTGCCCGGCCGGCCGGCGAGATCGCCGAGGTCACGGTCGCCGAGAACGGGATCGAAGCCCTGTGCGTGCAGGTCGGAGGTCAGAACCTCGTAGCGTTCCGACAGCGCCTCGACCCCGGCGGTGAAGAGCCGGTCGTTGAAGGACCCGCGGCGCGGATGCGCGTACACCCAGAGGGCGGTGCCGGGCTTCGAGGAATGGCTGATGGTCATGGTCTCGTCTCCGTCGTGCCGGGCTCGCCGTCGACGGCGAGGGCGGTGATGACGCGGGTGAGGACGCCGCGCGCGCGCTCGGGGCTGATCCGGCCGGCGAGCGCGTTGCGGGCCAGAGCGTCACCGGCGCCGATCAGCGCGTGCAGGCCGGCGGCGTCGATGGGCCCGCAGAAGGGTTCGAGGGCCGTACGGCATCGGGCGAGGTAGGCGGCTTCCGCTTCCTGGCGCACCTGGCTGAGGGTGGCGGAGCCGGCGAGGGCGGCCACCACGTCGGCCAGCTCGCGGCCCTCCACGAGGCAGCAGTCGATGTAGGCCCCCGCGACGATGCCGGCCACCGCCGGAAGGGAGGGTGCGGCCTCGCGCAGCGCGACGTCCAAGGTCTCGCGCTGGCGCGCCTCGAACTCGCGGTACAGCTCGGCGAGGATGCCGGCCCGGTCGCCGAAGTGGTCGTAGACCAGCGGTTTGGTCACCCCGGCCCGCTCGGCGAGCCGCCCGAGGGTGAGTTCGTCCGTGCCCTCCTCCCGAATGAACCGGCGTGCCACTTCCAGAAGCTGGGCATGGCGATCCGGTTTGGACAGGCGTCGACGCGAGGTGGCGCCCTCCCCGACATGCATGTGACCTCCCGATTGCAGTTACCATTGGTAACTTACCATAGGTAACTTCGCCGGGAGAGGCGCCCTAGTCGTCCTCGGCGAACACCAGCTTCTTCGGCTCGTCGCGCGAATCGCGGCCGCGCAGCCGGGCCACGATCCGCGGCAGGTACGGCACCACGAACGCCAGCACCGCACACGCGAGCAGCACCGCGGTCAGCGGCCGGGTCACGAACGTGCTCAGGTCACCGTTGGCCACCAGCAGCGCCCGGCGGAACTGCACCTCCATCATCGGGCCCAGGATCAGGCCGAGGATCACCGGCGCGATCGGGAAGTCGAAGTGGCGCATCCCGAAGCCCACCACCCCGACGGCGTAGGCCATGAACACCTGGTTGACGCTGCCCGTGGCGGCGTAGACCCCGAGCGTGGCGAAGACCAGGATGCCGGCGTACAGGATGGGTCGCGGGATCTGCAGCACTTTGACCCAGACCCGGATCAGCGGCAGGTTGAGCAGCAACAGCAGCACGTTGCCGACGTAGAGCGAGGCGATCAGCGCCCAGACCAGCTCGGGCGAGGTGTCGAACAGCTGCGGGCCGGGCTGCAGGTTGAAGATCTGGAAGGCGGCCAGCATGACCGCGGCGGTCGCGGAGGTGGGGATGCCGAGGGTCAGCAGCGGTACGAGCACACCCGAGAACGCCGCGTTGTTGGCCGCCTCCGGACCGGCAACCCCCTCGATCGCACCCTTGCCGAACTCGGCCCGGTCCCGCGCCCGGTGCTTCTCGTAGGTGTACGACAGGAACGTCGGCACGTCCGCCCCGCCCGACGGCAGCGCCCCGAACGGGAAGCCGACCGCCGTCCCGCGCAGCCAGGGACCCCAGGAGCGCCGCCAGTCGTCGCGGGTGAGCCAGCCGTGCCGGGCCGAGCCCGGCTCCAGCGGATGCACGTGCTCGGGCAGGTGCCGCAGCCGGCTCGCGACGTACAGGGTCTCGCCGATCGCGAACAGACCGACGATCACCACCACGATGTCCACGCCCTCCAGCAGCTCCATCGTGCCGAAGGTGAACCGGGCCTGCCCGGTCAGCGCGTCGATCCCGACCAGGCCCAGGAACAGGCCGAAGACCAGCGACATCAGGCCGCGGACGACCGACCGGCCGACCAGCGCGGTGACCGCGACCATCGCCAGCAGCGCCAGCGCGAAGTAGTCGGCCGCCCGGAACGTGCTCGCCAGCCTGGCCACCGGCTGGGCCAGCAGGCTCAGCAGCAGCGTGGAGATGGTGCCGGCCACGAACGAGCCGATCGCCGCCGTGGCCAGCGCGGCTTTGGCCCGTCCCCGGCGGGCCATCTGATAGCCCTCGATCGCGGTGGCCACCGAGGCCGACTCGCCGGGGGTGTTGAGCAGGATCGAGGTGGTGGACCCGCCGTACATGGCGCCGTAGTAGATGCCGGCGAACATGATGAACGTGCCGATCGGGTCGTCCAGGCTGAACGTGACCGGCAGCAGCAGCGCGATGGTCAGGGCCGGGCCGATGCCGGGCAGGACGCCGACGAAGGTGCCCAGGGTGACGCCGATCGCCGCGTACAGCAGGTACTCCGGGCTCAGCACGGTGC
The DNA here is from genome assembly GCF_018332655.1 of Actinoplanes auranticolor. Lineage (GTDB taxonomy): Bacteria > Actinomycetota > Actinomycetes > Mycobacteriales > Micromonosporaceae > Actinoplanes > Actinoplanes auranticolor. Next base: position 15,214 of record NZ_BOQL01000006.1, on the reverse strand, counting down.
CGAAGCCGGAGAGCAGGTCGCCGAAGACGTTCACAGTGGAAACACCCCCGCGGGCAGAAAGATGTCGAGCAGCCGGGTGAAGGCCAGGTAGACCGCGGTCGGCAGGACCACCGCCACGACGGCGTCCCGGACGAGGTGGCGGCTGCCGAGCACGCGGGAGACCACGACGACGAAAACCGCGGCGGAGACGACGAAGCCGGCGTACTCCAGGGCGACGGCGAAGCCGACCAGGCACGCCACCACCCCGGCCGGGCTCAACCAGCCGGGCTTCTCCTCCGGCGGCGTCTCCCGGGTCCGCAGCTGCGCGATCAGGTACGCCACGGCGATGGCCACCCAGGCCACGGACACCACCACCGGCGCGAGCCGCGGGCTGCGCAGACCGAGATCACCATCGGCTTCCCGCACCGCCGTCCACAGCAGGAACGCGCCGACGAGCACCAGCACGGCGGCGAGGACCACCCCGCCGGTACGGCGGCTCGTCTCCGAGGGCCGTACCGGTACCGCTTCGGTCGTCATCTAGCCGAGCCCGATGTCGGTGAGGACCGTGGTGATGCGCTGGTTCTCGCTGGTGAAGAACGTCGACGCGGCGTCACCGCTCTTGTAGAAGTCCTCCCAGCCCTGCTTCTGCAGCGCGGACTTCCACGACTCCGAGGAGTGCAGCCGGTCCACGAGCGCGGTCACGGCCTCCTTGGTCGGGGCGTCGATCCCGGGCGGGGCGACGACTCCGCGCCAGTTCATCAGCTCGACGTCGTACCCCTGCTCCTTGATGGTCGGCGCCGGCGACCCGCCGCCGACGTCGACGCCGGTCGCGCCGGAGACCGCGAGCGCGCGGACCTTGCCCGACGCGACCAGGTCCTTGAACTCGCTCTGGCCCGAGACGGCGGCGGTCAGGTCACCGGAGAGCAGCGCCGCCTTGGCCTCGCCGCCGCCGGAGTACGCGACGTACTTCATCGCCCTGGGGTCGGCGCCGGCCGCCTTGGCGAGCAGGCCGACCAGGATCTGGTCGGTGCCGCCGGCCGAGCCGCCACCCCAGTTGATCGACGCCGGCGCGGCCCTGGCGTCGTCCATGAGCTGCTTGAGGTTCTTGTACTTGGAGGCGGCCGGGACGACGATGACCTCCTGCTCGGCGGTCAGCGTGGCGATCGGGGTGACCTGGTCCAGCTTGACCGGTGACTTGTTGGCCACCACGCCGCCGACCATCACCAGGCCCATGACCATCAGGTGGTGCGCGTCGCCGCGGTTCTTGGAGACGAGCTGGGCCAGCCCGATGGTGCCGGCCGCGCCGGTCACGTTGTAGACCTCGACACTCTGGTCGACGAGCTTGCCGTCGGTCATCGCCTTCTGCATGGTGCGCGCGGTGAGGTCCCAGCCGCCGCCGGGCGCGGCGGGCACCATGAGCTGCACCGTCTTGGTCGGATAGCGCACCTCGCCGGTGCCGGTCTGCCCGCCGGCGGTGTCCTTCTCACACCCGGCCGCGGTGGCGGCCAGCAGCGCCGCGGCCATCCCCGCGGCGACGACGCGACCCGGGCGCCGCACAACTGTGTCCTTCACGACCGCTCCTCTGTGTTGCCTACGTGTTTCAGAGATGCTGCATCGCGGGACCATCGGCGGTCATCGTTACGGACACGGTGGTCGTTGTGGTCTTTGTGGTCACGGCGGCCTCAGGGCGGCGTGACCTCGCGGTGGCTCAGCCGGCACCCAGGGACAGCAGCGCTTCGACACCGTAGTGATCGGACAGATATCCCCGCCGGCCACCCGGCAGGGTCACCGCGTCCCGCAGGACGATCCGCGCCTCGGCGGACAGCTCCCGCCCGGGCGCCGGCCGGATCAGCACGTGGTCGAAGGCGGGCGGGGCCGGCCAGCGCGGAGTCGGCCGGTACGTCGGCGCGGTGTCGCCGGCCAGCACGTCGGTGAGCCCGGTCCGGGCCAGGAAGCCGGTGAGCGCGGCGGCGTCGCGCGGGACGTTGAAGTCGCCCACGGCCACGACCGGCAGCGCCGGGTCGAGCCCGGCCAGCTCACCGGCGAGGTGATCCAGCTCGGCGCGGGCGACCCGGGTGTAGCGGTTCGCCGGTGACCAGTCGCCGTCGCGGTTGGCGGACAGGTGGGTGTTCGTGATGGCGAGCGGGCCGGCCGGCGTGTCCACGACCGCGAGCTGGACGCCCTTGCGCATGAGGTATTCGGGACGGGGCGGGCCGGTGCGCGGGTACCGCACGAAGCGGGCGGTCCGGATCGGCCGGCGCGAGAGCAGCACCAGGCCGCCCTCCAGCAACAGGGAGCCGGACCAGGCGTGGTGGCCGTAGTGGCGGGCGAGGCGGCGTACCAGGGCGGCCTGGCGACGCACCAGCACCTCCTGGAGGCAGACCACGTCGTAGGAGGACTGCTCCAGGACGACGCCCAGGGCCCGCAGCCGCGCCCGGACGTCACCGCGCATCAGCGCGTTGAAGGTCAGCAGCCGCACCTCGGTCGTCCGGGTCACGCCGGCAGACGCTACCCGGTGGGATCGGTCGCAGCCCGGTCAGGAGAGTCGCCGCGTGCTCTTGGGGACGACAGCCGCCAGTTGGTGGGTCGTCGTCGGCGGTTCCACCCTCCGGATGCTATATCGTCATTTCGTGCATATCGGGCAAATGCCAGCGGGCACGCACGACCTCTTCGTCGCGCTCGGCCTGGCGGTCGCCGGGCTGGTCTTCGCCGCCGAGGTACGCCGGCGTGGCCGTCGCGACGAGCGGCTCTGGTACCTCGTGGCCGGGGTGCTCGTCGGCGGCGCCCTGTTCGGCCGGCTCGGCACCTGGCTGCAGCACCTGGACCTGCGGCAGAACGCGACCCTGGCCGAACAGTGGGCGTACGGCAACCGCAGCATCCTCTCCGGCCTGGCCGGCGCGTACCTGGGTGTGCTGGTCGCGAAACGGCTGTGCGGGTACACCGCCCGCAGCGGCGACCTGTTCGCGCCCGCGATCGCCGCCGGCATGGCGGTCGGCCGGATCGGGTGCCTGCTCACCGAGCTGCCCGGAACGCCCACCGGCGCCGGCTGGGGCATCACCGTCGACGGCGTGCCACGGCATCCCTCTTTCGCGTACGAGATCGCGTTCCATCTCCTCGCCCTGGCCGTGCTGATCAGGGCCCGCGACCGGATCACCCAGCCGGACGCCCTGTTCACCGGCTACCTCGCGGCCTACGCGGCGTTCCGGTTCCTGGTCGAGTTCGTCCGCGGCAACGAGGTGGTGGCCGCCGGCCTCACCCGCCCGCAGCTGTTCCTGCCGGCCTGCGCTCCCCTGCTGGCCTGGCGGATCGTCGTCCTGCTCCGGCGGCACCGGGCCACCCGGGTGCACGAGGTGCCGGCATGATGCCGCCACCACCGCCCCAGCGACCCATCCGGGCCGGCGCCGTCTGGGCCGGGATCGGGTTCGCCGTCCTCGGCCACCTGCTGCTCGCCGGGCTGCTCGCCGCTGCCCTGTGGGGCACCCGGTCCGCGTTCGATCAGGAGATCATCGGCGGCGGCCTGCTCGGCCAGCTGGTGCTGTTCGTCGCGGTCGTCACGGCCGGCACGGTGCTGATCGTCAAGGGCGACCGCGGCATCGGCATCGGGCTGTTCATCGGCTGGGCCGCCGGCCTGATCGTGCTGCCGCTGATCGGGTTCGGGCTGTGCGTGGCCATGATCTCGGCCCAATGAAACGCGCCACCGGAGGAATCACTGATGGGCACCGGCATGCCGCTGCGCGGCGACCGTATCCACCGCTACGTCAACGCGTTCTGCCCGCACTGCCACGAGGAGGACCCGCAGCGCCCGCTGGCCGACGTGGCCCGGCTCTCCGGGCGGCTCGTGGTCCGCGACGAGCAGGTCTGGCTCGAGCGCGGCTGCGCCCGGCACGGCCTCGTCCGCACCCTGTACGACGAGCACCCGCACATCCTGACCTACCTGGAGCGGTGGACCGCGCCGACCAAGCAGCACGAGCCCGACCTGGCCGGCAACTTCGCCCCGGTGCCGGCCGCGTACCTCGACGGGCTCCCGGAGATGCAGACCCAGCACACCTGCATCCTGCTGACCGACCTCACCGACACCTGCAACCTGCGCTGCCCCACCTGCTTCGCCGACTCCTCGCCGGCGCTGGACAGCGTCGTCCCGCTGGCCGACGTGCTGGCCAATCTGGACGCCAGGCTGGTCCGGGAGCGGCAGCGCCTCGACGTGCTCATGCTCTCCGGCGGCGAGCCGACGCTGTACCCGTACCTGGCCGAGCTGCTCGACGCGGTCGCCGCGCGGGACGTCGTCCGGATCCTGCTCAACACCAACGGGCTGCGGATCGCCCGGGACGACGCCCTGCTGGACCTGCTGGCCGCACACCGCGAGCGGGTCGAGGTCTACCTGCAGTACGACGGCGTCAGTGAGCGCGCGCACCGGCAGCACCGCGGCGCCGACCTGCGACGGGCCAAGGAACAGGCGATCGACCGGCTGGCCGGGCGCGGCATCTTCACCACGCTGACCATGACGGCCGCGCTGGGCGTCAACGACGACGAGATCGGCGCGGTGGTCAAGCGGGCGCTGGACACGCCGTACGTGGGCGGGGTGTCGATCCAGCCGCAGTTCGGTTCCGGCCGGTCCGCGGCGATCGACGCCGGCCGCCGGCTCACCCACACCGGGGTGCTGGCCCGCCTCGGCCCGCAGACCGGCGACCTGGTCACCTGGCGGGACCTGACCGCGCTGCCCTGCTCGCACCCGCACTGCTGCTCGGTCGGCTATCTGCTGCGCGACGACACCGGCGAGTGGCGTTCACTGACGGCCCTGGTCGGTCACGACCGGCTGCTGTCCTTCCTGGAGCTGGCGCCCGACGCCGTCGCCAACCGGATCGCCGACACCGAGCTGCCCGCCCAGTTGCGCGGGGTGGTCCGCGACTCGCTGCTCGGCCTGCTCTCGGAGCAGTCGTCGCTGTCGCATCCCCGGGTCGGTGACCTGTGGCGCGACATCTGCGCCAACTGCGACCTGGGGATCGGCACGCTGGCCGCGATGGCGTCGTCGAGCCTGCCCGGCGGCCGGGCCCGGCTGCGCCGGATGCTGGCCGAACGGGTCAAGCGGATCACCGTCAAGCCGTTCATGGACATGGCGACGATGGTGGAGGAACGGCTGCTGCAGTGCTGCGTGCACGTCGGCACCCGCAAGGACGACCGGGACCAGTGTGCGCCGTTCTGCGCCGTGCAGGCCTGGCCGCAGCTGGCGGCCCAGCGCCTCCCGCAAGCAGTGGTGCGGCGGTGACCAGCGCTCCGGCCGATCCGCTGCGGTTGTGTGTCTACGCCACCGTGGCGGCGCTGACCTGGCTGGCCGGGCCGCTGGCGGTCACCGTCTTCGCCGCGCTGGGCCTGGCCGGCTACCTGCGGGCCCGGCGGGCCGGGCTGCAACGGTCGAAATGCGTGCTGCGGGACGTCCGGCTCGTGATGGCGTACCTGGCCGCGCTGACCACGGCCGGGCTGGCCGGGATCGGCTGGCAGTGCTGGACCTGGCTGACGTGACCGGGGGCGCCGCCGGCGGCGACGCCCCCGTGCCGCGGATCAGCAGCGACCGAGATCCTGCCACTGCTGCGTCCAGCCGGGCTCCGAGCCCTGCGTCCAGTACCGGGCCTTCCACAGGTGCTTGCCCTCACCCGAGGGCGGGCCGCCCGGGTCGCCGTTCCGGCTCTTCTCGTGCTTGACGGTCTGACCACCCTGGTACGCCGTCCCGAAAGCCCAGTCCGGGGCCGACGTGCAGTCGCCCTGAGAAGGCGGCGTGGTCGGCGGGCTGGTCGGCGGGGTCGTCGGTGGCGTGGTCGGCGGGGTGCAGCCGCCGGTGGTGTCCACGGTGTCGGCGAACGTGGCGCCGGCCGAGCGGTAGCCCGCGGTCCGCGCGGTCACCTCGGCCGGCGTCAGCGCTTGGTTCTTGGCGAACAGCACCCAGTCCACCTGCTGGATGTACGTGCTGCGCCCGCCCGTGTGCGCCGCCGTGTCGATGAACCACAGATTCCAGTTGATCGTCATGGTCTGCCGCGGGTAGTACTTGCCCGAGTGGTCGCCCACCAGCACACCGTCGATGTAGTACCGGATGTGCCCGTCGGCCACCGTGGCCACCAGGTCGTGCCAGCCGTTGAGGCTGGAACGCTGCTCGGTGTGCATGTTGTCGGCGAACCACGGCTCGGCCCGGTAGGTGTACCAGCTGGTCTGGTAGTTGATCGGGCCGGTCTCGCCCCACCCGCCGTTGGGCAGGTACTCGGAGATGTCCAGCTCGCTGTACGTCGGGTCCATGTCGCCGTTGAGCGGGCTGATCGTGAAGAACGTCTGGTTGATGTGGTCGCCGTCGTTGCCGGCCGTGGGGGTGTCGGTGAAGCGGACCCGGCTGGCGTACGTGCCCTCCAGGTAGCGCTTCTGGGTGCTGTAGAGCTCGGCGTGGTTGGTGCCGGCGCCGGTGCCGTCCGTCGAGGCGGTGAGCTGCATGACCTTCTGCCCGCCCTCGGTGGGGAAGGTGATGCTGCTCGGCGACCACGTCGCCCCCGGCACGCCCGGTCCGCCGGCGTAGCTGCGCGGGGTCCAGCCGTTCGCGGTCAGCGAGCTGTCACCGGCCGAGCTGTAGGAGAAGTCGTCGAACAGGTAACCGCAGTCGGCGGCGGAGGCGCCGGCGGCGTGGGTGAAGACGGCCAGGGAGCTCAGCAGCGTCGTCACACCCAGCAGCCCTAGGAATCTGGACATGGGGGTCCTCCGAAATGGGGGGTGAGGGGACCTACTTGACCGCGCCGGCGGTCATACCGGCGCGGATGTGCCGTTGGAACGCGACGTAGGCGATCAGTACCGGCAGCATGGCGATGGTCAGGCCGGCGAACAGACCGCTCCAGTCACTGCGGTACCCCTGGCTGACCGACAGGGCGGCCAGACCCTGCGCCAGGACGTACCGGTCCGGGTCGGGATTGAGGACCAGCGGGAGCAGGTACTGGTTCCAGAGCCCGAGGAAATTGAAGATGCCGACGGCGACCAGGCCCGGCCGGGCCATCGGCAGCATGACGCGGAAGAAGACCGCGCCGTGCGAGCAGCCGTCGATGAACGCCGCCTCCGCCACCTCACCGGGCAGCGTGCGGAAGAACGAGTGCAGGAAGAAGACCGTGAAAGGCACGGCGTACGCCGCATAGACCAGGATCAGACCGGGGTACGTGCCCAGCAGTCCCAGCCGCTGCACCACGAAGAACAGCGGCACCAGGGCCAGGAACACCGGGAAGAACATGGCCGCGACGAAGGTGTAGTAGATGAACCGGTTGCCCCGGAACTCGTACCGGGCCAGCGCGTAGGCGACCAGCGAGCCGAGCAGCATGGTCAGCAGCAGCGCCCCGCCCACCACGATCAGACTGTTGAGGAAGTAGCGGCCGATGTTGGCCTCGGTCCAGGCCCGCACCCAGTTGCCCGGCTGCGGGGAGGCCGGCAGCGACCACGGTTCGTTGAGGATCTCGGTGTCGGTCTTGAACGAGCTGACCACCGCCCACAGCAGCGGCAGCGCGGTGACCACCGCCCAGGCGAGCATGGCCAGGTGCACCGGGAACACCGCGTAGGAACGCCTCGGCCGGCGCGCGGCAGCCGGCGGTACGGACACAGCGGGCCGTTCGTCCACGAGCGTCATGCCAGCTCCAGCCTCTCCTTGCGACCGGCCCGCAACGCCAGCACGGCCAGCGTCAGGGTGGCGAAGAACAGCGCGACGCCCATGGCCGAGGCGTAGCCGAACTTGCCGTAGGTGAACGCGTTGCGGTAGAGCGAGAGCCCGATGACCTCGGTGGCGCCGTCCGGCCCGCCCGGCCCGACCGTCATCACCTGCACGACCGCGAAGGCGTCCAGCGCGGCGATACCGAGGTACACGAACGCCACCTGCACGGTCTCGCGGACCAGCGGCAACGTCACCTTCCGGAACGTCGCCCAGCCGCCGGCCCCGTCCAGCAGCGCCGCCTCGAACAGCTCCCGCGGGATGCCGTCGATCGCCGCGCTGAACAGCACCACGTAGAAACCGACCGACGACCAGACCAGGACCGCCATCACGGCGATCAGGGCCAGTGCCGGCGACGCCAGCCAGCTCTGGGCCAGGCCGCCGAGCCCGATCGCACGCAATCCCCCGTTCAGCAGTCCGGTGTTCGGGTTGTAGACGAAACCCCACAGCACCGCGATGACCACGAGCGACAACAACTGCGGGAAGAAGTACACGATCTGGTACGCGCCCGAGCCCGCGATGCCGCGCCGCCCGCCCCGCCCGCCGAGGTGCATCATGCTGGCCAGGAACAGTCCGATCCCGATGGTGACCAGCGGGACCACCACCAGCATCACCGCGTTGTTGCGCACCGCGTCCAGGAACAGCGAGTCCCCGCCGAGGCGGGCGTAGTTGCGCGCCCCGACGAAGTGCGCCTCGCCGGCCACGCCGGTCCAGTCGGTCAGCGACAGGTAGAAGGCCTGCGCGTACGGCGACAGCACGAAGACCACGTGCAGCACCAGCGCGGGCACCAGCGCGCCGGCCAGGAACCGCCACCGACCGTGCCGCATCAGCGGGTGTACTTCTGCACCGAGGAGTCCTTGGCGATCGCGTCCGCCGCCTTCTGCACCCGCTGCGCCCACTCCGCCGCCGTGATGCGCTTGTTCACCAGCTCACCGGTGGCGTCGTCGAGGGCCTTGGCCAGCGGGGCGTACCAGGTGCGGAAGCGGTAGGTGAAGGTCTCGGCGCCGGCCGCGGTGACCGCGTCGCGGACCGAGCCCAGCCCGCTGCTCAGGGTCAGCCCGTCGGTCGCCCCGGCCACCGCGGGCAGCGTGCCGGCCGTGGACGCGAACGCCTTGGCGGACTGCTTGGAGAACAGGATCCGCAGGTACTCCATGCCACCGGCGGGGTTCTTCGCCTTGGCCGGCACCAGGAACGACTCGCTGCTGGCGGCCTGCACCGCGGTCGCCTTGAGCTGGTCGCCCGCCGTGCGCGACGGCACCGTCCCCATCACCATGTCGAAGCCCGGCGGAGTGACGTCCTTCTGCTCGCTCTCCAGCCAGGAGCCGCACGGGATGAACGCGGCCTTGCCGTTGGACCAGGCGGCCTGCGCCTCGGTGTGGGTCAGCGCCTCCGAGCCGGCCATGAGATAGCCCTTGCCGGCCAGCTCGGCGAACGCCTCGGCGGCACTGATCAGCCCGGGCGCCTTCCAGGCGTTGGGCTCCAGGTTGTCCACGGCCCTGACCAGCGCGAGCCCGCCGGTCTTGGCGGCCATGCTGAGCAGCGGGTCGTTGATGTACTCCGGGTACTTGCCCTGGTACGTCCAAGGCGCGATGCCCGCCGCCTTGATGGTCGCGCACAGCGCCAGCATCTCGTCCCACGTCTTCGGGTACGCCCACCCCTTCGCCGCGAACAGCGACTTGGAGTACCAGAGCCCCCAGACGGTGTAGGTGAAGTTCAGGGTCAGTGGCGTCTGCCCGAACGTGCCGTCCTCGATCACACCGGGCAGCAGGGTGTCGCGCACCTTCACGGCCGGATCGTCGAAGGACGGCGCGTCGAGCAACGCACTCAGGTCGGTGACCTGCTTCGCGGCCACCAGCGTCGCGATGTCCAGCCGGCTGGCGCCGGTGTTGTCGACGACGTCCGGCGGGGTGTTGGCCACGAACCGGGGCTGCAGGGCCTCACCGATCTTCTGCAGGCCCTGGTGGTCGATCTTCGCGCCCGGGTACTTGCGGGTGTAGAGGGTGCCGGCGTGTTTGGCGTACTCGTCGCCGTACCCGCCCTTGAAGATCACCACCTCGAGCGGGGTCTCGGCCTTGACCCCGAGGGGATTGTCGGCGCTCTTGGCGCCGGTGTTGCCGGCGGCCGGGTCGGCGTCGTCGCCGCCACCGGTCACGCAGCCGCTGAGCAGCGGCGCCGCGACGCCGGCGGCCAGCGCCGTGCGCAGCAGCGTGCGTCTGGTGGGGTACGGTTCGGCCAGGGGTGGGCGGTTCATCAGCTGGGCCTTCTTCCCTAAGCGGTACGCCGGATGCGCCCGGCGTACCGCGCTTCGAGCTCCTTGTTGTGCTCCCGCCCGCCCGGCACGTTGTCGGAGAGGTAGACCGGCGGGGTGATGCCGAGCGCCAGCAGGCGGGCCACGACCTCGGTGACCATCTGCTGGGCCAGCAGGGCGGCGGTGATCGAGGAGACGGCACCCACCGCCCCGGCGATGCCGGCGCCCGCGCTGTAGGGCAGCGCCGCGTCGCCGTAGGGGGCGCCGTTGTCGAGCACGACGTCGGCGAGGTCGGCGAGCTTGAGCCCGCTGTCGTGCCGGGAGTCCACCCGGGCCGAGTGCTCGCGCGAGGTGATCGCGATCAACGCGTGCCCGCGCTGCTTGACCAGCTGCGCCATCTCCACCACGGCGCCGTTGACGCCGGAGTTGCTGGCGATGACGAAGGTGTCGTCGGGCTTGATCGGGGCCAGGTCGTAGAGCCGGTGGGCGACGCTGGGCGTGCGCTCCAGCTGCGGGTCGGTGAGCACGCCGGCGGGCTCGCCGCCGTACAGGACGATGTCGCGCAGCGCGATCTTGTTGGTCGGCACCAGGCCGCCGGCGCGCCCGGCGATCTCCATGGCGAGCGCCTCGGAGTGCCCGCACCCGAAGGCCTGGATCACCCCGCCGGAGCGCAGGGTCGCGGTCAGCAGGTCGGCGGCCCGGGCCACCGCGTCGCGCTGGCTGCTCCCGACCCGGGTGATGGCCTCGGCGATGACCTCGGCGTAGGCGGCGCTTGTGATCGTCACAGCGGCTTGTCCCTCCGTGCTCGCTTGCGGTTGGTGTGGGGCTCGGGCACCCGGTGGGCGTCGACGGCCCGCACGGTGAGCTCGAGGGCCTCGGCGGTGCGCTCGTAGGTGCGCTGGGCCACGGCGACGTAGATCAGGTCGAGGATCAGCAGCTGGGAGTGCAGGGCGGACAGCGCCGCGAGCCGGAAGGTGGTCTCGTGCACCGAGGTCACGAACGCGACGTCGGCCACCTCGGCCAGCGGCGACCGGGCGAACGAGGTCACCGCGACGGTCAGCGCGCCGTGGTCGGCCGCCTCGGCCAGCGTCTCGATGGCCTCGCGGGTGCGGCCGGAGTGCGACAGCGCGATCGCCACGTCACCGGGGCCGAGCAGGGCGGCGTTGGTCAGAGCGGTGTGCGTGTCGGCCCGGTAGCGCACCGGGACCCGGATGCGCTCCAGCCGGAAGGCCATCTCGCTGCCCGCCGTACCGCTGCTGCCCAGCCCGAAGATCTCCACCCGCCCGGCGGTGGCGATCGCCGCCGCGACCCGCTCGACGGCCGCGGTGTCCAGACCGGACGCGGTCGCCTGGATGGCCCGGGTGTCGGCCGCGGTGATCATGTCCAGCACCTTGTCGAGCTGGTCGTCGGGGGTGATGTCCCCGCTGATGTCGGTCTCCCAGCGGGCCTGCTCGGCCCGGCCGGTCTCGGTGGCCACGGCGACCCGCAGGTTCGCGTAGCCCTTGAAGCCGAGCGCCCGGCTGAACCGGGTGACCGTGGCGGTCGAGGTGCCGGACCGCTCGGCCAGGTCCACGATGCTCGCGTGCGCGGCCGTCTCCGGATCGGCCAGGATGGTCTCGGCGATCCTCGCCAGCGCCTCCGGCATGCTGGGCCCCTCGATGCGCAGCCGCACCAGCAGCCCGCCGCTCTCGCCCGTCACCCGATCCCCATTGTGTCGATCCTCGTTTTCATCGATGTCCTGTGTCGATGAAAATTACGACCACTGTGGCTTCTGGTCAACAAAAACTTTCTATGTTTCGATCTGATGCGTGAAGCTGGTGCTGGGAGTCGACGCCGGCGGGACGGCGTCGCGCGCCGTCGTCGCCACCACGGAAGGCGCCGTGCTGGGCCGCGGGTCGGCCGGCCCGGGCAACCCCGCGGCGTCCGGCGCAGCCGCCGCCCGGGCCATCGGTACGGCGGTCCGGGCCGCCCTGCGCGGCCACGATCCGGACGCCGTGATCGCGGGTGCCGTAGGCGTCGCCGGAGTGAGCGCTCTGGACGACCCCCGGGTGTCCGAGACGTTCGCCGACCAGTGGCGGTCGAGCGGCCTGAGCTGCCCGGTCTCCGTCGTCGGCGACGCGGTCACCGCCTTCGCCGCGGGCACGGCGGCACCCTCGGGCGCGGTGCTCATCGCGGGCACCGGCGCGGTCGCGGCCCGCCTGGAGCACCGGCGGATCACCGGCACCGCGGACGGGCTGGGCTGGCTGCTCGGCGACGAGGGCTCGGGCCTGTGGCTGGGCCTGCAGGCCGTCCGCGCGGCGGCACGCGACTGGGCCGGATCAACCCCGGCCGGGCTCGCCGCCGTCGTGGCGGCTCACGCCGGCGTGAACTCTCGGGATGCCCTGGTGCACTGGGCCGGGCGGCAGCCGCCTCCGGCGTTCGCCCGGCTCGCTCCGCTGGTCTGCGCCGCGGCCCGGGCCGGTGACACCCTGGCCGGGCGGCTGACCGCCGAGGCCGGCATCCGGCTCGTCACCACCCTGGGCGAGCTGGGACCCCTGGACGGTCCGGTCGTGCTGGCCGGCGGCCTGCTCACCGGGGACACGCCCGTCCGGGAGGCCGTGCTCGCGGCCCTGCCCGGCCCGGTGGCCACCGCCTACGACCCGGCCCTGGGGGCCGCCTGGCTGGCTCTGTGCAACGTGTCCGGAGTGGACGGCCGACTCGCGGCCCGCCTGCACGACAGCATGCTCCCGGGCTTTTCGGGCAGCGGAGCCTCTCGCCAGGTCTGGACGATCAGTGCCGAATCTTGATCAGTATGGGTCAGTCGTTGGGCCCGGCCAGGAGCGCATCGAGTTTTTCGCTGGCCCGGCGGGCATGGATGGCACCCGGGTCGGCCGGACCGCCGTAGCTGATCGCGATCTGGTGGTCGGTGGAAGGTCTCCGGCATATACCGGCCATCGCCGGGTCGTTCAGGGGACCACCACGGAATCGAACGACTCCCCCGCCTGCAGGCGGCGGACGAGATCGAGCACGGCCTCGGCCCCGCCGTGCGCGGCGGTCCACCGGTCCACCACGCAGGCACTGTCACGGTAGAAGTCCGTCGAGGGCGCCGCACCCGCGCGGACGGCTGCCAGCGCCCGGGCGTAGTCGATCGGGCAGCGCTCACCCGGCGGCTTCGCGGTCAGGTAACGCGGGTCGTTGGAGACCAGGACCGCGATCCCCTCGTGGAACCAGCGGGGCACCTCGTCGTAGCGGCCGCCCAGCCGCCGGTACAGCTCCGCGTGGGTCAGCTCGTGAGTGGCGATCACCACGTCGGCGCCGCCCGGGGACAGCGCGAGAGCCCGGTCCCGCAGGGCCTGCCCCTTCTCGCCACCACCACCGATGCGCTGATAGCAGCCGGCGCTGAGACAGACCAGGACCCGGGGACGGCTGCGCGTCGCACCGAGGTAGTCGCTGACGCGCTGTCTCGCCGCGGCGATCATGCCCACCACCTGACGCCGCTGCTCCGGCGTCGCATCGCCGTCGACGTACACGTCCGGTCCGGCCCGGCGCAGCCCGTGGCAGCCGGGGCAGGCTGCCGCGACGGCGATCGGGTACAGCACCACGAGCGCTGCCACGGCCGCGACCAGGATGACGGCGAGCGCGGCGGCTGTGCGCCACAACCACCGCCGCCGCTTGGTTTCCGGCATCACCGTCTCCTAAGCGTCGCGACGGACGAAGACCAGCCCGGCCGCCGCGACGCACGCGGCGGCCCAGGACAGGAGCACGAGCAGGCCGCCGGCGCGGCCCAGGGCTTCCGGACCGCCCGGCAGGCCGGCCAGGCTGAGGGCCGCGTCGTGCGGCAGGTACCTCACCAGGTCCGGGAGCACGCCGCGGAGCATCGGGGCGACCAGCAGGGCCGCGGCGGACAGCACGGCGAGCGGGATCACCACGGTCCTCGCGATGACAGCGAAGCCGTAGCCGACCAGCGCCAGCAGCAGATACGCGGTCACGAGCGCGGGGAAGGCCGTACCCGTCGCGGCGTGCGGGAACGGGACCGCGACGAGGACGGCGGCGAGGACGCTGACCAGCGCGCACACCGTGGACTTGGCGGCGAACAGCCGGGCCCGGCGTGGCACGGCGAGCAGGCTCACCCGGACCTGCCCGCCCCGGAACTCGCTGCCGGCGGCGAAGACGGCGATCGCGACGAAGACGTAGACCGGGGCCAGCAGCGGGCCCCCGAGCCGGGTGATCGGGACCGGGCCGTCCGGACCGGCGACGCGGACGGCATCCGTCGCGGCCAGGATGCCGAGCACACCGTTGGCGAGCAGCGTGCCGGCCAGCGCGATCCGGATCGCCGGCAGCGTACGGATCTTGATGAGCTCGGCGGCGAGCAGGTCACCGAACCCGATCGGGGCGGCGCCGGTCACCGGGCGTCCCGCTGTACGAGGGTGAGGCCGGCGAGCAGCGAGGTCACCACCGCCCAGCCCACCAGGACGAGGACGGCCTGCCCTGGACCCGACGTGAGATCGCTGGTCTCCGGGTTGAGCAGCAGGTTCCGGCCAGCGCTGACCGGGAACAGCGCGTCCAGGCCCGGCGCGCCGGCCAGCACCTGCGTCATCGTCACGGTGATCAGCGCGAGGCTGACCCCGATGGCCGCCAGGGTGCTGCGGGCGATGACGGCGATCGCGTACGTGCTCACGCCGAGCAGGACCGCGTACAGGATGAACCCGGCCTGGCCCAGCAGCGCGTCGCCGCTGACCGGCAGCCCCGGATCCCACTCCCGGACGCCCAGATGGCTGAACCCGGTGCTGATCGCGGCGATCAGCACCGCCGCCAGGGTGAGGTACCCGGCCGCCGCCACCAGCTTGGCCGCGAGCAGCCGGCCCCGCCGGGGCACCGCGAGCAGGCTCGCCCTCAGCTGCCCGCCGCGGAACTCCTGTCCGGCGATGACCGCCGCCAGGACCGGCAGGAACACGCTCATCTGCAGCGAGGACGCGCGGATGAACTCGAGCAGGGCCGCCCGCGCCGGTTCCGGCCGGCCCAGGAAGATCTCGATGGTCCCGTCCGGCGTGATCTTCGCGACCGCGTCGGCGGTGAGCCCCACCACCTGGGCCTCCACCAGGACCTGCAGGGCCAGGATGGCCCCCAGCACCAGCCAGCCGGCGCGGAGCGTGGTGATCTTCGTCAGCTCCGCCCGGGTGACCGCCCGCAGGGCGCTCATGCCATCGCCTCCGCTGGCGCTCCGGCGATGACATTCGTCGGGCGCAGAGTTGATGATTCGCTCGCGAGCTCGCTCATTGGTGCACCCTTGT
>NZ_BOQL01000005.1 GCF_018332655.1 Actinoplanes auranticolor | reverse complement strand
ACCGGCACCGTTGTCACCGACGAGCGCGGTCACCTCCCCCGGATACACACTCAGTCCGACATCGTGCAGGACCTGGACGGGACCGAAGCTCTTGTCGATCCCGCGCAGCTCCAGAAGAGGTGTCGCGGCCACGGGTGTTTCTCCTTCAGTCGATGCGGCGCCGCCCACGCCCGGGCAGGGCATGGACGGCGCCGTCGGGCCCGAGGTGGGGTCAGCTGACGCCGTTGTCCGTGCAGAGCTTGGCGAAGTCGCCGGTGCACAGCTGTTCCTTGGTGACGAAGCCGTCCGCCACGACGTCCTTCACGCTGTCCTTGAAGATCGACTTCGGGGGCAGCAGCACCGACGGCACGGCCGCCTTCGACTCCGGGTCGGTGATCGTCTGGGCGACGTCCTTCTTCTGGCCCTTGGCGAGCGAGATGGCGAGGTCGGCGGCCGCGTCGGCCTCCTGCTTGATGGCCTTGTAGACCGTCATGCACTGGTCACCCGCGAGGATGTTCTGCAGACCCTGCACCGTGGCGTCCTGGCCGGTGACCGGGACCTTGCCGTTCAGCTTGTTCTTCTTCAGCACCGAGATGACCGCGTTGCCGAGGCCGTCGTTGGCCGCCAGCACACCCTTGATGTCCTTCTTCTCGGTCAGCATCTGCTCGAAGATGGTGCCGGCCTGCGCGTTGTCCCAGTCCGGCACGGACTGGTCCGGGCCCTTCACGTACTCGCCCGCGTCGTACTTGGGCTTGAGGACGGAGTCGTAGCCCTCCTTGAACAGGGTGGCGTTGTTGTCGGTCGGGGAGCCGTTCAGCTCGGCCACGACGGGCTTGCTGGCCTTCATGTCGGTCAGGCACTTGACCAGGCCCTCGCCCTGCAACTTGCCGACCGCCACGTTGTCGAACGACACGTAGTAGTTCGCACCGCCGTTGAGGGTCAGCCGGTCGTAGTCGATGGTCGCGATGCCGGCCGCCTTGGCCTTGTCCAGCACGGCCTTGCCGGTGCCGGAGTCCAGGTTGACGATCATCAGCACCTTGACGCCGCTGGAGATCATGCCGTCGGCGATCGTCTGGAACTGGCTCTTGTCGCCCTGGGCGTTCTGGATGTCCACCGCCACGCCGGCCGCGTCGAACGCCGCCTTCAGGAACTTGGGGTCGTCGGTGCCCCACCGCTGGGAGCTGGCAGTGTCCGGCAGGATGACGCCCACCTTGCCGACGGCCGCGCCGCCGGTGCTGCCGGAGTCGCTGCCGCTGTCGTCACCGCACGCAGCCATGCTGCCGGTGGCCAGCAGGCCAGCCGCGGCCAGGGCGAACATTCCCTTACGCATTCCTCGAGTCCCTTCGGATCAATCCGGACCTTGCTTCGGATTCCTGTTGGTGACGCTAGG
The DNA here is from genome assembly GCF_018332655.1 of Actinoplanes auranticolor. Taxonomy (GTDB): domain Bacteria; phylum Actinomycetota; class Actinomycetes; order Mycobacteriales; family Micromonosporaceae; genus Actinoplanes; species Actinoplanes auranticolor. Next base: position 171,126 of record NZ_BOQL01000005.1, on the reverse strand, counting down.
TCACTGGGAGGGTCCGATTTGCCGGATCTCAGGAGAAAGGTCCCTGACGAGTCGTAACGGTGTCGTAACGGCAGTGGTCCTACGTCCGGATCTGCGCGGTCGTGGCGCCGGTGAGCCGGATCAGGTCGGCCGGGGCGAGCGAGACCTGCAGGCCGCGGCGCCCGGCGGAGACGTACATCAGCTCCAGCCCGAGCGCCGAGTCGTCGATCACCGTGGGCAGGCGTTTGCGCTGGCCCAGGGGGCTGATGCCGCCGCGGACATAACCGCTGCTGCGCTCGGCGGCCGCCCGGTCGGCCAGGGCGGCGCGCTTGCCGCCGGCCGCGGCGGCCAGCGCCTTGAGATCAAGATCGCCGGTCACCGGTACGACGGCCACGGTCAGCCCGCCGTCGACCTCGGCGATCAGCGTCTTGAAGAGCAGGGCCGGAGCAACACCGAGGGCCTCGGCGACGAGGGCGCCGTAGTTCGGGGCGTCCGGCGAGACATCGTACGGATGCAGCCCGTGCGCCACTTCCTGCGCGGTGAGCAGCACGGTGGCCGGGGTGCCGGCAGCCTTCTTCGCCACGATCAAGCAGGCTAGCGGCAGAGCAGCACGGCCGGCGCCCCCGCCACCCGGGTCAGCACCAGCGAGGCCCCCGCACTCCCGCTGAGCCGCAGATCCTTGCGCAACTGCTCCGGCTCGAGCGCCGAACCACGCTTGCGGATCTCCAGCCGGCCGATGCCGCGGTCGCGCAGCAGGGTCCGCAGCCGCTTCAGGGAGAACGGCAGCACGTCGGTGATCTCGAGCCGCCGGCCGAACCCGGTGTCGACGGCCGCATCGGTGTAGACGTACGCGATCTCCGGGTCGGCGATCCGGCCCCCGACCGACGCGGCGAACTCGGCCACCAGATGCGAGCGGACCACGGCCGGGTCCGGGTCGTACAGGAAGGCACCGACCGGCCCGACCGGCGCGGCCTCGACGCCCGAGCCGGTCAGCTCGGCCCCGCCGGGCAGCAGCACGGCCCGCCGGGCGCACTCCGCGAGCGGCCCGCACCAGAATGCGGCCTCCACCAGGTCGCCGTCGACGCTCACCCACTCGCCCTCGGCGCCGGCCGGCAGCAACGCGTGGTCGATGCCGGGGGCCAGCTTGAGGACCGTGCGGGGCACGCGGGCGGGCAGCGTGGCGATGAAGTCCCAGGAAGGGGACCAGGACCGCGGATCCATCACCCGGCCCCGCCCGGCCCGCCGCCGGGCCGGATCGGCGAAGACCGCGTCGAACTGCTCCACCGGCACGGTCGTCGCGTCCGCGCACTCCACGGTGACCAGGTGGGCGAGCCCGGCGGCCTCGGCGTTGGCGGCGGCCAGGGCGGCGGTGAGCGGATCCGCGTCCACCGCGTGCACCCGGATGCCGCGGCGCGCCGCGGCCAGCGCGTCCGAGCCCAGGCCGCACCCCAGGTCGGCCAGGCTGCGTACCCCGGCGGCGGCCAGCCGGGCGGCCCGCCGGTCGGCGACCACCGCCCGGGTCGCCTGCTCCAGACCCGGCCGGGTGAAAAGCATCGCGGCCGCGGCGGCGCCGAACTTGGCCGAACCGCGCCGACGCAGGTCGGTCTGGGTCAGGGCGGCGGAGGCCAGATCGGGGGAGACGCCGCGGGCCCGCAGGGCGGTGGCCGCGGCCAGCGGCTCGCCGCCGGCGACGTCGGCGGCGGCCGCCAGAGCGGCAGACCCTTCGGCGGTACGCAGGGCGGCGAGCAGTTCGAGGTCCACGGCGAGTCATTCTGCTAGGAGGTGATGTGCTGGCACTCTGGTTGACGGAGTGCTAGTTCCGGCATAATCTCCGATTAGCACTCTCAACCTGAGGGTGCCAGCGCGCGCCCCATCCGGGATGCGCGCCTGCACCAGGCGGACCGGCACCCGCGACGACGGCCCCGCCCGGTGGCATGAGGCATCAGCCCGGCCTGTCCACTGGCCGGCGACAACACCTGTACCCAGGAGGGTATGCCCGTGACTACCGCGACAAAGGTTGCGATCAAGCCGCTCGAGGACCGCATCGTGGTCCAGGCGAACGAGGCCGAGACCACGACGGCGTCGGGCATCGTGATCCCCGACACCGCCAAGGAGAAGCCGCAGGAGGGCACCGTCCTCGCAGTCGGCCCCGGCCGGATCGACGACAAGGGCAACCGCGTTCCGATCGACGTGCAGGTCGGCGACACCGTTCTGTACTCGAAGTACGGCGGCACCGAGGTCAAGTACGCCGGCGAGGAGTACCTGGTGCTCTCCGCCCGCGACGTCCTCGCGGTCATCGAGAAGTAAGACCTAACCGACAGTGCTGACCGCCCTGGCCCGGCTCTCCGGTCCAGGGCGCCGGTGCGTTGAAGGGACCATAAATGGCGAAGATCCTCAGTTTCTCTGACGACGCCCGGCACCTGCTGGAGCACGGCGTCAACACGCTCGCCGACACGGTCAAGGTCACCCTCGGGCCGCGCGGCCGCAACGTCGTCCTCGACAAGAAGTTCGGCGCTCCCACGATCACCAACGACGGTGTCACCATCGCCAAGGAGATCGAGCTCACCGACCCGTACGAGAACCTCGGTGCCCAGCTGGTCAAGGAGGTGGCGACCAAGACCAACGACGTCGCCGGCGACGGGACCACCACGGCCACCGTGCTCGCCCAGGCGCTGGTCAAGGAAGGCCTGCGCAACGTGACCGCGGGCGCCAACCCGATCGCCCTCAAGCGCGGCATGGACCTGGCCGCCGAGGCCGTCTCCAAGGCCCTGCTGGAGAAGGCCGTCGAGGTCGCCGACCACAAGGCGATCGCGAACGTGGCCACCATCTCGGCCCAGGACGCCACCATCGGCGAGCTCATCGCCGAGGCCATGGACCGGGTCGGCCGCGACGGTGTCATCACCGTCGAGGAGGGCTCCGCGCTCAGCACCGAGCTCGACGTCACCGAGGGCCTGCAGTTCGACAAGGGCTTCATCTCCCCGAACTTCGTGACCGACGCCGAGTCGCAGGAGGCCGTCCTCGAGGACGCGTACCTGCTCATCACGACCCAGAAGATCTCCAGCGTCGAGGAGATGCTGCCGCTGCTGGAGAAGGTCCTGCAGGGTGGCAAGCCGCTGCTCATCGTGGCCGAGGACGTCGACGGCCAGGCGCTGAGCACGCTCGTGGTGAACGCCCTGCGCAAGACCTTCAAGGTCGCCGCCGTGAAGGCCCCCGGTTTCGGGGACCGCCGCAAGGCGATGCTGCAGGACCTGGCCATCGCGACCGGTGGCGAGCTCATCGCCCCCGAGCTCGGCTACAAGCTGGACCAGGTCACCCTCGACATGCTGGGCACCGCCCGGCGCGTCGTGGTCGACAAGGAGAACACGACCATCGTCGACGGTGGCGGCCGTAAGGCCGAGATCGACGACCGGGTCGCGCAGATCCGCAAGGAGATCGAGGCCTCGGACTCCGACTGGGACCGCGAGAAGCTCTCGGAGCGGCTGGCCAAGCTCTCCGGTGGCATCGCCGTCATCAAGGTCGGCGCCGCGACCGAGGTCGAGATGAAGGAGCGCAAGCACCGCATCGAGGACGCCATCGCGGCGACCAAGGCTGCGGTCGAGGAGGGCACCGTCCCCGGCGGCGGCGCCGCCCTGGCGCAGATCGCCTCGGTGCTCGACGACAACCTCGGCCTCACCGGCGAGGAGGCGATCGGCGTGCAGATCGTCCGCAAGTCGCTGAAGGAGCCGCTGCGCTGGATCGCGCAGAACGCCGGCCACGACGGTTACGTCGTGGTGGGCAAGTCCGCCGAGCTCGGCTGGGGCCACGGCCTCAACGCGGCCACCGACGAGTACGTCGACCTGGTCGCGGCCGGCATCATCGACCCGGTGAAGGTGACCCGCAACGCGGTCTCCAACGCTGTGTCGATCGCGGCGCTGCTGCTCACCACGGAGAGCCTCGTGGTCGAGAAGCCGGCCGAGCAGGAGCCGGCCGCTGCCGGCGGTGGCCACGGCCACAGCCACGGCGGGCACGGACACCAGCACGGCCCGGGCTTCTGACCGGTTTTCTGATTCGTCAGAGTAAAAGGGCGCGTCGCGTTTCAGCGGCGCGCCCTTTGTCGTGTGTGATGCGGGATTCGGGGAAAGAGGCGCGGATGATCGTGGTGGTGGAGGGGCCGACCGCGGCGGGCAAGACGTCGTGGTGCCGGCGGTACGTCGGCCGGTACGTCGCCGAGTACGCCGCGACCGGCCGGGAGCCCACCGACGCCGTGGCGCTGGCCCGGCACTGGGCCCGGGTCAGCATGCGGCGCTGGGCCGAGGCCGTCGACCTGGAACGCGCCGACGGGGTGGCGTTCTGCGACACGGACCCGGTCAAGCTGCACTACGCGTGGGGGATGGCGGCCCTCGGCCTGGCCCCGCGGGCGCAGTTCGACCGGGAGCTGACGGTGACCCGGGAGGCGTTCCGGGCCGGCCGGCTGGGCTTCGCCGACGCGGTGCTGGTGGGGCTGCCGGAGGTGGAGACGCTGCAACGCCGGCGCGACACGGACGAGACCCGGCGGCGGCGCAATTTCGCGGCGCACGTCCAGCTGCGGGAGCCTCTGCAGCAGTGGTACGCGGCCCTGGAGCGCCTCGATCCGGGCCGGGTGATCTGGGAACTGCCGGCCGAGGGCGTGCCCAAGCTGCCCGAGCCCCGCGCCGAGCGGTGTGCGGTGTCCCTGCTCGACGACCTGGTGGCTGCCCTGCCGCCGTTGCGGTCGGCGGCCGTCATCGAAACGTAAGACCTCAGGCCCGGGTGCGCGGCGTCGCCGGGTGGAGGATGGAGACGTGAAACTCTCCTTGCGGGCCGCGCTGGCCGGGGTCGCCGCGGCCGGTGTGGCACTCGGCGTCGCCGAGCTCGTCGCCGTCTTCACCGGTCCGCTGTCGTCGCCGCTGTTCGCGGTGGGCGGCGTGGTGGTCAACAACGTGCCCGCGCCGGTCAAGGACGCGGGGATCGCGATCTTCGGCACGCACGACAAGACCGCCCTGATCACCGGCACGGCGATCCTGCTGGCGGTTTATGCCGCTCTGCTGGGCGTGCTGGCTCTGCGCAGCCGGACGGTCGCGGCGACGGGCATCGCGCTGTTCGCGGTGATCGGGGTTGTCGCCGCACTGACCCGCAACGATGCCGGTCTTCTGGCTGCGCTGCCGACGCTGGTCAGTGCGGGGGCGGCGTTCTTCGCTCTTCGCTATCTGCTGGGGGCAGCGGTCTCGGCGGAGCCTGCTGCGGTGGGCGCTTCGCCGAGTGCCTACCGGGAGGATGGCCGTCGGCGCTTTCTCATCGGGCTCGGCACCGCGGCCGGCATCGCCGCGGTCGGTGGCGTGGGCGGCCGGCTGTTGACCTCCCGCCGCGCGGTGACCTCCGCCCGCAACGCGGTCGTCCTCCCCGCCGCCTCGGCCGCCGCGCCCGTTCCGGCCGGAGCCCAGGTGGCCGGCGCGACCCCCTACGTGACCTCGAACAAGAACTTCTACCGCATCGACACCGCGCTGTATCTGCCGCAGGTCGACCCCTCGACCTGGGAGCTGCGCATCCACGGCATGGTGCGCAACCCGATCACCATCACCTGGGAGCAGCTGCTGCAGCGGCCGATGGTGCAGCGGTACATCACGCTCGCCTGCGTCTCCAACGAGGTCGGCGGCGATCTGATCGGCAACGCGCTGTGGCTCGGCACCCCGATCAAGGACCTGCTCGACGAGGCGCAGCCGCTGCCCGACGCCGACCAGGTGGTGCAGCGTTCGAGCGACGGGTGGAACTGTGGCACTCCCACCGCCGTGCTGCGGGACGGGCGCGACGCCCTGCTCGCGGTCGGCATGAACGGTGAGCCGCTACCCGTGCGGCACGGGTTCCCGGTGCGCATGGTCGTCCCGGGGCTGTACGGCTACGTCTCCGCCTGCAAGTGGATCACCGAGATCGAGCTGACGCGGTTCTCGGACTTCGACGCGTACTGGGTGCCGCGGGGCTGGTCGGCGCTCGGCCCGATCAAGACCGAGTCGCGTATCGACACGCCGCGTGACGGTGCCGAGCGCAAGGCGGGGCCGGTCACGGTGGCCGGGGTGGCGTGGGCCCAGCACCGCGGCATCACCAAGGTCGAGGTGCAGGTCGACGACGGTCCGTGGGCCGCTGCCACGCTCGCCCCGGTCGTCTCGGTCGACACGTGGGTGCAGTGGTCGTACTCGTGGCCGGCCACGGCGGGGGAGCACACTCTGCGGGTCCGGGCAACCGACAAGGATGGTCAGACTCAGACCAGCACGCCCGCGCCGCCGGCGCCGGACGGGGCCACCGGGTGGCACTCCGTGCAGGTCACGGTCGGCTGAATCGAGTCACGCGAAAGCCGCACTTTCGGTCCGACGACACGGTCAAGTTCGCTCATACGGTGGCTTGTATGTCCACCGACAAGGCTCACACGCCGGAGAACACGCCGACGCGGCTCCCCGCAGGGAACCGCGTCGTCACATGTGTGGTGATGCCGCGCTCGGTCCGGCGTCAGGCCGCCGGTGCCTGCCGCTGTGCCGGTACCGTCGACTTGTGGGGCCGGCCCAGGCGGGCCTCGAGCCGAGCCAGGTCGACCCGCCCGTGAGTCCGATCGGCAAGGTCCTCCCAGCCGACCGCGAGCAGCCGCAGCCGCTCCGCTTCGCTGAAACCTCCCCAGACACCGTACGGCTCACGAACAGCCAGCGCGTGAGCAGCGCACTCCGCCCGGACCGGGCAGGCTCCGCACATCGTCTTGGCCTTGGCCTCACGACGGTTGCGGGACGAGCCACGCTCACCATCCGGGTGGAAGAACTGGGCGCTGTCGCGCCCCCTGCACAGGCCCAGTCGTTGCCAGTCCCAAAGGTCGGCGATGGGCCCGGGCAGTCTGCGAACGTTCGACATCAACACCCTCCTCCCGCGCGGCACCGCGGAGTGTTGTCATGAGGGGCCTGGCTCAGGCCTGCCGCCGGTGTACCCCGGTGCAGGCTTCGTCACACACGACTTGTCGATGTCTTCGTCGGCCGTATCCCATCGGTGCGGCACGCCGTACCGATGTTTCCTATTTTTTCCATCTAAAGCGCGTAATGCTGCGGCCGTTGCGTGATCTCCTCTGAGAGAGAAGGAGGATCACTGTGCGTACCGTCCTCGTGTGCGTCCGAACCCCACTAGCGGCCCAGACCGTCGCCTCCACCGCGGCCCGGCTCGGCATGACCGGGGTCGTGCGGACGGCGGTCAGCGAGACCGAGGCCATGATCCGACTGGCTGAAAGGCCGGCCGAGGTCGTCCTGGCCGACACCGCCGTGACCCGTCCCGACAGCGTCGGTTTCACCCGTCGCGTCCTCGCCCGTGCCCCCCAGGCACAGGTCGTCCTCTTCGGCGCCGAAGACCCCCGGGTCGCTGCGGCCGCCGTAGCCGCCGGCGCCCGCGGCGTCATCCGCGGCGTCGAACACGACCTGGTCAGTGTGGTCGCCAAGGCGTTGCTGCTCCTCCTGCTACCGGTACGCCCCCAGGGCATGCCGATCAACGGCGCGAACGCCCAACCGGCCGCGGTCGGCGGGGCGGGCCGCAACAACAACTCGGCGACAGCCCGCGGCCTGCACCGCGACGGGCTGGCCATGGCCGGCACACCGAACGCGGCCGGCGTCCCCGCGATGCTGCCGAACTCACCGATGGTCCCGGCCCAGCGCGGCGACGGATCAGACATCGACCCGGCAACGGGCCGCCCGATGGTCTGGCCGGGCAACGACACCGGCCGAACCGACGCCCCGACCGGCCGGCGACTCACGCTCACCGAGCGCGAACTGCAGGTACTGAGGGGCATGGCAGACGGAAAGAGCAACGCGGAGATCGGCCGCGAGCTCTTCGTCTCGGAAGACACGGTCAAAACCCACGCGCGGCGACTCTTCCGCAAACTGGGAGCACGCGACCGGGCCCACGCGGTAGCGGCAGGCTTCCGAGCCGGCCTGGTCGCCTGACCTGACCGCAAAAAGGCCCGCCCGACCCGGCCCGAGCGCAACCACCGACTCGCGGCCGGGCCGGTCCGGCCACACCCCGACCGGCCACACGGACCGGCTGCGCAGATCGAGCTGGACCGGTGATTTGGCCGGCTGGGCTGGTCGAGCTGGACCGGCGGCTTGGTCGGCTGTACTGATGGAGCTGGACCGGCGATTCGGCCGGCTGGGTTGATCGGGGAAGAGCCGGCGAATCTGGCGGGCTGAGCTGATAAAGCTGGACGGCGACTTAGCCGGCTGTATTGATCGGGGCCGGACCGGATTGATCGGGGCCGGACCGGATTGATCGGGGCCGGACCGGCGACTTCGGCCGGTTGGGCCGGGCTGCCGGCTCGGCCGGCTGAGTGGATCGGGGTCGGACTCGCGACTTGGCCGGCTCGGCCTGATCAAGCCGGGCTGGCGACTTGGCCGGTCCGGGCCGATCGGGGGCTGGGCCCGCTGGACCGGCGACTCGATTGGCTAGGCCGATAGAGGGCAGATCGCCGACATGGTGGGGCCGGACCACAGCGGCTCGAGCAGACTGAGTCGACCCGGCGCCAGCGGAGTCGCAACCAGCTGGGTCGGGCTCGGCCCGGCCGAGCGCGCGGTTCCGTTCGCCCGTGCCAATTCGGGTGGGCTGCTTATACCGCTGGCTCAGCTAGTGATCCCGCCCGGCTGGCCGGCTCGGCTGTTGCTCTCGGCTTGTCTCACCGGGCCGAGTCAGACCGCGGCCGACTCCCCCGCCCAGGTAGTAACCGCAACCAAAGTCGCACTTCGCCCGTCGGTGTCGAGGGTGCCAAAACAGGCTAGGCGCTCTTTGCCGTGGCCTGTTTTGGTGCACTCGACACCGACCGCCTTGGGGCGGAGTGCCAGCCGAGCGGAGCGAGGCCATTCAGCTGAGCCGTGGCCTGTTTTGGTGCACTCGACACCGACCGCCTTGGGGCGGAGTGCCAGCCGAGCGGAGCGAGGCCATTCAACAGAGCCGTTTAACTCTGCTCGTCGTCCGTGCCCTCGGTCAACGTGTCATGCACGCCGTCTGCGTATCCCCGGGCGTACTCCCACGTCACGTAGTGGTCCGGGTCCGGGTCGTAGGCCGGCTCGTGCACCCGGGGCCTTCCACTGCTCAGCAGATGCCGCAGGTTTCCCCGCAGCAGGTCCCAGTCGAAGTAGTGCGGTTCGTGGCAGTCCTCGCACTCGATCACCAGTCCGCGGATCCCCGTCGGGCTCAGGAGCGCCTGGTAGATCTCCAGGTCGGAGAGGTCCTCGAGGACGTCCTGCCGCTCGGCCTCGGTCAGCGGGTCGTTCTCGGCGTCCTCCGAGAGGTCGTCGAGTCCGGCGGCCGGATCCGCGGGGTCGCCGTTGAACGGGTCGATCGGCTCTTCTTGCACGGTGTCTACCGTACCCATCCAGGGGCGGTGTGTGCTGGCCCGCACGCGCTGTCCGCCCTTCAGAGCCCCTCAGCTGGATGGGTAGGATGAAACACTCCGCCTCTTGCTAGGGATGATCAGTGGATAACGAGTCCGCCCGCACGGTGCCCCTGGGTCTCACCTTCGACGACGTGCTGCTGCAGCCCGGCGAGTCCGACGTCGTGCCGAGCCGGGTCAACACGATCACCCGGATGACCCGCAACGTCGAGCTCTCCATCCCGCTGCTCTCCAGCGCCATGGACACGGTCACCGAGGCGCGGATGGCCATCGCCATGGCCCGGCAGGGCGGCATCGGCGTGCTGCACCGCAATCTCTCGCTCGAGGACCAGGCCTCGCAGGTCGACCTGGTCAAGCGGTCCGAGTCCGGCATGATCACCAATCCGGTCACCTGCAGCCCCGACGACACCCTGCGGGAGGTCGACGCCCTCTGCGGGCGTTACCGCATCTCCGGGCTGCCCGTCGTCGACGCCGAGGGTGTGCTGGTCGGCATCGTCACCAACCGGGACATGCGCTTCGTCACCGACCACGGCGTCAAGGTGCGCGAGGTCATGACCAAGATGCCGCTCATCTCCGCGCCGGTGGGGGTCAGCAAGGACGAGGCGCTCGCCCTGCTGCAGCGGCACAAGGTCGAGAAGCTGCCGCTGGTCGACGACTTCGGCCGGCTGCGCGGGCTGATCACGGTCAAGGACTTCACCAAGAGCGAGCAGTATCCGAACGCCGCCAAGGACCCCCAGGGCCGGCTGCGGGTCGCCGCCGCGGTCGGTGTCGGCGACGACGCGTACAAGCGGGCCCGGGCCCTGATCGACGCCGGGGTCGACGTCGTCATCGTGGACACCGCGCACGGTCACCAGCGTGCGGTGCTCGAGATGGTCGCCCGGCTGAAGAAGGACACCACCACGGACATCGTGGGCGGCAACATCGCGACGTACGCGGGCGCCAAGGCGCTGGTCGACGCGGGCGCCGACGCGGTCAAGGTGGGCGTGGGCCCGGGCGCGATCTGCACCACCCGGATCGTCGCGGGTGTCGGCGTGCCGCAGATCACCGCCGTGATGGAGGCCTCCCGGGCCTGCCGTCCGGCCGGCGTCCCGGTCATCGCCGACGGCGGCATCCAGTATTCCGGTGACATCGCCAAGGCCATCGTGGCCGGCGCCGACACCGTCATGCTCGGCGGTCTGCTGGCCGGCTCCGAGGAGAGCCCCGGCGACCTGATCTTCATCAACGGCAAGCAGTTCAAGACGTACCGGGGGATGGGCTCGCTGGGCGCCATGCAGTCCCGGGGCCAGGCGAAGTCCTACTCCAAGGACCGCTACTTCCAGCAGGACGTCAACGAGGACAAGCTGGTGCCGGAAGGCGTCGAGGGTCAGGTGCCGTACCGTGGGCCGCTCTCCCGAGTCGCGCACCAGCTGATCGGTGGCCTGCGCGCGGCCATGGGTTACGTCGGCGCCGAGACGATCCCGGACTTGCAGGACAAGGGCCAGCTCATCAGGATTACCGCTGCGGGTCTCAAGGAGAGCCACCCGCACGACATCCAGATGACCGTCGAGGCTCCCAACTACCACTCCCGCTGATCCACTCCCTTAAGAAGGTATTCCGACATGCGTGACGTGGTGGAGATCGGTCTCGGCAAGACCGCCCAGCGCGGGTACCACCTGGACGACATCGCCATCGTCCCGAGCCGGCGGACCCGCGACGTGGACGACGTGTCCACCGAGTGGAAGGTCGACGCGTACCCGTTCAAGATCCCCTGCGTCGCGCACCCGTCGGACGCCACGATGAGCCCGCAGTCGGCGATCGCCCTGGGCCGCCTCGGCGGCCTGGGCGTGCTGAACGCCGAGGGGCTGTGGACCCGCTACGAGGACCCGACCAAGATCCTCGAGGAGCTCGCCGGGCTCGACGAGGAGGCGGACGCGACCAAGCGCCTGCAGGAGGTCTACTCCGAGCCGATCCGGCCCGAGCTGATCGCCGAGCGCGTACGCACCATGCGTGAGGGTGGCGTGACCGTGGCCGTGCGGGTGTCGCCGCAGCACACGCTCGCGCTGGCCCCGGTGATCCTCGACGCCGGTGTCGACCTGCTCGTCATCCAGGGCACCCTGGTCTCCGCCGAGCACGTGTCCACGACGGACGAGCCGCTCAACCTCAAGGAGTTCATCGCCGACCTCGACCTCCCGGTGATCGTCGGCGGCTGCACGGACTACAAGACCGCCCTGCACCTGATGCGCACCGGCGCGGCCGGCGTGATCGTCGGGATCGGCGCCGACGAGTGGTCCACGACGGACACGGTGCTCGGCATCCGTGTCCCGATGGCCAGCGCCATCGCCGACGCCGCGGCCGCGCGCCGGGACTACCTGGACGAGACCGGTGGCCGCTACGTGCACCTCATCGCCGACGGCGGCATCCAGACCTCCGGTGACATCGCCAAGGCGATCGGCTGCGGCGCCGACGCGGTCATGCTCGGCGAGCCGCTGTCGCTGGCTGCCGGCGCCCCGGCCGGCGGCGCGTGGTGGCACTCGGCGGCGAGTCACCCGAGCCTGCCGCGCGGCGGCTTCTGCATCGCCGGTGAGCCGGACGGCACGCTCGAGGAACTGCTGTACGGCCCGGCCGACCGGCCCGACGGCCAGCTGAACCTCTTCGGCGGCCTGCGCCGGGCGATGGCCAAGTGCGGCTACCACGACGTCAAGGAGTTCCAGAAGGTCGGCCTGGTCCTGGACCGCTGAGGCGCGAGCACGATCAAGAGCTGAATCCGGTCGTAGCTCGGCGGGTGGTGCGACCGTCGCTCCCGCCGACACCGGTCGCTGCGCTCCCTGCCAGGTGCGTGAGTGGCCGGGCTTTGGTCGTCGCTGCGCTCCCGACCCGCACCCACGCGCGGCTTCGCCGCGCTTTCGCAGGGGGCACGTAACGTCGGTGCGGTGATGCAGCGAGCGAACAAGGCCCGAACTGCCGTCGCCGTGCTGACGGCGCTGGTCTTGGCCGGGTGCAGCGGCGACGACGAGACGGCACGTCCCACCCCTAGTCCCTCGCCGCCGCCGAGTTTCGCCCCCGGCGCCGAGGGTGCCGGGGATGCCTACTTCCCGAAGTACGGCAACGGCGGCTACGACGTCGCCGGCTACGACCTGAAGCTGGACTACGCACCGGCCACCGGGCAGCTCGGCGGGACCGCGACCATCACGGCCACCGCCACCCAGGATCTGTCGGCGTTCCACCTCGACCTGGCCCGTCTCGTCGCGGGCAAGGTCACTGTGGACGGCCGGGCCGCCACCAGCCGGGCCGACGGCAACGAGCTCGTCGTGACCCCGGCGGCCGGGATCGTCAAGGGCAGGTCCTTCACCGTGGTGGTCGAGTACAGCGGCAAGCCGCAGCCGCTCAGCAACCAGGCGCTCGGGGTCGGCGGGTGGCTGCGGACCAAGGACGGTGCGTTCGCGCTGGGCCAGCCGGAGTCCGCCAGCACCTGGTTCCCGGTCAACGACCACCCCTCCGACAAGGCCACGTTCACGCTGGCCATGACCGTGCCGGCCGGGGTCGAGGTGCTGAGCAACGGCGTGCCGGGCGCGCGGGCCACCAGCGCCGGCCGGACCACCTGGCGCTGGGCCGAGAGCAAGCCGCTGGCCAGCTACCTGGCGTTCGTGGTGATCGGGCAGTACCGGGTGCAGAGCACCACCCACGGTGGCAGGCCGATGGTCATCGCCCTGCCGGAGTCCCTGCCCGCCACCAGCAACGCCGCCCGTTCGCTGGCCCGCACCGGCGCCGTCACCGACTTCCTCGCCAACCTGTTCGGGCCGTACCCGTTCGACGCCAACGGCGGGGTGGTCCTGGACGACGACCGGGTCGGGTACGCGCTGGAGACCCAGTCACGCCCGGTCTACGGCAACACGTTCTTCGCGGAGCGGCCGAACACCACTGTGGTCGTCCACGAACTGGCCCACCAGTGGTACGGCGACAGCGTCGCCCTGGCGCGCTGGCAGGACATCTGGCTCAACGAGGGCTTCGCCACGTACGCGGAATGGCTCTGGCTGGAGCACGAGGGCGAGCGGACCGCCCAGCAGTCCTTCGACCGGGCCTACGCGGGGTTCGACTGGTCGGTGCCGACCGGCGATCCCGGCCCTGACCGCCTCTTCGGCGACGCCGTCTACCAGCGCGGCGCGATGACCGTGCACGCCCTGCGCCGCACGATCGGCGACCCGGCTTTCTTCGCCCTGCTCAAGTCGTGGCCGGCCGAGCACCGGGACGGCAACGCCACGACGGAGGACTTCATCGCGGCCGCCGAGCGGGCCGCCGGCAAGGACCTGGGGGACCTCTTCGAGGCGTGGCTCTTCGGCACGCAGAAGCCGCCGCAGCCGTAGCCCGGCCGGCCGTCCTACTTGCTGATCAGTTCGGGTTGCTCGGCCAGGTAGGGCGCCGGTTTCCCGGCCGCCACCGCGCGCAGGAAGCCACGGCCGGTCGCGGTGAGCTGCTCACCGATGTAACCGCCGTTGTAGACGCCGGCGCCGGGCAGGCCCACCAGGGTCAGCTTGCCCGGGGTGAGACCGCGCAGCGCGTACGCGTACTCGATCGGGGTCCGCTCGCCGGAGAAGACCAGCGTGTCGCCCAGCGCGGCCAGCACCGCCTGCAGTTTGGCCTGGTCGGTTGCCAGACCGGCGTCCTCGGCCTGGGCCAGCAGGGCCTTGATCAGTTGCCGCTGGTGCCGCTGGCGGGTGTAGTCGCCGCCGGCGGTGTACCGCTGGCGGGCGTAGTCGATGGCCTGCCAGCCGACCAGCTTGCGGGTGCCGGGCAGGTAGGTCGCCTGCGGGCCGACGTAGCCGCCGCCACCGGAGCGCAACGGGCGCAGCTTGCCGTCCGGGCGGCGGTGCTGGGAGACGACCTTCTGGTCGATCTTGAGCGTGACGCCGCCGAGCGCGTCGGTGAGCCTGCTGAGCCCGGCGAAGGTCAGCACCGCGCCGGCGTCGAACTCCTTGATGCCGGTGTACCTCGAGACGGTCTTGGCGAGCAGTTCGTAGCCCTGGGCCACGTTCGGCTTGTCGGTGCCCCTGACCTTGGCGCCTTCGCTCATCGCCTCGGTGAGCTTGCGCCGTCCGCCGGCGTAGCCGTTCTTGGCGAACGCCGGCACTTCCACCCGCAGGTCCCGGGGCAGCGAGTAGAGGTAGCCCTGCTGCAGGTCGGCATCGACGTGCAGCAGCATGACGGCGTCCGCGTGCGGCTGCCAGTCCGGGATCGTCGTGCGGGTGTCGACGCCGACGATCAGCAGGTCGAGCGGGCCGGTGATGTCGGCGCCGGGGGGTGGTGCCGGGCTCGCGGAGGTGGGCGGCACCGACGGCGTCGCACTGGGCGCGGCCACCGGGTCCGGCTCGTCGGTGCCACCGCGCAGGGCCACGACGACGCCGACACCGGCCAGCAGCAGCACGACCACCACGCCGGCCGCCGCCCAGAGGAGCCTGTTAGTCCGCATGCTGGAACAGTAGGGGACGCTCACCACGTGCTCAACGCCGCGCGCATCTCGCGTGGTGGAACGGGACATCGACCGGGGCAAGATCGGCCGTACGCTGACCGCCGCGATTGCCGCCGACGGCGGTCGGACACGGGGAGGCACGTCCTAGATGAAGCACGTCACGCGGCGGATGACCGTCGGGGCGCTGGCGGCCGTGCTGGTCGCGACGATGACCGGGGTCACCACCTGGGCCCTGGCCGCCGAGCCGCCCGCGGAGCTGCCGGTCCGGCTGATCGTCGGCATGAAGGCGGGCGCCGACACCGCGGCCCCGCTGCGCACCGTCTCCACCATGGGCGTCCGGGCGCTCGACACCGCCGGCCCGGCCCGGCAGGCGATGGCCAGTCTCCGCGCGCACACCATCGAGGTGTCCGCAGCGCGCAGCGCGACGGTGATCGCGGCTCTGCGCAGCGACCCGGCCGTGGCGTACGTCGAGGTGGACCACGTGCGCAAGGTCTCCGACGTGACGCCGGACGACCCGATGTACACCGCGGGTCACCAGCGTGAGATCGACCAGGTGCGGCTGCCCGCCGCGTGGGAGACCAGCACCGGGGACGCCGTCAAGATCGCCGTGCTGGACACGGGCGTGGCGAAGGTCGGCGACCTCAGCGGCGCCGTCGTCGGCGGCTGGAACTACGTCAGCAACACCAGCAACACCAACGACGACTCCGGCCACGGCACCACGGTCGCCTCGATCATCGCCGCTCGCGGCGGCAACGGCGCCGGCATGGCCGGCGGCTGCTGGGGCTGCGTGATCCTGCCGGTCAAGGTGCTGGACCGCAACGGCAACGGCTACGACAGCGTCATCGCCAAGGGCATCGTCTACGCCGTCGACCAGGGCGCGAAGATCATCAACATGTCGCTCGGCGGGCCCGGCTACAGCAAGGCCCTCTCCGACGCGGTCCTGTACGCCAACCGCAAGGGCGTGCTGGTCGTCGCCGCGGCGGGCAACGCCGGCCGTACCGCCAGCCGCAACACCAAGATGTATCCGGCCGCGTTCACCGACGTGGTGGCCGTCGGCGCCACCGCCAGGGGTTCCGACGCCCGCGCCGCCTTCTCCAGCTACAACAAGGCGGGTGACTCCTGGGTCGACATGGCTGCCCCGGGTGCCATCACCGGCATGGACCGCGACGGCGTCTACCACACCGACCAGGAGGGCACCTCCTTCGCGGCGCCGATGGTCGCCGGCGCGGCCGGCCTGATCAAGTCGGCCCACCCGACGTACACCGGCTGGTCGCTGCAGCTCGCCCTGCTCTCCTCGGCCCGGCCGATCGGCAGCTGGAACAAGCACGGGATGCTCGACGCGGCCAGGGCCCTGACGATCGCGACCGACGTCACGCCGCCGACCGTGACCGGAATGACCCCGCGCAGCAACTCGCTCAACCGCGGCACCATCACGGTCACCCCGGCCGGCGTCGCGGACGGCGGCTCCCGGGTCAACAAGGTCAACCTGTACGCGGACGGCGTCTACAAGTCGCAGGACTTCACCGCGCCCTACTCGCTGACGTACAACAGTGCCGGGCGCAACGGCACGGTGAAGCTGCAGCTGCGGATCTACGACAAGGCCGGCAACGAGACCAGGTACGACCGCTCGATCCTGGTGGACAACGTCCTGCCGGCCGTGAAGATCACCAGCGCCCCGAAGAACAAGGCGAAGGTCAAGGGCACGGTCGTGATCAAGGCGACCGCCTCCGACGCCAACAAGGTGCGCCGGGTCGAGCTGCTGATCAACGGCAAGGTGAAGTCGCAGGACACCGCCTCGCCGTACGCGTTCTCCTTCTCTGCCGCCAAGCAGCCGAAGACGATGAAGGTCCAGGTCCGGGCGATCGACAACGCCGGCAACGCCAGGTTCGACACGGCCCGCACGTACACGCGCTGACCGTCGCTGACCGGAAAGCCCTCGCCGGGCGCTCTCGGCGAGGGCTTTCCGCTACCCGAAAGCACCCGGACCGGTCCGACGGTTCGCCGTCCCGCGGCCGACCGTGGGGGCATGAATCTGCGCGCCCTGACCGTCGGTCTCCTGGTAGGTGGCATCGCTCTGGCGGGCGGTGGCCCGGCCGGGGCGGCACCGGCGGAGGACGAGGCGGCGGTCTCGCTGATCGTGGGGCTGCGCGCCGACGCCGACGTGGTCGGCCCGCTGGAGCGCCGCGTGGATGTGGTCGCCAGCGAGCCGATGGTCGGCGCGGTCACCGTCGACGTCCCGGCGGACCAGGTGGCGGAGGCCGCCGAGGTGCTGCGGGCCGACCCGGCCGTCGCCTACGTGGAACGCGACCAGGTCGCCCGGATCGCCGCGGTGAGCCCGGACGACCCGGCGTTCCGCCACCAGTGGGGCATCAGGAAGACCCGCGTCGACACCGCCTGGGCGACCACCCGTGGTTCCGCCGCGACCATCGTCGCGGTCGTGGACACCGGGGTGACGGTGCTGCCCGACCTCGCCGGCCGCGTCCTGCCCGGCCGGGACTTCGTCAACAACGACAGCAACGCCGCCGACGACCAGGGACACGGCACCATGACCGCGGGCGTGATCGCCGCCCGCGGTGACAACCGCACCGGGATCGCCGGGATCTGCTGGACCTGCCGGATCCTGCCGGTGAAGGTGCTCGGCGCCAAGGGCTCCGGCTCGTACAGCGACATCGCGCAGGGTGTGCGCTGGTCGGCCGACCAGGGCGCCGACATCATCAACCTCTCGCTCGGCGGGGCCTCCGACAGCCGGCTGCTGCGCGACGCCGTGGCCTACGCGACCGGCAAGGGCGCGCTGGTGATCGCCGCCGCGGGCAACAACGGCAAGTCGGCCCCGCACTACCCGGCCGCCATCCCGGCCGTGCTGGCCGTGGGTGCCTCCACGTCCACCGACAGCCGCTACTCGTGGTCCAACTACGGCCGGAGCTGGGTCGACATCGCCGCGCCGGGCTGCAACCCGGCGCAGGGGCGCAACGGCGTCGTCGGCAACTTCTGCGGTACGTCCTCGGCCACCCCGTTCGTCGCCGGGGTCGCCGCCCTGCTCGCCGCGACCACGCCCACCCCGGCCGCGGCGGTGATCCGCACGGCCCTGACCACCTCGGCCCACGGCATCGCGGGCACCTGGATCCCGGCGTCCTCCGGCCGGGTCGACGCCGCGGCCGCCCTGGCCTCGCTGCCGGTCACCGACGACTCGGTGCCGCCGGTCACGTCCTTCCGCACGCCCGGCGGCAACGCGCTGGTGCGCGGCACGGTCACCGTCGCGGCGAGGGCGACCGACGACATCGGCATCGCCAAGGTGCAGCTGCTGGCCGACGGTGTCGTGGTGGGCACCGACCGGGTGGCGCCGTACAGCTTCTCCTGGAAGACCAGCGGGCGCGGCAAGGCGGTCACGCTCGGGTTGCGGACGTACGACCGCGGCGGCAACATCGCCGCCGCCACCCGCCGGGTCACGGTCGACAACTGGGGTCCCTCGGTGCGGATGACCGGCGGCCCGGCCGGTGGTTCGCGGCACGTGCGCAAGACCAAGTACGTGACCGCGACGGCTTCCGACACCAACGGCGTGAGCCGGGTGGAACTGCTGGTGGACGGCAAGGTCACCCAGCGGTACGCCGGCAGCAGCCACAAGTTCGCGGTCCAGACCTGGAAGCACGGCGCCGTACTGACCGTCCGCGTCCGCGCCTACGACAAGGCCGGCAACGTGCGGTACGCCCCGGCCCGGAAGTGGTACCGCTGACGCCGGTAAACTCGCGCTCCATGAGCACACCCCGCCCGGTTCTCGTCGTCGACTTCGGTGCCCAGTACGCCCAGCTGATCGCCCGGCGGGTCCGCGAGGCGCGGGTCTACTCGGAGATCGTGCCGCACTCGATGCCGGTCGCCGAGATGCTCGCCAAGAACCCGGCGGCGATCATCCTGTCCGGCGGACCGTCCTCGGTGTACGAGCCGGGCGCCCCGGTGCTGGACGCCAAGCTGTTCGACAACGACGTGCCGGTCTTCGGCATCTGCTACGGCTTCCAGGCCATGGCGCAGGCGCTGGGCGGCACGGTGGCGCACACCGGCTCGCGCGAGTACGGCCGTACCCTGCTCTCCCCGGTCTCCGAGGCCGGCACCCTGCTCCGTGAGCTCCCGGCCGACCTGCCGGTCTGGATGTCGCACGGCGACTCGGTGACCGAGGCCCCCGCCGGTTTCGCGGTGACCGCCTCGTCTGCGGGCGCACCCGTGGCCGCCTTCGAGGACCTGGTCACCCGGCGGGCCGGCGTGCAGTTCCACCCCGAGGTGGCGCACACCCAGCAGGGCCAGGAGATGCTCCAGCGCTTCCTCTACGACATCGCCGGGCTCGAGCCGACCTGGACGTCGTCCAACATCATCGAGGACCAGGTCGCCGCGATCCGCGCGCAGGTCGGTGACAAGCAGGTCATCTGCGGGCTCTCCGGCGGCGTCGACTCGGCGGTGGCCGCGGCCCTGGTGCACAAGGCGATCGGTGACCAGCTCACCTGCATCTTCGTCGACCACGGCCTGCTGCGCGCCGGCGAGGCCGAGCAGGTCGAGAAGGACTACGTCGCGGCCACCGGCATCCGGCTCAAGGTGGTCGAGGCGGCCGACCAGTTCCTCGGGCATCTGGCCGGGGTCACCGACCCGGAGCAGAAGCGGAAGATCATCGGCCGGGAGTTCATCCGGACGTTCGAGGCGGCCGCCCGCGAGCTCGACGCCGAACGGCACATCGAGTTCCTGGTCCAGGGCACCCTCTACCCCGACGTGGTGGAGTCCGGCGGCGGCACCGGCACCGCGAACATCAAGTCGCACCACAACGTCGGCGGCCTGCCCGACGATCTCCAGTTCGCCCTGATCGAGCCGTTGCGCACCCTGTTCAAGGACGAGGTGCGCGCGCTCGGCGCCGAGCTGGGACTGCCCGAGGAGATGGTGCAGCGGCACCCGTTCCCGGGTCCCGGCCTGGCGATCCGGATCATCGGCGCGGTCGACCGGCACCGGCTCGACGTGCTGCGCGCGGCCGACCTGATCGCCCGGGAGGAGCTGACCGCGGCCGGCCTGGACCGCGACGTGTGGCAGTTCCCGGTGGTGCTGCTGGCCGAGGTGCGCAGCGTCGGCGTGCAGGGCGACGGGCGGACCTACGGGCACCCGGTGGTGCTGCGCCCGGTCTCCAGCGAGGACGCCATGACGGCGGACTGGTCCCGTCTGCCCTACGACGTGATCGCGAAGATCTCCACCCGGATCACCAACGAGGTGCCGGAGGTCAACCGGGTCGTCCTGGACGTCACCAGCAAGCCCCCGGGCACCATCGAGTGGGAGTGAGTCACGGCGCGGTCGGCGGCTGACCCCAGGAGGGGTCGGCCGGATCGCGCCAGACCGGCTCGGCCGGGGCCGGCTCCTCCGGCATCAGGAACCAGGCGACCGGGTACGCCAGCAGCGCCGTGCCCCAGGTCAGGGCGGCGAGCACGACGAAGCCGACCCGGATCAGCACCGGGTCGACGGCCAGGTATCGGCCGAGGCCGCTGCAGACGCCCGCCACGATGCGGTCGTCGAGCGGGCGGCGGAGCTGCTTGTACGGGGCGACGGTCGGTGTAGTCATGCTCCAAGAGTGGGCCGCGGAGGCCCCTCGCCGCCTCGGTGAATGCCCCGATACCGACCCTGATTCGCGTCCCCGGGATGGGTGATTCGCGGGCATTGCTGGCTGTTACTGCCCGCCTGCGCTCCGTGCGGAGAACCGCCCTGATCAGCGATTACTGTGGGCTATCGTCCTGTCAGGAATCCGACAGTTCTTGCCGGGAGGTAACATAAACCGGGCAAGATGCCGCCCGTGACCCCCGCACTGGAGCCGCTCCGCAGGATCGCGGCATACGCCGTCGCGACCGATCCCCAAGGCCGCGTCCTTCTCGTCCGCGCCTCGACCCGGTCGGGTACCCCCGGCGTCTGGTCGCTGCCCGGCGGTGCCGTCGACCACGGCGAGGACCCGAACCACACCGTCGTCCGGGAGACCGCCGCCGAGACGGGCCTCTCCGTCGCCGTCAGCGGGCTGCGGGACGTGCTCGCCGACATGCGGTCCCTGCCGCACCGCGGCGTCACCATCCACACCGACCGCCTGGTCTACGAGGTCACCGTCCGCGGCGGCAACCTCTGCGACCGGGTCGGCCAGCCCACCGACCTGGCCCGCTGGCACACCCTGGAAGAGGCCGAGAAGCTGCGCCTGCGGCCCTTCACGGCCGCCGCCCTGGGCCTCTCCGCCGCCTCGGCCGACCTGCGGCCCGAGGAAGTGCCGGACTTCCCCTCCTTCTACGCCGTCGCGGGCCCGGACGGGCTGCACCGCGCACAGCGCTTCGCGGCGTACGCGATCGCCACCGACCCGCACGACCGGCTGCTGCTGACCCGGATCGCCCCCGGCTATCCGGGTGCCGGCTGCTGGCACCTGCCCGGCGGCGGCACCGACTACGGCGAGCAGCCGGGCCCCGCGCTGATCCGTGAGCTGGTCGAGGAGACCGGCCAGGAGGGCCGCCTGATCGAGCTGCTCGGCGTGGCCAGCCACCGCGACGCGGCCTCGCTGGGCCCGGAGGGCTACCCGATCGACTGGCACGGCGTGCGCGCCTTCTACCGGGTCTTCGTCGACGCGCCCACCGAGGTGATCGTCACCGACGTCGGCGGGTCCACGTCCGAGGCCTGCTGGATGGCCCTCAAGGAGGTCGCCGAGCTGCCGGCGGACCAGCTGACCGAGGTGACGGCCGAGGCGCTGCGGGCGGCGCGGCTAGCCTGAGAGGCGTGAAGGTCAGACGAATCGGCGCGTACGGCCTGTGCCGCGACGACGCCGGGCGGGTCCTGCTCGCCCGCAACTCCCACCTGTCCACGTTCCCGGGGCTGTGGACCCTGCCCGGCGGCGGCGTCGAGCAGGGTGAACACCCCGACGACACGGTCGTCCGGGAGTTCGCCGAGGAGACGGGCCTGACCGTACGCGTGACGGGCCTCCGTTCCGTGACCGCCGACGTGTTCCGGCTGCCGCACACGGATACGTGGGAACACACCGACCGGATCATCTACGACGTGCAGCCGGTCGGCGGCAGCCTGCGCAACGAGGCCGAGGGCACCACCGAGCTGGTCGACTGGGTCGATCCGGCCGGCCTGCCGCTGATGCCGTTCACCGCGGTCGTCCTCGGGCAGCCGGGAACGTCGTCCGACGTACCGGACGATCCGGACGAAGCTGTCGCCCGGATCCCCGGCCGGGGCCAGCGTTTCGGGGCGTACGGGCTGGTCACCGATCCGGCCGGGCGGATTCTGCTGACCCGGATCGCCGAGGGCTACCCAGGGGCGGGCCGCTGGCACCTGCCCGGCGGTGGCACCGACCACGGCGAGCTGCCGGAGGCGGCGCTGGCCCGGGAGATCCTCGAGGAGACCGGGCAGCGCGGCCGGGTCACCGGGCTGCTGGGCACTTCGCACCGGTACGACCCGGCGGCGCTGGGCCCGGAAGGGGTGCCGGTGGACTGGCACGTCGTGCGGGTGCTGTTCCGGATGCGGGTGGACGAGCCGGCCGAGCCGAAGGTCCTTGAGTCCGGCGGCTCCACCGCCGCGGCCGGCTGGTTCGATCCGGGTACCCTCGGTGATATTCCGCTCACCGAGGTCACCCGGGAGGCGATCGCCCGGCTCGACGCCGAAACGGCTCATCGGTGATCGCTCTGGTGAGCCTCGGTTAGACTCGTCACAGGGCAAGGCAGTGAACGCGCCTTCCTCGCCCGGCGGAGGATGAAAACTCCAGAGGGTGGCGTTACACATGGCGGTCGATGAGGTAACAGATGTATCTCGCCAAGACCGCTCGGCTATGCGATTGTGTAATCCGCCCAAATGACTGTCCGTAGACGTACGGGCGAAGGGCAGCACCCCGTGTCGGCTCAAGCCGGCGGGCACCCGACCCCCAGATGGAGGAGCACGTGCCGAGAACCCCTTGGCGCCGGCGTCGCACGACGGATAGTCCCCGTCCCGCCGGACGCCGTTGGGCAGGCCGGCTGCGCCGTGGCGGAAGTCTCGCCCGGCAGGCCCTGTTGGTGCGCGTGGGGCGCAGGTCCGGCGACGCCGGGCGAGCCGCCACCGCCACCCGGGCCGAAGTGATCTACACCGGCACGGAGCTCGTCCCGGCCCCGTACAGCCGCGGCCGTACGGTCGCCACCTCCGGCAGCCACGGCCCCGCGGTCATGGCCCAGCCGGCCGTGGTCGAGGCCGACTCCACCTCTCTGCTGCCCGGCGCGCACACCATGCGCCGCCGGATCAGCTTCGCGCTCGTCAACGCGTGCACCCTGGCCAGCCTCGGCCTGGGCCTGATGGCGATCTTCCTGGCCATGCAGGGCGACCCCCGGATCGCGGCCGCCTGCCTGGTGGCCTGCGTCGGCTTCGACGGGCTCGACGGCGCCCTGGCCCGCCGGCTGGGCGTCTCCAGCCCGTTCGGCGCGCAGATGGACTCGCTGGCCGACATGTGCTCGTTCGGCCTCGCCGCGCCGGTCGTGGTCTACGCCGCGCTCTCGCACACCGTGCCGACCGCTGTCGCGGCCGTCGCCTGCATGCTGGTGGCCGGCTGCGCCGCGATCCGGCTGGCCCGGTTCAACGTCTCGCCCAAGGACGGCAAGTTCTTCTCCGGCGTGCCGACCACCCTGGTGGCGGCGGTGCTGGCGCTGACCGTGCTGATCGAGCTGCCGCTGCCGGGCATCGCGGTGCTGGGCGGCGTGGCGCTGCTGGCGTTCGCGATGGTCTCCAGCTTCCCGTACGCCAAGCTGGCCCGGCTCGTGAAGCTCCCGCCGTGGCTGTGGCTGCTGCCGATCGTGGGGGCGCTGGTGGACCCGCGGCTGACGTTCGTGCTGCTCGTGGGGGCGTACGTGCTCAGCGGCCCGATGATGTGGATGCGCGCCAAGCGAGTTTGATCGCCTGAGACGCAAAAGGGCCGGCCCGTACGGGCCGGCCCTTTTTGTCGGGTTACTTCCAGCGGGCGATGACCGAGCTCGCGCCGATGACCTTGTCACCCACGGCGACGACCGCCTCGGCGCGGTCCGCCGGCAGGTAGACGTCCGTGCGGGAACCGAAGCGGATCAGGCCCATCCGCTCACCCTTGGCCACCAGGGTGCCCACCGGGGTGCGCTGCACGATCCGCCGGGCGATCAGGCCGGTGCGCTGAGCCACCGCGACGGTGCCGTGGTCGGTGTCGAGCACCGTGTACGCCGCCACGTTGTGCTCGGCCGCCGCGGTCATGGCGTTGGCGTAGCCGCCGTCGATGACGAAGTAGTCCGTCACCCGGCCGGCCACCGGCACCCGGTTGACGTGCACGTCCAGGACCGACAGGAATACGGCGATGCGCAGGAACTCACCCTCGCCCAGCCGCTCGTCGGTGAGCCGCTCCACGGAGAGCACCCGGCCGTCACTGGCCGCCACGACGGCGTTCGCCTCGGTGGGCACGTCGCGCTCCGGGTCCCGGAAGAACGCCGCCACCGGAGCCGCCGCCAGGGCCGGGAGCAGCCACAACTTCGACTTCGGGCGCAGCGTACGGGCGAGCCCGGCCAGACCCAGCGCGATGCCGGCGGCCGCGACCCCGTTGGAGTCGATGTGCATGGAGCGGGTGACCGGCACGCTCGACGGCCGGTAAGCCGGCGCCAGGGTCGCGGCCACCTTGGTGTCGGCCCGGCTGAACCGCAGCTTGTGCACGCGCAGCGGCGGCTGGTTCCGGGCCACCAGGTCGGTGCCGACCCCGAACAGGGCGCTCTGCCGGAAAAGCTCGGCGGCGGCGCCCCCGGTGCGTCCCGGGACCGCCGGGGTCGCCACGGACACGACAGCGCCCTCGGTGAGGTACTTGGTGAGGCTCTCCAGGACCGCCCGGGCCTCCTCGGCGGTGCCGGTGAGCGGCTCGCCCAGGATGACC
Organism: Actinoplanes auranticolor; assembly: GCF_018332655.1. GTDB lineage: Bacteria > Actinomycetota > Actinomycetes > Mycobacteriales > Micromonosporaceae > Actinoplanes > Actinoplanes auranticolor. The sequence goes on along the minus strand of NZ_BOQL01000005.1, from coordinate 146,415 downwards.
ACGTCGGCCGGGTCGGCCTCGGCCAGCGAGTCGACGATCCGGACCCGGTCGGCGATCCAGCTGCCCAGCCCGGTGATGTGGTCCCGCAGCAGCTCAGCGGTGCTGCGCTCGCCGGCGACCAGGGTCAGGGTGTCGCCGGGCAGCAACGCCTCGACGACGGCGGCCACCACGGTCGACGCGTGGTCGGCCCCGATGACGAGGGCGGTCGTGGCGGCGTTGTGACGGGCGAACTCGGCGGTGAGGGCGCGTGCGGCACGCGGCCCGACGCCGGTCACAGGTGCGGTGGACACGGCGGGAAACGGCGTCATAGCGGTGCGGGCTCCTCGCGCTGTCGGGATTTCCTCTGCTCGGAGAGCATATTGCGCCGGTCGCGGGCCCCACCCGGTGGTGTGACCCGCGACCGGCGCGTCGCCTCAGCCGCGCCGGGAAACCCCGTCCCGATCGCCGTCCGTGCCTTCGTCCGGATCCTGGTCCCGGTCCATGTCCGGGCCGGGATCCACGCGGGTCACCTCGGTGGTCGGCTCGTCGCCGGCCCCGCCGGCGGTCGGCAGCGGAGCAGTCGGGTCGTCCCCGCTCGCCGCGGGCGGTGCGGATGACGGTGCCGCGGGCGGTGCGGACGACGGTGCCGCGGGCGGTGCGGACGACGGTGCCGCGGGCGGCGCCGAGGCCGGCCCGGTGCTGGTCGCCGGGTCCGGGACCGGGTGCTTCAGGTACGCCGGGTGCAGGTCCACCCGGTCCGCCGGGTTGTCCAGCAGCTCCCGCACGATGTCCGCGTGCATCTCCGGCGGAAGGTCGCCCGGCGTCTCCACCTGCGCCTCGGCCTGCACCGGGGCGGGTACCTCGGGGCGCCGGCCGGAGCGGATGGCGCCGAGCAGCCCGACCGCGCCGAACAGGATCAGGCCGCCGGCCACCAGCCAGCCCGCGGCGGGCAGCCGGACGGTCGCCACCTGGGCGATCGCCCACCAGGCCGCGATGAGCAGGAAGAGCAGCCCGAAACTCAGCGAAATGCTGTCGGTACGGTGCGGCCTCATCGGATCACCTCCAGGTCACCGGTGTTCATCTCGATGGTCAGGCGCAGCGTGCCGCCACCCGCGCCGTCCGACCCCAGGTCCGTGACCTCCTGCGAGCCGAGGTCCTTGCCTTCCCATTCGCGGCCGAAGATCCGGGCCCGGCCGTCCATCCGCACCGAGGTGGTGGTGTCGACGTTGTCGGGCAGCAGGATCTTCATCTGGCCGACCTTCATCGCGACGGTGGTGGCCTGCTCCTTGCCGGTGAAGTCGACGGCGCGCAGGTCGAGGGTGGCCGTACCGATGGTGAAGTCGTAGCGGTCCGCGACCGCGGTGATGGTCTTCGGCCGGTAGGAGCTGTTGCCCAGCTCGCCGCCCCAGGTCTCGGCGCCGCTGGAGATGCCCAGGCCGAAGCTGGCCAGCACCGCCAGGGCGATGAGACCGCGGGCCCGGCCGAACCAGGCGCCGACGACCAGGCCGAGGCCGATCGTGGTCAGCGCGGCGGCGAAGTACGCCGAGACCGAGACGTCCACGCCGGAGAGGTCGATCAGGGCCAGGACGCCCATGACCACCACGATCATGAAGAACGTGATCCGGCCGAGCTTGGAGCGCTCACGGCGCTGCTTCGGCGGCCGCGGCGGCCGGGGCGGGGCCGGCGGCGGGACCGTGCGGTTGCTGCCCTGGGCCCACGGTCCGTGCGGCGCGAACGGCGGTCGGTAGCCACCGGGCGGCGGCCCGAACTGGGGCGGCCGGTGCGGCGCGTAGGCGGTGCTCGGTGGCACGTAAGCCCCCTGGGTGTAGTTGGGCGGAGTCGGTGGCAGCGGCGGGGTCACCGGTTGGCGGGCCGGTGCGGCCGCGGCCGGGAACGGAATCGTGCGAGGCTCGTGCGGAGCGGCCGGTGCCGGAGCCGGCGGCGGGGTCGCGGCGGGCGGGGCCGGGGGAAACGGGGCCGGACCAGCCGCCGTGGCAGCGGACCAGGCGCCGGCCGGTGCGGGTTCCGGCGCCGGGCCGGCTCCCGGTGCCGGCGTGGGCCCCGGGCCGGTGGCGTTCGCCCGGCTGTTCCGCCTGAGCAGCAGCCCGCCGCAGACCAGCACCGCCGCCGCGAGCAGCGTGGCCCGGAAGCCGTCGCGGACGATGAACGCGAAGGTCAGCGCGGCCGCCCCGCCCAGCAGCACGATCGACAGCGGGGCGGTCGCCGAGCGACCGCGGCCGAGCAGGGACTCGATCGGGGACGCGGTGTCGCCCTCGGCCGGGATCAGCAGCCAGCCGACCAGGTAGATCAGCACGCCGACGCCGCCGAAGAAGCCCAGCACGGCCAGCAGCACCCGCCAGAGCACCGGGTCGGTGTTGGTGGCGTTGGCGATCGCGCCGGAGACACCGGCGACGTACCGGCCGCTGGTGGGCCGGATCAGCTTCTCCCGGGCGAACGTGGGCCCGCTGTCCGGCGCCCCGAACCACGGCGGCGGGGTCGCGCCGGGCGGCGGGGTTGCGCCGGGCGGAGGGGGCGCGCCGGGCGGAGAGGTCGCGCCGGGCGGAGAGGTCGCACCAGGAGGGGGCGGCGGGGTCGTTGAGCCGGGCGGGGGCGGGTCGGCCACCGGCGGAGCGCCCGGCGCGGGAGGCTCATAGGCCGGGGGCAGGTCGGCGGCCGGAGACGCAGCCGGCGCCGGCGGCGGGACGGCGGAAGGTGCCGGAGCGTCCTGCGACGGCCCGGCAGCTTCGCGGGACTGGGCAGCTTCGTCGGTCATGACGTCGATACTGGCGGTCCGGCGACCCCAGCCGCCTCAGGCGCCGACCCTGACGCCACCCTGATATCCGCCGGGGGCAGTGATGGGGGAGTTTCCCCGTGGCCCGCGACCCCCTGCCCGTGTGACGATCGAACAGGCCGCAGCGCACGCCGCGCCGAGACCTGGAGGAGGAGCGATCACCGCCACCGCAGCACCCCCGACACCGCGCCGGCTGTACCGGCCGCGCGACCACCGGGTCATCGCCGGTGTCGCGTCCGGTCTGGCGCGCCATCTGGGCATCCCGGTGACCGCGGTCCGCATCGCCCTGGTCGTCCTGCTCAGCTTCAACGGCCTCGGCCTGCTGCTCTACGCGGTCTTCTGGGCCGTGCTGCCGCAGGAGCTGTCCACCGGCAACCGGCGTACCCGTCGGGAGCTCGCGCTGCTGCTCCCGTTCGGCGCGATCGGGCTGGGCGTCATCCTGCTGCAGGGCCTGCTCTTCGGCGACAACGGCGTGGCCGGTACGGCCGGCTGGCTCATCGCGGTCACCGCGGTCGGCGCCGGCGTGATCTGGCACCAGTCCGACCCCACCCGCCGCGGCCAGTGGGCTGACGCGACCCCGCAGGCCCCCTGGCTCGCCGCGGTGGTCGCGGAGAGTGACCGCCGCTCGTTCATCTTCCGCTTCATCGGCGGTGGTGTCCTGGTCGCCACCGGCGTGATCGGCATCCTGGCCGTGTACGCCCCGGCCGGCAACCTCAGCGCCGTCTTCAACGGGGTGATCTTCGCGCTGGTCGGCCTGCTCGGCGTGGGCGTCGTGGTCGCCCCGCTGCTCTGGCGCACGTTCAGCCAGCTCCGCTCCGAGCGGGAGGGCCGCATCCGGGAGCAGGAGCGCGCCGAGGTGGCGGCCATGATCCACGACCAGGTGCTGCACACCCTGGCGCTGATCCAGCGCAACTCCGCGGACATCAAACAGGTCCAGCGGCTGGCCCGCGGCCAGGAGCGCAGCCTGCGCAACTGGCTCTACAAGCCGAGCGCGTCACCCACCGAGCGGTTCGCCGCCGCGCTCGAGCAGGCGGCCGCCGAGGTCGAGGACACGTACGCCATCTCGGTCGAGACCGTGGTGGTCGGTGACACTCAGTGTGACGAGTCGGTGGCCGCTCTGGTCGCCGCCGCGCGGGAGGCGCTGGTCAACGCGGCCCGGCACGCCGGGGTGCAGACGGTGTCGCTCTACGCGGAGGTGGAGACCGAGGAGCTGAGCGTCTTCGTACGCGACCGCGGCGCCGGCTTCGAACTGACGGCGGTGGAGGATACGAGACACGGGGTACGCGGTTCCATCATCGGGCGGATGCGGCGGCACGGCGGTAAGGCCGAGATCCGCAGCGCCCCCGGGGACGGCACCGAGGTACGCCTGACGCTGCCGGTTTCCCGGGAGAGCGTCACCGCCGGAAAGGAGACAGCACGATGACCGAGCCTGTAGCCGAGGAGAACCGGCGGCTGACCGTCTTCCTCGTGGACGACCACGCCATGTTCCGCGCCGGTGTCCGCGCCGAGCTCGGTGCCCACGTCGAGGTGGTGGGCGAGGCGAGCACGGTGGCCGAGGCCGTCGCCCGGATCGCCGCGACGACTCCCGACGTGGTGCTGCTCGACGTGCACATGCCCGACGGCGGTGGCCGCGCGGTGCTCGACGCCATGCGGCGTACCCATCCGCAGGTGAAGTTTCTCGCCCTGTCGGTCTCCGACGCGGCCGAGGACGTGATCGGCCTGATCAGGGCTGGCGCCCGCGGCTACGTGACCAAGACGATCTCGCCCGACGAGCTGGCGGCGGCGATCCGGCGGGTGGCCGACGGCGACGCCGTGTTCAGCCCGCGGCTGGCCGGCTTCGTGCTGGACGCGTTCGCATCGCGCCCCGACGTCCCGGTGGCGGATCCGGAGCTGGACCAGCTCACCAACCGTGAGCGCGAAGTGCTGCGGCTGCTGGCCCGCGGGTACGCGTATAAAGAGATCGCAAAGGAGCTGTACATCTCCATCAAGACTGTGGAAACTCACGTGTCGAACGTGTTGCGCAAGCTGCAGATGTCGAACCGGTACGAGTTGTCACGCTGGGCGGCTGATCGCCGGCTCGTCTGAAGGAGTCCCGCACCATGGTCCGCAAGGCCCCACGACTGGTGGCGGCTGCGGCGCTCGCCCTCGTCCTGTCGGCGTACGGCTGCACGGACCAGGGCCCGGACGAGGACGTCCCGGCCCGGACGGTGGTGATCGGCATCGCCGAGCCCCGGCATCTGATCCCCAGCGACACCGTGGACGTGAGCGGCAAGCAGGTGCTGGCCGCGCTGTTCCAGCCGCTGGTCACCGTCGACGGCCGGGGCGCGCTGGTCCCGGCCGCGGCGCAGTCCGTCAAGGCCGACCGGACGGCCCGGGTGTGGACCGTCCAGTTGAAGCCGGGGCTCACGTTCAGCAACGGCGAGCAGGTCACGGCGGACAGTTATCTCGACGCCTGGAACTACGGCGCCTACGGCCCGAACCACCAGAGCGCGACGTCCTACTACGACCGCATCGAGGGGTACGCCGACCTGCAGGCGCGGGACCCGGAGGGCCTGCCCGAGGCCAAGACGCTGCGGGGCCTGAAGAAGGTCGGTGACACCGCCTTCACCGTGACTCTGTCGGCACCGTTCGCCGGCTTCGGCACTCTGCTGAACGACGCCGCTTTCTACCCGTTGCCCAAGGCCGCCTTCTCCGCGCCGGGTGTCATCGCCGGCGATTTCGAGAACGCCGTCGTCGGCAACGGCCCTTTCAGACTCAAGGGCCGGTGGGAGCGGGGCAGCCGGATCCTGATGGAGAAGACGCCGGGTTTCGCGGGCACGGCCGCGAAGGTGGACGGCCTGCTGTGGAGGATGTACGAGGACGTCGGGGACGCGTACGCCGATCTGGTCGACGGGGACATCGACATCCAGGCCAGGATCCCGGTCGAGCTGGTCGGCAAGGCCGCCACGGACCTCGGGCCGCGCCTGCGGAAGAGCCCGAACTCCACCTACACCTTCCTCGGGCTGCCGGCGTCCCAGCCCGGGTTCGCCGAGCCGGAGGTGCGCCGGGCGCTGTCCCTGGCGATCAACCGCCAGGAGCTGATCGACCGGGCCTTCCGGGGGACCGAGACCGCCGCCACGGCGTTCATGTCTCCGGTGGTCCCCGGCTACCGGGCCGGTTCCTGCGCCGACTACTGCCGGTACGACCCCGCGCGGGCCAGGGAGATGTACCGGGCCGCCGGCGGTCCGGCGGAGATCACGATCAGTTCCAGCCGCGACAGCGGCCCGCCGAGCTGGATCGACGACCTGTGCCGGCAGCTCACCGCGTCGCTGGGCGTCAAGTGCACCGGGGCCGTCGCCGGCGACCTCGCCGAAGTGCTGGCCAAGGTGGAGAAGCGTCAGGCGGTCGGCCTGGTCCGGTTGAGCTGGACCATGGATTACCCGCTGCCGGAGAGTTATCTGTCCCCGCTGTACGCGACCAACGGCTCGGCGAATCTGTCCGGCTACAGCAACCCGGCCTTCGACAATCTGGTCGCCGCCGGCGCCAAAGCACCGACGCTGTCCCGGGCGGTCAAGCAGTGGCAGGAGGCGGAGGACCTGTTGGCGCAGGACATGCCGGTCATCCCGCTGCGGTTCGGGCAGAACGTCTTCGGACACTCCGAAAGAGTCGGCAACGTATCGATCGATTCCGCTCAGCGCATCGATGTGCTGGGCGTTGAACTGACCGGCTGAGAAGTCCCGGGCCGGGGCGTCCGGGCGGGCCGGCGGGTGGCTCCGGCGGCACCGAGATGCCCACGGGGAAGGTGGCGAACCGCCCGGTTTGTGCCGGATCTTTTGTGCGGTAATCGCCTCTGCGCTGCGCATTTGCACATATCCTGGGCCCGTATCGGATTGATAACACGTCTTTCCGTGCTGGGTCGGCAGGTGTCAGAGTTGCTTCGGCCTCACGCGCCTGTGACGAGCCGCCGGGAGCTCATGTGAAACGCGCTGTCGACGGCGGTGCGCTGTGCGCGAGCTCCGGGGCTGTCGTCGATCGGCCGTCGTGTGGTTGACAGACGATGTATTGAGGTGTCAGAAGTTCCGAATTCCTGCCGCACCACATCGGCGACCGCCGATCGGGGGCTGCGAGCAGGCGGGTGATCCAGATGTGATCACCAGATATGCATAAGAGGAGGCCCCCAACCATGAGAGTCTCGAAGCGGGCGAGGCTGGTCGCTACGACCGCGGCCGTTGCGCTCGTGGCGGCCGGATGCAGCGGTGGCGGCGACAGCGACACCGACAATGCCGGCGGCGATACAGCGAACGGTGCCATCACCATCGACGGCACCCAGCCAGAGGTCGGGCTGGTCCCGGCCAGCACCACCGAAACCGGTGGCGGCAAGATCATCGACTTCATGTGGACCGGTCTGGTCACGTACCCCAACGACGGCAGCGCCCCGAAGAACGCCGTGGCGGAGTCGATCAAGACGACCGACTCCAAGGTCTACACGATCGCCCTGAAGCAGGGCACCAAGTTCCACGACGGCACCGAGGTCAAGGCGAAGAACTTCGTCGACGCCTGGAACTGGGCCGCGTACTCGCCCAACGGTGCGCAGAACTCCAGCTTCTTCAGCGACATCGCGGGCTTCACCGACGTCAACACCCCGGACCCGGATGACGACGGCCCGAAGAAGGCGCCGGAGCCCAAGGCCAAGACCATGTCCGGCCTGAAGGTTGTCGACGACTACAACTTCACCGTCACGCTGGCCACGCCGTTCTCGATCTTCCCGACGAAGCTCGGCTACAGCGCCTACATGCCGCTGCCCGACGTCTTCTTCACCCAGAAGCCCGAGGAGTTCGGCAAGAAGCCGATCGGCAACGGCCCGGTCAAGTTCGTCTCCTGGACCGACAACGTCGAGATCAAGCTGACCCGCTTCGACGAGTACACGCTCGACGACAAGGTCAAGATCAAGGACGTCACGGTCAAGATGTACCAGGAGGACACGGCCGCGTACGCCGACCTCCAGTCGGGCAACCTCGACTTCCAGCAGCAGATCCCGGTCTCGGCGCTCGCCGGCGACAAGTGGAAGACCGACCTCGGTGACCGCGCGCTCAACGTGCCGATCCCGAGCACCGGCATCATCGCCTTCCCGATCTACGACGCGCGGTTCAAGAACGCTGATCTGCGCCGGGCCGTCTCGCTGGCGATCAACCGCCAGGAGATCACCGACAAGATCTTCTTCGGGGCGCGTACGCCCGCCGACAGCTGGGCGAACCCGCTGACCCCGGGCAACCAGAAGGGCAACTGCACCGTGTGCAAGTTCGACCCTGAGGGCGCCAAGGCGGCGCTGGCCAAGGCCGGCGGCTTCACCGGTGAGATGGTCCTGTACTACAACGCGGACGCCAGCCACAAGGAGTGGATGGAGGCCGTCGCGCAGAGCGTGAAGAACGTGCTCGGCATCAACATCCGCGCCGAGGGCATCCCGACCTTCGCGGTCTTCCGTCAGGGCATCAACGCCAAGCAGATGAAGGGTCCGTACCGCGCCGGCTGGCAGCAGGACTACCCGGACGTGGAGAACTGGATCGGCCCGCTGTACGTGACCGGCGGTTCCTCCAACGACGGCAGCTACAGCAACCCGCAGGTGGACGCGCTCTACAAGGAGGGCACCGCCTCGACCGACGTCGAAGCGGCGCACGCCAAGTTCGCTGAGGCTGTGAAGCTGATCGACCAGGACGTGCCGACCATTCCGGTCTACTTCTCGAACCAGCAGTCGGGTACCTCCGACAAGGTGAAGAACGTCAACACCAGCAACGTCGGCGAGATCGACCTCTCCTCGGTCGAAATCGCGTAGGCGTAGCTTCTGACCTCAGGTCCGGCTCCTCACTCGGGGGGCCGGACCTGAGTCGGTCTACGAGGGGCGTGCCGACGCCTGCTGGTACACACTGGGCATCACGAGCGCCCAACATCCGCACGGGGCGCCACAAGCGCCCGTCTCTGGGAGGACCTATGGGCCGTTACATCGTCAGACGGCTACTTCAGCTTGTCCCCGTCTTTATCGGAACCACCTTTCTCATCTACTGGCTCGTCTGGTCCGTCCCTGGCGATCCCTTCGCGGGCAAGTGTGGCGACCGTCCCTGTCCTGACAACTACATCCAGGTCATGACGGAGAAGTTCAACCTCGATCAGCCCCTGTACGTGCAGTACTTCACGTACATGCAGAACCTCCTGCAGGGCGACTTCGGCGAGACTTTCGGCGGCCGGTCGATCAACGACCTCATCGCGGCGGCGTATCCGAACACCATCAAGCTGGCGTTCGTCGCCCTCGCGGTCGAGGCTCTCATCGGCCTCACCGCCGGTGTGCTGACCGGTCTGCGACGCAACGGCTTCCTGGACAACCTGGTCCTGGTCTCCACGCTGTTCCTCATCGCGCTGCCGACCTTCGTCACCGGCTTCTTCCTGCAGTACCTGTTCGGCGTCCAGTGGGGCATCATCAAGCCCACGGTCTCCAACCCGCCGTCGTTCACCGAGCTGCTCATCCCCGGCTTCGTGCTGGGCAGCGTCTCGATGGCGTACGTCGCGCGCCTGGCCCGCACGAGCATCGCGGAGAACCGGAGCGCCGACTACGTGCGTACCGCGATCGCCAAGGGCCTGCCGATGCGGCGGGTGGTCGGGGTGCACCTGCTGCGCAACTCGTTGATCCCGGTCATCACGTACCTCGGTACGGACCTCGGCGCCCTGATGGGCGGCGCAATCGTCACCGAAGGCATCTTCGGCATCAACGGAATCGGACGGGAAGTCTACCGGGCCATCGTGACCAAGGAAGGCGCTACGGTGGTCTCCATCGTCGTCATCCTGGTGCTCGTCTACCTGGTGATGAACCTGCTGGTCGACATGCTGTACGCCCTCCTGGACCCGAGGATCCGCTATGAGTGATCCGACCATGAGCTCGATGGTCACCACGCCCCGAGCCGAGCAACCCACCGCGCCGGGGGCCACCGCCCCCACGGACGCGGGACTCCCCGAGAACCAGCAGGCCGACAAGCCTCGTGGCCTGCTCGGTGACGCGTGGCGCGACCTGCGCCGTAAGCCGCTGTTCTGGATCTCGTCGTTCTTCATCGTGCTGTTCCTGGTGATGGCGGCGTTCCCGTCGTTGTTCACCTCGGCCGATCCCGACTACGGCACGCTGTCGCGCAGCCGCGTCGGCCCGTCCGCCGACGCCTGGTTCGGCTACGACGTGCAGGGGCGTGACGTGTACGCCCGGGTCATCTACGGTGCCCGAGCGTCGATCATGGTGGCGGTGCTGTCGACCCTCGGTACCGTGCTGATCGGTGGCCTGGTCGGCGTGATCGCCGGCTTCCGCGGCGGCTGGTTCGACGCCGTCCTGTCCCGCATCGCCGACATCTTCTTCGGTCTGCCGTTCGTGCTCGGGGCGATCGTCATCCTGTTCACGTTCAACCCGCCGGGCGCCAACCGCGGCGAGTTCGAGATCATCATGCTGGTGGTCGCGTCGCTGATCCTGCTGAGCTGGCCGGTCTCGATGCGGATCATGCGTTCGTCGGTGCTGGCCACCAAGGAGGCCGACTACATCGTGGCGGCCCGGGCCCTGGGCGCGAGCAATCTGCGCATCGTGTTCAAGCACCTGATCCCGAACTGCCTGGCCCCGCTCCTGGTCTACTCCACGATCCTGGTGGGTTCCTTCATCGGTGCGGAGGCGACTCTGTCGTTCCTCGGCGTGGGTCTGCAGTCGCCGGTCGTGTCCTGGGGCGTGATGATCAACGAATCCCAGAACTACATCCGCGTCTCGCTGTACCTGCTGCTCTTCCCCGCCGCCTTCCTCGTGACCGCCGTGCTCAGCTTCGTGATGCTGGGCGAGGCCGTGCGCGAGGCCCTCGACCCGAAAATGCGGTAGGAGCCACCGTGTCCGAAGTTGTCATCACCGATCCCGAGTTCTCGACGACCGGCCGTCCCAGCGGCCGGCTCCTCGAGGTCGAGGATCTGCACGTCGAGTTCCGCACCCGCGAGGGCATCGCCAAGGCCATCAACGGCGTCTCGTTCCACGTCGACGCCGGCGAGACCCTGGCGGTCCTGGGCGAGTCCGGCTCGGGCAAGAGCGTGACCGCCCAGACCATCATGGGCATCCTGGACCAGCCGCCCGGCTTCGTCTCCGGCGGTGAGATCCGGTTCCACGGCAAGGACATGCTCAAGATGTCCGAGGAGGGCCGCCGCAAGATCCGTGGCCACGGCATCGCCATGGTCTTCCAGGACGCGCTCTCGGCCCTCAACCCGGTCTTCACCGTGGGCTTCCAGATCGGCGAGCAGTTCCGCATCCGCAAGGGGCTCAGCCGCGGCGACGCCAAGAAGCGGGCGATCGAGCTGCTCGACCAGGTCAAGATCCCCAACGCGAAGCAGCGGGTCACCGAGTTCCCGCACCAGTTCTCCGGTGGTATGCGGCAGCGCGTCATGATCGCGATGTCGCTGGCGCTGGACCCCGAGGTGCTCATCGCGGACGAGCCGACCACCGCGCTGGACGTGACCGTGCAGGCCCAGATCATGGACCTGCTGGCCGACCTGCAGCGCGAGCGCCAGATGGGGCTCATCCTCATCACGCACGACCTGGGTGTCGTGGCCGACGTGGCGGACCGCATCGCGGTCATGTACGCCGGGCGCATCGTCGAGGAAGCCAACGTGCACGACCTGTACGCGCGGCCGGCGCACCCGTACACCGTGGGTCTGCTCAACTCGATCCCGCGGATCGACGAGAAGGGGCAGGAGCTCCGCACCATCAAGGGGCTCCCGCCGAACCTGATGCGGATCCCGCCGGGTTGTCCGTTCCACCCCCGCTGCCCCAAGGCGCAGCCCGTCTGCGTCGAGAAGGTGCCCCCGCTGCGCGTGGTGGCACCGGCGCGGGGCAGCGCCTGCCACTTCGCCGAGGAGGTTCTGCGCGGTGAGTGAGACCATTCTCGAGGCCAAGAGCGTCGTCAAGCACTACCCGGTCACCCGGGGTGTGCTCTTCCGCAAGACCATCGGTCAGGTCCAGGCTGTGGACGGCGTGTCGTTCAGCCTCAAGGCGGGCGAGACGCTGGGCATCGTGGGGGAGTCGGGCTGCGGCAAGTCGACGCTGGCCCGGGTCCTGATGAATCTCGAACGGCCCACTGCGGGCTCGGTCGAGTACCGCGGCCGGGACATGTTCTCGATGCGCGGCGGGGAGATGCGCAAGCTGCGACGGCAGATCCAGCTCGTCATGCAGGACCCGTACACGTCGCTCAATCCCCGGATGACGGTCGGTGACCTGATCGGCGAGCCGTTCGAGATCCACACCGACGTCGCGCCCAAGGGCAGCCGGCGCAAGAAGGTGCAGGAGCTGCTGGAGGTGGTCGGGCTCAACCCCGAGCACATCAACCGTTACCCGCACCAGTTCTCCGGCGGTCAGCGCCAGCGCATCGGCATCGCCCGGGCGCTGGCCCTGCGCCCGGAGATCATCATCTGTGACGAGCCGGTCAGCGCGCTGGACGTGTCGATCCAGGCGCAGGTGATGAACCTGCTGGACAGCCTCCAGAAGGAACTGGGGCTGGCCTACATCTTCATCGCCCACGACCTCTCGGTGGTGCGGCACCTGTCCGACCGCGTCGCGGTGATGTACCTCGGCAAGATCGTCGAGATCGGCACCGAGGACCAGATCTACGAGCGGCCGACGCACCCGTACACGCAGGCGCTGTTGTCGGCGGTGCCGGTGCCCGACCCGAACAGCCGCGGCACGAAGGCGATCATCCGGCTCACCGGCGACGTGCCGAGCCCGGCGAACCCGCCGTCGGGGTGCCGTTTCCGGACGCGCTGCTGGAAGGCTCAGGACATCTGTGCCGAGCAGGTTCCGGAGCTGGTGGAGCGGCCGGGCACGGACCACCCGAGTGCCTGCCACTTCGCCGAGGAGCGCGAGATCCTGGTGACCCACGAGGCCGGGACGCTCTGAGCCGCCTCCGCTGATCCGCGCCGCCGTGGTCCTCTGCCGAGGGCCGCGGCGGCGCGCGTCTGTGGGGGTGGGCCGGCACCGAGGCCGGAGCTGCTAGAGGGGTCCGCGACCGGCACGCAGCAGCAGCAATGCCACCTGGGTGCCGTCCGGGCCGAGCGCCTCCCGGAAGCGCTCGACGATCTCCCGCTCCCGGGAGAGGACCAGCCGGGTGCCGCCCGATGCCATCCGGGTGCGGCCGACGTGCTGGGACAGCCGCGAGCGTTCCAGCCACAAGTCGATCAGCGCCTGATCGATCTCGTCGATGCGCTCGCGGATCGCCTTGATCTCCTCCGCGGCCGGTTCGGCGCCGGCGCCGGTCTGCTGGTCCATCAGGTCTGCGCTCATGTCGTGCTCCTCGGGTGCTGACGTCCCGGTCGGCCCGGCCCGGGCAGCATCAAGCCCCGGGCTCGGGAGCCCGGGGCTTGATGTAGGTCTGTCGTTCAGACGCGTCCTACGGTCGCCGGAGCTCCGGGTCCGTAGTAGAAAAATCGCGTCTGCTGGATCACGAAGCGAGTATGTACCCGGCTCGGGCCGCTCCGCAAGGAAACGGCCCGAACCGTGGGACGCGGCCGATCAGCCGATCCGGGTGATCCGGTCGGCCGGGCCCGGCGCGACCGGGGTGCCCGCGCCGAGGTAGCCGATCAGGGCGTCGACGTCGAAGCCCGGTGCCGTGGTGCGGCCCGTGCCGAGCGTCAGGTTGGTGAAGCCGTCGCCGCCGTTGGCCAGGAAGTCGTTCGTGGTGACCTGGTAGGAGGCGGCCGGGTCGATCGGGGTGCCGTTCAAGGCCAGCACGCTCACCTTCGAGCCCGCCGGGGCGGTGCTGTTCCACGAGTACGTCAGGCCCGCCGACACCTGCAGGATGCGCTGGGTGGTCTGCCCGCCGAAGCCGACGAACTGCTGCTCCAGCACGTCCTTGAGCTGTGCGCCGGTGAGGGTCTGGGTGACCACCAGGTTGTTGAAGGGCTGGACGGTGAACGCCTCGCCGTAGGTCACCTGGCCGGTGGCCTCCCCGCCCGCCGAGGCCTCGGCGTCGAAGTCGGCCCGGATACCGCCCGGGTTCATCAGCGCGATCTGCGCGCCGGCGCTCTTCGTCCAGGCGAGCTGGGCGTCCGCGATCACGTCACCGAGCGCCGACTCGCCGTTGGCGCCGGCGGTGCGGGTGATGTCGCCGGTGATGGTGCCGACGACCCGGTTGGCGATCGGGGCCACCGCGGTGCGGTACTTGTCCGCGACCTTTTTGGCGTTCGGGTCGACCGTGTCCGGGTTCTTCAGGAAGACCCCGGCGGCGTCCCTGAGCCAGCCGCCCTTGCCGTCGGAGACGCCGTTCTCCACGACCACGTTCTTCGCGGTGATCTCGGCGAACCGGCCGGTGCGCCGGTCGATCGCGTAGTCGATGTCGGTGACCAGCTGACCGTTGGTGCCGGCGCTGGTCACCACCGAGGTGCCGGCGGAGTTCGGCAGCGTGCAGGTGTAGAAGCGGTGCGTGTGGCCGGAGACCACGAGGCGGAACTCGGGGTTGAGGCCCGCGACGATCGGCACGATGGGCCCGGAGAAGGCGTTGCAGTCCGAGACTCCCGGGACCGGAACCTGCTCGGAGACGTTCTGCTGGCCGCCCTGATGCACGAGCAGCACCTGCGCCTTGACCCCGAACAGCTTGAGCAGGGCGCCCCACTTGTTGGCCGTCTCGACCTCGTTCGCGAAGCGCACGTTCCGGATGCCGGCCGGGTTGACGATGCCGGCGGTGCCCTCCAGGGTCAGGCCGACGAAACCGACGGGTACGCCGTTGACGAACTTGATGTCGATCGGCGGCAGGATCGGCAGGCCGGTCTTCTTGTTGATGGTGTTCGCCGCGAGGTACGTGAACTCGGCGCCGCCGAAGCCGTCGCCGTCCTGGCAGCCGTCCTCGGGGTGGCAGCCGCCGCGCTGCATCCGGATCAGCTCGTCGACGCCCTCGTCGAACTCGTGGTTGCCGACGGAGCTGACCTGCAGGCCGATCTCGTTCATCAGCTCGATCGTCGGCTCGTCGTGGAAGGCCGCGCTGACCAGCGGGGTACCGCCGATCAGGTCGCCGGCGCCGACGGTGAAGGTCTTGCGGCCGTCGGCGGCGGCCTCGGCCCGCAGCTTGCGCAGATAGGTCGCCAGGTATTCGACGCCGCCGGCCGGGGTGCCGTTGACGGCGGCGCCGCTGCCGGCGGGCGGGTCGATGGCCCCGTGGAAGTCGTTGTAGCTGAGGAACTGGCCCTTGACCGTCTTGCCGGGCAGTCCGTAGGAAACGCCGGCCGGGGCCATGCCCGGCAGATGCTGGGCAACGGGCGTGGTGGCCGGTGCTGCTTCGGGCTTCGTCGTCGGCAGGGTGGCGACGACGGCCAGAGCGAGGGCCGGTACGGCGAGATGACGCAGCACGGTCCAGCCGCGGCGGCGGGGGTGGTCCATAGTATTCGGTCTCCCGGTCGGACGGATCAACCAACGCCCCCAGCGTGCTGTATAGATGCTGGTCACCGCTACCGCTGGGGGATGACAGCTTGGTTGCGGCGAATGGTTGTACACCGTCACCGAAGATTGTCGGGGGTGCGGCATAGACTTGTCCGGCGATGCGAGCCCTTCCGGAAAACACCCAGCCCTTGTTTGCCATGCCGCCTGTCCGGGTGGCTGAATCCCCTGGTCAGGAGGATGCACCCAAGCGGCAGCAGGCCCGCCGGCCGGATCCGGAGTCCCTGCTGGTCGGGCTCAACACCCCGCAGCGCGACGCGGTGACCCACGCCGGGTCACCGTTGCTGATCGTCGCCGGGGCCGGCTCGGGCAAGACCCGGGTGCTGACCCACCGAATCGCCTATCTGCTGGCCGCGCGGGACGTGCATCCCGGCCAGATCATCGCGATCACCTTCACCAACAAGGCCGCCGGTGAGATGAAGGAGCGGGTCGCCGCCCTGGTCGGTCCCCGGGCCCGGCTGATGTGGGTGTCGACCTTCCACTCGGCCTGCGTGCGCATCCTGCGGGCCGAGCACGAGCACGCCGGGCTGAAGAGCACCTTCTCCATCTACGACGCGGACGACTCGCGGCGGCTGATGCAGCTCGTCGCCCGCGAGCTCGACCTGGACCCGAAGCGCTACACGGCCCGGGGCCTGGCCGCCCAGGTCTCCAACCTGAAGAACGAGCTGGTCGAGCCCGAGGAGTTCAAGGACCGGGCGAAGGGCCCCAACGAGCGCGCCGTCGCCGAGGCGTACGTGCTGTACCAGCGCCGCCTCAAGGAGGCGCACGCGCTCGACTTCGACGACATCATCATGGCGACCGTGCACCTGCTCCAGTCGCACCCGCACGTCGCGGAGGTCTACCGCCGCCGCTTCCGCCACGTGATGGTCGACGAGTACCAGGACACCAACCATGCGCAGTACATGCTGGTCAAGGAGCTGGTCGGACCGGCCGAGGGCGAGATCGAGCCGGCCGAGCTGTGTGTCGTCGGCGACGCCGACCAGTCGATCTACGCGTTCCGCGGCGCGACCATCCGCAACATCCTGGAGTTCGAGCGCGACTATCCGAACGCCCGCACGATCCTGCTGGAGCAGAACTACCGCTCCACCCAGACGATCCTGTCCGCGGCCAACGCGGTCATCGACCGCAACACCTCCCGCAAGCCCAAGCGCCTCTGGAGCGACCAGGGCGCGGGGGAGCAGATCGTCGGGTACGTCGCCGACACCGAGCACGCCGAGGCCGACTGGGTGGCCCGCGAGATCGACCGGCTCACCGACAACCACGAGGTCCGCCCCGGCGACGTCGCGGTCTTCTACCGCACCAACGCGCAGTCCCGCGTCTTCGAGGAGGTGTTCATCCGCGTCGGCCTGCCGTACAAGGTCGTCGGCGGGGTGCGCTTCTACGAGCGCAAGGAGGTCCGCGACGCGCTGGCCTACCTGCGCGCGGTGGTCAACGACGACGACACGGTCAGCATCCGCCGCGTCATGAACACCCCGCGCCGCGGCATCGGCGACCGGGCCGAGGCCTGCGTGGAGGCACTGTCCACGCGCGACCGGATCTCGTTCGGGCAGGCCCTGCGCGGCGCGAGGAACGCCCCCGGCATCTCGACCCGCGCGGCCAACAGCATCGCCGACTTCGTGCAGCTCCTCGACGACCTGCGGGAGATGTCGCGCACCGCGCCGCCGGAGGAGGTGCTGGAGGCCGCGTTGCAGCGTTCCGGCCTGCTGTCCGAGCTGGAGGAGAGCCTCGACCCGCAGGACCAGGGCCGGGTGGAGAACCTCCAGGAGCTCGTCAGCGTCGCCCGGGAGTACACCGAGCGGGTCGAGGCCCAGGCGGCAGCGGAGGAGGCTTCAGGCCTGTCAGGGGTGGCGGGCGGGGTGGTCGGAGGGGAAGCGCCCGCCGCCACGCTGGCCGGATTCCTGGAGCAGGTGGCCCTGGTGGCCGACGCCGACCAGATTCCCAGTGACGATCCCGACCACCAGGGCGTGGTCACCTTGATGACGCTGCACACGGCCAAGGGCCTCGAGTTCCCGGTGGTGTTCCTCACCGGTCTGGAGGACGGTGTCTTCCCGCACATGCGCGCCCTGGGGGACAACACCGAGCTGGAGGAGGAGCGCCGGCTGGCGTACGTCGGCATCACCCGGGCCCGCCAGCGGCTCTACCTCTCCCGGGCGGTGACCCGGTCGGCGTGGGGCCAGCCGCAGTACAACCCGCCCTCGCGCTTCACCGACGAGCTGCCGCCCGAGCTGGTGCGCTGGGAGCGTACGGCGGGGTCCTACACGTCGTGGTCGGGCACCGGCGGTGGCGTCGGTGGCCGTGGCGGCGGCGACCGCGGCCGGGGTGGCGGCTTCTCCGGCGGCACCCCGAAGGCGCAGCAGCTGGCCCAGCGCCTCGGCGTGGACGCCAGCAGGCTGACCACCGCGAGCGAGATGAAGCAGGCGCCCAAGGTGGCGGCCGGCGACCGCGTCAACCACCAGCGTTACGGCCTGGGCCGGGTGGTGACCGTGGACGGCCATGGTCCGGGTGCCCGCGCCCAGATCGACTTCGGCGACCAGGTCATGTGGCTGGTCCTGCGGCACGCCCCGATCGAGAAGATCTAGCTCGCTTCGGCCGGGGTGGCGCAGCCGGTGATGTCGATGCCGCGCTCGCGCATCCAGGCGGTCGGCTCGATCGGGTTCTTGTAGGCGCCCTGGTGCACCTCGAAGTGCAGGTGCGGGCCGGTCGAGTGGCCCGTCGAGCCCTCGTCGCCGATCTGGTCGCCGGCCGCCACGTGCTGCCCGACGGTCGCGGTGATCACGGACATGTGCCCGTAGTGGGTGAGGTAGCCGTTGCCGTGGTCGATCAGCACGGCGTTGCCATAGCCCTCGGCGGGTCCGGCCGTCACGACGACACCCGCGCCCACGGCGCGGATCGGGGTGCCCTCCGGCGCGGCCAGGTCGACCCCGGCGTGCAGGCGGCCCCAGCGCGGGCCGAAGCAGGACGTGGTCGCGCCTTCCGGCATCGGGTTGACCCAGAGTGGCAGCGGAGGCAGCGGCTTCTCCTTGCGGGCCTGCGGGACGAAGGGCAGGCCCTCGTCCACGGGCAGGACGCCGGCAATCGAGGCCGACGTGGGGGACGGGGCGGACGGGGACGGCGAGAGCGTGGGGGACGGCGTCACTGTGGGCGTCGGGGCCGGGGCGGGCGCGCTGGGGGCGAGTGATGCCGCCGCGGCGGCCTGGCGGGTCTTGGTGGTCGCCGGCGCGGAGGAGGCGCCGTCGGTCGCCGTGGTGAGCCCGGCCACGCCGACGCCGGCGACCAGGGCCGCGGCCACGGCATAGCGGCCTTTCTCGGTGACGGGGGTGCTCGGGGCGCGGTGGCTGTGCAGCGGCGTCCTTCGGCGGTGGCGGCCGCGGACGTTCCGGTTGGCTCGATGCTGCACGGCGGGGTGATCCTCCAGGTCTCGGTGTCCGACATAAGCCTGTCGGCACCGTCCTGCGGATCCTTGAGGGGACTACGCCCGGTGCAACCGGCCCGGTTGCGGGACGGTTGCGGACATGAGGAACCGCCGGGCCGTCAGCGGCCCGGCGGTGGGTGGAGCGGGATCAGGAGGCGGCGAGGTCGCCGTACACCGACTCGATGCGGAGCTTGATGTCGACGCCGTGCTCGCGCAGGAAGACGATCGGGTCGGTCGGCGCGCCCTTGACGTGCACCTCGAGGTGCAGGTGGGTGCCGTACGAGTAACCCGTGTTGCCGACCTCACCGATGACCTGGCCGGCCTTGACCTTGTCGCCGCTCTTCACCAGCAGCCGCCGGGAGTGGGCGTAGATCATCTCTGAGCCGTCGGCGTGCTTGATGGTGATGGCGTACCCGTAACCGCCCTTGTAGCCCGCAGAGGTCACCTGACCGGCGTGCACGGCCATGTACGGGGTGCCCTCGGGCGCCGCCAGGTCGATGCCGGCGTGCAGCTTGCCGAAACGGACGCCGTACGCCGAGGTGAACTGGTAGTCGTTGAGCGGGAGCAGCCAGGCGTCGGCCTCGGCCTGCTCCTCGGAGATCTTGACGTTGGTGCCGCGTTCCTCGCCACGGGAGGCGCGCTCACCCTCGGCGGTGCGCTCGGCGAGGGCGTCACCGGCGGACGCGGCCTCTTCGAGATTCTGCAGGACCGTGGGGTTGACGGCCTTGGCGTCCGGGAGCTGCGAGGCGGCTCCCAGGGCGACCACTCCGGCGCCGACGAACGCCGACGTGACGACCACGGCATAGCGGCTGCGCGGAGGGGTAGGAACGCGGCGACGGCCGCGATAGCGGTCGGGCTCAGACGACAAGCGCTGACGCACGAACAACCCTCCGTCGGTGGCAAAGAGCGGCAGGCACTGGGCGGGAGCAGATGCTCCAGCGGTGATTTGCCGAGCGTCGGTCCGGCGTTAACCGGTTGACAGCCGTGGGCCACGGTAACGAAACGCAACGCCGGTCACAAGTCGCAGCGCCAATTCCCTGACAGTTAGCTGTCGGCATTAGGACGCGAATGTCCGAGTTGGTGGCAATTTTGAGGGGAAACGGCGTTGGCGCTCCGTAACTGCGGTTCTAACGCAAAGTCATGTGACGTGGAATACGTTGAATGGTGCTTGCGTGCGGTGCCCTGATGGTCTTGGTGCCGGGCGGTAGTACGGAGCGGCGGCTTCCTCGGTTCAACCGTGCCGGGTTACCGTTCGTTCAGGTGGCAGTTTCCTTCTCGGCCGGCAGTGCAGCCGGTGAGCGCCGAAGGGGTCGCAGATGCAAGCACGGATCAGGGTCGTCGTCGCCAAACCAGGGCTGGACGGCCACGACAGGGGCGCGAAGGTGGTGGCCCGGGCCCTGCGGGACGCCGGTATGGAGGTCGTCTACACGGGCCTGCACCAGACGCCCGAGCAGATCGTCGAGACCGCCATCCAGGAGGACGCGGACGCCATCGGGCTGTCGGTGCTCTCCGGTGCGCACATGACGCTGTTCCGGCGGGTGGTGGAACTGCTCGCGGAACGTGATGCGGCCGACATCGTGGTATTCGGCGGCGGCATCATTCCGGCCGACGACATAACCGAGCTGGAGAAGATGGGCGTGGCCCATATCTTCACGCCGGGCGCGACGACCGCATCCATCATCGAATGGGTACGCGCCAATGTGGCCACGCCAGTGGCGTGACCGGATAACCGCAAAGAGTCAACAGAAGTTAAGGGAGAGGCCGGACGCACCCCTCACACGTCCGGCCTCTCTATGCACGATGCCCCGCCGCCACCCCTCGACCGACAGGGCATCGGCCGCTCTCGTCATCGCTCAGCGCTCCGACATCACACTCAACGACGCCCCCGTACCGGGGTTACGCGACTCGGGGCGACTTTTTCCACCGGCTCCGCGTAGCCTCTCGCACCGTGCAGCCCTACCCCGTCGTCCCGCGCATCCCTGAGGACCAGCCCTTCATCGTCCGGCCCAGCCTCCGCAAGCGCGCCGTGGTCCTCGGCGGCTTCGTCCTGGCTCTGCTGGCCTTCCTCGGCTGCGTGCTCGGCCTCGGCGCGATCGGCTCCGAGAACGGGCTCGCCCTGCTGGTGGTCTTCCTGGTCATCGCGATCTTCTTCGTGGGCCTGGTCGGTCTGCAGGTGTGGCTGCTCGCCACCGGTGGCCCGGTGCTCGCGGTGGGGCCGGCCGGTCTGTGGATCAAGACCCGGCCGAGCCGGGGCCAGGCCATCTGGCTGCCCTGGGAGGCGATCGGGATGATCTCCCGCCGGCGCTGGAGCTTCGAGAAGATGCTCTGTGTGGCGCCGCGGGACCCCCGGGCCGAGCAGAAGCTGGGCGCGTTCACCGCCTTCGACTCGATGGTCACCCAGGCCGCCTTCGGCACCGGCTTCACCGCGACGCTCAACTTCGCCGACCGGAGCGAGCAGGAGATCCTGCAGGCCGTCGCGTACTTCGCCGGGGGACGCGTCCCGCTGACGTAGCGCTGCGGCTGTGTGGTCTTGCACACCGTGCACCCGCGGCGGCGGACCCGGCAGTGATGTGGCTAGGCTGCGAAATGAGGCCCCAGGGCCGACATTTCTCTCACGCTGGCGGCGACGCAACGACGCGCCGCGGACATCAGGTCGGGACGCGGGTACGCGGCTTGCCGGGGCAAGCGTCGCGAGCGAAAGGAGACACGTGGACCTGTTCGAGTATCAGGGGCGCGATCTGTTCGAACGGCACGGCCTGCCCGTGCTGGGCGGCGGCGTCGCGGAGACCCCGCAGGAGGCCCGCGCGATCGCCGAGCGACTCGGCGGCAAGGTCGTGGTCAAGGCGCAGGTGAAGGTCGGCGGCCGCGGCAAGGCCGGCGGGGTCAAGCTCGCCGACGGTGCCGACGAGGCGCAGGCCCGGGCGACGGACATCCTCGGGATGGACATCAAGGGCCACACCGTGCACAAGGTGATGCTCGCGGAGACCGCGGACATCCAGGAGGAGTACTACTTCTCCTACCTGCTGGACCGGGCCAACCGCACCTTCCTCTGCATCGCCTCCGTCGCGGGCGGCATGGAGATCGAGACGGTCGCCGAGGAGGACCCGGAGCGGGTCGCCAAGATCGCCATCGACGCGAACGAGGGTGTCACCGAGGCCAAGGCGCGCGAGATCGTCACCGCCGCCAGGTTCCCGGCCGAGGTCGCCGAGCAGATCGTCGACATCGCCGTCAAGCTCTGGCAGGCCTTCGTGGCCGAGGACGCGACGCTGGTCGAGGTCAACCCGCTGGCCAAGGTCGGCGACGGCCGGGTGCTCCTGCTCGACGCCAAGATCACCCTGGACGAGAACGCCGGCTTCCGCCACCCCGACCACGAGGCGCTGATCGACCAGTCCGCGGTCGACCCGCTGGAGCAGGCGGCCAAGGCGAAGAACCTGAACTACGTCAAGCTCGACGGCGAGGTCGGGATCATCGGCAACGGTGCCGGCCTGGTCATGTCGACGCTCGACGTGGTCGCGTACGCGGGCGAGGGGCACGGCGGCGTCCAGCCGGCCAACTTCCTCGACATCGGCGGCGGCGCCAGCGCCCAGGTCATGGCCAACGGCCTGGAGATCGTGCTGGGCGACCCGGCCGTCAAGTCGGTCTTCGTGAACGTCTTCGGCGGCATCACCGCGTGCGACGAGGTCGCCAACGGCATCATCCAGGCCCTCGCCCTGCTCGGTGAGCGCGGCGAGGCCGTCACCAAGCCGCTCGTGGTCCGTCTCGACGGCAACAACGCCGAGGCCGGCCGGGCGATCCTGGACCAGGCGAACAACCCGCTGGTGCAGCGGGTGGACACGATGGACGGTGCGGCCGAGCGGGCCGCCGAGCTCGCAGCTGCGGGGAAGTGACGACATGGCAATCTGGCTCACCAAGGACTCCAAGGTCATCGTCCAGGGCATGACCGGCGCGGAGGGCTCCAAGCACACCCGCCGGATGCTCGCCGCGGGCACCAACGTGGTCGGCGGCGTCAACCCGCGCAAGGCGGGCACGACGGTCGACTTCGACGGCACCGAGCTGCCGGTCTTCGCCAACGTCGGCGAGGCGATGAAGGAGACCGGCGCGGACGTGTCGGTCATCTTCGTGCCGCCGGCCTTCACCAGGGGCGCCGTGCTCGAGGCGATCGACGCCGAGATCCCGCTGGCCGTCGTCATCACCGAGGGCGTACCGGTGCAGGACTCGGCCGCGTTCTGGGCGCACAACGTCGCGAGCGGGCAGAAGACCCGGATCATCGGCCCGAACTGCCCCGGCATCGCCTCGCCCGGCGCGTCCAACGCCGGCATCATCCCGGCCGACATCACCCCGGGCGGGCGCATCGGCCTGGTCAGCAAGAGCGGCACGCTGACCTACCAGCTCATGTACGAGCTGCGTGACATCGGCTTCTCCACCGCGGTCGGCATCGGCGGCGACCCGATCATCGGCACCACGCACATCGACGCGCTCAAGGCCTTCCAGGAGGACCCGGAGACCGACGCGATCGTGATGATCGGTGAGATCGGCGGCGACGCCGAGGAGCGCGCGGCCGAGTTCATCAAGGCCAATGTGACCAAGCCGGTGGTCGGTTACATCGCCGGCTTCACCGCCCCGGTCGGCAAGACCATGGGTCACGCCGGCGCGATCATCTCCGGTTCGGCCGGCACCGCCGACGCCAAGAAGGAGGCCCTCGAGGCCGCGGGCGTCAAGGTCGGCAAGACCCCGAGCGAAACCGCGCGGCTCATGCGCGAGGTCATGAGCTGACCTTGGTACGGCCACAGGCGCGCCGCGGCACGGACGGTCCACGTCCGCACCGCGGCGCGTCGCTGTGTCCGGCGACTTTCCGCCGCGCCCGGCCCCGGAAGCCGTCCTCGGCGGCGGGTCACCACCCGCGGACGAGTCGCGGACCGTACCTTTTGCTGCGGATTGAGCCCCCTGGGGCGGTCGTTTCGGGTGGTTTGCCGGCGCGACCGTCAGCACAGGCGTTCGGATGCGGAGCTTTCCGGTGGTCGATGTGCGGCGCGTCGCCGTTTCTGCGTCGCCGCAGGCCGCCCGGCGTGGAAAAGTAGGCCGCGATGCCGACCACTCCCGACCGTCGCGACGGTCGACCCGCCGGCTCGGAGGACCAGTTCGAGGCCGCCGAGGCCGTTCACCTTGCCGCCCGCGAGACGGTCACGGTGCGCCCCTCGGCGCCCGATCGCCCCACCGTCCGGGTCGACCCGGCCGATCGCGCCACCGTGCGCCTCGATCGCGGCAACCACGAGACGGTCAAGCTCCCCGGCCGGCGCCGCCCGCCGTCCACCGGCCGGGCTCCGCTGCCGGTGGCCGCGGCCTTCGCGACCTGCTGGGCCGCGCTGGTGACCTGGGTGCCGGTCGTGGCGGTCATCGGGCTGGCCCGCACGTTGGAGGGCCAGGGCGGACTGGGCGGTGCCGCGCACGCCGGGCTGGCCGGCTGGCTGCTCGGCCACGGCGTGCCGATCGGCACCTCCATCGGCCCGCTCGGCCTGGCCCCGTTGCTGCTCACCCTGCTGGCCGGCTGGCGCCTCAACCGCGCCGGCCTGCACGTCACCCGCGCGATCGGCGCCCGGCGCAGTGGCTCACCCCGGGTGGCCCTGCTGGTGGCCGGCATGATCGGCATCTGGTACGCGCTGCTGGGCGCCCTGGCGGCCCTGATCGTCGACGGCAAGGGCACCGAGGTGTCCACCGGCCGGACGGCGTTCAACTTCTTCCTCGCCGGGCTGGTGTTCTCGCTGATCGGCTCGCTGCGCAGCACCGACGCACTGGTCGTGACCGCCCGCCGGATCCCGCCGGCGCTGCGCCACGGCCTGCGGACCGGCGTCGTGGCGGCGCTGCTCGTGCTGGCCGCGGGGGCCGCCTTCGCCGGCCTGTCCGTGGCGATCGGCGGGGGGCAGGCGGCGGACATGATCTCGGCGTACCGGACCGGGGTGGCCGGGCAGGCCGGCATCACGCTGCTCAGCCTGGCGTACGGGGCGAACGGCGTGATCTGGTCGGCGGCGTACCTGCTGGGCCCGGGCTTCCTGCTGGGGGCCGACTCCGCCGTACGCGTCACCGAGGTCACCCTCGGCCCGCTGCCGACCGTGCCGCTGCTGGCCGGCCTGCCGGACGGCCCGATGGGCGCGAGTGGCGCGGCGCTGCTGGCGGTGCCCGTGCTGGCGGCGATGGCGGCCGGCTGGCTGCTGACCCGGCGCCTGGTCAACCTGCACCACGTGGTCGACGGGCACCTGGTGCACGGGCGCACTCCCGGCGACCCGGCGCCGGTCGAGCCGAGCTGGTCGCTGGTGCTGGGCGCGGCGGCTCTGTCGGGACCGGTGGCGGGGCTGGTGCTGGGCGTCCTGTCGTGGATGTCGGGCGGGCCGCTGGGCGACGGCCGGCTCTCCGAGATCGGCCCGGTCCCGTGGCACGTCGCCCTGATCGCGACGATGGTGGTCACGGTCTCGGCCTGCATCGGCGCGGCAGCCGGCCGCGCCTTCCGCGCCCCGGCCCGCGGCTGAACCGGCTTCCGGCGGAGGAATCCGCGAAGGCGCCTCCGGTCCGGCGCTGGCCCGACGTCCGCGGGAGCCCCTCCGAGATGCGCGAAGGGCGCCCCGGCAGCTGCCGGGACGCCCTTGCGGTGGTGCGTTCAGATCGTCAGGAGTTCGACGACATGATGTCGCCCAGCGCGCCGGTGGCGGCCAGGATGATGTTGATGACCAGCGCCAGCACGATGACACCGAAGGTCACGTAGGCGAGGGTCGGCTTCTTGCCGACCTTGCGGGCCTCGAGCAGGCTCAGCACGCCGAAGACGATGCCGAGGGGCCAGCAGCAGAAGGCGAACACGATGCCGAGGACGCCCCAGAGCGTCACCTTGTCGTTGCCCGGCGCTGCGGGCGGCTGCTGACCGTAGTAGGGCGGTGGCGTCACGGGCGAATCCTCCAGATAAATCCGCGCAATGCGGTGATGTGCAAAGTGAGCGCACGTGGACCATCACGTGAGCGGCCCGCAGCCTAACCGATGATCAGCGGTTTCCGCTGTCCTCGAAACGACCCGTTCGCCGTCGTCAGCGGCCACGACGATAGGGTGCTCGGGTGACAGACCCCGCGCCCGCCCGCCTGGTCGTCCTCGTCTCCGGCTCCGGCAGCAACCTGCAGGCCCTCCTCGACGCCGCCGCGGATCCCGCGTACGGCGCGAAGGTCGTGGCCGTCGGCGCCGACCGGGACGGCATCGCCGGGCTCGACCGTGCGGCCGCCGCCGGCGTGCCGACCTTCGTCGACTCCGTCAAGGCCTACCCGACCCGTGCCGACTGGGACGCCGCGCTGACCGCCCACGTGGCCGGGCACAAGCCCGACCTGGTCATCTCGGCCGGCTTCCTCAAGCTGGTCGGCCAGGACTTCCTGGCCGCCTTCGGGGACCGCTACGTCAACACCCACAACGCGCTGCTGCCGTCGTTCCCGGGCATCCACGGCCCGCGTGACGCCCTCGCCTACGGCGTGAAGATCGCCGGGGCGACGCTGTTCTTCGTCGACGCCGGTGTCGACACCGGCCCGATCATCGCCCAGGTCAGCGTGCCCGTGCTCGACGACGACACGGAAGAGACGCTGACCGAGCGCATCAAGGAAGCCGAGCGCCGGCAACTGGTCGAATACGTCGGCCGGCTGGTGCGCGAAGGCTGGACCATCACCGATAGAAAGGTCTCCATTCCGTGACCACGGCTCCGCCGACCGATAGTCCAGGCCTGGGTAGCGACGCAGCGGACGGGCGTCGGCCGATCAAGCGGGCGCTGCTGAGCGTGTACGACAAGACCGGTCTGGTCGAGCTCGCGCAGGCCCTGCACGCCGCCGGGGTGCAGGTCGTCTCCACCGGCTCGACCGCGTCGACCGTCGAGGCCGCCGGGGTCCCGGTGACCCGGGTCGAGGAGCTGACCGGCTTCCCGGAGACGCTGGACGGCCGGGTCAAGACGCTGCACCCCAAGGTGCACGCCGGCCTGCTCGCCGACCTGCGGCTGGACACCCACGCCGCGCAGCTGTCCGAGCTGGGGATCGAGCCGTTCGACCTGCTGGTCAGCAACCTGTACCCGTTCACCGAGACGGTGGCGTCCGGCGCGAGCGTGGACGAGTGCGTCGAGCAGATCGACATCGGTGGACCGGCGATGGTCCGGGCCGCGGCCAAGAACCACCCGTCCGTGGCGGTGGTGACGTCCGTGGCGGCGTACCCGTTGATCCTGGACGCCGTGCGCGACGGCGGCTTCACGCTGACGCAGCGCAAGCTGCTCGCCGCCCGGGCGTTCGCCGACATCGCCGAGTACGACGTCGCGGTGGCGAACTGGTGTGCGACGACGCTTGCGCCGGCCGAGTGGCCGGAGTTCGCCGGGCTCGCGCTCAAGCGTGACACCGCGCTGCGCTACGGCGAGAACCCGCACCAGCAGGCCGCGCTCTACCTGGACCCGAACGCGCCCGCCGGGCTGGCCCAGGCCGAGCAGCTGCACGGCAAGGAGATGTCGTACAACAACTACGTCGACGCGGACGCCGCCTGGCGCTCGGCGAACGACTTCACCGAGCCGTGCGTGGCGATCATCAAGCACGCCAACCCGTGCGGCATCGCGGTCGGTGCCGACGTCGCCGAGGCGCACCGCAAGGCGCACGCCTGCGACCCGGTGTCGGCGTTCGGCGGGGTCATCGCGGTCAACCGGCAGGTGACCGTGGAGCTCGCCCAGCAGCTCGACGGCATCTTCACCGAGGTGATCGTGGCGCCGTCGTTCACCGAGGAAGCGCTCGCGGTGTTCCGTGAGAAGAAGAACCTGCGCGTGCTCGTGGCGCCGGCCTGGAATCCGCCGCCCGCGGAGGTCAAGCAGATCGGCGGCGGCGTGCTGGTGCAGATGTCGGACCGCATCGACGCCGAGGGCGACGACCCGGCGAACTGGACGCTGGCCACCGGCGCGGCCGCCACCGCCGAGGAGCTCGCGGATCTGGCCTTCGCCTGGCGGGCGATCCGCTCGGTGAAGAGCAACGCGATTCTGCTCGCCCACGACGGCGCGACGGTCGGCGTGGGCATGGGCCAGGTCAACCGGGTCGACTCGGCGCACCTGGCGGTGAACCGGGCCGGCGCGGACCGGGCCAAGGGCAGCGTGGCCGCGTCCGACGCGTTCTTCCCGTTCCCGGACGGCCTGGAGGTGCTCATCGCGGCCGGCGTCAAGGCGGTCGTGCAGCCGGGCGGTTCCATCCGCGACAACCTGGTCATCGAGGCGGCCGAGAAGGCCGGCATGACCGTCTACCTGACCGGTACGCGGCACTTCTACCACTGATGGACGTCGTCCGGAACGAGACGTTCGCGGGCCAGGACTGGGCCCTCGCCGAGGTGGAACGCGCACACTACGAGGACTGCGCGTTCCACGACGTCGACTGGTCCGAGGCGAAGCTGACCGGGAGCACGTTCACGCACTGCGAGTTCGGCAACGTGCGCTTCAACGCCGCCGAGCTGAACGCCTGCGCGATCACCCAGTCGGTGCTGCGGCGCTGCTCGTTCTTCGACGCCACGCTGACCGGCTGCAAGCTCACCGGCTCGCAGTTCCTCGACTGTGGACTGCGGCCGCTGACCATCGACGGCGGCGACTGGGGTTTCGTCTCGCTGCGCGGGCAGAACCTCACCGCCGCCAAGCTCGGTGGTCTGCGACTGCGGGAGGCCGATCTCACCGGCGCCGACCTGACCCGGGCCGACCTGCGCGGTGCCGACCTGTCGCACGCCCGGCTCAAGGACGCCGTGCTGAAGGGCGCCGACCTACGGGGCGCCGACCTGGACGGGGTCGCGCTGCACGGGCTGAAACTGGACGCCACCAAGATCGACATGGCCCAGGCGGTGCAGTTCGCGACCGCGTACGGTGCCAAGGTCAGCGGCTGAACAGTGGTTTACCTCGCCCCGGACGGCCCTGCCCGGTAATGCGCCGTTAACCGACTGATACGGTCCGGAAAAAGCGTCCCGCCGACTGGGAGTGAGAGACATGGGCAAGAAGGTCACCGTCGTAGGCGCCGGTTTCTACGGGTCCACGACCGCACAGCGTCTGGCCGAGTACGACATCTTCGAGACCGTGGTGCTCACCGACATCGTCGAGGGCAAGCCCGAGGGCCTCGCGCTCGACCTGAACCAGTCCCGCCCGATCGAGGGCTTCGAGACCAAGGTCGTCGGGGCCACCACCGGCCCCAACGGCGAGGGCTACGAGGCCATCGAGGGCTCCGACGTCGTCGTGATCACCGCCGGCCTGCCCCGCAAGCCCGGCATGAGCCGGATGGACCTGCTCGGCGTCAACGCCAAGATCGTCCGCCAGGTCGCCGAGAACGTCGCCAAGTACGCCCCCAACGCCGTCGTCATCGTGGTGTCGAACCCGCTGGACGAGATGACCGCGCTGGCCCAGATCGCCACCCAGTTCCCCAGGAACCGGGTGCTCGGCCAGGCCGGCATGCTCGACTCGGCCCGCTTCACCAACAACGTGGCCGAGGAGCTGAAGGTCCCGGTGAGCAGCGTCAAGACGCTCACGCTGGGCTCGCACGGCGACACCATGGTGCCGGTGCCGTCGAAGTCCACGGTCAACGGCAAGCCGGTCGCCGACCTGCTCCCGGCCGACAAGGTCGAGGAACTGGTGACCCGCACCCGTAACGGTGGGGCCGAGGTCGTGGCGCTGCTCAAGACCGGCTCGGCGTACTACGCCCCGTCGGCCGCCGCGGCCCGCATGGCCCGGGCCGTCGCGGAGGACTCCGGCGCGGTCATGCCGGTCTGCGCGTGGGTCGACGGCGAGTACGGCATCTCCGGCGTCTACCTCGGCGTCGAGGCCGAGATCGGCGCGCAGGGCGTGCGGCGGGTCGTCGAGACCGACCTCACCGAGAGCGAGCTGGCCGGCCTCAAGGAGGCCGCCGAAGCTGTCCGCGCCAAGCAGGCGGACGTCGCTTCGCTCTGATGATCGTCGGGAAGGCCGGGGCCGTGCGCCCCGGCCTTTCTCGTGCTCAGAAGTTGCGGGGGCGCAGCTCGGCGACGGGGATCTCCAGCTGCCACGGGCTTTCGACGCTGATCACGTCGGTGAAGGTGTCCGACGGTTCGTACGCCTCCGCCTCGCGGTTGAGCCGGTACGTCTGCACCCTGATGCCACCGTCGGTCTCGATGAGCCAGAAGTGCGGGATGCCGGCTTTCGCGTAAAGCGCCGGCTTGAGCACCCGGTCCACGCTCTGCGAGCCCGGTGAGACGATCTCCACCGCCAGCACGACCTCGTCCGCCATGAAACTGCCGGCGCGCCGGCGTGCCGCCTCGAACGTGGTGACCAGCACATCCGGGATGAACATCCGGCGCGGGCTGAGCTCCACGTCGTTGGCCTGACTCACGAAGAGGTCGTCCGGGCACGTCCGCTCGAGCGCGACGCCGAGACGCATGGCGATGACCTGGTGGACGCTGGTCCGCGAGGGGGACACGTGCAGCGCTCCATCGATGAGCTCACGGCGTACGCCGTCATCGGGCAGGGCATGGAGGTCGTCGACGGTCCAGCCGTCCACGGGCGGCAGCCCGCTGAGCGCGGCGGTCATGGGAACCCCCTCCACGGAATCGCGACTTCAGTCGCATCATACGTGAGCTGGGGGAGGGGTCAGACCCATCGTTCTCCGGTACGGCAGTACGGCTGGCCCAGGTGCGACACCGCCAGCCACGAGCCACGGAGCCTGGCCGTGGTGAGCGCCGCATCCCGGCTCTTGCGGGCGAGCTGCGCGTCCATGTCGTGCCCGTAGGCCAGGGACGGATCCACCAGCTGCACCGCGTGCACCAGCAGGTCCCCGGTCACCAGCACCGACTCGCCGCCGCCTTCGGCCAGCACCGACTGGTGTCCCGGGGTGTGCCCGGGCGTGGAGATGATCCGTACGCCCGCGCTCAGCTCGGTGTCACCCTCGACCACCTGCAGCCGCCCCTGGTCCCGCAGTGGCCGTAGCAGCGCGTCCTGCTGGCGTGCGGCGGTGAAGGCGTCGACCTCCGCGCGCTGCACGATGACCCGGGCGTCGGTGAACGGCGAATCCGCCGGGACGGCCCAGCCGATGTGGTCCGTGTGCAGATGGGTCAGCACGATCGCCTCGACGTCCGCGGGCTCGATCCCGGCCGCCGCCAGTTCGTCCGGCAGGTGCCCGGGCACGGGAGCCCAGTCGGCGGCCAGCGAGTGGGCCGGGCCGATCCCCGCGTCGACCAGCGTGACCGGGCCGCTGTCGCCGTACCGGATCGCGAAGCTCCGGAAGCGCAACCACCAACGGCCGTCCGCGGTCCGGGCACCCGGATCGCGCTCGTCGGCGGCGGCCCACTGCTCGGCCGTGGCGTCCGGCAGCGCGTCCTGACGCCGGTCGAAATGCGGTCCCTCGGCGTCCGACAGGGCGGTGACGGTGAGCGGGCCGAGGGTGCGGATGGCAGACATCCCGCCATTCTGGCCGAAGGCCCGCCGCCCGTGGGTCCCCGTCAGCCGCGCAGCGGGTGCGCGTCCATGTCGTCGTGCACGTCGTAGACCGGGCCCTCGGCCGCCCGGCGGCGCAAGGCCGGCTCCTCGCTGACCGAGGCGATGCCCGGCCGGCCCGCCTCGAAGCTCACCGGTGCCCTCGTGCTGCCGGGCGGCGTTGACGTTGCGCGGGCCCTCGCAGATGTAGTCGCCGAGGAACGTGACGAAGGCCAGATCCTCAGCGCACGTCCACGTGCACCGAGTGACCGCGCTGCGGGTGGGCGGTGGCCACCCCGCGCCGGCGGCCCCGGCGGAAACGGTCGTCCTCGGCGATCTCCCACTCGACCGGCACCGGCCGGTCCGCATCCCGCCGCCGGCCAGTGGGGCCGGGGCGAGCCGGGTCCAGAGCACCACCCCGTCGGGCAGCGGATCGCCGGAGGCCACGCCCAGCGTGAACAGGCCACTGGGCAGCGGTTCGCCCTGCTTGGTGGGGAGCGGACCGGATTCCGGCCCGGCCCGGACCAGCAGCGGCCCGGCGGCGACGGCGACGGTTCCAGAGACGAAAAGTCGGCGGCTGATCGGCGGCTGGAGCTTCTCAGGCAATGACATGTCTCGATGCGACTGGTCGCCGGTTACCGTAGCCCCGACTTCGCGCCAGGTTTCGGCGCATGCTGAGGGAAGGGTCGGGAGGCGATCATCCACCGACCTGCAGTACGCTCGTACTGCTAGAAGCACGTGTCCCGGAGAGGAGCGCCGGTCGATGGCGAAGATCAAGGTCAACAACCCGGTCGTGGAGCTCGACGGCGACGAGATGACCCGGATCATCTGGAAGCAGATCCGCGAGCAGCTGGTGCTGCCGTACCTCGACGTCAACCTCGAGTACTACGACCTGTCGATCCAGTACCGCGACGAGACCGACGACCAGGTGACCATCGACGCGGCCCACGCGATCAAGCGGCACGGCGTCGGCGTCAAGTGCGCGACGATCACCCCGGACGAGGCCCGCGTCGAGGAGTTCGGCCTCAAGAAGATGTGGCGGTCGCCCAACGGCACGATCCGCAACATCCTCGGCGGCGTCGTCTTCCGCGAGCCGATCATCATGTCGAACGTACCCAGGCTGGTGCCGGGCTGGACCAAGCCGATCATCATCGGCCGGCACGCCCACGGCGACCAGTACAAGGCCACCGACTTCGTGGTGCCGAGCGCGGGCAAGCTGACCGTCACGTTCACGCCCGAGGACGGCTCCGCGCCGATGGAGTTCCACGTCGCGGACTACCCCGGCGGCGGCGTCGCGATGGCGATGTACAACTA
The DNA here is from genome assembly GCF_018332655.1 of Actinoplanes auranticolor. Taxonomy (GTDB): domain Bacteria; phylum Actinomycetota; class Actinomycetes; order Mycobacteriales; family Micromonosporaceae; genus Actinoplanes; species Actinoplanes auranticolor. The sequence goes on along the minus strand of NZ_BOQL01000005.1, from coordinate 114,017 downwards.
CGACGACTCGATCCGCGACTTCGCGCGCGCCTCGTTCCGGTACGGCCTGGCCCGCAACTACCCGGTCTACCTGTCGACGAAGAACACGATCCTCAAGGCGTACGACGGCCGGTTCAAGGACCTGTTCGCCGAGATCTTCGAGACCGAGTTCGCCGACCAGTTCAAGGCGGCCGGCCTGACCTACGAGCACCGCCTCATCGACGACATGGTGGCCGCCGCCATGAAGTGGGAGGGCGGCTACGTCTGGGCCTGCAAGAACTACGACGGTGACGTGCAGTCCGACACCGTGGCGCAGGGCTTCGGCTCGCTCGGCCTGATGACCTCCGTGCTGATGACGCCGGACGGCAAGACCGTCGAGGCGGAGGCCGCGCACGGCACGGTCACCCGGCACTACCGGCAGTGGCAGAAGGGCGAGAAGACCTCGACCAACCCGATCGCGTCGATCTTCGCCTGGACCGGCGGCCTCAAGCACCGCGGTCTGCTGGACAGCACGCCGGCGGTCACCGAGTTCGCCGAGACGCTGGAGAAGGTCTGCGTGGAGACGGTCGAGGGCGGTCAGATGACCAAGGACCTCGCACTGCTCATCTCCCGGGACGCCCCCTGGCTGACCACGGACGAGTTCATGAACGCTCTGGACGAGAACCTGGCGCGCAAGCTCGCCTGACCTCGTACCCCGCAAGCACGAAGGCCGCCGCGCACTCGCCGGCGGCCTTTTTGCACGGTGCGAAACTCGCAAAACGGATGTTTAGGGCGGTTTTTGCGGGGTAGGGCGCGTAACTCCCGGGATGGGTCGGTCGTTGCCTGGATAGAACGGATGACGGTCGCGTCGCGCTTCCGGTCGCCCGCCGGTCCGGCCGCCTTGTCCCGGGCGCCGACCGGTTCTGGAAGCGGCGCGCGATCAGTGGGCGATCGCCCGCCGTCCCTTCCCCGCGGGGGGCCTCGTCCCGGGCCCCCCGCGCCTCTATCTGATGGCCTCGCTCCGCTCGGCGGGCGAAGTGCGAGTTGGGGTGCGGTTACTTCACGGGGGGTACGCCGAAGGCGCGGCCGGCTTCGACGGCGGCGCTGAGGGCTTGCTGGTGGAGTTGGGTTCCCAGGTCTCGGAGGGAGTCCAGGGCCGGGTTGACGCCGGCGAGGGTGAGTTCGCGTTCCACGACCGTGAGGTCGGCTCCCCACTGCTCGGTGAGCATGCGGTTGAGGTACGGGGTCGAGTAGTCCCAGCCGTGCTTGGGGGTGCCCGGGCCGTAGGCGCCGCCTCGGACGGTGGCCAGCACGACCGGCTTGCCCGGGATCAGGCCTTCGGGGGCGCGGACGCGGGGGTCGGTCATGATCAGGTCGAACCAGGTCTTGAAGTGCTGCGACACGCCCCAGTTGTAGAGGGGTACGGCCAGCAGGACCGCGTCGGCGTTGACCAGTTCGTCGGTCAGGGTGGTGGCGAGCTTCACCGCGTTGGCCTGCTCGGCGGTGTGCTGCTCGGGCGGGGCGAAACCGGCGGCGACGGCGTGCCCCCAGGCGTCGGCGGGCAGCACGTCGACGCCGATATGCCGTCGCTCGACCTGGTCGCCCGGGTGTGCGGCCAGCCACTCCTGCTCGACGAGGTCGGCGATCTCGCGGCTCGCCGAGCCCTCGACCCGGATGCTGGCGTCCAGCCGGAACAACGTCATGGTTCGTCCCCTTTGTTGAGTATGACTTCACGCTTGAAGTTAACGATGACGCGCTTCAAGCGTGAAGTCAACCTTGAAGTGACATTCGTCAAGTCCGCCGGTGCGGGCCGGTAGGCTGCATGCCGTGGAAGGCCAGAACGAACCCCGATGGCTGTCGCCCGACGAGAGCGACGCCTGGCTCGCCCTGTCCTGGCTCATGTTCCGGCTGCCCGGCGCGTTCGACGCCCAGCTGCAGCGCGACAACGGCATCTCGTTCTTCGAGTACCTGGTGCTCGCGGGCCTGTCCATGTCGCCCGGCCGGCGCCTGCGGATGAGCGAGCTGGCGCAGTTCGTGAACGGCTCGCTGTCCCGGCTGTCCAACGTGGTCAAGCGCCTGGAACAGCGCGGCTGGGTCTTCCGCGAGCCCAGCGCCGAGAACGGACGCTTCGTCGAGGCGGTGCTCACCGACACCGGCTGGGCCATGGTCGTGGAGGCCGCGCCCGGCCACGTCGAGGCGGTCCGGCGCTACGTCTTCGACGCGCTGCGCCCCGAGCAGGTGGCCGAGCTGCGCGACATCGGCCGCCAGGTGGCCCGGCAGGTCGCCCCCGACCACGGCTGGCCGCCGAGCGCCCCCAGAAACGTCGTGGCCGACTAAGGCCCGTCCGGCCGGCCATCGCGCCGCGAGGCGGAAGCTTGGGCCCCGGCGCAGGCCGGCACGATCGGCAGGCCGGGCCCAGAGTCCTAGATCGCCTCGCGGAGGCGCTGGGCGGCGGCCTCGGGGACGATGTCGTTGACGAAGGCGCCCATCGCCGACTCCGAGCCGGCCAGGTACTTCAGCTTGTCGGCCGCCCGGCGGATGCTGAACAGCTGCAGGTGCAGGTAGCCCAGGTCGCGGCCCTCGCCGACCACCGCCTGGTGCCACGCCGAGATGTAGGGCATCGGCTTGCCGAAGAGCGCGTCGAAGCGGCGCAGCACGTCCAGGTACAGCGGGGCGAAGGCGTCACGTTCCGCGTCGCTCAGGGCCGGGATGTCGGCGACCTGCCGGTGCGGGGCCAGCTGCACCTCGTACGGCCAGCGGGCCGCCGCCGGGACGTACGCCGTCCAGTGTTCGTTGCCCGCCACCACGCGGACCCCGGCCTTCTGTTCGGCGGCCAGCACGTCGGCGTACAGGTTGCGGCCGCCGGTGTGCTCGGCGTGCTTGCGGGCCGCACGCAGCATGGCCTGGGCGCGCGGCGGGACCGTCGGGTACGCGTAGATCTGCCCGTGCGGGTGGCTCAGCGTCACGCCGATCTCGATGCCGCGGTTCTCGAACGGGAACACCTGCGCGATGCCCGGCAGCGCGGACATCTCCGTGGTGCGGTCGGCCAGCGCGTCGAGCACCGTGCGGACCCGGGCCGGCGGCAGCGTGCCGAAGGAGCTGTTGTGGTCGCTGGTGAAGCAGACCACCTCGGTGCGGCCGACGCCGGGCCGGACCGGGACCATGTCGGTCAGCGAGGTGATCTCGTCCGGCTTGACCCGGTCGCTGAACGACGGGAACTGGTTCTCGAACACCACCACGTCGTAGTCCGGCGCGGGGATCTCGCTGGCGAACTCTCGCGTCGACGGGCAGAGCGGGCACTTGTCGCTCGGTGGCAGGAAGGTGCGGGTCTGCCGGTGTGCCGCGACCGCCACCCACTCGTCCACCAGCGGGTCGTAGCGCAGCTGCGAGGTCGGCGGCGGGGGCGGCAGGTGCCGGGTGTCCGGCCACCGGGTGCGGTCCGCGCCGGGGGTCTCGTCGAAGTAGATGAGCTCGCGTCCGTCGGAGAGCCGGATCGCTGTCCGCTGGGAGATCATTGGGCGCTTACCACCATCAGCTCGTCAACCTGTTCCACCAGGACCGCACGTGCGGCCTCGTCCAGTTGGTCATCCGTGATCACCACGTCGGCGCGGTCCAGCGGCACGATCGAGGAGATGCCCACGGTGCCCCATTTGGTGTGGTCGGCCAGCACCACCAGGCGCTCGGCCGCCTCCACCAGCGCCCGGTTGACGTCGGCCTCCATGAGGTTCGGCGTCGTGTAGCCGGCCCGCTCGCTCATTCCGTGCACGCCCAGGAACAGCATGTCCAGGTGCAGGGTGCCGATCGCGGCGACCGCGACCGGCCCGACCAGGGCGTCCGACGGGGTGCGGGTGCCGCCGGTCAGCACCACGGTCTGGTCCGGGCGCCCGGCGCGGTAGAAGACGTCCGCGACCGGGATCGAGTTGGTCACCACGGTCAGCTGGGGCACGTCGACGAGCCGCTGGGCCAGGCCCGCGGTGGTGGTGCCGGCGGACAGGGCGATGGCGTCACCGGGGGAGACCAGGGCGGCGGCGCGCATGGCCATCGCCGCCTTCTCGGCGCGCTGGCGCACCGATTTGGCCGCGAAGCCGGGCTCGTGGGCCGAACCGGGGCTCACTGTGGTCGCGCCGCCGTGTACCTTCGCCAGCAGGCCACGGTCGGCCAGGGTCTCCAGGTCGCGGCGGATCGTCATGTCGGAGACGCCGTACTCGTTGGCGAGTTCGCTGACGCGGACGCCGCCGGCGGCGCGGACCCGGTCCAGGATCGCCGCCTGACGCTGCTGCGCCAGCATCAGCACTCACCGTCGCTGCGACGGGATAACCGCACGAATTCGAACACGGGCGAACACTACCCGCTGAGCGGCTGTGCGCGAAAGATGGTGTGTCAGATACCTCGGCCGCGCTTGTGCAGGGCGGAGAGCACGTTCTCCACCTTGACCGCGCCGGTCATCGCCACCAGGGCGATCGCTGTCCGGGGCTCCTTCCAGTTGGCGCGGACGGCCTCCTTGCTGAACTGCCACGCCTGGCTCCGGTTGCCCGTGGCGGCGGACCAGCAGGCCAGCTGACCGTAGACGCGGGCCGCGCCGGGGCGGCAGCCGCTGATCTCCGGGTGGCGTTGCATCATCCAGCGCAGCGACGAGATCTTGGTGGCGTACTCGTAGGCGTAGTGCGAGGTGCGGCCCCACAGGACGCGGACCAGCGGCTCGTCCAGGTGCACGATCGGCGCGCGGCGGGCCGCCCGCAGCAGCATGTCCCAGTCCTCGTTCTGGCTGCCCGGCGCGTCCTCGGCGACCAGCCCGATCGCAGATTCGGCCAGCGCCTCCCGGCGGATCAGGAACGACGACGAATGCAGCATCGCCATCCGGGAACGGGCGAGCTCGTCCACCGTCACCCGGCTGCACCCGGCCAGCCGCGGGGTGGTCCGGCCCTCGTACTCGACCTCGATCGCGCAGGTGGCCATCTCGGAGTCCGGCTCGGCCACCAGGGCGGCCACCTGGCGGCGCAGCTTGTCCGGCGCCCACTGGTCGTCGTCGTCGCAGAAGGCCACGTACTCGCTGTCCAACGCCAGGATCCCGGTGTTGCGGGCGCCGGCCAGTCCGGAGGTACGCCAGTTCGTCAGCACCAGCACCTGCGGGTCCTCGGTGGAGGCGAGCAGGTAGTCGGGCTCGGTCTGGTCGTAGACCACCACGATCTTCAGCTCACCCGGGTAGCGCTGGGCGCGCACCCCGGCGATCGCCTTGCGCAGCAGCTCGGGACGGTTGCGGGTGGGGATCACGACACCGACGGACGGCCAGTTCATCACGCCTCCTGGGGCACTGCTGCGGGATTGAGCGGGTAGCCGTACGCGCGGAGCATCGGGGCGCACACCGCGCCGACCAGCCGGCGCTGGGCGCTGGGCAGGGCGCGTACCCAGGCGTCGTCGCGGCGCAGTGGCAGCCGGCCGACGCTGAAGCGCATCGGGTTGCCGGCCGCGCTGTGGCCGACCCGCAGGTCGGCGTAGCCGTCGCCGAGGAAACCGAGGTCGGCGTCGGCGACCGGGACGCCCGCGTACTCGGCGAGCTCGCGCAGGGCGGCCCGCGGGTCGGTGAGGAACTGCTCGTAGCGGATCCGGCGGACCGGGACGCCGCGGCGCGCGAGCAGCCCGAAGGCCGCGTTGTGGGCGTTCCACAGCAGGGCCGACCGGCCCGGGGAGTAGCGGGTCATCTCGTCGCTGCCGTCCGTCTCCGGCCGGGAGACGGTCTTGGTCCAGGAGTACGCGACCCCGCGCGCATCCCGCACCACGTGCACGACCCGCAGGTCGACGTCGTCGGCCCAGCGCAGCACGTGCGCCAGGGCACTGTGCTTGGAGGAGTCGACGACCACCTGGGCCCCGGAGACCGCCGCGGCCGCCGCGTAGACCCGGGCGTAGAAGCTCGCGTACTCGCGGACGTCGGCGCGCTGGGCCGGTGGCAGCTGGGCGCCGGCCAGGCGGGGGATGTGCCGGGTGCGCTCGACGACGTCGCGCAGCGCGTGCACCCGCTCGACGTCCACATTGCCCCAGTGGCCGAACGCGTGCTCGCCGACGCGCTTCCAGAACGTGCACGCCGAGAAGCGGGCACCGCAGCCGCAGCGTTCGTCGTCGCGGATGTCGCGTTGCCAGAGGTGGACGATCTCGCCCAGCGAGCACACGGAGGGCAGCTCGCCGAGGAGGCGCTCGACGAGCGTCGTTCCGCTTCGTCCTAATCCACCCAAATAAAGAACCCGTGCCACTTTGGCCCACCTTCGCTCGTTTCGCTCCTATAACGAGCGAACAAGCCTGAAGGAGGCGTTGCATGACCATCGAGGCATTCGACCGGGTACATCTGGACGGCACGGGTTTCGACCGCATCACCGAGGAAGAGGTGGTCGCGGTCGTCCGGGAGGCCATCGACGCGGGCCGGGGCGGCCGGATCCTCACCCCGAACGTCGACATCCTGCGTCAGGCCCAGGTGGACAGTGAGGTCCGGGGTTACCTCGACGACGCCGACCTGGTGGTCGCCGACGGCATGCCGCTGGTCTGGGCCAGCAAGCTCAGCGGCACCCCGCTGCCCGAACGCGTCGCGGGCAGCAGCCTGATCTGGTCGCTGTCGCGCGGGCTGGCCCACGACAAGCGATCGGTCTTCGTCGTCGGCGGTGCGCCGGCGGCCGAGGGGGCCAGGGACGGCGCCACCCGGGCGGCCGACCGGTTGGCCAGGGAGTGCCCGGGACTGCGGATCGCCGGGACGGTGTGCCCGCCGTTCGGCTTCGAACGCGACGAGGAGTCCTTCGCCGACCTCTGCCGCAAGGTCGCCGGGGCCGAGCCCGACCTGGTCTTCGTCGGCCTGGGCTTCCCCAAGCAGGAGGGCGTGATCACCCGGCTGCGGGCCGAGCTGCCGCGGGCCTGGTTCATCGGCTGCGGCGCGGCGGTGAACTTCGTGGCCGGTGACGTCGAGCGGGCGCCGCGCTGGATGCAGAAGACCGGTCTGGAATGGGCCCACCGCCTCGGCACCGACCCGGGCCGGCTGGCCGGGCGCTACCTCAAGCACGACGCCCCGTACGCGATGCGGCTGCTGGCCGGCGCCGCCGCCCGGCGATGACCCGGACGCACCCGCGGCCGCCGGACGGGTGAGCGCCGGCGGCCGCGGGTGGCCTATTCGGGATTGAAGTACGGATCCCGGGTCAGCCGGGCGAACTGCTGGAACGCGGGCCTGTCCCCGGCCAGCTGGAACTGCTGCTTCGGCCCGTTGCCCTCGGGATTGGACTCGAAGTAGACGACGGCCTTGATCTGCTTGTTGGCCTTGAAGGTGCGCTCGGCGTCGGCCAGCCAGGCCGCCCGCCCGGCCGAGCCCCACGCCTTGGCCACTCCGAACTCGCCGATGACGATCGGCTTCGGCCGCTGCGCCGCCCACTGCAGGAACGGGCCCATGAGCTGCCCGATCGGTCGGAACAGGTTCCCCGCGTAGACGTCCACGCAGGTCCAGTCCACCTGGTCGTCGCCCGGGTAGAAGGCCGGCGCATCGCCGCGGATGAAGCCCTCCGCGGTGGGGCACCAGACCCACGACACGTTCTTGACGCGCTGCTCGGCGAAGATCCGCCGGATGTACTTGTACGCGGCGATGTAGTCCTCCCCGGACCACATCGTGGCGCGCAGGTTGGGCCGGTCCATCTCCCAGCGGATCCGCAGCAGCACCGGCTCCTCGACCTTGCGGATCGCCTTGGCCTGCCGGCGGATCAGCCGGTCGTGCTCGCCGGCCAGGATCGAACGGTTGTCGCCGGTGGCCCAGCTGATCATCAGCGTGGCGTCCGTGGCCAGGAACTCCTCGTCCGACGGGGTGCCGACCATCTGGTCGAAGCGCCGGTACGTGTTGACGATGTCGAGCGGGCGGCCGAGGGATTTCTCGAGCCCCTCGACGGCCTCCACCCGGCCGGCGTGGGTCAGGGCGTCCGGCTTGATCCAGGCGCCCAGGTACGCACCGGTCTCCGGTGCCGCGAAGGGGCCGGACTCGAACGGGCCCGGGTTCACGGCCACGGCCACCGGCGCACGGGTCAGGTCGGGGGACGGGGTGGGCTCGGGCTCGGCCCGCCGGTGCGAGGTGCAGCCGGCGAGCACGAGGACGAGCAGGCCCAGCAGGGCGAGAACACGACGCATGACAGTGGCTACTTCTTCCGCCGGGCGGTGTAGAGGACGTTGACCGCGAAGCTGTCGGTGCCCGGCAGCTTGCGGGCCGCCGCGTCGGCCGCCCGGGCCAGCAGCTTGTGGTCCAGCGACTCGGTCAGCATCGAGAAGCCCCGCCGCTCGATCACCTCGAAGCCGTGCCGGTCGAGCAACTCCCCGACCTCCTCGTGGGACAGCTCGGCGAACCAGCGCTCGCCGGAGTGCCGCCGGGCCCGCAGGTGCCGCAGCGATCCGGCGTTGCCGTGGTTCTCCACCACCAGCAGCCCGGAGGCCGCTTCCGGCAGAGCCTTGGCCGCGAACGCGATGGCCCGGTCCCGTACGTCGGCGTGCACGTTGAGCAGCAGCCGGAACATCGTCACGATCGCCGGGTAGCCGGCCCGCACCGGCTCCGGCACCGGGCCGTCCATCGGCACCTGGTGCCAGTGCGCCTGCGATCCGACCTCGGCCGCCTTGGCCATCATCTCGGCGGACGTGTCGTAGCCGTGCGCCTCGCGGACCAGGCCGTGCAGCGTACGGATGGCGCGCCCGGTGCCGCAGGCGAAGTCGTGCTGCACCGGTGCGGTGTCGAACTCCCGGGCGACGAGCTTGCGCAGGTACGCCTGCTGCCGCTCGTTGATCCGCGACGCGTAGCTGTCCGGCGCGTACGTGACGTGCTCGTACTTGTCGACGGCTTCGGCGTCCTGGAACACCTTGGTGTATTCGGTGGTCATCCGGTCCTCCTCTGGGTGAGCTTGCGGGGCTTGAAGGCGTTGAGGCCGAGGCGTCCGCGCAGCAGCCACCCGCCGCCGGCGAAGGTGGCCACGGCCAGCGCGACAGCCAGTGACATCCCCGCCGGGCCGGCGCCCGCCGCGGCGGTCACGAGCCGGGGCAGGACTCCGAAACACGCGACGGAGAGCCCGGCGGCGGCCAGCGTCCCGGGGCCGAACGGGTGCAGCCGGGCGGCCCGGCCCACCTGGATCAGCGGCAGCACGTTGTTGGCGACCATCGCGCAGGCCAGCCCGATCGCGGCGCCGAGGGCGCCGTACCGGGGGATCAGCAGCACGTCCAGGCCGACGGTGACGCCCAGCGCGACCAGGACGTTGATCAGGTTCCACGAGGTGCGCCCGGCCATCGCGAGCACCATGTCGACCATGCCGCAGCCGGTGGCCACCAGCATCGCGCAGCCGAGCACCACCACCACGTCGGCCCCGCTGCGGTAGCCGCTGCCGAACAGGCCCAGGTAGACCGGCGCGAACAGGATCACCAGGAAGGTGATCGGCCAGGTGACGAGCACCAGCCAGCCGGTGGCGGTCTGGTAGAGGTGGTTGGCGGTGACGCGGTCGCCGACGGCGAGCGCCTCGGCCAGCCGCGGCTGCACCGATTGCGAGATGCCCTGGTTGGCGAACTGGATGAGCACCACGAACCGGCCGGCGACCGCGTAGATCGCGGCCGGGGCGAGCCCGCCCAGGGCGGCCAGAAGCAGCACGTCGATGCGCTGCAGGGCCAGCTGCGCGACGCTGGCCAGGGCCCGCGGCCCGGTGAACCACCAGAAGTCACGGCGCAGCTGCCGGCGGTCGCGGCGGCGGGTCCGCGGGTCGTCAGGCCGGGCCGCCAGGTACGTACGGCGCAGCGCGACCGCCGCCAGGATCACCACGGGCAGGTACGGCACCGCCCACGCGAACGCGAAACCGGGCAGCGTCGCGATGCCCCACAGCGTCGCCACCCCGACCGCGCCGACGCACAGCAACTGCAGCGTGCTGCGCAGGACGCGGTCCAGGGTGACGGTCGGCCGCATGGCCTTGTAGCCGCGGGTGGCGGTGAGCAGCGCGTCGGTGAGCGCCTGCAGTGGCAGGAAGACGGCCAGCACCCGCAGGGCGGTGGTGTGCCCGGCCAGGACGTGCGGCGAGTCGGCCGCGGTGAGGTGCGCGATCGCGGGCGCACCGAACCACATCGCGACCGCCAGCACCAGCGCGAGCACGACGACCGGGGTCAGCGCGATCCGCAGGCAGGTACCGAGCAGGTGGTCCCGGCCGGTGGCGCGCAGCCGGGCCGGCCAGTAGACCAGGCCCGTCTGCGTACCCAGCTTGGCCAGCCCGCCGGCCAGCACGAAGGCCGCCGTGGCGGCGAAGAACGCGCCGGCCTGCTCGGCGCCCAGGCTGCGCGCGACGACCCAGGTGACGACGACGCCGGTGCCGCCGGCCAGGGCCGAGCCGGCCATGTTGGCCAGCCCGCCGCGGGCGACGCCGCGGGTGCCCTGCCGGTCCGGCGCCGCGGCGACGTCGGCAGCGGTCATGCCTGACGCCAGATGGGCACCCGGCCCAGCCACGTGATCAGGGCGTCGTCGTGCGGCGCGAAGTGCTCGGTCAGGTCCTGGCGCAGCACCGGGTCCATGTCGGACTGCCGGGGGCGGGCGTTGTGCTGCTCGAACGGCGGATGCCCGAGATCGGTCGGCAGGCCGAGGAACCGGCACACCTCGTCGTAGGTCTGCTCGGGCTCGGCGAAGAACCGCTCGCTCTCCACCACGTGGATGCGTTCCCGGCCGACGTGCTGGGCCATCACGCTCAGGTAGCGGGCGTACTCGCCGCGGGCCCGGTAGGCGTGGTGCTGGTGGCCGAAGGAGTAGTAGGTCGGGTCGGTCGCCAGCTTGTGCTCCTGGCGGTGCAGCCGGGCGGCCTCGAGCGCGAGCGCGTTGCCGAAGTCGCGTTCCTGCTCGAAGCCCCGGGCCACCTCGTGGTGGTGTTGCGAGTAGGCCCGCTCCACCGGGTCCCGGACCAGCACCACCAGCTTCGCGCCGGGCAGGTCCGCGGCGATCCGGGCGGCCGCCTGCGGGTGGTACATGTAGTACGGGCTCGACTCGAACGTCTGCGCGTCCACGCCGTACCGGGTGCGGATCTTCTCGGCGCTGCGCTGCATCGGGAAGTGGCCCTTGTACCAGCCCATGCCCCGGTCGTAGGACACGTCGAAGTAGTGCACGCCCTTGTGCAGCACCGCCTTGAGCACCACCGGGTGCGCGGCGAGGGCGCGGTAGAGCGAAGTCGTGCCGCAGCGCTGGCCGCCGCAGATCAGGAACGACGGGGTCATCCGGGCCGGGGCGGTGAGCCGGCCGTACGAGCGCGAGCCGAGGTGCACGACGCGCTTGACGGGGGTCGGAACTTTCGAGACGTCCATGGCTACAGCGCCCTTCCGATGGTGTGGTGTCCGGTCACAGCTCTTCGACCCGGCGGATCAGGACCGGCAGCAGCCAGGTGCCGAGCACGCCCAGCCGGGCGCCCGCCTCGGCCTGGCGGTCGGCCAGGTACCGCGCGGCCAGGTCGATCAGGTAGAGCAGAGCGGTGAGTTCCCGGACGTCGTCGGCCACCCCGAACGGCGCGAGCAGCTCCCCGGCCCGGCGGACGGTCGTCTCGACCGCGTCGGCGGCGTCGCCGGTGGTCTGGATCCGCCGCTGCAACTCGTGGTGCACGGCGTCGAAGCCGACCGGCACCCCGGTGGCGAACCGTTCCCAGTCCCAGACCAGCAGCGCGTCGGCGAGGTTGGCCATGTTCCACGGGGCCCAGTCGCCGTGCCAGGCGCCGTACCGCAGGGTGTGCTGCCCGGCGTGGGTGGCGAGCAGCTCGGCGGCCGAGGTCAGCGCGACCCCCTCGGGCCGGTCGCCGAGGGCGGCCAGCCGCCCGCGCAGCTCGGCCCAGTACGCGCTGCCGACCAGCGTGCCGCTGTGGTAGCCGCAGCATCCGGCGACGTCGAGCATCGCGGCGATCAGCCGGCGCTGGGTCAGCGGCGCCCGGGGCAGCCAGACCGGCAGCGCGGACTGGATCAGCACCTGCAGGCCGCGCCACTGACCGGCGTGCAGCACGGTCGGCACGGACAGCTTGGTGAGCCCGACGGCGCCGAGCGCGGTCAGCGCCGAGGTCTCGGCCTTGACCAGCCGCTGGGTGAGCGGTCCGGTGCCCAGCTTGCCGAAGCCGAAGGTCTCGCCCTCGGGGCTGATGAGCTGCAGCACCGGCTTGCGGTTGGCCCGGGCCGGTCCGATGTGGATGCTGACCGACAGCTCGCGGCCCAGGGCCTGGCGCAGGTGACCGTCGATGCTCTCCGCGGCCGGGCCGGTGACCTTGATCCGGTCGCGCAGCAGCACCCCGGAGGCGCCGGTACGCAGGGCCGCCACCACCGCGTCCCGCTTGAGCCGGGCGCTGCGGGACTGCGGTTCGGCGTAGCGGCGTACCGCGGCGGCGGCGACCCGGCGCGAGGTGTTGGGCACCAGCAGCCGGGGCCGGCGCGCGTCCGGCACGACCAGGTATTCGGTGATCGGCTCGCCGGGGCCGCCGGTGGTGTCGCACGGTGCCGGGTAGAGCAGTTCGAGCACCTCGGCGAGGTACTGCGTGCGCAGTGCCGAGTCACCCGCCGTCAGTGCGGCGGGTGCGGTCTTAACGGGACTCATGGGCTGGCCCTCCGGATCTTGTCGCTTCTAGTTCGTTGCGCCAGAGCAGCGCGTACGCCAGGAACATGAAGACCAGAGGGGTGGCGAGCGAGTTGTACCAGAGCATCGCCGAGAAGGAGCTGACGATCGCGGCGCTGCCGGCGATCCCGATCGGGGTGCGGTCACGCCGGAAACGCCACAGGCCGTAGCCGAAGAAGGCCAGGTAGGCGAGGGTGCCGGCGGCGCCGTGGGCGTACATCAGCTGCCAGAACTGGCCGTTGCCGCCGACGGTGAAGTTGCCGCAGCGCTCGCAGCCGGAGCTCTCGCCGACGGTGATCGAGTTGCGGCCGCCGATCGTGTTGCGGGTGGAGCCGTAGCCGATCACCGGGGACTCGGCGAATCCGTCGACCGCGCGTTCGATCAGGAACGACCGCACACCGTTGGACTTGCCGTTGTCGATGCGGGCGTTGACCGTGTCGCCGAGCGGGGTGGCGACCAGGGCGACGACCAGCGCGGCCCCGGCGAGCAGGACCGCAGCGATGATCCACAGCCGGCCCATGAGCACGTACCGGGCGGCGACGTAGAGCACGACCACGCCGATGCCGATCCACAGGCCGCGGTTGAGCGACACCACCGCCGGGACGATCGAGACGCCCAGGCACAGCACCGCGAACAGCTTGACGCCGCCGCGCCGCGAAGCCCCGGCCGCGACCACCAGCCAGCCCATCAGCAGGCAGAAGTTGTTGCCCCAGGTGTTGGTGTAACCCCACGGCGCGGCCGGGCGGGGCTTCTCGCCGCCGACCAGGTCCATGATCTGCGCGGCGTACGGGTGCACCATCGACTGCACGAAGCCCTTGCTGCGCAGGCCGTGCGGCAGCAGCATCTCGACCGGCGAGGTGAACTCGAACCGCCCGGCGACGATGCCCAGCAGCCCGCCGAGCACGGTGACGACGAACAGCCAGCCGAGCAGTTTGACCAGCCGCTTGCGGGAGAGCTCGAGTTCGGTGAGGTTGCCCGCGTACACCAGCAGGACGGTCAGGGAGGCGTACAGCGTCAGCCGGTAGACGACCGCGATCAGGCGCCCGCTCGCCGGCTCGGCCACCGTCCCGCTCGGGTCGGCGCCCAGCGCCGCGATGCTGACCACGACCGCCGCCAGGAACAGCAGCCACCAGGCGAAGCCGGGCGGCAGCAGCACCGGCCGGCCGCCGGCGCGCCGGCGCAGCAGCAGCACCAGCATCGGCACCGCCATCAGCGGGAAGATCAGCACGCCCAGGCCGAGCGCCCACCACAGGGGATAGAACGCCAGCATGCTCGCCAGCGGCCAGGCCGGCAGGGCGGTCGGCCGCCGCACCGGGGCGCTGTGCGCGGGCCCGGCGGCCCGGGTGCTGGCGGTGCCAGAGCCGCCGGGGACGACCAGCGTCACTTCTCGTCCGGCTGCTCGCCGGTCTTCTCGGCCGTCTTGGTCTGGGCGCCCGCCGAGCCCAGGTCGATGATCGCGGTGACCTCGTCCAGTTCCGGGCGCGGGCGGACCGGGCCGCCCTGGGCCGGATTGGCCGGTACCCGCCGCATCGGCTGGGTGCGATCCGTGTCCAGCACCGCGGTCTCGTCCGGGCGCGGCTCGGACCGTTCCTCGCTCTGCTGCTCGGGTCGCTGCACAGGCCGCGGCTCGGGCCGGCGCTCGGCCGGCAGGGTGACCACCGGCAGGTTCTGCTCGTCGGCCCGCATCGCGCTCAGCCGCGGCAGCACCACGGCACCCAGCAGCGGTGTGCCGACCCGGCTGAGCTGCTCGGCCGCGTCCAGCAGCGCGGGGCGCTTGGCCCGGCGCAGCTCGACCGCGAGGATGGCGGCGTCGGCCAGGCTGGCCAGGCTCTGCGCGTCGGCGCTGCTGCTGGTCGACGGTGCTTCGATGACCACGTAGCCGGTCTGCCGGCGCAGCGCCTCCAGCGTGTCGCGCAGCCGCTGGGACTGCATCAGCCCGGCCGCGGTCGCCGCGCCGCCGGTCGTGATGACCCGCAGCGACGGGATGCGCGGGGTCCGCTGCATCGCCTTGTGCAGGCCGATCCGGCCGGCCAGCAGGTCGGACAGGCCGGGCATCGGCGCGACGCCGAGCATCCGGGCCAGCGGGGCCGCGTCCACGACACTGTCCGGCAGGTGCGCGCCGATCAGCACGACATCACTTCCGGTACGCGCCAGCGCGGCAGCCAGGTTTGCCGCCACCAGCGTGGTCGCCGAGCCCCGGCTGGCCCCGGTCACCACGATGATCTGGTCACCGCTGTTCAGGCTGGCCAGGATCTCGTTGCGCAGCCGGTTGAAGACCCGCCCGCCCGGCCCGTACGGCTGCAGCACGTCGTCGAAGTGCGGCGTGGTCCGCTCGTCCAGCGCCGCCAGCACCGGGATCCGCCCCCGGTCGCGGACGTCGGCCGCGGTGCGCAGGCGCCGGTCGAAGCGTTCCCGCAGGAAGGCCAGCACCAGCCCGGCCAGCAGCCCGACCATGCCGCCGGTGGCGATGTTGAGCATCGCGTTCGGGCTGATCGGCGCGTCCGGTACGCGGGCGTCGCTGATGATGCTGCCGGCGCTGACGGTGGCGGTGGTCAGCTCGTTGAGCCGGCCGGTGATGCTGTTGAGCTGATTCTGCGAGTTGTTCCGCAGGCTCTCCAGGTTGCCGCGCTCGAAGCTGCCGTCCGGCGCCTTGGCCAGCCGGTTGTTGATGCTGGTCAGGTTGGTGGTGAGCTGCTTGGCCTTGAGGTTGAGGGTCTTGATCCGCTGATCCAGCTCGGCCCGGGCGGTCTCCTCCCGGTTGCGCAGGTACGCCTCGGCGAACGCGTGCGACCCGGCCTGCGCGGCCTCCGGCTTGTCGGCCTGGAAGCGGATCACCAGCACGGTGGTGTTGGCCGGCACCTCGACGGAGACGTCATGGGCCAGCTCGATCGGCGAGATCGGGGAGCGCAGCAGGGCCGCGGCCTTGACCGCGACCGCGCCCGAGCCGACCAGCTGGGCCTCGGTGTCCAGGTTGATCGGGCCCTTGGTCCGGCCGCCGGAGGCGTTGGTGTCCCCGGACACGGCCTGCACCAGCACCGAGGTCGATGACTCGTAGACCTTGGGCACGACCTGGGTGACCAGGGCGCCGAGTCCGAGCCCCAGGCCCGCGGCGGCGAGCACGACCCACCAGTGCCGGCGGAAGACGCCCAGGTAATGCGAGAGGTCGGCGGACACCGGGCGCGGATCTTCCATCGGTTCGGCGGCCCTTTCGGGGTGTGGAGTGAGTTGACGGCAATGGGCGTTTCGCCCCCGTAGGGGGTAAACGGCCCGTGCGCCGATGCGTAACTACTCCGCCGCCACCGGTTACTTCATGTTCGGCTCCACCCAGCCGCTCTCCACCAGGTACGCGAGCACCACATCGATGGCCTCGACCACGGTCATGTCCGTGGTGTCCAGGGTCAGCTCGGCGTCCGCCGGCACCTCGTACGGGTCGTCGATGCCGGTCATCCCGCGCAGCTGGCCGGCCCGGGCGCGGGCGTACAGGCCCTTGCGGTCGCGGCGTTCGCAGACCTCCAGCGGGGTCGCCACGTGCACCAGCACGAAGCCGGCACCCGCCTCGGTGGCCATCGCGCGCACGGCGGCGCGGGCGTCGGCGTACGGGGCGATCGGGCACGCGATCGACATGCCGCGGTGCCGGGCCACCTCGGCGGCCACCCAGCCGATCCGCCGCACGTTGCGGTCCCGGTCCGCCCGGCTGAAGCCGAGCCCGGCCGAGAGCTCGCGGCGCACCACGTCGCCGTCGAGGAAGGTGATCGTGCGCTCGCCGCTCTCCCGCAACGAGTCGGCCAGGCCCCGGGCGATCGTGGACTTGCCGGAGCCGGAGAAGCCGGTGAAGAAGACGACCAGGCCGCGGTGCCGGCGCGGCGGGCGGACCCGGGACAGCTCCTTGGCCACCGCCGGCGGGGTGTGCCACTCGGGCAGCGGGAAGCCGCGGTCGAGCAGGTCCTCCACCTCGGCGGGGGTCATCGCCAGCCGGCGGTTGCGTGGCGGGATGTCGTCGCGCCAGCGCCACTGACCGTCCCGGTTGTCGTAGGCGAGCTCGCGGGGGACCAGCACCCGCAGGCCGCCGCCGGAGAGCATGTCGCCGGTGGACAGGACGTGGGTCACGCCGTACGCCGTCGCCACCCGGGCCCGCAGCAGTGCGTCGCGCATCTCGTCGTTGCGCGGCATCAGCGGCACCGCCACGATCGTGGCGGGCGGCATCCGGTCCCGGGCCGCGAAGATCGCGCGGACCAGGGCCTCCGGCGGCAGCCCGTCCGGGCCGGGGCCGGTGACCGGGATGATGATCAGCAGGTGGGCCGCGAGGGTGCGGGCGGCGTGCGCGATCTGGGCGAGCTGCGGGCGGTGCAGCGGCCGGTCGGCGATGACCCCGAGGACCCGGCCCGGCGGGAGCAGCGCCTTCACTTCCTCCGGGGTACGCCGCAAGCGCTGGAACGGCCCGTGCCCGCCGTCGCCCATCCGGCGTACCGTGCCGCCGATCGCGTACATCCGCTCGCTGGTCGGCCAGGTGTCGCTGACCTCCACCGCGGCCACCGGCGCGCCCTCGGGGTCGGTGAGCACCACCGTGCGGCGCAGTGGATCGTCGACGTTCAGCGCGGCGCCCATCTCGGCGGGGATTTCGCAGGTGACCCCGACCGGCCACGGCGTCCCGTCGGCGAGCCGGCCCCGGCGGCGCAGGGCCGTCAGGTCGACCCGGCCGAGGAAGCCGGTCAGCGGCGCGTACGCCCCGGAGAGCAGCAGCTCCAGGTCGGCGAGTTCGTGCGCACGCGGCGTGTACGACGGCGCGTCACGCAGCACGTCCTCGGGCAGCACAGAACCGTCGTTCACCTAAGACTCCCCTTGCAGCGGCTTGAGGGACAGTTTCGCAGCCGCTCTCCCCGCGGTCGAGCGGGGTCGGCACTCTGTCTGATCTAGACCGTCGCCACGCGGCCTACCGGCCGTGGTAGTCGACAAAACGGACTTTAGGTCGCATAGTGGGCGATCGTGAGACGTCGACCGCGCCGGACCAGGCTTCTGCACCTCATCGCCATGACGGCGATCTTTGCTCTCTCTGTGGTGGCCACCTTGTCGTGGGCCTGGACCGGCGGCGTCGACCAGCTCGGCCTGCCGGGCACCGATCCGGTGGTCACCAGGCCCGGCGAGCCGCTGCCCCCGCTGCCCGGCGGACAGCCGCCGGCCGAACCGGGCGTACCGGCGATCCCCGGCGCGCCGACGGCCGGACCCAGCGCCTCGGGACTGCCCGGACCGTCCGGTTCGGCTGCCCCGAGTGCCCCGGCGGCCAGGCCGGGCCCGGGACAGACCGCGCTCGCCGCGCCGCAGCCGGCCCTGCGCGACCGCAACGGGCAGCGGTGCCGCACCGGGCGCAAGCTCGTCCCGTCCTGCGGCGTGCTCTGGGGTGTGGCCCCCGGCGCGTTCACCGACGACCGGGGCCGGCGCGCGCTGGCCGACTTCGAGCGCAAGACCGACCGGCACCAGGCCGTCTACCACGCCTACCACAAGGGCAACCGGCAGCTCTTCCCGACGCAGGCCGAGCGGGCGATCGCCCGTGAGCCCGGCCGCGAGCGCATCCTGTTCCTGAACTGGAAGCCGGCCGGCGCGTCCTGGGCCGCGATCGCCAAGGGCGACAAGCCCACCGACGCCTTCCTCGACCGGCTGGCCCGGCACATCAACAAGGAGTACCCGGAGCAGTTCTTCTTCACGGTGCACCACGAGGCCGAGGACAACGTCAAGGAGAAGAAGGGCTCCGGCTACACGGCCGGCGACTACTCCGACATGTACCGGTACGTGGTCGAGCGGCTGCGCGGCCACGGCGTGGACAACCTGGTGACCGTGCTGGTGCACATGGCGTACGTGCCGCACACCAGCAAGAAGTGGTTCGACGACATGTACCCGGGCAACGACGTGGTCGACTGGATCGGCTTCGACACGTACGCCTACAGCGACCCCGGCTACGGCCACGGCGACTTCGCCGAACTGCTGAACCGGCAGAGCTCGGCCCGCCCGAACTGGCCCGGCTTCTACAACTGGGCGAAGAACAAGCACCCGGACAAGCCGCTGATGGTGGCCGAGTGGGGTGTCTGGTCCTCGAAGAAGAACCCCGGACACAAGGCGGAGTTCTACCGCGAGGTGGGCCGGCAGATCCGCCACTTCCCCAAGATCCGGGCCCTGGTGCACTTCGACACCCCGCACAACCAGGACGGCCGCGACTCGTCGGTGGACGCCACTCGAGAGTCCCTGATGGCCTACCGCAAGCTGGGCAAGATGCCGATCTTCCAGGTCGACGTCGCGCCCAGCCTGCCGTAGGCCGGTCCGTCCCAGGTCAGCGGCGGACGGTGACGGCCTTGCCGGTGGCCTTGCCGTCGGTGTAGCCGGTCTTGCGGGCGATCACCGTGACGGTGACCTTCTTGTTGCGCATCGAGGAGGTCAGCTTCAGCGACGACTTGGTGGCGCCGCGGATCAGCTTGCCGCCCAGCCGCCACTCGTAGCGGTACGAGTCGGCCTTCGGCGACCAGGTGCCGGCGGAGACCTTGACGGTGCGGCCGACCTTGGCCGTACCGGTGACCGCCGGCTTCCTGGTCGCGGCCGGGGCCTTGCCCTTGGCGACCACGGCCGACGCCGCGGAGGTCGTCGACCCGGCCAGGTGGCCCGAGCGGACCGCGGTGACGGTCACGGTGAGCCGCTTGCCGACCACCGCGGCGGCGACCGAGTACGACGCCCCGCCCGCACCCCGGATCGCCGACCCGTTCGCCCGCCACTGGTAGGTGTACGACGTCGCCGCCGGCGTCCAGCTGCCGGCTGCCACCTTCACCGTCGAGCCCACCGCCACGGTGCCGGTGATGGCCGGCGCCTTGGTGACCCGCAGCGCTGCCCCCGTGACGGTGAACCCGGCAGCCGGCACGACCGGCTCGCCGTCGGCACCGAACGAGTCGACGCTCACCGCGGCCGGTCCGGTCGGCGCGGAGGTCAGATCGACCTCGGCCGTCAGCGTCCTGCGGTCCGCCGACACCGTCTTGACCGTGGCGGTCAGAGCCGCGCTGCCCGCCGGCGTGACCCGGACGGTGTCCTGCAGGTGCAGCGCTGTGCCGGTGACGGTGATGGTCCGCTTGGCACCGGTGGCCACGGAAGCCGGGGCCACCGCCGTCGCGGTGAACCGCTCCCCGCCGCACAGCGGACTGTGGCAGGTCGCCTCGAGCCGGTACGGGTGCTCGCTCGCGCGGTTGCCGTTGGTCAGCAGGTACACGGTCGGCTCGACCGGCTGCCGGCCGTGCCAGCAGTGGAAACCGCCCTCACCGATCGCGCAGCTCTGCATGCCGCTGCTGCCGGTGACCACGTACATGCCCGCGTCCCAGAAGAAGCCGTCGTCGGGATCGTCCGGGTTGTTGACGTCGATGGTCAGGTCGTCGTAGTAGGCGGCCGGGGCGACCACGCACAGCGCGGGCCTGGTGCTGCTCAGCGTGCCGGTGTACGGGCCGAAGCCGTACGCGGCCGACGGCACCTCGGCGCACTCGGCGGGCGGCTGACCGTTGGCCCACACCTTCCAGACGTCGAGCTGGTACGCCGTGCTGCCGGTGCCCAGGCTCCACACCAGCACCTGGTACTTGCTCTGGCCGGTGACCGCGCAGGCGCTGACGTAACCGGCGCAGCTGGTGGTCTCGCCGGCCGGGTCCAGCACGATCGTGCGCGACACGTTGTCGGCGTCGCGGCTGTCGACGAGCACCCGGTCGGCCGCGTTCGCCGACACCTGGTAGCAGCGCAGGTCCCCGCGGGAGGACAGGGTGCCGGTCAGCGACGGCGATCCGATCACTGTGGACGTGATCCGGGTGCAGCCCGTCGCGGTGGCGGTGACGTCCTTGCGCGAGAACGTGAACGTGCCCGTCGCCGTGCTGCCCTCGACCAGAACCGTGGCGGCGCCCGCCTCCAGCTGGCAGACATCGAAGCCGGCGTCGGCGACCTGGGTGGAGCAGCGCCGCGAGCCGGTCGGCCCGAAGACGGACAGCCGGGCCTTGCCGGTGCCCGCGGTACGCCGGAACGACAGCACCTCGCTCGCCGAGTGCTGACCGGCCGGCAGCGTGAAGCAGCCGACGTACTTGTCACCGCCCAGCGTCAGCGACGGCGTGGCGCCGCTCGCCAGCGTCGGACAGGCCGGCCCGCCACTGGTCCGGGCGACGTTCAGCGCGTACGGCCCGGTGACGGAGTCGATGTCCTCGTCGAGGTGCAGCACCACGTGGAAGGGCGCGGTGCCCTCCAGCACGCAGGAGTAGTCACGGAGCTGGTAGATGTCGCACTCGTAGCTGCCGGTGGCGTCGTACACCGTCAATTCCGGGCGGCCGGTGCCGGTGGCGTCCTGCGGCTTGAGCAGTGCCAGGCCGGCGCCGGTGGGGGTGGGCAGCAGCAGGCAGTCGTACTGACCGGCGGCCTTGAACTCACCCTTGGCCGGGGCGGCGGTGGGCTGGTCGGACGCGGTCACGCAGCCGCTCGCCGCACCGGCGGCGGGCAGCAGCACGGTGGCGTAGGTGCTGCCGTCGGTCACCAGCGTGTACGACCCCGGTGCCGGGAAGGTGCAGCTGCCGACCTCGCAGACGCGCTTGCCGGCCTGGTCGAAGATCGTGCCGTAGCCGTGGTAGTTCTCGTCGTCGACGACCTCGACGCGATACCGGCCCGCGGCGGGCACGGTCAGCGTGCGGCACTCGGCCGCGGTGGGCGCGCCGGCCGGGGCGGCACCGTACCGGCCGACCGGGACGGTCGCGCATCCCTGCGGGTCGTTGAGCCGCCGGGCCTCGATCTCGGCCCACCGGTCCTCGGGGTCCTCGTCCCAGGACGGCTCCGAGATGATCCGGTACGGCCCGTTGCCGGGCAGCACGCAGCCCCGCTCGTCGTCCTCGCGGACCGTGTCGCAGATCCGCTCGCCGGTGGTGTCGGTGATCCAGCCGCCGGAGCGCAGGTCGATCCGGTCACCCGGCCGGGCCTCGAGCGGGTTGCACTCGACCTGCAGGCGCGAGGTCACCCGCACCCGCACCGCCGGGGTGTCCCAGGCGGTGCCGACGGACGGGCCGCAACCCGTCGTCGAGGCGAGCGGGAAGACGGCGACGGTGACAGTGTGGGGGTCGACCCACGAGTCGCTGCTCTCGCCGAACAGCGTGTACGTGCCGGCGGCGGGCAGCGGGCACAGCTCGCGCTGCTCACCCCACTTGCTGCAGAGCACGGCACCGGTGCGGTCGGCCACCCGCCAGTTCAGGTACTGGGCGTTGTCGAAGGTGAGCAGGTGCAGCCCGGCGGCCGCGGTGAAGGTCCGGCAGGTGACCTTGTCGCCGCCGATCGTCGTCGAACCGGAGCGGTCGCCCGGGTCACCGAACGTCGCCACCGGAACGTCGTCGCAACCGGCCGGGTCGGACAGCCGGGTCACGGCCACCCGGTACTCCGTCGCCGCGCCGTACTGCTCGGTCACGAAGAAGCTGTACGGCCCGGCGCCGGTCAGCGTGCACTCGCGCGCGTCCTGCAGGTAGCAGATGCCCTCGCCGGTCGCGTTCTCCAGCTGGCCGCGCACGTCGGAACCGCCGACGCCGCCCACCGAGATCCGCACGAGCGTGCCCTCGGCCTGCTCGATGCGGTAGCACCGGCCGGCGGAGCCGGCAGCCAGCGTCCCCTCGATGGTCTTGGCCGGGAAGGCGAGCGAGTCGTTCGTCAGCGTGGTGCACGCCGACGGGTGCGACCGCGAGTCGGCGCCGAGCGCGTAGCCGTTGCTGCCGGATCCGGAGTAGAGGCTGACCGTGATGGTGTAGGTGCCCGCGGCCCCGAGGGTGCAGTCGCTCGGGTACGTCCCCAGGTAGCAGCTGGTCTCGCCGTCGGCGCTGGTCAGAGTGCCGCTCAGGCTCTCGCCGCCCTCATGCTGCGCGCGCAGCACGAGGATCAGCCGCTCACCGTCCGCCGTCGTGGTCAGCGTGTAGACGTGCTTCTGCTTGTTCTTGATCTCCTCGCAGTCCACTGCCGTGCCGAGCTTGAGCACGCCCCCGCAGGGCTCGGCGGCGGCCGCGTCGGCCGACGGAGCGGACTTGCCCGGCTTGGGCTGCGCCGTCGGTTCCGGCGCCTTGCTCGTGCGCGGCGGGACGGACGGACTAGGGGTTGCCGTAGGGGTGGTCTCCTCGGCCGACGGACTCGGCGTGACCGGCGGTGACGGCTCGGCGGAGGCCGACGCCGGAGCGGACGGCACGGGTTCCGCGGTCGCGGCGGCGGCGGGCTGCGGGGCGACGAGCAGCGCGGCCGCGACAGCGATGCCTGCGAGCGCCTGGATGATCGGATGTCTGCCGTGCCGTGCGCGCTTCGTCAGGCGTGGTGCCATGCGCCGTACCCCCGTGTTGCTTCGATGACCGATGAAATTCAGCGGCATCTTTGCATGTGATCCGTTCCCCGTGTGTCCCGTCCTCAGGGGGGACTCGGGGGTTTACCTGATCCGCCACGGTGACAAGGGTTCCTAGGCTGTCGGCTGTGAGCCTCATCGTTACCCAAGGGTTGACCAAGACGTACGGCACGCAGGTGACCGCCCTGCATGACCTCACCGTCGCTGTCGAGCCCGGGATCATCGGACTGGTCGGCGCCAACGGCGCCGGCAAGTCGACCTTCATCAAGATCATGCTGGGCTTGATCGCGCCGACCGGCGGGCAGGTGCGGGTCTTCGACATCGATCCCACCGTCGACCCCGACCGGGTCCGCGCCAAGGTCGGCTACATGCCGGAGCACGACGCGCTGCCCCCGGACGTCTCCGCCGCCGAGTTCGTCACCCACCTGGGCCGGATCAGCGGGCTGCCCCGCACCGCCGCCCGCGAACGGGCCTCCGAGGCGCTGCGCCACGTCGGGCTCTACGAAGAGCGCTACCGGCAGATCGGCGGCTATTCGACCGGCATGAAGCAGCGGGTCAAGCTGGCCCAGGCGCTGGTGCACGACCCCGACCTGCTGCTGCTGGACGAGCCGACCAACGGTCTGGACCCGGCCGGGCGCGACGCCATGCTGGCGTTGATCCAGCGGATCGGCAACGAGTTCGGCATCTCGGTGGTGGTCTGCTCGCACCTGCTCGGCGAGGTCGAGCGGATCTGCGACTCGCTGGTCGCCATCGAGGGCGGCCGGCTGCTGCGCGCCGACCGCATCTCGGCGATGACCGAGGCCAGCGAGGTGCTCGCGGTCGAGGTCAGCGAGGGTACGGACGAACTGGCCGCGGCGCTGGAAGCGCTGGAGCTGCCGGTCACCCGGGACGGCCGGCTGCTGCTCGTGCCGCTGACCCAGGAGGCCACCTACGACCACGTCCTGCGGGTGGTGGCCGATCTCGATCTGCCGCTGCACCGCCTGGACCAGCGACGCCACCGGGTGGCCGAGCTCTTCGCCACGAGGGAGACCGCGGATGCCTGAGTCGAGCGTCATCCACGACATCGGATATCAGCGCTACACCGGGCCGCGGCTGGGCCGCGGCGCCGTGTTCGGCGCGATCTACGTGCACGGCCTGCGCGCGGCCTACGGCTTCGGCCGGTCGGCCAAGGCCAAGATCTTCCCGTGGCTGGTCTTCGGGATCGTCGCCCTGGTCGCGGTGATCCTCGCGGCGGTACGCGCCCAGCTCGGCACCCTGCCGCTCAACTACATCCAGTTCGCCGACGCGATGAGCTGGCTGATCATCTTCTTCGTGGCCATCGTGGCCCCGGAGCTGGTCTCCCGTGACCTGCGCTCGGGGGTGCTGCCGCTGTACTTCAGCCGGCCGTTGCGCGCCGCCGACTACATCGGGGCCAAGGTCGCCGCGATGGTGACCGCGGTGTGGATCCTGCTGGCCGGCCCCCAGTTCATCATCTTCCTGGGCGGCGCGTTCACCACCAAGACCGGGATGTCCGGGGTCTGGAACGAGATCGAGGACCTGCTCCCGGCCTGGGGCTACAGCCTGATCTGGGCGCTGCTCTTCACCGGGATCGGGCTGCTGATCGCGTCGCTGACCGGCAAGCGGGCGTTCGCCGCCGGCGGCATCGTCGCCGTCTTCCTGATGACCACCCCGGTGTTCGGCGTGCTGTCCATCCTGCCGTCGTCCACCGCGCAGGACCTGGCCGGCCTGGCCAGCCCGATGACCCTGGTCAGCGGCGTCGGTCAGTGGCTGATCAGCGGGGCCAACACGGGCATGCGCATCGGCGAGTTCGGCCCGGTGTACGCCATCGAGGTCGTCACCCTGATCGCCACCTGCCTGCTGCTGCTACTGGCCCGCTACCGGAGGGTGGCCTCGCTGTGACCACGGT
The DNA here is from genome assembly GCF_018332655.1 of Actinoplanes auranticolor. GTDB lineage: Bacteria > Actinomycetota > Actinomycetes > Mycobacteriales > Micromonosporaceae > Actinoplanes > Actinoplanes auranticolor. Next base: position 89,201 of record NZ_BOQL01000005.1, on the reverse strand, counting down.
CGAGCTCGAGAACGTGTCCCGCTGGTACGGCAACGTGGTGGCGGTCAACGACATCAGCATGACGCTGGAGCCGGGCGTCACCGGCCTGCTCGGCCCGAACGGCGCCGGCAAGACCACCGTGCTGCACATGATGGCGGGGTTCCTGTCGCCCTCGCGGGGCACGGTGACCGTCGACGGCGCGCCGACCTGGCGCAACCCGGAGATCTACCGCCGGCTGGGCCTGGTCGCCGAGCGCGAGGCGGTGCACGGCTTCCTCACCGCCCGCGAGTTCGTGCAGGCCAGCGCCCGGATGCAGAAGCTGCCCGACGCGAAGGCGGCGACCGAGCGGGCGCTGCAACTGGTCGAGATGACCGACGCGGCCGACCGCCGGATCGAGACGTACTCCAAGGGCATGCGCCAGCGCACCCGGGTCGCCGCGGCCCTGGTGCACGATCCGCAGGTGCTGCTGCTGGACGAGCCGTTCAACGGCATGGACCCGCGGCAGCGGATGCACATGATGAGCCTGCTGCACGACCTGGGCGACCGGGGTCACACGATCCTGTTCAGCTCGCACATCCTGGAGGAGGTGGAGCAGGTCTCGGGCACGGTCCAGGTGATCGTGGCCGGGCGGCTGGCCGCCTCGGGCGACTACCGCCGGATCCGCCGGTTGATGACCAACCGCCCGCACGTCTTCGCCGTGCAGTCGTCCGACGACCGCCGGCTGGCCGTGGCCCTGATCGGCGAGAAGTCGGTCAGCGGGGTGGAGATCGACAACGCCGGGCTCACCGTGCGCGCGTCCGACTACGGCAGCTTCACCCGCGCGCTGCCGCGCATCGCCATCGGTGAGGGCATCCGGCTGCGCAAGCTGCTGCCCTCCGACGAATCGCTGGAGAGTGTCTTCTCCTACCTGCTGGAGGCCTGACGTGTCGACCGTTGCGTGGATCACTGCCCGCGGGCTGTTCGGCCGGCGCCGGGTGCTCCTGCTGCTGCCCCTGCCGCTCCTGCTGGTGGGCCTGGCCGTGCTGTGCCGCTCCTACGACGTCAACCCGGCCGACTGGGGCGCCCCGGTGCTGGTCGGCCTGGGCCTGGCCGTGGTGCTGCCGGTGATCAGCCTGATCGTGGGCACCGGCGTGCTCGGCTCCGAAGTGGACGACGGCACGATCGTGCACATCCTGACCAAGCCGCTGCCGCGCCGCGACATCATCCTGGCCAAGCTGGGCATCGCGATCGGGGTCAGCGCGGTGACGGCGGCGGTGCCGCTGTTCGTGGCGGGCGCGCTGGCCGACTCGGCCCGCCTCGGGCTGGGGCTGGCGGTGGCCGCGGTGGTGGGCGCGTGCGCGTACTCGGCGTTCTTCCTGCTGCTGAGCCTGCTGACCCGGCGGCCGGTGCTGCTCGGCCTGGTCTACATCCTGGTCTGGGAGGGCCTGTTGGGCCGCTTCGTGAGCGGCACCCGGGTGCTCTCCATCGAGCAGTACGTGATCACGATCGCCGACAAGATCGCCCCGACCGCCATCCTGGAGGCCAAGGTCTCCCTGACGGTGTCCGTGGTGATGGCGGTGATCTTCGTTCTGGGCTGCACCCTGGCGGCGGTGGACCGGCTGCGCAGCTTCAGCATGGCCGGCGAGACGAGCTGATCCGGGCGGCGAGGGCCGGGTGGACACCGGCCCTCGCCGGCTTCAGCTGATCCAGCAGTACAGCCGTTGCTCCTCGGTGCGGGCGAGCCGGCCGACGGCGTCGAGGATCTCGGTCGCGAGCTCCGGGTCGATCGGTTCGCCCTCGGCGGCCCGTTCGCCGGCCCACTGCCGGGCGACCCGCTCCAGCTCCGCCGCGCTCGCGCGGCTCAGTGCCGCCTGGAGCTCCAGGGACGCGGCGACGACCTGGGCGCCGTCGTCCTCGTCGGCGATGACCGCCGAGGCGGACGCGGCCAGCGCGTCGTCGAAGCTGCGGCCGGTCAGCAGGCTGTCCCACTCCAGCAGGGCCAGGTCGGCGTCGAAGTTGCCGAAGGTGACCGATTCGTGGTCGGCGTCCGGACCCCCGTCGACCTGGGCCTCGGCGGCCTCGTCATCGGGGGCGACGAAGAATCTGATGATGCTGCTCATCCGGGTATCCCATCAGAGCCGGACCCGGGCCGCGACGGGCAGGTGGTCACTGCCGGTCGCCGGAAGGGCCCAGAGCTCGGTGACGGTCACCGTCCGTCCCATGATCTGGTCGATCCGCGCCACCGGTGCCCGCGCGGGCCAGCTGAAGGCGAAGGTCGAGCGGGTCGTGCGCAGCTGCCCGCTGATCGGCGCCAGCTCGCGGTCGTCCACCGTGTAGTTGAGGTCGCCCAGCAGCAGTACCCTGCCGATCGGCTCGGCGGCGATCATCCGGCCGAGCAGCGCGGCGCTCTCGTCGCGCCGGGCCGAACTGAGCCCGCCGGGTCCGAGGCGCACCGATGGCAGATGGGCGACGTAGACGGCGACGTCCCCGCCGGGCAGCTCGGCGACCGCGCGCAGCCCCCGGTTCCAGTCGGTGCCCACCCCGCGCGGCCGAATGTCGGCCGGCGCCGCCTCGGTGAGCGGGAACCGTGACCACAACCCGACGGTGCCCTGCACGGTGTGGTGCGCGTACTCCGCCGGCATCGCCGCGGTGTACGCGGGCAGAGCGGCCGGCGTCAGCTCCTCCAGGGCGATCAGGTCGGGCCGTACCTTCGTCAGCTCCCGGACAGTGCCGGCCGGGTCGGCGTTCTCGTCGCTGACGTTGTGCTGCACGGCGGTGAGGTCGTAGGGGGAGTCGCGGGCCGGCACGAGGTGACCGCCGAAGAGCCCGAGCCAGGCGGCGAGCGGCAGCAGCGTGGCCAGGGCGGCGATCCGTGAGCGGCGCCACCAGGCCAGGGCGAACAGCACCGGGACCGGCACCCCGAGCCAGGGCAGGAAGGTCTCCACGAGACTGCCGAGCTGCCCGACAGTGTTGGGCACAGCCCGGTGGAAGAGCAGTACGCACGCGATGAGCACGGCTGACACGGCAAGGCTGCGCACCCCGCGATGCTGACAGGGCTGCGCAAGGCCGTCAGGCGGTGCCGTAGACGTCGGCGAGGGCGGTGAACGCGGCCTTGGGCTCCCACGGCAGGCCGGGGTAGGCGTCGCCGGAGCGGTCCTCGTACACCTTGACGATGCCGTAGCTGGCCAGATCGAGGTCGTCGCGCGGGTCGCCGCCGGGGCGGTGCGGGTGGTCGTAGAGCGCGAAGATGAACACGAAGGTGGCATCGACGCCGGCCGCGTCGAAGACCGCCAGCAGCTCGCGGAGGTAGGTGGCCTGGCCGGCCTCGTCGCGGACGTGGTCGCCGGTCAGCCGTACGGGGCCGCTGTCGTCGTACTCGACGATCTCGAGACCCAGGGCACCCCGGTCGCCGGCGCCGCGGTACGTGGCCGAGCCGAACTCGGTGATCGCGACGGGCTTGCCCTGCAGAGCCGGGCTGCGCATCCCTTTCCGGACCAGCTCGGCGAAGTTCCCGGCGATCGCGGCCGACCGGTAGACGTCCATGGCGACGATGTCGAAGGGCGTCCAGTCCACCCGGTCGATGGGCACGGAAGCGTAGGTGACCGGGCCGCCGAAGCGCTCCCGCACGACCGCCACCGCCCGGCTGAGCAGGTCGTTGACACGGTCGCCGACCTGGGCGATCACCTCGCGGACCCGGTCCGGCTCGCTCAGCAATCCGAGCCGCTCCTCAACGGTGTCGCCGGGCAGGAACCCCGGGCACATGATGCTCAGTTCCGCGCCGGTGACGAACACGACCTCGGTGCCACCCCGGCGCAGCCGCTCCGCCCGCTCGGCGCAGTCGGCGAACAGCGCGAGCATCTCGTCGGTGGTCAGCTCGAGCGGGTACGGCGAGAACCAGACCTCCAGCCCGAGCCCGGCCGCGACCGACGCGGCGAACTCGATCCGCTCGGGGTCGCCGCCGGTCACCCGTACGGCATTGCAGTGCAGATCGTCCCGGATGATCGTGAGCTCCCGCTCGACCAGCTCAGGCTCGAACCGTCGCCGCGCGTTCACGCCGTGGCGGACGAACCCGGTGTCGTAGGTGATGCCCCTGGCCCGCACGTCGATCTCCCCTCTTTAGGTACGCGCCGTACCTTATTTTGACTCTGGGGAGTGGTCAAGCCGATGCTGAGAGGGCACGACGAGTACCGAGGCGGAGGAGACCGATGACCCAGACCCGCCGCCGGGGCGCGGCACTGGAGGAGGCGATCCTCCGCGCCGCGGCCGACGAGCTCACGGAGAACGGCTTCGCCGGACTGACCATGGACCGGGTCGCCCAGCGGGCGGGCACCAACAAGAACGCGATCTACCGCCGCTGGCCGGACCGCCTGGCGCTGGGTATCGCCGCCTACCGCCACCTGGCCACGGCGATCCAGCCACCGGACACAGGCACGCTCCGCGGCGACGCCCTGGAACTGCTGCGCCGGGCGAACCGGCACTGGAGCTCGCCCCTGGGCGCGGTCCTGCGCGACCTGCTGGCAGCAGCGGGCAGCGCCCAGAAGCTGGTGGCGCAACTGCCGGAGCAGTCCACCGACGCGATGGCCGCGATGTGGCTGACCGTCCTGGGGCGAGCGGTGGCCCGCGGCGAAGCGGCCCCGGAGTCGTTGCACCCCCGGGTGGCAACGGTGGCGATCGTGTTGCTCCGCAACGAGTTCGTGACCCGAGGGGTGCCGTCAGCCCCGGACGAGGTCCTCACCGAGATCGTCGACGAGGTCTACCTCCCGCTGGTCCGGCACCGCGGCCCGCCCGGGCGGGACTGAGTGGGTCAAGTCCCGACGGTCTCGGTCTCGTAGAGGTCTTCTGGGGCCTCCTTGGTCGGGGTGGGGCGCGTGGGCGCCGGCGTGGTGCCGTAGCCGGTGATGTCCAAAGTCCAGGTGCCCGCCGGCCCGAGTGGCTCCGTGGTGGCGGGCACGTCGACCACCAGCCGGCTGAGGCGGCCCTGGCCGTCCAGGGTGGCGGTGAACGTCGTCCTGCCCTTGAGGCGGAACTGCAGCGGCTGCAGGACGATGCTGCTGCCGGTGATCGTGGTGACGGCGAGCGTGCCCCGGATGGTCGAACCCTCCACTGTGGCCGTGTCCATCATGCCGAGAAGTTCCGTCGCCCCGGTCCGATCGGGTCTCGTGATGGCCAGCCCGTGCCGCTCCCCAGCCTCGGGCATCCGGGACAGGTCCCAGTGCTGCCATCGGTCTTCTTCCGGGGTCGTCCGGTTGTACCTGTCCTCTCCGATCACCCGCTCGTAGTACACGTCGGGTTCGGGGTCGGTGAAGGTGGTGTACCAGGCCGCGCTGGCGCTGGGAAAGTCGGTCGTGCCGGTGACCTGCCTGTCGGACGTGGCGACCATGTAGGCGTAGTTGCCGGCCGTCAGACCGGCGAGGGATGCGGTGACTGCCGCCTTCGGATCGGCCGGTGCGGGTGCCACCGGCTGGGAGCAGGCTGCGAGCGACAGGCCGCCGGTGAGCAGCAGGGCGGTGGACCGAAGGCGGATCATGGGCGAGAGCTTAGGAGAGCCGGCCGAGGAGGATGTCCCGGCCCGGGCCGCGCAGGTCGGCGACGGCCGCCGCCCGCCCGCAGGCCGCGATGCCCAGCGCCTCCGCCGTGCCGGTGACCAGCTCGCCGCTCCCGCCACGCCAGTCCGTGTCGGTGGCGGCGAGCTCCAGCCCGGCGAGCCGCCCCGGCGGCACCAGCGCCGGCGCGACCGCCGGCGAGACCAGATTGTCCAGCAGGGTGCGCCAGTGCTCGACCGGTACGTCCACAGCCAGCCCCAACGGGCGCGCGATGTCCCGCAGGTGCACGCACGTGTCGGCGAACGGCCCCATCGGCCCGATCCGGGGCGGGTTCACCCGGTCGGCGGCGTGGGTGCGTAGCAGGGCGATCAGCTCGTGCCGGGGTCTGCGGGCCAGGCGCCGGGTGAAGTGGTCCACGGTCCGGTCGGTGTCGCCGCGGTAGCGCAGGGCGACGACGAAGAACCGGCCGAAGCCGACCAGCATCGGCTGGACGAAGTGTGCGGCCAGGTGACCCACGGTCCAGCCGGTGCACAACGTTTCCGTCTGCCACTGGGCTTCGTCGAGGGTTTCCAGGAAGTCGGCGATCAGCCGGCGGTTGCTGGTCGTCCGGGCGTAGATCTCGGCGTCGGTGGTCATGCGGCCCGCCGCCGCACGTCGCGGCTCAGTGCGGCCAGCACCTTGGCCGCCGTCGCGATCTCCTGCTCGGTGCAGTCCCGGGCGAGTGTGGCCAGCTGCCGCAGTTCGTCGTCGCGGATCCGGCCGATCACCTCGGTTCCGGTCCGCGTCAGCGTGATCAGCACCGAACGCCGGTGGGCCGGATTGGCCTGCGACTCCACATAGCCCAGCGCCAGCAGGTCGTTGACGTGGCGCTGGACACCCTGCCGGGCCAGGTCGAGCCGGTCGCCGATCGCCGGCACCGTGGCCGGCCCGTGCTCGGCGAGAATCTCCAGGACCGCCCGGGTGCCCACGCTCAGCCCCTCGGGACGCAGCGCCTTCTCGACCACCCGTGCGGAGTTCAGGACCAGCGGCCGCACGTGCCGCAGGGCGTCGTACAGGGCAGCTCCACGCGCCAACATGACAACTATGATGTCATATTCGCGTGCAGGAGGGATGGGTCGGGTCGTCGGCGACGGCGATCACCGCGTCGAGGCGGTCGCGGGTGGCGAGCAGGCCGGTGATCTGCTGGTCGATGCGTTCCCGCTCGGCCGCCAGCCGGGCCCGCGACTCCGGGGTGCTCACCCCCTTGTCCACGCAGGGCAGCAGCTCCAGGATCGTCCGGCTGGTCAGGCCCGCGGCGTAGAGCTGCTGAATGAGCTGCACCCGGTCCACCGCCACCGGTGGGTACGTCCGTTGCCCGCTCCCGGTGCGTTCCGAGGTCAGCAGCCCCTGCTCCTCGTAATAGCGCAGCGCCCGGACGCTCACGCCCGCCGTGCCGGCCAGCTCGCCGATCCGCATGGTCGTCTCCCTGAACTCGTGAGGCCGGTCACCACACTTGCCTCTGACGTCAACGTCAGGTTTTAGCGTAACCGGCATGAAGATTTCTGGTTCTGTCGCGCTGGTCACCGGCGCCAACCGCGGTATCGGCCGCCAGTTCGTCCTCGAGCTGCTCGCCCGGGGCGCGGCCAAGGTCTACGCCACCGCGCGTAATCCCGAGCTCGTCGACATCCCCGGCGTCGAGGTGCTGGCTCTGGACATCACGGATGCCGCCTCCGTGGCCGCCGCGGCCGCGCAGGCCGGGGACGTCAACCTGCTGATCAACAATGCCGGCATCACCACCCACACCAACCTCGTCACCGGCGACCTCGACAAGATCCGGCTCGAGCTGGACACCCACTTCTGGGGCACGCTGAACGTCATCCGGGCCTTCGCGCCGGTGCTGGGCGGCGGCGCCGTCCTCAACGTGCTGTCCCGGCTGTCCTGGGTCTCCTACAACGGCGCGAACGCGTACAGCGCGGCCAAGGCCGCCGAGTGGAGCCTCACCAACGGCGTCCGGCTCGAACTGGCCGGGCAGGGCACGCTGGTCACCGGGCTGCTGCTCGGCGCGGCCGACACCGACATGATGGCCGGCTTCGACATCGAGAAGACCGACCCCGCCGTGATCGCCCGGGCCGCGCTGGACGGCATCGAGGCCGGCGTGCTGGAGGTCATCGCCGACGAGGCGACCGCCGAGGTCAAGGCCGCCCTGGCCGGTGACCCGCGGGTGCTCTACCCCGCCGCGGTCTGAAGACGGAGCGGCCGGGCCCCGCGTCGCGAGGCCCGGCCGCCGAGACCGCTGAAACGGTCAGCCCGTGTTGCGCATGCCGGCCGCGATGCCGTTGACCGTGGTCAGCAGCGCCCGCTCCAGCGCCGTCGCGTCCGACGCCGAGCGGCGCGCGCCCGGCGCCGTCGGCGCCTGACGCTCGTCGGCGTTCAGCTCGCGGTACTGGCCCAGCAGCGCGACCTGCAGGTGGTGCAGCGGCTCCAGGTACGTGTCCCGGACGCTCAGCGTGCGCGACAGCTCCGGCTGGCTGGACAGCAGCTCGTCGCGGCCGGTGATGGCCAGGATCTGCTCGACCGTCCGGGCGTACTCCTGCTCGATGGTGCCGAAGATCGGCTGGAGCTCGGCCGGGACCAACGTCTCGACGTAGCGCCGGGCGATGGTCAGGTCGGTCTTGGCCAGCATCATCTCCACGTTCGAGACGAACGTGCGGAAGAACTGCCAGTTGGCGTACATCTCCTGGAGCACGTCGGCCTGGCCGGCCTCGCGGACCGCGGTCAGGCCGGTGCCCACGCCGAACCAGCCCGGCACGATCTGGCGGGTCTGGGTCCAGCCGAAGACCCACGGGATGGCCCGCAGGCCGCTCAGCCCGGCATCGGCGTTGGGCCGCTTCGCCGGCCGGGAGCCGATGTTCAGCGCGCCCAGCAGCTCGGTCGGGGTCGCCGCCCAGAAGTACGCCGGCAGGTCCGGATTCTCGACCAGCGCCCGGTACGCCCCGAAAGCCGCGCCCGACGCCGTGTCCATCGCCGCGTCCCAGCGCGACAGCGAGGAGAGGTCGACCGACGGCGAGGTGTGCAGCAGCGTCGCCTGCAGCACGGCCGCCACCGTCAGCTCCAGGTTCTCCCGGGCCAGGGCCGGCAGCGTGTACTTGTCGGAGATGACCTCGCCCTGCTCGGTCACCTTGATCGCGCCGTCCAGCGTGCCGTACGGCTGGGCCAGGATCGCCTCGTGCGTCGGGCCACCGCCGCGGCCGACCGTGCCGCCGCGGCCGTGGAACAGCCGCAGCCGCACGCCGTGCCGGGCGGCGACGTCGCGCAGCGCGCGCTGCGCCTTGTGGATCGACCACTGGCTCGTGGTGATCCCGGCCTCCTTGTTGCTGTCGGAGTAGCCGAGCATGACTTCCTGCAGGTCACCGCGCGCCCGCACGATCTCCCGGTACGCCGGCAGGGACAGCATCTCGTCCAGCAGCTCGCCGCCGGCGTCCAGCTCGGCCGGGGTCTCCAGCAGCGGCACGATGCCGATCCGGGCGCGGCCGGTGTGGATGTCGATCAGGCCGGCCTCGCGGGCCAGCACCGCCGCGGCCAGCACGTCGTCCACGCCCAGGGTCATCGAGATGATGTACGACTCGATCACGTCCGCGCCGAACCGGTCCTGCGAGTCGCGGATCGTGTTGAACACGTCGAAGGTCTTGCGCGCCGAGTCGGTCAGCGGGGTGTCGTTGCTCGACAGCGGCCGCCGGCCGGTCAGCTCGGTGGCGAGCAGCTTGGTGCGCTCGGGCCGGTCCAGCGACAGGTAGTCGTCGACCTCGCCGACCTGGGTGTACATCTGCGCCAGCACCTCGTGGTGCTTCTCCGCGTGCTCACGGACGTCGAGCGTGGCCAGCTGCAGACCGAAGGCGGACACCGTACGGATCGCCGAGGCCACCGTGCCGACCGCGGTGAGCTGCCCGGAGTTGCGGGCCAGCGAGGCGCGCATCAGCTCCAGGTCGCCGACCAGCTCGCCGGTGCCCAGATAGTCGCGGCCGGGCACGTGGGCGGTGCCGCGCCGCAGGCGCTCGCGGGTGTTGGCCAGCTTGGCCTTGATGCACCGGACCTTCAGCCGGTACGGCTCCTCGGCGTTGGTGCGGCGGAACCGGGGCGCCACCTCGGGCAGCGCGTCGAGATCCTTGGCCAGGCTGGCCGACAGGTCCAGGGACACCCCGCGCAGCCGCCGGGAGACCGACAGCTCGTCGATCAGGGCGTCCATCGCCGCCTCGGTGGCCTGGATGCCGTGCTCGTGCTGGATGATCAGCACGTCGCGGGTGACCGCCGGGGTGACGAACGGGTTGCCGTCGCGGTCGCCGCCGATCCACGTGCCGAAGGTCAGCGGGCGCGACGTCGGGGACGTCTCCACGCCGAGCTGGCGCAGCGTCTCGGCGAGGTCGTCGAGCACCTGCGGGGCGGCGTCGGCGTACAGGTCCTTGAGGTAGTAGACCGCGTTGCGGGCCTCGTCGGTCGGGTCGGGCCGGTCCAGGCGCAGCTCGTCGGTCTGCCAGAGCAGATCGATCAGCTCGGCGAAGCGACGCGTGGAGGCGGTCGTGTCGGTGGCGCCGTACAGGATCGCGGCGCTGGCCTCGCCGTCCAGCGAGTCGGCGAGCTGGCGCAGCTTCGACAGGATCGAGCGGCGGGCCGCCTCGGTCGGGTGCGCGGTGAACACCGGGCGGACGGCCAGCCGGCGGGCGGCCGCGGCGATCTCGTCGGCCGGCACGCCCTGCTCGGCGATGCGCTTGGCCGCCTGGTCCAGCCAGCCGCCGTCACGGGCGCGGCGGCGCTGCAGGTCGCGGGCGCGGTGCACCTGCTCGGTGATGTTGGCCAGGTGGAAGTAGGTGGAGAACGCCCGGGCCAGCTTGGTGCCGGTCGTGACGTCCAGGGCGGAGAGGCGCTCGGCGGCGGCCGGGGCGTCGGCCCGGACCAGCGCGCGGACCTCCTCGACCAGGTCGAGCAGCGGCTTGCCCTCCTGCCGGGCGAGCGTCTGGCCGAGCAGCGTGCCGATCCGCCGGATGTCGGCGCGCAGTGCCGCGTCATGACTGCCTTCAGACAAGTCAAGGGTGGCGGCGGGGCGGTCGGACGGGCCATCGGGGTCGAGTTGGCCGAGCTGGTCTGTCATCGGAGCGCTCCTCGGGTGCAGAACGTGCAGGGGTTCTCCGCCGCGGACGGGATCGGCATCGCGTGCGGAAGGACAGCGCTGTCCCGACTTCGCTGATCGTATCGGTGCCCCGCCTGGCCGGCGTGATTTGAGGCAAGTCTCATAGGCGCTCACGGTCGCTTCACGCCTTTCCGGATTACCTGTGCAGCACAGAGTTCCGGGGAGGACAAGAAATGCCAAGAAGGACCCGAATCGTGGTGGCGGGCGCCGTTGCCACCGCCCTCGGCCTGACCGTCGCCGGCATGGGCGTGGCGGACGCCGCCACGGCTCCGCCGCCGCTGGCCTTCACCATGGCCACGCCGAATGTGCTGGCCGAGCGGTACGTGTACGACGACGGGGAGGGGGAGCTCGCCTTCGATCTGGGTCTCAACGTCATCGCCGGCAAGGATCCGCTGGAGATCCGGGCGAAGCGCTCGTCCTACGCCAAGCCCATCACCGCCGAGCAGATCGTGCTGCGCAAGGGAAAGAAGAAGGCGGTGCCGCTGCCGGCCGGGATGGTCACCGGGTGGGGCGGTCTGCGGAATTTCGCCGCCATCACCCTGAAGAACGCCGCGGGCAAGCAGGTCGCCGGCTATCAGACCGACTTCTGCCCGAACGCCTACGACTCGGCCCGGACCCGGCGGGACGCGCCGGCCCAGAACCCCTATCCGCGGGGTTGTTCCGAGGGCCCGTTCAACCTGGGCGCGGTGTGGGGCATCCAGGCCGGCTGGAACGCGCCCGTCGCGAGCATGCCGCGGACCGGCGCGCTCGACCTGCCGGACGGCGTGTACAGCGCGACGGCCACCGTCAACAAGAAGTACCGGGACCACTTCAAGATCGCGGCGAAGAGCGCGACGCTGAAACTCACCGTCACGGTCAAGACGATCGACCGGGGTGACGACGCGGCAGCGGCCGCCGGGGCCAGGGTCAAGGCGCTCCGGTCGGGCGACGATCCCGCCGCGGCGGCCGCTGCCGCCGAGCACGGCGAGCACGCCGGCCAGGGCGAGGAGGACCTGCAGATCTCCGCGTACAAGCCGGAGTTCCGGCCGCCGGCCAAGCGCCCGCGGACGGTCAAGGCGGCGACCATCCCCAAGGGCCCGCGCCCGGACCTGCGCTCGCTGCCGGCCTCCGGCATCACGCTGTCGCAGGAGGAGGACAAGAAGTGGTACGTGAACTTCGGTGCCACCGTGTGGAACGGGGGCACGTCTCCGCTGCTGGTCGACGGTTTCCGGCGGACCGGCACCGAGCTGATGGACGCGTACCAGTACTTCTTCGACGCCAAGGGCAAGGAGGTCGGCTCGGTCGCGGCCGGCACGATGGAGTGGGACGCCCGCGACGGTCACCGGCACTGGCACTTCACCGACTTCGCGCAGTACAGCCTGCTCAAGGCGGACAAGAAGGTGGCCGTGCGCAGTGGCAAGGAGGCGTTCTGCCTGGTGAACACCGACGCGGTCGACTACACGATCCCGAACGCCAAGTGGCGTCCGAGCAACACCGACCTGTCCAGTTCCTGCGGCGAGAACACCGCCGTGGCGGTGCGTGAGGTGCTCGACGTCGGCAACGGCGACACGTACACCCAGGACCGGCCCGGCCAGTCCTTCGACCTCACCGGCCTGCCCAACGGCACGTACTACATCCAGGTCAAGGCCAACCCGTCCAACAAGCTCGCCGAGCTGAGCACGAAGAACAACATCTCCCTGCGCAAGATCGTGCTGGGTGGCACGGCGACTGTGCGCACCCTCAAGGTGCCTTCGGTCAACGGTCTCGACTGATCGTCGGACGCCGATACGGGGCGCCGGTTCCCTCGCGGGGCCGGCGCCTTGTTCTGTATCCCCACCTGCATGCTTCGAGGTGGGTCTCATTACCCCTTACGTCCGCTTCACGCCATTGAAGTTTACCTGTGCGTGATACCGCCTCCGGGAGGAAAAGCATGACGAGAAGGACCCGCATTCTGGTGGCCGGCGCCGTCGCCACCGCTGTCGGCATCGCCGCCGGCGGGATGGGCGTGGCGAACGCGGCCGCCGATCTGCCGCCGCTGGCGCTGACGCAGGCGACGACCAGCGTGCTCGCCGAGCGTTACGTCTGGGGGGACGAGAGCTACCTGTTCTTCGATCTGGGCGTCAACGTGATCGCGGGCAAGGACCCGTTCGAGATCCGGGCGAGCCGCAAGTCGTACGCCGACCCGATCGTCGCCAAGCAGGTCGTGCTCAAGAACGGCAAGAAGACCGAGGTCACGCTGCCGGCCGGGATGGTCACCGGCTGGAACGGCCTCAAGGACTTCACCACGGTCAGCATGAAGAACGCCGCGGGCACCGAGGTCGCGAACTACAAGACCGACTTCTGCCCGAACTACTACTCTTCGACGCGGACCCGGCGGGACGCCCCGGCCGACAACCCGTACCCGCAGGGCTGCTCCTACAACCCGTTCACCCTCGGCTCGGTCTGGGGCATCCAGGCCGGCTGGAACGCGGTCACCGACAGCCTGCCGTCGACCGGCGACTTCGACCTGGCGGACGGCGACTACACGGCGACCGTCACGCTGAACAAGACGTACCAGGACTACTTCAAGATCGCGGCGAGCGGCTCCTCGCTCACCGTGAACGTCAAGGTGCAGACCGTCGACGAGGGCAGGAGCGCCCTCGAGGCCGGCAAGGCCAAGGTCGAGGCGGCCCGGGCCGGCACGGACACGGCCGCGGCCGCTGCCCTCGCCGAGCACGGTGAGCACGCCGCCGAGGGCGACCCGGACCAGCAGATCTCGGCCTACAAGCCGGAGTTCCGGCCGCCGGCCAAGAAGCCGAAGGCGGTCAAGGCCGCTGCCATCCCGAAGGGTCCGCGTCCCGACCTGAAGTCGCTGCCGGCCTGGGGCATCTCGCTGGAGCAGGGCGACGGCAAGGCGTACGTGAGCTTCGGCGCCACCGTGTGGAACGGCGGCACGTCGCCGCTGCTGGTCGACGGCTTCCGGCAGACCGGTACCGACCTGATGGACGCGTACCAGTACTTCTTCGACGCCAAGGGCAAGGAGGTCGGCTCGGTCGCGGCCGGCACGATGGAGTGGGACGCCCGCGACGGCCACCGGCACTGGCACTTCACCGACTTCGCCCAGTACAACCTGCTGACCTCGGACCAGAAGCAGACGGTGCGCAGCGGCAAGGAGGCGTTCTGCCTGGTGAACACCGACGCGGTCGACTACACGATCCCGAACGCCAAGTGGCGTCCGAGCAACACCGACCTCTCCAGCTCCTGCGGCGAGAACACCGCCGTGGCGGTGCGTGAGGTGCTCGACATCGGCAACGGCGACACCTACACCCAGTCGCTGCCGGGCCAGTCGTTCGAGATCACCGACCTGCCCAACGGCACGTACTACATCGAGGTCAAGGCCAACCCCTCGAACAAGCTCACCGAGCTGAGCACGTCCAACAACACGTCCCTCCGCAAGATCATCCTGGGCGGTACGCCGGCCGAGCGCACCCTCGAGGTGCCGCCGGTCAACGGCATCGCCGGCTGACCCACCGATCGGCCCGCGGGCACCGGCTCCAGTGTGGAGCCGGTGCCCGCTGCTCGTCAGGACCGGGAGCCCGCCAGGTCCAGCGCGTACTCCGGCCACCACTGGCCGGCCGGCGGCGCGCCGTTGCCGCAGGCACCGTCGGACTCACCCGGGCGCTTGACCCACAGGTACGCGTCGGCCAGGGGCACCCCGGTCCTGGTGGTCGGCGCCTCGCCGAGCGCCCGTCCGGGCGGGTTGCACCAGTGCCGGTCACCGCCGCCCTTCTCGGCCGGCCCGTTGCCGTTGCGGCTGGTGTCCACGACGAAGTGCGCGCCGTTGAGCAGCGCGGACAGCCGGCTGCCGTAGGCGATGTTGTCCGCCGTGGTCTCGAAGTTGGCCACGTTGAGCGAGAAGCCGGACGCCCGGTCGATGCCGGCGCGGCGCAGAGCGGCAGTCAGCCGGGACGGCTGCGTGATCCAGGTCGGATTGCCCGCGTCCAGGTAGACCAGCACTCCGGGGACCGCCCGCAGCGTGTCCACGGCGTCGGCGAGCAGCTCGTAGCGTTCGTCCGTGGCGGCCCCGCCCAGGCAGCCCTGCACGGCCTGCGGGACGGCGTCGGGTTCGAGCACGATCAGCGCCTGGTGGCCGCGCAGGGAACCGGCCAGCGTGCGTACCCAGGCCCGGTAGTCCTCCGCCCCGGCCGCGCCGCCGGCCGACTGCCCGGAGCAGTCCCGCTCCGGGATGTTGTAGAGCGTGAGCACCGGCAGCCGGCCGGCTGCGGTCGCGGCCGCGACCAGCCGCCGGGCCCGCTCGGCGTAACCGGGCGACCCGTCGGCGAACCAGGTGGCGGTGGGCTGCTCGGCGATCCGCCGGATGGCGGCGACATCGGTGGTACGCCCGGCGCCCTGCCACGCCGCGATCTGGTTCACCGCCGCGCCGTTGGGGTCCACGTACAGCTCGCGGTCGCTGAGCCGCCCGGCGGACTCGGCCGCCGCGCTCGACCGCACGGCCGCCGGCCCGAGCACCACGGGGGAGTCCGCGCCGCGCCGCGCGAGCACCACGATGGCGGCTATGACCAGCGCCAGGGCCAGTCCGGCCACGGGCAGTGCCCAGTGGCCCCGCGTCGGGGTGGCGTGTTTCGGCATCGCTCAGCGCACCCGGACCCAGCGGCCGGCCGACGGCACACCCTTGTCGTCCACCAGGAACAACATGTACCAGCCGGAGGGGACGAGCCCCTTGGCCTTCGGGATCGACAGCGCCACGCCGTTCGCCGACGGCGTCACGTCCAGCGCGACCGAGCGCTGGTCGACGTCGGTGACGTGGGTGACCGCGCTGGGGCGCAGCAGCCGGGCCGCGCGCACGCGGCCGGCGTCCGGGGTGGCGAAAGCGACCGTCGTGCCGCGCTGCACCGAGGAGGGTCCGGCGCCGACGACCGGCCGGCTGCCCTTGAACAGGTACGGCGGTGAGTAGATCTCGATGCGCTGCTCGAAGGTCCCCGGGTTCCGGCCGGTCGGGTCGTAGAGCGGATCGCTGCCCATGGTGATGACCCGCCCGTCGGGCAGCAGCAGCGCCTCGGAGTGGTAGTTGCGGCCGACGGTCGACTCCGCGGCTTTCTCGAAGCGGTTGCCCGCCGGCCGGTAGATCTGCACGTTGAACAGGTCGCTGCGGGTCTTGCCGCGGTACTCGCCACCGCGGTAGCCGGAGGAACCGCCGGTGGTCAGCACGGTGTCGTCGGGCAGCAGCACGGTGCTCAGATAGCGGGCCGGCTGCGGCAGATCCGGTCCGGGCTCGTACGCGGGCGCCTTCGCGTCCAGGTCGGCGATGGCCGTCCGCCGCGTGGACACGGCCGACTCGCCCACCTCGCCGCCACCGAAGATCATCACCCGCTGGTCCTGGGCCGGCGGCAGCAGCACCGACGAGCTCGTCTCGGTCATCCGGGCGTCCCGCAGCCCGGGCACCACCTCAAACTTGTTCTTCTCCAGGTCCCACAGCCCGGGGGTACGGCCGATGGTGTCCGAGCCGTAACCGGAGTTGGAGCCGGAGTAGAACAGCCGGTTGTCGCTCATCAGGTGCAGCGCCGGATAGGTGGGGAAGACCCGCTTGAGCTTCGGCGCGTCGACCCAGCGCTGCTGGTCCCGGATGTAGCGCTCGTTGTCGCCGGGCAGCATCCGGCCGAACTCGTCCAGCCCGGAGACCGCGAGTACGTCGCCGTTCGGCATCTCCGCCAGCGTCGGGTACCAGCGGCTCTTGACCATGTCGCCGGTGCGCACGTACCGCTCGGTCCGCGGGTCGAACTCGTACGAGGTCTTGTCGCCGCCGTACTCCTGCTTCTCCCGGGTGATCTTGTCCGAGACGCCGTAGATGTTGCGCCGGTCCAGGCCCTTGAGGCCGGCGACGGCGTACTGCGCCGGGCGGTCCACCACCGCGGCGTCACCCGCGACCGCGGCGTCGACCCAGACCTCGACCGCACCGGCGTGGGTCATCACCTTGTCGCCGTGCTTCATCGCGGTCGCCGCCGGCACGGTCACGTCCGTACGGGTCCGGTAGACCCGCCCGTCCGCGCTGGTCAGCCGGGTGCCCTTCGGGAAGACCCGGGGGCCGCCGGCCGGCGACTCGTTCTTGATCTTCATGACGCCGGCCGCGTGCGTGATGTTCTTCTCCAGCACCTCGTACGACTTCGTCCCGCCGGCGATCAGCAGGTTGCCGTTGGGCAGGAACGTGTGCCCGGCGCAGAACACGTCGGTCGGCGTGGGCACCTCGCTGAACTTGTCGCGCGCGGGGTCGTAGAGCACCGTGCGGAACGTGCCGGCCTCGAAGTTGTCCCGGTTGTTGCCGCTGCCCGCGATGATCAGCACCTTGCCGGTGCTCAGCAGCGCCGCGTGGATGGCGTTGACCCGGTAGCCGGCCGGGACCGGCAGCTGCGCCCAGTGGCCGTACTTCTCCTTGTAGGACTGGCGGTTGATGGTGAAATCGTGCAGCGCGTCCGAGCCGAACGCCACCACGGGCCGGTTGACGAAGACGACCAGGCCCAGGACGACGAGGCTGATCAGGCCGCTCAGCAGGCGGCGCAGCAGCGACGGGCGGGGGCGGGGCTTCATGCGTAGGTCTCCATGGGTTCTGCGGCGGACTTTTCCTGGGGGGTGCCACCGGGCGGGGGCGGTGCTGCCCGGCGGCGCTGGTACTCCTGGCCGGCCCAGATCGCGGGCGGCAGCAGGCAGATCACGAGATTGAGGGCCGGCCAGAGCCACATCGTCCCGTCGACGTGGCCGCCGATCGGCGCGCAGACGAGCAGCACCAGGTAGAACGCGGCCCAGCGCAGGCCCGGCCCGAACGTCAGCAACCGGTCCGGGCTGGCCGAGTCGCCCTTGGGCGTGACCACGAAACCGGTCTGCCGGCGCAACAGCGAGCTCAGGTACGACGAGACGTACACCGGCGTGGACAATGTGGACATCAGCATGCCGGTGAGCCCGGAGGAACCGGCCTCCTCGTGCGGGCTGGTGTTGTGCCGGCGGTTCCACACGTACAGGCCCACCTGGAACAGGGCGGCGTCCACATAGAGCATCAGCCACACCTCCTGCGGCACCTGCACGCCCTTGGCGCCCAGCACCAGGTAGCAGACGGCGTTGACGGCGCCCAGCAGCCAGGCCAGCGCGGTCAGCGGGTAGTACGACATCAGCAGTCCGTAGTGCAGCGCCCGCCGGAACCCGAGCCGCCACATGAACCGCCCGAACGAGGTGACGACGACCTCGTCCGTGCCCCGCGACCACCGGTGCTGCTGGGTGAAGTAGTCGGTCCACGACGACGGGCCCTCGCCGACCGCGAGCACGTCCGGGGTGTAGACCGAGCGCCAGTGCCGGCCGGAGTGCGGGTTGCGGGCGCTGTGCAGCGCCAGGCTGGTGGCCATGTCCTCGGTGATCGAGTCCTGCAGGCCGCCGATGCTGCGCAGGGCCGAGATGCGGACCGCGTTGTTCGTGCCGACCAGCATCGAGACGCCGAGCCGGTTGCCGGCCCGCTGCAGCAGCGAGTGGAACAGGTACTGCTGCGACTCGGCCCAGCGGGTCACCACGTTGTCGTAGTTGCCGTAGATCTGCGGGCCCACCACGAACGCCACGTCAGGATCGCGGAAGTAGCCGAGCAGCCGCTCGCAGAAGTTGGGCATCGGCACGTGGTCCGGGTCGACCGAGACGAAGACGTCGTAGTCGTCGCCGTGCTCGCTGACCCACGAGTTGTAGTTGCCGTGCTTGGTCTTCGCCTTGAAGGCCCCGGCCTCGGTGTTGAACTCCGCGCGGCCGCGACGGCTGAAGTGCTGCACGCCGGTCCGCGCGCACATCGCCTTGACCTCGTCGTCGTCGCCCTCGTCGAGCAGCCACACGTCGTAGCGGCCGGGGTGGCGGATCGCCCGCGCCGCGCGCAGGGTGCGCTCGACCATCTCGACCGGTTCCTTGCCCGGCACGATGGTGGTCAGGAAGGCCACCCGCAGCGCCCGGTCCGGCACCATCGGCACCGGGTCGCGGGCCCAGAGCGTGGCCAGGCACAGCGTGAACACGTTGACCAGCCGGAACAGCTCGATCAGCGCGGTCGCCACGATCATCACCACGGTGGCGGCGTAGAGCCACGTGTGCAGGTCGCGGTCGGGCACCTCGATCGAGGACAGCAGCCAGGCGAAGAACGTGGTCTCGAAGGTGAACGCGAACAGTGTGATCAGCACGGTCGTCAGCGGCCGGCGGCGGGCCAGCGGGCGCATCTTGACCCGGGCCGGGCCGGGGGCGGGCACCTCCGCGGGGCCGGCGAGCACGCTGTAGCTGCTGTACTCGTACCGGCCCGGCAGCAGGACGGTGGGGTTGTTCAGAGCGCGCACGAGCGCGGCATCCACGGCCGCTCGCGGCGCGGGGATGTTCTGCGGTGGCGGAACGGGGTCGCTCATCGGCGTCCTCTCACAATCGGACCCGGGCATGGCGGTGTCGGCGAGAACGCCGGAGGCGCTCGCCGGTGCCGGACAGGCAGCGTCAGGCGGACAACGGCACGGCGGAACGGACCCGCACCGGGGTGTCGGCGGCATTCCCGCCGGCGGCCCGCGGCCGGTTGAGCTGGCGCGGGCGCGCCGCCGGCTGCTGCGCCCGAGAGCCCAGCAGCAGGCGCTCCGGTGTCGTGGCGGGTCGTTGTTTGGCGACGAACGCCCGGCGGGCCGCGGCGAAACCGGACCGGTCGCCGAACATGTCGCTGCTCATCTCCGCGAGCTCGCGCGCCTCGTAGACGTCCAGCGGGACGCGTTCCGCGGCGAGCCGTCTGGCCTTGGCGGACTGCCGGCGGCGGGCGTCACGGGCATCGGCGTGCCGGCCGGCGAGCGCGGTGAGCCACTCGGCGTACGCCTCGGGGTGGCGCGGGCCGACCTCGTCGACCAGGCCCAGCGTCGCCGCCTGCTCGGCGCTGACCGGCAGTTTCCCGTCGATCAGCCGCTGGGCGGTCTCGGCTCCGACGCGCCGGGGGAGCGTGTACGTGTGCAGCTCCGAGCCGTACAGGCCGATGTCGTAGTAGGGGTTGAGCACGATGCCGCGGCGGGCGGCCACGAGGTCGGCGCCCAGGCCCAGCATCACGCCGCCGGCACCGGCGCTGCCCGCGTACGCGGCCACCACGACCTGCCGGGTGCAGCTGATGATCTCGCGGCACACCGCGTTGATGGCCTTGATGTTCGCCCAGGCCGCGGCGGCCGGGTCGGCGGCGGCGTCCACCGCCGTCAGGTGGATGCCGTTGCTGAAGGCGTCGGTCCCGCTGCGCAGCACCAGCACCCGGGTGTCCTGCGCCGCGGCGTGCCGCAGCGCGGCCAGCAGCCGCCGGCAGTGCCCGGTCGACATCGCGCCGTTGTAGAAGTCGAAGGCCAGCCAGCCGACCGGCCCGGTACGCCGGTAGCGCACCTGCCGGTACGACGGCCCCTCCGGTTCCGCGCCCGGGGGCAGCGGCGAGTCGGGTACGTCGTGCAGCCGCTTGCCCAGCAGCGTCGTGGCGGGCAGCTTCACCTGTCCGGGGCGGGTCGCGTCGCGTAACTGGCCCAGCCACAGGCTGCCGTCGCCGGTGGCCACCAGCACGGCACTCTGGCGGCGGCTCAGCACCGTGCCGGGACGCGCGCCGCGGGCCAGCCCGGGATGCGCGTCGTACGCGAACACCTCCAGCCCGCTCACCGTGGTCCGGACCCCGGGAGCGCCGTCGGCCGCCCGGATCCGCCGCAGGATCTGCTCGCTGGACTGGGACCAGTCGAATGCCCGGTCGGCCTGCTTCATCACCGGGCGGGCCCGGGTGCCGGGCACCTCGACGGTCATCTCGGTGGCCGGCACCGGACGGAAGCCCGGGTCGGCGGCCTTGGCGAGGACCTCGAACACGCACTCCACGGCGGCGTCGGCCACCGGTCCGTTGTACAGCGACGACTTGCGCGGGGCGCCGCCCGGCATCGGAAACGTGCGGGTGGCCCAGATCGGGCCCGCGTCCATCTCCTGCACGGCCTGCAGAGCGGTGACTCCCCAGGTGGAGACGCCCTCGGTGATCGCCCAGTCCAGCGACGACGGACCCCGGTCGCCGACCGGCCCGGGGTGGATGATCACCGTGCGGTACTTGCGCCAGACCTGGGCGGGGACCCGGTCCTTGAGGTACGGGCAGAGGATCAGCTCGGGCCGGGCCGCGGCGACCCCGTCGACGATGTCCTGCGCACCGGTGGCGAGCAGCACACCGACGTCGTGGCCCGCCTCCCGCAGCGCGCACCAGGCCCGCTGACTCAGACCGTTGAACGCCGACACGAGCAGCAGAACCCGCACATTGCCTCCCCAGACAATTCCCCCAACGACCCGCGGGCAGTCTTTGCCACCTCTTTGTCGTTATGTCGGACATGCTGTCCGATAGCGGTCCACGGTCCCGATGGTGTCGGCCGGCGGACTAAGCTTTGGGGCATACCCCCCGTCCAACTGGCGTCGGGGTTTTTCGATGTGCCTTACGGGAGTCTTTTTCCATGCGACCTGATGGATCTTCGCGGAAGTTCCTCCCATGCAGCTGAGTGGCCTGATCCCGGCCGCCCTGCGGGACCGCGGGCTGGCCCGGGCCCGTGACCTGGCCCGCAAGGGCGGCGCCGACTCCGACGCGCTCGACCTGACCGCGCCCGCCGCGCTGCGGCCGTTCGTCGTGGCCGCTGTCGCCGGTCCGGCCGAGCACGGTGGCGCCGGGCGCCCGGTGCTGGCCGTGACCGCGACCAGCCGCGAGGCCGACGACCTGGCCGACGCGCTGGGCTGCCTGATCTCGCCCGAGCGGGTCGCCGTCTTCCCGTCCTGGGAGACCCTGCCGCACGAGCGCCTCTCGCCGCGCTCCGACACCGTCGGGCGCCGGCTGGCCGTGCTGCGCCGCCTGGCCCACCCCGGCGCCAACGGGGGCGAGCCGGTGCAGGTCGTCGTCGCGCCGATCCGCAGCCTGCTGCAGCCCCAGCTCAAGGGCCTCGGCGACCTCGAGCCGGTCGAGCTGGCCACCGGCGGCACCGCCGAGCTGGAGGCCGTCGCCCGCCGGCTCACCGACATGGCGTACGCCCGCGTCGACCTGGTCACCAAGCGCGGGGAGTACGCGGTCCGCGGTGGCATCCTCGACGTCTTCCCGCCCACCGACGAGCACCCGTCCCGGGTCGAGTTCTGGGGCGACGAGGTGGAGGAGATCCGCACCTTCGCCGTCGCCGACCAGCGCACGATCTCCGAGGTCCAGCGGCTCTGGGCGCCGCCCTGCCGGGAACTGCTGCTCACCCCGGAGGTGCGCGCCCGCGCCGCCGAGCTGGCCGAGCAGCACCCGGAGATCGGCGAGATCCTCGACAAGCTGGCCGACGGCATCCCGGTCGAGGGCATGGAGTCGCTGGCGCCCGCGCTGATGGACGGCACGGACTCCATGGAGCTGCTCATCGACTGCATGCCGCGGGGCACCCACGTGCTGCTCTGCGACCCGGAGCGGATCCGCACCCGCGCGCACGACCTGACCCGTACCTCGGACGAGTTCCTCGAGGCCAGCTGGGCCGCGGCCGCCGTCGGCGGCCAGGCCCCGATCGACGTCGGCGCCGCCGCCTTCAAGACCCTCGCGGACGTACGCGCGCACGCCGCGGTCCTGCACCAGCCGTGGTGGACCGTCTCGCCGTTCGGCCTGGATCCCACGCAGGAGCCCGCCGCCGACACCCCGTGGCTGGATACACCCGCCGTCGAGGTGTCGCCCGACCTCGGCGACGCCATCAGCCTGCACGCCCAGCCCGTCCCGCTCTATCACGGCGACACCGCCAAACTCGCCGCCGACCTGCGGGAGTGGGCCGGCGAGCAGTGGGCGATCGCGCTGGTCTTCGAGGGCCACGGCACCGCCCAGCGCGCCACCGAGCTGCTGCGCGACGCCGGCCTCGGGGTCACCCCGGTCGACGCCATCGGAACCGCGGTCGAGCCGGGCCAGCTCCTGGTCACCTGCGGCGGGCTCAACCACGGCTTCGTCGACGAGAGCTCCCGGCTCGCGGTCATCACCGGCAACGACATCACCGGCGGCCGCGGCGCGTCCACCAAGGACATGCGCAAGATGCCCAGCCGGCGGCGCAACACCATCGACCCGCTCGAGCTCAAGCCGGGCGACTTCGTCGTGCACGAGCAGCACGGCATCGGCAAGTACGTCGAGCTGGTGCAGCGCACGGTGAACGGCGCCGAGCGCGAGTACATGGTCATCGAGTACGCCGCCAGCAAGCGCGGCCAGCCCGGCGACCGGCTCTTCGTCCCCACCGACCAGCTCGACCAGCTCTCCCGCTACGTCGGCGGTGAGTCGCCGACGCTGCACAAGATGGGCGGCTCGGAGTGGCAGAAGAGCAAGGCCCGCGCGCGCAAGGCCGTCCGCGAGATCGCGGCCCAGCTCATCCAGCTGTACGCGGCCCGGCAGGCGTCCAAGGGCCACGCGTTCGGCCCGGACACCCCGTGGCAGCGCGAGCTCGAGGACGCGTTCCCGTACACCGAGACCCCCGACCAGATGGCGGCGATCATCGAGGTCAAGCAGGACATGGAGCTGGCCGTCCCGATGGACAGGCTGATCTGTGGCGACGTCGGGTACGGCAAGACCGAGATCGCGGTCCGGGCGGCGTTCAAGGCGGTCCAGGACGGCAAGCAGGTCGCCATCCTGGTGCCCACCACGCTGCTCGCCCAGCAGCACTACAACACGTTCGCCGAGCGGATGAGCCAGTTCCCGGTGTCGATCAAGCAGCTCTCCCGCTTCCAGACGCCCAAGGAGGCCACCCAGACGCTGGAGGAGGCGGCCAACGGCACCGCCGACATCGTCATCGGCACCCACCGGCTGCTGGCCGCGGCGACCCGCTTCAAGAACCTTGGCATGGTCATCGTCGACGAGGAGCAGCGCTTCGGCGTCGAGCACAAGGAGCAGCTCAAGACTCTGCGCGCCTCGGTGGACGTGCTGACCATGTCCGCCACGCCGATCCCGCGCACCCTGGAGATGGCGATCACCGGCATCCGCGAGATGTCGACCATCGCCACCCCGCCCGAGGAACGGCACCCGGTGCTGACCTTCGTCGGCGCGCACGACGACAAGCAGGTGGCCGCGGCGATCCACCGCGAGCTGCTCCGCGACGGTCAGGTCTTCTACCTGCACAACCGGGTCGAGTCGATCGACAAGGCGGCCCGCCGGCTGCGTGAGCTGGTGCCCGAGGCGCGGGTCGCGGTCGCGCACGGCCAGATGGGCGAGGAAGCCCTCGAGAAGGTGATGGTCGGCTTCTGGGAGAAGGACTTCGACGTGCTGGTCTGCACGACCATCGTGGAGTCCGGCATCGACATCCCGAACGCCAACACCCTCATCGTCGAGCGCGCCGACCTGCTCGGCCTGTCCCAGCTGCACCAGATCCGCGGCCGGGTCGGCCGTGGCCGCGAGCGCGCGTACGCGTACTTCCTCTACCCGCGGGAGAAGCCGCTCACCGAGACCGCCCACGAGCGGCTCGCCACCATCGCGCAGCACACCGAGCTCGGCGCGGGCATGTACGTGGCCATGAAGGACCTCGAGATCCGCGGGGCCGGCAACCTGCTCGGCGGCGAGCAGTCCGGCCACATCGAGGGCGTCGGCTTCGACCTGTACGTGCGGATGGTCGGCGAGGCGGTCAGCGCCTTCAAGGGTGAGCGGCCCGAGGAGGAGCCGGAGGTCAAGGTGGACCTGCCGATCGACGCGCACCTGCCGACCGACTACATCGCGGTGGAGCGGCTGCGCCTGGAGATGTACCGCAAGCTCGCCGAGGCCCGCGACAACGCCCGCCTGGACGAGGTCGTGGCCGAGATGACCGACCGCTACGGCGAGCCGCCCGAGCAGGTGAAGAACCTGATCGCGGTGGCCCGGTTCCGGCTCTTCGCCCGGGCGTACGGCCTCACCGACGTCTCGGTGCAGGGCAAGCACCTGCGGTTCTCGCCGCTGCCGCTGCCCGACTCCAAGCAGATGCGGCTCAAGCGCTACCACCCGGACGCGGTCTACAAGACCACCAACGACCAGGTCAGCGTGCCCCGGCCGACGACCCGGCGGGTGGGCGGCGAACCCCTGCGTGACCAGGCCCTGCTGCAGTGGTGCGCGCAGCTGCTCAAGGACGTGCTCGGCGAGGTTCCGGCCCCGGTGTCGGCATGATCCGATATCAGGGGGTGGGCGGCGTACGTCACATCAGCCGTGAGAGAGTGCTAACCATGCAGCGTGCCCGCCGACTCGCATCCACCGCCGTCGTCGCCGCCCTGGCGGTGAGCGCCCTGTCCGCCTGCCGCGCGGAGCCCGACGTGGCCGCGTATCTGGGTGACGGCCGGACGATCACCGAGGCCCGCATCGAGGGTGTCTACGACGAGGCCCGCGACGAGCTGACCAAGGCCCGCGAGCAGGTCCAGCAGCAGCAGGGCAGCACCGGCGCCTCGGCCCAGCCCGTCCCGCCGGTGCAGGTCCCGTTCAAGCAGAAGGACGTGCTGAACGCTCTGCTCACCATCCAGCTGCTGGAGCAGGCGGCGAGCGCGCACGGCGTGCAGGCCGGTGCCGAGCCCACGGTCGAGCAGGTCGCGCAGGGCTCGAACTATTCCCCGACGTGGGAGTACACGAAGCTCTACACGCGTACGTTCCAGCTGCGGGCGGCGCTGCTGCCCAAGGTGGCCCCGGCGCCGCTGACCGACGCCGACCTGCGGCCGGTCTACGACAAGCTGCTGTCCGGCAGCGAGGGCGGCGCGACGCCGTTCGACCAGTTCAAGACCCAGCTCTCGGCCGAGAACAAGCAGGCCCTGCAGCAGAGTATCGGCCTGCGCAACGAGCTCGCCAAGATCGTGGCGGAAGACGACGTCAAGCTGAACCCCCGCTACGGCAACCAGCAGCTCGTGCTGCTGTCGGCGCAGGCGGGCAACGCGGACGTGGCCCTGGTCGAGCTGTCGCTCGGCGGCGCCGGCGCCTCCGAGGCCCCGTTCGTCACCGACGTCTCCTGATGGCCCCAGCCGGACGGATAGTCCTGCTGGTCACGTCCCCGCGGCTGCCGGCCGGCCTGCTCACCGCCGAGGCGTGGGACCTGCTGCGCGCCCACCCGGTCTACACGGCCGGCGAGGGCGACCAGGTGGACGCGCTGCGCTCCTCCGGCGTGCCGGTCACGGTGATCGAGCCCGACCCGGAAACCCTGGTCGCGGCGCTGGCCACCCACGAGACGGTGATCTGGCTGGCCGGAGCGGCCGGCGACGAGGACTTCGCCCGGCGTCTCGGCCTGCGCCTGGCCCGCGAGCCGTCCCTGGCCGAACTGGAGCTCTGCTACGGCTCGTGGGACCCGCCGGGAGCCCGGCTGCTGGACGCGGTGGCGGTGATGGACCGGCTCGCCTCGCCCGGCGGGGACCCGTGGAAGCTGCAGCAGACCCACCAGAGCCTGGCGCCGTACCTGCTGGAGGAGAGCTACGAGGCGTACGACGCGATCGTGGCCTCCGACCTCGGCGCGCTGCGCGAGGAACTCGGTGACGTGCTGCTGCAGGTCGTCCTGCACGCCCGGCTCGCGGAGAACCTCCCGGAGGACGAACGCTGGAACGTCGACGACGTGGCCGGCGGCCTGGTGGAGAAGATGGTCCGCCGCAACCCGCACGTCTTCGCGGGCGAGCAGGTCGGCGGCGTCGAGGACATCATCGACAACTGGGAACGCATCAAGAAGGCGGAGAAGGCCCGCGACTCGGTCCTGGAAGGAATCGCGCTGAGCCAGCCGGCCCTGTCCCTGGCGGCGAAGATCCTCCAGCGGGCCGAGCGGGCGGGGGTGGGCGTGTCGCTGCCCGCCGGTTCGGGCCTGGGCGCGACGTTGCTGCGGCTGGTCGCGGATGCGCGGTCGCAGGGGCTCGACGCGGAGGCCGCGCTGCGGCAGGCGGCCCTGGACCTGGCGGCCGAGATCCGCGCAGCCGAGGGCTGACGCTCCGCCTGCCCCATCGATCCCTGCAGGGTCGGTCCTGGCGGCGTTGGTCCTGTCCGTGCCGATCTCGGCGGGGCGAGAATGTCGTACCCGGCGGGTAGATTTCGGTCCATGCCGGAGTTCGTGCCGCTCGCGGAGAGCATCGTCGACGCCATCCTGGAGACCGACCCCGCGCTGGCGTCCTACGCCGGCGATCACCGCTTCGACGATAGGCTGCCCGATCTGTCCCCCGGTGCGGTCACCGACCGGGTGACCATGCTGCGCGATGCCGCCGACGCCCTGTCCGGCACCGACCCGGACGACTTCGACGACCAGGACAAGGTCGACCACGCGATCCTGTCGGCCATCGTCGAGCGCGGCATGTTCGAGCTCAGCGACGTCCGCGAGCACGAGTGGAATCCGCTCGTCCACAATCCCGGCCCGCTGCTGCACACCCTGCTGTCCCGCTCGTTCGCCCCCGCGGAGGAGCGCCTCAGCAGCCTCGGCGGCCGGCTGGCGGCCATCCCGGACGCCCTCGCCACCGCCCGCGCGGTCCTGCGCGACGTGCCCCGGCTGCACACCGAGGTCGCGGTCGGCCAGTTCGCCGGCGCGGCGACCCTGATCCGCGACCAGGTGCCGGGCCTGCTCGCCGAGGCGCCGAGCCTGCGCCCCGCGGTCGAGCCGGCCGCGGCCACGGCCCTGGCCGCCCTGGCCGAGTTCGACGGCTGGCTCAAGGCGAGGCTGGAGAGCGGCGAGCCCGGCCGCGACCCCCGCCTCGGCCGCCCGCTGTGGGAGGCCCGGCTCTGGCACACGCTCGACACCGAGCTGCCGGCGTCGGAGGTCCTGTCCCGGGCGGAACGCAACCTGGCCGAGGTCGGCGAGCAGCTCCGCGCGGCCGCGGCCGAGCTGGCCGGCGGCCCAGCCACCGACGAGACGGTCCGCCGCGCCCTGGACACCCTGGCCGCGCAGCACCCCGACGACAGCACGATCGTCGACCTGGCCAAGGTGACGATGGCCGAGGCGACCGAGTTCGTCCGCGAGCACGCCCTGATGACCCTGATCGACGACCCGTGCGTGATCGAGGAGATGCCGGAATTCGCCCGCGGCGTGGCGGTGGCCTACTGCGACCCGCCGGGCCCGCTGGAGACCGCGGACGTCCCGACGTTCTACTGCATCGCCCCGGCCCCGTCCGACTGGCCGCAGGAGCGCGTGGAGTCGTTCTACCGCGAGTACAACGACCACATGCTGCGCAACCTGACGGTCCACGAGGCGATGCCCGGCCACTTCCTGCAGCTGGCCCACTCCCGCCGCTTCCGAGCCGACACGAGGGTCCGGGCGCTGGGCTTCTCCGGCCCGTTCGTCGAGGGCTGGGCGGTGTACGCGGAGGAACTGATGGCCGGCCTCGGCTTCGGCGGCCTGCCGATCCGCCTGCAACAGCTCAAGATGCAGCTCCGCATGAGCCTGAACGCGATCCTCGACCAACTGGTCCACTGCGAGGACCTGACCGAAACCGAAGCGATGGCAATGATGACGGGCCGAGGCTTCCAGGAGGAAGGCGAAGCAGCAGGCAAGTGGAAGCGTGCCCTGCTGACCTCGACCCAGCTCTCCACCTACTTCGTGGGCTACACGGAGATGTCGGCGATCGCCGCAGCCCGCCCGTTCGGCGCGACACCGAAGGCCTGGCACGACGCGATGCTGGCGCACGGGTCGCCGCCGCCGCGGCATCTACGCACGCTGCTGGGGGTCTGAGGCTCTCCCCGCAGCCGCGCCGCGCCGGTCCTGAGCTGCACCGCGCTGGGTCGCGCTGGGCGCCACAGCTGGTGTGCCGAGCAGCCGATACTCCGAACCCGAGAGCTACCGCCCCCGGCGATCCACCAGCTTGGCGGACTTCGGCAGCTCGAACATCGCTTCCTCGACCTCTTCCGAGTAGTGCGTCATCGCCACCTCCACCCGGGTCCGGCCCAGGATGCCGTCGAAGCTGCCCAGCACCCCCTCATTGGTGATGCAGGTGGTGAAATCACGGGCCGCCGCGTCGTCGACCCCCGCCAGTTGCACGCATGTCGCGTGCCGGCCCGCGATCGTCGTGTCGTGCTGCTCCACCTGCACGTCGTTGTCCAGCACCGCCGCGTTCAGCAGGGCCAGCACCGTCGCCGGGTGGATCAGGCCGCTCTGGCCCGCGCCGGCGAAGACTGTTGCCGGGGCCGGGCTCGCCGGTGTCGCCGGCGCCGTCAGGGTGCAGGTCGTCGTTTTCGCCGTACGGCACTCCGTGGTCGCGTCCGCCGTCACCGTCACCTTGCCGCCGGGGTACACGTACGCCGTCCTGGCCGGTTTCCGGGTCTGCGCGACCGTGGCCTTCTCGCCGCCCGACAGCTGGTAGTTCGCCTCGTACGTCAGGTCCGCCGCCGACGTCATCTGCGCCGCCAGGTCGGCCACCAGGTCGTTGCGGGTCAGACCCTGGCCCGGCTCGTCCAGGTCCGAGCAGCCCGCCGTCGCGGCGCACAGCATGAGTACGGCCGTGGCGAGGCGTCGGCGGAGAACAGGCACGTGACCCACCTTTGCCGATGCGTGCAACTGCGCGCAAACCGGTTCTCAGGCCCGGGTGCGGCTCAGCAGTTGCTGGCGCATCACGTACCTGCGGATCACCCGGGCCTGCGCCTCGGTCGCGTTGAAGATGGCCACCAGCTCCACCGACATCGGTCCCGGGGGCACCTGCTGGGCCAGCGCCTCGACCTTCGACGCCGTCGCGGCCACGTCGATGGTCTCGCTGCCCAGTGCTATGCGCAGCTGCAGGTCCTCGCCGTCGCGCACGTTGGTGCCCTCGAAGTGGGCGCGCATGCTGTGTTCGCTGATGTCGCGGATCCAGCCGTTCGTGTCCGGGAAGCCCACCCGGTGCATGATCACCTGTTCGCCACCGCCGCCGCGGACGAAGTGGCGCTGCTGTTCGACCAGCGGTTCGCCGCGGGCCTCCACCTGCAGGCGGTTCTCGGCCACCTCCAGGACCGCGCACGTCAGTGCATACCGGCCGCGGGGGGCCGCCGACCAGCGCAGGGTGACGTCCGCGCCCACGACGGGGACGGCGACCAGCGGGGCTGACAGTGTCAGACCTTTGCCCTCCGCGTGAACCACACGGACACGGGAGGCCTGCTCGTCGGAGGCGGTCATCTCGACGTACGAGCCGGCATCGGGAAGGAGCACGGTAGTAGTCATGGCGATACCCGAGATCGGCATTTTCCGGCCCTGCCTGAGGCATGTGGCGCCGCGAGTTCACCGGCCGCCGCCACGGGCGACACCCCGGGTCGATACGCTCTAGCCCGTGGTGGGCCGCAGGGTCGCGGTCTGGAATCTATCCATACGAGCATGAGGAGCGACACGACAGATGGCCACCATTGAAGCGATCGTCGCCCGGGAGATTCTCGACTCGCGGGGCAACCCCACCGTCGAGGTCGAGGTGGGCCTGGACGACGGCACGGTCGGACGCGCCGCGGTGCCGTCCGGCGCCTCCACGGGCGCCTTCGAGGCGATCGAGCTCCGGGACGGTGACAAGGGCCGCTACCTCGGCAAGGGCGTCGAGAAGGCGGTCAGCAACGTCGAGGACAAGATCGCCGACGAGCTGCTCGGCTACGAGGCCAGCGAGCAGCGCCTGATCGACGAGAAGATGCTCGACATCGACGGCACCGCCGACAAGTCCGAGCTGGGCGCCAACGCCATCCTCGGCGTGTCGCTCGCCGTCGCCAAGGCCGCCGCGCTCTCCGCCGAGCTGCCGCTGTTCCGCTACGTCGGCGGGCCGAACGCGCACGTGCTGCCCGTACCGATGATGAACATCCTCAACGGTGGCGCGCACGCCGACTCGAACGTCGACGTGCAGGAATTCATGATCGCCCCGATCGGCGCGCCGTCGTTCCGCGAGGCGCTGCGCACCGGCGCGGAGGTCTACCACGCGCTCAAGTCGGTGCTGAAGAAGAAGGGCCTGTCGACCGGGCTGGGCGACGAGGGCGGCTTCGCGCCGAGCCTGCCGACCAACGCGGCCGCGCTGGACCTGATCGCCGAGGCCGTGCAGGCCGCCGGCTTCAGCCTGGGCA
Source organism: Actinoplanes auranticolor (assembly GCF_018332655.1). Classification (GTDB taxonomy): domain Bacteria; phylum Actinomycetota; class Actinomycetes; order Mycobacteriales; family Micromonosporaceae; genus Actinoplanes; species Actinoplanes auranticolor. Next base: position 58,591 of record NZ_BOQL01000005.1, on the reverse strand, counting down.
CCGACATCGTGCTGGCCATGGACGTGGCGGCGACCGAGTTCCACAAGGACGGCGCGTACGTCTTCGAGGGCTCGCCGAAGTCGACCGACGAGATGATCAACTACTACGCCAAGCTCGCCGAGACGTACCCGATCGTCTCCATCGAGGACCCGCTGGACGAGGAGGACTGGGCCGGCTGGACCGCGCTCACCTCGCAGATCGGCGGCAAGGTGCAGATCGTCGGCGACGACCTGTTCGTCACCAACCCGACCCGTATCGGCCGGGGCATCGCCGAGGGCGCCGCCAACGCGGTCCTCGTCAAGGTCAACCAGATCGGCTCGCTGACCGAGACCCTGGACGCCGTGGACATGGCGCACCGGGCCGGCTTCAAGACGATGATGAGCCACCGCTCCGGTGAGACCGAGGACACCACGATCTCGGACCTGGCCGTCGCTGTGGGTAGCGGTCAGATCAAGACCGGCGCGCCGGCCCGCTCGGACCGCGTCGCCAAGTACAACCAGCTGCTGCGCATCGAGGAAGAGCTCGGCAGCGCCGCCCGGTACGCCGGTGCGGGCGCGTTCCCGCGTTACCGCACCGCGTAACGCTGCGTCGACAGATCATGGAGTTGTGGCTCCGCGTCGCCTGGGCATAGTGTCCAGTGGCAGGTGCCGCAACTCCATGGTCTTGGGCGAGCTCCGGGGGAGGGGCAGGGGATGACGCAGCGCCGCACACCGAGTGGTCAGGGCCCGGCCCGTCGTCCCACCGGTCATGCGGGACGCCCGGGCAGCCGTACGGCGGCCCGCCCGGCCCGCAACCGCGACACCGCCGCCACCCGGATCGAGCCCCGCCGCACGCCCGCGCCCCGCACCACCAGCGGCATCCGCTCCGGCAGCCGTCCGGCCGCCGCGCGCCGCGCGGCCGCGACCGGGGCGACCAAGCGCACCGTCGCCACCCGCCCCAAGGCCTTCACCGGCCGCGCCACCGTGCTGATCGTCGTGCTGGTCGCCCTCGCGCTGGCCTACACCTACCCGGTCCGCGTCTATCTCGCGCAGGAGTCCCAGATCGCCCAGATGCAGGCCGACCAGGCCCTGCAGCAGGCCCGGATCAAGGGACTGGCCGAGGAGGTGGAGAAGTGGAAGGACGAGGAGTACGTCCGCACCCAGGCCCGCGACCGCCTCTTCTACGTGCGCCCCGGCGAGGTGCCGCTGCTGGTGCTGAACGATCCGGCCGGCGCCGCCCGTGACGCCGGCAAGAGCGCGGCGGCGGAGACCCAGCGCCGCTGGTACGACACGCTCTGGGGCAGCGTCGCCGCTGCCAACTCAGAAACCCGGAAGTAGATGACGACACCCTCCGAGACCGATCTCCAGGCAGTCGCTCAGCAGCTCGGCCGCCGCCCCCGCGGCACCCGGGCCGTCGCGCACCGGTGCCCCTGCGGCAACCCGGACGTGGTGGAGACCTCCCCGCGCCTCGACGACGGCACCCCGTTCCCCACGATGTTCTATCTGACCTGCCCGCGGGCCACGGCCGCGTGCAGTCGGCTGGAGTCCGCCGGGGTCATGCGGGAGATGCAGGACCGGCTGGCCACCGACCCGGCGCTCGCCCAGCAGTACCAGCGGGCGCACGAGGACTACCTGCGGCGCCGCGAGGCGGTCGAGCACGTGGAGGAGATCGAGAACGTCTCCGCGGGCGGTATGCCGGACCGGGTCAAGTGCCTGCACGTGCACCTCGGGCACGCCCTGGCGGCGGGCCCCGGCGTGAACCCGTTCGGTGACGAGGTCCGCGCGGCGGTCGAGCCGTGGTGGACAGGCAGTCCGTGCGTGCCGCCTCCGGCTGAATAAACTCTGCCGCATGCAGGTCGAGATCCGCCGCGCGCGCACGTCCGACGTCCGGGCCATCCGGGACCTCGTGGACACGTACACGTCGGACCGCCGGCTGCTGAGCAAGGCCACCGTCACGCTCTACGAGTCGGTCCAGGAGTTCTGGGTCGCCGTGGACACGGCCGGCGACCGGGTCGTGGGCTGCGGCGCGCTGCACGTGATGTGGGAGGACCTGGCCGAGATTCGCACGGTCGCGGTGGACCCCGCCTACCGAGGTCTCAAGATCGGCCACCGGCTGGTCGCGGAGCTGCTCGACGTCGCCCGGCAGCTGGGGGTGGCCCGGGTCTTCTGCCTGACCTTCGAGACCCGGTTCTTCGGCTCGTTCGGCTTCGCCGAGATCGACGGCGCCCCCGTGCCGCACGGCGTCTACGAGCAGCTGCTGCGCTCCTACGACGAAGGTGTCGCCGAGTTCCTCGACCTGGAACGGGTGAAGCCGAATACCCTCGGTAACACGAGGATGCTCCTCCATCTCTAGGAGAACAGCGTGAGAGTCGCGGCCATCGACTGCGGGACCAACTCCATCCGTCTGCTCATCGCCGACATCGCGGGCGGCGAGCTCACGGATGTCGCCCGCCGGATGGAGATCGTCCGGCTGGGTGAGGGCGTCGACCGCACCGGCCGGCTGGCTCCGGAGGCGATCGAGCGCACCCGCAAGGCCCTGCTCGGGTACGCGACCGAGATCGCCGAGCTGGGTGTGAGCCGGGTCCGCATGTGCGCCACCTCGGCGTCGCGGGACGCGGCCAACGCCGCCGACTTCACCGCCATGGTCCGCGCCACGCTCGGCGTCGACCCGGAGGTCATCTCGGGTGACGAGGAGGCCCGGCTGTCGTTTGCCGGGGCGGTCACCGGGCTGACGGCCGAGCAGCCGTACCTGGTGGTCGACATCGGCGGCGGCTCGACCGAGTTCGTGGTGGGCGACGACGAGGTCCGGCACGCGATCTCGATGGACATCGGCTGCGTCCGGATGACCGAGCGGCACCTGCGCAGCGACCCGCCGACCCCGGCGGAGGTCGCGGCGGCGGAGCAGGACATCACCAAGGCCGTCGACACCGCCCTGCGGACGGTGTCCGGCCACGGCACGGCGACGCTGGTCGGGCTGGCCGGTTCGGTCACCACGGTGACGGCCCTCGCCCTGCACCTGCCCCGGTACGAGGCGGAGCGGATCCATCACACCCGGGTCCCGTACGACGACGTGGCGAAGGTGACGCAGGACCTGCTCGGCTCGACGGTGGCCGACCGCCGGGACCTGCCGGTGATGCACCCGGGCCGTGCCGACGTGATCGGTGCCGGCGCGCTGATCCTGCGCATCATCATGGAACGCGCCGGGAAGACCTCGGTGGTCGCCAGCGAGCACGACATCCTCGACGGCATCGCGTTCTCCCTGGTGGATCCGGCGGCCGAGGAGGACGCGAAGCCGGCTGCCCACCCGGCGGCCCGGCACGCCGACCAGCCCGCCCTCAAGAAGTTCTTCTCCACCCTGCGCGCCGCGGCCCATCGCGACTGAGCCCGCCCGCCGGGCTTGACCGGCGGTGCGATCGTGGTGCGGCAGGGCGGCAACAACGGTCGATCCTTCAGCGCCGGTATCTTGCCTTTGACACTACTTCGCATCGCGAAGTAGTGTGCATCGCGTGGATACCACCCAGCTCCTCAAGGGCGTGCTGGATCTCGCCTGTCTCGCCGCGTTGCGCGACGAGGACGGCTATGGCTACGACATCCTGCGCCGTCTGCGGACGGCCGGGCTGACCGAGGTCGGCGACGCCTCCGTCTACGGCACCCTGCGCCGGCTCTTCAACGCCGGCCTGCTCACCACCTACGTCGTGCCCAGCGACGAAGGTCCGCACCGCAAGTACTACGCGCTCAACCCCGCCGGCCGGGCCGAGTTGCAGCGTTCCGGCAAGGTCTGGCACGGTTTCGCATCCACGATGGACGATCTGCTTCGCGAGCGGGAGACGGCGTGATCACCACAGCTCAGGACGAGATCAATCTCTACGTGTTCGCGGTCCGGGCGGCCCTCGGTGACCTGCCCGAGTCGCTGCGCGACGAGCTGCTCGAGGACCTGCCCGAGCATCTCGCCGAGGTGGCGGCCGACGGTGAGGGTTCGCTGACCGACCGCCTGGGCAGCCCGGAGGCGTACGCCGCGGATCTGCGCATGAGCGCCGGCTTCGTCGGCGGCTTCCCCGACCCGCCCGGGCGCACCGACCAGTTCAAGGAGATGCGCGACGTGGCCCTGGCCCGGCTGCGCGTCGCCGACGTGCGGCTCGGCCCGCTCTTCGGGGCCGAACGGGCCAGCGAGTTCCTGGTGCAGCTGCGCCCGGCGTGGTGGGTGCTGCGCGGCTATCTGGCCGCCATGGTGCTCGCCTGGATGCTCGACGACAGCGGCCAGCCGATCGGTCTGCTGCCCCGCATCGGCGGCAGCGAGGCCGTCGCCCTGCTGCTGCTCGCGGCCGGGGTCCTCGGCTCGATCTGGCTCGGCCGCCGCTCGGTGCGACTTGCCCACTGGCCGCAGATGGCGCTCTACGCGGGCTCGGTGGTGCTGGTGCTGGTCGCGCTCGGCGGCTTCCTCAGCGCCGACAGCAGCAGCCGCGGCGCCCCCTACGCGGACGTCAACTACGACAACAGCAACCCCTACGGCAACGTCGAGGACCTCTTCGTGTACGACGAACAGGGCCGGCTGGTGAACAACGCACGCATCTTCGACCAGAACGGCTCGCCGCTGCGGCTGGGCAACTCCTACTGCTACGACGAGTCGGGCAACTACACCGAGGTCGAGACGCTCACGTATCCGTACTGCGCCGAGCGGGATCCGTTCCGGGTCCCGGGCGCTTCGGCCGGCACCGAGGCGGGGGAGCGGTCCGGTGCACCGGGAACGAACGGGCCCGGACCGGTGCCGCCGCTGACCGACAGGTCCGGGGTCAGCCCGTCGGTCAGCCCTTCGGCCAGTGCCTCGCCCAGCCCTTCGGCCACTTCGCCGAGCGTCTCGCCGTCGACGAGGTAAAGGGCTGGTAACGGGGTCGCGGCGGCGCTACCCGGGTCGCTACCTTGTGCTCCGACCGGCCGACCCCCTCGGCTGGAGCCCGAGAGGAATCATCGTGAGCAACCCGGTCACGCCGCCGCCTTCTGCCGGTGACGGCTTCCCGCCGCCGGCCAACCAGGGCTTCGGCAGTGCCCCGGCGCCGGGCCAGCCCTACGGCGCGCCGCCCGCTCAGGGTCAGCCCTACGGTGCCCCGCCCGCCGGTCAGCCCGGCCAGCCCTACCCCGGCCAGCCGGGCCAGCCGGGCCAGCCCGGTCAGCCGTACGGTGACCCCGCGCAGCAGGGCTTCGGCGGCCCGGCGGCCTTCCCGCCGGAGCCCAAGAAGAAGAGCGCGGCGGGCCGGATCCTGCTGCGGGTCCTCGGCGCCGTCGTCGTCTTCGTCATCATCTTCGTGGTCCGCGACGCCTTCTTCGGCGACAAGGCCAAGGACGCCGCCGTCGGTGACTGCGTCGCCAGCTCCGAGGACGTGAAGGTCGACGAGGAGACCGAGGCCGACGCCAAGGTCGTCGACTGCGGCGCGGCCGACGCCGCGTTCACCGTGGTCGGCCGGGTCGACGGCGAGAGCAACACCAGCAGCAAGTCCTGCGAGAAGTTCTTCAAGGAGAACGAGGAGTACTTCGTCTACGGCAGCACCGCCGGCAAGGGCTACCTGCTCTGCCTGCGCCCGAAGGCCTGATCACCCCGGTACGGCGGGAGCACCCACCCCGGCTGCTCCCGCCGTCGGTCGCAGTGCTGTGCTGGAGCCGTGCCCAGCCGTACCCCTGAAGACGTCGCCCAGCACGCGGCCGCCGCGCCCGGCCTGCCGGTCCTCGACGCCGGCGTCGCCGATTGTTTCGCCTGCCCCCGCCTGGTCGCCTGGCGCGAGGAGGCCGCCCGGGTCAAGCGGGCCTCGTTCCGCGACCAGACCTACTGGGCCCGCCCGATCCCGGGTTTCGGGCCCGGTGACGCGAGCATCGCCGTCCTCGGTCTCGCCCCGGCCGCCCACGGTGGCAACCGCACCGGCCGCATCTTCACCGGTGACCGCTCCGGCGACGTCCTCTTCGCCGCCCTGCACCGCGCCGGCCTGGCCAATCAGCCGACCAGCGTCGCCGCCGACGACGGCCTGGCGGTCCGGCACACCCGGATCTTCGCCGCCGTCCGCTGCGCCCCGCCGGACAACAAGCCGCTGCCGGTCGAGCGGGACACCTGCGCGCCCTGGCTGCACCGTGAGCTGAGCCTGATCCGGCCCACCCTGCGCGTCGTGATCGCGCTCGGCGCCTTCGCCTGGGCGGCGTGGTGGCCCGCGATGACCGCCGTCTATGGCGTCCGGCCGCCCGTCCCGCGCCCCGCCTTCGGCCACGGTGCCCAGGTCAGCCAGCCCGGCGTGCCGGAGTTGCTGGGCTGTTACCACGTTTCGCAGCAGAACACGTTCACCGGCCGGCTCACCCCGGCGATGCTCGACGACGTCCTCGGCCGTGCCAAAGACCTGGCGGGCCTGGCATGATGCGGGCTCTGCCGATTTTCCGCCGTGCACGGACGACCTAAGGCCGGGAGTGTTGGATCTCGCCGCACTGCGTCGCTGGTGGCCGCTGGCCGCCGTCGTCGCGCTGCTCTTTCTCGCCTCGCTGGCGGCCACCCGTTCGGCCCCGCAGCTGGACCGGTTCGAGCCCGACGCCGAGCCCAGCATCGAGGCCGCGCCGCTGCTCCCGCCCTCGCTCGAAGCACGCGTCGAGCCGTCGCAGGAGCCGTCGAAGGCCGGCGGTGACCTGCCCGACTGGACCGGCACCGTGGCCCTGGTGGTCCTCGGCGTCGTCAGCGCCGTCGTGATCGGCCTGGTCGTCTGGGCGTTGCTGCGCCAGACGCTGAGCCGCCGCGGCAGCCGCAAGGGCCGGCGGGACCCGCGCCGGCCGGAGGTGCGCACGGCCGAGGACCTGGTCGCCGCCCTGGACGCCGGTCTGCAGGAGCTCTCCGACACCGACCGGGACCCGCGCCGGGCGGTGATCGCCTGCTGGGTCCGCCTGGAGCAGGCCGCCGCCGCGGCCGGCACCCCCCGGCACGCCGGTGACAGCCCGACCGACCTGGTCGCCCGCCTGCTCGCCGAGCAGCGCCTCGACGCCGGCGTGCTGACCCCGTTCGCCGCGGTCTACCGCCAGGCCCGGTACGCGACCCACACCGTCGACGACCAGATGCGCCAGCAGGCCCGCACCGCCCTCGAGCGGCTGCGGGTCGACCTCGGCGCCGGGGTCGGCTCATGAGCCGCGAGCAGGACGGCGGGCTCGAGGACCTCTTCGGCAGCCGGCCGGCCGAGGTCATGCTCCCGGACGCGCCGGAGGACGACGCCGAGAAACCACGGTCCCGGATCGGCTGGGCGGTGCGCAACGTGCTGCTCGTCGCGGTGGCCACCGTCGTCACGGTCGCGGCGCTGCGGTCCCGCGGCATCAACGTCTCCGTCCTGCTGATCGTGGCCGCGTTCGTCGCGCTGCGGCTGCTGATGCTGGCCGTGTCCGAAGTGGCGCCGCCACCGTTGCCCCGGCCGGCGGCCCGGCGCGGCGAGGACGAGGGTGACTACCGATGGGCCGGCACCGATACCCTGCGGGCGGCGGTACGGCGCTGGGAGCAACGGCTGGAGTGGTCGCAGCAGGACTTCGAGAGGTTCTCGCGTAACGTCCTGCCCGTGTTCGCCGAGCTCGCCGACGAACGCCTGCGGCTCAAGCACGGGTTCACCCGCGCATCGGACCCGCGGCGGGCCCGGGAGCTGCTCGGCGAGCCGTTGTGGGAGTTCCTGGACGAGCCGGGCCGGCGCTCGCCGAAGCCCCGCGACCTGTCCACGTACGTCGAGGCACTAGAGAAGATCTGAGAAGGGTGGTTCGGTGACGGACGCGAGCGTGGAGGCCCTGCCGCCGTACGAGGTCGGCAGGCTGGCCGGCGCTGTCCTGGACTCGGTCGGCAGCGTGGTGGTCGGCAAGCGCGAGTCCCTCGAGCTGGTGCTGGCCGGCATTCTGGCCGGCGGTCACGTGCTGCTGGAGGACCTGCCCGGGCTGGGCAAGACGCTGACCGCCCGCTGCTTCGCCCAGTCGCTCGGGCTGGACTTCCGCCGCCTGCAGTTCACCCCCGACCTACTGCCCGCGGACGTCACCGGCTCTTTCCTCTACGACCAGCGCAAGGGCGACTTCGCGTTCCGGGCCGGGCCGGTCTTCACCAACATGCTGCTGGCCGACGAGATCAACCGGACGCCGCCGAAGACCCAGGCCGCCCTGCTGGAGGCCATGCAGGAGAAGCAGGTCTCGGTCGAGGGCGTCACCTACCGGCTGGACCCGCCGTTCCACGTGCTGGCCACGGCCAACCCGATCGAGTACGAGGGCACGTACCCGCTGCCCGAGGCCCAGCTCGACCGGTTCATGCTGCGCGTCTCGTTCGGCTACCCCACCGAGGACGAGGAGTGGGAGGTGCTGCGCCGCCGCATGTCCCGCCGCCAGGAGGAGTCGCAGCTGACGCCGGTGGTCGACGCGCGCCGGCTGATGGCCATGCAGGCCGCGCTGGAGCAGGTCGTGGTCGAGGACTCGATCGGCCGTTACATCGTCGCGCTCACCTCGGCCACCCGCGAGCACGCCTCCGTGCTGGTCGGCTCGTCGCCGCGCGGGTCGCTGGCGCTGCTGCTGCTGGCCCGGGCGCGGGCGGTCATGGCCGGCCGCGACTTCGTGGTGCCGGAGGACGTCAAGGACGTGGCGGTGCCCGCCCTGGCCCACCGGATCACCCTGCGGCCGGAGATGTGGCTGCGCCGGGTCGACCCGGCGTTCGTGGTCCAGGAGGTGCTGCAGGCGGTGCCGGCGCCGGCCAGCGGTGCCCTGCCGACGTACGCGGGCGGGTACACCGGCCAGTGACAGCCTTGGAGCCGCCGTCGTTGCGGACCGCCGTACCGCTTCAGGCGCCGGCGGCCGACGAGGGGTGGGCGGCGCCCGCCTGGGTGCCCACCCGGGCACTGGGCCGCACGGTCCTGCTCACCGGTCTGCTGCTGGTCCTCGGCGTGGCACTGGGCCGCGTCGACCTGGTCCTGCTGGCGGCGCCGTTCGCCATCGGCGCGGCGATCGGGCTGCGCCGGATGCCGCGTTCCGCGCCCGAGCTGACCGTGGACGCGGCGGAGGAGCACATCGTCGAGGGCGGCAGCGTCGGCGCCGGGCTCACCGTGGCCAACCCCGACGTCATCTCCTACGACCTGGTGGTCGTGCGGACCCGGACCTCGCCGTGGCTGGAGCTGCGCGACGCCGACCGGCCGTTCGCGATCACCGTCGCGACCGACGGCTGGACCGCTGTCGAGCTGCCCGGCCAGGCCACCCGCTGGGGCCGGCACGACGTCGGCCCGGCCGCGGCCCGCGTCGCCGCCTGCGGTGGGCTGCTGGCCTGCCGCCCGGTCGTCACGCCGGCCCGGCAGGTGCGGGTCTACCCGGAGACCGAGCCGTTCGCGGCCACCGAGGCGATGCCCGCGGCGGCCGGCCTGGTCGGCAACCACCGGTCGCGGCGCCCGGGCGAGGGCGGCGAGCTGGCCGGGGTACGGCCGTTCGCCCCCGGTGACCGGTTGCGCCGCATCGACTGGCGCGTCTCCCTGCGCACCCGCGACCTGCACGTGGCCTCCACCCTGTCCGACCGGGACGCCGAGGTGCTGCTGCTGCTCGACGTCCTCGGCGAGGCCGGCGCGTCCGGCGGCGTCAAGGGCCGGGCGTCGGTGCTCGACACGACGGTCCGCGCGGCCGCCGCCATCGCCGAGCACTACCTGCAGCGCGGCGACCGGGTCTCGCTCATGGAGTACGGCTCCTCGGCCCGCCGGCTGCGCGCGGCCACCGGACGCCGGCAGTACCTGACCGTTCTCGAGTGGCTGCTGGACGTCCGGGCCGACACCGGTGACCAGGGCCCGCACGAGCACGTGTTCGGCGCCCACCACGTCTCGTCGGACGCGCTGGTCATGGTGCTGACCCCGCTGGTCGACCCCCGCTCGGCCGACATGCTGGCCGGCCTCAGCCAGTCCGGCCGCTTCACCGTCGCGGTCGACACGTTGCCCGCCGGGGTCACGCCGCCCAACCGCAGTCCGTGGACACCGATCGCCACCAAGCTGTGGCGGATGGAGCGCGAGAACGTCCTCGGCCGGCTGCGTGAGCACGGCGTGCCGGTGGTGACCTGGGCCGGGGCCGGCAGCCTGGACCTGGTGCTGCGCGACGTGTCCCGGCTCGCGTCCGCACCGCGGGGGCGCTGACATGCTCGACGGCATCACCCGGCGGATCGAACGCACCCGGACGACGGTGGCCCGGGCGACGGTGCTGCCGCTGCTGGTCCGCGGCGGCATCGCGCTGGCCTTCGTGCTCGCGCTGATGGTGGCCTGGCCCACGGCGCTGACCGCGAGCCGCTACGTCGTCCTGCTCGGCCTGGCCGGCGTGTATCCGGCGATCGCCCCGCGCGGACGTGGCGTCACCGCGGCCGTGCTGGTGGTGGTGGGCGGCTGGATCCTCGACACCACCTGGTTCGACGCCCGGGTCGCGCTGTGGCGGGTGCTGAGCATCGCGGCGCTGTTGTATCTCGGGCACACGCTGGCCGCGCTGGCGGCTATGCTGCCGTACGACGCGATCGTCAACGTGGACGTGGTCGGCGGCTGGCTGGCCCGGGCTCTGCTGGTCGTGCTGATCTCGGCCGTGCTCACCGTGATCACCCTGGGCCTGACCGCCGAGCTGGCCGGGGGCGCGTTCGTGATCGCGACGCTGGTCGGACTGGCTGCGGCGGTCGGCATCACCATGCTGCTGGGCCGGCTGCTACGCCGCCCGTAGCGGTGAGCACACACTGAGTTTCCAGCGAAATGGAACCGAAACGTGTGCGTTACGGCACTTGACTTACGGGGTTGTGCTTGGTCACAGAAGCGCGCACGGCGGCCCCCGGATCCGGATGATGGAAGGGTGAAACCGCAGCGGATCGTTGTCGTAGGGGCAGGTCACGTCGGGCTGTACGCCGCTCTGCGCCTGTCCAGGAAGCTCAACTCGGTGCAGGCTGAGGTGATCGTCATCGATCCGCAGCCGCACATGACGTACCAGCCGTTCCTGCCGGAGGCCGCGGCCGGGAACATCTCGCCGCGCCACTCGGTCGTGCCGCTGCGCCGCGAGCTCAAGCGGTGCCACATCGTCTCGGGTGAGGTCACCAAGGTCGAGCACGCCCGCAAGACGGTCACCGTGCGGCCCATCGACGGCCCGGCCAAGGAGATCGGCTACGACCACATCATCGTGGCTCCCGGCTCCGTCTCGCGCACCCTGCCGATCCCCGGCCTGCGTGAGCGCGGCATCGGCTTCAAGACCATCGGCGAGGCCATCTACCTGCGCAACCACATCCTGGACCGGCTGGACATCGCGGCTACCACCCCGGACCCGGAAATGCGCAAGGCGTCGCTCACCTTCGTCTTCGTCGGCGGCGGCTACGCCGGCGTCGAGGCGCTGGCCGAGATGGAGGACGTCGTCCGCGACGGCCTCAAGTACTACCCCGAGCTCCAGCAGGACGAGGTCCGCTTCGTCCTGGTCGAGGCGTCGAACCGGATCCTGCCCGAGGTCGGCCCGGAGATGGGCGCCTACGCGGCCCGCCAGCTGCAGAAGCGCGGCATCGACATCCGGCTCGAGACCCGGATGGAGTCGTGCGTCGACGGCGCGGTGCGGCTCTCCGACGGTGAGACCTTCCGGGCCGAGACCATCGTCTGGACGGCGGGCGTCAAGCCGTCGCCCATGCTCGACCACACCGACCTGCCCCGCGGCCCGCGCGGTCACCTCACCTGCAACACGATGCTGCAGGTGGTCGACGGCGACAAGGTGCTCGACGGCGCCTGGTCGGCCGGCGACTGCGCCCAGGTGCCCGACCTGACCAACCCGGGCGCCTGGTGCTCGCCGAGCGCCCAGCACGCGGTCCGGCAGGCCTCCCGGCTGGCCGACAACATCCGCGCGGTGATCATCGGCGCCCAGCCCAAGGACTACCAGCACAAGTACGCGGGCAGCGTCGCCAGCCTCGGCCTGTACAAGGGTGTGGCCAAGATCTACGGCGTCAAGCTGAAGGGCTTCCCCGCCTGGATGATGCACCGCACGTACCACATGAGCCGCATCCCGTCGTTCAACCGCAAGGTCCGCGTGCTGGCGGACTGGACGCTGGCGTTCGTGCTCAAGCGCGAGGTCGTCTCGCTGGGCCAGCTGCACGCCCCGCGCGAGGAGTTCACGCACGTGACGCCGCCGCTGGGCGACGACCGCAGCCCCGAGCCGGTGGGCGCCGGGTCCCGCTGAGCGTGGTTTGTGCCCGTCCCGGCGTTCTGCCGGGCGGGCTGGACCAGCTACGGTGAGCAGCAACACATCGGCCCGGGTGGTGGAACGGCAGACACGGCCGCCTTAAAAGCGGCTGCCCAAAAGGCGTGCGGGTTCGAGACCCGCCCCGGGCACGTTTTCAGCCTGCTCACAGCTTGGCCGGGCGACATCCAGCTGATATTGCGCTTACCCTTGAACAGCACGCCCCTACGTGCCTCAACCTCAAAGGGAGGCTGGACACAGTGAAGACTTCCAACCCGGTGCTCTCGCGCCTCGGCCGTGCGGCCGAGCGGGAGCGGACCGCCGGGTATAACCCGGCCGGACCGTACGGCCCGGCCGCCGGTCAGCCGGGTTACGGTCAGCCGTACCCCAGCGCACCGGGATATCCGGCCTCGCCGCCGGCTGTACAACCCATGACGATCGACGACGTCGTCGTCAAGACCGTCACGCTGCTCGGCATCACCGGTGTCTCCGCCGTCGCGGCGTGGAACCTGATCCCGGACTCGCTGCTCGGCCCGAGCCTGATCGGCGCCGCGGTGGTCGGACTGGTGATCGGCCTGGTCGTCTCGTTCTCTCGGATGGCCAACCCCGCGCTGGTCGTGGCGTACGCGGTCATCGAGGGTGCGTTCGTCGGCCTGGTCAGCAAGTTCTATCAGGAGATCGCCGGCTTCCAGGGCATCGTCCTGCAGGCGGTGGTGGCCACTTTCGGCGTCTTCTTCCTGATGGCCTTCCTGTACAGGGCGAAGGTCATCCGGGCGACACCGAAGTTCCAGCGCGGCATGATCGCGGTCATGGCGGGCCTGTTCGCCGTCATCCTGATCAACTTCGTGCTCTCGCTGTTCGGCTTCAGCACCGGCCTCCGGGACAACGGTGCCCTCGGCATCGGCTTCAGCCTGATCTGCATCGTCGTCGCGTCGCTGAGCTTCATCCTCAGCTTCAACGAGGTCGAGGAAGGCGTGCGGATGGGTCTGCCGCAGCGCTACTCGTGGACGGCGGCGTTCGGCATCCTGGTCAGCCTCATCTGGCTGTACCTGGAGATCCTGCGCCTGCTGAGCTTCCTGCAAGGCGACGATTAGCCGCCCGTACGGCAACGCGTCATCCCGGCAGCGCCCGGTCCGCCTCCCCGCGGACCGGGCGCTGCCCCGTTTGCCGATAGGGTCGCCGGGTGGGCGCAGCAGACTTCGAGACCGCGGTGCAACGGCTCATCACGCAGGTCGGTCACTGGGAGGCCGCCCGCTGGAACGCCCCGGCGGCCGGCGGCGCCAGCACCCGGGCCGAGGCCGTCCGCACGCTGGTCCAGCACCTGGCCGACCAGAGCGCCGACGCCGAGCAGCGCCGGCACCGTCCGGTCCCGCGCCTGGCCGAGACTGTCCTGCCCGATCAGCTCCGCGTCATGGCCGACGACCTGCTCGCCGCCAACCCGCCCGAGGACGTCCTCAGTCGCGCGACCGCAGCCGTGACGGACGCACGCGACGCCCTCTGAAAGGGTTCATCCCGTGCACGGACCTGGCAGGGTGAGGGTGGCCGCTCATGAGCCGCCAAGCGAATGGTTACCCTCGCCCGGTCTCGGCGTGAGCGACGGTCGGTGCCATGCAACCAGGCACGACATGGCCTTGATCTTAATTTGATCTTCGTCTCGGAAACTGAACCGCCGAGCCCGACCGCCCCCTACGGCAGCCGGACCCGGCGGAAAATCGGGAAACGCGCTCAGCTGAGGCGCTCGAGCACCATCGCCATGCCCTGACCGCCGCCGACGCACATCGTCTCCAGGCCGATGCTCTTGTCGTGCCAGTCCAGGGAGTTCAGCAACGTGCCGGTGATCCGGGCGCCGGTCATGCCGAACGGGTGGCCCACCGCGATCGCGCCGCCGTTGACGTTGAGCTTCTCCAGCGGGATGCCCAGCTCGCGGTACGAGGGGATGACCTGGGCCGCGAAGGCCTCGTTGATCTCCACCAGGTCGACGTCGTCGATGGTCATCCCGGCCCGCTGGAGCGCCTGCCGGGACGCCTCGACCGGGCCCAGGCCCATGATCTCCGGCGACAGGGCCGTGACGCCGGTCGACACGATCCGGGCCAGCGGGGTGATGCCCAGCTCGCGCGCCTTGGTGTCGCTCATGATCACTACGGCGGCCGCGCCGTCGTTGAGCGGGCAGCAGTTGCCGGCGGTGATCCGGCCGTCGGGGCGGAACACCGGCTTGAGGGCGGAGACGGCCTCCATGGTGACGCCGGGGCGGGGACCGTCGTCGGTCGAGACCACCTTGCCGTCGGGGGTCGTCACCGGAGTGATCTCGCGCTGCCAGAAGCCGTTCGCGATCGCCTTCTCGGCCAGGTTCTGGCTGCGGACCCCGAACTCGTCCATGTCCTGGCGGCTCACGTCGTACGCCTGGGCCAGGTTTTCCGCGGTGTAGCCCATGCCCAGGTAGATGTCGGGCAGGTTGCCGTCCTCGCGCGGGTCGTGCCAGACGCCGCCGTTCCTGGCGGCCTCGGTGGTGCGCACCCGGGCCTCGGCGAACTTCGGGTTCTCCCAGCCGCCGCCGACCAGCGCCTGGGCCTCGGGCGGCAGGCCGTCGGAGTTGCCCCGGCCGAAGCGGGACACCGTCTCCACGCCGGCCGAGAGGAAGATGTCGCCCTCGCCGGCCTTGATGGCGTGGAAGGCCATCCGGGTCGTCTGGAGCGAGGAGGAGCAGTACCGGGTCACGGTGGCGCCCGGCAGGCCGTCCAGGCCCAGCAGGGTGGCGACCACGCGGGCCATGTTGAAGCCCTGCTCACCGCCGGGCAGGCCGCAGCCCAGGTAGAGGTCCTCGATGAGAGTGCGGTCGAGCTGGGGCACCTTGCTCAGGGCGGCGTCGATGATGGTCGCGGCGAGGTCGTCGGGGCGCAGGTCCTTCAGCGAGCCCTTGACCGCGCGGCCGATGGGGGAGCGGGCGGTGGCGACGATGACAGCTTCCGGCATGCAGCCCACGTTAACGCGCCGGTAACTTGACGCGGAAGCATCACTTCGTCACACCATTTTGTCGGTTATTCCTGAATCGAGCGGCGCCCGGCGGCCTGCGCCGCGTCGAGCACCGCCGGGTAGAGCGCGTGCGCCCACACCCGGTAACCGTCCGCCGAGGGGTGGAAGCCGTCGTAGCAGAGCGTGCCCGCGTCGGCCCGGAACACCGCGCCCGTCTCCTCGGCCAGGTCGACCACGACACCGCCGGCCCCGGTCACCGCGGCGGCCTGGGCCCGCGCCACCCGGCGGCCCACCCAGCCGGTGAGCTGCCGCAACGGCGGGGCGATCGAGCGGACGGCGCCCAGATCGGGGCAGGTGCCGACGACGACCTGGACGCCGGCCCCGCGCAGCCGCCGGACGGCGTCCCCGAGGTGCGCGGCCGACTCCTCCGCGCTGCGCAGACCGGTCGCGTCCTGCGCGCCGATCAGCACCACCGCCACGTCCGGACGGTCACCGAGCAGGGCCCGGGCCACCTGGGTGGCCAGGTCGGTCGACCGGGAGCCGGCCACGCCGACGCTGGACAGCAGCACGTGCCGCTGGCCGGTCTCCGGGGTGCCCTCGGCGAGCAGGCGGGCGAGCTGGCCGCCGACCGTCTCGGAGAGCCACTCCACGCCGACCCCGATGGCCGCCGAGTCACCGAGCAGGACCAGCCGCAGCGCGGGAGCCGCGGACGGGCCCATCGAGGTGCGCAGGGCCAGGCCCATCGTGGGCTTGGCGTACCGCCGGGTGCGGGCCGCGAGCGCCTCGCCCGCGAGCAGCGCGACACTGCCGACGGCCCCGGCGAACAAGGTGGTCGCCGTCGCTTTGCTGATCCGTCCCGCCAGGCCCGTCATGTCGCCTCCCTGCCGCAGTGCAACTCCGTCAGTCGACGGCTGATTGATGATCCGCTGGGGTCCAGCCTACGGCTCCGGCGGCCGACCGGCCGGACACGCCGGGAACGGGGCTCTCCCCGAACGGCGCCGCCGCGCGGTGACCGAACCACAGCCGGGGCTCGCCGAACCACGGGTGCCGGCGCAGCTGGGCCCAGCGACCGGCCGGTCCGCGCTCGTGACCGTCGACCTTGGCCGGGCCGACCTCGGTGCCGGCCGAACGGGCCGCCTCCTGGGCCGCCTCCGGCAGGCTGCGCACGCCGTCGGTGCCGGTGGCCGGGGCCCGGTCGTCCTCACCGAGCATCGCCATGAGCGTGGGCATCATGACCGCCGCGGCGCGGGCGTAACCCTCGGCCGACGGGTGGAAACGGTCCGAACTGAACATCCGTACCGGGTCGGCCGCGAAAGCCGGGCCGAGCAGGTCGCCCATGGACACCGTCCGCCCGCCGGCCTCGACCACGGCCACGGTCTGCGCGGCGGCCAGCTGCCGGCTCCACTTGCGGGCCAGCCAGCGCAACGGCGGCTTGATCGGCTGGATCGCGCCGATGTCCGGGCAGGTGCCGACGACGACCTTGCAGCCGACCGAGCGCAGCCGGCGGACCGAGTCGGCGAGGTGGCGCACGGCGGCGGTCCGGGCCGAGGCGTGCGTGACGTCGTTGGCGCCGACCAGGATGACGGCCACCTCGGGCTCGTACTCCAGCGCGGCGTCCACCTGATACTGCAGGCCGGAGGACATCGAGCCGACCACGGCGAGCCGGTGCAGCCGGACGGGCCGGCGCAGGCGCCGCGAGACGCCGGTGGCGAGCAGGGCGCCGGGGGTCTCCCGGGGGCGGTGCACGCCGTACCCGGCCGCGGAGGAGTCGCCGAGGATGACCATGCTCAGCGGCTTGCCGGGGAACTTGGGGCCGTACACACCGTCACCGCGGGGCGGGGGCGCCTCGGCCATCGGGATGATCCGGCGGGCATCGGCGGCCTGGCGGAGCAGCACGCCCGCCGAGAGGGCGGTCAGGCCGGCCGCAGCGCCGGTCACACCGCCGGCGATCTGGCCCGCGAGCCGGAGCCGCTGCCAATCCGCCGCTGTCAAACTGCGCACCTGTCGCACGCTCTCCCTCGCTCTCGCTCGGTGGGAACCTGCCCGTCAGTCAGGGGGTGGAGACCCGGCTGCCGGCGATGTGGGGACTTCGAGGCTAACTCGCCTGTGCGACAAGTGTCTGAACCCCGCGCCGAGCGGGCACATCTAGCGCGTTGCCGTCATGCTGAGGACAGCGAAAGGGGACGACATGGCCAGAACTCTGCACCGGACCGCCGCGTTCACGGCGCTCGCGAAGGCACTGATGGCAGGAGCCCGTGGCGGCCCGTCGATCGGCAAGCGGGTGGCCGCGCTGCCCAGGATGATCAAGGCGACCGCGAAGGGCGAGTACGACGGCGGCATGCGGGTGGCCCTGATGACCGCCGCGACGCTGTACGTGGTCTCCCCGATCGACGCGGTCCCCGAGGCAGCGCTGCTCGTCTTCGGGCTGGCCGACGACGCCCTCATGATCACCTGGCTGGCGGGTTCCGTACTGAGCGAGACCGAGCGCTTCCTGGAGTGGGAGAAAGCGCGCGCCGCGGTCCTGCCCGGTTCCGTGGTGAGCTGAGCCGTAGGCTGACCAGGTACAGGTCAGCACCCCCAGAAGGGCACAGCGACGTGCGGTACTACGACAATGTCGTCGACATCATCGGGGACACCCCCCTGGTACGGCTGCGCAGCGTCACCGACGGCATAGCGGCGACCGTCCTGGCCAAGGTCGAATACTTCAACCCCGGCGGCTCCGTGAAGGACCGCATCGCCCTGCGCATGGTGGAGGACGCCGAGAAGGCCGGCCTGCTCCGCTCCGGCGGCACCATCGTCGAGCCGACCAGCGGCAACACCGGCGTGGGCCTGGCCCTGGTGGCCCAGCTCCGGGGCTACCGGTGTGTCTTCGTCTGCCCCGACAAGGTCAGCGAGGACAAGCAGAACGTGCTGCGGGCGTACGGGGCCGAGGTCGTGGTCTGCCCGACCGCGGTGGCGCCCGAGGACCCGCGCTCCTACTACAACGTCTCCGACCGGCTGGCCCGCGAGATCCCCGGCGCCTGGAAGCCCGACCAGTACAGCAACCCGGCCAACCCCCGCTCGCACTACGAGGAGACGGGCCCCGAGCTGTGGAAGCAGACCGAGGGCCGGATCACCCACTTCGTGGCGGGTGTCGGCACCGGCGGCACGATCACCGGCGTCGGCCGGTACCTCAAGGAACAGGGGCCGGTGCGCATCATCGGCGCCGACCCGGAAGGCTCGGTCTACTCCGGCGGCAGCGGCCGACCGTACCTGGTCGAGGGCGTCGGTGAGGACTTCTGGCCGGAGACGTACGACCGGGGCATCTGCGACGAGATCATCGAGGTCTCCGACTCGGACTCGTTCGAGATGACCCGGCGGCTGGCCCGCGAGGAGGGCCTGCTGGTCGGCGGCAGCTGCGGCATGGCGGTGGTGGCGGCCCTGGCGGTGGCCCGCAAGGCCGCCCCGGAGGACGTCATCGTGGTGCTGCTCCCGGACGGCGGCCGCGGCTACCTCTCGAAGATCTTCAACGACACCTGGATGGCCCGCTACGGCTTCCTGGCCACCGGCGGCGACGAGGCCACGGTGGCGGCGGCCCTGGGCTCCAAGAGCGGCGAGATGCCCCCGCTGATCCACGTGCACCCGACCGAGACGGTCCGCGACGCGATCGACTACATGCGCGAGTACGGCGTCAGCCAGCTCCCGGTCCTCAAGGCCGAACCGCCGGTCGTGACCGGCGAGGTGGCCGGGTCGATCGCGGAGAAGGCGCTGCTGGACGCGCTGTTCACCGGCCAGGCCCACCTGCACGACACCATCGAGCGGCACATGACCGACCCCCTGCCGATGATCGGCGGCGGCCAGCCGGTCAGCGAGGCGGTGACCCTGCTGGAGCACTCGGACGCGGCGATGGTCCTGGTCGACGGCAAGCCCGCGGGAGTGCTGACGCGCCAGGACCTGTTGGCGCATCTGTCCTGAGGTTCCTACAGCGCAAGATCAAGGTCTGGATCAAGGTCAGGTCGTGCCTGGTTGCATGGCACTGGACGTCGCTCCCGCCGAGACCGGGCGAGGGCGGCCAATCGCCTGGCGGCTCATGAACGGCCACCCTCACCCTGCCAGCTGATTGCAGGGAAAGAACCGACATCGGGCCCGCTCGCCTCGGCGAGCGGGCCTTGTCGTAGGAGGCAGAGCGCTTCCCGGAACTCCGCGGACCGGTACCACCAGGAGCGCGCCGTCCGGCCCGAGTTGCCAGATCCGGCCGGATCGCCGGGCCCGCGTCGATCCGCACGCTCATGCCGGCTCGGCTGACCGGCGGGAGATGAGGCCGTGGCGCCTGTCCTCAAAGGCTGGTCAGCTGCTCGGTGGTCAGGTCGTCGAGTCCCAGAGAACTCATCGTGCGGGCTCCTTCCGCACGCAGGTCGCGCGCGAGGACGACAGAGGTGATCTCGATGATCGCGTCCATCGTCGGGGTGGGCACTCCGAGTCGGCGTGCCAGGTCGGTGAAGAAGACCAGGCTGTAGCCGACGTCTTCGGTGAGGTACCGCGAGTCGATGGCAGTCGGGGCCTTGATGCCGCGGAAGCCGGGCGCGCGGGAGTACCCGGTCGTGTAGTTGCTCTCGGTCATGTAGCCCTGCTCCACACCGATCTCCGGCTCGGACAGGATCGTCACGCCGAGCGCCGTCGCGATGGCGAGACGCTCGGTGTCGACAACCTCCATCAGACGGCTCGCAGCTGGGGTGACACCCTCCTCGTAGAAGAGGAAGTCGCCACCGGTCCGCTCCAGCAGGGCGGCGTTCATGAGCGTCACCGCGGGGTGGATGACGGGGTTGCCGTTCTGCAGAGACGTCTGGAGGACCGTGGCCGCCTCGGTGGTCGAGGGATAGACCTGCCTGAGGATCTCCAGCAGCTTGCCGTTGCCCGACCGAGGAACGGCCGCGGCGAAGAGGCCCGTGTCGAACCTGTGGAATACGTGGACGTTGCCCTGGCCGTCGGCCCGGCACGCGTACGGAAGGGTGCTGGTCTCCCCGACGATGATGTTGTCGTCGTGCACCGCCAAACCTGCGGCTCGCTTGAAGGCGAGGGCACCGCCGCAGGATCCGGGACAGATCACCACGGTCATCCCGGTACGCAGGTGAGGTGCGAGGTCGTGACCGAAGGGCTCGGTGGCGAACGCGGGCCCGACCACGAAGACGAGCTCGGCACCCTCCATGGCGGCTTCGATGTCGGTACCGGCGTACGCAACCGGGGCGAAGCCCTCCAGCCGTCCCTGGCTCGTGATGCCTCCCTTTACCCCGACTGCCTCGATGTTCTCGTGAGCGTGCGCGGCTCGGGAGTACAGCGAGACCCGGTGGCCTTGCTGAGCACAGTCGAAGGCGACAGCCATGCCTCCGTTGCCGGAACCGATAACGGTGACGTTCATGGTCGCTCCCCAATCCTCCGGCGTCATGGCAGACGCCGGCAGATTCAATCGGTGGAAGTGTTTTCCTCGACAGATTCGGCGAAATCTCCGAGGTTCTCCCCATCGAAGACCTTACGCGGTCGATCGTTCGATTTCGGCGGCGACCATCGCGAGACAGGCTGTTCCGAGGCGATCGGGACGCATTTCGGGAGAACTCGCGGACGATCCGGTTCAAGTTCTCGTTGCTTCGCGCTTCCCGGGTGAATGCGGTGGGCCACTGTCAGCGGGTCACGGCCGGCCAGCGGGACCTCTCGCACGCTCTGACCTTGGTGAACGCGGCTGGGCGCCGCTCTGGCGCCCGCCACGTGTCACGATGAACGAGGAGGAGGTGACCTGTCATGCGCCGATATGCCGAGCCGGTCGTCGTCGCGGACGATCTCACGCTGCTCCACGGGCGGACCGCCGGTGTCGTCACCCTGCCGCGTCACCTCGACTGGTCCGGTGCGGCCGACTACGACCTCGACAGTCCCGGCCGGATCGTCGACCTCTACCGCACGGTCCTGCTCGAGGCGACCAAGCCCGACGACCTGCACGCAGTCCTTGATCGGGCGCTCCTCACCCGGCGCCGGCCATCCCTCTGGTTCCCGCCGGCCGAGCGGTGACGTCGATCTGTTCCCCGCCGCCGCGGATCTCGTCATCGAGGCTTTGACCGACAGCGGTTTCGTGGTCCACGTCGACGCGCGAGCGGACACCTTCGCCGGGCTGCTGGTGTCCCGACCCGACGAGATATCGATGCTGTCCTCGCCGGCGGCCACCAGCAGTACCTTTCAAGTGAGTTTGTGGGCGATGGCGAGCCGGGTCCGGTATTGCTTGGTGATTGCTCCGTTGTAGACGTCGTCGATCAGGTGGGAGATGCACGCGAACAGGCCGCTGCGTGCCCGCGGTGCCATGGCTCGATTGCCGGAGTAGGTCATGAGCAGGTTCAGATACTCGGGCGACGTATAGGTCTGTTGCCACTCGTAGCGCCGGAATTCGACTGGCCCGAATCGTGCCGATCGATCGAACTCTGCCGCCTCCTCGGGGGTTTCGTCGTCGGTCGTCAGACGCATGCCGGGCGGGGTCAAGCCAGTGGAACGCGGTCGCGGAGAGGATCGCGTCGAAGGTTCCGTTCGAAGGTTGCCAGTCCTCGAAGGCCGCCGCGACGACGGTGACATTTGGGAACTGCGCGAGGTTGCGTCGGGCGATGGCGGCCATGTCGGGGCTGAGGTCCATCGCGACGACGTCGCATCCCCGTTGTGCCAGGGGCAGGGTCGCTTGGCCGGTTCCGCATCCGATCTCCAGCACCCGGGAGCGGGGACCGAGACCTGCCGGGGTGGCGAGGTCGGTGAACAGCTGGGGCGGGTAGGCCGGACGGCATTGGTCGTAGAGTTCGGCGTCCTGGCCGAATGTGGTGCGCAGGGTTGCCCGGTTGGTGTCGGTCACCGGCAGGGCCTTGGCGGGGCCATCGCTAGCCCGACGGAGGTCGGGGTGGCTGATGACGTTGGTGTAGCGGGTGCCTGCTTGGATGCTGAGGCCGAACAGGTCGGCCAAGCGGCGGACGAGACGCCGCGTACGTCGTCCTCGACAGGTCACACAACTCAAGCCCGGTCCCGAACGGGATGACCTGCCCGATCGGTGTGGCTCGCACCAACTAACGCTCTATACGTCTGGCTCGCGCTCGCTTCGGCGGGTGCGGGCTCAGCTCGTTTCTGCCTGCCGGCCTGTCGGCCGTCGACCCACCCTCCGGGGAGCGGGCGGACGCTGGTCTCCGCGGAAATGATGATCCGGCCCCCGTGGTCGAGGTGAAAGGCCGGCGAGCGGGTCTTGTCGTACCCGGCCCTTAGGGTTCCCGGCATGGCGATTCCCGATCGCGTGCCGATCGCGTACGAACCCGATTACCGCACGAGCACCATCGGCCGCTTCGACGGCGGGCAGTTCTTCGGTTCCGTCACGGCCACCCTCGAGGCCGGCAGCGGGGCGGAGCCCGACTGGTTCCGTGGCAAGCGGTGGTATGCCGTGCTGCACCGCTTCGATGCCGCCGGCGGGCACACCGGATCGGAGATCTGGTTCGCCGGCACCAGCGAGGAGGAGCGCGCCTCGATCGACAGAGCCGAGGCGCACCTGACGGGGCTGCTCGACGCTTTGCCCGGGCGCGCTTACGGCGACATCGCCGTCAAGCTGTTCCAGGTGGAGGCCGACGGGCACGTCTTCGGGCTCGTCGACGAGTCCGAGGAGTACGACGGGGAGGACCATGCGGAGTTCCTCCCCGACGACCTGGGCTTCAACCCGCCCTGGGACGGCTGCTACGACACCTGAGCGGCGTCAGGAGAGTTCGGCGGGGATCGTGACCACGTCCACGAAGGCGTTCTTGCGCAGCACCGTGATCGGCAGGTTCTTGCCGATCGCCGGGCCCAGCATCAGGCGTTGCAGGGCCTGGACCGTCTGCATCGGCTCCCCGCCCGCCGTGACCAGGATGTCGCCGAGGTAGATGCCCGCCGTGCCGGCCGGGCTGCCCGGCACCACCTCGACCACGCGCAGGCCGAGCTTCTGGCCCAGGCGTTCGGCGATCGGCGGCGGCAGCGGCACCGGTACGCCCGCGACGCCGAGCCAGGCGCGGCGGACCCGGCCCGTGGTCACCAGTTCCCCGATGATCTGGCGGGTGGTCTTGTTGATCGGGACGGCCAGGCCCAGGCCGTAGCCCGCGACGGCCGTGTTGACGCCGACCACCGTGCCGGTGGAGTCGGCCAGGGCTCCGCCGGAGTTGCCCGGGTTGAGGGCCGCGTCGGTCTGGATGACGTTGTCGATGATGCGGACGCGGCGGCCGTCGCGGGCGGGCAGCGACCGTCCCAGTCCGGACACCACGCCGGCGGTGACCGAGCCGGCCAGGCCCATCGGGTTGCCGACCGCCACGACGAGCTGGCCGATCCGCAGCCGGTCGGCGTCGCCGAGCGGGGCCGCCGGGGCGCCCGGGTTGTGCACGCGGACCACGGCCAGGTCGGACAGGGCGTCGGCGCCGACCACGTCGAACCTGGACTCGCTGCCGTCGGCGAAGGCGGCTGTGCCGCCGCTCGCGCCGGCGACCACGTGGGCGTTGGTGAGCAGGAATCCGTCGTCGGTGAAGGTGACCGCCGAGCCGGCGCCGGCCCCGCGCGGGGTACGGACGGACAGCGCCGCGACGGACGGCAGCAGCTGGGCGGCGACGCCGGTCACGACACGGCTGTAGGCATCGAGCGCGCCCGTTTCGACCCCCGTGTGTTCGGTATCCATGAAGTCCGGAACGCCGGGCCGGGAGCCATCGATGCCGGTGTCACGTCCGCCCACGGCGAACAAGTCAGTCACGGATAGTCGCGAAGGTCGCACAGAAAGTCCGACCGGATGGTGGTTGCCGGGGGTTGTATGAGTGACGAAGGAGCTGAACGAGCCGGACGGAGGGTGGGGATGGTCATCGTCGACGAGGCTGTACCGGCCGACATCGTGGACCGCCTGCTCTGGCAGGACGCCCAGCAGATGCTGCGGAGGCACGCCGAGGCCGGCCATGACGGCAACTGTGTCTGGTGCGGCTGGCGCTGGCCCTGTGCCCCCCGCAGGCTCGGTGAACGCGCCGACATCGCCTCCCGCCGGCCGTGGCGGGAAGCCTGGACGCTGCGGCACGACCTCAACAGCGTGCGCGCGATGCCCGGCGTCCGGACCGGGCTGGACGGCAACATGGTCCGGCGTGAGACGCCGAAATTCGACGAACTGAACAGAGGCTATTTCGACTGAACGACCCCCCGCCGGACACTCGACGTCATCCGGGGACCTTGACCGTCCCCCGGCAAGAACCGACCTGCATCGGCCCGGACGACGTCGCACCGCGGTGACACCCTCGTGCCCCGCCAGCACGCCGGTGTCCCGCACCCGGACCCGCCCAACCGCTCAGACCGGCACGCCTCCGCCGGTCGGCGCCTCCGGCCAGGCGTCAACGGCGGTTCGGGCGGGCGCGGTTGGCGGGAGTGCGTGACCACAGGTTCCCCCGCATTCACTCGGTCACGCGCTCCCGCCCGCCCTCCACTGGCCGCCCGTAGCGCACCTGGGCCACCGGCTCCCCGCCGATCGCCTCGGTGCGCGTCGTGCCGTCCGGGACCCAGCCGCCGCGCTCGTAGAAGCGCCGGGCCTGCTTGTTCGCCTCCAGCACCCAGAGCACGGCCCGGCTTCCCAGCCGGCCCAGCGCGGGCAGTGCGTCGGCCATCAGCGCCCGCCCCACCCCGGTGCCCACGTATGCCGGTTCGGCGTGGATCGCGTACAGCTCCGCGACGCCGTCCTGTTCGCTCGGTCCCAGGTAGCTGAAGCCCGCGAGGGTCCCGCCGGCGACGGCGACCGTCAGCCGGTGCGTGTCGCGTTCCCACTTCCAGCGCTCCGCCCACCACTCGCCCAGCGCCTCCGGCGAGCCGTAGGCCAGCGCTTCCGGGGAGAGGATCTCCGCGTAGGCGGTGGCCCGGGAGTGGAAGTGCAGGGCGCCGACCGCCCGGAGGTCGTCGTCAGCGACGGGACGCAGATGCACGCTCATCGGACGAACCTAGCCGGGGCGGCACCGGGACCCGCAGCAGATCCTCGGCGAGCACGATATCGCCGTTGAACTCCACGCGGGCCTCGTCCAGGAACCGGGTGCTGTCCGCGTACCGCTGGGAGAAGTGGGTGAGCACCAGCGTGCGTACCCCCGACTGCCGGGCCACCGACGCGGCCTGGCCCGCGGTCAGGTGGCCGACCTGCGCGGCCATCGCGGCATCCTCGGCCAGGAAGGTCGACTCGATGACCAGCAGGTCCGCGCCCTCGGCGAGGTGGAAGACGTTGTCGCACAGGCCGGTGTCCATCACGAAGGCGAAGCGCTGCCCGGGCCGGGGCGCGCTGACCTGCTCGAGCGTCACCCGGCCGAGGCGGCCGGTGCGCTGCAGCTCGCCGATCGCCGGCCCGGCGATGCCGTGCGCGGCCAGCAGCGACGGCACCATCCGGTGGCTGTCGGGCTCGGCCAGGCGGTAGCCGTAGGTCTCGATCGAGTGCCGCAACGGCAGCGCGGTGAGTGCGCCGGCCGAGGTCTCCACCCGGAAACCGTCCGACACGGGTACGGGCTGGAGGTCGGCGACGTCGTAGAAGCTGGTGGCGTGCCGGAGCCGGTCGAAGAACTCCTGGCCGCCGGCCGGGTAGTGCACCTCGACCGGGTGCGGAACCTTGTCGAGCGAGATGCGCTGGATGATCCCGGGCAGGCCGAGCGCGTGGTCGCCGTGGAAGTGGGTGACGCAGATCCGGCGCAGCGGGGTGACGGCGAGCCCGGCCAGGAGCATCTGGCGCTGGGTGCCCTCGCCCGGGTCGAAGAGCATGACCTCGTCGTCCCAGCGCAGCAGGTAGCCGTTGTGATTGCGGTGCCGGGTGGGCACCTGGCTCGCGGTGCCGAGCACGGTCAGCTGGCGCATGGTCACCTTCGGACACGGGCCGGGCGGACGGATCCGCACATGAAGCGACCCCCGGGGACTTCCGCGCCGAAGCGTGGTCCGGTCGGACTGGGCCGGATCCCCGGGGGTCGGGTGGCTGCCTGGTATTCGCCGCACCGCTGCCACACGGTCTCGACGTTCAAACGAAGCTGTCAAGGACAGCGGCTAGCGGACAGCCACCTCACGAGTCCCGTTGCTATACAACTTCGGACCACCTCCTCTCACGTGTACGGCCACGTTAACCATCCCGCGGCCCCGTCGACAACGCTTTTAAGGTCACTAGAGTCGCGGGAATACCTGCGGCGACTCCTCGGTGCCCTCGACGAACTGGGAGGCGGGACCGACGATCTGCCGGTCCGGGGTGCCGACGATGGTGGTGTCCTTGTTGTCGTAGTCGAAGCGGTTCAGCACGAAGCGGATGGCCTCCAGCCGCGCCCGCTTCTTGTCGTTGCTCTTGACCAC
The DNA here is from genome assembly GCF_018332655.1 of Actinoplanes auranticolor. Classification (GTDB taxonomy): domain Bacteria; phylum Actinomycetota; class Actinomycetes; order Mycobacteriales; family Micromonosporaceae; genus Actinoplanes; species Actinoplanes auranticolor. Next base: position 32,123 of record NZ_BOQL01000005.1, on the reverse strand, counting down.
GGTCCACGGGGCGTCGGCGGTGTCCGTGTAGAAGAACATCGCCTCCTTGGCCTCGGTGTACTCGCCCCACTTGTCCAGCGACTCGAGGTCCATCTTCGAGAGCTTCCACTGGCGTACCGGGTCCACCTGCCGGATCGCGAACCGGGTGCGCTGCTCACCCTGCGACACCGAGAACCAGAACTTGATCAGGTTGATCTGCGAGCGGACCAGCATCCGTTCCAGGTCCGGGGCCTGCCGCATGAACTCGAGATACTCGGCGCGGGTGCAGAAGCCCATGACCCGCTCGACCCCGGCCCGGTTGTACCAGGAACGGTCGAAGAGCACGATCTCCCCGGCCGCGGGCAGGTGCTTGATGTAGCGCTGGAAGTACCACTGGTTGCTCTCGCGCTCGTTCGGCTTCTCCAGCGCGACCACCGAGGCGCCCCGCGGGTTCAGGTGCTCCATGAAGCGCTTGATCGTGCCGCCCTTGCCGGCGGCGTCGCGGCCCTCGAAGAGGATGACCATCCGCTCGCCGGTCCGCTTGCACCAGTTCTGCAGCTTGAGCAGCTCGATCTGCAGCAGGCGTTTGTCATGGTCGTATTCGGCCCGCGCCATCCGGGTGTCGTACGGGTAGTCCTCGCGCCAGGTGTCCACGGGGCTGCCGTCGGCGTTGAGGAGCACCGGGTCGTCGTCATCGTCGTCGGCGACCCGGTAACCGCCCAGCTCGGTGATCGGACCCGTGTACGGGTCGGTGGTGAGCTCGTCGTCGAACTGGCGATCCTCGTGGCCGCCGTTGTCGCCCTGCTCCTGCTCGTGGTCCTGATCCGCCTGCATGACAGGGTTCTTACCCACCGGGGCCGACCTGACAACTGGCGGACCGTAACGGGAAGGTGGACGGCAGGTTAACGCTCAGCCGAGCCAGCTCCGCAACCGCTTCACCCGGGACGCCTCGACGACCGGTGGCAACTCGTCCCGGGTCTGCACACCGACCTGCTCCTGACGCGCCCACAGCACGCCGTAGCCGAACGCGTCCGGCGCGGTCCGGGCCACCTCACGCAGCACTTCCTGCGCGACCACCGAATCCTGGTGCGCGCCGAGCACGTCCTGCAGCTCGGTCAGGGTCTTCACCAAGCGTTTACCCGGCTTGCCGGCGCTGGGGGCGAAGACCTCCACCGCGTACCGGGCGCGCTTGTAGGCCTTGCGGGCCTCGTGCAACTCGGCGTCCACGCCGTCGGCCATCGCCTGGTCCAGCAGCTGGTCGGCCTTGAGCAGCGCTTTGCGGGCCCGGCGCAGCGCGCCCGCGTCGTCCGGCTCCGGGTCGTCGACGAGCGCGTCCATCGCGTCGAGCATGGCCAGGTAGCGGTCGCTGTCCAGCGCCTCGGTCAGCGCCACGCGGCCCCGCTCGACCTGGGCGTCGAGATGAGCGCGGATGCCCTCGGACACCTCCGGAAACCCGGACGTGTCGGCGAGCAGTTTGCCCTCGAGGACCTGACCGTCCCGTACGTCGCCGAGGCGGTCGGCCAGCCACTTGAGGTCGCCGTTGAGCCCGGCGGCCGGCTGCGGGTCGAACGAGGCCTTGAACGTCTTCAGGGTGCTGCGCAGGCGCCGGGTCGCCACCCGCATCTTGTGCACGGCTTCGGCGTCGCCGGCGCGTACCCCCTGGTCCTGCTCCTCGACGGCCTCGCGCTGCTCCCGGGCGTACCGGATCACGGGGTTGACCTTGCGGCGCCGGCGCCGCGGCGCGGCGAGCCGGTCACCGAGCGCCCGGGCCAGCTTCGACGGCCCGGCGGCGGGGGTGGCGCCGGCCGCCCGCAGCAGGCCCTCGACGGCGTCGAGCACCTCGGGGCCGCCGTCGACCAGCTCGACCTCGAGCTCCTGCCAGTGCTGCTCGGTGCCGCCGGTCTCGGCGGCGACCCGGTCCTGGGCGACCAGCGCGAGGGTACGGCCCTGCTCGTCGCGCAGCGGCGTCTCCACCCGGTGCGTGCGCAGTCGCGCCACCGGGCGCAGCGGCCGGGTCCGGACGATGGTGCGGACCTCCGCGACCAGCTCGCCGGGCACGTCGTCGCCGTCAGTCAGCGGCAGCCGGTGCTCGGTCCGGCTCGACGCGCCGGCCGGCGTCTTGAGATGCCACCCCGCGTCCCCGCCACCGGTCCGCCGGCGCAGGGTCCGCTTGTTCCGCGCGAGCCGCAGATCCTCGGTGTCGAAGTACGTCGCGTCCAGCTCGTGGGTCTCGGGCTCCCCGAGCTCGCGCACGCCGCCCGCACCGATGAGCGGCGGCAACGAGAAACCGGCGGGGACGTCGTACTTGCGTTCGTTCTCGGTGGCCGTCTCCATGCCACCAATATGCCCGCCGGGAGGCGGCTCAGCTATCTCACAGCCGAACACGGCAGCATGGGAGGCCGGTCTTTCCCTTGGAGGTGCCGTGAACGAGCCGGAACGACGCAAGGTCTCCCTGGCCGGACTCGGGCTGATCGGCGCGGGCGCGGTGCTCGGGCTCGCGCTCGCCGGTCCGGGAACGAGCCAGGACGAAGCCGCCGCGCAGGGGCCGGGCGCCAGTGCCCCGGCGGAGCCGCCGAAGCCGCCGCCGGCCGACGACTGACTCCCAGCTCATTTGGCGGTGCGGCACAGCGGTTTCCCAGAAACCCGCCGCACACTCGACTCAGGCCCCTGGCGGACCCGGCGCTCGTCCCCCGTGCGAGCGCCGGGTCCCTCAGGCCTGCGAGAGCGCCGCTCCGACCGCCGCCCCGGTCGGGGCGGCGCTTTTCTCATCCGTGGGCCTCGCCCTGACTGCTCTCATACGTGGGCCTCGCCGTGGCTGCGGAGATACTGGGCCCGGGAGTAGTACGCCGCGGCGGCACCGAAGTACATCGTCGCGAGCGAGACGTGGAAACTGTTGTCGGTCAGCGCATTCTTGGCGTTGGCCGTCTCGGACCAGCGGATCTCGGCGTCGGAGGCACTGATCCCGCGACGCGCACAGCGGATGCGGTTGAGCTCCTTACCGATCCGCCAGGTCTCGAGCGCCGCCTCGGCCTGCCGCATCATCGTCCGAGCCTTGTCGGCCAGCGACTCGGCCAGCGTCCAGGCGACCCGCTCCTCCTCGTTGTGAAACCTGGGCATGGTGTACCTCCCGAGGTCTACCTCCTGAATTGTCTTCTTGTTCAGTGTGTGAGCGGGGGTAGGCGGCTGTCGATCTTTTACACCCGTAGGGAGGACGGCATCAGTGCAGCGTGGGGCGGTAGATGAGCTCCTGGACGCGGCCGTCGAGCGTACGGCTCTCCAGCACCTCGAGGTCGAAGTCCTCGGCCCCGGAGAAGATCGGGCTGATGCCGGTCCGGCCGGTGATGACCGGGAAGAGCGTCACGTGCACCCGGTCGACGAGGCCGGCGGCCATCAGCGCCCGGTTCAGCGAGAGGCTGCCGTGCGACCGCAACGGGACCTGGGACTGCTCCTTGAGGCGGGTGACGACGTCGACGGCGTCACCCGCCTCGACGGTCGCGTCGGGCCAGTCGAGGGGCGCCTCCAGGGTGGTCGACACGACGGTGGCCGGGAGGTTCCGCATGCGGGTGACCCAGGGGTCGCGCACGGTCTCCTCGGTGTTGCCGGCCAGCAGGCTCGTGAAGATCCGGTACGTGTTGGCCCCGAAAACCATCCGCTGCCTCTCCTCGTACAGGGCGAGACGGCGGTCGAGCAGATCGGGACCCTGCTTACCCCAGTAGCCGGTCCAGTCGCCACCGGCGGCGCCGAAGCCGTCGAGGCTGGAGAAGACGTCGAAGGTGTAGGTGGCAGTCATGGCGTTCTCCTCGGTGAGGTCGGTTGTCGCCCTCTCACTTCCGCTACGAACGCCGCTGTCTCGAATCGACAAGCTCTCCGGAACTTCTCTCAGCGCAGCTCGGCAATCGCCTTCAGCTCGTCCGCGCTGAGCGGCCCCCGCGCCTCGGCCTCGACACACTCGGCCAGCTCGGCACGGTTCTTCACGCCGAGGACCACGGTGGCCACGCCCGGGACGGACAGCGCGTACCGGTGCGCCAGAGCGGCCGGGGTCTCACCCATCACGGCCGCGAGCTTGCGGAACGGCTCGGCCCGGGCGAAGTCGACGGCCGCTGGATGATCCGGCTCGACGGCCCGGTCCAGCGCGTTCGTCAGCGAGCCGGCGGCCACCGCCCGGATACCGACGACCGACACCCCGTTCTCGTCAGCGAGCCGGTGGATCTCCCCGTTCGCCGGCTCGAGGTCGGGACCGAACGCCCACATGTCGCCGGTGAGATCGAGGGCGTTGACCACGACCTGGGCGGCGTCCGGCCGCGGGGTCCCGGCCAGCGCCTCGACCACACCGCGCGGATGCCCGATGCCGGTGATGCCCCAGGCCCGGATCGTGCCCTGCTCCCGCAGCCGCTCGAACTCCGGCACCACTTCGTCCCGGTAGCCCGCCCAGCTCAAGGCTCCCGGGGCAGGCGATCCGTCGGCCGGACGGAGGTAGGTGTGCAGCAGGAACAGGTCCAGGTGCTCGCGGCCCAGCCGTTCGAGGCTGTCCCGCAGGCTCTCCCGGATCCGCCGGACGAGGTCACGTTCCTCGTCGTCGGGGAGCTGGACCTTCGTTGTCACCAGCACGTCGGGGGCGGGCCGCGAGCGCAGGGCCACACCCACCGCCCGTTCCGCCTCTGCGTCGACGCCGTAGCTGGGCGCCACGTCCAGCATCGTGATGCCCGCGTCGAGGGCAGCGTGGACGGTGGCGACCGCCTCATCCCGGTCGGTTCCGCCCCAAACGCCGGCGATGCCGCCGCCGCCCAGGGTGAGCGCGCTGACCCGGCCCAGCCGACCGAAATCCCTGGTCTCCATGTGATCCTCCCCGTGGTCGGTACTGCTTTCGACCCGACCGTAGGACCTGGAGCGCGCTCCAGATCAAGGCTCGCGGACGTCCTTTCCGTGCTCGGCGAACGCCTTGAAGTCCTGCATGTGCTGGAGCGACTGCTTGCGGAAGGTGCCGGGCATCAAGAGCCCCACCAGCCGCATGAGCAGGCCGCTGAACCGGTATTCGTTCTCGCTCGCCCAGAGCGTGGTGTCAGGGCCGGTCTCGGTCAGGCGGTCGCGCGCGGCGCTCCACATACCCTTGCCGACGATCTCGCGTTCGAAACGGACGACGTCCTCGCTCCGGATTCCGTGCAGGTCCAGTGGTTCCCGGCGCGTGATGGTCTCGGTGCACTCCATCTGCTGCTGCCCCATCTGGAACACGACTCGGGATCTGGTGCCGAGGTGGCCGTGTATTCCGCTCAGCGGTTCGTGCAGGACCAGGCCGCGCAGCCACTTCGGGAGGTGCGCCGGGTCGGCGAGGAGCTGGGCCACTCGCTCCCGCGGAAGGGCGATCTCCATCGAGACGGTGTACTTCATGGTGAGGCGCTCCAGTTCATCGTCGCGCTGGCCGACGAAGCCGCTGCATGAGCACGACGGTACAGCCTGGTTCGAGAGGTCTGATCCGGCGAACTGCGTCTCGCCACCGACAAGGAAACGGATGCGCCGACCAGCACGGCTTCTGTGCAGGTGCGCAGTGCCTTGAAGGTTCTCTGCCGTCCTGTCCTCTCAATCGGAATGCTGATCCTGTGGAGGACGCCGAGGTCCTTCGTGGTTTACGGAATGGGACCCGTCAGCGTGAGTTCGATGTCAGGACTGCCGCGCCCCGAGCGTAGGAGGTGGACGTGGAGGGCTACCTCGATAACGACGTCGGCGCCTACTCGGGCACGCTCTGCCCGGCACGGCAGGGGTGTTCGTCGGCCGTTGAGGGCGAAGGGAGTGGTGCAGGGCGTTCGCTGGTAGCCGCCGCTGCCGGGATACCGATTACGGCGGGCCTCGCGGCCGATCGTGCCCCGTGAGCGTCGTAGCTCAGCCGCGACAGCCGCCTGCGGGGCACCCGCCGAGCACAACGCCGAGGGCCAGAGACTCGTTCGCTCTGGTGCCGCCCGGCCCGGCCTGGCTTGCCCTGCCGTACCGCCGGCGGTGACCCGCACGCTTCGCGGGCCGCTTGCGCCGCCCAGCAGGACCGGGCCGGAGGCCCGCCGCTCGGGGACCCGCGCCCGGCCGCTTGGCTGGACGCTCCCGGCGGTTTCCAGCCCGGCGGCAGGCGCTACACACAAAGAAGCCCCGGGCCGCCGAAGTAGCCGGCAGTTCCGGGGCTTTCAGATTCGTGGTGGCGGGACGCGTCCGCGGGGGATCTCGGACCTCTGGGATGAGTTGAGCCATCCCGCCGTCCGTCGCCCAGGCGAAGCCGAGCAGACCGTCGCCGGGCCGCCAACCTTCGTGTCTACCCCACGCCGAGCGAGCCGTGGCGGCCCCAGCGTCGGCCCGCTCCCCGGTGGATGGGTCGACGGCCGACGGGATGCAGGCAGATGAACCGAGGTGCCCTCAAGAAAGGCGAGGACACCTCGATGCGAACAACTAAGCGGTCTTGGCCACACCGATCGGGCAGGTCATCCCGTTCGGGTCGTGGTTGCACGCATCGGCGCCATCCTCGGCGTGGACCTGACGCAGCCGCGGACCAGCGCGGAGGGTGAGAGGCCAACAGATGAGCGCGATGGTCCGGCCGTGGGCAGGGCCGCATGAGCGGGCTGGAAGATCTCCCCGAGGACATCCGGGCGATGGTGGCCCGCATGGCGATGCCCGACTTCGCGGGGTGGCAGAAGCAGGTCCGGTCAACGGGCGCGTGCGCGAATCCAACACGGATGCGTGGGCATCGCACTGTCATCGACGCCGCACGGGGTGAGGTGTTGGATCACTACAGCACCGATGATGAGCCGACGGGATACCGGCTGATCCGCTGCGGGAACCGGCGGGCAGCCGTGTGCCCGTCATGCTCGCAACTCCACCGTGATGACACCTTCCAGGTCGCCAGCGCTGGTCTGGATGGCGGCAAGGGCATCCCGGAGACGGTTGCCGAGCATCCGGCCATCTTCGCCACCCTTACCGCGCCGTCCTTCGGAGCTGTTCATGCGAGGCACAGGAACGCGGGCCGGGACGGCAAGCCGCTGCGATGCCGGGTCCGTCGCAACGCTGAAGCGTGCCCGCATGGCGTCGTCATGTCGTGCAGAGAACGCCACGGCGAGGGTGATCCCGAGCTGGCGGCGCCCTCTGCCCGGAGTGTTACGACTACGCCGGTGCGGTGCTGTTCAACGCGTACGCCGGTGACCTGTGGAAGCGGTTGACGATCTACCTGCGGCGCGAGGTCGCAGCCACGGTTGGGCTGAGCCGGAGTGCCTTGAGCAAGGTGGCCAAGGTGTCGTTCTTCAAGGTTGCCGAGTACCAGGCGCGAGGAGTCATCCATTTCCGTAGCGTGATTCGGATGCGCTTTGGTACCCAGGTCGATACACAGGCGATCGCGGACGTCGGTGGAGGTATCACTAGCCGCAACGTCGCCCGCTACATCGCTAAGTACGTGACCAAGGGTGGTGAGATCACCGGCCTACCACCGCGAGGGATCAAGAGCTTGGGCACCTTGGACCATCTGCACCTGCCTGCCCACACGGAACGCATGGTGCGGGCTTGCTTCGTTCTGGATGATGTGAACGCCGGCACACTGCGGTGAAGCGCGAGGCCGCAACCGTCGTTACCGCGGAATGTTGGACAGGTCCATGACTTTGTCATTCGTCAATCCGCACTGTGCGGCAGACTGGTCTAAGTCAACGATTGACTTACCTTTCGGGCCCGGCGAGGTTAGCAGCTTCGCTTCCGATGGCCGACCTTGGACGAGATCCTTGTAATTCTTTACAACTACCGAGCAGTAGCCGGGCTCGGGTACGGGCGCGTCGTCTGTGCGCAACAAACCAAACAGTGCGACAGCGGCAGCTAGGACCGTCGCTGTCGCCGTTATCAATACACCTTGAATGCCGCTGCCCACCGTCGACGCTTCTCGTACGCCAGCAAGCACGCGGTCTACGTGAGGCACTACTGGATTTGTGTCGAATTGCTCGAGGTTATCGAACCCTGAGCGGTTACTGCTTGAGGGAGATTGCCGCTTCAAATGCGCAATCTCTTGCCGCGCGTCCCGCAATCCCTGCTCAAGAGAATCGACGTAGTTCTTGTACAGCTCTTCCTGTTCCCGCTTCAATACCTCAGCAGGCGGCTTTCGAGGTTTCGGTGTAGCTGGCATCAACGCTCGGCGCCCTTTAGTGCCCCTTGAACTCGTTCGGCAGCCGATGTCTCGCCCGCAACAATCAATGCGTTGCGCACGAGGACCACGTCACGAACGAGGCGCTCGTCGGTACGCCCCATTAACGCAACTTGCTCAAGCGCCATCGCAAGCACCAGGCCGGTCTTAATGACGTGCTGACGACGTGAGATCACTCGAAGTAGCTGAAGGACCGAACTAATGAGGAAAAAACAACTAATCGCGAAATATACTCGCACGTCGGTTAGCGGGCTTCGTAGCGGGGCCATTAATTCATCGCTTGTGAAAAGCACGGCAGCGACAGTCACAACTAGCAGGGAGGCTATGCCGGTGGCCACCGACGCGGCTGCTAGCTGCCCTCTAGTCGGGACCGCATGTCCGGTGACAGAAACAAGATCGGCGGGTAGCCTCACACCGCTCCAATCCGAAGATCACTTTAACGCCACGCCTTACCGACTGAACCGTATGCAGGGCCGAGCCACATCACTGTACCTTCCACAGTGGGCGCCGGGTGACATCCGTTCGGGTATGGCACTGGCCGAGCTCGGCCGCATCCGTACGCAGGTAAGTACGGCGACGAACCAAGCCCGCAACAGCCGGAGCTGAGCCGTGTCCGGATGCTGACCTGCAAATCGGTCTGCATCCAGCCGTGCCGCCGCTGGTCCATGGTTTCAAGATCGGCCCAGCGTTGAGTCCAGATGCGGGTCGAGCATGGAGTTATCAAGGTACGAAGGTCAAGACGCGGGCCACCCTGGCAGTCGTGCCCGCTACGTGCCCGATGCGGCGGCCACCGGGCAGGGATGACGGTCAAACGACGGTCAATCCCGAGTGCCGTCGAGCTGGGAAGACGGCAGGCGAGGGACCCGCGACCGGCGGACAATCGAGGATTCCTAAACCGTGTGCCCGCCCGCCGGCCACCGATGCCTTCGCAGGCCAGGCGCGCAGCAGCGAAGTACAGCAACCAATGCCACGACAGTGGACCGACTAAACCGCGACCAACCCGTCTGACCTCGTATGGAACCGTCAGCGACTGCTCTACGTGAACTTGACACGGGAGAGTTCAGCCCAGAGCGAAGTCCTTGATCCCGGTAGCGATGGCCGAGACGGTCCCGATGGCGCCCGACACAGTTGCCAAGATCGCGGTCGGTGATGCCCACATGCCTCGGGTGAACTGGGCCCAGCGCTTCGAGTAGAACAGCATCTTGAACTTCTGCCAACGGTGCTGGCGGAGGTGGCATCCCAGTAGCAGGCCGCGAGAGTTGTTGATGCAGAACTTCCCGTTCCGGGTCGCCGCGCCGCACCAGGCTGGCGCCCAGAACGGCGACCAGACCACTACGACGCCGGACAGGAATAGCAGCGGCGCAGAGCCCGTCTCAGCCGTCCACCAGATCGTGAGCAGTAGGACGAGGGCGACGAGACCCCAGTACTGCCGAAGGAATCTCATGAACCACAGGTAGCCGAACGGGCACGCTTGGTGAAGCCACCTGTCGGATTCGGGCGGGCTGGTTGCGCGTGGTCTATGTGTGCAGGCCGAGATGGAACCGTGCTGCGGCGGTCAGCCGGTTGATTTCACGGTCAACCTTGGGCGCGCCTGGCTTGGTGAAATGGCCGGTGGATGGTTGACGGCCGGTCCTAGATCGACAATTCCTAGACTGCGTTTTTCGCATGTGCTGCAGGGTGGGTTGCAGCCCGCTCGGGTGGTGTGCGGCAGAGTGGACAGACGAAAGCCCGGAGCATCACGGTTGCTCCGGGCTTTCACCTCGACCACGGGCCGGATCATCACCTCCGACCTCGCTGTCAGCGTCTCCCAAGCGCCAACCGAGGAGACCTATCGCCAACCTCCCACAGCTAGCGTTGGGTAGTCAAGGGCTAGTCATTGGTGCTCTACTCGGAAGTGCCAACCGAGGAGATTACCTGTGCCACCGCGCTACCGATATGAAGAGATCGCTGACGACCTCCAGCATCGCATCAAAGCTGGCGAGTTCCCGCCCGGCTCACGCCTGCCCAGTCGCCGCGAGCTGATCGCCCACTACGAGGTGACCGAGCCCGTGATCGACCGCGCCATGCAGATCCTCCGCATCAAGGAGATCACCGAGACGCTGCCCGGCGTCGGTGTCTTCGTCCGCGACGACCCCGGCGCATAGCCCCTGGTCTGTTAAGCCGGTCGCGCCCGGCCTGCTGGCGGCGCAAGCGCCGGCATCGGCCGACGCGCCGGCATCGGGCATCAACGAGATCAGATGACAACCATTGGGCGCGGACCAAGATTGCCTCTGGCGGGGATCTCGGACCTCTGGGATGAGGTAAGCCATCCCGCCGTCCGTCGCCCCAGGCGAAGCCGAGGAGACCGCCGCCAGGGCCGCCATCCTTCGTCGCTACCTACCGCTGGGTGAGCCGTGGCGGCCCCAGCGCCGGCCCGCTCCCCGGTGGGTGGGTCGACGGCCGACGGGATGGCAGGCAGAGGAACCGAGGTGCCCTCAGGCGTACGAGGACACCTCCATGCGAACAACTAAGCGGTCTTGGCGACACCGATAGGGCAGGTCATCCCGTTCGGCCCGTGGTCGCAGTACCCGTTCGGGTTTTTGTCACTTGAAAGGTACTGCTGGTGGCTGCGGTGTCCGTCTGAGCATCGTGCATTCCCCGTGGCATCTAAAGGTGCAGGACGGTACGGAGCGCGTCGTCCACGGCTATGAGTTCGACCCTGGTGAGATGGCCGACCAACTCGCCGAGTCGTTCGGGGTCGACGGCGGCGGTCTGCTCGACCAGGACAAAGGTTGTCTTGCCCTGGATATCGATCTCTGGGCGGAAGCTGGTCGGTCGTGCGCTGGTGGACGTAGGCGCCACGAGCCATGTCGACAGCGGCAGGAGGTCCGACTGAACGACGACCCCGTAGCGGTTGCCGCGCTGTTCGTGACCGCGCGCATCACGCGGTGCTTTCAGCCGGTATACATCACCACGCACGGAGCGAATCCATGTCCGCCAGCACCGCGCGTGCTTCGGCGCGGTCCTCGGGGTCAGCGGCCACCGCTTCGGCCTCGGCCCGTATTTGCTCCGCACGCCGGGTGCGCCAGGCGGCAAGGATCGCCTCGCGGATGACCTGCGATCGATCACGATCTCCCGAGGTCAGGTCGGCCAGCGCCTGGTCGACAGCATCGTCCGCACGGAACGTAATCGTTGACATAAGACAAAGTGTATGACGCTGCGCGCACGTAGCCAAGCCGTCGCGAGGCCCGATCAGGCCGCCGAGCCGGAGCCCAGCGGCCTGCCGTTGTACGAGTCCATCGGTCAGGCGTCGCTCTTGGCGACGCCGATCGGGCAGGTCATCCCGTTCGGCCCGTGGTTGCAGTACCCGTTCGGGTTTTTGTCACTTGAAAGGTACTGCTGGTGGTAATCCTCGGCGTAGTAGTACGCCCCCAGCGGCGCGATCTCAGTAGTGATCTGCCCCCGCCCAGCCTTGCTCACCACCGGCTGGAACGCCTCCACCGAAGCCAGCGCCACCGCCGCCTGCTCCGCCGTAGTCGTATAAATCGCCGACCGGTACTGCGTCCCCACATCGTTTCCCTGCCGCATCCCCTGCGTAGGGTCGTGGTTCTCCCAGAACGCCTTCAGCAGCTGCTCATAGCTGATCTTCGCCGGGTCGTAGACCACCTGCACCACCTCAGCATGCCCGGTACGCCCCGAGCAGGTCTCCTCGTACGTCGGGTTCGGGGTCGTCCCGCCCGCGTAGCCCACCGAGGTCGAGTACACCCCGGGCAGCCGCCAGAAGATCCGCTCGGCTCCCCAGAAACAGCCCATGCCGAACACAGCCGTCTCGAATCCGGCCGGCCAGGGGCCCTTCAGTGGGGTTCCGAGCACCGTGTGCTTGTCCGCCACCGGCATCTCCACGCCGCGGCCGGATACAACCCCAGGCAGGTCGAGCTTCTTGTACCGCAGGAACACGGTCACTCCTCTCATCCGCCCTCTACAACGCCCCGTCCAGCGCGATCCTTACCCGGTCCGCGTACGACTGCGCCTCCTCGTCGGAGGCGTACTTCGTTCTCGGCCAGAAGAAGCCGCGGAGGCCGTCGCCTTTCGTCCGGGGGACCACGTGCGTGTGCAGATGTGGCACCGACTGTGACACCACGTTGTTGATCGCCACGAACGTGCCCTGGGAGCCGAGGGCCGACGGCACCGCGGCAGCCACTCGCTGCACCAGGGCGAAGTAGCCCGGCAGCAGCGCGGCCGGCAGGTCGGTCAGCTGGGAGACGTGCGGGCGTGGCACCACCAGGACGTGGCCTTTGAAGACCGGCCGGATGTCGAGGAAACCGACACCTTCCTCGGTGTCCACCACCCGGAACGCGGGAACCGTACCCGCCACGATCGAACAGAAGAGGCAGTCGGGCATCAGCGCAGACTAGCCTTGCCGTTCATGACGGGTAACACGTACGGCTTCGACACTCTGGCCATCCACGCCGGGCAGGACCCGGATCCGCGCACCGGGGCGGTGGTGCCGCCGATCTATCAGACGAGCACCTACGCCCAGGATGCCGTCGGCGCCCCGCGGCTGGGTTACGAGTACAGCCGCTCGGGCAACCCGACCCGCGACGCCCTGCAGGAGTGCCTGGCCGCGATCGAGGGCGGCCGGCGCGGCCTCGCCTTCGCCAGCGGCCTCGCCGCCGAGGACACCTTGCTGCGCGCGGTCTGCCGGCCCGGTGACCACGTGGTGATCCCCGACGACGCGTACGGCGGCACGTACCGCCTGTTCGCCAAGGTCGCCGAGAACTGGGGCCTGGCCTGGACCGCCGTGCCGCTCAACGACCTCGACGCGGTGCGGGCGGCGTTCCGTCCCGGGCACACCCGGCTGATCTGGGCCGAGACGCCGACGAACCCGCTGCTGAACGTCGCCGACATCACCGCCCTCGGCGCGCTGGCCCACGAGTACGACGCGATGCTCGCGGTGGACAACACGTTCGCCTCGCCGTACCTCCAGCAGCCGCTGGCGCTCGGTGCCGACGTGGTCATCCACTCGACGACGAAGTATCTCGGCGGGCACTCCGACGTCGTGGGTGGCGCTCTGGTCACCGCCGGTGACGAGCTCGGCGATCAGCTCGCTTTCCACCAGAACGCGATGGGCGCGGTGAACGGGCCGTTCGATGCCTGGCTGACGCTGCGCGGCATCAAGACCCTCGGCGTACGCATGGACCGGCACTGTGACAACGCCGAGCGGATCGTCTCCTACCTGCAGGACCACGAGGCCGTCGGTCAGGTGCTCTACCCCGGGTTGGAGTCGCATCCCGGACACGAGACCGCCGCCAAGCAGATGTCGCGCTTCGGCGGCATGGTGTCGTTCCGCGCGGCCGGTGGCCCTGAGCAGGCGATCAACATCTGCAACCGGACGAAACTGTTCGTGCTGGCCGAGTCGCTCGGTGGCGTCGAGTCGCTGATCGAGCACCCGGGACAGATGACACACCTGTCCGCCGCGGGCTCACCGCTTGAAGTCCCCGCCGATCTCGTGCGACTGTCTGTCGGCATCGAAACCGTTGACGATCTGCTCGCGGATCTGGAGCAGGCGCTCGGCTAGGTCCTAGACAGACGGAGACTGGCCATGGAGAACCTGGCGACCACGTGGGTGGGTGCCACGGCGAAGCAGATCTCGCGCGCGGTGCGGCGCGGCGACACGACGGCCACTCAGGTCGTGGCCGACCACCTGGAGCAGATCGCGATCTCCGACCCGGCGATCGCCGCGTTCCGCGTGGTGCGGGCCGGTGAGGCGATCGCCGAGGCCGAGAAGGTCGACGACCAGGAGGATCTCGCGAATCTGCCGCTGGCGGGCGTGCCGGTCGCGGTGAAGGAGAACACGCCCGTCGCCGGCCTGCCCACCTGGCACGGCTCGGCGGCGGCGCGTTCCGCCGTGGCCGAGGACGACCACGAGGTGGTCCGGCGGCTGCGCGGGGCCGGCGCGGTGGTGGTCGGGGTGACCCGGATGCCCGAGATGGGGCTGTGGGGCACGACCGACGGCGCCGAGGAGCCGACCCGTAACCCGTGGGCGCTGGAGCGTACCCCCGGTGGCTCGTCGGGCGGCTCGGCCGCGGCCGTCGCCGCCGGCCTGGTGCCGATCGCCCAGGGCAACGACGGCCTGGGCTCGGTGCGCATCCCGGCCGCCTGCTGCGGCCTGGTCGGGCTCAAGCCTGGCCGCGACGTCATCCCCTGCGACCTGGGCATCGACGGCTGGTTCGGGCTGACCGAGAACGGCGTCCTGGCGACCACGGTCGCCGACGCCACGCTGGGCTTCAGCGTCATGGCGGGCCGCTCCCCGGCGAAGCTGGTCCAGCCGGACAAGCTGCGGGTCGGCGTCTCGCTGCGCTCCCCGGTCGCGGGGGTACGCCCGGACGAGCCGAACCGCGAGGCGGTCGCGAAAGCGTCGAAGCTGCTCGTCGGCGTGGGCCACGACACAGTCACGGCCGACCCGCCGTACTCGACCGCGGTCGGCCTGGCCGGGCTGGCGACCTGGTTCGCCTGCGCGTACCGGGAGGCCGACGCCGCCGGGCTGGACGTCCGTGCCCTGCAGCCGCGCACCCGGCGGCACATCGCGCTGGGCAAACTCATGTGGCGGCGCGGCTGGGTCGGCAAGCGCCAGCGCGACGCGTGGCGGGAGAAGAGCATCCAGTTCTTCGCCGACAGCGGCATCGACGTGCTGCTCACGCCCGCTCTGGCGGCGGCGCCGCCGCCCGCCGAGGGGCACGCCGCGGGCAGCTGGCGGCGCAACATGCAGATCAACATGGCGTACGCGCCGTACGCCGCGCCGTGGAACATCGCCGGGCTGCCCGCGATCGTGGTGCCGGTCGGGCTGCGCCCGGACGGCCTGCCGATCGCCGTGCAACTCGTCGGTCCGCCGGACTCGGAGCTGCTGCTGCTGGCCATCGCCGGACAGCTCGAGGTGGCCAACCCCTGGCCTCGTCACGCCTTCGTCTGAAAACAACCGGCGGCGGACGACCCGGGAAACGTCAGGACGTGAGCCGGGTGGCACGATTCGACTCATGACCGATCTGCTGGAGCTCGCCGACATCGAGGCCGCCCGAGCCCTGCTCACCGGGGTCGTCAAGACCACCCCGCTGGAGCACTCGATGCCGCTCACCCGCACGCTGGGCGTGCCGACGTGGCTCAAGTGTGAGAACCAGCAGCGTGCGGGTTCGTACAAGGTGCGGGGGGCGTACACCCGGATCTCCCGGCTCTCCGACGCCGAGCGCGCCCGCGGCGTGGTCGCCGCGAGCGCGGGCAACCACGCCCAGGGCGTCGCCCTGGCGGCCAGCCTGCTGGGCGCCCGGTCCACGGTCTTCATGCCGGAGGGCGCGCCGCTGCCCAAGGTCTCGGCCACCAAGGGGTACGGCGCCACGATCGAGTACGCCGGCACGACGGTCGACGACGCGCTGGCGGCGGCCCGGGTCTTCGCCGACGCGACCGGGGCGATCCTGATCCACCCGTTCGACCACCGCGACATCATCGCCGGGCAGGGCACGGTCGGGCTGGAGATCCTCGAGCAGTGCCCGGACGTCGGCACCATCGTCACCGCGGTGGGCGGCGGCGGCCTCATCTCGGGTGTCGCGGTGGCCGCCAAGGCGCTGCGCCCGGACATCCGGATCGTCGGCGTGCAGGCCACCGGGGCCGCGGCGTATCCGCCCTCGCTGGCCGCGGGGGAGCCGCTGACCCTGGAGCGCTCGGCGACCATCGCCGACGGCATCGCGGTGATGCGCCCGGGCGTGCTGAACTTCGCCCACGTCAGCAAGCTGGTCGACGACGTGGTGACGGTGACCGACGAGGATCTCTCGGCCGCGCTGCTGGTGCTGCTGGAACGCCACAAGATGGTGGTGGAGCCGGCCGGCGGCGCCGCGGTCGCCGCCCTGCTGACCGGCAAGGTCGACCTGAAGCCGCCGGTGGTGGCCATCCTGTCCGGCGGCAACATCGACCCGATGCTGCTGCTGCGGGTGATCGAGCACGGCCTGGTCTCGGCGGGCCGCTTCCTGCGCCTGGCCGTGCGCACCGGGGACCAGCCGGGCGAACTGGCCCGGCTGCTGGCCGAGATCGCCGAACAGCGGGCCAACATCGTGGACGTGGCCCACTCGCGGCAGAACCCGCGGCTGAGCTTCGGTGAGGTCGAGGTGCAGCTCTCGGTGGAGACCCGGGGGCCGGACCACTCGGCGGCCCTGATCGGCCGGCTCCGCAGCCAGGGCTATCCGCTGACCCTGCTGTCCGGCACGCCCTGACAGCCAGACCGCCGGACCCCGTCGAGCGGGTCCGGCGGCTTCTCGCGTCTGGTGGCTGGAACTAGCCGCCGAAGGGAGCGAACTCCACCACGGTGACCTTGATGTCCGCGCCGCTGGGCGCGGTGTAGGTCACCGTGTCGCCCGGGCCCGCGCCGAGGATCGCCTTGCCGAGGGCCGACTCGGGGCTGTACACCGTGTAGTCGGTGGTCGCGGCGATCTCACGCGAGCCGAGCAGGAACGTCTCGGTGTCGCTCGTGTCGTCGTCGAAGTAGATCGTGACGACCGTGCCCGGAGCCACCTTGTCGGCGCTGGGCGCCTCGCCGACCTCCGCCTTGCGCAGGAACTCCTTCAAGTAGAGGATCCGGCCCTCCTGCTTGCCCTGCTCCTCACGCGCGGCGTGGTAGCCGCCGTTCTCGCGGAGGTCGCCCTCCTCGCGGCGGGCGTTGATCTCCGCGGCGACGGCCGGCCGGGCTGCGATCAACTCGTCGAGCTCGGCCTGCAGCCGGTCGTAAGCGTCCTGGGAGAGCCAGGTCTTCGACGCCTCTGAACTGGTCACAGACTCTTCTCCTTGAACGTACGGGTGGAACGAACAGGCGTACGGAGCGAATCACCAAGCTTACCAGCGGTGCGCACGGCACCCGGTGGGTCAGCCCGCGGCCGCGCACCGGACGACTTCGCCGACCGCTGCCTTTGCCGTGGTCGTGACGGCCTCGCTGGCGTCGATGATCGTGGCGGAGCCCGTCGCGGAGACGGTCACCGTGCGGCGGCCGACTTCCGCGCCACCGTAGTCGCGGGCCCGCAGGCCGCACGTCGCGGACCCCCCGGCCGGCACCCGGACCTTGAAGCGGATCGTCACCTGCTTGTCGGTGACGTCCGACCAGCCGACGATCTGCGCGTCGTAGTCGGGATCGCCGTACTGCCCGTACAGCCGGACCACCAGGAACACCGCCGCGGTCCCGACCAGGACGGCGAGCAGGGCGGGCATCAGCCACCGGCGGCGTCCGTCGCGGCGCCGCCCGTAGCGGCCCGGCGGGAATACCGGAGCTGTGGCGCGCGTCTCGCTCACCAGGGGGACCTCTCCTGCGAAATTTGTCGGTGCCATCGGCCAGAATGGCCCTGTCCATCTTCGCAGCCGGCACCGGGGTCCTGAAGACAAGGCCCGGTCGAGGGAGAAATCAGTGGCTGAGCAGTTGCGTCTCATGGCGGTGCACGCGCACCCCGACGACGAGTCCAGCAAGGGCGCGGCCACGATGGCCCGCTACGTCGCCGAGGGCGTCGAGGTGCTGGTCGCGACGTGTACGGGTGGCGAGCGCGGCAGCGTGCTCAATCCGAAGATGGACCGCCCGGAGGTGATCGCCGACATCGCGAACATCCGCCGCGCGGAGATGGAGAAGGCCCGGGCCATCCTCGGCGTCGACCAGGCCTGGCTCGGCTTCGTCGACTCCGGGCTGCCCGAGGGCGATCCGCTGCCGCCGCTGCCCGAGGGCTGTTTCGGGCTGGTCGACCCGGCCGAGGGCGCGATCCCGCTGATCAAGCTGATCCGCGAGTTCAAGCCGCACGTCATGACCACCTATGACGAGAACGGCGGCTACCCGCACCCCGACCACATCATGTGCCACAAGATCTCGGTGGTGGCCTTCGACGCGGCCGCCGACCCGGACCAGCACCCCGAGCTGGGCGAGCCGTGGCAGCCGCTGAAGCTCTACTACAACTCGGGCTGGACCCGGGCCCGGATGCTCGCCCTGCACGAGGGCATGCTGGCGGCGGGCCTGGAGTCGCCGTACAAGGAGTGGCTGGAGGGCAGCAAGGACCGGCCGGACCGCGGCGACAAGATCACCACCCGGATCGAGTGCGGCGAGTACTTCGAGGTCCGCGACGACGCGCTGCGTGCCCATGCCACCCAGGTCGACCCGGACGGCTTCTGGTTCCACGTGCCGATGGAGCTCCAGCAGAAGGTGTGGCCGACGGAGGACTTCGAGCTGGTCCGGTCGCTGGTCGACAGCCCGCTGCCGGAGTCGGACCTGTTCGCGGGCATCCGCGAGCGGGTCGAGGCCCGCTGAGGCGTACCGTGGGCGGTATGGACTTCGTGGTGGCGGTCAACAACTTCGGTGACACCCGATCGGGCGGCCTGGCCGGTCCGATGGGCCTGTTCATCATCGTGCTGATGGCTATAAGCACAGTCCTGCTGATCCGCAACATGAACAAGCGGTTGCGTCGGCTTCCCGACAGTTTTCCGGATCCGGCGGCCGCGGAGCGCGCCGCCGAGATCGCCCGGCTCGATGCGGACCTCGAGCGTTCCGGTGCCGCCCCGCGCGGCACCGGCGCTGCGGCGGAGTCCACCGAGGTGCCCGCCTCGGCAAAGGATGCCGAGGTCACAGGCGTGGACCGGGGCGAGACCCCGCCGACGGGCGAACGGCGCGGCGAAAACGCTCAGTAACGTCGGGCTGAAATCCACTTTGTCAAGAACCGCGGGCCACTCTCCGGTGTGTTCTGTCTCAGCCGGAACATCGACACCGCTCATCCGTCAACCCCTGTTGCGTTCTGCCGGATTGGCTTAGCCTTCCGCCGGGGGGCTTTGACGTCCCTCCACCCTGTGCGGAAAGGGGGCTGGCGATGACCATCTTCCAGCCCTCGCTTCCTCCACTGCAGATGCACGTGCATCCGCCTGTGCCGCTGGTCAGCAGGGGGTTGGCATGACATCGCAGCCCGTTCTCGTGACCGACGCCCGGCCCGGGCGACCCCTCGCCAAGGGCGCTCCGGTGTCGCGACCCAAAGCCGCTCGGGTCCTTACCGGAATCGTCGTCGTCACGGCCCTGGCCGTCGCCGTCCTGGGCATGCTTCTTCCGCTGCGCGGACCCGAGATCGTGTCGCTCTCGACGCCGGCCGCGATCGGCGCCGCCGTTCTGCTCGTGGCGGCGGCGCAACTCGCCCGGCTCCGGTTCCGGGTCGGCCGCGGCACGATCAGCATCTCCTGGGGCGAGACCGCGTTCATCATCGGCTTCGCGCTCGCGCCGCCGGGCTGGCTGCCCGCCGCCACGCTCCTCGGTGCCGTCGGCGCCTGGATCCTCATCACCTGGCTCAACGATCAGCGCGTGCTGGCCGACCTGGTGCACCTCGCCGCTTCCCTGAGCCTCGGTGCCGCGGCGGCGGCCACGATCACCTATGCCGTCGCCGGGCCGGCCGCGCCGCTGGGCAGCACCCGCACGCAGGTCGGCCTCATCGCGGGCGCGTTCACCTATCTGATCGTCACGATGGGTCTCGCCGTGCTGACCCTGTCGCTGCACCGTGACGCCCCGCCGGCGCAGATCGCCGTGCGCGCCCTGCACGCCAAGCTGCCCATGTTCGTCGGCAACGTGCTGGTCGGCTTGCTGTCCCTGTTCGCCCTGGTCAACGGCCCGATCTGGCTGCTCGCCGTCCCGCCGTCGCTGTGGTTGCTGCAGCGCACCTACCGGTACCACCTGCGCGCCGAGGAGGAACGCCGGATCTGGGAGGCGTTCGCCCGCGCGACCCGCACCCTGGGCGGCTCGTCCGAGCTCGCCGTCGCGGCGGCCGGCCTGCGCGGCGCCCTGGACGTGTTCGGCGCGCTCCGCGTCGAGATCGAGGTCCTGCAGCGCAACGGCAGCCCCCGGCGGTACGCGGCCGACGGCGCCTCGCACGATCCGACCCCGGGTGCCCTGCCGGGCCCCGTGATCACCCGGACCATGGCGGTCGCCGGCACCGAGGTCGGCGAGCTGACCGTGTGGTTGTCCGAGCCGACTCTGCCCGTCGCCCGCGACGAACTCGCCGTCTCCGCGTACGGGGATGCCCTGGCCGGCGCGTTGCACGACGCGGCGGCGCACGAGAGGCTGGCCCAGCTGGAAGAGAAGGCTGCCCACGACGGTGTGCACGACCCGTTGACCGGCCTGGCGAACAGATCCGCTCTCCTCGCCGACGGCGATGCGCTGCTGCACTCGTTCGACCGGGACCGGCAGGTCGCGCTGCTGCTGCTCGATCTGAACGACTTCCGCGAGGTCAACGGCACCCTCGGGCACCGGGCCGGCGACGCCATGCTGTGCGAGGTGGCCGAACGCCTCACCGACCTGACCCGCGAGCAGGAGCTGGTGGCCCGCCTGGGCGACGACGAGTTCGCCGTGCTGCTGCCCACCATCGCCACCCTCACCGACTCGGCCACGCCGTTGCACGACACGCCGAACCCGCTGCCCCGGGCCGTGCGCCGCGCCCGCGAGCTGGTCGACCAGCTCGGCCTGCCGATGGAGATCGGCGGCGTCCGGCTGGTCACCGAGATCGCGGTCGGGGTGGCCGTGTCCAGCGCCGGCTCCACCGACCTGGCCGAGCTGATCCGCCGGGCCGGCATCGCCCTCGACCAGGCCAAGGAGCTGCACGTCGCGGTGGCGGCGTACGACAGCGCGCACGACGCCAGCAGCACCGACCACCTGGCCCTGCCCGCCGAGCTGTACGACGCGCTGACCGCCGAGGACCAGCTGGTGCTCGTGCTTCAGCCCGAGGTCGACCTGCAGACCGGCGCGCCGACCGGCGTCGAGGCGCTGATCCGCTGGAAGCATCCCCGCCGCGGGACGCTCAACCCGAACGACTTCATCGACACCATCGAGCACGGCGAGCTGCTCGCCCCGTTCACCCGCTATGTCCTCGACCGCGCGCTGGCCGCGGCGGCGGACTGGGCCGGCCACGGCCTGGACCTGCCGGTCTCGGTCAACGTCTCGGCCCGCAGCCTGCTCGACGCGACCCTGCCCGCCCAGGTCGCCGACGCGCTGCGCCGGCACCGGCTGGGCGCGGGCCGGCTGGTCCTGGAGATCACCGAGTCGGTGGCGGTCAGCGACCAGGAGGTCGTGGACGAGGTCATCGCCGCCCTGCGCGAGATGGGCGTGCAGATCTCGGTGGACGACTTCGGCACCGGCTTCTCGTCGCTGTCGTTCGTCACCCGGGTCACGGTGGACGAGCTGAAGGTCGATCGGTCGTTCGTCACCGACATGACCGACTCCGCCGCGGCCGCCGCGGTGGTCCGGGGTGCGGTGGAGCTCGGCGCCCGGCTCGGGGCGCGGGTGGTGGCCGAGGGCGTGGAGACCGCCGATCAGCGTGCCGCGCTGCTGGCGCTGGGCTGCACTTCGGCGCAGGGCTACCACTTCAGCCGCCCGCTGCCGGCCGACAAGATCGTCGCGGCGCTGAACCAGCTCGCCCAGGCGGCGCCGCCGAAGGTCATTCCCCTGCGTGCGGACGGCGCCTCCTGAGGTTTACGGCGGCCTGTCCGGGCTAGGTTGAGGTCATGGCCAACCGTCTTGCCGGCGCGACCTCGCCCTACCTGCTGCAGCACCAGGACAACCCCGTCGACTGGTGGCCCTGGTCCGACGCGGCCTTCGCCGAGGCCCGCCGCCGCGACGTGCCGGTCCTGATCTCGGTCGGCTACGCGGCCTGCCACTGGTGCCACGTGATGGCCCACGAGTCCTTCGAGGACGAGCAGGTCGCCCGGCTGGTCAACGACGGCTTCGTGGCGATCAAGGTGGACCGCGAGGAACGGCCCGACGTCGACGCCGTCTACATGACCGCCACCCAGGCCATGACCGGGCAGGGCGGCTGGCCGATGACGGTCTTCGCGACCCCGGCCGGCGAGCCGTTCTTCTGCGGCACGTACTTCCCGAAGGCCAACTTCACCCGCCTGCTGGACTCGGTCACCACCGCCTGGCGCGACCAGCGGGACGCGGTGGTCACCCAGGGCTCCGCGGTGGTCGAGGCCATCGGCGGCGCCCAGCTGATCGGTGGCCCGACCGCGCCGATCTCGGCGGAACTGCTGGACACGGCGGCGGACCTGCTGGCCAAGGACCACGACGGCTCGTACGGCGGGTTCGGCGGCGCCCCGAAGTTCCCGCCGCACATGAACCTGCAGTTCCTGCTGCGCCACCACCAGCGCACGGGCTCGGCCGGTGACCTGGAGATCGTCCGGCACACGGCGGAGCAGATGGCCCGGGGTGGCATCTACGACCAGCTCGCCGGCGGCTTCGCCCGCTACGCGGTGGACAACACCTGGACCGTGCCGCACTTCGAGAAGATGCTGTACGACAACGCCCTGCTGCTGCGCGTCTACACCCAGCTGTGGCGGCTCACCGGCGACCACTTCGCGCGTCGCGTCGCCGACGAGACGGCCGCCTTCCTGCTGCGCGACCTGGGCACCCCGGCCGGCGGCCTGGCGTCGGCCCTGGACGCGGACACCGACGGGACCGAGGGCCTGACGTACGCGTGGACGCCGGCGCAGCTGATCGAAGCGCTGGGCGACGAGGACGGTTCCTGGGCGGCGGACCTGTTCCGGGTGACGACGAAGGGCACGTTCGAACACGGCAGCAGCGTGCTGGTGCTGGCCCGCGACATCGAGGCCGCGGTGCCTGAGCTCGTGGAGCGGTGGCACGACGTACGCTCCCGCCTGCTCACGGCCCGCAACCAGCGCCCGCAGCCGGCCCGCGACGACAAGGTCGTGGCCTCCTGGAACGGCCTGGCCGTGACCGCCCTGGCCGAGTACGCGCAGCTCACCGGCACGGACGGCACGGCGGCGGTGGAACTCGCCCGGGTGCTGGCGGACCGGCACATCGTGGACGGCCGGCTCCGCCGGGTGTCCCGCGACGGCGTGGTGGGCGACCCGGCCGGTGTCCTGGAGGACTACGGCTGCGTGGCCGAGGCGTTCTGCGCGATCCACCAGCTCACCGGCGACGGGGACTGGCTGACCCGGGCCGGCGCACTGCTGGACGTGGCACTCGAGCACTTCCCGACCGGCGAGGGCGCTTTCTACGACACCGCCGACGACGCGGAACGGCTGGTCACGCGGCCCGCGGACCCGACTGACAACGCGACACCGTCGGGACTGGCCGCGCTGTGTGCTGCGTTGGTGGCTTACGCGGCGCTGAGCGGTGAGACCCGGTACCGGGAGGCGGCGGACGCGGCGCTGGCGACGGTGGGGCCGCTGATCGGCGGGCACCCGCGGTTCGCCGGCTATTCGGCGACGGTGGCGGAGGCGGTGCTGGCCGGGCCGTACGAGATCGCGATCGCGACCACCGACCCGGCGGGGGACCCGCTGGTGGCGGCGGCCCACCGGCACGCCCCGCCGGGAACGGTCGTGGTGGCCGGCGAACCGGACCGCCCGGGAGTGCCGCTGCTGGCGGACCGCCCGCTGCTCGACGGCAAGCCGACGGCGTACGTCTGCCGGGGCTTCGTCTGCGACCGCCCGGTGACCGCGGTCGAAGACCTCGTCGCCCGCCTATCCTCCTGAGGGGTCGGCTCGGTTCGGGCTGGTCCGTGTGACTTGCCGCGCTCGGTGGCGCGGGCTGCGCGGGTCGGTTCGGGCCGCTTGGTGGGGGTGGGGCGGGGATCGTTAGGCTGGCGGCGAGATGGATACCCGAACCGGTCTGCCCGTAGTCGGCATGGTGGGCGGTGGCCAGCTGGCCCGGATGACCCACCAGGCCGCGATCGCCCTCGGCCAGTCGTTGCGCGTGCTCTCCGAGTCGCCCGACGACAGCGCCGCCCTTGTCGCCGCGGATGTGCGGATCGGCACGCATACCGACCTGGCCGCGCTGCGGGAGTTCGCCAAGGGATGTGACGCGGTCACGTTCGATCATGAACATGTGCCGACCGAGCACATCGCCACGCTCGCGGCCGAGGGCGTCAAGATCTACCCCGGCGCGGACGCGATCCTGTACGCGCAGGACAAGCAGCAGATGCGGGAGCGGCTGTCCGCCCTGGGTGCACCGGTGCCGCGATGGCGTCCGGTCACCTCGGTCGAGGACATCACCGCCTTCGCCGCCGAGCAGGAAGCCGCCGGCCAGGGCTGGCCGGTGGTGGCCAAGGCTGTGCGTGGCGGTTACGACGGGCGCGGCGTCTGGATGCTGGACGGGCCCGGGGCCGCCGCGGAGCTGGTCGCCACCGGGACTGCGCTGATCGTCGAGGAACGGGTGCCGCTGCGCCGGGAGCTGGCCGCGCTGGTTGCCCGGTCGCCGTTCGGGCAGGTCGCCGCGTACCCGGTTGTTGAGACCGTGCAGCAGAACGGCATCTGCGTCGAGGTGCTCGCGCCCGCGCCGGGTCTGTCCGAGGCGCTGGCCGTCGAGGCCCAGCAGCTCGCCATCGACCTGGCCAACGCCCTCGGGGTGGTCGGTCTGCTGGCCGTCGAGCTCTTCGAGACCGAGGCCGGCATCGTCGTCAACGAGCTGGCCATGCGGCCGCACAACTCGGGGCACTGGACCATCGAGGGCGCGCGGACCTCACAGTTCGAGCAGCACCTGCGGGCCGTGCTCGATTATCCGATGGGCGAGACCTCGCTGACCGCGCCGGCCGTCGTGATGGCCAATGTGCTCGGCGGCGAGCCGGGCGGGATGTCCATCGACGAGCGCCTGCACCACCTGTTCGCCGCCGACCCGGGCGCCCGCGTGCACCTCTACGGCAAGCAGGTCCGGCCGGGCCGCAAGATCGGGCACGTCACCGTGCTCGGCGACGACATGACCGCGGTGCGCGCCCGGGCCGTGCGCGCCGCCCGCTGGCTCCAGGAAGGCAAGGAATGACACCCGTCGTCGGCGTGATCATGGGCAGTGACTCGGACTGGTCGACGATGGAGGCGGCGGCGCTGGCCCTCGCCGAGTTCGAAGTGCCGTTCGAGGTCGGCGTCGTGTCGGCGCACCGTACGGTGCAGAAGATGGTCGACTACGCCACCTCAGCGGCCGACCGTGGCCTCAAGGTCATCATCACCGGCGCGGGCGGGGCGGCCCACCTGCCCGGCATGGTGGCGTCGATGACCCCGCTGCCGGTGATCGGCGTACCGGTGCCGTTGAAGTACCTGGACGGCATGGATTCGCTGCTGTCGATCGTGCAGATGCCGGCGGGCGTACCGGTGGCGACGGTCTCGATCGGCGGCGCGCGCAACGCGGGCCTGCTGGCGGTGCGCATCCTGGCCGCGTCGGACCCGGTGCTACTGAAGCGCATGCGGGCCTTCCAGGCCAACCTGGAGCAGGTCGTCGCCGAGAAGGACGAAGCACTTCGGGCTCGCCTGCTGGGCTGAGGGCCCGTCAGCCGCCGATGTTGTGGTCGGCCGGTGCCGTCTGGAGCAGCCCGGCAAGCGGCATTTTGGCGGCTACTTCGTAGATCTTGTCGGCGCCGAGCACGTGCAGAGTGGCCGTCTGTGCGGCGTTGCGGTCGATGACCCAGTACCGCGGGATACCGGCCTGTGCATATTCGTGGATCTTGATGGCCTGGTCCATCGCGGCGGACCCAGAAGACACGATCTCCACCACCAGCAACAGGTCGGTGACAGACAACCAGACGCTGCGCGGCTGCGGCGACGCCCAGATGGTCAAATCGGGAATTCGGCCGCCGGCCCCCTCCTGCCCCGGGATCTGGATACCGGCAGCTTGAAGAAGCTGCTCCGCAGGCCACCCCGCAAGGATGAGCCAGGCGAATATGCGACTGGCGATGGCGGCATGCTCAGAATCGGGCGGCGGCATGACCGACAACGCCCCCTCGGGACTGAGTTCGAACCGATGGCCGTGCTGGTCTGCGTTGTTCATAGCGGCCAGGTCATCGAGCGTGACGACGGCAGGCAGCCTGCCATATGCCTCGACGCTCATGCCGGCCATCTTATCGCTGCGTCAGCGCATGCGGACCAGGGCGCCGCGGAGGCGTTCCTGGGTACGGCGGCGGTTTTCGTTCGTGGCGCCCAGGAAGAGCAGGATCACGCCCACCGGGACCAGGACCAGCCAGGGGCCTACCAGCGTTGTCGCGAAGTGGATCGCCGCGATCGCCGTGGCGGCCGCGCCCACCACCACCGGGGCCTGCTGTTGCAGGCGGGAGCCCACGATCAGGGTGGCCACCGCGCCGAGCAACAGCAGCAGCTCGCGCAGGTCGCCCGCTTCCGTGGCGATCACGATGCCGATCGTCGGGACGAAGGCCGCCAGCAGGGCCGGGCCGTACGCCGCCCAGCTGCTCAGGTCCGGGCGCTGGCGGGCCTCCAGCACGCCCACCAGCAGCGCCAGCGCGGCGAACGGCATTGTGTACGCCTCCGGCAGCGCCACGTCCGCGATGGCGATGAACAGCCAGATGCCGACGATCTCGAAGCCGACCGCCAGCCAGAACAGGTTGCGGCGCTGGTTCGGGGTGCGGCCCGGGCGGGTCGCCGTCAGGCCCAGCACCGCGCCCCAGGCCGCCAGCAGGGCGGCCAGGTGAGCCGGTGAGTTGACGGCCAGGGCGCCCGCGAGCAGCGCCGACGCGTAGCCGCTCCACTCCACCGTGGTCGCCTCGCGGCGGTACTCGGGGAGGCCGAGGCGGGGCAGCAGGGCCTCCAGCACCAGCAGCACCGCGGCCACCGCCAGCACGCCGAACGCCGCCCACGGCGGGGTCAGCCCGGCCACCAGGGCCACGGTCAGCACGAACATCTGGCCCATCACCGCGGCGAACACCCAGCCCAGGATGCGGGCGTGCTGGCTGCGGCCACCGATCGCGCCGATCAGGCCGACGATGATGGCCATGCCCACGGTGAACAGCGTCATCTGCCGCTGGGCCAGGCTGCCGGCCAGGCCGGCACCGCCGGCCAGCAGGCCGATCACGAAGACGATGTTGCGCGTCGTGCGCAGCAGAGCGGCTCGCGTCGCGATCGGCGGCGGGGTCAGCGCCAGCCCCAGCATGGAGATGGTGAAGACGATCAGGGCGGCCGTCGTGGACGCGGGCCACCGCACGTCCAGGGCGATCGGGGCGATCAGCAGGGTGATGGCCAGGCCGGGCAGGATCACCGGGACGGCCTCGGCCGGCTTGCCGCCGAAGCCCAGGGCCGCGAGCGCGGCCGCGATGGTCAGCAGTACGGTGGCGAGCACGCTCGTGCCGTCGACATTGCCGGACGCCGGGTCGGACAGGGCCGCGACAGGACCGTCCCAGATGGCGCTGAGCTGCTGCAGCGGATCGACCAGGGAAGCGCGCAGCGCCGGGGCGATGGAGAACAGCGCCAGGATCGTCGGCAGCGCCGCCACCACCACCGCGCCGGTCGCCGGGTCGACGAGCCAGCGACCGGTCAGCCCGCTCGGCCGGATCGCCGTCCAGCGGGGGCGTACGTAGCCGCCCTCGCCCCAGTGGCGGTTCGGGGCGACGGTGAGGCCCGGCGCCGGGATGGCTCCGCGCAGCAGCTCCGCGACCACGCCCAGCAGGGCTGCCGCGGCTGCGTACAGGGCCGTGGGGTAGTCGCTGGGGACCGAGGCGAGCGCGGTGATCGTGGCCCCGCCGACCAGGCCGACCGTGGCCCAGGGCAGATACTGCGGGATCCAGCGGCCGGCCAGCGCCAGCAGAGCCAGGGCGAGGCTGGAGCCGGCCAGTGCGGCCGTCAGCACCACCTGGGCGGTGTTGCCGTTCTCCGCGGCCATCGCCGCGAGCACGCCGGGCGCGGCCAGCAGCGCGGCGGCGGTGGCGGCCCCGCCGATCTGGGCGCGGTGCCGGGGCATGCCGGTGTCGTCGAGAGCGAGGTTGATCACCTGGTCGCCGTCAGCTGTGCCGGCCCACTCGCGATAGGCGCGCGGCGTCACGTCGGCCCGGGACAACCAGGCGACGATGATGCCGGTCATCATGATCAGGCCCAGGGCGATCGCGGTGGACCAGGGCCGGACCAGGCCCGCCCCGGCCGCGTGCAGGGCCACCACGGCGGCGACGCCGGCCCGGTCGATCGCGGCGCGCGGGTCGGTCGCGGCGACGGCGGCGATCCCGTACGCCAGGGTGACCGCCCCGCCGATCAGCAGCGGGGACCACCACGGCAGCCCGAAGGCGGCCGGCGCGCCGATCGTGGCCAGCGCGACACAGACCGAGCTGACGTCGTACTTGGCCGGGCGCGGCAGTGCGGCGGACGCGGCGATCGCGGCGATCAGCAGCGCGACCGGTGCCTGCCAGGCGCCCTGCGGCGGGGTCGTCGAGTAGGCGGTGACGTCGGAGGCCCAGATCGGGCCCGGCGCCGCGATGATGCGCAGGCCGCTGGCCAGGGCCTGCCAGCCGGCGATCGCCACCACGGCCAGGCCGGCCACGGCGACGCCCCGGACCGGGCCGCGGCGCCAGTCCTCCGGCAGGGCGCGGACGCCGAACGCCACGATGAGCACCACGAAGGCGGCGACGACCAGGGGGGCCTGCGGGAACGCGAGCGCGGCGACCCGGGCGAGCGCGCCGCAGATGGCCACGGTGGCCGCGGCGGCGGCGATGTCCGGCCCGTCGATCATCCGGTCGGCGCGCCGGCCGTTGTCCAGCGACTTGGCGAAGAACAGCAGGAGCGCGGCGGCCAGCAGCAGCGCGCCGACCCAGATGTCAGGGGCGGTGGCACCGGGCGAGAGCAGGGCGGCCAGCGCCATGGCGACCGCACCTGCCCCGGCGCCGGCGGTCAGCGGCAGGCTGATCTCGCGGCGGGCGACCTGGAAGACAGCGGCGTAGGTCAGCGTGCCGGCCACGGCGAGGAAACCCAGGGCCAGCGCGGGCACGGTGACGCTCTCGGTGGCCGGGGGACCGCCACCGGGGTCGCGGGTGGCGAGCACGGCCGTCACCACCGCTCCCGGGATGGCCAGGGCAGCCGCCCCCGAGGCCCAGTCACCGACGAGCCACGCGTACAGGCGTACCGGAATCTGCCGGGCCGCGACCGCGACCATCACGCCCGCGCCGGCCAGCGCGGTCAGCACTGCGGCGGTGAGCCACGACGCGCTCAGGGCGGAGGCCGCGCCGAACAGGCCCACGATCCCGGCCGCCGCGATGTGCGCGATGGCGACCCGGCGGGTCGGCGCGAGCAGGCCGGCCCCGCCGAGGCCGATGGCCGCCAGCACCAGCGGCCAGGGCGCCTCCGACCAGGGCAGACCCAGCGAGGCGGGCACCGCGAGGGCGGTGAGCGCGACGCCGGCCACCGCGCCCTCGTGGCGGTACTCGGCCGGCAGGGCGAGGGCGGCGGCGATGGTCAGCAGCAGGGCGCTGAAGGCGAGCAGCCAGCCGGACTGGCCCGCCGCATCGGCCAGGCGGCCCGCGTAGGCGGCGGTGTCGGCGTTCCACACCGGGCGGGCGGCCTGCACCGGCGCGAAAGCCGCGCGCAGCGCGTCCACGGCGACGAACAGGCCGATGAGCGTGAGCGCGCCGGCCGAGGCGTACTGCGGGCCGCGCCGGACCTCGTCGGGCACCATCCGGACGACGGCGCCGGTGATCGCCACGGCGGCCGCGGCAGCGGCCAGCGTCCAGGCCGGTGAGGCCACGGCGGCGATGCGCGCGCAGGC
The DNA here is from genome assembly GCF_018332655.1 of Actinoplanes auranticolor. Classification (GTDB taxonomy): domain Bacteria; phylum Actinomycetota; class Actinomycetes; order Mycobacteriales; family Micromonosporaceae; genus Actinoplanes; species Actinoplanes auranticolor. The sequence goes on along the minus strand of NZ_BOQL01000005.1, from coordinate 2,499 downwards.
CGCGATCACCGCGAGGGCGAGCACCCCGTCGGCGATGTTGCGGGCCAGGAGCTTGCCGACGAGCTGGGCAGCGGCCGACGCTGTCACGGCGGCCAGGATCAGGATGAGCCCGGAACGCACCGCGTCCGGCACGGCATCCGCGCTGAGCAGCGCGGCGCCGGCGTACAGCAGAGCGCCCGCGGCCGCGACGCAGAGCAGGCCGAAGGTCAGGCCGCGCAGCCAGCCCGCCGAGGGCGGGGTGGCCGGCGGGGCGAGCGGGACGGAGCCGGCGGGCGGGGCACCGGCCGGGCGCGGGCCGGGGAAGATCCGGGTCGGCAACCACTTCCAGCGGCGCCGCCCGGTGAGCCCGTCGATGATCAGGTCGGGCTCCTCCGGCAGCGACTCCGGGCGTGCTGGGGCGCCGGCCTCGTAGGAGGACGGATCCGCCGGTTCGGCGTCGCGGGCGGCGAAGTCCGCCGCGCCGATGTCCCGGGCGTCGGCCTCGGCCAGGCTCTCCCGGTCGGCGGCGACCGGACGGCCGATCGGCCAGCGCGGCAGCAGCCGGCCCTCGCGGATCACCGTGGTCAGCAGCAACAGGTCGACCAGCGCGATGGCGCTCAGCGCCAGCGCCCAGCCGGCCGGGCTCTCGACCACCGGATAGGCCAGCAGCGGCGGCACCGGCTGCACCGCCACCACGGTCGCGTAGCGCGGTGCGGCGAGACGGGTCATCCCGGCGTACCCGAAGGAGGCGACGGTGGTGATCAGCAGCGTCACCCCGAGGAAGACCGGGGCCGGCACCGAGGTGCCGCCGAGCGCACTGCTGCCGTGCAGCGCGAACAGGGTCATCGGCAGCAGCACCAGGCCGACGGCCGCCAGGGTCTCGGCGGTGGAGGTGAGGCCGCGGCGGGAGACACCGGGCGCGACGCCCAGCGCGATGACGGTGAAGATGGCCAGGATGATGGCGCGGCCCACCGCGTTGGTGGCCGCACCGGCGAAGACGATGGCGGCGATGCCGAGCACCAGCGCGCTCAGGGCGAGCAGGATGTTCTGCACCGACTGCGAGGACGTCTCGGGCGCGTGGCCGTGCGGCGGCTCCGGCTCGGGCGGCAGCGGGGCGACCCGGGGGCGGCGCGGTGGAGGCGCCGGCGTCTCGGTGGGCGGCGGATCGTCGACCAGCGTGGTCACGCCGTCGGTGGCCGCGCCGGGCGCGCCGGTGTACGGAGTGCCGGGCTCGGCCCACGACGGCGGCCCGTCGGTCGGCGGCCGGCGGCGCACCTTGCGGGCGGGCTTCGCCGCGCGCTTCTTCTGCTGGTTGGCGTGGGCCAGGATGTCGCGCTGGAACTGCGCCGCCTGGATCTTGCTGGCGATCTGCGTGCGTTCCTTGGCGGCGGCCATGTCACGGATCTTGAGATCCGCGATCGAGGCCTCGATGCGGGCGAGCTCCTCGTCGTAGCCGTCCGGCTCCTTAGCCTGCGCCACGGCACCTCCTCGACCCGTCTACCGAAGCAACCGACACCTCATTAGAACAGTCTCAGGCAGGTCGAGATCAATGGAAACGGCCGCGAACCCGACAGGTTCGCGGCCGTCGACCCCATTCGGTACGTGTCAGCAGCGTTTTTGCCTGGGTTTTCCGCCGCGGGTCGGCTCAGGGGGTCGGCGCGGGCCGTCCCATGCCCCGGTACGCCCAGCCCGCGCGGGCCCAGAGCGCCGCGTCCAGGCAGTTCCGGCCGTCGATGACCCGCTTGGCGGCGACCAGTTCGCCGAGCACGTGCGGGTCGGCGTTGCGGAACTCGGCCCACTCGGTGAGGACGCACACCAACTCGGCGCCGGAGACCGCGTCGGCCATCGAGCTCTCGTAGTTCAGGGCCGGCTGGGCGCTGCGGGCGTTCTCCATGCCCTGCGGGTCGTAGACGCGGACGTCGGCGCCCGCCTTGGCCAGCGCGGCCGCGACGGCCAGCGACGGCGCGTCGCGGACGTCGTCGGAATTGGGCTTGAAGGCGGCGCCGAGCACGGCGATCCGGGTGCCGGACAGGTCCGGGCCGGCCGGGCCGGACCGGCGGTCGAGCAGCTCGGCGGCGAGCTGCAGCACCTTGCTGCGGCGGCGCTGGTTGATCAGGTCGACCTCGTGCAGGAAGCGCAGGGCCTCGCCGGCGCCGAGTTCCTGGGCGCGGGCCTGGAAGGCGCGGATGTCCTTGGGCAGGCAGCCGCCGCCGAAGCCGACGCCGGCCTGCAGGAAGCGGTTGCCGATGCGGGGGTCGTAGCCGATGGCCCGGGCCAGCTGGGTGACGTCGCCGCCGGCGACCTCGCAGACCTCGGCCATGGCGTTGATGAAGCTGATCTTGGTGGCCAGGAACGCGTTCGCGGCCACCTTGACCAGCTCGGCGGTGGCGAAGTCGGTCACCACCAGCGGGACCTCGCGGTCCTCGGTGGCGGCCAGGTCGAAGACGCCCTTGTGCGCGGCGTACAGCATGCCGTTGGCCCACTCGGACTTGACGCCGACGACGATGCGGTTGGGGCGCA
>NZ_BOQL01000004.1 GCF_018332655.1 Actinoplanes auranticolor | reverse complement strand
GCAGATCGTGTTAGGAGCTCTTAGGTGCGGTTCGTGCCCGTCCGGCTGGGGCGGTGGATCTGCTACGGATGGCGGCCACCTGCGGATCATTTCTGCACTCGATGTGACTTAATCCTCAGCGTTGGGCGGGCTTCCGGGTTTCTGCGTATGGAATGCATATAGTCCTCGGCCCTTCGGAAAGGGATGACGAAATGCGTTTACGCACAGTTCTCACCATCGCGGCGACGGGTGTTGTCGGAGCGGCCGGCCTGCTTGTCGCACCATTGACCTTTGCTGCGCAGGCACCCCGGAATGCCTGTCCGGACGTGGAGGTCATCGGCGCCCGGGGGACGACCGAGCGGCCCGGGCTGGGCGTGCTGCTGACGCCGCTCGCCCAGCAGCTCACCCGGGAGCTGCCGCAGACGGTGCGGTCGACCGCCGTCGACTATCCGGCCTCGTTCAACTACACCGCCAGCGTCCGGCAAGGCGTGACCAGTATCGCCGCGGACGTGCAGCAGACCGCTGCGGCCTGCGCGGACACCAAGTTCGTCCTGATGGGGTATTCGCAGGGGGCCAACGTGGTCGGTGACGCTCTCGCCGGCAGGTCGCTCCGTGGTCGTGCCGCCGGCCAGCCGGCGATCCCGGCCGCCCTGTCCGACCGGGTCGCGGCGGTCCTGCTCTTCGGCGACCCGACGTTCACCGCGGGCGAGGACTTCAACGTGGGCACCGGCACCCGGAACGGTGTCTTCGCGCGCGGTGCCGGCGGGCTGGACGCCTTCGCGGACCGGACGCAGTCGTTCTGCAACCGCAACGACCGGTTCTGCCAGGGCGGGACGAGCCTGGCCGCGCACCTCGACTACAACAAGTTCCTGGACGACGCGACGGAGTTCGTCGCCACGCAACTGGGCTGACACCCGCCTCACCTCGCCGCCCAGCCGGCCGCCGGTGACGCCACGGTGAAACGCCGCGACGATCCGGCGCGGGGGACGCCACGGACGGGAGTGCGGGGAAACGCCGGAATATGGTGGAAAGATTCTGTGACGCCGATTGACGGCGGGGTGAGGCATACCCATTGCCATGAGGCCGCGTCGCTTCATGGCCACGAGGGCAGGTGAGGGGCAAGAGGCGGGGTGAGGGGGTGAGGGGGTGAGGGGGTGAGGGGGTGAGGGTCAGGCGGGCACGAGGCCACGAACCACGCCGGCCTGACGATCAACCGATCCACCATGGACGATCGACGGACAGACGTCCGGCCCCCGGTCCCGGAGAGTGGCGGAGGTACGCCACATTCTGGAGGGGGAGAAGATGCGTCCGAGCAGATTCCTGGCCACAGCCGTCATCACCACCGCAACACTCATCACCACCGCAGGTCCCGCATCGGCCGCACCCGCACCGACAGCCCCGCGCGATGTCGGCACCCTCGGCGGCGACTGGAGCAACCCCACCGCCCTGAGCGACTCCGGCTACCTCGTCGGTTCCAGCCAAACCGCGACCGGCGAGACCCACGCCTTCCGCTGGCGCGCCGGCCACCTCACCGACCTCGGCGTCCTCCCCGGTGGCGGCGCCAGCCACGCCGTCGACGTCAACGAGCGTGGCGACGTCGCCGGCACAGCCGTCACCCGCACCGGCACCGCCCGTCCGTTCCTCTGGCGGCACGGCGTCATGCGGGACCTCACGGCCGTCACCGGTGACGCGATCTCCGTGACCGGGCTCAACGACGCCGGCCGGGTCATCGGGACCCGCTACACCGCCACCAGCGGGCAGTACGGCCAGGCTTTCGTCTGGCGGGACGGCGTCGCCACCGATCTGCCCGGCCTCGGCGGGGACACCCTGGCCGACGACATCAACAATCGCGGTGAGATCGCCGGTTCGACCGTCAGTGCCGACGGGGCCGAGACCGAGGCCGCGCTGTGGCGTGGTGGCAAGCTCATCCGGCTGACGCCGCCGGTCGGCATCGCCAGCATGGCCGTCGACGTGAACGAGCGCGGCCAGGTCGTCGGCACGGTCCGGGTGCCGGATTCGGGCTGGCACGCGTTCCTGTGGGAGAACGGCGTCTTCACCGACCTCGGCGCGCTCGGCGGGACGGAGAGCTATCCGGTCGGGATCAACGACCGGGGCCAGATCGGCGGCAATGCCGGCGACAACGCGAACCTGCGCGCGGTGCGCTGGCATCGCGGTACGGCGACCGACCTCGCCGCGCTCAGCGGCGTCACTGGACTGGCCACGGCGATGAACGGGGCCGGTAGCGTGGCCGGTGTGGCGGACCTGGGCGGCAGCCGCGGAGTGGTGTGGCGGGGCGCGTCCGCGGTCGACCTCGGTCCGCTGGATCGCGGGGTCACGGGCGGTTCCGTGCAGTTCATCAACGACCGCGGCCTGGTGGCGGGCACCATCGCGGTGACCGGGACCGGGTCGCACGCGGTCGTGTGGGACCTCGGACGACCCTGACGGGCGGTCGAAGACCTCAGATCTCCGGCGATCGCGGTGAAGCGGCGACAAGATCGTCGCGGTCCTCGCCGTGCGGTGTCGTGCGGCCGGCTGAGCGCTCTCGAGAAGGGACGAAGAGGCAGCTGGGCGGCGGATCAGCCCGCCCCACCGCCCAGCTGCTCACCCAGGCCGGTCCGCAGATACTCCAGCTTGCGCCCGACCCGCGACCCGGCGATCAGCCCCGCGTCGCGCAACGTCGTCAGATGGTGGGAAGCGGTCGCCGCCGCGAGGCCCAGCGCCGCCGCCACCTCCCCGGTGCTGTGCGGCACCTCCAGCAGCGTCAGCACCGCCGCCCGGGTCGGCCCGAGCAGCGCCGCGAGCGCCGCCGTCGGCTCCGCCCGCCGGCTGCCGTCCCACAGTGCGCCGTAGCCCCGCGGCGGATACCACAACGCCCGCCCCTGACCGGTATCCGTCATCGCGAACACCTTCGGCCCGGCGAAGCCCGACGGCAGCAGCGCCAGCCCGTGCCCGTCCAGGCCGAAGTGGTCGTCCCCGTCGCCGTGCCCGATCCGCAGGTCGGTCTCGTCCCAGCTCAGCGTCGGGTGCAGGTCCCGGATCAGGGCCCGGGGCCCCTGCTCGGCCGCCGCCCGGGCGCGGTGGGCGATCTCCGCCTCGGCCGCTGCGCGCAGCCGCGACCAGTACGGCGCCAGCGCCAGCTCGAAGTACTGCCGGATCTCGCGCAGCAGCACCGCCAGCCCGCCCGCCGGATCGTGGTCGAAGCGGGCGATCACCGGCGGCACGTCGGTGACCCCGCGCCAGGCGTAGCCGACCTCCCACGCCACCCGGTCGAGCGGGGTCTCCGCGATCATCGCCAGCTCCTCGCGCAGCAGCGGCCGCGCGGTCGCGGGCACCGGGCTTAGGAAGTCGGGCACCCAGCGCCGCGGGCGCGCCACCACCGCGAGGAACGTCTCCAGCCGGGCCGCGTCCAGCACCGGGCGCACCTGGGCGCGCCAGGAGGCGTACATCCAGAACTGCTCCGGCTTGGTCAGGGCCACGCTGCTGGCGATCACCTCGGCCATCGGTGAGTGGGCGAACCGGACGCCGGCGAGATCGGCCGGAGCGAATGCGAGCCGGAGCATCCGACCATTCGAGCACGGTCGAACGGCTCGGGCCATCGCGAATACGACCATACGGTCGTGTCATGCGTTACGTGCACCTCGGCCGTACCGGCCTGCGGGTCAGCCGCCTGTGCCTGGGCACCATGAACTTCGCCTGGCAGATCGGCGAGCCCGAGTCCCATGCCGTTCTCGACCGCGCGCTGGGCGCCGGGATCACCTTCGTCGACACCGCCAACATGTACGGCCGGGAGACCGGCGACGGGCTCAGCGAGCGGTTCATCGGCAGCTGGCTGGAGAAGTCCGGCGCCCGCGACCAGATCGTGCTCGCCACCAAGGTCTACGCGCCGATGAGCGACCGGCCCAACGACGGCGGCCTCTCCGCGCGGCACATCATCGCCTCCTGCGAGGCGTCGTTGCGCCGGCTGCGCACCGACTGGATCGACCTGCTGCAGCTGCACCACATCCAGCGGGACACCCCGTGGGAGGAGATCTGGCAGGCGATGGAGACGCTCACCGGCCAGGGCAAGATCCGGTACGCGGGTTCGTCGAACTTCGCCGGCTGGCATCTGGCCCGGGCCCAGGCCGCCGCCGACCGGCGCCACTATCTGGGGCTGGTGAGCGAGCAACCCAAGTACAACCTGCTCACCCGGCACGTCGAGCTGGAGGTGCTGCCCGCCGCCCGGGAACTCGGCATCGGCATCCTGCCGTACTCCCCGTTGCATTTCGGTGCGCTGTCCGGCGCGCTGCGCAAGCAGCGCGAGGGCGTCGCCGGCCGCAGCGTCCTGCACGCGCCGGAGCGGGTCGAGCCGCACCGGGCCGCGCTGCAGCGCTTCGAGAAGTTGTGCGCGGATCTCGGCCAGGAGCCCACGACGGTCGCGCTGGCCTGGCTGCTGTCGCGGCCCGGGGTCACCGCGCCGGTGCTCGGCCCGCGTACGCCGCAGCAGCTGGACCTGCCGTTGCTGGCGCTGGACACCGAGCTTGCCGCGGAGACCCTGGATGAGCTGGACCGGATCTTCCCGCCCGTCGGCAACGGCGGTCCGGGCCCTGAGGCGTGGGCGTGGTGACGGGGGTACGCCTCAGGGCCCGGTTTCCCTCACGGAAGCTGCCGGGCTGCCGATTCCAGGGCTCGTGCAACCGGCGGAGTTCGACGACAGCACCGCGGAGTACTGGGCGCGGCAGATCCGGATCGGGGCCTCGGTCGCCGCCGGGGTGACCCTGCTCGGCTGCGTACGGGTGGCCGTGGACTGGGACACGGACCGGCGCTGGATGCTCGGCCCGATCCTGGCCGCGGCGCTCGTGCAGATCGCGGCCGCTCTGCTGCCGTGGGCCCGGCTCGTCCGCAGCCCCCGGGTGCGGGGCTGGCTGGTCCTCTGGTGGGTCGCCGAGCTGCCGCTGGCATTCCTGTTCTCCACGATCGACCAGGACGGGCTGTTGCTCTATCTGTCCGGCATCGCCCTGATCATGGTGACCGCCGCCTCCCTGTACGGGCCCACGGTCGTGGTGGGCCTCGGGGCGCTCGCCGCGGCCGGCTACCTGGCGCTGCTACCTGACCTGACCGGGGCCAACGCCGTCTCCACCGTGTCCCTGGTGGCCATCATGGCCTGCCTGGTGGCGTTGAACTCGATCAACGCGCGCAGCCGGCGGCGGCTGGACCGGCGCCGGCAGGCCGCCGAGCACCGCACCGAGATGCTGCTCGAGGCCGCCTCCGACGCGGTGTTCGCGATCGACGTCACGGGCGCGGTCCGCTACGCCAGCCCGTCCGCCCAGCGGATCTTCGGTCTCACCGGCGCCGAGGTCACCGGCAAGGCACTGGTCGAGCTGGCCCATCCCGAGGAGCTCGCCGGCCTGCGGGCGTGGATGGGCGCCCTCTTCGCCGTGCCCGGCGGCACCGCCCGGACCGAGGCGCGGCTGCGCCGGCCCGACGGCACCTGGCTGCATCTGGACGTGATCGGCACCAACCGGACCGACGACGCCGACCTGCGCGCCGCCGTGATCAGCCTGCGCGACATCGGCCGGCGCAAGGAGCTCGAGGAGCAGCTCAGCCGGCAGGCGTTCACCGACTCGCTGACCGGGCTGCCGAACCGGGCCCTGTTCCGCGACCGGCTCGAACAGGCCGTCCGGCGCCGGGCCGGCGGTGGCGTCACCGTGCTGCTCATCGACCTGGACGACTTCAAGCTGGTCAACGACAACCTGGGGCACAGCGCCGGCGACGAACTGCTGGCGACCCTGGCCGGGCGGCTGCGCGCGGAGATGCGCCCCGGCGACACCCTCGCCCGCCTCGGCGGGGACGAGTTCGCCATCCTGGTCGAGGACCTGGACGGGGCTGACGCTGTCGCGCTGGCCGAGCGGCTGCTGCTGGCCGGCCGCGAGCAGGTCCGGCTGGACAGCCGCGACGTGACCTGTTCGCTGAGCATCGGCATCGCCAGCGGCGACCTGCCCGCCGGGCAACTGCTGCGCGACGCCGACCTGGCGATGTACGCCGCCAAGCGGGCCGGCCGCAACGCCTACGCGGTGTTCTCCCCGTCGATGTCGCGGTCGGTGCTGGAGGAGGCGCAGCAGCGCGTCGACATGGAGCTGGGCCTGGAGCAGGAGCAGTTCGTCCTGCTCTACCAGCCGGTGGTGGACCTGGCCACGCAGCGGACGACCGCGGTCGAGGCGCTGGTGCGGTGGCAGCATCCCGAGGACGGGCTGCTCAGCCCGTACCAGTTCATCGCGACGGCCGAGGCCAACGGCCTGATCGTGCCGCTCGGCCGGTGGGTCCTGCGCGAGGCCTGCGCGCAGCTGGCGCGCTGGCGCCGCGAGACGCCGGCCGCGGCCGGACTCAAGGTCAACGTCAACCTGTCCGCGCGGCAGTTCCAGTACGCCGGCCTGGTCGCGGACGTGGCGGCGGCGATCGGCGACGCCGGCATCCCGGCCGGTTCGCTGACCCTGGAGATCACCGAGTCGATGCTGATGGAGGACATCACCGGGGCGATCGAGACGCTGCGCGCGCTGCGGGCGCTGGGCGTCCGGCTGGCGATCGACGACTTCGGCACCGGCTACTCGTCGCTGAACTACCTCAAGCAGCTCCCGGTCGACATCATCAAGATCGACCGGACGTTCGTGGAGCAGGTGGACACCGACGCGGACGACGTGGCGCTGGTGGACGCGGTGGTGGCCCTCGGGCAGGCGCTGCGGCTGCAGACCGTGGCCGAGGGCATCGAGACCGAGGGCCAGTGGATGATGCTCCGGCAGATCGGGTGCGACCAGGGCCAGGGCTACCTGTTCGGCCGTCCCGGCGACGCGGCCTCGGTGCCCGGCCTGCTGATCCGCGAACCGGCCCCGGCCGAACTCTGAAGCCGCCGGCCCACCTCGGGCGGGCCGGGTCGGTGGATCAGCGGCGCAGGACGGAGAGTTCGAGGATGGCCGGCATCGGGGCCACGCCCGGGCCGCCCGCGCGGACCCAGGCCGCGATGTCCTCCTCGACCGCGTCGTCGCCGACCAGGCCGAACCACACCGCCCGGGCTCCCCGGCGGCGGGCGCCGGGCTCCGGGTGGACCACGATGACGTTCGCCTCCGCGCAGGCGTCCAGGCATTCGCTCACCCGTACCTGATGCGGGGCCGGCAGCGACTCGCGCAGCCGGACCAACTGGCCGTCGTGGTCGACCTTCGGGTGCTTGCGGGCGTTGCCGCAGCAGCAGTCCCGGCACACCGTGACCGTGCAGCCGGCCGGCGTCGTTCTCTTGATCCCTGGCACGGGCTGGACCCTAACCGCCGGCCGGAACGGCAGTTCGCGCGGTCACCGGATCGGTGACCGCGCGAACATCTGCCGCTGTCGTCAGTTGCGGGCCGCGGCCCGGCGGCGCCGGGTCGCGCCCAGGACCACCGCTCCGCAGAGGATCAGCAACGCGCCGCCCAGGATGAAGGTCATCGAGTTGGCTCCGGTCAGGGCCAGCTTCGACTCGTCCTCGGTCTGCACGTTCTGCTCGGCCTGCAGGTCCGGCGCGCCGTCATCACTGTTGCCGTCGGACAGGACCTGGGCCGCCGGTTCCTCGGTCGCCTTGGGCCTGGTCGTCTTGCCGGCCAGCGCCTGGGCCGGCTCGGCGGTGTCCGCGTTGTCGCCGGCCGACTCGTCGTCGGCTGCCTTCTCCGGCTCGTCGGCCTTCTCCGGCTTGGCGGCGGGCGCCGGCTTGGTGGTCTTGCCGGGCTTCGGTGCACTGGCGTCGTTCTTCGGAGGAATCGTCACGGTGCCGGTCTTCGGCGGTGTCGTGCCGGACCCGGTCTTCGGGGTCGCGGTCGCGCCGGGGTTCACCGCACCGCCGTCACCCTGATCGCCGTCACCCTGGTCGCCATCGCCGTTGTTCTGGCCGCCGTCACCCTGGTCGCCGCCGCCGTTGTTCTGGCCGCCGTCACCCTGGTCACCGCCGTTGTTGCCACCGCCGCCGTTGTTGCCACCGTTGTTGCCGCCGTTGTCGGCGGGCGGGTTCGCCGGAGGCTCCTCCTCGGCGGGAGGCTCCTCGTCGCCGCCCTCGACCTTGACGCGGACCGCGTCCAGGGCCGGGGTCTGGTTGGCGCGCTGCATCATCGGGATCCGGTGCGAGCCGTCGCCGGCCCACGAGGCGCACTGGGCGATGCCCTCCTGCGGCAGCCCCGGGACCTGAATCGTGACGGTGTCGGGCTGCGCGCCGCCCTTGCGGTCCTCGGTGGCCACGAAGAACGCGGGCACCGGGGCCGGGTCGGGCGCCTCGTCGGTGGCGGAGAGCATCCGGCAGGCGGTGTGGAAGTGGCCGCGGACCAGACCTTCCGCGGTGAGCACCGAGCTCTCCACGTAGTAGCCGCCCTGGCCGGCCGCGAGGAAGCGGTCGCGGACCAGGTTGCGGGTGCTGACCTTCAGCGTGAAGGGCGTGTTGGCCTGCACCGACTCGGGGAAGTCGGTGATCAGCAGCGTCGGGTTCCTGGCCTGCTCGCCGACCTCACCGAACTCGGTGGAGACGCAGCGGTTGCCGTTCTGGAAGCCGTCGTGCGGGTCGAGGTCGCTGTCCTCGCAGCTGTTGCCGAGGATCTGCAGACCGTTGACCTGCTTGGCGGTCGTCTTGCCGGTGGTGCAGTTCTCGACCGGCTGCGGCTTCGGGGCCTGCTCACCCTTGGCCAGCTGGCCGTCGCCCTTGTGCTGGACGTCGCCGTCCTTGTCCGTGTAGGTGCCGACCTTGGGGTCCGTCGCGGCGCTCTTGCCGGCCGGCGCGGCCGGGCCGGCGGCGGGGGCCTCGCAGGCCACCGTCTTGCTCTCGTCCGCGTTGGAGATCTGCGTGACACCGACCACCCCGCCGAAGGCGATCAGTACGGCGACCGCGGCGATGATGCGACGGTCCGGGCCCCGGCGCTGGGCGGCCCGACGGTAAGTCGGCCTTCGCATGGGTGGCACCTCTTCTGTAACCATTTCATTGGCGGATGAGCCGGTCCGCGAGCCCCTGTGGCGGCCCGGCCGGATACCGGCATGCAGACGTTAAGAGCCAACGGCCGCCCACACCAATTTCCCAGCGAAAATTGAGGCTTTCTTAGGGTCGAATTAATGCAAAAATATGGGTCCCGTTCCGAACCCTCGGCATCCACCGTTCGGCCGATGTCCCGCCTCCACCGAACGGGGGAGGCGGCGGACACGGGCCGTTGCCGTGAGAGTACCCGCTGATCTGCCCGCCCGGGTGTCGCCCGAGCGGGCAGATCGCTGTCAGGACACGGGTTCCGCGGTCACGACGATGTTGTCGCGGTAGTGGCCGGTCCTGCTGTCGAACGGCCCGCCGCAGGTGATCAGCGTCAGCCGCGGCGCGCCGTCGCGGGCGAAATACTTGTCCAGGGGAATGCGGGTCTTGCTGTACCTTTCCCGGGCGACGACCTTGAATGCGCGGTCCGTGCCGCCGGGCCCGGCCAGCGTCATTTTGTCACCCGGTTCCAGGCTGCTCAGCCGGAAGAATGCACCCTTTCCCTGATCGGCGCTGTCCACGTGGCCGGCGACGACGATGGACCCGGCCGTCGCGGTCATTCCCGGGCCGAAGCGGTACCAGCCGACCCGGTCGACGCTGGGCGGGACGTCTAACTCACCGCTGTCGGCGTCGACGCCGACCTCGGCCACGGTGGCGTCCAGATCGAGGGCGGGGATCCGCAGCCGGGCCGGAGCCATCTCCTCGGCCGGTGCCGTCGCCTCGGGCACAGCGGTCGCGGCCGGGGGAGCGGACGAGGCGGTGGGCGTCGCGGACTCCAGGGCGGCGACCGCCGAGGAGCCGACGGACGGCTCCGGCCGCGACAGGTACGCGACCACGCCCACCACGATCAGCAGCACGAGCCCGGCCACGACGAGGAGCCGGGCGCGGCCCTTGCGGGACGCGCCCGGAGATCCGACGGTCATCGGCGACCCGGCACCAGCCGGCGCACGCCGAGGGCGAGCATCAGCAGACCGGCCACCGCCAGCGCGTACCAGGCGGCACCGAGACTCTGGTCGGCCATGCCGCCGCTGCCGCTGGGCACGCCACCCGGCGCGGAGTGCAGCCCGGTGATGGACTGGGTGACCAGGTCGAGGTTGTCGTCCTCGGCCGAGCCGACCGCGTAGACGATCGTCGCGGTGCCCTCCTTGAGGTTCAGGTCCGCCGGGCCGATGGCCACGGTGTCCGTGCCGGCCAGCACCACGTCGGCCTCGACCGAACCGGCCGGCAGGTCCGCCTTCGCCTCCTTCGGGTTCGTCAGGTCCTCGAAGACCGGCTGGCCGCCCGCGCGGACGTCGACGGCCGGGGCCGCGGCGGTGTGCCGCACGATGATCCGGGCCTGGCCCGCGGCGACCTTCTTGACGTCGTTGGCGAACGGGGTCAGCGCCGGCTCGCCCGTCGCGCTCAGGTGCGCCACCAGGCTGATGTCGGCGCCGCCGGGGATCTCCGCGTCGTCCACCTTGAGCAGGGCCTGACTGATATCGTCACCGGGCTCGGTCAGCACGATGTCGTAGCTGCCCTCCTCCAGCGACAGTGGGCCCGCGACCTTGCCGGGGGCGAAGTCCGGCAGGGTCTTCTCACCGTTGACGTACACGTCGACGTTCTGCCCGGGAATGCCGTGCACAACGGAGACCTGGGAGGTGGCGGCGAAGGCCGGAGTGGCGGTCAGCGCACCGAGACCGCCGAAGGCGATCAGGGTGGCGGCGCCGACGGCGGTCACGCGGCGCAGGGGCACGAGGCGCATCTAATTCTCCTAGCGAGTGGGTATCCGGGTACGGACAACCGGTGGTTTCGCTGCGTACCGGGCGGCTGGATGCACCTGAAGAAAATTGACCGCACTGCATCCACGGCCCGGCCGGGGAGCGAATGAGCAGGTGGAAAGGGGGCCGATGAATCCCGACGACGAACTCGCCGAACGCTTCCGGGCGGGCGACGAGCATGCGCTGCGCCTGGCGTACGACCGCTATGGCGGCGCGGTTCTCTATCTCGGCGTACGCCTGCTGGGCAACCGCGCCGACGCGGAGGACGTGACGCAGACGACCTTCGTGGCGGCCTGGCAAGGTCGCGGTACGTTTGATCCGGAACGTGGCGGGATGCTCGGCTGGTTGCTCGGCATAGCCCGGCGCAAGGCGGTCGACCGGCTGCGCTCGGCGGCCCGCGAGGAGCGGGTGGCCACGACGGTGCGGGCCCAGCCCGTCGCCGACGAGGAGAGCCCGGAACGCGTGCTGGACCGCCTGGTGGTGGCCGACGAGCTGGCCCAGCTGCCTGCCGAGCAACGGCGCAGCCTGGAGCTGGCGTTCTACGACGACCTGACTCATCCGCAGATAGCGGCTCTCACCGGACTGCCCCTGGGCACGGTCAAGAGTCATATCCGGCGGGGCATGGCGAATCTACGGCGACGGTGGGAGGTGGACGGTGCAGCATCTGGATCCCGATCGGCTGGTCCTTCTCGCGCTCTCTGAGGAAACGGCGGACAGCGACGAATCCGTCCACCTGGCCGAGTGCCCGGGGTGCAGTGCGGAGATCGACGACCTGCGGCACGTGGCCGAGCTGGGTGCGGAGACGCAGGGCCTGCGGGCGCTGCCGCCGCCGCCCGAGCGCGTGTGGGCGGGCATCGAGGCCGCGGTGACCGCACCCGTGCGGCGCCTGCCGCAACGGCGGGAACGGCGCTGGGTCCTGCCCGTGCTCGCGGCGGCGGCCGCTGCAGTGCTCGCCATCGCCGGCACCGTCACGGTGCAGCGTTTCACCGACCGTCCGGAACCGCCCGCGGTGACCGCCAAGGCGAGTCTGGGCCGGCTCGGCGGTGCGCCGGTGGCGGCCGGGGGAGCGGCGGAGGTCATCGAGGGCAGCAAGCTGCGCCTCGACGTGCGCAACCTGCCACTGACGACCGGCTACTACGAGGTGTGGCTCATCGATCCGGACGACATGACGAGGATGATGGCGATGGGCAATCTGTCCAGCGCCGCGCTCTCGGGTGCCGCCGACGTGGTGCTGCCGCTGCCGCCGGGTGCGGATCTCAACCGCTACCGGCTGGTGGACGTCTCCGCGGAGGCGTACGACGGTGACGCCGCGCATTCCGGCAAGAGCCTGCTGCGGGGCACGCTCACGAATTGAGCACGGGGCGGTGCCGGGGCATCAGCGAGAGCTGACTGTCCCGGCACCGCTTCGTCATGTCCGCCAGGTCCGGCCGGGCTGCGGCGGCCTGTTCCACCAACTGCCCGATCGTCGTCAGGGCCGGTGGCACGCCGGTGGCCAGCAGCTCGCCGGCGTGCTGACGGTGCGCCCCGGCCAGCCCCGGACGGAGCAGGCGGCGCAGTTCCGGACGGGCGGCCAGGGCGTGCACGGCGGGCAGCGTGACGATCCCCGCGGCGAAGGACGGGCCCGGATCGCGGACGTCCTCCAGCAGGTGCAGCGCGGTGCCGTACGCCAGGCCGTACTCGTGTAGTCCGTCCTCCGGCGACGCGGTGACCAGCGCGCCGAGCCGGCCGGCCGCGGCCAGCAGGGTGCCGGTCTTCAGCTCGGCGATGCGCAGGGCCGTCGTCGCGCTCACCTCGGGGTGGAAGCGGTTGTCGGCCTCGAGGACCGACCCGGTACAGCGCTCGGTCAGGGCGTCGCCGAGGAGCGGGCCGGCCCCGGCGGTGGCACCGAGCCGGTGGGCGAGTCCGATCAGCAGGTCGCCCGCGAGCAGGGCGACAGCGGTGCCTTCCTTGGCGTTGACGGTGGGCACGCCGCTGCGTACCGGCGCCTCGTGCATCAGGTCGTCGTGCACGAGGCCGGCCAGATGCAGCAGCTCGACGGCCGCCGCGGCGGTGGCCGTGCGCCGGGACGTGCCGGGCCAGGCCCGGCCGGCGACCGCCAGCACGAGCCCGGCCCGCAGCCGTGCGCCGCCGGCGTGCGCGATCCGCCGGCACGGCTCCCGCAGGGACGCCGGGACACTGTCGAGCGCCCCGGTCAGCACCGTCTCGACGGCGGCGAGCCCGTCCGCGCTCATGCCACCGCCGCCGGCTGCTCCACCGCGCCCGTCTGGCGGGCGCGGTGCGGGGCGGCCGGGTCGGCCGGCCACCAGAACCGGTCCCCCAGCAGCGTCGCCAGCGCCGGGACCAGGACCGTCCGCACCAGCAGGGTGTCCAGCAGCACGCCGAGGCCGACGATCACGCCGATCTGGGTGAGCGTGATGATCGGCAGCACGCCCAGCACCGCGAACACCGCCGCGAGCAGGATGCCGGCACTGGTGATCACCGCGCCGGTCGCGGCCAGGGCGTGGATCATCCCGGCCCGGGTGCCGCGGGTCACGGCCTCCTCCCGGGCCCGGGTGACCAGGAAGATGTTGTAGTCGACGCCGAGAGCCACCAGGAACAGGAACGCGTACAGGGGCACCTGGTTGTCCAGGCCGGGGTAGCCCAGCAGCTCGCGGAACAGCCAGGAGCCGGCGCCCAGCGCGGCGACGAAGCTGGCGATGACCGTGCCGATCAGCAGCAGGGCGGCGACGACCGCGCGCAGCAGCAGCCCGAGGACCAGCAGCACCACGAGCAGGATGACCGGCACGATCACCCGCAGGTCCACCCGGGACGCGTCGCGCGTGTCCATCGCGATCGCCACGCTCCCGCCGACCAGGGCGTCGTCACCGACCGCGGCGCGCAGCGCCCGGATGGTCCCGTAGCTCTGCGGGGTGTCGGGCGCGGCGGTCAGCACCGCGGTGATGCTGACCGTCAGCCCGGCCCGCTCGGCGATCCGGGCCTGGGCCACCCCGGGCGTGCCGGACACCGCGGCGAGGACCTGGTCGGCGGTGGCCGGTGAGGTGATCACCACGGTGGGGTCCGCGGCCCCGGCCGGGAAGTAGCGGCTCAGGGTGGTCAGGCCGTCGACGGACTCGGCCTCGACGCGGAACTGCTCGGTCTGCGAGAGCCCGAGCCGGGTGCCGGCCAGGCCGGTGGACAGCACCCCGAGCACGACCAGCGAGACCACGGTGACCAGGCCGGGGCGGCGGGCCACGCCGCGGCCGACCCGGGCCCAGATGCCGCGTTCCTGCTCGGCGCCGCCCGCGCCGACGCGCGGGATGAACGGCCAGAACAGGCCCCGGCCGCAGACCACCAGTGCGGCGGGCAGGGCGATCAGGGCGAAGAGCGCGGCGACGGCGATGCCCAGGGCCGCGGTGACGCCCAGGGCCACGGTGTCGCCGAGGCCGGCCAGTAGCAGGGTGAGCAGGCTCAGCACGACGGTGACGGCACTGGCCGCGATGGCCGGTCCGGCTCCGCGCAGGGCCCGGCGCATGGCCTCGCGCCGGTCGGCGTGGCGGTGCAGCTCCTCGCGGTAGCGCGAGATGAGCAGCAGGGCGTAGTTGGTGCCCGCGCCGAACACGAGGACCGTGACGATGCCGACGGTGGAGTCGCCGATGGTGAGGTCGGTGTGCCGGGAGAGCAGGGCGACCAGCCCGCTGGCCATCCGGTCGGCGATGCCGACCACGGCCAGCGGCACCAGCCAGAGCACCGGACTGCGGTACGTGATCAGCAGCAGCAGCGCCACGACCACCACGGTCACGAGGAGCAGGTTGGTGTTGGCGCCGGTGAAGCTGTCCGCGATGTCGGCGGCGAACCCGGCGCCCCCGGTGACCTGGGCGGTCAGCCCGGCCGGCAGCCCGGCCCGCGCGGTGTCGCGCAGTTCGGCCACCGCGGCGATGGTCCGGTCCGCCGGGGCGTCGGCGGGCAATGGCACGGCGACCAGCGCCGCGTCCCGCTTGTCGGAGAACACCGGCGGACTCTGCGTCCCGAACGCCTTGGCGTCCGCCTCGATCTTCGCCACGTCTCCGGCCGTGAGCGCCTGCCCGTCGCGGCTGTAGACGACCAGGGCGGGGTTGGTCTGTCCCGACGGCAATTGCCGTTGCAGCGCGGCGACCCTGGTCGACTCGGCCGCCGACGGCAGGGACGCGGTCGGGTCGTTGGCGGTGCGGACCTCGCCCGCGCTCGCGATGACCGCGCCGCCGAGCAGCAGGGCGACCACGAGCACCAGCCATGCGGTGAGCCGTCCGGTGAGTGTCCGAAGCACCATCATTCCTCCACGGCAAAGAATCTCGACCATCGAGAGTCTCCACCAATGCGACGGCATCTGCAACACTGAGCGGGTGTACCGGGCGCGTAAGACGGAGCGGGACAGGCTCCGCGAGGAGATCGTCAACCTGATGCGCACGTACAGCGTCGAGGCGCAGCACGTGGGGCACGCGTTCGCGCAGCGGCACGGGTTGCACCCCACCGACCTGCAGGCGCTGATCGCGGTGATGCACGCCGAGGGCCGGGGCGCGCCGCTGACCCCGGGCCGGCTCGGGGAGGCGATCGGGCTGTCCTCGGGCGCCACCACCGCCGCCATCGACCGGCTGGAACGCGCCGGGCACCTGCGCCGCACCCGGGAGAGCACCGACCGCCGGGTCGTGCACCTGCGCTACGGCGAGCCCGGCATGGCCCTGGCCCTGGAGTTCTTCGGCCCCCTGGGCAAGCGCACCGACGACGTGATGGCCGGCTTCAGCGACGAGGACCTGGCCCTGGTGCGCCGCTTCCTGCAGGGCATGAACGACGCGCTGGCCGAGCACCACGCCGAGGTGCGCGCGGAGCAGTGATCCGCCTCAGCGTGGCCGGGGCGTGACCAGGCCGGCGTCGTAGGCGGCGATCACCAGGTGCGCCCGGTCGCGGGCGGCCAGCTTGGTGAGCAGGTGCGACACGTGGGTCTTGACCGTCTTGACGGAGATGGTCAGCCGCGCGGCGATCTGGTCGTTGGACAGCCCGCGGCCGATCAGCGTCAGCACCTCGGTCTCCCGCGCGGTGAGCGGCGGCGGCGCGGCCGGGCGGGGCGGGCGCGGCACCGCGACGTAGTGCTCGACGAGCCGGGTCAGGATGGACGGGGCGAACAGCGACTCGCCCGCGTGGGTCCGGCGGATCGCGGTGATCAGGTCCTCCGGCCGGGCGTCCTTGAGCAGGAAGCCCGAGGCCCCGGCGTGCAGCGCCGCATGGACGTACTCGTCCAGCTCGAACATGCTCAGCACCACCACCCGGGTGGCCGCCAGCTCCGGGGCGGCGCAGATGCGCCGGGTGGCCTGCAACCCGTCGAGCCGGGGCATCCGCACGTCCATCAGCACCACGTCGGGCCGGGTGCGTCGGGCCACCTCCAGCGCCTCGGCGCCGTCACCGGCCTGGCCGACCACCGCGAGGTCCGGCGCGCTGTCGATGACCAGCGCGAGACTGCGGCGCAGCAGCGGCTGGTCGTCGGCGAGCAGCACCCGTACGGCGCTCATCCGCCAGCCCGGTCGGGGATCCGCGCGACCACCCGGAAACCCTGCTCGACCGGCCCGGCGTGCAGGGTTCCGCCGAGACCGGTGACGCGTTCCCGTACGCCGATCAGCCCGTGGCCGGCGCCGGGCGTGCCGGGCCAGGGTCCGTCCGGGCCGCTGTCGTGCACGCTGGTCACGACCGTGTCGCCGTCGCGGTACACGTGCACCCGCGCGTCGCTGGGACCGGCGTGCCGGGCCACATTGTGCAGTGCCTCCCGCACGGTCCGGCAGATCGCCACCTGCACCCCCGGCGACACCGGGCCTACCGGGTCGAGCGTCAGCCGGGCCCGCACTCCGGCCGCCTCGGCGCCGGACACGATCGCCGGCAACTGGGTGAGGTTCTCCAGCGGCCGGCGCGGCCCGGCCTGGTCCGCGGTGCGCAGCACGGTCAGCATCCGGCGCAGCTCGCCGGTGGCCTCGCGGCCGGCGGTCTCGATGTCGGACAGCGCCTCGCGCGCCTCGCCGGGATCGCCGGACAGCCGGGCCGCCGCGGCGCGCACGGTGATCAGTCCCAGGCCGTGCGAGACGATGTCGTGCAGGTCCCCGGCCAGGCGCAGGCGTTCCGCCAGCACCGCCTCGGCGGCCGCCCAGCGGGTCAGCCGGGCCTCGTACGCCACCCGGTCGGTGTGGCTGCGCCGGATCGCCCAGGCCGCCAGCACCACCGCGCCCACGGCGATCAGTGGCGGCAGCACCACCGCCGGCACCCCGTCGGCGCCGACCATCAGCAGCATCAGCACCAGGGCGGCCAGGGCCGATCCGGTGACCGGCCAGACCCCGGACCGGCGGGCGGGCCGCTGCCGTACCTCCTGCACCCCCGCACCCTACGTGCGCTCCGCGCGCCCGGCGTCGGACCACGGTCCGATATCGCGGTCCCGACCCCGGTCCGATGTGCCCGGCCCGGCCCGCGCCTTGACTGGTGCGGTGATCACCATCGAGCACGTCCACAAACGCCGCGGCCGGGCCACCGTCCTCACCGACGTCGGCTTCACGGCCCGCCCCGGCCGGGTGACCGGCTTCCTCGGCCCCAACGGCGCGGGCAAGTCCTCCACGCTGCGCATCCTGCTCGGCCTGGACCGCGCGCAGCGCGGCACGGCGCTGGTCGCCGGGCGGCCCTACGCGCAGTGGCGGCGGCCGCTGACCGTGGTCGGCGCCCTGCTCGACGGCAGCGGGGCGCACCGCTCGCGGACCGGCCGCGCGCACCTGCGCTGGGTCGCCGCCAGCAACGGCCTGCCGCGCTCGCGGGTCGACGAGGTGCTCGACCTGGTCGACCTGCGCGCGGCGGCGGGCAAGCGGGTCGGCACGTACTCGCTGGGCATGGGCCGGCGGCTCGGGCTGGCGGCGGCCCTGCTCGGGGAGCCGGCGGTGCTGGTGCTCGACGAGCCGGTGAACGGCCTGGACGCGGGCGGCATCCGGTGGATGCGGGAGTTCCTGCGCCGGCGGGCCGCGCAGGGCGCGACGGTGCTGCTCTCCAGCCACCTGATGGGGGAGCTGGCCGAGACCGTGGACGACGTCGTGGTCATCGACCGGGGCCGGATCATCGCCGCCGGTACCCTGGCCGAGGTCACCGGCGACCATCCCACCCTGGAGGACGCCTATTTCGCGCTCACCTCGACCGGGACGCGCGGCCCGTGGTGAGGGCGGAACTGCTGAAGCTGGCCGGGCTGCCCGCGGTCTGGGTGGCGGTCGCGCTGAGCCTGCTCCTGCCGCCACTGGTGGTGCTCCTCAACTCGCGGACGGTGGCGCCCGGGGCCGACACCGGCTTCCTGGAACTGACCGTCGGGGTGCTCGGGCCGCTCGTGCTCGGCACGGTCGCCGCCGGCAGTGAGTACCGGGGCGGTCAGATCGCGACCAGTCTGCTCTGTGTGCCCTCGCGGCTGCGGCTGCTGGCGGCCAAGACCGGGGCGGTCGTGCTGAGCGTGGCGGTCACGGCGGCGGTCAGCGCGGTGGTCACCCTGGCGGTGGCCGGGGTGCTCACCGGCGGTGCCGGGCCGCGGATCGCCGGGGTCGTCGGCTACTGGGTGCTGGACGGGCTGCTGGCGTACGGGATCACCCTGCTGACCCGCAGCGGCGTCCTGCCGCTGACGGTCCTGATCGTCAACTCCACCGTCGTCTCGGTCAGTTACCTGCTCAGCAAGGTCACGCCGCTGGCGGCCTACCTGCCGGACCTGGCCGGCGCCCAGATGTTCATCGAGCCCCGCGATCCCGCGGTCGATCTGACCCCGGTGACGGCCGGCCTGGTCATGGGCGCCTGGGTCGCCGCCCTGCTGGCGGTCGCCGCCTACGTCTTCGGTCGGCGCGACGCGTGAACACGGCCCGGGCCGAGCTGCTCAAACTGGTCACCCTGCCCGCCCTGGCTCTGACCGTGGCCCTCACCTGGGTCGTGACCGCCCTGATCACGCTGGCCGCCGAGGGCGGCCCGGATCCGATCCCGCCGGCTCGTGCGGGCTTCCTCGTCCTGGGTGTGCTCGCCGCCACCTCCGAGTACGACGGCGCTCAGATCCGCACCACGCTGCTCTGCTCGCCCCGCCGGGCCCGCCTGCACGTGACCAGGTCCCTCGTGCTCGCCCTGCTCACCGTGCCGGTCGCGGTCGTCACCGTGCTCCTGGCCGGCACCGGTGACCCGGTCTACCTGGTGCTCACCACGCTGCTGGCCGCGGCCGTGGGGACTCTGCTGCGCCACGCCCTGGCGGCGGTCGTGGTGGTGCTCGGCTACTACTACGTGCTCGGACCGTTCGTGCGGGACCGCTTCGACGACGGCCTGTGGCTGCCGGCCGCGTGGACGGTCGCCGCGCTCACCGCCGCGACCGTCGCGGTGGCCCGCCGGGACGCCTGACCCGACCGGCCGCTCCCGCCCGGCGGCCGCGTGGCAGGGGAGACTTCCGTACCCGGTTTGCGTCACTATGGTGCGAGCGGAAGGGGGCCTTCTATGTCGCTGGTGCAGGGAACAGTCGCTCCCGGCTACGAGAAGGTCCGGGAGGTCTTCGCCGCGGAGATGGCCCGCCTCGGTGACGTCGGCGCCCAGCTCGCCGTGTACCGGCACGGGCGGCCGGTCGTCGACCTCTGGACCGTGGACCCGGACGCGCTGATGGGCCTGCTGTCGGTCACCAAGGGCGCGGCGTTCCTGGTGGTGGCCCTACTCGCGCAGGACGGCGCCATCGACGTGAACCGGTCGGTGCGGCACTACTGGCCGCAGTTCATCCCGGACGTGACCGTGCGGGAGCTGCTCGGGCACCGGGCCGGGCTGATCGGGGTGGACGGCGGCTTCGGACCGGCCGAGCTCGCCGACGACCGGATCATCGCCGAGCGGCTGGCCAAGCAGCGGCCGTACTGGCCGCGCGGTTCCGGTTACGGCTACCACGCCCTGGTCATCGGCGCGCTGACCGGGGAGATCGTGCGCCGGGTGACCGGCCGGTCGCTGCAGCAGACGTACGAGCAGCGCGTGCGGGGCCCGTACGCCATCGATCTGTATCTGGGCCTGCCCGCGGAGCTCGAACCGCGGTTCCGTCCGCTGGCCCCGCCGGTCGGGCGTGAGCCGGGGCCGGACCCGCGCAGCCTGACCGGCATCGCGCTGAACCTGCACGCCGACCCGCCGACCGATCTGACCGTTTTCGCCAACAGTCGCACGGTGCGGGCCCAGGGCCAGGCGTCGGCCGGTGGTGTCGGGAACGCCCGGGGGGTCGCGCGGCTGTATGCTGCGGCCGTGTCTGGCCTCAACAGCAGGGAACCGCTGCTGCGCCCGGCGACCGCGGCCGATTTCGGCACTGCCGGAGGCACCGCCCCGGATCTGTTGTCCGGTGGTTCCGGCGCTCAGTTCGGCCTCGGCTTCGAGGCCATGACGACCCCCTACCCGTTCCTCGGCCCGGCCGCGTTCGGTCACTCCGGTGCGGCCGGCTCGCTCGGTTTCGCGGACCCGAGCCGCGACCTCGCGTACGGCTACGTCCGCGACCGGCTGGCTCAGCCCCACGGCGGCGGCGCCGTGGAGAACGACCAGCTCGTGGCGGCTGTCATTCAGGCCGCCGACGCCTGACCGTCGTCTGCCGCCCGCCCGCCCGACACCCCGTACTCTCATGATCCACAGCGGCACCGCCGGACCGGCGGATGCCCTTGAGATGGAGGAATTCACGTGCGGACCCTTGCCCGTACCGCCGCGGCCCTGCTGGCGGTCACGACCTTCGCCGGCCTGACGGCCTGCTCCCCGCCCGAGAAGGAGAGCGCTTCCAGCGGCACCGGGGCGGCCACCGCCGCCAGCGCCGCCGACCTCGGTGGCATGGACGCGCTCGTCGCGGCGGCCAAGAAGGAGGGCCAGCTCAACGTCATCGCGCTGCCGCCGGACTGGGCCAACTACGGCGCGATCATCAAGGCCTTCGGCGACAAGTACGGCATCAAGGTCAACTCGGCCCAGCCGGACGCGTCGAGCCAGGACGAGATCAACGCCGCCGACCAGCTCAAGGGCCAGGACAAGGCGCCCGACGTGTTCGACCTGGGCAGCGCCGTCGCGACCGCCAACGTGGCCAAGTTCGCCCCGTACAAGGTGGCGACCTGGGCCGACATCCCGGACACGCTCAAGGACGCCAACGGCACCTGGACCAACGACTACGGCGGCTACATGTCGATCGGCTACGACAGCGCCAAGGTGCCCGCCCCGGCGAGCGTGGCCGACCTGCTCAAGCCCGAGTACAAGGGCAAGGTCGCGCTCAACGGCGACCCGACCCAGGCCGGTGCCGCGTTCGCCGGCGTCGCGATGGCCGCGCTCGGCAACGGCGGCTCGGCCGACGACATCAAGCCCGGTGTCGACTTCTTCGCCCAGCTGAAGAAGGCCGGCAACTTCCTGCCCGTCGACCCGACCCCGGCGACGGTGGAATCCGGCCAGACCCCGGTGGTCATCGACTGGGACTACCTCAACGTCGCGCAGGGCGCCAAGCTCACCGGCAAGATCCAGTGGAAGACCGTCGTGCCCGCCGGTGCGGTGCTCGGCTCGTACTACGTGCAGGCCATCAGCAAGGACGCCCCGCACCCGGCGGCCGCCCGGCTGTGGGAGGAGTTCCTCTACTCCGACGAGGGCCAGAACCTGTGGCTCAAGGGCGGCGCCCGCCCGGTGCGTGCCGACGCGATGGTCAAGGCGGGCACGATCGACGCCACCGCGTTCGCGGCCCTGCCCAAGGTGGAGGGCACCCCGGTGTTCCAGACCGAGGCGCAGACCGCCAAGGCCAAGGAGTACCTGGCGGCCAACTGGGCCAAGGCCATCGGCTGAGCATGGCCACCGTCCTCGACGGCCCGGAACTGGCGGCACCCGTGCCGCCGGTCCGGGCACCCCGGGGCCGGCTGCGCCTGAACCAGGTGCGCAGCCTGCTCGGCACCCTGCCGTTCTTCGCCTACGTCACCATCTTCCTGATCATCCCCACCCTGGTGGTGGCGATCGGGGCGTTCGCCGGTGACGGCGGTTTCACCCTCGCCAACGTGACCGCCCTGGGCGACTCCTACGTGCTGGACGCGTTCGGGCGCAGCATCCTGCTCTCGGCGGTCACCGCGCTCATCGGCGCGGTCCTGGGCGCGGTGCTCGCGTACGCGCTGGCCACCGCCAAGCCAGGCGGCCTGCTGCGCCGCGTGGTCACCGCCGCCTCCGGCGTGCTGGCCCAGTTCGGCGGCGTCACCCTGGCGTTCGCCTTCATCGCGACCGTCGGCCTGTCCGGCTTCGTCACCGTGTTCCTGCGCGACCAGCTCGGCACCGACATCTACTCGGGCGGTGTCTGGCTGTTCGAGCTGCCGGGCCTGGTGCTGGTCTACACCTACTTCCAGATCCCGCTCATGGTGATCGTGTTCCTGCCCGCGCTCGACGGCATCCGCCCGCAGTGGCGCGAGGCCACCGAGAGCCTCGGCGGCTCCACCTGGCAGTACTGGACCAAGGTGGCCGGACCGTTGCTCGCGCCCGCGTTCCTCGGTTCCACGCTGCTGCTGTTCGCCAACGCGTTCTCGGCCTACGCGACCGCCGCCGCCCTGGTCAGCCAGGGCAACCCGATCGTCCCGCTGCAGATCCGCAGCGCCCTGACCAGCGAGGTCGTGCTCGGCCAGCAGAACCTCGGCAAGGCGATGGCGCTGGGCATGGTCGTGGTGGTGGCCGTGGTGATGACCCTGTACGCCCTGCTGCAGAAGCGGACCGCGCGATGGCTGGGCTGAGGGCGCGCCGGGCCCGCCGGCAGTCCACGTTCCGCTGGACGGTGCTGGCCGTCATGGGGGTCTTCTTCCTGCTGCCGCTCGCGGCCATGGTGGAGTTCACCACCCGCGGGGACAGCAACACCTGGTCGCTGCTTGCCGACTGGCCGCAGCTCAGCGCGACCTACCCCGACCTGGCCGAAGGGATCGTCGCGTCGCTGGGCCAGGCGCTGTTCACCGCCCTGCTCATGCTGGTGCTGCTGGTGCCGACCGCGATCTGGGTCCGGCTGCGGCTGCCCGGCCTGCGCCCGCTGGTCGAGTTCATCTGCCTGCTGCCGCTGACCATCCCGGCCATCGTGCTGGTCGTCGGGCTCGCGCCGGTGTACGCGTGGGTCAACTACTTCCTCGGCGGTTCGTCGCTGACGCTCACGTTCGCGTACACGATCCTGGTCCTGCCCTATGCCTACCGGGCGATCGACGCCGGGCTGTCGGCGATCGACGTGAAGACGCTCGCCGAGGCCGCCCGCGGGCTGGGCGCGAGCTGGTTCACCGTGATGGCCCGGGTGGTGCTGCCCAACATCCGCTCGGCCGTGCTGTCCGCCGCGTTCCTCACGGTGGCGCTGGTGCTGGGCGAGTTCACCATCGCCTCGCTGCTGAACCGCACCAACCTGCAGGTCGCGATCAACCTGCTCGGCAAGAGCAGCGCGACCATGTCGGTGGCGGTGTCGCTGGCCGCGCTCATCCTCGCGTTCGTGCTGCTGCTCCTCCTGTCCCTGTTCGGCGATCGCAGAAAGGCGTCCCGATGAACGGTGTCGCCGTCCACCTCAACGACCTGCGCCGTACCTTCGGTGCCGTGCACGCCCTGGACGGGCTGGACCTGCACATCGAGCCGGGCGAGCTGATCGCCCTGCTCGGGCCGTCCGGCTGCGGCAAGACCACCGCGCTGCGCATCCTGGCCGGGCTGGAGGACGCCGACAGCGGCCGGGTCCTGGTCGGCGGCAAGGACATCACCGGGCTGCCGGCCAACCGGCGCGACATGGGCATGGTGTTCCAGGCCTACAGCCTGTTCCCGCACCTGACCGCGCTGGAGAACGTCCAGTTCGGCCTGAAGCTGCGCCGGCGCTCCGGCGGCGACCGGGCCGCGGCGATGCTCGACCTGGTCGGGATCAGCGCGCACGCCGGCCGCTACCCGCACCAGCTCTCCGGCGGCCAGCAGCAGCGGGTCGCGCTGGCCCGGGCGCTGGCCATCGAGCCGCAGGTGCTGCTGCTCGACGAGCCGCTGTCCGCTCTGGACGCCAAGGTCCGGGTGCAGCTGCGCGACGAGATCCGCCGGATCCAGACCGAGGTCGGCACCACCACCCTGTTCGTCACCCACGACCAGGAGGAGGCGCTGGCCATCGCCGACCGGGTCGGGGTGATGCGCTCCGGCCGGCTGGAGCAGCTGGCCGCCCCGGCCGAGGTGTACCTGCGCCCGGCGAGCGCGTTCGTCGCGGACTTCGTCGGGCTGAGCAACCGGCTGCCGGGCGTCGTCGAGGGCGACACGGTGACGGTGCTCGGCACCCGGCTGCCGCTGGTCCAGAAGGCCACGGGCGGCCCCGAGGTCACCGCCCTGGTGCGCCCGGAGTCGATCGGCGTCGTGCCGGACCCCGGCGGCGCCGCCCGCGTGCTGTCCACGGCATTCCTCGGCCCGACCAGCCGGGTCACCCTCGAGGTCGCCGACAGCGTGGTGATCGCCCAGGTCAGCGGCGAGTCGCTGGCCGAACTGACGGTCGGCACCCCGGTCCGGATCGACCTGCGCCCGGTGCCGGTGGCGCTGCAGGACTGACGACGATGGCGATCACGCCCGGCACCTTGCTCTACTGACATGTGCGCACCTACTACCGCGGGCCCGACGCCGCCGTCACCGACGAGCTGTTCATCTGGCAGGCGGGGGCGACGAAGGCCTTCGTGGTGGCCGAGCTGCACCAGGTCGCCCGGGTGCGCCAGGACGACGGCCGGCTCGGCCGGGTGATCGCCGCGATCCTGCTGGCCGTGGCCGGCGCCGGCTGGGTCCAGTTCGACCTGCCGGCCAAGTGGTACGCCGGGATCGGCGCGCTCGTGGCGGCCCTGGCGCTGGCGGGCTGGCCGTCACACACCCGGTCCTGGGCGCTGCGGGCGGCGTACCGCGGGGACGCCGGGGTGACCGTCTACAGCACGGCCGACCCCCGCGTGTTCAACCAGGTGAGCCGGGCGCTGCAACGCGCGATCGAGGACGCCCGTCGTTGACCGTGTCCGGCCGCAGCGGGACCCGCTGCCACCAGGTGACGCAGCGTCAGAGACATTCCAGCGGGCCGTACCGGAAGCGGCTGAGCCACAGCGGGCTCAGGTCGGCCTGGACCACGCCGATGGCCAGCCCGGCCAGCACCACCCGGCCGTAGCCGGTGCGGTCGCCGAGGTGCCGACCGCGTCGGCCGCCAGGATCAGCAGCGTCGCGAGGATGTAGTTGGCCAGCGCGGATAGCCGAGCACCCACAGCACGTCCGGCGCGGTGACCTGCTGGCCGAGCGGGTCCGTGCCGAGGAGCGGATGCGGCTCGCCGCCGAGATTGTCGTCTGCCTGGGACGCGGCCCTCTCAAGATCACCCGACGGAGTCGTGGAGAAACGGTGAGTCGCCGGATCCGGGCCCGCCGGAAACGCTCCCAGTAATTCGCCTTTCCCGGGTTGAGCTGCGCATTCATCGGTCCGGCGGCGCCGCCAACCTGAAGGAAACCTTTGCTGGGAAATTGCTTTGAACTACTGCGGTGGTGGCTTCGTACTGATGGACGTCGACGACATAAGTCCCGGGCAATCACCCCGATTCGCGCGACGGCGGCAGACCGCCGGAGCGTTTGACGAAAGGCCGAGCATGAGTCGTGTCCACTACGGCACGCGGGCGGTTAACCGCCTGTCGCGCCGTCGGGTTCTTGCCATCGCCGCCACCGTGGGGGTCGGCGCCGCCGGCGCCAGCGTGGCCGGGCTGAGCCTCGCCGGCGAGAAGGCCGGTTCGAGCGACAGCGAGCCGCTGGTGATTTCCCTGCGGGACGCGAAGAAGGGCACGTTCGACGTGTTCTCCGGCGGGTCCAAGGTGACGCTGACCGACCCTGACCTCGCCGAGAAGCTCCTCAAGGCCGTCAAGCGCGCCTGAATCGCTTCCTCACCCAGCCCCCCGATCCCTGAGTAAGGAAGTCTCATGTCATCGCACCGTGAAGCGCCGGAGATCAGCAAGGACCCGGTCGCCGACAGCGCCGACCTGTACGCGTTCGTGAGCCCGGACCACCCGGACACCGTCACGCTGATCGCCAACTACGTGCCGTTGCAGCTGCCCGCCAGCGGCCCGAATTTCTTCGAGTTCGGCGACGACGTGCTCTACGAGATCCACGTCGACTCCAACGGCGACGGACGCCCGGATCTGACGTACCAGTTCCGCTTCCGGACCGAACTGCGCAACGACCGCACGTTCCTGTACAACACCGGGCCGATCGAGTCGCTCGACAGCGAGAACTGGAACCGGCGGCAGTTCTATTCGGTCACCAAGGTGGACTCGGCCGGTAAGCACACCGTGCTCGCCGAGAAGCTGCCCTGCCCGCCCTGCAACGTCGGCCCGTTGTCGATCCCGGACTACGACAAGCTCGCCGAGGACGCGGTGCACAAGCTGAAGACCGGGGAGAAGGTCTTCGCCGGCCAGCGGGCCGACCCGTTCTTCGTCGACCTGGGCGCGATCTTCGACCTCGGCACGCTGCGGCCGTTCCAGGACAAGCACCTGGTCGGGCAGAAGCTGTTCAACTACGCCGGCAAGGCGGTCAACGCCACCGACAAGATGAACGTGCACAGCATCGCCATCCAGCTGCCGCTGCACTACGTGCGCAAGGACGGCAAGAAGAAGGTCCGCGGCCGCGACCCGGGCGCCGTCATCGGCGTCTGGACCTCCGCGAGCCGCCGCCAGGTGCAGGTCCGGCACGGCAGACGAGACAACGACGACGTGTACGTGGGCCCGCAGGTCCAGGTGTCGCGGCTGGGCAACCCGCTGTTCAACGAGGTCATCGTGCCGATGGCGCAGAAGGACCTGTGGAACAGCCTGCCGCCGAGCGAGGACAAGCGGTTCGCCGAGTTCGTCGAGCAGCCGGAGCTGGGCGCGCTGCTGCCGGTGCTCTACCCGGGCCTGTTCGACAACCTGGCCGCGCTCAACAAGGCCAAGACCGCCCGCGCCGACCTGGTGGCGATCCTGCTCACCGGCATCCCGGACGGGCTGATCGACGACTTCCAGAACAACACCGGTGACGTGCAGGCCGACATGCTGCGGCTGAACACCGCCGTCCCGCCGACCAAGGAGGACCCGAACGCGTTCGGCATCCTCGGCGGGGACCTGGCCGGCTTCCCGAACGGGCGCCGCGTCGCCGACGACGTCGTGTCGATCTCGCTGCGGGCCATCGCCGGGGTGACCGTGCCGCTGGTCGACGAGAAGTTCAAGCCGGACGCCGCGGCCGCGCTGGTCGAGCAGGGACTGTCCGCCAAGGACGCCAGCTCGAAGCTGCTCAAGAAGTTCCCGTACCTCGGGGTGCCGTTCGACGGCTTCAACAACCCCGAGCCGGCGGACAAGTGAGCGCGGGCGTGCACCACCACCACACCCTCGACCCGTCCGGGCAGGGCACCGTGGTGCTCAACATCGGGGCCGGCATCGGTGCCCTGGTCATCTACACCCCGGGCAGCCTGCACGGCCACGAGATCGAGGTGAGCCCGGTCGGGGACGCCGCGGCGCGCACCCACGCCGCGGTCCGCGCCCGGTACGTCCGCGACGGCGTGCTGTTCAGCGTCGTCATCGACAACCTGGCCGAGGGGCGTTACGTCGTCTGGCGCGACGCGGTCACCCCATTGGCCGAGGTCGACGTGCGCAGCGGCTCGGTCACCGAGTACGAGTGGCCGGTACCCGCCAAAGTGTGACGCGCGGTGACGCCTCTGTCGGTCTAGGGTGAGCGGATGGACACGGCAGGGGCGGCCGGTCCGGAGCCCGGTCCGGGAACTCCGGACGGGGACGTGGCGGTTTCCGCCAGCCTCCGGACGGCCGATGTGGAACAGGCGAGTTCGTTCTGCCGGCGGATGTACTACGGTCCGCTGGAGATCAAACCGGCCGGTAGCGCGGACGAGGTGACCTTCTCCGGCGAGGTGGCGCAGATCGGGCCGATCACCATCGGCGAGATCAGCTACGGGGTCGAGATGTGCCTCGACAGCGGCAACCTGGAGACGGCGTACCACGTGCTGGCCCCGCTGACCGGCGCGGTGCAGGTGCTGCACCGCGGGGCGGCGACCACCGCCGACCCGAGCCAGGCGGCGGTGTTCCGCCCGGTCGGCGACATCTCGCTGCGCTGGTCGGCGGATTGCCGGCTGATCAGCTTCAAGGTGGACCGCCTGGCCCTGGAACGCGAGCTGGACGCGACCCTGGACCGCAAGGTCGGCTCACCGCTGCCGCTGGGGGCGACCTTCGGTCTCGCCGGCGGGCCGGGCCGCAGCTGGCTGGCGCTGGTCCGGCTGCTGCTGGCCGAGACCCGCCAGCCGGACGGCCTGACGCACCTTCCGCACCTGCTGCGCCGCTGGCGCGAGCTGGTGATCAGCGGGCTGGCCCAGGCGGTCGAGCATCCGTTCTCCGAGGGCCTGGCGGGGCAGCCGACCGCGCGGCGCCCGCGGACGGTGAAGCGGACCCTGGACGCGATGCACGCCGAGCCGGGCCGCTCGTTCACGGCGGCCGAGCTGGCCGGCATCGCCGGCGTCGGCATCCGGGTGCTGCAGGAGTCCTTCCGCCAGCACGTCGGTGTGCCCCCGCTGACCTATCTGCGCAGGCTGCGGCTGGAAGGCGTGCACGCCGAGCTGACCCGGGCCGGCCCGGGTCAGGTCAGCGTGAGCGAGGTGGCGACCCGTTGGGGCTTCACCCACCTGGGCCGCTTCGCGGGTGCCTACCGGGAACGCTACGGCG
Source organism: Actinoplanes auranticolor (assembly GCF_018332655.1). Lineage (GTDB taxonomy): Bacteria > Actinomycetota > Actinomycetes > Mycobacteriales > Micromonosporaceae > Actinoplanes > Actinoplanes auranticolor. Next base: position 65,928 of record NZ_BOQL01000004.1, on the reverse strand, counting down.
TGTCCCCGAGCCAGACCCTGCGCGACCGCCTCTGACCGCGGAGGCGGCGCGCGGGGTGGGGGCTACGGCTCGATCCGCTGGCCCTTGCCGATCACGACGATGCCGCTGTCGGAGACCGTGTAGCGCTTGCGGTCGCGCTCCAGGTCGACGCCGATCTTGGCGTCCTCCGGGATCAGCACGTTCTTGTCGATGATCGCGTTGCGGATCACCGCGCGCCGGCCCACCTGGACGCCTTCCATCAGGACCGAGCCCTCCACGTGGGCCCACGAGTTCACCCGGACGTTCGGGGAGACCACCGAGCGTTCGACCAGGGATCCGGAGACCACCACACCGGGGGAGATCATCGAGTCGACGGCGCGGCCCTGGCGGTCGTCGTAGCCGTGCACGAACTTCGCCGGCGGCCAGGAGCCGTAGTTGGTGAAGATCGGCCAGTCCATGTTGTAGAGGTTGAAGACCGGCAGCGTCGCGATCAGGTCCATGTGGGCGTCGTAGAAGGAGTCGAGCGTGCCCACGTCGCGCCAGTAGCCGCGGTCGCGCTCGGTGCTGCCCGGCACGTCGTTGTCGCGGAAGTCGTAGACGTTGGCCTCGCCCTTGGCCACCAGCATGGGGATGATGTTGCCGCCCATGTCGTGCTTGCTGTCCGGGTCCTGGGCGTCGGCGGTGACCGCCTCGCACAGCGCCCGGGTGGTGAAGACGTAGTTGCCCATCGACGCGTAGATCTCGTCCGGGGCGTCGGGCAGGCCCTCGACGTCGACCGGCTTCTCCCGGAAGGCGCGGATCTTCTTGCCGTCCTCACCCACGTCGATGACGCCGAACTGGTCGGACATCGACTTGGGCTGACGGATCCCGGCGACGGTGACGGCCGCGCCCGAGGCGATGTGGTCGTCGACCATCTGCTTGGGGTCCATGCGGTAGATGTGGTCCGCGCCGAAGACGATGACGTAGTCGGGATTCTCGTCGTTGATCAGGTTGAGGCTCTGGTAGATCGCGTCCGCCGAGCCGGCGAACCAGCGCGGGCCCAGCCGCTGCTGCGCCGGCACGGGGGTCACGTAGTTGCCCAGCAGCGTCGACATCCGCCAGGTCTTGGTGATGTGCCGGTCGAGCGAGTGCGACTTGTACTGGGTCAGCACGACGATCTTGAGGAACCCGCCGTTGGCGAGGTTGGACAGCACAAAATCGATCATGCGGTATATGCCGCCGAAGGGCACACCGGGCTTGGCCCGGTCCGCGGTGAGGGGCATCAGGCGCTTGCCTTCGCCACCTGCCAGAACGATCGCGAGCACCTTGACAGCCATGCCCGTGACGCTAACTTTCCCGGTGCTCCGGCGCCAGTCGAAGCGGCGATTCGCAGGATTTTACGGATCCGGTAAGCACAATCGTGCCGTCACGGCGTCCTTGAGGCAGACATCACGACCGCAGCGGGGGAGCGAGGCAGTGCGCCATGGGTTCGAGGAGTACGTCAGAGCGCGGGGGGACGCGCTCCGCCGGTTCGCCTATCTGCTCTGCGGGGACCGGCACCTGGGCGAGGATCTCGTGCAGGAGGTACTGATCAGGGCGTACCGCCGGTGGTCGCGGATCGAGGCGGACGACCCGGACGCCTATCTGCGGACCGCGCTGGTGCGTTCGCACGTGTCGTGGTTGCGGCGGCGTTCCAGCGGCGAGCGGCCGGGCCGGCGCGAGACCGGTCCGGAGACCGGCACGGCGCCGGGCCGCTCGGTGCCCGACTTCGCCGACCAGCACGCGTCGCGCGACGACCTGTGGTCGCGGCTGGACCGGCTGACCCGCGCCCAGCGGGCGGTGCTGGTGCTGCGCTACTACGAGGACCTCGACGACCGGCAGATCGCCGAGGTGCTGCGCTGCGCCGCGTCGACCGTCCGGGTGCACGCGGCCCGAGGGCTCGCGCGGTTGCGGACCGACCTGAGCCCGTCCCCGTCCACCACCGTTTCCGGAGGTTCGCGATGATGCTCGAAGACGACCTGCGGGCCACGCTGCGCGAGCGCGCCGAGGAGCCGGCCCCGGCGCCGGACCTGCTCGACGCGGTGCGCGGGGGAGTCCGCCGGGCCGACCGGCGCCGGGCGGCGGTGCTGGGGGCGGCGGCGGTGCTGGTGGCCGTGGTGGCCGTACCGGTCGCGATCGCCGGCGGCCGGCCCTCCCCGCCGGCTCCGCAGGGTTCCGCGCCGGCGACGGGCTGGCAGCGGCCGCGGCTGGACCTGCCGCTGTTCCCCCTGACGCCCGGCTGGGCGCCGCCCGGCCTGGGCACCGGTCGGGTCGGGCGGGTGGGACCAACCCTGCTGCTCACTTACGAGGACTCCGCCGACCGTTCCCTGGAGCTGTCGGTGGGGCCGGAGCCGGGGGACTGGGGCGCCGAGGGCGAGGACCGGGCGGCCACGGTGCACGGCCGGCCGGCGACGGTCCGGACCCTCGACGCGGAAATCTACGAGGGCAACCGTCCCGGCGACCGGTACGTGGGTGTGCGGTGGCAACTCGCGGACGGACGCTGGGTCCAGCTCGGCAGCAGCAGCCGGAACACCGAGAGCGAGATGCTGCGGTTCGCGAACGGTCTGCGGCTCCAGGCCATGCCGCCCTCGCCGCTGCCGTTCACTGTGGCCACGGCCCCGCCGGGGCTGGTCCTGCAGGTGATGACCGAGAACTACATGTGCCTGGCGCCCCCGGCGTCGCTCGCCGACGGCGACAGTGGCCACGGGCTCTGCATCGGCCTGGGTACTGCCGCGCCGGACGATGAGCCGTCGCCCGAGGACGAGCAGCTGACCGTCCGGGGCGAGCCGGCGACGCTGGAGACGTCCGACCGGGGGCCGGTGGCGCTGACCGTGCGGCTCGACGCGCAACGCCTGTTGTCGGTCACGGTCGAGCAGAACGACCTGATCCTCACCCGTGACCAGCTGATCCGCTTCGCGGAGGGGATCACCGTGCCGGGCTGAGACAAGTTGCGTCGATTTCCGCGTCGAATTGGTGCATAGAGGCTGGACGGTCGGGTAGTCGCCTCGTCACCACGACGAAGGGATCGATGAAGATGTTCATCCGACGCGCTGCGGCGGTGGCCGGAGTGGCCGCCCTCCTGCTCCTGCCGGCGACCGCCGCGGTGGCGGCACCGTCCGACCAGGACACCACGTTCCTGCGGGCCGCCCATCAGTCCAACCTGGCCGAGATCGCCACCGGCAAGCTGGCCCAGCAGAAGGGCGCCAGCGAGCAGGTGAAGGACCTCGGGGCGCGGTGGGTCGCCGACCACACCAAGCTCGACGCGACGCTCACGGACACCGCCGAAGCGCTGGGCGTGGACCTGCCGGACGCCCCGAACGCCGAGCAGCGGGCGCTGGCCCGGCGCTACGAGGCAGTGTCCGGGCGCGACTTCGACGCGCTGTGGATCCCCACCCAGATGGACGCCCACATGAAGGCCATGCGCCTCGGTGAGAAGGAGGTCGCCGAGGGCAGCGACGCCCAGGTCAAGAAGCTGGCGCAGGACTCGGCACCGGTGGTCGCCGCGCACCACGAGCTGCTGGAGGACGCCGCGAGCGACCTCGGCGTGCCGAGCAACATCGCCACGGGCACGGGCGGGCAGGCCGCCACGTCGAACGCCCCGGCGGCGATCGGCTTCGGCGCGCTGGGTCTGCTGCTGGTGGCGGCGGCCCTGGTGCTGCTGCGCCGCCGCTCCGCGGTCACCACGCGATGAGCCGCCACGGCCGGCGCGCCGCGGGCTGGACCACCCTGGTGGCCGGCCTGGGCGCGCTGGCCGTCGGCCTCGTCCTGACGCTGCGCCCGCCCCCGGCTCCGGCCGACGCGGGCGTGCTCCCGCCACCGGTCGTCGTGTCGGCATCGACGCCCGCGACCGCGAGCGCGGCGGCGAGGACGAGGGCGCCGGCCCCCGCCCGGTGGACGCCGACGAAGGTCACCCTCGACCGGCCGGCGGCCGGCGCCCCGGTCGATCCGGTCGGAGTCACCCGCGACGGCGCGCTCGACGTGCCGGACGATCCGGACCGGCTCGGCTGGTGGATCGGCTCCGCGCTGCCCGGGGACCGGCGGGGGACCGTCCTCATCGCCGGTCACGTCGACACGGCCGAGGACGGCAAGGGCGCGCTCTACCGCCTGGAGAAGCTGGCGATCGGGTCCCGGATCGAGGTCCGCGCCGGGGACCGGAGCGTCGCCTACCGGGTGACGGCCCGGCGCAGCTACGCCAAGAGCCGGTTGCCCGAGGATCTGTTCCGTCGGGACACCAACCCTCAGCTGGCTCTGGTCACCTGCGGGGGAGCGTTCCGCGACGGCGCCTACGACCACAACGTCGTCGTCTACGCCACCCCGATGTGACAGTCGGTGGGACGGCCGGGATGGGTCTATTCTGCGTCACGTGACCGACTCACGTTCCACCTCCGGCGGCCCGGATCTGCGCGTCGATCTGCTCACCCGCGAGTATCCGCCGGAGGTCTACGGCGGAGCCGGGGTGCACGTGGAGTATCTCGCCCGGGACCTGCGCCCGCTGACCGACGTCCGGGTGCACTGCTTCGGTGCCACCCGCGACGAGCCCGGCGTGACGGCGTACCCCGAGCCCGCCGAGCTGGCCGGGGCCAACGCCGCCCTGCGCACGATGGGTGTCGATCTGGGGATGGCGGCGGGCTGCGACGGCACCGACATCGTGCACAGCCACACCTGGTACGCGAACTTCGCCGGCCACACCGCCAAGCTGCTCTACGGCGTCCCGCACGTGGTCACCACACACAGCCTGGAACCGCTGCGTCCGTGGAAGGCCGAGCAGCTGGGCGGTGGTTACGCGCTCTCGTCGTTCTGCGAGCGGACCGCGATCGAGGGCGCCGACGCGATCATCGCCGTCTCCGGGGGCATGAAGCGTGACGTGCTGACCGCGTACCCGGGGGTGGATCCGGACAGGATCCGGGTGGTCTACAACGGCATCGACACCGAGCAGTACGCCCCGAACCGCGGCACCGACGTCATCGAGCGGCTCGGCATCGACCTGAACCGCCCGAGCGTGGTCTTCGTCGGCCGGATCACCCGGCAGAAGGGCCTGCCGTACCTGATGCGGGCCTGCCACGACCTGCCGCCGGAGACCCAGATCGTGCTGCTGGCCGGCGCGCCGGACACCCCGGAGATCGCCGCCGAGGTCGAGGGCCTGGCGATCCAGCTGCGCAACGCGCGCGACGCGGCCGGGGTGATCTGGGTGCAGGAGATGCTGCCCAAGCACGAGGTCGTGCAGGTGCTCACGCACGCCACGGTCTTCGTCTGCCCGTCGGTCTACGAGCCGATGGGCATCGTCAACCTGGAGGCGATGGCCTGCGAGACGGCCGTGGTCGCCACCGCGACCGGCGGCATCCCGGAGGTCGTGGCCGACGGCGAGACCGGCCTGCTGGTCCCGATCGAGCAGGTCACCGACGGCACCGGCACCCCGGTCGACCCGGAGCGCTTCATCGCCGACCTGGCCGCGGCGATGACCAAGCTGATCAAGGACCCGGCCCGGGCCGCCGAGATGGGTCTGGCCGGGCGCCGCCGCGCGGTGGAGCACTTCAGCTGGTCCCGGATCGCCGTGGACACCCTAGAGGTCTACCGCTCGGTGCTCTGATCCAGGATCGCCCGCGCCACGGCCCGCCCGGACAGCCAGGCCGTCTGCACCCGCGGCTTGCCGAAGGCGTCGCCGGCCAGCCACACCCGGCCATCGGTGGCGAACGACGGGTTGCCGGGTCCGGGCTGAGCGTAGGTCCAGCGGTGCACGTGGACCTCGGGCTGCCCGGCCAGGCCCAGCACGTCGTTGACCGCCGCGGCCAGCTCCCCGGCCGCGGCCCCCGGGTCGGCCAGCCGGGGCCGGGCGAAGGCGGCCGTCGAGTGCGCGACCAGCACCGGCGCGGCGTCGCCGCGCCGGTCACCGTCGTCGAAGATCGTGGCCAGCGCCGGGTGGTCGTTCACGAACGCGCCGTGCAGCTCCGGCCAGGACCGCTTCTCGTACGTGCAGACAGCCGCCAGCACCGGCTCCCACGCCTGCGCGCGGGCCGCCTGGGCGATGGCCGCCGGCGGGTCCAGCCGCAGCGCCTGCGGTCCCGGCATGGCCAGCACCACGGCGTCGGCGTCGTCCGGGACCGCACTCAGCTCACTGCTCAGCGTGACGTCGAGCCCGTCAGCCAGGTCGGCGGCCAGCGAGCGCAGCCCGCCCGGCGCCGCCCAGCGCATCGGCCCGGTCGTCGCTTCGCCCGGGAACACCGCCAGGGTGTCGGTCCAGGGCCGGGCCAGTCCCCGCCCGCGCCACGACTCGGCGAGGGCGGCGAAATCCGGGTCGTCGGCCACGAAATAGGCCGCGCCCAGATCGGCGTACCGGCCGTTCAGGCGCTTGCTGGCCAGCCGTCCGCCGACGACCCGGCCCCGCTCGTGCACCCGGACCGCGGCACCCCCGGCGACCAGCTCCCGGGCACACGCCAGCCCGGCGATTCCCGCCCCCACTACGACCACGTTCATGGCCTGAGGGTAGGACCAGGCACACTGGTCCGATGCGCCGTCCTCCCGTCCGGCCCGCCGTGGTCATTGTGGTAGCCATTTTCCTGGCGGTGTCGGTCCTCGGTATCGGACTGCTCCGGGCGGCCACCTACGACCCACCCGGCGCCGGCAGTAAGGCCCCGCCGGGCGCGGCCCAGGTCGGTCCGGCCGCCGGCACCCCGGGCCGGTGCGCGGGCGTGCCGGTCAGCGCCACCAAGGAGCTGCGCGGCATGTGGCTCACCACGGTGATGAACATCGACTGGCCCAGCCGGCCGGGCCTGAGCAAGGAGAAGGTGCAGGCCGAGTACCGCGCCTGGCTCGACCTGGCCGTGTCGATGCGGCACAACGCGATCTTCGTGCACGTGCGGCCCAGCGGCGACGCGTTCTGGGAGTCGGCGTACGCGCCCTGGTCGGAGTGGCTGACCGGCAAGCGGGACGGCAGGTCGCCCGGCTGGGACCCGATGGAGTTCATGATCACCGAGGCGCACGCCCGCAACCTGGAGTTCCACGCCTGGTTCAACCCGTACCGCGGGACCCAGCCCGCCCCGTCCGGGCCCGGCGCCGACTTCAAGAAGCTGGCGCCGAACCATCCGCTGATCAAGCACCGCGACTGGGCCATCTCCTACCCGGACGGCAAGAACGCCCGGCTGTACTTCGACCCGGGCATCCCGGCGGCGCGCAAGTTCGTCGAGGACGCGATGCTGGAGGCCGTCCAGAAGTACGACGTGGACGGCGTGCACTTCGACGACTTCTTCTACCCGTACCCCGAGGGCGGCGGGAACGACTTCGCCGACGACGCCAGTTTCGCCAAGCGGGCCGACAAGTCGCAGAGCCGCGGCGACTGGCGCCGGGCCAACGTCGACACCCTGGTCCGCGAGATGAACCAGCGGATCAAACAGCTCAAGCCCTGGGTCAAGTTCGGCATCAGCCCGTTCGGCATCTGGCGCAACCAGGAGACCGACCGGGCCGGCTCGGACACCCACGGGCTGCAGAGCTACGACGCCATCTACGCCGACACCCGCAAGTGGGTCCGCGAGGGCTGGCTCGACTACATCGTGCCGCAGCTCTACTGGGCGATCGGCTTCGACAAGGCCGACTACACCAAGGCGCTGCCCTGGTGGTCGAACCTGGTCAAGGGCACCCGGGTGCAGCTCTACATCGGGCAGGGCGACTACCGCGTCGGTGAGAAGGGCCCGTGGAAGCAGCCGGACCAGATCGACCGCCAGCTCACCCTCAACGACAAGTACGGCGTACTGGGCAGCGTGCACTTCAGCGCCAAGCAGATCCGCGCGGACCGGCTCGGCTCGGTGACCCGCTACCGCGACAACCACTACTCCGCCCCGGCCCTGCTGCCCCCGATGGCGCAGCTGCCCGCCCGGCCGCCCGCCGCGCCCCGGCTCGTGGCCGCCCGCCGCACCTCCGCCGGAGCGGTGGAGCTCGACTGGCAGGCCGGCACCGGCCCGGAGCCGGCGAGCTGGGCGCTCTACCGGGTGGAGGGCGCCGCCGCGAAGCTGGTCGCCACCGGCCGGGCCGGCACCAAGGTCCAGGACCCGGCCCCGCCGCCGGACGCCGCGCAGTACTGCCTCAGCGGCCTGGACCGTTCCGGCAACGAGAGCCCGATCAGCGCGCCGAGCGGTGTCACCTGACGGGTTTGCCTGGGTTTTCCGCTGCGGGTCGGCTCAGTCGACGGTGCCGTCCGCGACCTCGAAGGTGCGGGTGGTGTGCACCGCTTCGAGCATCCGCCGGTCGTGGGTGACCAGCAGCAGCGTGCCCGGGTAACCGGCCAGCGCCGCCTCCAGCTGCTCGATCGCGGCCAGGTCCAGGTGGTTGGTCGGCTCGTCCAGCACCAGCAGGTTCACCCCGCGGGCCTGCAGCAGCGCCAGCGCCGCCCGGGTCCGCTCACCCGGTGACAGGGTGTCCGCCGGACGCAGCACGTGCGCGGCCCGCAGGCCGAACTTGGCCAGCAGCGTCCGGACCTCGGCGTCGGGCATCTCGGGCACGGCCGCGCCGAACGCCGCCATCAGCGGCTCGTCGCCGAGGAACAGCCCGCGGGCCTGGTCGACCTCGCCGACGATCACGCCCGGTCCCAGCGCCGCCGTACCGGCATCCAGCGGCAGCCGGCCGAGCAGGGCGGCGAGCAGCGTGGACTTCCCGGCGCCGTTCGCCCCGGTGATGGCCACCCGGTCGGCCCAGTCGATCTGCAGGGTCACCGGGCCCAGGACGAAGTCGCCGCGGCGCACGACGGCGTCGCGCAGGGTCGCCACCACGGCCCCGGCGCGGGGCGCGGCGGCGATCTCCATCCGCAGCTCCCACTCCTTGCGCGGCTCCTCCACGACCTCCAGCCGCTCGATCATCCGCTGGGTCTGCCGGGCCTTGGCGGCCTGCTTCTCGGTCGACTCGGCCCGGACGTTGCGGCCGATCTTGTCGTTGTCCTTGGCCTTGCGGCGCGCGTTGCGCACGCCGTGCTCCATCCAGCCGCGCTGCATCTGCGCCCGATCCTGCAGCGCGCCCTTCTTGTCGGCGAACTCCTCGTAGTCCTCCCGCGCATGCCGCCGGGCCCGCTCGCGTTCCTCCAGGTAGGCCCCGTAGCCGCCGCCGTACCGCCGGACCTGCTGCTGGGCCAGATCCAGCTCCAGCACCGCGGTGACCGTACGGGTGAGGAACTCGCGGTCGTGGCTGACCAGCAGCGTGCCGGCGCGCAGCGAGGTGACGAACTCCTCCAGCCGGGCCAGCCCGGCCAGGTCCAGGTCGTTGGTCGGCTCGTCGAGCAGGAACACGTCGTACCGGCTGAGCAGCAGTGACGCCATGCCGGCGCGGGCGGCCTGACCGCCGGAGAGCGCGGTCATCGGATGCTCCAGCGCCACGCCCAGCCCCAGCTCCGCGGCGACGGTGGCGGCGCGCTCGTCCAGGTCGGCGCCACCCAGGTCGAGCCAGCGCTCCAGCGCGGTCCCATAGGTCTCGTCGGCACCGGGCGCGCCCTCGGCCAGCGCCTCGGCCGCGGCGTCCATCGCGAGCTGGGCCGGGCCGACGCCGGTGCGCCGGGCCAGGAAGTCGCGCACGGTCTCCCCGGCGCGCCGCTCGCGCTCCTGCGGCAGATAGCCGACGTTCGCGGTGGGCGGGCTCAGCGACACCGTGCCGGCCTCGACCGGCAACAACCCGGCCAGGGTACGCAGCAGCGTGGTCTTCCCGGCCCCGTTCACACCGACCAGTCCGATCACGTCCCCGGGCGCGACCACCAGGTCGAGGGAGCTGAACAGGGTGCGGTCGCCGTGCCCCGCGGCGAGTTCCTTCACGATCATCGTGGCGCTCATCGGGGCCCGACTCTATCGCCGTGCTACCCGGGGATGGGCACCGCCGTGCCGCTGACCCGTACGCCGTCCTCGCCGGGCGTCAGCGTGACGGTGAGCCGTCCCGGCCGGCCCAGGTCGTCGCCCTGCGACAGCTGCACCACGGCGTCGCCGGGCACCAGCCACTCGTCGCGCAGGTAGCCACCGAACGCGGCCGCGGCGGCCCCGGTGGCCGGATCCTCGTAGACCCCGCCGACCGGGAACGGGTCACGTACGTCGAACCGGTCCTCGGCCGCCCGCCACACCAGCTGCACGGTGGTCCAGCCCTTGGCCTCCATCAGCGCCTTGAGGACCGGCACGTCGTAGTCGAGCTCGGCGAGCCGCTGCCGGGTCCCGGTCGCGATCACCGGGTGGTACGCGCCGGCGTACGCGACCCGGGGCGGCAGGGCCGGGTCCAGGTCCCCGGCCTCCCAGCGCAGCGCGGCCAGCAGAGCCGCCAGGTCCTCGGGGGCCAGCTCGGCCACCCGGGCGCCGACGCTGGTCAGGGTGGCCCGCCGCTGGTCGTCGACGACCACCGGCACCTCGCCGACGTTGGTGACGAACACGTAGGTGCCCGGCCCGTGCCGGTCGGCCAGGGCCACCGCCGTCCCCACGGTCGCGTGCCCGCAGAACGGCACCTCGGCCAGCGGGCTGAAGTAACGCACCCGGTACACCCCCGCACCCCGGTCCTCGGTGAGGAAGGCGGTCTCCGAGTAGCCGACCTCCGCCGCGATCGCCAGCATCTCGGCGTCGGACAGGGTGCCCGCGGCCAGGACCACGCCGGCCGGGTTGCCGCCCGCGGGATCGGCGCTGAACGCGGCGTATCTCAGGATCTCGGCGGGGTCGATCGATTCTGTGGTCATGCCCTCAGCGTCCCGCCGGGGGCCGGGCCCGGCCAGAGCCAATTCCGCGGGCCTGGCCGCGGTCTTGGTCACTTGTCACAGGTCCGGAGTAGCGTTTCCGAAGTGACTGAAGCTTCCACACAGCTCGTCCCCACACCTCCGACCGATCTTCCCCGCACACTGGGCGAGCTCCGGGCCTCCGGCCACGAGTTCCGCACGGTCAAAGAGGAGCTGCGCGACAACCTGCTGGACCGGCTGCGCCGCGGCGCGCCACGCTTCCCCGGCATCGTCGGCTACGACGACACCGTGCTGCCCGAGGTCGAGCGGGCGCTGCTCGCCGGCCACGACATGGTCCTGCTCGGCGAACGGGGCCAGGGCAAGACCCGGCTCATCCGCGGGCTGGTCGACCTGCTCGACGAGTGGACGCCCTGCATCACGGGCTCCGAGCTGCGCGAGCACCCGTACCAGCCGCTCACCCCGGCCACCCGGCGGCTCGCCGCCGAGACCGGCGACCTGCTGCCGATCTCCTGGCTGCACCGCTCCGAGCGCTACGGCGAGAAGCTCGCCACCCCGGACACCAGCGTCGGTGACCTGATCGGCGACGTCGACCCGATCAAGGTGGCCGAGGGCCGGGCCCTGGGCGATCCCGACACGATTCACTTCGGCCTGGTCCCGCGGACCAACCGGGGCATCTTCGCCGTCAACGAGCTGCCCGACCTGGCCGAGCGCATCCAGGTGTCGCTGCTCAACGTGCTCGAGGAGCGCGACATCCAGGTCCGCGGCTACCAGCTGCGCCTGCCGCTGGACCTGCTGCTGGTGGCCTCGGCCAACCCGGAGGACTACACCAACCGCGGCCGGATCATCACGCCGCTCAAGGACCGCTTCGGCGCCGAGATCCGCACCCACTACCCGCTCGAGATCGAGCTGGAGACGGCGCTGATCCGGCAGGAGGCGGCCCTGGCGGCGGCCGTGCCGGACCACCTCGTCGACGTGCTGGCCCGCTACACCCGTGCGGTCCGCGACTCGCCGGCGGTGGACTCCCGCTCCGGCATCTCGGCCCGCTTCGCCATCGCGGCGGCCGAGACCGTGGCCGCGTCCGCGCTGCGCCGGGCCGGGCTCAAGAACGAGCGCGAGGCCGTCGCCCGGATCTGCGACACCGTCTCGGTGACCAGCACCCTGCGCGGCAAGGTCGAGTTCGAGAGCGGCGAGGAGGGACGCGAGACCGAGATCCTCGCCCACCTGTTGCGCCTGGCCACCGCGGAGACGTTCCGGGCCCGGCTGGCCGGCCTCGACCTGTCCGGCTTCACCGATCTGGTGGCCGAGGGCGCCATCATCGAGACCGGCGACCTGGTCTCGGCCGAGGAGCTGCTGGCCCAGATCGGCACCGTGCCGGGCCTGGCCAAGGTGCTCGACCGGCTGGGCCTGGGTGACGCGCCCAGCCCCGGGCAGGCGGCCTCCGGCGTCGAGTTCGTCCTGGAAGGGCTGCACCTCACCCGCCGGCTGGCCAAGGAGCTGACCGACGACGGCCGCACCCTGTACGGGAGCTGAGATGGCGGGTAATCGTTTCCGGTACGGCGTCTGGCGGGACGGGCCCGATCCGCTCGCGCCGCCGTACGACGTGCGGGCGGCCGTGGACGAGGTCGGTGAGCGGGTGCTCAGCGGCGACAATCTGCGCGACGCGCTGCGGGACCTGCTGCGCCGGGGTCCCCGCGACGGCCGGGGCCTGGACGATCTGGAGGCCCGGGCCCGGCGGATGCGCCGCGAGGCGTTGCGCCGGGGCAATCTCGACGGCGCGGTCACCCGGGCCCAGCAACTGCTCGACCAGGCCGTCGCGGCCGAACGCGACGAGCTGCGCGGCCGGGAGGGCGACGACGCCCGCTTCCAGGAGGCGGTGCTCGACAACCTGCCGCGCTCCACGGCCCAGGCCGTGCAGGAGCTGTCCGACTACCAGTGGGCCAGCGACGAGGCCCGGGCGACGTACCAGCAGATCCTCGACCAGTTGCGGCGGGACGTGGTCGAGCAGCGCTTCGCCGGCATGAAGGACGCGCTGCAGGGCCGCGACCCGGCCACCGACGCCCGGGTCGCCGAGATGGTCGGCGATCTCAACGAGCTGCTCGGCAAGCACGCCCGTGGTGAGGACACCGACGACGCGTTCCAGCAGTTCATGGCCAAGCACGGCGAGTTCTTCCCGGAGAACCCGCAGACCATCGACGAGCTGGTCGACTCCCTGGCCCGGCGGGCCGCGGCGGCCGAGCGGCTGATGCGGTCGCTGAGCCCGCAGCAGCGCGAGGAACTGGCCCAGCTCATGGACCAGGCGCTCGGCAACGGGCCGCTGCGCGGTCAGCTGGCCGAGCTGACCGACAACCTGCGCGCGCTGCGCCCCGAGCTGAACTGGAACCGCGGCGAGCGGATGCGCGGCAACGAGGACCTCGGCTACGGCGACGCCACCGCGGCGCTCGGCGAGCTGGGCGAGCTCGACGACCTGCTGGAGCAGCTGGGCCAGGAGCATCCCGGGGCGACCCTGGACGATGTCGACGTCGAGGCGGTGGAGCGCCAGCTCGGCCGCGGTGCCGCCGACGACGTGCGCCGGCTGCGCGAGCTCGAACGCGAGCTGCGCCGCCAGGGCTGGGTCACCCGCGACGAGGACGGGCTCACCCTGTCGCCCAAGGCTCTGCGCCGGCTCGGCCGCACCGCGCTGGCGCAGGTCTTCTCCGACCTGTCCGGCAAGAAGCGCGGCTCGCACGACCTGCGCGACGCGGGCGCGGCCGGTGACCTGATCGGGTCGTCGCGACGCTGGCAGTTCGGCGACGAGCAGCCGCTCGACGTGGTCCGCACCATCGGCAACGCGGTCCGCCGCCGGGCCGGCGGGGGAGTGGGCACGTTGCCGGTGCGCCTGGAGCCGGAGGACTTCGAGGTCGCCGAGACCGAACGGCGGGCGTCGGCGGTGGTCGCGCTGTGTGTCGACCTGTCCTACTCGATGTTCGCCGACGGCCGCTGGGGCCCGATGAAGCAGACCGCGCTGGCGCTGTCGCACCTGGTGGCGACCCAGTTCCCGCAGGACTCGCTGCAGATCATCGGCTTCGGCCGGTACGCGATGAGCCTGTCGCAGGGCGAGCTGGCGGCGATCGAACCGGACATGGTCCAGGGCACCAACCTGCAGCACGCGCTGAAACTGGCCGGGCGGCACCTGCGCCGGCACCCCGGGGCCGAGCCGGTGGTGCTGGTGGTGACCGACGGCGAGCCGACGGCCCACCTGGAGGACGACGGGCAGGCGTACTTCAACTGGCCGACCCTGCCGGAGACGGTGCAGCTGACCGTGCGCGAGGTGGACCTGCTCACCCGCTACGGCGCCACGCTGAACGTCTTCATGCTGGGTGAGGACCCCGGGCTGCGCCGCTTCGTCGACGCGGTGGCCAAGCGCAGCGGCGGCCGGGTCTTCAGCCCGGACGTCTCGGAGCTGGGCCGCTACGTGGTCGACGACTACGTGCGCAGCCGCCGCGGCAAACGCTGAGCGGTGCGGGGCATACCTTCCTAGGACGGCTGAGAGGGTGTGTCCCGCACAACGGCCCGCGCACGGTCCGGCCCGGGGTGAACCGGGACAACGACAGGGCTGGTTATAGTGGCTCGCGAGTGACCGGCCCGCGGTGTCCGGCGTGCCGACCGGGGGGTCGGGCGCGGACGATCCCACCGAGGCGGTGCACGACGTCCGCGGGTGGGGTCCCGCGGCCGGCAGGGGGAGAGGGGGCGCGATGTCGCAGCAGCCTGCGCAGGTGACGCCCGGCTCCCCGGCGCCCGGACGGCCGTCGCCGCTCACCGCCTCCGACCGGATCTGGACCATTCCGAACGTCATCAGCTTCGTCCGGCTGCTCGGCGTACCGGTCTTCCTCTACCTGCTGCTCGGCCCGGAGCACGACGTCGCCGCGGTGATCGTGCTGACCCTGGGCGGCACCACCGACTGGGTCGACGGCTACGTGGCCCGCCGGATGAACTCGGTCAGCCGCCTCGGCGAGCTGCTCGACCCGTTCGCCGACCGCCTCTACATCCTGGCCACGCTGATCGGCTTCACCGTGCGCGAGGTCGTGCCCTGGTGGCTGACCGTGGCCCTGCTGCTGCGCGAGGCCGTGCTGGGGGTCGCGCTGCTGGTGCTGCGCCGCCACGGGTACGGCCCGCCGCCGGTGCACTACGTCGGCAAGACCGGCACGTTCGTACTGCTCGGCGCGTTGCCGATGCTGCTGTTGGCCGAGGCCGTCCCGTCGATCCAGGCCGTCGTCGCGCCGATCGGTTGGGGCCTGGCGTGGTGGGCGCTCGGCCTCTACTGGGCGGCCGCGGTGCTCTACCTGGCGCAGACCCGCGCGCTGCTGCGCGCCGACCGGGCCGAGCAGGCCCGGAGCGGAGCAGTCGCCGGATGAGCTCGCCTGACGGCGGCGACGGTCAGCGCCGGTTCGCCCCGGACTTCCTGACCGAGCTGTTCCAGAACCCCCTCGATCCCGGCTACGCCGACGCGGCCGCCCGCAAGGCCCGCGGCGAAGGCCGGACGGGCGCCACGAAGCGGATCGTCAGCGGCATCAGCGCGCTCACCGTGGCTGCCCTGGGTTTCCTGCTGGTGGTGGCCTACCAGCAGACGACCGCCGCCGAGCCGGCCCGCAGCCAGGCCCGCGAAACGCTGATCGACCAGGTGCAGAACCGCCGCACCGAGACGGCCGAGCTGCAGGCCCGCGCCGACCGGCTCCGCGCCGAGGTCGCCGGGCTGCGCGAGAAACAGCTCGGAGGCGCGGCCGTGGCCCGGATGCGCGACCTGGAGGCCGAGACCGGACTGGCCCCGGTGCGCGGCTCCGGCGCACGGGTGACCGTCGGCGACGGCCCGATGCCGGTGGACCCGCTGACCGGTGAGCGCAAGAGCGAGGCCCGGGTCCGCGACACCGACCTGCAGGTGGCCACGAACGCGCTGTGGGCGGCCGGTGCGGAGGCGGTCGCGGTCAACGGCCAGCGGCTCACCGCCACCTCCACGATCCGCCAGGCGGGCGAGGCGATCCTGGTCGACTTCCGGCCGGTGACCACGCCGTACCAGGTGGTGGCGATCGGACCGGACAACCTCGCCGGTAAGTTCCGCGACGGCGCGGCGGGCCGCTTCTTCCGCGCACTCAACACCAAGTTCGGCATCTCGTACGACGTGGCCGAGCTCAACGACGTCACCCTGGACGCGGCCACCGGGCCGAACCTGCGGCAGGCCTCGCCGTCAGTGCCGCCGTCCAGTGCACCGTCCCCGTCCAGCAAAGCGTCGAAAGGCGGCTGATGATCGCCGTACTCGCCCTGATCGCCGGCGTCGTGCTCGGCGTCGTGTTCCATCCGACGGTGCCGATCGCGCTGCAGCCGTACCTGCCCATCGCGGTCGTGGCCGCGCTGGACGCGGTCTTCGGCGGCGTGCGCGCGAAACTCGACGGCATCTTCGACGACAAGCAGTTCGTGGTCTCCTTCATCTCGAACGTGCTGGTCGCGGGCATCATCGTCTACCTGGGCGACCAACTGGGCGTAGGCGGCCAGCTCTCCATCGGCGTCGTGGTGGTGCTCGGCGTCCGGATCTTCGGCAACGTGGCCGCGATCCGCCGGCACCTGTTCCGGGCGTAGGGGCGGCGATGACCGACGACCAGCAGCCCGACCGTCCCGCGACCGGGCCGTCTGCACCCGACGAGCGGGCCGACCGTCCCGCGGCCGAGTCCTCGTCCGGCGACCGGCAGGCTGACTCGCGTGAGACCGAGGCGGCATCGGAGGTGGGGGAGTCCGGCGAGCGGCCTGGCGCGGCCCGCCGGTCGACCCTGGGCGATCCCGGGATGCCGGCCGCCGGACGGCGACCGGCCGACGAGGAGAGCGTGCGGTCCGGGCACGAGGGGTCGGATCCCTACGCGCCGGTGGACCCGCACGCACCCTTGTCCCCGGACGGCCCGACGATCCGCCTGGCCGGCGCCATGCTGCCGCCGCCCGGAGACGAAGCCGCCCTGAACCCGAAGCGTCAGGGCCGGACAGCTGACGTGTCCGCAGCGGCCGGCGAGGAGGACAGCGGGGTGTCCCGGCCGGATCGGCACGACGACGAGGCCACCACCCTGCTGACACCGCCGGCGGAGGTCGACGAAGAGCCGACGGTGCAGGTCACGCCGCATGCCCTGAGCGGGACGCCGGTCGGGGAGTCGCAGCCGGCAGCCTCCGAGCCGGCAAGGCCGGCTGAGCGGCGGTCGTTCGAGGGCGGATCCACGATGCGGCTGCAACCACCGTTCTTCGCGCCGGGGACCACCAGGACCCCACGCGCGGCACCGCCCACCGACTCCGCCCCGGAGGCCGAGGGCGACACGCCGAATCGCAGCACCGACACGCCGTGGCCCGACTCCGTCGCGGCGGTCCCTCCGGACCAGGGCGACCGGTCCGGCTCCGACCCCGTCGATCACCCACCGACCGGGCGCGAAGACCAGGCCGGGGCCGTCGATGCGCCACCGGCAGGTCACGATGACGAGCCGTGGGTCAGTGCGGTCGACGATCAATCGGCGGGGCACGAGAACCAGCCGTGGGCGCACGCTGCCGGTCAGCCATGGGAGAAGGCCGCGGAGGACCTGCCGGCACGAGGCGACGACCAGACCCGGGTCGACCGCGCCGACGTGGACCCGGCTGCGCAGGGCGACCAGACCTGGCTCGGCCGCGTCGAGGCGTCCCCGGCTGCCGGTCACGACGAGACTTGGCCCGGCCGCGCAGAGACAAGCCCGGTCGCCGGGCACGCCGACTCCTGGCCCGGCCGCGCTGAAGTACCCCCGGCTGCCGGTCACGACGAGACCTGGCCCGGCCGCGCCGAGGTGAGCCCGACTGCGGAGCGCGACGACTGGTCCGGCTCGGCCGACGTAGTCCCGGCTGCCCGCCACGACGAGACCTGGTCCGACGCCGCCGACGGGCCGCCGGCCAAGCGGGATGACCAGCCGTGGGATGCGGTGGCCTCCCCCGGCGACGCAGACCGGAAGCCGGCTACTGACGGTTCCCTCGGCCAGGCGGACGAGTCGCGGGAGCCGTGGCAGAGCTCGCCGGCCGGCCCCGACCGGTGGCCAGACACCTCGTCCTGGCCCGTCGAAGACGCAGCCGGGCCCGACGTGGCAGCTGAGCACGCCGACGCCGCCGAGCGTGGCCATGTATCGCAGCAGGACGACCACCCCGGGGGAAGCGTGTCCGCGACTGTTGTCGGGGAGCGCGACACGCCCGAGCGGTGGCACGACAACATGGCCCGCGCCGCGGCCGCCGCCGACGTCCGCGACGACTCCGTCCGCGGCACGCCGGGGACGTCACCCGAACCGGTGACGGCCGCCGCCGGCAACGGTCAGGCCACTGCGGGCAGCGGTCCTGCCGACGCCGGCGACGGCGCTGTTGCCGTACCGGACAAAGAGAAGGCTCCGGCCGGGCGGCGGCTGTCGTCCGCCGGCGCTCTGATCTGGTTGTTGCTCGCCCTGCTCGGCTTCACCCTGGCCGTGCAGTTGCGCAGCAACGACCAGGATGCCGGGCTAGCCACCGCGCGCCAGGAGGATCTCGTCGGGATCCTCAGTGATCTCGAGGCGCGTGACCAGCGGCTGCAGCAGGAGATCAACGCCCTCGAGGAGAGTCAGCGGCAGCTGACCTCCGGTGTCGCCGGGCGGGAGGCCGCGCTCGCCGAGGCCGGTAAGCGGGCCGATGAGCTCGGTCTGCTCTCCGGCACCCTGCCCGCGCGGGGGCCGGGGTTGAAGATCTTCATCGACCCGAAGGGCCAGCCGATCAAGGCTTCCGCCATTCTGAACGCCGTGCAGGAGCTGCGCGGGGCCGGCGGTGAGGTGATGGAGATCATCGGCGACAACGGTGTCGCCGTACGGATCGTCGCCTCGTCCTATTTCGTCGACGGCGCCGGTGGTCAGGTGATCGTCGACGGCAAGCAGCTCAGCGGCCCGTACACGCTCTGGGTGATCGGTGTGCCGTCGACGATGCAGACGGCGTTGCAGATCCCCGGTGGGGTGGTCGCTTCGGTGAGCCAGGCCGGCGGTAACGTGACCATGGAGCAACGCACGGCGGTCGAGGTGACCGCGGTGCGTCAGCCCACCAGCCTGCAGTACGCGCGTCCGGTCTCGTGAGCGGGCGGGCTTGTCAACGGAGGAATGCGTGATTCCTGAGGACCTGCGGTACACGGCCGAGCACGAGTGGGTGTCCGGTGACGGCACCGCGCCCGTGCGGGTGGGCATCACCCACTTCGCGCAGGACGCGCTCGGCGACATCGTCTTCGTGCAGCTGCCCGACGAGGGTACGGCTGTGCAGGCCGGCGACCAGCTCGGCGAGATCGAGTCGACGAAGAGCGTCTCGGAGATCTACGCGCCGATCGCCGGCACCGTGGTCGCCCGTAACGGCAGTCTCGCCGACGAGCCGGAGTTGATCAACGCTGAGCCGTACGCGGCCGGCTGGCTCGTCGAGATCGCCCCGGACGACCCGGCGGCGCTCGGTGGCCTGCTGGACGCAGAAGCTTACAAGGCGCTGACCGACAGCTGATCGCCCGCGCGTCTGGTTGCTCGCCATTTCGGCGCTGACTAGGCTCGCGGGGCACATGGAGAAACCTGCAATTCCTTTCTCATACCGAAAGTCGTGCCGTCCGGACCTCCGGGCAGCGGCGGGGGGCGCTGCGCTCCGGACCCGGACCCGGGTCCGGCTCGCTCACCCCGTGTCGTCGGGCGGCGAGGCGAAACTGATCCGTGAGGTGGTCCGATGACGCGCCCAGACGACGAGTTCCCCCCGCTCGACGTCACGTCCACGCTGAACCTCGGTGCGCTCGACGAGGTGCTCGAGGGCCCCGAGACCGACGTGGTACCGAGCCGGATGTCCGGTTCGCTGCCCCCGGGGATGGCGCTGCTGGTCGTGCGCCGTGGCCCCAACGCGGGTGCGCGGTTCCTGCTGGACCATGACGTGACCACGAGTGGCCGACACCCCGACAGCGACATCTTCCTGGACGACGTGACGGTCTCGCGCCGGCACGCCGAGTTCCACCGCGACGGGGGCACCTTCACGGTCCGCGACGTGGGTTCGCTCAACGGCACCTACGTCAACCGCGAGCGGGTCGAGTCGGCCACCCTGAGCAACGGGGACGAGGTCCAGATCGGCAAGTTCCGGCTGGTCTTCATCGCCGGTCCCCGGCCGGAGGGCGAGGGAAGCGGGGCGTGAACCCGTCGGGGGCGGCCGCGCACGACCCCGGGTCTCGGGCCCAGGGTCAACGTGACGCTGCGCTGATGAGCATCGGGGAGGTGCTGGCCCAGCTGCGGACCGAGTTCCCGGACACCACGATCTCCAAGCTCCGGTTCCTGGAGGCGGAAGGGCTGGTGGACCCGCAGCGCACCGCCTCCGGCTACCGCAAGTACTCGTGGAACGACGTGGCGCGGCTGCGTTTCGTCCTGACCGCGCAGCGGGACCAGTACCTCCCGCTGCGCGTCATCCGCGAGCAGCTCGAGGCGCAGGAGCGCGGTGACGACACGCTGTCGCACCGGCGTCCTTCGCTGGTGGCGGTCGGCTCGGAGGCCGAGGTGCCGGCGGACGCCGCCGACACCCGGGTGTCGCGGGCCGACCTGGTCGAGCGCACCGGCATCGCCGAGCAGATGCTCACCGAGCTGGAGCAGATGGGCCTGGTGGTCTCGCGGCCGCCGGGCTGGTACGACGGCGACGCCGTGGTGATCGTCGAGGCCGTGGTGGGCCTGGTCCGGCACGGCCTGGAGCTGCGGCACCTGCGCGCGTTCCGGACCGGTGCGGACCGGGAGGTCGGGCTCTTCGCCCAGCTGCTGACGCCGCTGATGCGCCAGCACGACCCGGCGGCGCGGGCCCGGGCGGCGGAGACGGCGCGCGAGTTGCAGGCTCTGTCCCAGCGTCTGCACGCGGCTCTGGTGCGGGCGGGACTGCGGGACACGCTCGGACGGTGAGGGACGGGGTTTCCGGTTTGCCGCGGGTGGCCGGGGTAACCCCACAGACACGGGCATCGTGTGGCGCTCGGTCCCGAGCGTCCGTGTACCGTGCAGGATAGGCGGGAAACAGCCTGATGGTCGCGTTGCCTCACGGGGCGACGGCGGCCTTACGGGGCGGCTACGACGAAGCGACACGGAGGCGGGCGGTGCGCGAGCTGAGCGTGGTCGGGGTTCGGGTGGAGCTGCCCAGTAACCAGCCGATCGTCCTGCTCAGGGAGGTCGACGGCGATCGGTACCTGCCGATCTGGATCGGCGCGGTGGAGGCGACTGCCATCGCGTACGAGCAGCAGGGCGTGAAGCCCGCCCGGCCGTTGACCCATGATCTGCTACGGGACATCCTCGCGGCGCTCGAGGCGCCGCTGAAGGCCGTCGAGATCACGGAACTCAAGGAGAACGTGTTCTACGCGGATCTGCTGATCGGTGACGATCTGCGGGTCTCGGCGCGGCCGAGCGACTCGATCGCTCTGGCCCTGCGCGTGGGGGCGCCGATCCGGTGTGCCGATCAGGTGCTCACCGAGGCCGGCATCGTCATCCCCGACGAGCAGGAGGACGAGGTGGAGAAGTTCCGCGAGTTCCTCGACCAGGTACGCCCGGAGGACTTCGCGGGCTGAGCCGCGCATCGACGGTCACCACAGGTCCGGTCGTCCGTACGCGGCGTGTCGCAGCATTACCTCCCTGTTTCGTGGCTCGCTGAGTTATACGCTCGTGAAGTCCAGGTGAAGCGGCACCGCGCAGCGGGGAGGTAGTCGCGTGCACGAGTCAGACTCTGAAGAGGGTCCGCTTGTCGGCGAGGACGGCGATACCGGGTATCGCGGAGTGACGGCTTGTCAGGCGGTCGGCATCAGCTACCGCCAGCTCGACTACTGGGCGCGGACGACGCTCGTGGTGCCCAGCATCCGCGACGCCTCCGGCTCCGGCACGCAGCGGCTCTACTCGTTCCGCGACCTGGTCGTCCTCAAGGTGGTCAAGCGCCTGCTGGACGCCGGTGTCTCCCTGCAGAACATCCGCAAGGCGATCGAGACGCTGCGCTCGCGCGGCGTGGACGACCTGGCCGGCATCACCCTGATCTCCGACGGCACGACGGTCTACGAGTGCCGTTCGCCGGAGGAGGTCGTGGATCTGCTCCAGGGCGGCCAGGGTGTCTTCGGCATCGCCATCGGCGGCGCCTTCAAGGAGATCCAGGGTTCGCTGTCGCACCTGCCCGCCGAGCCCGCCGCCGGCCCGCAGCCGGTCGGCACCGGCCTGAGCACCGAGCCCGCCGCGGGTGACGAGCTCGCGGCCCGCCGGGCCCGCCGTCGCGCGGGTTGAGCCGCTCGCGGCACGGCATGACGACTGCTGAGCGCCTCACCGAGGGTCGTCGCCGGTCGCGGGATCTTGGCCGGCCGCCTGCCGGGTCGGGCGGATCCGGCCAGGCTACATTCTCCAGGTGACCGAGCCCTTCGCCGCCGCTGGGACGCTGCGCGACGCGTACCAGCGCGTCGACTGGGCGGCCACCTCGCTGGGGCCGGTCGCGTCGTGGAGTCCGGCCCTGCGCGCCGCCCTGGATCTGACGCTGCACACCCGGGCGCCGGTGACCCTGTTATGGGGCTCCGACCACGTCCTGGTCTACAACGAGGCGTACGCGCCGATGATCGGCGACAAGCACCCCGCCGCGCTGGGCGCGCCGGCCGCGAAGGTCTTCGCCGAGATCTGGTCCACCATCGGTCCGATGCTCGATGCCGTGCTGGCCGGGCGGGGTGCGACCTGGGTCGAGGACCTGCGCCTGCTGATGGACCGTCGCGGGTTCCTCGAGGAGACGTACTTCACCTTCTCGTACTCGGCCGTGCACGACAGCGACGGCCGCATCGCCGGCGCCATCGACATCGCCTCCGAGACCACCGCCCAGGTGCTGGGCCGGCGGCGGCTGGCGCTGCTGGGCCGGCTCAACGATCAGCTCACCGATGCCGAGGACGTGGAGCAGCTGATCGAGCATGCCCTGCCCGTGCTGCGCTCGGCGCCCGACGACCTGCCCGGCGTGGAGATCGTGTTGCCGGAGGACCAGGTGCCGACGGCGGCCTGGCCGGCGCCGCTGGACCGCGACGTGGCCGTCGAGACCACCGAGGCGGGCCGGATCGCGCGGATCCGGCTCACCGGGGGCGACCGGGACCGCTCCGAGGTGGTGCTGGTCAGCCGGGTGAGCCCGCACCTGGCCGTCGACGAGGAGTATCTGCGTTTCTTCCGGCTGCTCGGCGCGGCCCTCGCTCAGGGTCTGCACCGGGCCGGCGTCCGGCAGGCCGAGCGGCGGGCCACGGCCATGGAACGCGAACTGGCCGAGGCGTTGCAGCGCAGCCTGCTCGCGCCTCCGGTGCAGCCCGAGCACACCGAGGTGGCGGTGCGGTACCAGCCGGTCGGCGAGGGCGCGCACATCGGTGGCGACTGGTACGACGCGTTCACCCTGCCCGACGGCCGGGTGACGATCGTGGTCGGCGACGTCACCGGGCACGACCGGCGGGCCGCGGCGGCGATGAGCGAGATCCGCAGCCTGCTCCGCGGTATCTCGTATGCGCTGCTCAAGTCGCCGGCGCTGGTGCTGACCGGGCTCCAGGAGGCGATGCGGGGCTTCGCCGTGGACGCCTTCGCCACGGTGGTGCTGGCCCAGATCGAACGCGAGGACCACGGCACCCGGACGCTGCGCTGGTCCAACGCGGGCCATCCGCCGCCGGTGCTCCTCGCGCCGGACGGTTCCGTACGGCTGCTGGAGGCCCGCCCGGAAACCCTGCTCGGCACCCGGGAACGGACCGTCCGGACCGACCACCAGGTCCAGCTGCTGCCCGGCACCAGCGTGATCTTCTACACCGACGGCCTGGTGGAGCGGCGCGGCGCCACGCTCGACGACGGCCTGCGCGAGCTGACCCGGGTGCTGCAGGACTGCACCGCGATGACCGCCGAGCAGATCTGCGACCACCTGCTGGGCTACTTCTCGCAGGACACCGAGGACGACGTGGTGCTCGCCGTCCTGCGGGCCCGGAGCTGATCAGCCGCCGGCCAGCAGCCGCAGCACCAGGGCCAGCGGTGGCCAGGCGGCGCGCCCGTGGCGGGTCACGGCGTAGCACCGCAGCCGCACGTCGACCCCGGTGAGCTCGATCAGCCGTACGCCGGGCAGCGTCGCGGTCCGCAGCGGCAGCAGCCCGACGCCCAGCCCGGCGACGATCATGTCCTGCACCAGATCCAGACTGTCCGCGCGGTGCACGATCCGCGGGGTGCAGCCGGCCAGCGAGGCCATCGTGCGGACCACGTCCTCGTCGGCGGTGTTGCGGGAGTTGACGATCCAGTCGTGGTCGGCGAACCCGGCGAAGTCGGTGGCCGGGTCGTCGCGCGGCACCGCCAGACCCCACGGTGTCTCCCACAGCGGCACGGCGTCCAGGCCCGGGGCGAAGGCGGCCGGGGCCAGGTTGTAGTCGTAGGTCAGCGCGAGGTCCATCGCGTCGGTCGCCAGCAGCTCGAAGGCCTCGGCCGGTTCGTGCTCGTGGATCAGCAGCCGGACCCGGGGGTGGGTGGCGGCGAGCGTGGCCGCGACGGGCAGCAGGGACCGGCGTACGGCGGTGGCGAAGCCCGCGACCCGCAGTGCCCCGGCCGGCTCGGCGTCCGGGTCCAGGTCGAGCCGGGCCGCCTCGACCGCGGCCAGGATGGTGACCGCGTGCCGGGCCAGGCGTTGTCCGGCCGGGGTGAGCCGGACCCGCCGGCCGTCCGGCTCGATCAGCGTGGCGCCGGCCTCGCGGGCCAGGACGCCCAGCTGCTGGGAGACCGTCGAGGTGGTGACGTGCATCTCGTCGGCGACGGCCCGCATCGAGCCGAGCCGCGACAGTTCCACCAGTAACCGCAGGCGGCGGGTGTCCATCCCGCCATTGTCAGTCACCGTCGAACGGTGTGTCCACCATTGGCACGTGGACTTGAACGGTGTCCCGGTCTCTACTGGACGCATGCGTTCATCAGCACGGACCGGCGCGTCGATGGCCCTGGCGTCGATGGTCCTCGTCCAGCTCGGCCTCGCCGTCTCCGTCGGCCTGCTCGACCGCCTCGGCGCGCAGGGCACGGCCTGGTTGCGGCTGTTCTGGGCCGGCGTGATCCTGCTCGTGCTCGTCCGGCCGCGGCTGCGCTCGTTCACCCGGGCCAGCCTGCTGACCACCGTCGCGCTCGGCGTGGTCACGGCCGGGGTGACCATGCTGTTCATGGCGGCCATCGCCCGGCTGCCGCTCGGGACCGCCAGTGCGCTGGAGTTCCTCGGGCCGCTCGGGGTGGCCATCGTCCGCGGCCGCCGCGGCACCAAGGTGTGGCCGCTGCTGGCGGCGGCCGGGGTGCTGCTGCTGACCGAGCCCTGGCACGGCGGCACCGACCTCGTCGGGGTCGGGTACGCGCTGGCCGCGGCGCTGTGCTGGGCCGCGTACATCGTGCTCACCCAGCGCGTCGGTGACGACGTGGCGGGTCTGCAGGGCCTGGCGGTGTCCATGCCGGTCGCCGCGCTGGTGGCGACCCTGGTGGCCGGCCCGGCCGTGCTGGGGCAGCTGACCTGGCAGCTGCTGCTCGCCGGGATCGGCCTGGCCATCCTGCTGCCGGTGGTGCCCTTCGCCCTGGAGATGCTCGCGCTGCGCCGGCTCACGACAGCCGCCTTCGGCACGCTGATGAGCCTGGAGCCGGCCCTCGCGTTGCTGATCGGGCTACTGGTGCTGGGCCAGGTGCCGGGATGGGCGCCGGTGGCGGGGATCGCTTTCGTGGTCGCGGCCGGCATCGGCGCGGAGCGCACGGGCGCTCGGGCGGCCGCGGAGCACAGCACGGACGAGGCCCGCGAGCCGGTCCCGGCCCCCTGATGAATCATCGCAGAACGCCGTCGGCGAGCCCTCGGGTGGTCCCCGCCCGTCCCGCATGCCGCGCGCCCTAGCGTCGACGCCCATGACGAACGACGACCTGGCCCGGGAACTGATCGCTCTGACCGACGAAGACCGCGACGCTCAGCCCGGCGCGCTGGGCGGGGACCCGGCCGGGCGGCTGGCGCACCGGCGGATCACGGTGCGCAACGCCGACCGTCTCGCCGAGATCCTGGACGCGTACGGCTGGCCGACGGTGACCATGGTCGGCGCCGAGGCCGCGCGCCGGGCCTTCCTCGTCGCCCAGCACGCGGACCAGCAGCTCGACCTGCAGCGCCGGGTCCTGCCCCTGCTCGCCGCGGCCGTCGCGGCGGGGGAGGCCGATCCGTCGGCGCTGGCCATGCTGCGCGACCGCGTGCTGGTCAACGAGGGCCGTCCCCAGCTCTACGGCACCCAGATCGCCGGGGTGGCCGACGGCGCCCCGGTGCCGTGGCCGGTCGAGGATCCGGACGGCATGGACGCGCGCCGCGCCGAGGCCGGACTGGCCCCGTTCGCCGTGCACACGGCCCGGCACGCTCCCGCCTGAGACGAGTGACGGCCCGGAAAGGTTGACGGGCCGGTGCATCAACCTTCCGTGGCCCCCGGCAGTCCTTCCCTTCGCACAACACCTGTTGCCTGCCGAAGGGACGTTCCATGTCGCGCGCCGGTGGCCGTACCGCGGTGCTGGTCCTGATGATGCTGCTGGCCGGCTGCGGGCCGGTGGGGGATCCCACTGTGGCCGGTCCGGCCGCCGTACCGGTGAGCCCGTCGGCGTCGCCCGAGGCGGCCGGCACGCCGGTGCGCAAAGCGCCCCGGATCCGGTATCCGGAGCGGGGCGGCGGCCGGTTCCGCACGGCCGCCGCCCAGCGCCCCGCACCGCCGCGCGGCACGGTGCTGCGCTACCGGGTGCAGGTCGAGAAGGACATCACCGGGGTCTCCACCGCCGGGTTCGCCGCCGCGGTGCAGCGGACGCTGGAGGACCCGCGGGGCTGGTCCGCCGGCGGGGTCCGGCAGCTGCGCCGGGTCGGGCCCGGCGACCGGTACGACTTCACGATCTTCCTGGTCACCCCGCGCACCCGGGACGAGCTGTGCCAGGACGTGCCGGACGGCTACACGTCCTGCCGCAACGGTGCCCGGGTGGTGCTCAACGTGGCCCGCTGGGCGCACGGGGTGCCGCACTACCGGGCGCCGCTCGCGGTCTACCGCCAGTACATGGTCAACCACGAGGTCGGGCACCGCCTCGGGCACGGCCACGAACGCTGCCCCGGGCGGGGCGAGCCGGCCCCGGTCATGCAGCAGCAGACGCTGGGCCTGCACGGGTGCACGGCGAACCCCTGGCCCTACCGCGACGGCGAACGGTACGCCGGCCGGCCGGGCAGCTACGACGACGAGGTGCCGTCTTCGTAGGGGACCGGCTCAGGAGATCAGGCGGGTGCCCCCGGCGATGGCCACGGCGGCGAGGAGGACGAAGGCCCAGCGGCGGTGGGTCGCGGCGGCGCTGAGATGATCCGTCCGGTGCGCGGGCGCGGCGTTCGGCCTAACCCGGACGGCGGACCCCGCGGTCCGGCGGCGGCACCGGATCGGCGTACGCGCCGGAGCGTCCCGCGTACCGCCGGCCGGCCCGGTACGGCCACGCGTTCGCCCGGCAGCCGTGCAGTCCCAGCGTCTGCTGCTGCATGACCGGGGCCGGCGCACCCCGCCCGGGGCAGCGTTCGTGGCCGTGCCCGAGGCGGTGCCCGACCTCGTGGTTGACCATGTACTGCCGGTAGACCGCCAGTGCGGAGCCGTAGCGGGGCACGCCCTTGATCCAGCGGGCCACGTTGAGCACGACGCGGTCGCCGCTGCGGCAGGACGTGTAGGCGTCGGCGCCGCTACCGCAGAGCCGGTCGCGGGTGCGGGGCGTGGCCAGGAAGATCGTAAAGTCGTACCGCTGGCCCGGCCCGACCCGGCGCAGCCGCAGCGTGCCGCCGGCCGTCCAGCCGCGCGGATCCGCCAGAATCCTGGTGACCGCGTCGGCGAAGGCACCGGTCCCGACGCCCCTGATGTCAGTCTCGACCAGGACCCGGTAGCGCAGCAACGGGCCGGCCCGGCCGGCGGTCCGGGCCGACCCGGCGGCCACCAGCCAGTCGCCGTGGCCCCGTGCGGGATAACTGACCACGACGGGCTTGGCCGCCTGCCGCGCGGCCGGCAGCCGCCCCGGCGCCGACGGCGCGGCAGCCGCAGGCACCCCGGACGGCGCGGGCGCGCACCCGGCCGGCAGGACCAGCGCCAGTGCCGTCGCGAGCATCCACCCCAGCCGTCGCATACCTCACCTTCGGACGGGCCGGCCGGTTGCTGAGCTCACGCGGCTGCGGTCGCCGCCGGCCGGGTCAGCGGCGGGGCCGGGTCCAGCGACCGCTCCACCGTGATCGCGTGCCACAGGCAGAACATCGCCACCGTCCAGACCTTGCGGGAGTTGTCCGCCACGCCGGCCCGGTGCTCGGCCAGCAGCCGCTGGGCGTAGCCGAGGTCGAGCAGGTGCCCGGTCTGCGAGCCGGCCATCAGCTCGGCGATCCAGTCCCCGATCGCGCCCTTGAGCCACAGCCGGGTCGGGGTGGGGAAGCCCAGCTTGCGGCGGTCGCGGACCGACTCCGGCACGATGCCGCGCATGGCTTCGCGCAACGCGTACTTGGTCGTGCGGTTACCGGCGGGCAGCTTCATCTCGGTGGGCAGGCCCGCCGCGGCGGCGTACACCGCCTGATCCAGGAACGGGACCCGCAGTTCCAGGGAGTGGGCCATGGACATCCGGTCGGCCTTGGTCAGGATGTCGCCGGGCAGCCAGGTGTGCAGATCCACGTACTGCATCGAGGCGACGTCGTCGACGTCGGCGGTCTCCGCGTACAGCTTGCTCGTGATCACCGTGTGCGGGTCGGCGGTGAAGCGCATCAGCTCGGCCTTCTCCGCCGGGGAGAAGATCCGGGCGTTGCCGTAGTAGCGCTCCTCGATCGGCGTGGTGCCGCGCTCCAGGAAGCTGTGGCCCTTCACGCCCTCCGGGATGACCTTCGACAGGCTGCGCAGGCCCCGCTTCATGCCGGCGGGCAGCCGCTCGATGCCGGCCAGCGACATCGGCTCGCGGTAGATCGTGTAGCCGCCGAACAGCTCGTCCGAGCCCTCCCCGGACAGCACCACGGTGACGAACCGGGACGCCGTACGGGCCAGGAAGTAGAGCGGCACCAGCGACGGGTCCGCCACCGGGTCGTCGAGCAGCTGCACGATGCGGGGCAGCTCCCGGATGACGTCGTCCTCGGTGACCACCGTCGGGGTCAGCCGCACCCCGAGCTGGTCGGCGGTGTCCTGGGCGATCTCGATCTCCGAGTAGCCCTCCTGGGCGAAGCCCGCGGTGAACGCGTGCAGGTCCGGCTTGACCTCGGCGGCCAGCGCGACGATGGCCGACGAGTCCACCCCGCTGGACAGGAACGCCCCGACCGGCACCTCGGCGTGCAGGTGCTTGCGGACGCTGTCGCGCAACGCGTCGCGGATGGCGTGGATGGCCACGTCCGGGCGGACGTGCAGCGGACGCAGCGACGGGCGGAAGTAGCGGTGCAGACGCTGACCGCCGCCCGGCGTCCAGGTCATCCGGTGCCCCGGCGGCAGCCGCCGCACGTGCCGGTGCAGCGTCATCGGGTCCGGCACGTACTGCAGGGTCAGGTAGTGCGCCAGCGCGTCGGTGTCCAGCGCCGCCCCGGAGTTGCCGCTGAACGGCAGCAGGGCCTTGCGCTCGCTGGCCATGAACAGCCCGTCCGAGGTCTCCAGCAGGTACAGCGGCTTGATCCCGAACGGGTCGCGGGCCGCGTGCACGGTGGCGGTCCAGTGGTCGTACGCCACGAACGCGAACATCCCCCGCAGCCGCGACAGCGCCGCCGCACCCCAGTAGTGGAACGCCGCCGCCAGCACCTCGGTGTCGCCGTGGGTGGCGAAGGTGGCGCCGTGCTCGCGGATCAGATCGGCCCGCAGCTCACGGTAGTTGTAGATCTCGCCGTTGAACACCACGGTCCAGCGGCCGGCCTGCGGGCCGTCGACCGGGTAGTGCGCGGGCTGGCGGCTCTCCGCCACGTCGACGATGGCCAGCCGCTGGAACCCGAAGGCCAGGCCGTCGCCGTACTCGATCTGGGTGTCGTCGGGCCCCCGGTGGTGCATCGTGGCCAGCGCCTCGGCGAAGGCGGCGGCCGACGCGGGGTCGGGGACACCGGCGTTCGCCCGGCTGCTCACGAACACGCTCAGACCACACATCGCGGCACTCCTTCGGTAACGAGCGGATCTGCACCGTAGGGAGCGGGCTATGAAGGACTTGTGAGGAAGTGGCCGGGAACTGTGGTCGCACCGGAACCGGTACGGATCTTCACCGGAATCTGACATTCGCCCCTGGGGTTGACGTCCTGGGTGAGAATCGCGTCCGTGACCGCTCGGATCCTGGTAGCTGACGACGATCCCAAGCACGCCCAGCTCATCCGCCTGTACCTTGAGCGGGAGGGCCATCACGTGCTGACCGTGGGTGACGGGAGGGCCGCACTGGAGCAGGCCCGGGCCCGTCGCCCCGACCTGGTGATCCTGGACGTGATGATGCCGCTGGTCGACGGGCTCGACGTCTGCCGCATCCTGCGGGCCGAGTCGTCGTCGATCGCCATCCTGCTGGTCACCGCGCGCTCGTCGGAGAACGACATGCTGCTGGGCCTGGACATCGGTGCTGACGACTATCTGGCCAAGCCGGTCAGCCCGCGGGAGCTGACCGCCCGGGTGCGGGCCCTGCTGCGCCGGATCGGGACCGCGGACGCCCAGTCCGCCACCCTGCGCGTCGGCGACCTCGAGGTGGACGCCGGCCGGTTCGAGGTGCGGGTCGCCGGGGCCACGGTGCACCTGACCGCCAAGGAGTTCGGCATCGTCGAGCTGCTGGCCCGCGAGCCCGGGCGGGTCTTCACCCGGGGGCAGATCATCGACAAGACGTTCGGCTTCGAGCAGGACGTCTCCGAGCGCACGGTCGACGCCCACGTGGTCAACCTGCGCCGCAAGATCGAGACCGATCCGGCCGAGCCGCGGTACGTGCAGACGGTGTACGGCCGCGGCTACCGGATGGCCGAGCAATGAGCTTCCGGCTGCGCATCTTCCTGCTGGTCATGGTGGTGGCCGTGACCGCGATCGGGGCGACCGCCTGGCTGACGCTCAGCCTGACCTCCCGGGCGTTCAACGAGGCCCAGGCCAGCGCTGACCGGCACCGCTTCGAGATCGCCGACCAGGTGGCCCGCTACGGCCTGCTGCACGGGCGGTGGCCTGGCGTGGATCGCCTCGCCGCCGACCTCTCCCGGCAGACCGGGCTGCACATCCGGCTGATCACCCTGGACCAGACGGTGCTGGTCGACACGGACAACCTGGCCGGCCGCGCCGCCGGTCCGGTACGCCCCGGCCCCATGCTGATCGACCCGCGGCCGCAGCTGGAGTCCTGGGCCGCCGACGCCGACGCCGACGCCGCCGACGCCGCCGCTCAGCCGGCACTGGCCGCCCTGCTCGGCAAGGGGGTTCCCGCCAGCGTGCTGCTGACCGGACCGCTGTTCGGCCCGGCCCCCGACCCGGTCCGCCCCGTCGAGCGGACACCGGTGGCGGGGATGCTGCGCCAGCTGGCCCAGTACCGGGCGGCGTTGGTGGCCGTGCGGTGCATCGCCGACGAGAAGCCCGGCACCGAGGCGGTCCTGCTGACCGACCGGGCCCCGTATCTGACCCGGCAGCAGCTCCAGGAGCACGCCGGCTGTGTCCGCAAGGCGTCGGAGCTGGTGCTGGAGAACCGCAAGCGCATCGACATCGACCTGTTGACGTACCAGCAGTGCAGCGCGCCGGGGGCGCCGGAGATGGACCGCAACTGCGCGGCCACCACCTTCAACGACCGGGCCGGGGTGTCGGCCGCCCTGCCGTTGCAGCTCTATCTCGGCGCGTCCGGTGAGACCGATGTCGGCCAGCTCGGCCGGCCCGCCGCCTTCGGCGTCGCCGGGCTGATCCTGGTGGCGCTGATCGGCACGGCCTGGATCGCCCGGCTGGTCAGCCATCCGGTACGCCGGCTCACCGAGGCCTCGCGGTTGCTCGCCGGCGGCCGGCTGAACGTGCGGGTGCCCGCCTCCGGCCGCGGTGAGCTGGCCCGGCTGTCGCAGTCGTTCAACGCCATGGCCGAGGCCGTGCAGCGCAGCGAGGAACGCCAGCGCCGCCTGGTGGCCGACGTCGCGCACGAGATGCGCACGCCGCTGTCGAATCTGCGCGGCTACCTCGAGGGTCTGTCCGACGGGGTGGTCGAGCCGAGCCGGGAGCTGTTCGCCTCGCTGCACGAGGAGACCATGCTGCAGCGGCGCATCCTCGACGACCTGCAGGTGCTGGCCCTGGCCGAGGTCGGCGACCTGCGCTACGCCAAGGGCCCGATCGACCTGGCCGACCTGGTGCAGGTGGGCGCGACCGCGCACCGGGCGGTCGCCGCCGAGGCCGGGATCGCGCTGACCGTGGACGTGCCGGCCCCGGTGTGGATCGAGGCCGATCCGGACCGGCTGCGCCAGGTCCTGGGCAACCTGCTGACCAACGCGGTGCGCTACACCGACACCGGCGGCCACATCCTGGTCCGCGTCCGCGAACGCGGGGCGGAAGCCGTGCTGACCGTGCGCGACACCGGCGTCGGCATGACCCCGGCGGACCTGCTGCGGGTCTTCGACCGGTTCTGGCGGGCCGACCCGGCCCGGCAGCGCGCGACCGGCGGCACCGGCCTCGGCCTGACCATCGCCCAACGCATCGTGCGCGACCACGACGGCTACATCGAGGTCACCAGCGAGCCCGGGGCCGGCACCACCTTCACGGTGTGCCTGCCGCTGCGCCCGACCGCGGCGGTCAGCGCGGACCCGCCGCCGCTCAGTGCGGGCCCACCGCCGTGATCCGGATCGCCGCGGCGCCCAGCTCGTCGCTGGCCGCCAGGTCCACCTCGGCCTCGATGCCCCAGTCGTGGTCGCCCTCGGGGTCCTCGAAGACCTGCCGCACCCTCCACACCGTCGGCGTGGTCTCGATGTGCAGCAGCGCCGGCCCGCGCGCCGAGGGCCCGGTGCCGACCACCGGATACTCGGCGTAGTAGTCCTCCAGGGCCTCGATCCAGCGATCGGTGTTCCAGCCCGACTCGGCGTCCAGCTCGCCCAGGTCCTCGGCCCGGCGCAGCGCGAACAGCTCCACCCGGCGGAACATCGCGTTGCGCACCAGCACCCGGAACGCCCGCACGTTGCGGGTGACCGCCGGCGGCTTGTCGTCCAGCGGCGACACCTCGACGATCTCGGCGCCGGGGTTGCGCAGCCGCTCCCACTCGTCGAGCAGGCTGGAGTCGACCTGGCGGACCAGCTCGCCGAGCCACTCGATCAGGTCGGTGAGCTCCTCGGTGCGGGCGTCCTCGGGCACGGTCTGGCGCAGGGCCCGGAACGCGTCCGCGAGGTAGCGCAGGACCAGGCCCTCGGAGCGGGACAGGCCGTAGAAGGAGACGTACTCGGTGAAGGTCATGGCGCGCTCGTACATGTCGCGGACCACGGCCTTGGGCTTGATCTCGTAGTCGGCGACCCACGGGTGCCCGCCCCGGTACGTCTCGTACGCGCCCTCCAGCAGCGGCAGCAGCGGCTTGGGGTAGGTGACCTCCTCCAGCAGCTCCATCCGCTGGTCGTACTCGATGCCCTCGGCCTTCATCGCGTTGACGGCCTCGCCCTTGGCCTTGAACTGCTGCGCGGACAGCACCTGGCGCGGGTCCTCCAGGGTCGCCTCGATGACCGAGACCACGTCCAGCGGGTACTCCGGCGACTCCCGGTCGAGCAGCTCCAGGCAGGCCAGCGCGAACGGCGACAGCGCCTGGTTGAGCGCGAAGTCGATCTGCAGGTCCTCGGTGAGCCGGTAGCGCACGCCGTCGTCGGTCGCGACCCGCTCGATGACCCCACCGGCCAGCAGCGCCCGGGCGATGGCCAGGGCCCGGCGGATGTGCCGGCGCTGGGCGGCCGGCTCCTCGTGGTTGTCGGTGAGCAGGTGCCGCATCGCGGCGAACGGGTCGCCCCCGCGGACCAGCACGTTGAGCAGCATCGCGTGCGACACCTGGAACGAGGAGGTCAGCGGCTCCGGGTCGGCGGCCACGAGCCGGTCGAAGGTCGGCTGGCCCCAGCCGATGGTGCCCTCCGGCGGCTTCTTGCGGACCACCTTGCGGCGCTTCTTCGGGTCGTCGCCGGCTTTGGCCAGCATCCGCTCGTTGTCGATGACGTGCTCGGGGGCCTGCACGATGACCGTGCCGAGGGTGTCGTAGCCGGCCCGCCCGGCCCGCCCGGCGATCTGGTGGAACTCGCGGGCCTTGAGCAGCCGGGTCCGGACCCCGTCGTACTTGCTCAGCCCGGTGAACAGCACGGTGCGGATGGGCACGTTGATGCCGACGCCGAGGGTGTCCGTACCGCAGATGACCTTGAGCAGGCCCGCCTGCGCGAGGGTCTCCACCAGCCGGCGGTACTTGGGCAGCATGCCGGCGTGGTGCACGCCGATGCCGTGGCGCACCAGCCGGCTCAGGGTGCGCCCGAAGCCGGCGGTGAACCGGAAACTGCCGATGGCCGCGGCGATCGCGTCCTTCTCGGCCCGGGTGCACATGTTGATGCTCATCAGCGACTGGGCGCGTTCCAGGGCGGCGGCCTGGGTGAAGTGCACGATGTAGACCGGTGCCTGCCGGGTGGTCAGCAGCTCCTCGATGGTCTCGTGCAGCGGGGTCATCGCGTACTGGAAGACCAGCGGGACCGGCCGCTCGGTGTTGCTGACCACGGCCGTGGGCCGGCCGGTGCGCCGGCTCAGGTCGTCGACGAAGCGGGTGGTGTCGCCCAGGGTCGCCGACATCAGGATGAACTGGGCCTGCGGCAGTTCGATCAGCGGCACCTGCCAGGCCCAGCCGCGGTCGGGCTCGGCGTAGAAGTGGAACTCGTCCATGACGACCTGGCCGACGTCGGCGTCGGCGCCCTCGCGCAGCGCCAGGTTGGCCAGGATCTCCGCGGTGCAGCAGATGATCGGGGCGTCGGCGTTGACGCTGGCGTCGCCGGTGAGCATGCCGACGTTGTGCGCGCCGAAGACCGCGCACAGGGCGAAGAACTTCTCGCTGACCAGCGCCTTGATCGGCGCGGTGTAGAAGGTGGTGCGCTTGTCGGCCAGGGCGGCGAAGTGTGCGCCGGTGGCGACCAGGCTCTTGCCCGAGCCGGTGGGGGTGTTGAGGATGACGTTCGCCCCGGTGGCGATCTCGATGAGCGCCTCCTCCTGATGCGGGTAGAGCGTCAGTCCCTGCTCGCTCACCCAGCTCTGGAAGGCGTCGAAGACGGCGTCGGGTTCGGCGGTGCCGGGCAGGCGGTCGGTGAGCGTCATGATGTGCCCACCCTATCCGTCGCGCTTTTCCCAGCACCGTGGCCGGGCTTTCTCAGCACCGTGGCCGGGCGCTGGACGCGCCCGGCCACGGAAAGGGACCCTGCTGTGGAGTTGCGGTCGATCCGCTAGACGCCGAACGCCGAGTAGATCGGGCCGGCGACGCTGCCCGCGAGGCCGATGACGGCGGCGACGACGGCGATGGTGGAACCGATTCGAAGGCGCATTCCGGGAGCTCCTCAGGTACGTGTGGTGGCCTCGCACGACAGAGATTGCGCCGGGCCGGGTGCGGAACGGGACACATCCGGTTGCCGATCGGTTGCAGAATGTATCGACAGTGCTCAATGCCCCTGATTGTCGGAGGTCCCGTGAAATTCCTCGTCGTCCTCGCCGCCGCACTCGTGGTCACCACCGGTGGCGCCCAGGCCCCGGCCGCGCCTGCGCCCTGCACCGCGCAGGTGCAGCTCAACCCCAGCTTCGAACGCGGTACGGCGGGCTGGAGCGCCGGCCCCCGCATGGTGGTCCTGGGCACCCCGGAGCGCCCGGCCCACACCGGCCGCGCGTACGCGACCTTCGCCGGACTCGACGTCACCCGCACCGACCTGCTGCGCTCCACGGTCACGATCCCGGCCGGCTGCGGCCTGGATGTGAAGTTCCACGCCCGGGCCGCCTCCACCGAGACCAGCCGCGGCGACTACCTGAACATGGGCCTGGCCGTGACGGGCGAACCCCCGAAGACCCGCTTTTCGTTCGCCTTCGACATGCCGGCCGACTGGCACCAGTACGGCGCCTCCGCATCGACCGCGGCCACCGAACGCACCGCGACCATCACGTTCCTCGCCAGCGAGTCCGCGGGCGGCGGCGTGACGACCTTCGACGTGGACGACGTCACCGCGACGCTGCGCCCGCCGGCAGCGCGCTGAACAGGTAGCACCCGTAGACCACGTTCCGGCTGTGCACCAGGACGACGCCCGGCTCGGCCAGCACGGCGGTGAGCGCCGCCACCGGATCACCACCGTCGTGCTGCCGGCTGGCCGGATGGATCCGCCCGGAGCTGTCGTAGGCCCGCAGCACCTGCGGACGGCCGTACCAGTCGGGCGGATAGGGCAGGTCGTCCGCCGGCCCGCCGCAGGGCGCGGCGTGGGCGAACACCGCACCCTTCTCCCGGTACGGCGACGCGGGCAGCGGCGGCTCGTAGTTGAACAGCAGCAACCCCTCGCCGGCCGCCGCGTTACGCAGACAGCAGCGCAACTGCTCACCCCCGAGCGCGCAGTGCCGCTCGGCCGCCGGATCGGCCCGGACCTCGGCGAGCAGGGCGGGGGAGAGGGCGCTGATCCGGTACGCGATGGTCGTCATCATGACGCCATCCTGCTGCGCCGCCCGGCCGTGGTCTGGCGGTATTCGGACGACGGCTTCGCGGGCACACTGGGTGCATGGCCGTTGTGCTGGCGCCGTTCACCCGGGAGTTGCTGCCCGCCGTGCAGCCTTGGTTCGAGCACCCGGAGGTGGTCCGGCGGCTGGGCGGTCCCCAGTGGCCGGTCCGGAACCTGGAACTGGCCGGCACGGGAATGGGCGAGACGTTCCGCGGGCGCCGGGTGCTGCGCGATCACTCGTGGGTGGCGTACGACGCGTCCGGGGCGGTCGTCGCGAACATCGGCGGCGAGGTCTACGACCGCTGGTGCCGGTATTCCGAGGGCCCGGACGGCGCGGTGGTCGAGGCGGTGGAGCCGGGCCCGAGCATGGGCCTGGCGTACGTGGTCGATCCGCAGCGGTGGGGGCGCGGTTTCGGGACGGCGGCGCTGCTGGCGGTCATGACCGCGCCGGAGGTGGCCGACGTGGTGCTGTTCGCGGCCGGGGTCGAGCCGGACAACGTGGCCAGTGTGCGGTGCGCGATGGCGGCGGGCATGCGCCCGGACCGCGAGGAGCCGGACTGGGAAGGCATCGTCTACTACATCCGCCGCGCTCGCTGAGCTTCGCTACCGGGGCCAGGCCGCCAGTCGCTCCCGCACCGCCTGGACCTGCTCCGGGGTGAGCCCGTACACCGCGAACCGTGCGTCATCCAGCCGGTCCAGGTATCGTCCGGCATCGGCCACCTCGTCGTCGTCCAGACCGGGGTCCAGCGCCCGGGCCAGCTCCAGCACCCGCTGCAGCGAATACCGCTCCAGCGCCGCCGCCACGTCGATGTAGTCGCGGACCTCGCGCCGGTTGACCAGCGCCGCGACCTTGGAGGCGACCAGGTCGTCCAGGTGCATCACCGGGCCCACGTCCATCACCACCGGCGCGCGGCTGCGGTCCAGGCGGGTCAGGGTCAGCCGGAGCGCGCGGCTGCCGTCGGCCACGTGGTATTCGCGCAGGTCGTCGTCCATGCCCTCGAAGAGCTCGTCGGCGACCTCGCGGAACACCTGGTAGCCGGCCTCGGTCAAGGCGGCGGTGACCTGCCCGGCGGCGGCCTCGACGGCGCCGGCGGTGTCGGTGAACAGGTCGATGTCCTCGGTCGGGCGCTGCACCAGGCCGTTGACGAGCCAGGCGACGCCGCCGCCCAGGACGAAGCCGTGCTTCTCCCCGACGGTCAGGGCGATGGTGGCGACGTCACGGTAGAAGTCGTCGATGTTCCCGCTCACCCAGGCGACGGTAGCGGATCCGCCCGGCGGCGCCACCGCGACCGGCCGGGGCCGGGGTGCTGGAGGTGGCTAGCCTCAGGCCCATGGCGACAGACGATCAACTCGTGGTGATCGACGAGCTGCTCGCTCGTCCGTTCCCCGCACAGGAGACGCAGGATGGATTCTCCTCCAGCGGCCCGGGCCACCACCTGTCCGTCCTTCAAGCCAGCCGGGATTTCTGGGACGACCCCGGTACGGAGATCGTGGAGGCGGCCGAGCAGGAGATCGACGCCGCATTCCAGGCGCTGACGTCGGCCCTGACCACGCGCTGGGGCAAGCCTGAGCCGGTGGACCTCGAGCCCTGTCTGTGGAGCGGGGAACCGGTCCCGGAGCCGCTGGCCCAGCTCGCCTCATTGAGCGACACGTTGCTCATCTGGCGGCCGGCGCCGGGACGCTGGACGGGACTTGCGGTGGGCCAGGCGGACCGCGAGTTCCCCATCATGCTGCTCGCCGCGGTCGGTGACGCTGCTGTCCTCCCGGCCGGGGAGTGAACACATGGACGAAGAGGACTACTAGGTCCGGCTGGCGTATCGCATCGGTGCCGAGTTCCAGGGATTCGACGACCCGGAACTACGGAGAAACTGGTGCGACGGGCTGGTGGCCGACGCGTAGCACATCGACTGGTCTGTGCTGCTGCCCGGCGCCCGATTGACGGGCTGGCTGTCGCCCGATCCCCGGCGCAGG
Organism: Actinoplanes auranticolor; assembly: GCF_018332655.1. Taxonomy (GTDB): domain Bacteria; phylum Actinomycetota; class Actinomycetes; order Mycobacteriales; family Micromonosporaceae; genus Actinoplanes; species Actinoplanes auranticolor. The sequence goes on along the minus strand of NZ_BOQL01000004.1, from coordinate 27,653 downwards.
ACGATGGTCGTCGCCCCGCTCGGTGGCCACATCCGGACTCAATCCTCGCGTTTCTGAGATTGAAGGGTGGTCACCAGCCGGTACTGGATCTGGCTGAGACGGCTGCGTTGCTTGTCGTGCCAGTCGCGCCAGGACGGCACTTCCTCATGGCCGGAGATCCACAAGGCGTAGCCCGTGTAGTCGCCGTAGTAGTTCTCGTCGAACACGTAGCCCGAGGCCCGGAGGATGGTTGCCATGGCGGCACGCATGGCGATACAGACCTGCTCGTCGAACCGAGCACCCGGGCCGTCCTTCTGCAGCCGGGCGTACTCATGCCGGGCGACGGTGGTCACCACGAAATGGGAACGCCAGGACACATGGATGCCTTCGTCCACGTCGGTCTGCACCTCGACGCCGGCCATGGTCCCGGTGACGTCCAGCTCATCAACGATGGGCAGACCGGCGGCGGCCAGATCTCCTCTTATCCGCGTGGCAAGCCACTCGAGGTGGAGCTTGTCCATCTTTCCGTTCACCATCTCGGCAGGCTACCCACGGCCGATCGACGAGGCACCCGGGCAGCCGTATCAAGGCCGCCAGCCCTGGGCATCAACGATCATGGTCACGAGGACGGCGGTCGCCCCCGCCAGAGCGCCCAGCAGAAACCACAGAGCCCAGGGTCGAGGGCGTCGAGCCACCGCCAGCCCTGCCGTTATCAGAATCTGGGCAGTAACGAGGTACAGCGCGGGAGTGCCGTACGGGGCGTACGGCACTCCGGTCGCGTCGACGCCGACAATCCAGGCCCAATCGTCCTGCGGGAACCATCTGAAGTGCGCCAGCACCACGAGATAGGGCGCAACGGCCAGGAGGGTGGCGAGCCACCAGCGCCGAGGGCGCACGCTCCAGGAATGCGGCGGGTCCGACACGAGGCTCAAGGTAACCGACTCGATTGATGGGGATGGGCGGCGCCCAGTTATCGCGGGCTGACGCCCGGGACCACCGCAGCTTCCGGCAGGCCGAGCGCCTGACGCACCTGACCGGTCAGAGAACTGGTCACCGCCACCTCGCGGGCGGCTTCGAGGTATTCGGCAACGGTGCTGGCGGCGGCGACGCGCTTGTACGCGGCCGCGCGCTCCTGCAGGTGCTCGTCCAGGGCGCCGATGATGGGCTGCGCCTCGGCGGGCCAGCGATGCTTTCGGAGCCCCTTGGAAAAGGCGGCGGTGGCATCGGCCGCACCAGCCGCGAGCTTCTTGTGCCGGTTCAAATTTGCCTTTGTCGGTTGAGGGGCGCCCATCCATTTGTCCCGGGCGGCGTTCGAAGCAGCGCTGAGCTTCGCGTACGTCTCGCCGGCCTTTTTGATCGTCATGGCGGGCTCAGCTAAGGCCGGAGCGGTAAGCGCGGAAGGCGGAGCCTGGACGTCCTGGGATGCGCACCCGGTGAGACCTAGAGCCAGACTGATAGCTGCGGCGATGACAACACGGTTGCGCTTCACGAAACGGTCGGCCTCTCGTCGGTCAGAACTCGCCGGCCATCATCGGCAGGACGCTGCTCCCGGAGAGGAAATGCGGAGTCCGGACTTCGATCGCAGCCCGCAGCTGAGGCCGGTCGGAGCCGACGTTACGAAGGAGTGCACGTTCGCCGAGGAGCGGAAGCCAGCCGTTGACGGACGGACCGACCGACCAGGACTCAGGCCGCGGCGACCCGGCGCAGCATCGGGTGGCGGGCCTCCCAGGCCGCGCGCACCCCCCGGGGCAGATTCAGCTCAGGCCAGATCCGCACCAGCGTCGGCCCGTGCAAGTAGCTGCGCAACTCGTCCACCCGGACCGCCTCGCGTAGCACGTTCTCGTACATCCAAAGCAGCATCGTGGGCTGGTCGAGGTCGAACGTGCGGACCGGATTCCACCACAGGCGCAGCGGCAGCTCGACCGGGCCGTGGGCCGGGCCGGTCAGCTCGCCGAGGGTGCCCGCCACGAGCACCGGCCGGTGCGGCCGGGCGAGGTGGACCGCCGGGGCGTCGGGCGCGGTGGTGGGCATGGGACCAGGGTAGACCGCCGAGCCCGTCGAGGGATAACTCCTAGAATCCTAGGATGCCTTAGGCGCAGTGCGGCACGCCGCACCAAAGACAGAAACGACCGCCTGCGGCGGACGACGAAACTAGGACAGGCGGGTACGGACGACCAGCTGGTGCAACGCCTCGACGGCGTCGCGGTCGGCCTGCTCGGGCAGCGCCGAAGCGTCCCGCGCCGCCTCCAGCTCGGCCCGCAGCCGGGGGATGTCCCGGGCCAGATCGGCGCGGACGGCCGACGGGAACGGGCCGTGCTCCGCCTCGCGCTTGCGGCCGATCAGCTCGGGCACGTACGCCAGGCCGGTGCCCAGCAGGCCGAGGTCGGTCTCGAGTTCGCCGGTGCGCATGAGGTGCAGGCCGGTGAGCAGCACCCGCAGCGTGTACAGCGCCGGCTTGAGTTCGCCGGTGCGGTCGAAGAGCCGTTCCTGGGTCGCCGCGAAGCCCAGGTAGTGGTGGGCGTGGTGCCGGGTGATCAGCGCCGGGGCCAGTGCTTTCAGCTCGGTGTGCACGGCCGAGGTGGCGACCACCAGCGGGGACAGCAGCTGTTCGAGCACGTAGCCGTTGCGGCCGGTGAGCAGGCGCGCGAACTTGAGCAGGTCGTGGCTGACCACGTCGAGTTCGACGCCGTCGCGCCAGCCGTCGGACTGCAGGGTCTCCGGGCCGGTGCGCAGGCCGACGACCTCGGCCGCCGGCAGCAGGTGGGCGGCGCGCAGATCGAGATCCGAGTCGGCCGAGGCGAAGCCGTACAGGTGGGCGCCGCTCACGGTGGCGAAGATCAGGGGGTACGGCAGGTCGGCGGCGACCTGTCCGGCCCAGTTCGGCACGTCGATGGTCATGGCAGACCCCTTTCCCGTACGGCGTGGAGCAGCGCGTCGACGGCGGCCCGGTCCGGCGTCGCGGGCAGCGTGGTGCTCGCGGCCGCCTCGTCCAGGTCGGCCAGCAGTTCGCCGGCCCACGCGGTCACCGATTCCCACGGCACGTCGCCGTGTCTGACCGCGAGCAGACGTTCCCGCAGCGGTGAGACGTCGACGAGCACCTCGCCGGTGCGCAGCACGTGGGCGCCGGCCAGCAGCAGCCGGATCATGTGCATGGCCTGTTTGTGGTTGGTCTCGCCGGTGCGCCGGCGCCGGGCGTCGACGCGTTTGAGCTGGTCGCGGGCGTACGCGCCGTAGGTGTCGGCGACGCGCCGGGACAGGAACGCCGACCGGGCGGCCAGCAGCTGCTCACCGTCGGCGGTGACCGTGGTGATCAGGGGTGACCAGAGCACTTCGAGCACGGTCGGGTTGCCCTGCAGGGCGAGGGTGCAGAAGCGTTCGAGCTCCCAGCTGAACTGTTCCTCGGCCGGGCCGTCGAGGTGGGTCGGTGGCTTGTCGAGGTGCCAGAACAGTGCGGTGGGGGCCGCGTACACGCCTCGGCGGTCGTGGTCGGAGCCCGGTCCGGCGAGGCCGTACGCGCGGGAGCCGACCACGACCGCGAGGATCGTGTGTTCGGTGACGAGGGTGGTCACAGGTCCAGGCTGGTGCCGTCGATCGCCTGCAGCTCGTCGTCGCTGAGGTCGAGCTTGTCCAGGGCCGCGACGTTGGTCTCCAGCTGTTCGACGCTGCTGGCCCCGATGATCAGGCTGGTCATCCGCTGGTCGCGCAGGGCCCAGGCGAGGGCCATCTGGGCCAGGGACTGCCCGCGGCGGCCGGCGATGTCGTTGAGGTTGTGGATGCGGCCCATGGTGGGCTTGTCCAGGTCGCTCTCGTTGAGGAAGACGCTGGTGCGTACCCGGGAGTCGTCGGGGATGCCGCCGAGGTAGCGGTCGGTGAGCAGGCCCTGCTGCAGGGGGCTGAAGGCGATGCAGCCGGCGCCGACGGCCTCGAGCGTGTCGAGCAGGTGGTCCTTCTCGATCCAGCGGTTGAGGATGGAGTAGGAGGGCTGGTGGATCAGCAGCGGGGTGCCGAGTTCCTGCAGGATGGCGGCGGCGCGGGCGGTCTGTTCGGCGTTGTAGTTGCTGATGCCGACGTAGAGGGCCTTGCCGGAACGGACGACGGCGTCGAGGGCGCCCATGGTCTCTTCCAGCGGGGTGTCCGGGTCGGGGCGGTGGTGGTAGAAGACGTCGACGTAGTCGAGGCCGAGCCGGCGCAGGGACTGGTCCAGCGACGAGACCAGGTACTTGCGGGAGCCCCACTCGCCGTAGGGGCCGTTCCACATGTGGTAGCCGGCCTTGGTGGAGACGACGAGCTCGTCGCGGTGGTGCCGGAAGTCGGTGGCCAGGATGCGGCCGAAGTTCTCCTCGGCGCTGCCGGGCGGCGGGCCGTAGTTGTTGGCCAGGTCGAAGTGGGTGACGCCGAGGTCGAAGGCGCGGCGGGTGATGTCGCGCTGGCGTTCGATCGGGCGGGCGTCGCCGAAGTTGTGCCACAGGCCGAGGCTGATGGCGGGCAGCTTGAGCCCGCTGCGCCCGGCGCGGCGGTAGGTCATGGTGTCGTAGCGCTCTGGCGCGGCGGAGTAGGTCACACACCACACCCTAGGGACACATGATCGAAACGTGCGCGCTGGTAGGTTCGTAGCAGCCGTACACCGCGCGGGAGAGACCACCTCGGTGGCGCCGAAGGGGCAAATCCTCCCCGGAACCTCTCAGGCAAAAGGACCGCGTAGGTAGGCGACTCTGAAGTGCTCGGCTGATCCGTGGATCGGGTGGGTATGACAGAGGGGGAGGTTGCGTCCGCCGACCTCTCTCTCCCGCAGGAGCCGCCATGACGTTCGCCGCACGCCACATCGGTCCGGATGCCGATGCGCAGGCCCAGATGCTCAAGGCGATCGGGTACGCCTCGCTCGAAGCGCTGATGGATGCCGCCATTCCCGAGGTGATCCGCTGGCACGGGTCGCTGGAGCTGCCGGCCGCCGCCTCCGAGGAGGAGGCGATCGCGGAGCTGCGGGAGATCGCGGGCCGGAACACGGTGGCGACCTCGATGATCGGCCTCGGTTACTACGGCACGTTCACGCCGGCGGTGATCCGGCGCAACGTGCTGGAGAATCCGGCCTGGTACACGGCGTACACGCCGTACCAGCCGGAGATCAGCCAGGGCCGGTTGGAGGCGCTGCTGAACTTCCAGACGATGGTCACCGATCTGACCGGGCTGACCACGGCGAACGCGTCGATGCTGGACGAGGGCACGGCGGTGGCCGAGGCGATGACGCTGGCCCGCCGGTCGAGCAAGATCAAGAGCCCGGTGTACGTGGTGGATGCGGACACGCTGCCGCAGACGCTGGCGATCCTGCGGACCCGGGCCGAGCCGCTGGGTATCGAGATCGTCCCGGTCGACCTGGACGCCGGTGCGGAGCTGCCGGAGGAGTTCTTCGGGCTGCACCTGCAGTATCCGGGGGCCTCGGGCGCGGTCCGTGACCACGCGGCGCTGGTGGGGGCCGCGCACGCGGTGGGTGCGCTGGTGACGGTGGCGGCGGATCTGCTGGCGCTGACGCTGCTGCGGGCGCCGGGCGAGATCGGGGCGGACATCGCGGCGGGTACGACGCAGCGGTTCGGCGTACCGCTGGGTTTCGGTGGCCCGCACGCCGGTTACCTGGCCGTGCGCGCCGGGCTGGAGCGTTCGTTGCCGGGCCGGCTGGTCGGGGTGTCGCGGGACGCGGACGGCGCGCCGGCGTACAGGCTGGCGTTGCAGACCCGTGAGCAGCACATCCGCCGGGAGCGGGCGACGAGCAACATCTGCACCGCCCAGGTCCTGCTGGCGGTGATGGCGAGCATGTACGCGGTGTACCACGGTCCGGCGGGGCTGCGGGAGATCGCCCGGCGTACCCATGCGCGGGCCGGTGCGGTCGCGGCCGGGCTGGCCGCGGCGGGGGTGGAGGTCGCGCACGCCGCGTTCTTCGACACCGTGACCGCGGTGGTGCCGGGCCGGGCCGCCGAGGTGGTCGCGGCGGCCGAGCGGTCGGGGATCAACCTGCGGCTGGTGGATGCCGACCGGGTGTCGGTCGCGTGTGACGAGACGACGACGCCGGCGCACGTGGAGGCGGTGCTGGCGGCGTTCGGTGCGGCTCCGGCTCCGGCTGCCGGTGCGGCGTTGCCGGCCGGTCTGGAGCGGGCCACCGACTATCTGACCCACCCGGTGTTCTCGGCGCACCACTCGGAGACGGCGATGCTGCGGTACCTGCGCAAGCTGTCGGACCGCGACTACGCGCTGGACCGGGGCATGATCCCGCTGGGGTCGTGCACGATGAAGCTGAACGCGACCACCGAGATGGAGCCGGTGAGCTGGGCGGAGTTCGCCAACATCCACCCGTACGCGCCGGCGTCGCAGACGGCGGGTTACGAGGCGCTGGTGGCGCAGCTGGAGGGCTGGCTGACCGAGGTCACCGGCTACGACGCGGTGAGTGTGCAGCCGAACGCGGGTTCGCAGGGTGAGCTGGCGGGTCTGCTGGCGATCCGGGGTTATCACCGGTCGCGGGGCGAGACGCACCGGGACGTGTGCCTGATCCCGTCGAGTGCGCACGGGACGAACGCGGCCAGCGCGGTGATGGCCGGCATGCGGGTGGTCGTGGTGGCCTGCGACGAGAACGGCAACGTGGACCTGGGTGACCTGGCGGCCAAGATCTCCAAGCACGCGGACGCGCTCGCGGCGATCATGGTGACGTATCCGTCGACCCACGGTGTCTACGAGAAGGGCATCGCGGACCTGTGCGGCGCGGTGCACGACGCGGGCGGCCAGGTGTACGTCGACGGGGCGAATCTCAACGCGCTGGTCGGGTTCGCCAAGCCGGGCAAGTTCGGCGCGGACGTGTCGCACCTGAACCTGCACAAGACGTTCTGCATCCCGCACGGCGGCGGTGGCCCCGGTGTGGGTCCGGTGGCGGTGCGGGCGCATCTGGCGGAGTTCCTGCCGGGTGACCCGCTGGAGCCGGGTGAGCACCACGCGGTGTCGGCGGCGGCGCACGGCTCGGCCGGGATCCTGCCGATCTCGTGGGCGTACCTGCGGATGATGGGCCCGGAAGGGCTGGCCGCGGCGACCGGGGTGGCGGTGCTGGCGGCGAACTACGTGGCGGCGCGGCTGCGGGAGCACTATCCGGTGCTGTACGCCGGCAACGAGGGCCTGGTGGCGCACGAGTGCATCCTGGACCTGCGGCCGCTGACCAAGGCGACCGGGGTGTCGGTCGACGACGTGGCCAAGCGGCTGATCGACTACGGCTTCCACGCGCCGACGATGTCGTTCCCGGTGGCCGGGACGCTGATGGTGGAGCCGACCGAGAGCGAGGACCTGGCCGAGCTGGACCGGTTCTGCGACGCGATGATCGCGATCCGGGGCGAGATCGCCCGGGTGGCCGCGGGGGAGTGGCCGCGGGACGACAATCCGCTGCACAATGCCCCGCACACGGCCGCGGCGGTCACGGCGGACGAGTGGCAGCACGCGTACCCGAGGTCGCTGGCCGGGTTCCCGGCCGGGGTGGACCGGACCTCGAAGTACTGGCCGCCGGTGCGGCGCATCGACGGGGCGTACGGGGACCGGAACCTGGTCTGTTCCTGCCCGTCGCCCGAGGCGTTCGAGGAGTAGGCGGGTCCGTCGCGGGTCGGCCGGGGTGGCGCTTCCGGTCGGCCCGCGGGCGTGTGGCAGGTCTCTCAGGCCGCCAGGGCGTGCACGGCCGGTCCGCGGTGTGGTGCGATCGTCCTGCCGTCGGGCAGCAGCTCACCGGTGTCCTCGAAAACGATGACACCGTTGCAGAGCAGGCTCCATCCCTGCTCGGGGAAGGTCGCCACGATCCGGGCCGCTTCGCGGTCGACGGCTTCGGCAGAGGGGCAGGACTTCTGGTGCTGGCACATCGGGTGTCTCCGGTAGGGGGTTGTGTCGTGCTTCACATCAACGGGGCGGAACACTACTCCCATCCGAACGAATCCGGATCTCGTGAGTGACGGCGCCCCATTGAGAGAATCCACTGTTCTGATGTTCCACGGCAGAGCCGCCGCCGACCACTTTCCGACACCCGGGCGGGGTCCTCAACCGGGTTCTCCGGCGTCCTGCCAGGGCCGTCACGGTGAGTCATGCCGTTTCGAGTGGTCGGTGGGTGACGGTGGTGACCCCGCAGAGCTTGTCTCGGCGTTCCTCGAAGGCAACGGACTGCCGGTGCGAGACATCGGCCGAACGGCTACCCAATTCCACCCGACCGGCGGCGGAACCCCTTGCGGCGCAACACTGTACGTGTCCGCCTCGGCCGGTTCGGTGATCATCGGCGGGCCCCCGGGAACGCCCTCTCCGGTCCCCGGCATCCCCGACGTGGTGGCCGTGGTCCACACCCACCGCGACCCGATCGAGTCGTCACCGTCAGTGATGGGAGCGTGTGCGATCGGCTCCGGCAATTCGGGAGGTTCCGCAGGGGGTGCAAGCCCGGACGAGTGGCAGCTGGGTCCGTGGCGCGACAGTTGGAGCCGTGACGAGCACGCCGCCGCGGTCAGCGCCGTCCGGAGTGCCATCGGGCGTGGCGACGTCTATCAGGTCAACGTCGTGGGGCATGCCTCAGCGCCGTACACGGGCGATCCGGGGCCGGCCCTGGCCCGGGTGGCCGCCCTGCCCGGCGCGCGCTACGGCGGCGTGCTGAGCGGTGACGGCTGGGCCGTGGCGACGGCCTCGCCGGAGACGCTGGTCGAGGTCCGCGGCGGCCGGGTGATCACCCGGCCGATCAAGGGCACCCGGCCGGCCACCGAGCAGGGCCGCCGGGAGCTGCTCGCCTCGGCCAAGGAACGCGCCGAGCACGTGATGATCGTCGACCTGGAACGCAACGACCTGGCCCGCCTGGGCGTGGGCGCGGTCCGGGTGGACGAACTGTTCGCGGTGCGCCGCTGGTGCGAGCTGTGGCAGGCCGAGTCGGTGGTGTCGGCCCCGATCGAGCAGCCGGTGGGTCTGCCCGAGCTGTTGCGGGCGCTGTGCCCGGGCGGCTCGGTGACCGGTGCGCCCAAGCACGCGGCGCTGGCCGAGATCGCCCGGCTGGAGCCGGTCGGCCGCGGGGTCAGCATGGGCGCCCTGGGCTGGGTCGGCACCGACCACCTCGACCTGGGCCTGAGCATCCGCACGGCGGCGGTCGACGGTGAGCGGGTGCATCTGTGGGCCGGCGGCGGCATCACCATCGACAGCGACCCGTGGGCGGAGGTCGACGAGGCGGCGGCCAAGGCGGCCCCGATGCGGGCCGCCCTGGCCGGTCCCTGAGCCGCACGCCCGCTTCGCCTAGGTTGGGGCCATGACTGTGCGACCCATCCGCTTCTACGGCGACCCGGTGCTGCGTACCCCCGCGGCCGAGGTCGTGGCCTTCGACGACGACCTGCGCGCGCTGATCACCGACCTGGAGGACACCGTGCGGGAGCCGGGCCGCGCCGGGGTGGCCGCCCCGCAGATCGGGATCGGCCTGCGGGCGTTCTCGTACAACGTCGGCGGCGTGGTCGGGCACCTGATCAACCCGGTGCTGTCGGACCTCGACGGTGAGCAGGACGACGACGAGGGCTGCCTGTCGCTGCCCGGCATGGAGTATCCGACCCGGCGCGCCTGGGCGGCGACCGCCACCGGCGTCGACCAGTTCGGTGAGCCGCTGACCATCAAGGGCACCGGGCTGCTGGCCCGGGCGTTGCAGCACGAGACCGACCACCTCGACGGCCGGCTCTACCTCGACACCCTCACCGGTGACATCCGCCGCCAGGCCCTGCGTGAGCTGCGCCGCGGACCGCGGGCGGCCCGCCGATGACCGAGCCGGCAGTCCCCGACACGACCCGCCTGGCCGCGGCTTCGCTGGCGGCCGGCGATCCCACCGGCTGGTTCGAGCAGCTGTACGCCGAAGCCGGCGCCGGCACCGCGCACGTGCCCTGGGACGTGCCGCGCCCCAGCAAGCTGCTGGCCGAGTGGGCCCGGGACGCGGCAGTCACCGGGGCCGGGCGCCGCGCCCTGGTCGTGGGCTGCGGACTGGGCCGCGACGCCGAGTTCCTGGCCGGGCTGGGCTTCACCACCACCGCGTTCGACATCTCCGCCACCGCCGTGCGCACGGCGCGCGAGCGGCACCCGGACTCGCCGGTCGAGTACGCCGTGGCGGACCTGCTGGACCCGCCGCCGCAGTGGCGCGGCGGCTTCGACCTGGTGTGTGAGAGCAACAACGTGCAGGCGCTGCCCCAGCCGGTCCGCGACCGGGCGATCGCCCACGTGGGCCCGCTGGTCGCCCCCGGCGGCACCCTGCTGGTCCTCGCGGCCGCCGCGACCGGTACGGGCACCGCAGGCCCGCCGTGGCCGCTGACCCGGGCCGAGATCGACGCGTTCGCCGTCCCGGGCCTGACGCCGGTGCGGGTGGACGAGCTCGTCGACGCCGACGACCCGCTGATCAGGCGGTGGCGGGCGGAATTCCGAGCCGCCGGATGATCTCGGGCAGCTCCGGCGGTTCCAGCCCGTCCAGCCCGCCCAGCTCGGCCGGGCTGAGCCAGGCGTGGCCGGCCAGGATCTCCTGCTCGTCGGGCATGAGCCCCTCGCGGCCCAGCGGCGGCCGGGAGCCGGCGTAGCGGGCCAGGAAGAACTCCTCGGGCCCGGCGAAGCGCTGCCCCTTCCACCGGAAGTCCCGCTCGACGGTCACCGGCGGCCCGGCCACGGCGCCCGGGTCGAGCCCGGTCTCCTCGGCCAGTTCCCGGCGGGCCGCGGCCAGCACGCTCTCGCCGGGCTCGACCCCGCCGCCGGGCGGCTCCCACACCACGTGCCCGTCCACCGGGTCCAGCCAGCGCAGCAGCAGGATGCGGCCGTCCGCGTCGACGCAGACGACCCGGGCGGCGCGGCGGTGGACGGCATCCATGTCAGAGCACCTCGAATCGCGGCGGTGGGTGGCGCAGGAAGTCGTGGTGGGAGATGTCCCAGCCGTACGCGCCGGTGCGGGCGAAGACCAGCACGTCACCGATGCGCAGCCGGTCCACGCCCTGGTCGCGGGCGAGGACGTCGCGCGGGGTGCACAGCTCGCCGACGGCGTCCACGGTGACGTCGGCGACCTCGGGGCGGGGCCACTCGTACGGCCAGTCGTCGACGGCCAGCACGGTGAACGGGTGGCTGTAGCCCCAGGCGGCGGGCAGCCGGAAGTGGTGGGTGCCGCCGCGCAGCACCGCGAACCAGCGGCCGTGGGTGTGCTTGAGGTCGAGGACCTCGGCGGCGTACCAGCCGGCGTCGGCGGCCAGGATCCGGCCCGGCTCGACGATCAGCTCCACCCCGGGGGGAACCGTCAGCCCGGCCAGGCCCGCGCGCAGCTCACCGAGGTCGATGGTGGCGTCGCTGAGGTAGTCGACGCCCAGGCCGCCGCCGACGTTGACCAGCCGCAGGCTCAGCCCGTGCCGGGCGGCGGCGGCCACCGACCAGTCGAGGGCGCCGGCGATGAACCGGGCGTGGGCGGCGGCGTCCAGGTTGTTCGACACGGCGTGCAGGTGGAAGCCGGTGATCCGCACCGAGGTGAGCGGCAGCGCCAGCACCCGGGCCAGTTCCTGCTCGTCGACGCCGAACGGGGTGGGCGTACCGGTCATGGCGTGGCTGCCGGGCAGCGCGGCCTGCGCGCGGTTGACCCGTACCGCTGCGTCCACGACCGTCCCGGCCGCCCGGGCGGCCCGGTCCAGGCGCCGCAGCTCGTGGCCGCTCTCCACGTTGACCTGCGCGCCGGCGGCCACGGCGGCGGCCAGCTCGGCGTCGGTCTTGGCCGGTCCGCCGAAGACGATCCGGCCGGCGCCGGCCGCGACCGCCAGGTCGAGCTCACCGCCCGAGGCCACCTCCAGGCCGTCGCAGGCCGCGCCGAGGGTACGCACCACAGCCGGGTGCCCGTTGGCCTTCACCGCGTACAGCAGGGTCGTGCCCGGCGGCAGCGCGGCGCGCACGGCAGCGGCCCGGTCCCGCAGCGCGGCCGTGTCGTAGACGTACGCACACATCGGCCGGGGCAGCGCCCGCAGCGCGGCGGTGACGTGCTCAGGCGCCGGCATGCAGGGGATTCTCCACCGGCAGGTACTCGTCGCCGGCCCCGGCCAGGCGCATCCGCACCAGCGCCTTGTGCGGCACGGTCGGCGCGGTGAACGCCGCGTGGTCCTGCGCTGCGAGCTCGCCCTGCCCGGCGTAGGTCTCGTCGACGACGGCCCGCACGATCCGCCAGGCGGCGTCCTCGTCGAGGGAGTGCGACTCGCCGAGCCGGATCACCAGCTCACCCAGGTGGGCCTGGAACGCGGTGTAGCCGATCTTCGCCCGCAGCACAGTGGCGTCGTCCGTGCCGACCACCGAGCCGGGCCACAGGCTCACCTCGTGCCCGGCGGCGGCCAGCCGGCCCGGGTGCAGCCGCAACCCGGCGAAGTCGCGCACGGCGAGCCGCTGCGGCACCCCGCCGGTGAACGTGGGCAGGCAGTTCTGCAGGTGCGCCTCCAGGGCCACCCCGCGCAGGGTCAGCCGCAGCAGCGGCGGCAGCACCAGCCGGGTGTACGCGTCCAGGAACGCCGCCGCCGCGCCCGCGTCGTCGCGCCGGCCCGTACTCGTGGCGAATTCGGCCACCAGCCCGGCCGCGACGAACGGCAGCGCCCCACCCGGCACGGCCCGCTCGCCGGGGCGCAGCCGACCGGTGAGACCGTCGCGCATGATCGCGGCCATGTCGCGCCCGGACCCGGCCGGTACGGCCGCCCCGGCGGTCTCGGCCATCAGCAGCAGCCGGTCCGCGGCCGGGTCCTCGGCGACGAGCCGGTGCAGCAGCACGGACACGGCCGGGCCGTTGCGGGTGCTGGCGACGCTGATGCTGCGCCGCGTCGAGGTGACCTGGATGTCCAGCGACACCTTCACGTAGCGCCGGGTGCCGTCGGCGGCGACCGGCAGCAGCAGGGTCCGCAACGCCGCGGTCGGGATCGCGTCGAGCTCGTCGTCGAGGATCCGCAGCGCCCCGCTGCCCAGCAGCTCGCCGTAGCGCGCCGGCACCACGGCGTCGCGCTGCCAGGCGTGCACGGGCTGCAACCGGTAACCGGCCGGCGCCGGCGGCAGCTGCGGATAGACCTCCCGCAGGGCGGCGCCGACGTCGTCGCCCAGGTGCAGCTCGTCGCGGACGGCCAGGAACCCCAGCCGGGTGTGCCCGGCCTCCAGGTCGTGGGCGAGCACGTCGCTGGTGTCCCAGCCGAGCCGGGTCCGCCCGCAGGGGTGCAGGTTGTGCCCGGCGACGGCGAGCCGCTCCCCGGCGACGGCGGCGTGATCGGGGTCGGTGGCCGGCAGGTGCTCCTGCCGGGCCATCGCGACGGCCAGGTTCACCACGGCGTTGCGCAGCTCGGCGGCGAACCCGGCGGCGTTGCCCGGCAGCCGCTCCGGCAGTAGATCAGCGGGGTCGTCGGCCCCGGCGGCGGCGTACTCGACCCGGTGGAAGGCGTGCATCCGGTCGCCGGCCGCGGCCGGCACGATGCCCTCGCGCACCAGTGCGCCGCGCAGCCGTCGCCCCACGACGTCGGCGGCCTCGGGCAGCGCGGCGGTGAACCGGTCGCTGAGCTGCGGTGCGTGCACGGCCAGGGCCGCGCCGGTATGGGCGGCAGTGAGGGAGAGCCGGGTCGCCAGGCTGCGTGTCATGCCCCCGCCATCGGGTTGTCGTGAGTGGTCCAGAGGTCGTCGAGCGGGTCGTCGGCCAGCCGCATCGCCGTGGTCGCCTTGACCGGCAGCGGGTCGCTGAGCAGCCGCGCCGCGTCGTCCGTCGCGGTGCCACGGATCGCGGCGGCCGCTGACGCCCACAGCCGGGCCGGGTCGGCGCCGGCCCGGGCCAGCACGGCGACGAGCTGCGCGGTCACCGTGCCCAGGACGGCGGCGGTCAGCTTGGTGCGCAGCACGTCCGGGTCGTCGGAGGGCAGGTCACCCTCGATCGGGGGCGCCTCGACGCCGTGGGCGCGCAGGCGGCGGGCGCTGACCCGGACCCCGCCGAGGTCGCGGTAGACGATCCGGGCCGGCCGGTCGCCGTCGAGCACCAGCAGCGTGTTCTGGCCGTGGGCCTCCAGCGCGACGCCGCGGTCCAGCACGGTCAGCAGCGGCGGCAGCAGCCGGTGCACGAGGTCGTGCCACCACGCGTACGGGTCGGTGGCGAGCCGGGGGAGCAGCAGGGGCAGGGCGCCCAGGGGCAGGACCGTCTCGGTCGCGGTGATCCGCGGGGCCTGGCGGCGCAGGTACGCGAGGTGGCGCTGGGGCCGGCCGTCGATCAGGACCGCGCCGGCGGCGGTCTCCCGCAGGACGGTCAGGGGCAGATCGGCGGTGAGGGTCTCGAGCAGGGCGGACAGTCGCGGGCCGTTGCGGACCGCGGCCGGGGAGACGGTACGCACGGCGGAGGTCATCTGGATGTCGACGGCCGTCTTGACATGGTCGGCGCCGGACAGCGGGGCGACGGTCCGCAGCGACATCAGGGGCCGCACGGGCTCGGTCTGGCCGGCGTCGGTCAGCCACGGGTAGCGGTCGATGAGGCGTCCGGCCTGCCAGGGGTGGGCGTAGAGGACCGGTGGGGTGTCGCCGTACCAGCGGGCGGGCGGGACGGCGAGGCGGCGCAGGCGGATGACCGGGCGGTGCTCCGGGGCGTAGGCCAGGACGTCGGCGACCGTCATGCCGCCGCGGGTGCGGGTACAGGGGTGCAGGGGGTGGCCGTCGAGGACCCGTTGCTCGAGGCGGCCCAGGCCGTCGGGGTCGCCTTCGGCGTTCCTGCGTTCCTGGGCGGCGCGGGTGGGCGGGGGGTCGGCGTAGGCCAGAGCGAGGTTGGCGACGCTGTTGTCGATCTCGCGGGCCAGGCGTTCGGTGTGCGGGCCGAGGTCCAGTGCGCGCAGGAGGGCGGCGGGGTCGTCGTGGGCCTCGTCCCGTGACCGGTCGGAGTCGGTCAGGTGGGCGGTGAGGCCGGGTTGCGGGGTGGCGAAGGGCAGGGTGGCCGCGGCGGGGGCGGTGAGGGTGCGGCCGTCGGAGAGTTCGACATGGTGTGCACGGTGGGTTACGCCCGGGATCGGCTCGTGATGGAGGGCGTTGAGGAGGCGCGACAGGATCGCGGCTCGGGCCGCCGGGAGGGCCGCGTCGTAGGCGGTGACCAGGTCCGGGCGGTGTTTGTGCAGGTCGGCACGGGTTCGGGCGGGGTCGGCGGTGTGCCCGTCGGGTGGTGCTGGGGTGGTCGGTGGTGTGGGCACGGGTCGTATTCTCCGGCAGTCGGCTCGCCGGGTTCGGGCCGGGCCCATCCATCAACATCCTAGGATGCCTTACAGGGTGTGCGCTCGGCCATCCGCGCACGGCAGGGTCAAACCAAAAAGGAATCAACGACTCCGCCCGATTTGGATTCAGCTTCGGGGTTGGTGGCCGCTTCGTGGGTGGGCACGGCCGGGACTCACCGGCGAGTGAGCCCGGGTCAACTGCCGGCGCTGTGGGATGTTCGTCGGGGCCTTGTCCGTAGCCACCGTGCGGGGTTCGTACGTGGCCGGCCTTCAGCCTTGGTGCATCGCTGCCAGGAATGCTGCTTCGCGGGCCGGGTCCAGGCCGACGGGGGTGCGGTCGGGGCGTTGTGGCGCCGTACCGCCGATGGCTTGCAGCCAGGTCCAGGTGTCGGCGATGGTCTCGCCCACCGGGCGGATCTTCAGGCCGAGGCGCTGGGCCTTGGTGACGTCGGCGCCGTGCATGAAGTCGTGGTCGTGGCCGGTGAGCCAGATCGGCAGGTCCATCCAGGGCTCGATGCCGGCGGCCACGATGGCCTCCGGGCCGGCCCAGCGCAGCTCGGCGCGGTTGCCGGTGACCTCGTTCGCCGTTTCCAGCAGCTCGCCCATCGTGGTGTGCCCGGGCGGGCTGACCACGTTGTAGGGGCCGGTGGCGCCCTGTTCGGCCGCGTCGAGCATCCAGGTCGCCAGGTCGCGGGCGTCGATGTACTGCAGTTTCCGGTCGTGCGGGCCGGGGGCCAGGGTGGGGCCGCCGCGGGCCAGGCGGTTGAGCCACCAGGGGAGGCGGCCGATGTTCTCCCGCGGTCCCAGGATGAGCCCGGCGCGGGCGTGCAGGACGGGGCCGGTGAAGTTCTGTTCCGCGGCGAGCTCGGCGCCGCGCTTGGCCGCCGAGTAGTCGGTGTCGTCGTCGGAGTCCGGGTCGGCGTCGACGACCGGGTCGTCCTCGGTGCGGGCGGCGGTGTCGGTGTCGGCGTGGACACTGCGGCTCGAGAGGTACGTGTAGTGGCCGGCGTGGCCGTCGAGGGCCCGGGCTGCGTCGCGGACGGCGCTGGGGCGCCCGGACCAGGTGTCGACGACCAGGTCCCAGGTGCCGCCGGTGAGGGCGGTCAGGCCGTCGGGGCTGTGGCGGTCGCCGGTCAGGACGGTGGTGCCCGGCGGGGACGGCTGGTGGCCGCGGTTGAGGACGGTGACGGCGTAGCCGCGGGTGCGGGCCTCGTCGACGATGGCGGGGCCGACGAATCCGGTTCCTCCGAGCACGAGCAGCTTCATGGCGTCGACGATGCCTTCGTCGTACCCGCGGCGGAAGATGTGATCGCTGACAGCGGAACCGGGGGTGCGTGATGGCGTTGCGGGTGGATCTGACGTTCGACTGCGCGGGGGCGGTGGCGCTGGCTGAGTTCTGGAAGCTGGCGCTGGGCTATGTGGACGAGCCGCCGCCGGCGCCGTACCGGACGCGCGAGGAGTGGGCGGCGTCCTTCGGCCCGCCGGGGGATGACGAGGGCGAAGGGGCGTGGTTGCACGATCCGGAGGGGGTGGGGCCGCGGCTGGTGTTCCTGGAGGTGCCGGAGCCGAAGGTGGCGAAGAACAGGCTGCACCTGGACGTACGGGTGGGCCGGCACGGGACGGCGGAGCAGGTCTGGGAGCGGGTCGAGGCGAAGGTGGCGCAGTTGGTGAGCGCGGGGGCTTCGGTCCTGAGGGTGGACGGGACGCACCACGTGGTGCTGGCGGATCCGGAGGGCAACGAGTTCTGCGTGGCCGGCTGAGGCGTGTCAAGCCCCGAGCGGGAAGGCGGCGACTCGGTGCCAGTTGTCGCCGGGTTCGCGGAGGCCGGCGAGCAGGTGGATGGTGCTGACGGTGGTGGTGATCGGCAGGTGCCCGGTGACCGCGGTGGCGGCCGCTTCGAGGGTGGGGCGGGGGTGGTCGTGGCCGATGGTGAGGTGGGGGATCGTCTCGTCGAAGGCGCCGCCGTAGGGCTGGGCCTGCGGGAACCGGGCGGCCAGGGCGGCGGTGAGGGTGATGAAGGGCCGGGCCGGGTTCGGGGCGAGCCAGGCCACGGTGTCGCCGAACCACCCGATGCGGTCGAGGGTGAGTTCGAAGGAGGGCTCCGCGGCGGCGATCTCCTGGACGGCGGCTAAGGCGTCGTCGTTGATCTCGTCGGGTGGCAGGAAGGGGAAGACGAGGGTGATGTGGGCCGGCACGCCCCAGGAGGCGGCGCGGTCGAGGGTGGCGCGGTGGGTTCCGACGGCCGATTCGGCGGCGGGGACCTCGATGACCAGGGCGGTGTGGGTCGCTTCCATAAGTTGATTGTTGCGGGGTGGGCTACCGCTTTTGGGCGCGGTCCGGCGCGGCGCGGCTCGGCGCGCTGTGGTGCGGCCGTAGGTGCCGAGCAGGTGGCCTAAGCGGCCAGCGGCCGGTCAGCTGATGAAAACGGCGCGGAAGTCGACAGCAGCGATCATCTGCCCCCGGTTGTTGATCCCCACGGGCATCTCATTGCCGCTGAGACCACGTGTGGTCAGGTCGACGATGTGACGGTCGCGCCACAGGACCGGCCGGCTGGTGCCGTCCGGGGTCTGGGCCACGCCGGCGAAGACGCCGTTGTCGTTGACCGCGGTGGCGTTGCCGTCGGGGCCGCCGAGGGTGCCCAGCTCCGTCGGGCCGAGCGGGTACGTCACGGGCCTGGTCCGTCCCAGCTCATCGGTGGAGTGGCCGGCGATGATGCCGCTGTTGTTGAGGTCGTTGGGGTAGTTGCGGCCGGGTGTGGCGAGGGGGCCGAAGCCGCTGGTGGAGCCGTACTGCTGAAAGCCGAGGTAGGTCTCGTCGAAGAGCACCAGGACCTTGGCCTCGTTGTTGATCTTTCCGGTGGTGCGGGCGGTGGTGTTCTCCGGGCCCAGCTCGGTGGTGGTGGTGCCGTTGTGCCAGATCAGGCGGCTGGTCGGGCTTCCGGTCTCGTCGACGCGGGAGACGAGGACCTGGCCGTTGTCGTTGATGTCCCAGCCGATGCTGCTGCCCTGGCCGAGGTCGGTGATGCGGCCGTGGCGCCAGATGACCGCGCGGGATTCGCCGGTTGCGGTGAGGGCGGTGCCGGCGATGACTCCGGATTCGTTGATGCCGTGGGCTTCGGCGTAGTGGCCGCCGGGCAGGGTGGCGAGGACGGTGAGTTTTCCTCGTCTCCAGGAGAAGGCGTGCATCTCGCCGTCGGTGGTGAGGCTGCGGCCGACGGCGACGCCTTTGTCGTTGAGGTCGTAGACCTCGGTGGAGAGGCCGCCGAGGGTGCCGAGGTCGGTGACGGTGTAGTGCCGGGGTGCGGCGGTGGCCGGGGTGGCCAGGCCGGCTCCGGCGACGGTGGCGGTGGCGGTGATGAGGGCGGCCAGCAGTTTTCTCATGTTTCCCCCCGTGGGACGACAGCGAGTCGTTCCAGTGTGGACCGGCGGTGCCGGGCCGGGGGAGAGCCGATCATCCATGAATGCCCTGACAGATGTCACGAGTCGTCCGGGGCGCGAGGAATGGGTTCGGCGCAGTTCGGAGCGGCCTTCGGGCGGACTTTAGGCTTTTTCGCAGTGCAACCGTCCGGCAACCGAACGCGACCGGAGCCTGCACCCCGCGCCACGAAAAGTTCCCCCTGTCAGCCGGTGAGCCGTCACCGGGCGACACACACGAGGGGGAACACACGATGTCCGCAGCCACGACGAAGACCGTCAGCCGCGAGCTGGAGCAGCTGATCCGCGAGAACATGCCGCTGGTGGGTCACCTGGTGCGCGAGATGTTGTTCAAGGTTCCCGCCCACGTGCACCGTGACGACCTGGCCTCGGCCGGTTACGCCGCGCTGGTCACCGCCGCGCAGGCGTTCGACACGGGCCGGGGGATCCCGTTCGGCCGGTTCGCCGCTGTGCGGGTCCGCGGTGCGCTGCTGGACGAGCTGCGCAGCATGGACTGGGCGAGCCGTTCGGTGCGGGCGCGGGCCCGGCGGGCGGATGTGGCGCGTCAGGAGCTGACCGCGCAGCTGGGCCGTACGCCGAGCCCGGCCGAGCTGGCCGAGCTGCTGGGTGTGGGGGTCAACGAGCTGGCCACGGTCGACGACGACGTGCAGCGCGCGGCGGTGCTGTCGTTGCAGGGTTTCACCGTCGGGGCGGCCGAGGACATGGTCACCGACGATTCGATGAACCCGGAGGAGACGCTGCTGCACCGTGAGCGGATCGGCTATCTGCATGACGCGGTGGCGGTGCTACCGGAGCGGCTGCGTTTCGTGGTCGAGGCGTCGTTCCTGCAGGAGCGGCCGCTGGCCGACGTCGCCGCGGAGCTGGGGGTCACCGAGTCGCGGGTGTCGCAGCTGCGTACCGAGGCCCTCGCGCTGCTCAAGAACGGTCTGAGCACGCACATGGAGCAGCAGGACGCCGGGTCGGCCAAGGGTGACGGTTGTGTGGCGCGGCGCCGGGCGGCGTACGCGGCGCAGATCGCCGCGCGCAGCACGATGGCGTCGCGGCTGGCCGTGACCGACGTGCAGGGGATGCACAAGTCGGTGGCTTACGCTGCCTGACCCGTGCTGGGCCGTGGTACCGGCCGGGCCGCCACGCTGACGTGCGTGACGGCCCTGTCGTGTCTCAGCCGGCGGTGGGGATTGTTCGGCGGTGACCGGGGCGCCCGGGCGGGCGATGAGCACGGCCGCGGCGGCGAGCACGAGGCCGGTGATGGCCAGGCCGGGATCAGCCAGGGCGGTCCGAACGGGGTAGTACGGCCCGGGGCGCAGTGCGCTGTGCACGGTGAATACCGGGCTGAAGTCGTCCGCATGGCGGAAGGCTCGCATGACGTTGCCGTAGAGGGCGACGGCCGGCAGGGCCAGGGTGATAACGGCCAGGGTCACGCCCGCGGTGGCCGCGGTGGCCCGCGCGGCGCAGCCGGTAGGCGCCGGCGGCGGCGAGCAGCCAGCCCGTGGCCAGGCCCAGCACGGTGCCGGCGACGATTAGCGGCAGGAACGCCGGGGTGGGCCGGGCCCACGTGTCGGTGTCGACCGTGCCGCGGCCCGGCGGTGCGGAACGCCCGGACGGACATCGCGATGCCGTCCTTCTCGGCCTGGAACTGGTCGTTGTGCATCGGGATGGCGATCGTGGCCCCCGTGCCCGCAGTTTGACGTCGCCGCCGGACAGCACGGTGACGATGATATATCGCCAACCGTAGTATGAAATCGGGTTGCGGAGCCGCCGGGGCCGCGCGACAGTGGATCCCGAGCACCTGCCGCCGAGCCCGAGGAGTCGTCACCTCCGTGTGATACCGACCCGACCCGTGCACGCGCCGCCCGATCCTGGTCGCGCGCGGGTCGCCGTACCCCTGTCGGTATCCGTCCCAGGAGGACTCCTTGTTGAAAGCCGCCTCGATCAGCCGCGCCCACGACGGTGATCTGCTCTTCTCCGGTCTCGATCTGATCCTGGGTCCCGGCGACCGCGTCGGCGTCGTCGGCCCCAACGGGGCCGGCAAGACCACCCTGCTGCGGGTCCTCGCCGGTGAGCTCCCGCCGACCTCCGGCACCGTGACCCGGGCTCCCGGCACCCGCGTCGGCTACGTGCCGCAGCAGGTCACCGACCCGCGGGGCACCGTCGGGGAGTTCCTCACCGCCGGGCTCGGCGAGCTCGCCGAGGTCACCGAGCGTCTGCGGCAGCTGGAGACCGCGCTCGAGCGCGGCGCCGACGTGCTCGACGAGTACGGCCTGGTCCAGGAACGCTGGACCGCGCTGGAGGGCTGGACCGGCGAGACCCGGCTGAGCGAGATCCGCCAGCGCCTCGACATCGACCACCTGCCCGCCGGTCTGCGCCTGAGCGAGGTCAGCGGCGGTGAGCAGGCCCGGCTGCTGCTGGCCCGGGCCCTGCTGGACGCGCCCGGGCTGTTGCTGCTCGACGAACCCACCAACCACTTCGACGCCGAGGGCGCCGCGTGGCTCGGTGACTGGCTGCGCGACTTCCCCGGCGGGGTCCTGGCCGTCAGCCACGACCGGGCATTCCTGGACGCCGTGGTCACCCGCGTCGTCGAGCTCGACGGCATCCACGAGCAGCCGCAGGACTATCCCGGCGGCGGCTACACCGCCTACCGGCAGGAGAAGGCCCGCCGCTGGCAGCGGCTGCTGCTGGACTACGAGGCCCAGGAGAAGGACCGGATCCGCTGGGAACAGGACATCGAACGCACCAAGCAGCAGGCCCGCTTCGTCGAGACCACCGTACGGTCCGGGGTCGAGGCCCCGCACCTGCGCCGGATCGCCAAGAAGGTCGCGCAGAAGGCCAAGGCCCGCGAGCGCCGGCTGCGCCGGCAGATGGAGTCCGCCCGGTGGATCGCCGAACCGCGGACCCGCCCGCCGCTGACCCTGGCGTTCCCGGCCGACGACAGCACCGAGCGCGACACCGTGCTGGCCGTGCACGACCTGACCGTCAAGCTCGGCGACCGGACCCTGCTCGACGGCGTCGACCTCGACGTGCGCCGCAGCGACCGGATCCTGATCACCGGGCGCAACGGTGCCGGCAAGACCACGCTGCTGCGTGCGATCGCCGAGCGCGCCGAGGTGGAGCTGGCGGTGCTGCCGCAGACCTCCGACGGGCTGCGCACCGCCACCACGGTGGTGGACTTCTTCCGCTCCCGGGTGCCGGTCTACGCCGAGGACGCCGAACGGCTGCTGGCCGGGCACCAGTTCGGCCCGGACCAGTGGGGTTCGAGCCTGCGCAGCCTGTCCGCCGGGGAGCTGCGCCGGCTGCTGCTGGCCGTCATGGTCAACAGCCCGGCGCGGATCCTGCTGCTCGACGAGCCGACCAACTTCCTGGACTTCGACGCCCTGGAGGTCATCGAGCAGGCGCTGCGCGCGTACCGGGGAACCCTGCTGACCGTGACCCACGACCGGTACTTCGCCGACGCGGTCGGGCACACCCGCACCTGGCATGTCGCGGACGGTCACGTGCGGCAGAGCTGACACGATGGTCGCCATGTCGACGCTGATTCCGAGACAGGGCCCGGGCGCGCTCACCGTCGGCGGCAGCGCCGAGCAGGTCACCGAGGCGTGGCTGGCCAACCGGCGGCTGTCGGAACACACCCGCGACGCGTACCGGCGTGACGTCTCGGCCTGGCTGGCCTGGTGCGCCGGGCGGGAGGTGGACCCGCTGCGGGCCTCCTTCCTGGACGTCAACGCGTACGCCCGGGGCCTGGAGGCGCAGGCGCTGGCCCCGGCCACCGTGGCCCGCAAACTGTCCGGACTGTCCAGCTGGTACGACTTCCTGGTCAAGCTGCGCGCCGTGGACGCGAACCCGGTCGGCGGCGCGGACCGCCCGCCGGTCTCCCGTGACCATTCCGCCACTGTCGGACTGTCCCCGGAGGAGGTCGACGCGCTGCTGGACGCTGTGGAGGCCGAGACCGGGCCGGCGGCGCTGCGGCACCGGGCCGCCATCGCGTTGCTGGCCGACCTGGGCCTGCGTGTCGGGGAACTGGTCGGGCTGGACATCGCCGACGTGGGTGTGGAGCGTGGGCACCGTAGCGTGCGGTTCACCGGCAAGGGCGGCAAGCCCCGGCGGCGGGCGCTGACGCCGTACGCGGCGGCCGCCCTGGATGCCTACCTGCACCAGCGCGCCACGGCCGAGGCCACCACCGCCGACCGGCTCGACGGGCCCCTGCTGGTCACCACCACCGGCGCCCGCATCGACCGGCACGCCGTGTTCCGGCTCGTGCGGCGCCTGGCCCGCGACGCCGGCATCGCCGGGTGGGCCCGGCTGTCGCCGCACTCGCTGCGGCACGCCTTCGCCACCACCGCCCGCGCCGAGGGTGTGCCGCTGGAGGACGTGCAGGACGCGATGGGTCACGCCGACCCGCGGACCACCCGCCGCTACGACCGCGACCGGCACAACCTCGACCGTGACCCCGCTTACACCATCGCCGCGGCACGGGTCAGGCGCAGCGGTGGCTGAGCGACCCCCTATCCTCGACCGCGGTCAGGCAACGATCAAGGGACGAGGTCGGGTTGAACATCTTCGAAGCGGTGCTGCTGGGTGCGGTGGAGGGCTTCACCGAGTTCCTCCCGATCTCCAGCACGGGACACCTGACCATCGTGGAGAAGCTGCTCGGCTATCAGATCGACGCGCCGGACATCACCGCGTTCACCGCGATCATCCAGTCCGGCGCGGTCATCGCCACCGTCATCTTCCTGCGCAAGGACATCGCCCGGATCATCTCCGGCTGGGTCCGCGGCGTGCTCAACGCCGACCAGCGTGACGACCCCGACTACCGCTTCGGCTGGGCCGTCATCCTCGGCTCGATCCCGATCGGCATCGTCGGGCTGCTGTTCCAGGACACCATCGAGAGCACCCTGCGCAGCCTGTGGTTCGTCGCCGGGGCGCTGATCCTGTGGAGCGGCGTGATGGCCTTCGCCGACCACGCCGCCACCCAGGTCCGCCACGAGGAGGACGTGACCTGGAAGGACACCCTGATCATCGGGACCGTGCAGTGTCTGTCGCTGATCCCCGGCGTGTCGCGCTCCGGCGCCACCATGTCCGCCGGCCTGCTGCGCGACCTCGACCGGGTGACGGTCACCAAGCTGTCGTTCTTCCTGTCCATCCCGGCGCTGCTGGCCGCCAGCGTGCTGCAGACGGTCACCGAGTACGACAACATCTCCGCCGACAACGGCGGCGTCGGCTGGTTCCCGACGATCGTCGCCACCCTGGTCAGCTTCGTCGTCGGCTGGTTCGCCGTGTCCTGGCTGCTGAAGTTCATCGCCCGGCACTCGTACAGCATCTTCATCGGCTACCGGCTCGTACTCGGCGCCGTGCTGATGGTGCTGCTGGCCACGAACGTCATCGAGCCGAAGTGAGCGACCCGGCGGCCCGGGCCCTCGCGTACGCGGGGCTCGGCGCCGCCGGGACCGTGCCGGTGCCCGGATCACCGTCAGCTTCCACCCCGATCGGCTGCTCGCCGACGGGCGTACCGTCGCCGAGCACCTGGCCCGCGACGGCGTCTACCGCCACCTGTTGTGGCGAGACCGGTCGGCGGCCAGGCTGACCAGCCGGGAGTTGTCACACGCCGCGGCAGCCGCGTCGCGTCGAACAGTGCGACGATGGTCGGCCGCGGCTGACGACCTGCATCCAGTTCGACGATGACAGGCAAGTACCGCTCACCGCGGCACCTCGCTGCGAGCGCGCTGCCGCCGTTGACGTCGCGGCCGTACGCGCAGGGTCGAGTACAGCAGGATCAGGTCGGAACCGGCATCGTGAGGACGATCTGCGCTCGGTGTGGGCGATGGGAGAAAACTGACCCCCGGGCGGGGGACGGATTCCGGGGCGGATTCGCGCGATCGTCGCGTCCCCGGTGCCGATCCCCGACAGCTGCCAGTACTCGAACCCGCCCGTCGCCGCGGGAATCCGTTTTAAGCCGTCGTTGACACTCCGACACCGCGGAATGTAGACGTCGCCGCTGCTCCAGCCCCGACGACCTACGGGGGCCTGTAATGAGCAGACCTTTGCTGCTCGTGCGGGTGCCGGTGAAGCACTCCCGTCGCGGTGACCCCTTCCATTCGAGATATCCCAACTTAGAGCAACTGCGACGTTACTTATGGTTACGCTTCCGCGAGACGGGCTCACCTCGGAGTTCTTGGCCGTCGAGCCCCACCCAATCCATAGACGTGGTCCCAAGGACCCGTAGGAGGACCCTCGCATGCGTAAGTCCAAGTCACGCTCAAGCCGGATGGTCACGGCCGCCGGGCTGACGACCGGAGCAGTCGGTGTCGCTCTGCTCGTCGCACCGTCGGCGGCGTTCGCCGCCGTCGCGGTGACGCCCCCGGTGGTCGCACCCGGCGGAGTCGTCACCATCACCGACACCGCCCCGAACCCGCTCTTCTCCGCAGGGACGGGAGTCACCGCTGCCCGGGTGCAGATCCTGACGGGCGCCACCGCGACGTGCGGCGCCACGCTCGCCACTCCGACGAGCGCCATCCTGGCGTCGGATGGCACGTACACGAACACGTCCACCACGACCTCGGTGACGTTCAAGATGCCCGCCGCTGCGACCGCGGGGACCAACGGCCAGGCCAAGCGGTACATCGCCTGCGTGTACGCCGCTGACGGCTCCACCGCTCGGGCAGGCCTCGCGGCCGGCTACCCCGTCCTCGTGGGTACGGCCCCGACGCTCAGCTCGACCAGCGGCCCGTCGGGTGGGGGCAACACCGTCGAAGTCAAGACCAGCACCCCGCTCTTCACGGGCGTATCTACGGTCTCGGCCCAGTTCAGCACGGCGTCGACCTGCGCGGCCACGTACGGCACACCGGCTGCGGGCCTTGTCGGCACCGTGAACCGGGTGTCGGACTCGGCCGTGAATGTCGTCGTGCCGGCCGGCGTGACGACCGATCCTACGACCCCTGCTAGCTCGGTCCTCCCTCTTCAGTACAGCCTGTGTCTGTACAACGGTGTGGCCGCCGGTTCCACACTCATCTCGGCTGCCCCGTACACCGCGAGCCTGCTCATCCTCAGCCAGCAGATCGCAGGGTGGCAGGGTGGCAACGCCCTCAACGTCACCACCGCGACTGACCTCTTCGCCGGTGTCGAGGCTCCGGGCGTGAGCTTCCAGAAGGCGGCCTGCGACACGACCTACGAAGAGACCGCCGCGCCTCAGGCGCTGCACCTCGTCACTCAGACGGATGTTCGTAAGGTCACCGACGCGCGCGTGGCCGTGACCGTTCCCGCGTTCTACCCCAACGTGGGGGCCTTCAACACCGCGGCTCCGACGGGACGTGAGACGTGGAACCTGTGCATCTACGCGGGCACCGCTGATGAGTCCTCGCCTCTGCTCGCGAGCAACTCGTACTCCATCACCACGCTGCACAGCGCGACCGGAATCACCCCGAAGGCGGGCCCGGCACTGGGCGGTTCGCGGATCGTCGTGAGTGGTAGCGCCTTCCCGACGAACTCTTCTGAGATCACCGCGACGCTGGGTGGCACGGCGCTGACCGATATCACGGCGATCTCCTCCACCGCGTTCTCGGCGACCACCCCGTCGCACGCGCCGGCGAACAACGTCGCCCTCGTGGTGACCACCCCGTTCGGCCAGCACATCCTGCCGAACGCGTACTCGTACACGTCGGCACTTCGCGTGACGCCCAACACGGCGCCGAACACCCGCGCCGTGAACGTCATCGTCCGCGGTGTCGGCTTCCAGAGCGCATCGTTCCAGACAACCCCGGACGCTGGTGCGCACATCTACCTCGTCGAGGGCACCTACAGCGGGGTGACCGTCGGCTCCGACCGGGCCAACGCGCCAGTCACCGACTGTGTCAACACCCTCATCCTGAGCGACACCGAAGTGATCTGCACCCTCAACCTGCACCGCAGGTTGAACACCACTGGTGCCGCCTTCGTCGACCCGTTCGTCCCGGCCGCTGCTGTAGCAACGACCATCGACACCGTTACCGGCAGCCGAATCATCAGTGCCGCTGCGGCCACCTTCACCGAGGAGAACATCGGCATGATCCTCGACGAAACCGGCGCGGTCAACATCCCGGTCGGCACCACGATCACCGCCGTGCTCAGCGACACCCAGGCGATC
Source organism: Actinoplanes auranticolor (assembly GCF_018332655.1). Classification (GTDB taxonomy): domain Bacteria; phylum Actinomycetota; class Actinomycetes; order Mycobacteriales; family Micromonosporaceae; genus Actinoplanes; species Actinoplanes auranticolor. The sequence continues at coordinate 903 of NZ_BOQL01000004.1, read as the reverse complement.
ATCTCCAACGCCGCCCTCGACACGAACAGCGACATCACCGCGAGGTGGCTCACGCCGGCGCACCGTACCGGTGTCTCCATCACGACTGCCGCTGACGCCAACATCACCGCAGGCCCCGGTACGACGTTCACCCAGGCCGATGTCGGCAAGGTTCCGGTTGGCGCCAACTTCACGCCCGGCACCTCCATCATTTCGGTGACCAGCCCCACCGCCGCGGTCCTGTCGGCAGCCGCCATCGGCACCCCGGGCACGAACACTGTCAACCTGCACCACCGGTACACCCCCGTTCCCGAGGGTGCGTACAACCTGACCTACGTCAGCAACGGGGCTGTGGGCGCGGTCGGCACCGACCCGAACTACATCCAGAGCCTGGTTTCCAGCACGTCGACGTTCACCGTCTCGTCCTTCTGACAGTCCACCGCATCACCGATCTTGCTTGAACAACCAGCGGCCCGGAGCGCAGCTCCGGGCCGCTGGCCGTATCTGGGGCGAGCCTGCCGGGCAGTCCCACAACCCGCTGCGGCGGCGAGAGCGTAGCGACGTTCTGGCGTCTGCCGCGCAGCCGCTCAGGTTGCACGACAACGAGGAGTGCCGGTAACGAACGTGGCACAGGAATGAGCGAGAGAATCAACAGCAATGCCAGTCAGCCGCCGCTGCAGCAAGCCCCTGCCCGGGTCGCCCTGCAGCCGGTTGCCTGCGTCCGCCGCTCACCGGAGGCTGATCGGCGTTGACGCGGCCACTCCTCGCGGCGCCGGCCACAGCAGGTGCGCACAGTGAGTAGCAGCGCTACCAGGCCGCGGCTCGCCGCAGTCACCCGCCGGTTATCACCGGTTCATCATGGAGCTCTCAACGCTGCAGGGCCGGCGTCGGGGCTGCCGTCCTGTCTCAGTGCCTGTCCGGAAA
>NZ_BOQL01000003.1 GCF_018332655.1 Actinoplanes auranticolor | reverse complement strand
CTTCTTCGCCGCGGTGCTCTTCGTGCTCTTCTTGGCCGTCGAGCCCTTCTTGGTCGCGGCGACCTCGGCCTTGATGAGTCTCTGGACCAGCTCGGGCTTCTTGAGCTCAGCGGTGTCCTTGACGCCGTGGGTGCGCAGCTTCTGCCGCAGTTCGGCGACCTTCATCTTGGCGATCGCACCCTCGCGCACGTCAGGGGTGTTCGGGGAGTCGTTGTGCGCCGTCGGATTCTTGGCGGTCCTGGTGGCTGCCACGCGGTGTCATCCTCTCGAGTTCCGTTGTAGAGCTGCGTCGATCGGATACCCGTACCCCCGAACGGCTTCGCGGACACCCGGGTGCGCCCGATCAAGGTCAGGAGCTGGATGTCGTGCCTGGTTGCAGGGTGCTGACCGGCGCTCCCGCCGAGACCGGGCGAGGGTGACCATTCGCCTGGCGGGCTCATGAGCGGCCACCCTCACCCTGCCGGCTGATTGCACGGCCGAACCCCGGCAGGCTCCAACCGGCGAGCCGGCGTCTAGTCCCGGTCCGGGACTTTGATCGGTGCCGGAGGTGTCGTGTCTTCCTCGTGGCGGGTTTCGCCGGTGGACGGCGGCGCTCCGGCCGGCATCGGTGGCTCCGAGGGTGCGGTCGGCATCGCCGCTCGCAGGGCCGACGCGCGGCGTTCGCGGGCCGGCCCCGAGGCGATCTGGCCCGCCGCCACCACGACGCCGATGCCGGCGCAGCCCAGCCACAGGACCGTGCTGCCCAGATGCTGCTGCACGACGCCGCCCACGATCGGGGCCAGGGCCGAGCCCGCCGACCAGGACAGCGAGCTCACTCCCTGGTAGCGACCGCGCAGCTCGGCCGGGGAGAGTTCCGCGATCAGCGCCGAGTTCGACGGCGACTGGAGCATCTCGCCGAGGGTCCAGATCACCACCGACAGGGCGTAGAGGGCCACGGTGCCGGCGAAGGCGTTCAGGCCGAAGCCCACGCCCATGATCAGGGTGGCCAGGGCCAGCACCCGGGTGCGGTCGTGACCGTCGATCAGCTTCGGGACGAAGAGCTGGCCCGCCACGATCATCAGGCCGTTGATGGCGATGACCCAGCCGAAGGTGGCCGGGCTCAGGCCGTCTGCGGTCATCGAGATGGGCAGGGTCGACATGTGCTGCATGACCACCAGCACGACGAAGAAGTTGAGCACCAGGAAGGCGAGGAACACCCGGTCGCGGAAGACGGTGCCCAGACCGGGGCCGCGGGCCGCTCGCCCCCGCTGCGGCCGGGCGGCGGTGCGCGCCGGGCGGGTCTCAGCCAGGAAGATCAGGCTGATCACGGCGGTGGCCAGGGTGGTGGCCGCGTCGACGACGAACAGCAGCAGGTAGTCGAACTGGGCGGCGAAACCGGCCAGGACGGCGGCGCTGGCGAAGCCGAGGTTGATCGCCCAGTAGTTCAGCGAGTAGGCCCGGATCCGGTCCCGCTCCGGCACGATGTCGATCATCATGGCCTGGAACGCCGGGCGTACCCCGTCGGCGAAGACGCCGAGCAGCAGGGCCCCGGCGGCGAGCTGCCAGAAGCCCTCGGCGAAGCCGAGCGCGAGCATCAGAGCGGCCGCGCCGAACTGGGCGGTGAGCAGGGTCGGGCGCCGGCCCCAGCGGTCGGCCAGCACCCCGCCGGTCATCGTGCCGATCGCGCCGCCGACCCCGTACGCCCCCAGCACCAGACCGGCCTGGCTCTGGCTGAAGTCCAGCGCCTGGGTCAGGTAGATGGCCAGGTAGATCACGACGAAGGCGCCCAGCCGGTTGATCAGCGTGCCGGTCCAGAGGAACCAGAACTGTCTCGGTAGACCGCCCGTCGCCTGCTGTAACCACCCGCGCACGCGTGCACCCCCGTAAGCACCGGCAAACCCTTGCAGCCTTACAACGTACTGATCGCGCCCTGACCCCGCAGCCGGGTTTCCACGTGGTGGTCGCCACTGAGGGTCGCCGCACGGGCCGGCCGGGGCTGCGGCAGGATGGAGGGCATGACTGTGGGGACCCTTGTGCTGCTGCGGCACGGCGAGAGCGAGTGGAACGCCAAGAATCTGTTCACCGGCTGGGTCGACGTCGACCTCACGGCCAAGGGTGAGCAGGAGGCCCGGCGGGGCGGCGAGCTGTTGAAGGAGCACGGCCTGCTGCCCGACGTCGTGCACACCAGCCTGCTGCGCCGGGCGATCCGCACCAACGAGATCGCGCTGCACGCCGCGGACCGGCACTGGATCCAGGTGCGCCGTTCGTGGCGGCTCAACGAGCGCCACTACGGCGCACTGCAGGGCAAGGACAAGAAGCAGACCAAGGAGCAGTACGGCGAGGAGCAGTTCATGCTCTGGCGCCGCTCGTACGACACCCCGCCGCCGCCGATCGACGACAGCGACGAGTATTCGCAGTTCGCCGACCCGCGCTACGCCCAGCTGCCGCCGGAGCTCAAGCCCCGCTCCGAGTGCCTCAAGGACGTTCTCCTGCGCGCCCTGCCGTACTGGTACGACGCGATCGTGCCGGACCTGCTGGCCGGCAAGACCGTCCTGGTGACCGCGCACGGCAACTCGCTGCGTGCGATCGTCAAGCACCTCGACCAGATCTCCGACGAGGCGATCGCCGGGCTGAACATCCCGACCGGCATCCCGCTGCGCTACGACCTGGACGAAACCCTGCGCCCGGTCACCGCGGGCGGCGCCTACCTCGACCCCGAGGTGGCCAAGGCTGCCGCCGCGGCGGTCGCCAACCAGGGCCGCTGAACCGCCACGACACCGGAAAGGCCGGGACGCCCGCCAGGGCGTCCCGGCCTTTCGTGCGGGTGGGTCAGTTGATGACCGGCTTGCCGGTGATCAGGTAGATCATCTGCTCTCCGGCGTTCACCGCGTGGTCGGCGTACCGCTCGTAGAAGCGGCCCAGCAGCGCGCCGTCGATCGCGGTCTCCGCCCCGTACGGCCAGTCGTCGTGCAGCAGGACCTTGAACAGGTCGCGTTCGAGGTCGTCCATCGCGTCGTCGTCCTTCTCCAGCTCCGCCGCCAGGTCGGCGTCGGGGCTGGCCAGGACCGTGGTGATCTTGTCGGCCATCCGGTCGGCGACCTCGGCCATCTGCCGGAACACGGGCCGCAGCTCGGCGGGCACCGCCGGGGAGGGGTGCCGGCGCAGGGCGGTCTTGGCCACGTGCTCGGCCAGGTCACCCATCCGCTCCAGGTCGGCCGAGATGTGCAGGGCGGTGATGACCATCCGCAGGTCGGACGCGACCGGCGCCTGCCGGGCGATGGTGTCCGCCACCTTGGCCTCGACCTGGCGGTAGATGTCGTCGACCTCCGCGTCACGCGCCACCACCGCGTCGGCGGCCTCCCGGTCGGCCTTGAGCAGGGCGGTGGTCGCCTTGCGCATCGCGGCGCGGACCGATTCCGCCATGGTCACCAGCAGGCGACTGACCTCGGTGAGGTCGGCCTGAAACTCCTCGCGCATGATTTCGTCCCGGGGTTCGGGGCTGCCGGCGAACCGGTGGCAGCCGGGTTGAGCTGGACTCGCGGGGCCCAGGCTAGGCGGGTGCGGCGGCCTGGACATGAACGGCGGTGAACGACGCCGGGCCGGGTGGTGAACATTATTCGAAGCGCGCCGGATTTGTCCGATTAGACGTACGGTCCAGGTAAACAATGACCCTACGATCGCAGCGTGGATCCGGTGTTCGGCACAGCCCTCGTTCTCGTCGCACTCGCCGTCGGCGTGGCGGCCGGGTTCCTGCTGTCCCGGTACCGCCGGACCGGGCCGCCGGTCACCGCGGTGCCGAAGCCGGCCGCGGCCCGGTCGACCGAGGGGGGACGAAAGATCGACATCGACGAGGAGCGCCTCGGCAAGCACGGGATGAAGGGTCTGGGCCGCAAGGGCCTGGACTCGCTGCGGGTCGGCGTGGTGGTGCTCGACGCCGAGGACGAGCCTGTGCTGGTCAATCCGGCGGCGCGGGCCATGGGGCTGCTGCGCTCCGGTGGGGCTCCCGGGACGATCGCGGCGCATCCGATCCTGCGTACCCTCGCCGGCCAGGTCCGCCGCACCGGCGTGCGTCGCGAGGTCGAGCTCGATCTGCCGCGCGGCCGCGCCGGCGGGGCCCAGGCACCGCTCGGGCTGCACCTGCGCGCGGTGGCCCTGAACTCCACGCATGTCGCCGTCGAGGCGGCCGACGTCACCGAGTCGCACCGGCTGGCCCGGGTCCGCCGGGACTTCGTCGCCAACGTCAGTCACGAGCTCAAGACCCCGATCGGCGCGCTGCAGCTGCTCGCCGAGGCCCTGCTGGACGCGACCGAGCTGCCCGAGGCCGAGCTGGCCGACCGCTCCGAGGACCTGATCGCGGCCCGGCGGTTCGCCGAGCGCATCCACCACGAGTCCGCCCGGATGGGCCGGCTCGTCAACGAACTGCTCGAACTGACCCGCCTGCAGGGCGCCGAGCCGTTGCCCGCCCCGGAGCCGGTCGCCCTGGACTGGGTGATCGCCGAGGTCGTCGACCGCACCCGCACCACGGCGTCGGCCAAGGGCATCGACGTCGTCTACACCGGCCCCAAGGGCGCAACCGTGTACGGCAGCGACACCCAGGTCGCCACCGCGGTGACCAACCTCGTCGAGAACGCGATCGCGTACTCGGGCGAGAACACCGAGGTCGCGCTGACCATGCGCCAGGACGACGACTGGATCGAGATCGACGTCACCGACCAGGGCATCGGCATCGCCCCGCACGACGTCGACCGGATCTTCGAACGCTTCTACCGGGCCGACCAGGCCCGCTCCCGCTCGACCGGTGGCACCGGCCTCGGCCTGGCCATCGTCAAGCACATCGCCACCAACCACGGCGGCCGCGTCGAGGTCTCCAGCACACTCGGTGGTGGCTCGACGTTCACCCTGCGCCTACCGGCGCGCCCCCCGGAAACCCCCCTGCCGTTACCGGCGGCGATTGAGATCGAGTCCGGCGCGGCCGGGCTCCCTTCGGCCTGACCAGGCCGCCCTTCAAGGAAGGAACCCCCATTGGCTCGCGTGCTCGTGGTCGAGGATGAGGAGTCGTTCTCCGACGCCCTGTCGTACATGCTGCGCAAGGAGGGCTTCGAGGTGTCGGTCGCGGCGACCGGGACCTCGGCGCTGACGCAGTTCGACCGGACCGGCGCCGACATCGTCCTGCTCGACCTCATGCTGCCCGAGATGTCCGGCACCGAGGTGTGCCGGCAGCTGCGGCAGCGTTCCGCCGTACCGATCATCATGGTGACGGCCCGGGACAGTGAGATCGACAAGGTCGTCGGCCTGGAGATCGGTGCGGACGACTACGTCACCAAGCCGTACTCGCCGCGCGAACTCGTCGCCCGGATCCGCGCGGTCCTGCGCCGGCAGGGCGCGGAGGCGGCGGAGGTGACGACACCGACGCTGGCGGCCGGCCCGGTCCGGATGGACGTGGAACGGCACGTGGTGACGGTGGACGGCTCGTCGGTGCAGCTGCCGCTGAAGGAGTTCGAGCTGCTGGAGCTGCTGCTGCGCAACGCGGGCCGGGTGCTGACCCGGGGCCAGCTCATCGACCGGGTCTGGGGCGCCGACTACGTGGGCGACACCAAGACCCTGGACGTGCACGTGAAGCGGCTGCGCTCCAAGGTCGAACCGGAGCCGTCGGCGCCCCGGTTCATCGTCACGGTCCGGGGTCTGGGCTACAAGTTCGAGCCGTAGGCCGCTGGCACGAACGTGCGATGTGGAGGCTGTGACCAGCCGACAGCTTCAGGTCACCACGGCGGGCGAGCACGCTGCGCCGGGCCTGAACCGAGGTGTCTCATGAGCTCCTTCCCTTCGCGGCGGACCGTGCTGTCGACCGCCGTCGCTGGTCTTTTCGGCGTATCCGTCGCTGCCTGCGGCGGTTCCGGCACCGGCTCGTCGTCCGGCGCTGCACCGACGGCCGTGGCCGCCACCACCGGGGCGGCGGCCACGCCCGCGGGAGACAGCAAGACCGTCTCGGCCACCGACCTGTGCGCCTTCCTCGAGAAGAACGTGTCCCGCTGGAAGGCGGCGGGCGGGGAGTTCGCCGCGATGACCCAGGTCACCGTGGAGTTGTCCAGCTTCTACCAGGAGCAGGGCCTGGTCCCGCCGGACGCCGAGCTCGACGTGCAGACCAGGGCGGAGTGCCCGGACGTGCGCACCGAGGTGCTGAAGACCATCGGGTTCGACAACTTCACCGAGCTGTGAAGCGACGGGCGCCGGCCTGGCGGGGCCGGCGCCCGTGCCGTCACGGGGTGACCGCGATGTTCGTCAGGCCGCTGGCCGCCCCGGTCACCGTGTTCGAGGCGTGGACCACGTTCAGGTTGCCCGCGCACTTGGACGTGGACGTCACGTTGATCGCCCACCTGCCGGCGCCGCCCAGGTCGCTGTGGTTGTCGCGCCAGACGTTGCCGCAGCCGGAGCCCGCTGTCGGGTGGTGCGTCTCGTAGCCGTTCGCGAAGACCCCGGGGGCGCTGAAGCTGCCGGTGTTGCTCTCGATCAGGTAGTTGCTGCCCTTCACGTCCAGCCACGAGTCCGCCGAGTTCTGGCCCGCGATGCCCTGCCCGTTCCAGGTGTTGCCGCGGATCACGCCGCCGGCCGTGCCCTCCTTCACGTCCACGTGCTCGGCCGTCACGCCCGGACCGACCCGGTTGTTCAGCACCTGGATCCGGTCCGAGGCGTCGATGCCACCGGTGTTGCCGTGACAGGACCAGTTGGAGTTGGCCGAGCCGAGGTAGATGCCCTCGCCGTACTGGGGCTGGGCCGTGCCGGTGCGCTCGATCCGGGAGTTGCGGATGACGCCGTCCGCCGAGGAGCGCCGGAAGTGCACGCCCTCGTCGCCGATGTCGTGCACGAAGACGCCGTCGATCGTGACGTGCGGAGAGGCGTCGATCATGATGCCCTTGGCCGCGCCGGTCACCGTGAAGCCGCTGAGGTTCCAGTGCGCGGCCCCGTACAGCCAGAAGCCGTAGCCGGGGTCGAAGCCCGCGGCCGGCACCGAGCAGCCGGGGTTGGTCCCCGAGGTTTCGGGGTTGGTCAGGATCGCCGTGGGCGGGCCGGTCAGGGTGATCGGCGCGGCGGCCGTGCCGGCCGCGCGGCTTAGGAACGCGCCGCTGTAGGTGCCGGGCGCCAGCCGGATCGTCTGGCCCGGCCGGGCGGCGGCCAAGGCGGCACTGAGCTGGCCGGCGGTGCCGACATCCACGACGGGACCGGTCGCCGGCGGCGTGGGCGGCGGGGTCGTGGGCGGCGGCGTCGGGGCGGTGCCGCCCGCCACGAGGGCAAAGATGCAGACGAGCAGGGGAACTTGGGGGGACATTCAGTTAGTTAAATTAACTGATGGACTCCCGTCAATGGTCAGCTCGCCTGCGGCGGGGTAGCCGGCTCCCGTCCGCCGCGCTTCTTCGGCGCCCGGGCCGCCTCCGCGGCGACCGTCGCCGGATGCGGCGCGATCAGCTTGGACTGCAGGCGGATGTCGCACAGCCGGGCCAGCTCGTCGTACGCCTCCTGGCCGACCAGCGCGATCAGCTCGGGCGCGTACGACTTGTACATCGGCTCGGTGCCGACGTGCGCGTCCGGTGAGGACGTGCACCACCAGTCCAGATCGTGCCCGCCCGGACCCCAGCCGCGCCGGTCGAACTCGGTGAGCGTGGACAGCAGGTACTTCGTGCCGTCGGGCCGCTTGGTCCAGTCCTGCTCGCGGCGCACCGGGAGCTGCCAGCAGACGTCCGGCTTGTAGGTCAGCGGGTGCACCCCGTCGCGCAGCGCCTGGGCGTGCAGCGCGCAGCCGCCGCCCCCGGCGAAGTCGGCGTCGTTGAGGAACACACACGGCCCGTCCTTGGACTGCGTCGCCGTCCGGCGGGCGGGCTTCTCCCCGTCGATGGTGTCCATCGCGGTGTAGTTCCTGAACCCGCGGCGGTAGTGCTGCCAGGTCTCGGGCGTCAGCTTGGCCGCGGCGTTCTTGGTGCGGGCCTCGTCGTCGGCGTCGGTGAAGAAGGCGCCGTGCGAGCAGCAGCCGTCCTGGGCCCGACCGGCCACGATGCCGTGGCAGGCGGAACCGAAGACGCAGGTCCACCGGGACAGCAGCCAGGTCAGGTCGGCCCGGACCACGTGCTGGTCGTCGGCGGGGTCGGTGAACTCGAGCCATTCCCGGGGGAAGTCGAGGGGAACTTCGCGGGCACGGGCGGCGGCCGCCTCGTCCATCACGATGCGTATCTGGGTGCGGCGACTCACCTGCGACAGCGTACGCGTGCGGGTGGTGAACCCCGGTGCGGCGGAGCGTTTCGCCCCCGTATATCCCGACTGGGAACTGGCGTGTGTGCCGGACGGGTCTACGCTTGAGCGGTGACTTCCCGCGTCCCCGTACTCCTGTCCAGCTCGTCGGTCTTCCCCGAGCCGACCGCTGCCGCGTTCGAGATGGCGGCGACGGTGGGTTACGACGGTGTCGAGGTCATGGTCTGGACGGATGCCGTCAGCCAGGACGCCGGCGCGCTGCAGGGTCTGGCCGACCACTACGACGTCCCGGTGCTGTCCGTGCACGCGCCCTGCCTGCTGGTGACCCAGCGGGTGTGGAGCCCGGACCCGTGGGAGCGCCTCGACCGCGCCGCCCAGCTCGCCGAGACCCTGGGCGCGCCCACAGTGGTCGTGCACCCGCCGTTCACCTGGCAGCGTGACTACGCCCGCAACTTCGCCGGCGGCCTGGCCGAGATGCAGACCCGCCACCCGGACGTCACGTTCGCGATCGAGAACATGTACCCCGTACGGATGGCCGGCCGGAATTTCGTGCCCTACGTGCCGGGCTGGGATCCGACCGAGGCGGGCTACGACGCGTACACGCTGGATCTGTCGCACGCCGCCGCCTCGCGGACCGACTCGATGGACCTGGCCGACCGGATGGGCCGGGGGCTCAAGCACGTGCACCTGGGCGACGGCACCGGCGAGGGCCGCGACGAGCACCTGGTGCCGGGGCGGGGCAATCAGCCGTGCGCCGAGCTGCTGCAGTCGCTGGCCGGGCGCGGTTTCCGGGGCTCGGTGGCGCTCGAGGTCTCCACCCGCAAGGTGGCCAGCCGGGCGGTCCGCGAGGCCGACCTGCGCGAGTCGCTGGCCTTCGCCCGGCACCACCTGGCGCCGGCCGCCACGGCGACCGCGGCGGTTACGCGGGGGTGAGGGTCGCGGCGCGCTTGCGGGCCCGGTGCGCGGCCACGTGCGAGCGGGTCGCGCAGCGTTCCGAGCAGAACCGCCGGCAGTTGTTCGACGACGTGTCGAGGTAGACGTTGCCGCAGCGCTCGTCGGCGCAGATGCCGAAGCGGGCGCTGCCGTACTCGCAGAGCCAGACCGACAGGCCCCACACCGCGCCGGCCAGGTATTCGGCGCTGACCGAGGCGCCGCGGCTGGTGACGTGCATGTGCCAGTCGGACGCGTCGTGCCCGGAGATGCGCGGCTGCACCGGGTACGCCTCCAGGAGCGCGTTCAGCTCGGTGACGGCGTCGGCGTCACGCCCGGTGGTGCCGTACTCGAAGACGTCACGCAGCCGGCGCTGGGCGCGGCGGAAGACCCCGAGGTCCTTCTCGGCGACCTCGTCCCGCATCCAGGTCTGGTCCTCGCTGAACAGCGCCCGGAGACCGTCGAGGTCGGCGAGCCCGGCGTTCACCAGCTCGACGGCCGTACGCGCGTACGCATCGAAGTTCACCCGACAACCGTAGCCGCACCGTGAAGCACAAAGACAGCTCTACCGAGAGGGTTGCGAGGACGGGCGATACGCTCGGCGCATGCTCCGTTCCGTCTTTCTCGCCGCCGCCGGGTCGTCCCGGATGGAGCGGCTGATCTCCTCCGCCCCGGTCAGCAAGGGGGTCGTCCGCCGGTTCGTGGCCGGCGCCGGTGTCGACGACGCCCTGCGCGCCAGCCGGGAGCTCGCCGACGACGGCCTCGCGATCAGCCTGGACTACCTGGGCGAGGACACGCTGACGGCCGAGCAGGCGACCGCCACCCGCGATCAGTACCTGACCCTGCTGGGCCGGCTCAGCGGGGCCGGCCTGACCCCGGCGGCCGAGGTCAGCGTCAAGCTGTCCGCGCTGGGGCAGAAGGTCGACGACCGGATGGCGTTCGGCTACGCGCAGGAGATCTGTGCCGCGGCGGCCGCGGCGGGCACCACGGTCACGCTCGACGCCGAGGACCACACCACCACGGACTCGACCCTGGAGATCCTGGCCGAGCTGCGCAAGGACCACCCGGGCACGGGGGCGGTCCTGCAGGCGTACCTGCGCCGTACCGAGGGGGACTGCCGGGAGCTGGCCACCACCGGCTCGCGGGTGCGGCTGTGCAAGGGCGCGTACGCCGAGCCCGAGTCGGTCGCGTACCAGTCGGCTCTGGACGTCGACAAGGCGTACGTGCGCTGCCTGAACATCCTGATGTCGGGTGACGGCTATCCGATGATCGCCACCCACGACCCGCGGCTGATCGCCATCGCCGAGGACCGGGCCCGCTGGTTCGACCGCTCGGCCGACGAGTTCGAGTTCCAGATGCTCTACGGCGTCCGCCCCGAGGAGCAGGCCCGGCTGGCCGCCGCCGGTCACACCGTGCGCGTCTACGTGCCCTACGGCGACCAGTGGTACGGCTACCTGATGCGCCGCCTGGCCGAGCGCCCGGCCAACGTGGCGTTCTTCGGACGGGCGCTGACCAGCAAGAAGTAAGTCACCTTTCGGGGGAGAACCCGCCACAAGGGGCGTGTCGGCTTGACTTTTTGTGGTTATTTCACGGAACGCATCGTCTTGATCACAGGAGTCTCGATACCGTACTGATGACACGCGCGCCCGCCCGTCGCGGAGCACGGCCTGACGGCCGCGGCGGAGGCGCCTGCGAAAGGATCGGTGCGAGGAGATGACGGGTCCAGCCCAAGCCGAGGAGCGCCTCGCCGAGGTGCGCTTCCTGACCGTGGCCGAGGTGGCCGCCCTCATGCGGGTGTCCAAGATGACCGTCTACCGGCTCGTGCACGGCGGCGAGCTCAGTGCCGTACGGGTCGGTCGTTCGTTCCGCGTGCCGGAGCACGCCGTGCACACGTACCTGCGGGGAGCCTTCAGCCAAACGGCGTGACCGTGGGGCCGTGTTGGTCCCGGCGAGGCCGGGCCGCTACGCTGGAGCGGTTCGCCCCCGTGACACCTGCGCGCTTCTCATCCGGCGCCGGTGCGGGGCGAGCCGCCGTCAAGCTCGGTCGGGTGTGCCTGCGGGTGCGCAGGGACCGGCCCCACATGGTTTCGAGAGGCATTTCGTATGGGCTCCGTGGTCAAGAAGCGTCGCAAGCGTATGGCGAAGAAGAAGCACCGTAAGCTGCTGCGCAAGACCCGCGTTCAGCGTCGCCGTCTCGGCAAGTGAGGTCCGGCCGGGCGTGACGCCCGGCCCGGTCACTTGCCTTCCCCACCGCCGCATGCGAAAGGCGCGCCCGTGGTGACGTCTTCTCCCGCGGCCCCGCCGAGGGTCGTCGTGGTCACCGGGGTCAGCCGATTCCTCGGTGCCCGGGTCGCCGCCCGGCTCGCCGCGGACCCCCGTGTCGAACGTGTCATCGGCCTGGATCCGCTCGATCCGCCGCCGGCCCTCGCGGGCCTGCTGGCGGACGTCGAGCTGATCCGGGCTGATGCGCGCGCCGCGAGCGGTGCCATCGCCGAGCTCGGTGCCGAGGCGGTCGTGCATCTCGCGGTCACCAGCGCGCCCGACCCGAACAGCGGTGGCCGCGCAGCGATGAAAGAGCAGAACGTCATCGGCACGATGCAGCTGCTCGCCGCCGCCCAGGGCGCCGACCGGCTGCGCAAGCTGGTGGTGCGCTCCTCCACGGCGGCGTACGGTGCCTCGTTCCGCGACCCGGCCGTCTTCACCGAGGAAACCGAGCCCCGGGCCGTCCCGCGTGGCTCCTTCGCGCGCGACATCCTCGACATCGAGGGCTACGTGCGCGGGTTCCGCCGTCGCCGGCCCGAGGTAGCCGCCACCGTGCTGCGGTTCGCGCCGTTCCTCAGCTCCACCGCGGAGACCTCGCTCACCCGCTACTTCGCGCAGCCGGTGATCCCGACCGTGCTGGGCCGCGACGCCCGGCTGCAGTTCGTGCACGTCGACGACGCGCTGGAGATCCTGCACCGCTCGGTGGTCGAGGACCACCCGGGCACGTTCAACGTCGCCGGTGCGGGCGTGCTCGCACTCTCCCAGGCCGTCCGCCGGGCCGGGCGGATCTCCGTGCCGCTGCCCGAGGGCACCCTGTCCTCGGTCGCCGCACTGGCCCGCAACGTCGGCATCGGCCAGATCGGCCTGGACCAGATCGACCTCTTCGTGCACGGCCGGGTCGTCGACACCAGCCGGCTGGTCAAGGAGTTCGGCTTCAGCCCGCGCACCACCGCGGCCGCGTTCGACGACTTCATCCACGGTCACCGCACCGGCCAGGCGCTGAACGCCGACCGGCTGGCCGCCGCCGAGCGCGCGATCCTCGACGGCATCCGCCGGGTCCGCGCCGCCGCGACGCAGGACCAGGAGCACGCATCCTCATGACCCAGGACGAGTACCACGCCGCGCTGCCCGGGCACGCGGACTTCGAGCTGCCCGCCGCCCGGGCGCCGAAGCCCCTGAACGGCAACCGGCCGGGCCGGCGCCGGGTCCTGCCCGCCGCCAACGGTCCCGCCCCGGCCCAGGTCGAGGCGGCCGCGCCTGAGCCCGACCGGCAGCGGGATCCGGTCGACGTCTGGGATCAGCGGGTCGCCGCCGGGCTGGCGTTCCTGCGCCGGCGGCTGGCGGGGGCGTACGAGGTCGACGAGTTCGGCTTCGACGCCGAGCTCACCGACGCGGTCTTCCAGCCGATGCTGAAGGTGCTCTACCGCGACTGGTTCCGCACCGAGGTGTTCGGCGTCGAGAACGTGCCGGACACCGGTGGCGGGCTCATCGTCGGCAACCATTCGGGCACCGTGGCGCTGGACGCGCTCATGCTCACCGTCGCCCTGCGCGACCAGCACCCGAGCGACCGGCATCTGCGGCTCCTCGGCGCCGACCTGGTGTTCCGCCTGCCGGTGCTGTCCGAGCTCGCCCGTAAGTCGGGCGCCACGGTGGCCTGCAACCCGGACGCCGAGCGGCTGATGAGCGAGGGTGAGCTGGTCGGGGTCTTCCCCGAGGGCTTCAAGGGCATCGGCAAGCGCTTCTCGGACCGGTACAAGCTGCAGCGCTTCGGCCGGGGCGGCTTCGTCTCGGCCGCCCTGCGGACCGGCACCCCGATCGTGCCGGTGGCGATCGTGGGCGCCGAGGAGATCTATCCGATCCTGGCCGATCTCAAGCCGCTGGCCCGGCTGCTCGGCATGCCGTATTTCCCCGTCACGCCGACGTTCCCGTGGCTCGGGCCGCTGGGCCTGGTCCCGCTGCCCAGCAAGTGGCTGATCGAGTTCTGCCCGCCGATCCCGACCGCGCACCTGACCGAGTACGCGGACGATCCGATGGTCGTCTACAACCTGGCCGATCAGGTCCGCGAGACGATTCAGGCCACATTGCACACTCTTCTGGAGAAGCGTCCGGACCCGTTCGGCTTGTAGCATGTGCAGTGAGGGGCGGCCCCGACTCTTGCAGTCGGACACCGCCCCTCGCCACGTTCAGGACCGTTCAGCTTCCGAAGAGGTTCCCCAGCAGCCCGCCGAGCAGACCCTTGTCCTTCTCGTCGGGGACGACATCGGCCGGATCCTCGGTGAGCAGCGGCTCCGGGGTCTCCGTCGGGGTGTCGGTCGCGGGGAGCTCGGTGTCGGGCTGGACCGCCTGGCCGCCGCGGGTCGGGTCGGTCGTCGGTTCCGCGGTTTCCTTCGGCTTCGCCTTCTTGTCGGCGTCGCCCTTGTTGCCGCTGCCGGTCGTTGCCTCCCGCTGGACCTGGCCCGACGGCTGTTCGTCGGGGGCGCCGGTGGCAGCGCCGGTCGTGCAGTCGCGCAGCTTCGGACCAATCGCGTCGCCACCGGACTGGGTCACCGTGTCGCAGGCGAGCCCGGCGCGCAGGTCCTTGGCCCGCTCGTGCACCGAGTCGAGCAGCTTGATCGAGGTCAGCGCCCGTTCGCGGTTGTCCGGGCTGAGCCGGTCCAGCCGTGGGTTGAGCACCCGGCGCTGGTTCTCGACGAAGGAGTCGACCGAGGTCAGCGGCGTCCTGTCCTTGCGCGCCACGGCCGCGGACGTGAGCAGCTTGACGCCCTGGCGGGTGTCGTTGTCCATGTCACCGAGGACCTGACGGAACCTCGGGTTGTCACCCTTCATCGCGGCCGCCTCGGCGAGGCGGTTGCGGGCGAAGGTCAGGGACAGCTGACCCCGGGTGACGTCGGAGCCGGCCATGGCCAGCTGAGCACGTTCGGTGGAGCGCTTGACCCCGTACAGGGCGTCGCCCGGTGCGGCGTTCTCGCTCGCTGCGGAGATACCAGAGACGGCCATGGCACCGGCGGCGACGCCGATGACGATCGCACCGCGGGCACGGATCCGGCGGCCGGTCTTGCCGAGCATCTTGCGGACCGGCTCGGCCGGCTCCTGCTCGGTGGCTGTGGCGGTCGCCCCGATACCGTCCCGCTCGGCCGTGGCCACGAGCATCGCTCGCAGGCCCGTCCGGAACTCGGGGTCCACCTGGACCCCGGACCGTGCCGCGGAGAGGCTGTGCCCGATGGCGACCAGCTCGGCGAGTTGCTCGTCGGCCTGCCCCCGGGTGTGATGGCGACGGCCGCCGTTGGTCTCGTCGAGCAGCTCCGCGAAGCGCTCGGCGCTCCGGCGATCGAAGATGTTCAAGTTCACCGCGGGCACCTCCCTTCGCTCGTGACTGAAACGCCTGCGAAATTGCCGGCGGTCGCGACGGAACCGGCGGGCCGACGGCCCACCACTGGTCGCATCCGGACAAACGCGCGACGGGCGGGCCCGGTTACGGGTGTCAGCTGGGCGGCGAGGCCCACAGAGATCGACATACGGTGAATTGCCGTCACCACTGGAACCCTTCGGGCAGCAACCGGGCCAGTGCCCGGACGGCCCGGTACTGCAGTGCTTTGATGGCACCTTCGTTCTTGCCCATGGTCTGCGCGGTCTCGGCCACCGAGAAGCCCTGTAGGAAGCGCAGCACGATGCACTCCTGCTGCTCGGGGTTGAGCTGCTTGACCGCGGTGAGCAGCGCCACGTTGGTGATGTGGTCGACGACGGCGGCCTCGGGGCTGCCCTCGGGACCACGGTCCTCGCGGTCGGCGTCCAGCACGTCGCCGGTGGTCACCTCGAGCCGGTAACGGCCCGACTTGAAGTGGTCGGCGACCAGGTTGCGGGCGATGGTGACCAGCCAGGCGCCGAGGTCACGGCCCTGCCAGGTGAAGCTGCCGATCCGCTTGAGCGCCCGCAGGAACGTGTCGGAGGTGAGGTCCTCGGCCAGCTGACGGTTGCCGACCCGGAAGTAGACGAACCGGAAGACCGTGTCGACGTACCGGTCGTAGATCAGGCCGAAGGCGGCCGACTCGCCCGCCTGGGCCCGCTCGACCAGCGCCCACACCTCGGCGGCGGCGTCACCCGGGTCGGGACGCGCCGGATACTTCGGTGGTTCGGCCTCGCTCGGTGGCCCGGTGGTGCTCTGGGTCGGCACCACGACCGTTTCGTCGGTCGTTCCGGCCCGGCGGTCCGGGCCGGCCTGCTGCGGGGGCTGCGCGGGCCGGCCCGGTACGGCCACCCGCCCGCTGCCCGGCTTGGCGTTCCCCGTCGGCGGCAGGTGCCGGCTCGGGGACTCGTTGATGTGCGGCCGGTTCCGGGTCCGCTTGGGTCCGTCGCTGCGGATCGCGTGCGCGATCGTGCCGTCGATGCCCCGGCGGAGGGCGCTCAGGCCCTCCGTGAGCGCGAGACGCGCCGCGAACACATCACGGCTGTACGGATCGCCGGCGTACACATGACTCACTGCGCCTCCTTGACCCGGCGGGCCGTCGATGAGGGGTGTCCAGAACCGGATCCACAACAAAAGGGGTGGGGCGGCCGTAAAAGGGCAGGCCCGCCTCACCCACGGATGTGGACTCCGTTACACAGACGGGAAGTATTGCGGAGCTTGACCACGGGCAGTCGCACACTGTGTGCGCTGTGCGAAATTACTCCGAAGTGGCGCAGAGTGCACATCAGGAACATCTGTCACCATGTAGGACACCTCGAAAGGGTGCCCGGACCTGCTGTCCGGCCACCCGATCGAGGGGCTTCTGTGCCAGACTCGGGCGTCGTGGAGAACAGCGCGCGTGACCCGGTCCGCACATCCGCGCGGCAACGCCCCGACGCCCCCGCCCTGATCGCCGGCGATACCGTCGTCGCCTGGGCTGACCTGGACGAACGCGTGTCGCGGGCGGCCGCTCGGCTGGCCGCCGGCACCAGCGCGGGCGATCGGGTGGCCCTGGTGCTGGGCAACACCGTCGAGTTCGCCGTCGCCTACTTCGCGGCGCTGCGGGCGGGTCTGGTCGCCGTGCCGCTCAATCCCGGCTACACCGCTGACGAGCTGACCTTCGCGCTGACCGACAGTTCGGCCGCCCGGGTCGTCGCCGACGATGCGGTGCTGGGCCGGTTGCGGTTGTCCGAGGGTGTAGCCGTACCTGTGGGGGAGCTGGTGTCCGGGCCACCGGACGCGCCGCACCCCGCACCGGCCGCCGACGACCTCGCGGTCCTGCTCTACACCTCCGGCACCAGCGGGCGGCCGAAGGGCGCGATGCTCACCCACCGTGCCCTCGCCGCCAATCACGACCAGCTCGCGCTCATCGAGCCACCGGTGCTGAGCGCCACCGACGTGGTCCTGCTCGCCATCCCGTTCTTCCACGCCTACGGGCTCAACACGGGCCTCGGCGCGATCGCCCACTACGGCGCCTGCGGCGTGCTGGTGGACCGCTTCGAGCCGGCGGCCACCCTGTCCCTGATGGCAGAACACCAGGTCACAGCGGTCATCGGGGTGCCGTCCATGTATGCCGCCTGGGCGCGCGAGCCGGCCGCGCGCGAGGCGCTGGCGGCGGTGCGGACGGCGGTATGCGGTGCGGCGCCGCTCGATCCGGCCGACGCCGCGGCCTTCACGGCCGCGACCGGGAAGACCGTGCTGGTCGGGTACGGCCTGACCGAAGCCGCCCCGGTGCTCACCACGACCGCGGTCAGCGACCGGGAGAAGACCGGCTCGATCGGCCGCCCGCTGCCCGGGGTGTCGCTGCTGCTGCGCACGGCCGACGGGCAGGTGCTGTGGCGCGACGGGCTGGTCACGGACGCCGAGGAGGATGCCGAGCTGGACCTCGACCTGGAGGTCAGTGCCGGCACCGACCCCGGGGAGATCGTCGTGCGCGGCGCGAACCTCTTCTCCGGATACTGGCCGGACGGCGCCGACGGCCCGGACGCCGACGGCTGGTGGGGCACGGGTGACATCGCGTACGCCGACGCGGACGGCGACCTGGTGCTGGTGGACCGGATCGGTGAGCTGATCCTGGTCAACGGCTTCAACGTCTATCCGGCGGAGATCGAACGGGTGCTCGACGCGCACCCCGGCGTGGCCGAGGCGGCGGTGATCGGCATCGCGGACCGGCTGACCGGGCAGGCCCCGTACGCCTACGTCGTGCCCGCCCTCGACCCTCCGCCCACCCCGGCCGAGCTGCAGGTCCACTGCGCCGCCGAGCTGGCCCGGTTCAAGCTGCCGGCCGGCATCGAGCTGGTCACCGAGCTGCCGCACTCGGCCATCGGCAAAGTACGCAAGGGAGCACTGCGATGACCCGGATCACCCTGATCAGCCGGGACGGCTGCCACCTGTGCGAGGTGGCTGAGCAGACCCTCGACCGGATCGCCCCCGGGCAGTGGACCCGGGTGGAGATCTCGGACTCGGTGGAGCTGGAACGCGACTACGGCGACCGGGTGCCGGTGGTGCTGCTCGACGGCGAGGAGCACGGCTACTGGCGGGTCGAGGAAGACCGCCTGGTGCGAGATCTCGGTAGACCGGCGGGTACCCCGCGCCTGTAATCTCGCGCGGTGGCTCGCAATCACCTTGTCTGGGACTGGAACGGCACCCTGCTCGACGACCTGTCGCTGGTCGTCTCCTCGACCAATCACACGTTCCGAGTGGTCGGTGGGCGCAGCGTCGACAGCGACGAGCACCGGCAACGTTTCCGCCGGCCGGTCGCCGACTTCTACGCCGAGATCCTCGGGCGGGCCGTCGACGCCGAGGAGTTCGAGGAGCTCGACCGGATCTTCCACCAGGCATACCGGGCCGGGCTGACCACGACCTCGCTGGCCGCCGACGCCGAGGCCGCGATCAAGGCGTGGCCGGGCAGCCAGTCGCTGCTGAGCATGTGGTTCCACGACGAGCTGGTCCCCGCTGTGCGGACCTACGGGCTGGCCGGCATGTTCACCCGCATCGACGGACGGCCCACCGAGGTCGACGGCGGCCTCAAGGCCGGCCACCTCGCGCGGCACCTGGCCGAGCTCGGCATCCCCGGCGAGCAGGCGGTGCTGATCGGTGACTCGCTGGACGACGCCGAGGCGGCCGAGTCGGTCGGCGGCGCCTGTGTGCTGTACACCGGGGGCTTCACCGACCCGGCCCGGTTGCGGGCCAGCCGCCGTCCGGTGGCGGACACCCTCGTCGATGCGGTACGCCTCGCCGGACAGCTGTGATACTCGTCGTCGGAATAACGACGTCATTGGCATACCGGGGTGGCTACCGGTAATACTCGGCAGAGGGCCGGCGGGTAACACGCCGACTCGATCTTTGTCCAATTCCGCTATCAAGATCGCGATTTGTGCACGCCTTCACAAGCGCCTACTCTGTGACTTCGACGAGCCCCGCTATCACAGCCGGTCCACGCAGGCGTCACCGGTCCAGGACCTGCAGCAGGGCTCACCGTAGGTTCGCCTCGTCGGCACGGAGTCAGATGAGTCAGCAGCGTCAAGGAAGCACGCCGGCCACCACCGGCGCAGTACCGGCCTTCCCGGATCTTCCGGAGGCGACGATCGCGCGGCTACCGGAATACCTTCGCGCCCTGCACAACCTCGCCGAGACCGGTTCCGAGACGGTCTCCAGCGAAGGCCTCGCCGCGGCGGCCGGGGTCAATTCGGCCAAGCTGCGCAAGGACCTCTCCCACCTGGGGTCGTACGGCACCCGGGGCGTCGGTTACGACGTCGCGCTGCTCATCGACCAGATCGAGTACATCCTCGGCCTGGACCAGCGCCGCGCCGTGGCCCTGGTCGGCGTGGGTAACCTCGGCCACGCCCTGGCCGGCTACGACGGTTTCGCCAGCCGCGGGTTCCGCATAGTGGCCCTGTTCGACGCCGATGCCGAGCAGGTCGGCAAGCCGCTCAACGGGCTCACCGTGCGGCACATCGACGAGCTCGGCCAGGCCGTCGTCGAGGAGGGCATCACCATCGGCGTGATCGCCACCCCGGCGGGCGCCGCGCAGGCCGTCGCGGACGATCTGGTGGCTGCGGGGGTCACCAGCATCCTCAACTTCGCGCCCTGCGTGCTATCCGTCCCGGCGGGCGTCGACGTGCGCAAGGTCGATCTCGCCATCGAACTGCAGATCCTGTCGTTCCACGAGCACCGCAAGGCGTCGCTGACGGCGATCCCCGGCGGGCGCTCACCGGAGGCAGGCAACCAGGAGGCGGTCGGGTCGTGAATCTCCTCAGCGTCGGTGCGTCCTACCGGACGGCCGGGGTCGACACCCTCGGACGTCTGACCATCGCCGGGTCCGACATCCCGGCCGTACTGGAGAGGCTCGTCGCGCAGCCGTACGTCGGCGAGGCGGTGGTGCTGTCCACCTGCAATCGCGTCGAGGTGTACGCGGCTGTCTCCGGCTTCCACGGCGGCCTCGGCGACGTCTGCAACGTCCTCGCCGAGCACTCCGGCATCGGCGCCCAGGATCTCGCCTCTTACCTCTACGTGCACTACGACGAGGCGGCCGTGCGCCACTCGTTCCGGCTCGCGGCCGGCCTCGAGTCGATGGTCGTGGGCGAGGCGCAGATCCTCGGCCAGCTCCGCGACGCGTACCACGCGGCGACCGAGACGGACACCGCCGGCCGGCTGCTGCACGAGCTGATGCAGCAGACGCTGCGGGTCGGCAAGCGGGCGCACGCCGAGACCGGCATCGACCGGGCCGGGCAGAGCGTCGTCACCGCCGCCCTGGAGGTGGCCGCGGCCACCCTCGGCGGCGAGCTGTCCGGGCGCACCGGCCTGGTCATCGGGGCCGGCTCGATGGGGGCGCTCTCCGTGGCGACCCTGACCCGTTCCGGCGTCGGGCCCCTGCAGATCACCAACCGCGGCGCCGCCCGGGCCGACCGGCTCGCCGAGGCCTACGGCGCCACGGCGGTCCCGTTCCGCGCGCTCGACCAGGCGATCGCCGCGGCCGACATCGTGGTCTGCGCCACCGCGTCGACCGAGCCGGTGCTCACCGCCGACATGCTGATCGGCCGGGAGCAGCCGCTGGTCGTGCTCGACCTGGCCGTGCCGCGCGACGTGGCCCCCGGGGTCGGCGAGCTGCCCGGCTTCACCGTCGTCGACATCGACAGCCTGGCCGCGAGCCGGCGCACCCTGCCGGCCGCCGCCGAGACAGCCGCGGTCGAGCAGATCGTCGCGGCCGAGGTCGAGCACTTCCTCTCCTGGTTGCGCGGTGCCGAGGTCGCGCCGACCGTCGCCGCCCTGCGCACCCGGGCCGAGGACGTGGTCAGCGCCGAGCTGCGCAAGCTGTCCGCGCGCCGGCCGGAATTCACCGATGAGCAGCGGGCCGACGTTTCCCGTACCCTGCACCGGGTCGTCCAGCAGCTGCTGCACTCGCCGACCGTGCGGGTCCGCCAGCTCGCCGCCGAGCCCGGCGGTGACCAGTACGCGGCGCTGCTGCGTGAGTTGTTCGACCTCGACGTCCCGCACGCCACCCAGGCCGACGCCGTACCCGAGATCGGAGGACAAGCGTGAGCACACCGCTGCGCCTCGGCACCCGGGGCAGCGCCCTCGCGCTCGCCCAGTCCCAGCTGGTCGCCGACTCGCTGACCGCCGCGACCGGCCGCCCGGTCGAGCTCGTGCGCATCGTGACAGCCGGTGACCGCTCCGGCGCGCCGGTGGCCCAGCTCGGCGTCGGGGTGTTCGTCTCCGCGCTGCGCGACGCGCTGACGGCCAAGGAGATCGACTTCGCCGTCCATTCGTACAAGGACCTGCCCACGGCTCCGCACCCGGGCCTGCACATCGCGGCCATCCCGCAGCGTGAGGACCCGCGTGACGCGCTCATCGCGCGGGACAACCAGACGCTCGCGGAGCTGGCCCCCGGCGCCACGATCGGCACGGGCGCGGTGCGCCGAATCGCGCAACTGCATGCTTTGGGCCTACAGTTGCAGGTCACGCCGATCCGCGGCAATGTCGACAGCCGCATCGCGAGGGTGCTCGGTCCCGGGGCCGACCTCGACGCGGTTGTCCTGGCCCGGGCCGGCGTGGTGCGTCTCGGCCGGGCCGCCGAGATCACAGAGACGTTGGACCCGATGCTCATGCTGCCCGCCCCCGCCCAGGGTGCGCTGGCGGTCGAGTGCCGATCCGACGACGCAGACCTGGTCGAGCTGCTGGCCGCACTCGATCATGCACCGTCCCGCGCCGCCGTCACGGCGGAACGGGCGATGCTCGCCACGCTCGAGGCCGGTTGCTCCGCACCGGTCGCGGCACACGCCGAGCTCGCCGAGGGTGAGCAAGGCGACGAGATCTACCTGCGCGGTGCGGTGATCAGCCCGGACGGGGCCCGAGCTGTCCGGCTGTCGCGCACCGGAACGCCCGCCGACGCGGCGGAGATCGGCAAGGCGCTCGCCGCCGATCTCCTCGACAACGGCGCCGACACCCTGATGGGGAGCACAGAATGACCACCCGCACCGCCCGCAAGTCCGCAGGGCGTATCGCTTTCGTCGGCGCCGGACCCGGCGATCCCGGCCTGCTGACCCGCCGGGCTCACGACACCCTCGCCGACGCCGACCAGGTCGTCTACGACCGTGGCGTGCCCGAGTCGCTCCTTGCGGCCATCCGGGCGGAAGCCAAGGGCGACACCCAGTTCAGCCCGGCCGAGGGCGCACCCGGCGACGTCGCCAAGGTGCTGCTCTCCGCGGCCAAGTCCGGCCTGTCGGCCGTGCACCTGGTCGCCGGTGACCCGTTCGGTCACGAGGCCGTCGTCAAGGAGGTCCAGGCCGTCGCCCGGACCGCCGTGCACTTCGAGGTCGTGCCGGGCCTGGGCCAGGCCGAGGGGGTGGCCACCTACGCGGGTGTGCCGCTGCCCGGCGTGCGCACCGCCGCCGACATCGACGACGTCACCGCCCTGGACTTCGACGCGCTGGCCGCGGCCGCGGTCAAGGGGTCGTTCGCGGTCGCCGTCGACGCCGGTGACCTCGCCGCGGTCCGCGACGGCCTGCTGGCCGCGGGCGTCGAGCCCGGCACGCCGGTCGGCGTGACCGGCGACGGCACCGGCGAGACGCAGTACACGACCACCTCGTCGGTGGACAGCTTCGTCGCGGCGGCGCTCGGCTTCACCGGCCGGGTCGTGCTCACCGTCGGCGCGGAGGTCGCCCAGCGCGACAAGCTGAGCTGGTGGGAGAACCGCCCGCTGTACGGCTGGAAGGTCCTCGTCCCGCGCACCAAGGAGCAGGCGGGCGCGATGAGTGCCCGGCTGCGGGCGTACGGCGCCATCCCGTGCGAGGTGCCGACGATCGCCGTCGAGCCGCCGCGCACCCCGGCGCAGATGGAACGCGCGGTCAAGGGCCTGGTCGACGGCCGGTACGCCTGGGTGGTCTTCACCTCGGTGAACGCGGTCCGCGCGGTGTGGGAGAAGTTCGCCGAGCACGGTCTGGACGCCCGCCACTTCGGCGGCGTCAAGATCGCCTGCATCGGTGAGGCCACCGCTGACGCCGTCCGCGCGTTCGGCATCCAGCCGGAGCTCATCCCGGCCGGGGACCAGTCCAGCGAGGGCCTGCTGGCCGAGTTCTCGCCGCACGACGAGATCCTCGACCCGGTCGGCCGGGTGCTGCTGCCGCGGGCCGACATCGCCACCGAGACGCTGGCCGCTGGCCTGATCGAGCGCGGCTGGGAGGTCGACGACGTCACGGCGTACCGCACGGTCCGCGCGGCCCCGCCGCCGGCCGACATCCGCGACGCGATCAAGTCGGGCGGTTTCGACGCGGTGCTGTTCACCTCGTCCTCCACGGTCCGCAACCTGGTCGGCATCGCGGGCAAGCCGCACGCCCGCACGGTCGTCGCGGTGATCGGCCCGAAGACGGCCGAGACGGCGACGGAGTTCGGCCTGCGCGTCGACGTCCAGCCGCAGCACGCGTCGGTCCCCGACCTGGTCGAGGCCCTCGCGTCGTACGCGGTGGAACTGCGCGAGAAGCTGGCGGCGATGCCGGCCAAGCAGCGCCGCGGCTCGAAGGTCCAGGGCCCGACGGCCCTGCGCTTCCGCTGATCTCACGCGGACCGGCCCGGTGACGGGCCGGTCCGCTGCACCACCGGGCCGGCTCCGCGCCGGCTGGTTTTCGCCGGACCGGCACTGTTGCCGGCCTGGCCGGGGCGGTTGTCCGACCGGCCCGGTTCCGCCGGCTCACGCGGCCGGCCTGGCTGAGGGAGTGAGCATGGCGTTCCCCGATGTGCGTCCGCGGCGGCTGCGCCGTACCCCCGCCCTGCGGCGGCTGGTCGAGGAGACCCGGGTCGCACCGGCCGAGCTGATCCTGCCGATGTTCCTCAAAGAGGGCCTGACCGAGCCGCGGCCGATCAGCTCGCTGCCCGGCGTCATGCAGCACTCCCGGGAGTCGCTGCGCAAGGCCGCCCACGAGGCCGTCTCGGCCGGCGTCGGCGGTCTCATGCTCTTCGGCGTGCCGGAGACCGCCAACAAGGACGAGACCGGCTCGGCCGGGCTCGACCCGGACGGCATCCTCAACGTGGGCATCCGCGACCTGGTCGCCGAGGTCGGCGACGCCACCGTGATCATGGGCGATCTGTGCCTGGACGAGTTCACCTCGCACGGGCACTGCGGCGTCCTGGCCCCGGACGGCACGGTCGACAACGACGCCACCCTGGAGATCTACGGCCGGATGGGCGTCGCCCAGGCCGACGCCGGGGCGCACGTCGTCGGCCCCTCCGGGATGATGGACGGCCAGGTCGGCGTGGTCCGCAAGGCCCTCGACCAGGCCGGTCACCAGGACGTCTCGGTGCTGGCCTACTCGGCGAAGTACGCGGGCGCCTTCTACGGCCCGTTCCGCGAGGCCGTCGAGTCGAGCCTGCAGGGTGACCGGCGCACCTACCAGCAGAGCCCGGGCAACGTCCGCGAGGCGCTGCGCGAGGTGGAGCTGGACGTGGCCGAGGGCGCCGACATGGTCCTGGTGAAGCCGGCGCTGCCGTACCTGGACGTGATCGCCGCCGTGCGGGAGCGGGTCGACGTGCCGGTCGCCGCCTACCAGGTCTCCGGCGAGTACGCGATGGTCGAGGCGGCCGCGGAGAAGGGCTGGATCGACCGGGAGGGCGTCATGCTCGAGACCCTGACGTCGATCAAGCGCGCCGGCGCCCAGGTCATGCTTACCTACTGGGCCACCGACGCCGCCCGGCTGCTGCGCGAACGGTACTGACCGCCGTACCCGTCAGTCGTCGTTCTGGATCGTGCCCGTCGCGCGGGCGTCCGCGAGCCGGATGCCTGCCAGGCCCGCCACCACCAGCGTCAGCTTCTCGTCCGGTTCCTTCCACCGGTCACCCCGGACCTGCACCGGGAAGGTGAGGCCGGTCGCGCCCGCGGGCACGACCCGGCAGCCCAGGTACGGCGTGAAGTCGGCCCCCACCCACGCGGACCCCGGCAGGGTGCTCGCGCAGACGGTCACCGACCGGCTCAACGGCCGGGACAGCACCACCGGGAACACCAGCGAGGTGGTGCCGCTGTCTCCCTCGGCGACGCCCGCGTCCGCGACCGACAGTGCCGCCCGGGAGTGGAAGCGGGCGACCTGGGGATCGTGGTCGCTGGAGCCCTTCGAGCCGTTCGCCTCGTCGGCGGCGGCCCAGTCGGCGTTGAGGTGGGCCGCCCGCATCTCGATCAGGTCGCCGTGCAGGGCGTCGTTGACGAAGAGATGGTCCAGCGTCTGCGCCGAGCCGTCGAAGACGTACGAGTACGCCGACGAGGGCGCGTCCGCCACCAGGTCGTCCCACAGGTTGTGCAGGCCGGCCTCGTACAGCGGGCCGAGCTGGTCGCCCGGAGCCGCGGGCACCGGGTCGTCGGGGCGCGGGAAGACGTTCAGGTCGCCGCCGTACGCGATCCGCGCGTGCGCGTCGTGGTCCCCGATCGCGGTGGCGATCGCCGCGCCGTACGCGGCCTGCTCGGTGCGCTGCCCGACCCGGGTGTCCGGCCCGGACGAGTAGTGGTTGCTGACCGCCCAGAGCCGGAACCGCTCCACCGCTCCTGGCGCTGCCTTGACGTCGAAGAGCGCCACCTGCGGCGCCCGGGTGTAGACGTTCGGGCCGTCCACGCCCGTCGACCTGTCCACGTCGGCCGGCAGCACCGCGTTCAGCGTCTTCGGATTGGACACGTCGGCGTTGCTCGCCAGCGGTGTGCCGCGGTAGGTCACCTGCGGTGCCGCGCCCAGCACCGGGTCGGCCGCGGTCGCGGGGACGAGCGAGAGCCGGTCGGTGCGGTAGAGGAACGCGGCGGTGATCCCGCGGGCGTCGGCGCCGGTGCGGTCGTACGCGGCCGCGTACGCCGGACCGCCGTTGCCCTTGATCGTCAGGGCCAGCTCCTGCAACGTGTCCGGCTGCCCGTCCGCGTCGTTGATATCGCCGCAGGTCAGAGCTCCGCCGGTGACCGTGCAGAGGTCCTGGTCCTCGGCCTCCTGGGCCAGGATCAGGTCCGGTGAGTGCAGGCCGGCGACGATCTGGTCGGCGAGGTCGGCCAGCTTCTCCCGGTACGCCGCCTCGCTCGCCGGGACGTAGTCGAAGGGCGGGTTCACGCCGGGGCAGCCGGTGTCGCCGGTGAAGTCGCAGCCGTCGAACGGGTCGTCGCGGAAGTCGTACAGGTTCTCCACGTTGTACGTCGACACGGCGAACTCGGTGCCGCGGGCGGCGGCCTTCGGCGGGTTGTTCCGGGACGGGTCCGCGCCGGGCGTGAACGCGGCGGTGGCCGGCTGGACGCCGTACTTGTTGAAGGAGTAGGAGAGGCCGCCGACCGCGTCGCCGGACAGCCGGTCGAAGGTCTTCGCCGGTGGCAGCAGCGCGCCGCTGTCACCGGCGGTCGCCTTCACTCCCGTCGTGCCGAGCAGGATGCGGTCGCCGTTGCCGTCGTCGACCGGGCCGGGCAGGTTGTCCAGCGGATGGGCGTCGCGGAAGACCCGCCGGGCGTACGGGTCGGCCCGGTCCAGCAGCGGATCGTCCCGGTCGATGACCCATATCTCGGAGTCGGCGGTGCCGCCGAAGACGTTGCGGCCGGCGACGACCCCGGCGCCGTCGCGGACCCGCAGCTGCATGCCCTCGTGCCGCTCCCAGAAGCGGTCGGCGGCGGCCAGCTCGCCCGGCGGCCTCGCGTCGTCGACCCGGACCTCACTGAGCGGCACGCCCTCGGCCAGCCTGGTGACCAGCGTGGCGCCGGAGAGCTGAGTCATCGAGAAGAACTCCGAAACCCGGGCCCGGACCACGATCTCGTCGCCCACGGTGGGCACGTAGCCGCCGATCAGCGAGGTGAAGGCGCCCATGAAGACGAAGATGCCGTCGGAGCTCGCCGGGTCACCGTCGTCGGCGCCCGCGCGGCTCTGCAGGAAGAAGCCGTGCTGGTCGGCGCCGGCGGACGTGCGGGCCAGGGTGCGCTGGGTGACGACCCCGCGGACGTCGTACAGGATGCTGCTCGTGCCGTTGCCCGACGGGTTGGCCAGCGGCGACCGGTCGGTGCGCGGATTCTCGGTGTCCGTGGTGGTGCCCTGCACGGCGCCGACGGTCAGCGGCTCGTCGGCCGCCCGCGCGACGCCGGGGAACAGGGCGGCGGTCAGCAGCGGAACGGTGAGCAAGGGCAGGAAGCGGCGGTAGCGCACGGAGCCTCCACAGCTCAGTCGGTGGGCTCGAGTCTGTGCACCAGCTGGGCCACGTCCACGCCGTACTCGTACCAGTCGCGGTCGGACTGGAAGCCCAGCTCGGCGTTGACCTTGAGCATGGACTCGTTGTGCTGCGCGTTCCAGGTCTGCACCTCGCGCAGGCCGGGCTCGGCCGAACGCAGTTCGAACAACATCCGGGCCTTGATCGCCCGGTCGATGCCGTAACCGCGGTGCTCGCGGACGACGATCGTGTCGTACTGGTCGGCGCGCTCCGGATGCTGCGCGGGCACGACCACCTCGGTCAGCCCGGCGACGGCACCGGAGGCCTCGTGGATGGCCAGCACGATGTACGGCTTCAGACCCCTTCGGTGCAGCGTGTTCAGGCTGTCGCGCAACCGTTGCGGATCGGACGAGCTCGGCCGCAGGTCCAGGTCGTTCTCGTCGCCGTCCTGCCCCTCGAGCTTGGCCTGCGCGTACGGCTCCAGCAGCGGGGCCGGCGGCCCACCCGGGTGGTACTCGACCCGGTAGCCGGCGCTGATGCCGTTGGCCATGGCGTGCAGGGCGTTCCAGTCCACGCTGGACAGCGTAAGGACGCTGCGGGTCTCCACATACTCCTGCTCGAAGCCCAGCGCCTGGTAGAACGCGATGGCCGGGGTGTCCCCGATGGCCTCGACGCCGATGGAGGAGAAACCCTCGAGATAGGCGCGGCGGGCGGCGACCCCGACGAGCTGCTGGCCCAGGCCGCGGCGGCGCAGGTCGGGATGGACCAGCACCTCCAGCACGCCGATGTCGCCGAGCAGCAGGACACTGACGTGGCCGTAGATGGTGCTCTCACCCTCGGCGAGCCGGTCGTCCTCGGCGACCCAGCTGATCCGGCGCTCACCCGGCATGGTCTCGGCCAGGTAGTCGACCACCTGGACGTCCTGCCACGGTGGATCGTCGGGGAGATCGGCGGCCAGCACCGCGTTGTACGTCTCCACGAGCGATCGGATCTCCCCCGCCGACGCGGTCCGGGGATCCCACTCACGCACCCTCACCCGTACAGCTTGCCGGTACATGGACCTTCAGGGAAGTGCCGGGTGGACAAATGTACGCGACCCGTCACTGTGGGTTGTCGATCAGACCCGGCTGCGCTGCCCGTATTCGTTGGCCGCATCGAACACCTTCTGCGCGTACGGCCGCACCGCGTTGTACGACAAAATGGCGTCCCACCAGGCATCCGGCCGGGCGAGGTCACGCCCGCCCTGACACAGATACTTGGCCGCGGCCAGCGACGCGTCGTCGATGTCGTTGGGATCGGAAACACCATTGTTGTCGGCATCAACACCATTGCCGACGGAGATCGCATTCCACGTCTGCGGGATGAACTGCAACGGCCCGAGGGCCCGATCGAACTGGGCGTCCCCGTCGAGCGCACCCTGATCGGTGTCCCGGATCTCCTGCCGCCCACCCTTACCGTCCAACGGCAACCCGAAGATCGGCGGCGCGACGGAGCCGTCGACATTGAGCACAGCGCCGTTGGCACTGCCGTGCGAGGACTCCACCTTGGCGATGGCGGCGATGGTGGTCCAGCTCAGATGGCAACTCGGGGTGGTCCTGGTCACCACCAGCTCGGCGTAGCCGTACGCCTGCACGGCAACGACCGGAATGCCGGCCCGGGTGCCGGTGTCCTGCGCCCAGGAAGCCAGCACATCGGCCGGCCGGGCGCCACCGACCGCGCCACCGACCGGAGGCTGGGTGCCGGGCACGACGCCGCCGACGGGGGCGGAGGCGCTGGGAATCCCGCCGAGCCCGGGCACCGGCCCGGCGGGCCCGGAGGGACCCCCGGCCGAGGCGCCGCCATCAAGCCCGAAATCGGGCGTCACGCTGGGCGTCGGCATAGCCTCCAGAGCCCGGGGTACGAGGTAGGCACCGGCCGTCCCGGCGGCGCCGAGGAGCAGGACGGCGATGATGGCGGGGAGGATGAGCCGGCCGCTGGGGCGTTTGGCCCAGGCAGAGGTGCTGCGAGCGGTGCTCCGGGCGACCCGGACGGGGTTGGCTCGGCGCAGCACCCGGGTGGCCCGGCCCTGGGACGCGGCGGCTGCTGTGCTGGGGGCCTTGTCCCCGGGCTTGCTGTCCCCGGCTTTGTCCTTGTTGTCGTCCCCGGCTTTGTCCTTGTTCGGGGCCCCGTCTTTGTTGTCGGCCTTGCCGTCGGTGGCGGTCTTGTCCGGGGGAGTGCTGCCCTTGTCCGTCTTGTCGCCGGGAGTTGCCTTGTCGGTCCCGGTGGCTTTGTCACTGCCGGCGGCCTTGTATCCGGGCTTGGTTCCGTCCACCGGCCCGTCGCTGCTGAGGGCGCTAGCCGTTGCAGTGGCGTCAGCGGGTTTCTTCCCGTCTGGCTTGGCCTTGCCGTCCTCGGCAGGTCCGAGGGCTGCCGCCTTGCCGTCTGCGGACTTGTCGTCGGCGGCAGACCTCGGGGCGGTCTTGCTGTCTGTGGCCTCGCTGTCGTCGGCCGGTCCGGAGGCTGCCTTGCTGTCTGTGGCGTCGCCGCCTGCGGCAGGCCCGGGGGCCGTTTTGCTGTCCGCGGCCGGTCCGGAGGCTGCCTTGCTGTCTGTGGCGTCGCCGCCTGCGGCAGGCCCGGGGGCCGTTTTGCTGTCCGCGGCCAGCCCGGGGGCCGTCTTGCCATCCGCAGCCGACCCTGGGGCTGCTTTGCTGTCCGCTACCTTCGGCTCTGGCTCGGCCTTCCCATCTGCCTTGCCTGCCGTCTCCGCCGATGCCCCAGCCGCAGCGCCCGCAGCGCCGGCAGCTGATGCGGCGCCACCGCTCGGCGGTGCCGTGGAGCCGGCGGCCCCTTCGCCCTCAGCGGTCGCATCGTCGGTAGATGTTCCCGGCCCGGCCCCCGCAGCACTCGCGGCGCCGGTGGCCACAACGCTCGGCTCGTAGGTGCCACCCGAGGCGCCGGTTGTCAGAACACTCGGCTGGTATGTGCCACCCGGGCCGTCAGGCAGTTTCTCGGCGGCCAAGTCCGACTTATCCGTGGCCTGGTCGGACGTGGCCGCTCCGGAGCGTGACCCGCCGGACCGAGCCACCGACGGCGCGGCATCATCGCCCACTGAGCCCGCCGCCGGGATCGCCTCCTCGGGCGCCGCGCCGGAGCTGCCGAGGGGCCCGTCGATATGCGGCGCCGGAGGTCGCTGCCCGCGCCGCTTCGGGGATGTGTCCTGCCCGTCCGCCACTCGAAAGACACTACCGGGCGACTGCGACACTCGGCGCCCACGGAACTCGCCCGATACGTTCTCCACAGGCTGGGAACCAGGGCGGCGAAACGTCACAGCCGAGCCATACGCTGTCTCCATGCCGCGCTATGACTTCCGCTGCCGCGCCTGCGGCGACACCTTCGAGCTGAACCGGCCGATGGCCGAATCCGCCGCCCCCGCGACGTGCCCCCAGGGCCACGCCGACACCGTCAAGTTGCTGTCCACAGTCGCCGTCACGGGCCGAGGCGCAGCCATGCCCGCGCCCCCGTCAGCCAGTGGCGGCGGCGGAGGCTGTTGCGGCGGTGCCTGCGGCTGCTGACACGCTGACGCTCGGCGCTGGCAGACGTGCACGCTCACTGCCATGCAGCGCCTGCGGGCCAGCATGTCCAAGCCGACCCTGCAAGTGCGGGCGAGTGCTGGCTGACCCCGCGGGTGCTGGCTGTGCGGGCGGTGCTGGCTGTGCGGGCGGTGCTGGCTGTGCGGGCGGTGCTGGCGGTGCTGGCTGTGCGGGCCGTGCAGGCGGGCACTGGCTGATCTGGTGAGTGCCGGCCACTCCAGCGGTGCCGGCCGGTCCAACGGGCAGCCTGACCAGCCAATGCCGGCTATTCGACCGGGCCCGACCCTGCAGGTGCTGACGCCTACGAAGCCGCCGGCTTAGCTGCAGAGCCGACAGCTTCGGAACCGGACGTGCATCTGCACAACTGTCGCCTGCAGATCACCTTGCTCAACCGTTAGCCCAACGGTCGGCGATTGTGAGAAGGCCGGTGACGGCTGGGCGCACGGCGCCCTAGGGAAGCAGGTGCATCCAGTTGATGCTCACACGGTGGATCGCCGGCGGCGAACAGGCGGCATCCCTCGTCAGGATTGCGCCGACCCACTGGGTCGGCAGTGGATGCATCGACCCAGCGGTCGCGCTCCGCGTGACGGCGAGACGCATCGACCTAGCGGTCGCCCTCCGCGTGAAGGTGAGATGCATTGACCTAGCGGGCGCGCTCCGCGTGACGGCAGATGTATCGGATCAGCGGTCGCGGTCCGCTCGATGGCGAAGATGCATCCGGGTCAGCGGTCGCGGTCCGCTTGATGGCGAAGATGCACTGGACCAGCGGTCGCGGCCCGCGTGACGGCAAGGATGCATCCGGCCCACCGATCCGCATCCCGTGGCATCACGCAGGACAACCACCACCCGACCCACATCCGGAAAACTCAACAACGGCGCAAATACGGTGACGACGACCACAACCCGATCCCGCCGACCGACCCGCGCGGATGAAGCTCGGGGCGGATGTATCACCGGGACCCTCTCGGGGATCTCTTGTTTCAGTCGACTTCGGGTGCCCGTCAGTCGACTGTGGGCGGTCGTTTTCGGTGACACTGTGGTGATCGTCAGGTGACCTGACGCAGTCGCACAAAGGGTTACTCGTGCGGGGCCGTACGAACGGGTCGGTGGAATTGGCCGACTGCGGCGCAACTCGAACGTGAACCTCGTCGTTACGTCACGCGTAGTGCCGTGCGTGACCGTCGATGACCCCGACCGTGGGTCGCCCTTGCGGGGTCGGCCGTGGCGGGAGGACGGTTACCGACCGTTCTTACGATGTGCCGTGTGATTGCGGTACGGCAGCATGAAGCGCGACTTCCCAAGGGGGCGGAGGTTCTCACCGTGTCGGGACGGACCGAGCTGCCGAGCGGGCTTGTGACCTTCATGTTTACGGACATCGAGGGGTCCACGCGACTCGCCCGGATGCTCGGCGAAGGTTATGGCCGTGTGCTCAACGCCCATCGTGGCGTCGTGCGCGCAGCGCTGAGTAATTACGCCGGCGCCGAGCTTTTCACTGAGGGTGACTCCTTCTTCGTCGCGTTCCGGGACGCGGCATCCGCTGTCTCGGCGTGTGTGGCCGCACAGCGCGCACTCGCGGCGTACCCGTGGCCGAGCGCCGACGTGGCGCCCCGGGTCCGTATGGGTCTGCACACCGGCTGGGCCGTCCCGGTCGCCGGTGAGTACACGAGCGCCGAGGTGCACCGCGCCGCCCGGGTCGCCGCGGCAGCACACGGCGGTCAGGTCCTCTGCTCCGAGGCGACCGCACTGGCCGTCACCACCTGGTCCCCCTCACTGTCTCCGCGCGACGCCGACTTCTCCCTGGCACCGAGGGAGGCGGGGTTGACGCTGGCCCCGCGCGAAGCCGAGCTCGCCCTGCGCGAGGCGGACTCCTCGCTCGAAGCCAAATTCGCGCTGGCGCGACACAGCGCCGACCTCACGCCGGCCCCCCGCAGCGCCCAACTCGTAGGCGTCGGCGCCGGCCGGACCAGACAACAGCACCGGGAACGCCGACCGTCCCAGGCCCCGCTGATCGAGAGCATCGACCTGCTCGACCTCGGCCCGTTCCGGCTGCGCGGCTTCGACGACGACGAGCGGCTCTTCCAGCTCGTCGCCCCCGGGCTGGAGCGGGACTTCCCCCGCCCGCGCACCCCCGATGCGCCCGTCGACAACCTGCCCGCCGCCGTCACTCCGTTCGTCGGCCGGCAGAGCGAGATCGCCGAGCTCAAGGGTCTGATCTCCACCCATCGCCTGGTCACCGTGGCCGGGACGGGCGGTGCCGGCAAGAGCCGGCTCGCCGTTGCCGCCGCCGAGGAGCTGCGGGCGGCGTACCCGGACGGGATCTGGCTGGTCGATCTGGCCGAGGACCATCCGGCCGAGGCGCTGGCCGCCGCGATGGGCGTACGGCGGGAGCCCGGCCGTCCGCTGCTCGACAGCCTCATCGAGCGGTGCGCCGAGGGCCGTGTCCTGTTGATCCTCGACACCTGCGAGGCCCGGCACCACGCCGCCCGGGAGCTGGTCCGGCGGCTGCTGACCAAGTGTCGCCGGCTGGACGTCCTGGCGACCTCGCGCACCTCGCTGGGCGTACCCGGGGAACTGGTCTGGCGGATCCCGCAGCTGGCGCCGGCCGATGCCTATGCCCTGCTGGCCGCCCGGGCCACCGCGGCGCGGGGCGGGCGGCCCGGTCCGGCCGGTGAGTCCACCGACCTCGCCCGGATCGCGGCGAAGCTGGACGGCGTCCCGCTGGCGATCGAGCTGGCCGCCGACCGGCTGCGGCTGCTCTCCGCGGCGCAGCTCGCCGGCCGCCTCGACGATCCGATCGCCGCGCTCGATGCCGGCCGCTCCGAGCCGGGCCGGCACGGCAGCCTGACCAGCAGCCTCGACTGGTCCTACCACGGACTCAGCGACAGTGCCGCCGGTCTGCTGCGCCGGCTGGCCGTCTTCGCCGGGCCGGTCGAGCTCGGCACTGTGGAGTGGTCCGGCGAGGACGCCTTCGGCGCCCTGTCGGAGCTGGCCGACCGATCCCTGGTGGAGGTCGTCACCGGGCCGCGCTACCAGATGTCCGAGCAGGTCCGGGCGTACGCGACCCGCCGGCTCGCCGCCGCGGGGGAGGAGCGGGCGGCCCGGGACCGGCACGTCGACTGGTCGTTGCACACCCTCGACGGTGTGGCCGTGGACACCGACGGGCAGCCGCGGACCGTGTCGCTCACCGAGCTGGCCCCGTACGTGCAGGAGTGGCAGGCCGCGCTGCGCTGGTCCGCGACCGGCGGCAGTGTCGGGGCCGGGCTGCGGCTGGCCGGAGCGCTGGCTCCGTGGTGGCGCGAGTACGGCCGGGCGCGTGATGGCCGGGATCTGCTGTTCCGGCTCTACCGGCGGATCGACGAGGATGGCGCCGAGCCGGTCGACCCGGTGGAGCTGGCCTCCGCGTACCTGGTCCACGCCGGACTCGCCGACGACCGGGAGGAGCGCACCCGCTTCCTGGACCGGGCCGAGGACATCGCCCGCCGGGTGGGTCACTCGGCGCTGCTGGTCCGGGCGCTCGCCGGGCAGCGGCTCTCGCTCGTGGAGGCCGGCCGCACAGCCGAGGCCGAGAAGCTGTGCCGCGAGGTCATCGCCCGCGCCGAACGCACCGGGGTCCCGGCGGCCGCGCTGCCGGCCGTGGTGACCCTCGCCGAGCTGCTGTGGCGGCGTGACGCCCTGGACGAGGCGGCGGAGCTGCTCGGCAGTGCCCGCCAGCTGGAGGCGGGACGGCCGGAGGACCGGGGCAGCCGTACCGTGGACTGGATGTTGGGCATGGTGGCCCTGCGCCGCCGTGACCTGGTCGCCGCGCACGACCATCTGGTGGTCGCTCTGCGGTCGCGGTTGCGGCACGGCTTCCGGGGCGCCGCCGCGGACGCCGTCGCGGCGATCGCCGTCCGGTGTGCCGTCGGCGGCGATCCGGGCACCGCGACCGTCCTGTTCGGGGGCGCGGAGTCGGTGCGGGGTGCGTGCCGGGCCACCCACTTCGGCGGGTTCTGGTCCGGGCAGCAGGCCGCCCTGCGGCGGATGCTCGGCGACGCGGCGTTCGACGCGGCCTACGCCGACGGGGCGGAGATGGGCTTCGGCCGGGCGGTGGCGATCGCGCTGGCTGTCGAGCACCCGGACCTCGAGCACGGGTCGGCCCGCTTCGCCCAGACCCTGGGCTGACCGGCCCCGCGCTGGCGGGCCCCGCGCTGGCCGGCCCCGCGCTGGCCGGCCCCGCGCTGACCGGCCCGGGCTGACCGGCCTGCGGGGGACCGGCCTGCGCTGACCGTCCTGCGCCGACCGGCCTGGGCTGACCGGTCAGCGCGGGACCGGCCCGGCCCGATCAGCGCGAGGCGGGCCGGGCCCTATCCGACCAGCGTGCGGGCCCGGTCGATGTCGGACGGGTTGACCGCCTCCAGTGACCCGAAGATGCTCACGGCCTGGTAATACGTCCAGGCCAGGCTGTAGCAGGCCGGCCGGGTGACCGCGCTGTACGTCGCGCACTTGCGCTTGAGGTCGGCGTAGAACATGTCGTCCAGCCGGTCCTTGTTGGCCGCGAACGTGCCCACGTCCTTGTAGTTGCGGTAGCCGAAGTCGTGGCGCCAGCAGGACAGGCTGAAGTTGAAGCCGAGCGGGCTGTCCGGGCTGGACGAGCAGTAGTCGGTGGTCCAGTCGAAGCCGTAGCTCGTCCACGGTTCGCGGTTGACGCGGGCGTCGTTCCAGGCCGTGCTGCTCGACACGGCGGTCTGGGTCCAGCGGGCGAGGACGGTGGTCTTGCTGTCCGCGGCGGCCGAGGCCGCGGCGGGGGGAGCCAGCAGGGCCACTGCAGAGATCAGGACGACGAGGGTACGGCGGACGGACCGTTTCATCGAAACCTCCAGCGGTAGGCCGCCAGTCTTGGATCGACAGCTTTCTAGATACAAGACGATCAATGGAGTTTTCCTTAACGATGCCTCAACTTACCGGTGGGTATTCCGCGGCGGGCCTGTCGTGTGCTGTCCTGGAATGGCGTGTGGGACCCGGCCGCTATGGTGTGAACGTGCAGGCGGCCGTTCAGTGATCCGATTACCTCTGGTCCGGCAGGGACCACTGCGGGCGCTCGCCGTTCGGGTGACCGCGGGCTTCACCATCGTGCTGCTCACCGTGCTGGTGATCTACATCGACCGCGATGGTTACCGCGACCTCAACGAGGACGGGCTGACCCTGCTCGACTGCTTCTACTACGCGGTCGTGTCGCTCTCCACCACCGGCTACGGCGACATCACCCCGGTCACGCCCGACGCGCGCCTGGTCAACATCGTGTTCATCACCCCGGCGCGCGTGCTGTTCCTGATCATCCTGGTCGGCACGACCCTCGAGGTGCTGACGGAGCAGTACCGCAAGAACATCAGGGTCACCCGGTGGAGGCACAAGTTGAAGGACCACGTCATCGTCTGCGGCTACGGCACCAAGGGCCGTGCCGCGGTGAGTGCACTGCTCGAGACGGGCTACGACAAGTCCCGCATCGTCGTGGTGGAGAGCCGCGACGAAGCCCTGCGCCAGGCCGGCGCCAACGGCCTGGTCGCGATCGAGGGCAACGCCACCCGTTCGGCGGTCCTGCTCGAGGCGGACGTCAAGAACGCCAAGTCGGTCATCATCGCCACCGACAGCGACGAGGCGTCCGTGCTGATCACCCTCACGGTGCGGCAGCTGACCGCGGGCCAGGTGCGGATCATCGCGGCCGTCCGCGAGCAGGAGAACGCCGCCCTGCTCAAGCAGAGCGGCGCCCACCACGTCATCGTGTCCTCGTCGACCGCCGGCCGGCTGCTCGGCCTGACCACGACGACCCCGCCGCTGATCGACGTGGTGGAGGACCTGCTGACCCCGGGCCAGGGCATGGCGCTGGCGATGCGCTCCGCGGAACGCGACGAGGTCGGCCGTAACCCGCGCGAGCTGCAGACGCTGGTGGTGGCGCTGATCCGCCGGGGCAAGGTGCTGCCGCTGGGCGGCCACCAGTCGGTCACCATCGACACCGGGGACATGCTGATCTACATCCGGGACGAGGAGAACAGCGGCGTCGGCGTAGCCGTCTGACGCGGATCGGCCCAGGCCCGCGGGCCTGAGCCGATCTCGAGACGGGAGCCGGAGTTACAGGATCGTCCAGGTGTCGCCGGCGTTGAGCAGCTCGCTGAGCATCTCGTCCGGAGTGCCCGTGACCTGGGCCTTGGCGTCCTCCAGCTGCTTCTGGATGAGCTCGTCGTAGGACGGGCGCGCGACGTTGCGGAACACGCCGATCGGGGTCGTGCCCAGGTCCGAGCCCGACAGCCGGCTCAGCGCGAAGGCGTACGCCGGGTCGTCCACGGTCGCGTCGTGCACGACCGGGGTCTCGCCACCGAGCTCCGCGCTCTCGCGCACCGACAGGCCGAAGGCGCCGGCCGGGTGGACCACCGAATACTGGCCCTGGGCGCCGAAGGTGATCGGTTGGCCCTGCTCCAGCCGGATCAGGTGGTCGTCGCGGGTGTCCGGGTCTTTGAGTACTTCGAACGCGCCGTCGTTGAAGATGTTGCAGTTCTGGTAGATCTCCACGAACGCGGAGCCTTCGTGTTGGGCTGCCGCGCGTAGCACTGATTGCAGGTGTTTGCGGTCGGAGTCGATGGTGCGGGCTACGAAGGTTGCTTCTGCGCCCAGGGCCAGTGACAGCGGGTTGAATGGTGAGTCCGCGGAGCCGGCCGGGGTCGATTTGGTGATTTTGCCTAGTTCGGAGGTCGGTGAGTACTGGCCTTTGGTCAGGCCGTAGATCCGGTTGTTGAACAGCAGGATTTTCAGGTTGACGTTGCGGCGTAGTGCGTGGATGAGGTGGTTGCCGCCGATCGACAGGGCGTCGCCGTCGCCGGTGACGACCCAGACTGACAGGTCCGGGCGGGAGGCGGACAGGCCGGTCGCGATGGCCGGGGCGCGGCCGTGGATCGAGTGCATGCCGTAGGTGTTCATGTAGTACGGGAAGCGTGACGAGCAGCCGATGCCGGAGACGAAGACTGTGTTCTGCCGGGCGATGCCCAGTTCCGGCATGAACTGCTGGACCGCGGCCAGGATCGCGTAGTCACCGCAGCCGGGGCACCAGCGGACCTCCTGGTCGGATTTGAAGTCTTTGGCTGTCAGCTTCACCGGCGTCAACGGGATGGAGGTGCTAACCATTTTTGACCACGTCCTCGAGCATGTTCTCCAGCGTGGCGGCCGTGAAGGGTAGGCCGCTGACCTGGTTGAAGGGAACCGCGTCGATCAGGTACCGGGCCCGGATGACGTGGGCGAGCTGGCCCAGGTTCATCTCCGGGATGACCACTTTGTCGTATGCGTGGAGGATTTCGCCGAGGTTGCCCGGCAGGGGTGCCAGGTGCCGCAGGTGGGCCTGGGCGATCGGTAGTCCGCGCTGGCGTAGGGCCCGGCAGGCGGCACCGATCGGTCCGTAGGTCGAGCCCCAGCCGAGCACGAGCACGCGGGAATTCTCGTCCGGGTCTTCGATGTCGATGTCGGGAACCGGGATGGACTCGATGCGTTCCGCGCGGGTGCGCACCATGAACTCGTGGTTGGCCGGGTCGTAGGAGATGTCACCGGTCTTGTCGGCTTTCTCCAGGCCGCCGATCCGGTGTTCCAGGCCCGGCGTGCCGGGGATGGCCCACGGCCGGGCCATGGTCTGCGGGTCACGCAGGTACGGCAGGAAGCGCCCGTCCTCGCCGTTCGGCTCGGTGGTGTAGGCGACCGAGATGTCCGGCAGGTCGTTGATGTCGGGCAGCAGCCACGGTTCGGAGCCGTTGGCCACGTAGTTGTCCGAGAGCAGGATCACCGGCGTGCGGTACTTCAGGGCGATCCGCGCCGCCTCGATCGCGGCGTGGAAGCAGTCCGACGGTGACTTCGGCGCGATCACCGCCAGCGGTGCCTCGCCGTGCCGGCCGTACAGGGCCATGTTGAGGTCGGCCTGCTCGGTCTTGGTCGGCATGCCCGTCGACGGGCCGGCCCGCTGCACGTCGATGATGACCAGCGGCAGCTCCAGCGCGATGGCCAGGGAGATCGTCTCGCCCTTGAGCGCCACGCCGGGACCCGAGGTTGTGGTGACGCCCAGCGCGCCGCCGTACGCCGCGCCCAGCGCGGCCCCGATCGCGGCGATCTCGTCCTCGGCCTGCATCGTGGTGATGCCGAAGCGTTTGTGCTTGCTCAGCTCGTGCAGGATGTCCGACGCCGGGGTGATCGGGTACGCACCCAGGAAGACCGGCAGCTTGGCCCGTACGCCCGCGGCCACCAGGCCCAGCGCCAGAGCGGCGTTGCCGGTGATGTTGCGGTACGTGCCCGGCCGCATCTTGGCCGGCTTGACCTCGTAACGCACCGAGAAGTCCTCGGTCGTCTCACCGAAGTTCCAGCCCGCCTGGAACGCCGCCTTGTTCGCCGCGACCAGATCCGGGCGCTTGGCGAACTTACGCTCCAAAAACCGGATGGTGGAGGCGAACGGGCGCGAGTACATCCAACTCAGCAGGCCCAGAGCGAACATGTTCTTGGCCCGCTCGGCGTCCTTCTTCGCCACCCCGAGCTCGGCCAACGCGCCGATGGTCATCGAGGTCAGCGCCACCGGATGCAGGGCGTAGCCATCCAGCGAACCGTCCTCCAGCGGGCTCACCGCATAGCCGACCTTGGCCAGATTACGCCTGGTGAACTCGTCGGTGTTGACGATGATGTCCGCGCCCGGCGGCAGATCACCCAGATTCGCCTTCAGCGCCGCCGGGTTCATCGCCACCAGCACATTCGGCGAATCGCCGGGCGTCAGGATGTCGTAATCAGCGAAATGCACCTGGAAGCTCGAGACGCCGGGCAGAGTCCCGGCAGGCGCGCGGATCTCCGCCGGGAAGTTCGGCAGTGTCGAGATGTCGTTGCCCAGCTGTGCGGTCTCCGAGGTGAACCGGTCACCGGTGAGCTGCATACCGTCACCGGAGTCACCGGCGAACCGGATCACCACACGATCGAGCTGCTCGACACGCTTCGCGGGAGCGCCCACGTTTCCAACCTCCTGAAGGAGCCGGCCGGCGGGTACGCACGTCGATGAGCCGGCCCGCAATAGTCACTTCCAGCCTACGTCGGCACTCCTTACCGTCGTGGGGACCGGGGCGTGTCCGACTTCAGACCGTTGACCACAGTAGCCAGGTAAGGCTTGCCTGAGCCACCCGAGCCCACTCTTCGGTTCGCTAGGCTGCGGCCGTGCAGGGCTATCTGGGTTCGTACGCGACGCTGGGGCTGGTGCTGGCCGCCGGTGTGCTGGTCTTCGTCGGCGCCTTCGGGGCGAACAGGCTGCTCAGACCGGCCCATCCGGCGGAGCCGGCGGGCAAGCGGCTGACCTACGAGAGCGGCGTCGACCCGGTCGGCGGCGACTGGGCGCAGGCCCAGATCCGCTACTACGTGTACGCGTACCTCTATGTGCTCTTCGCCGTCGAGGCGGTCTTCCTGTTCCCCTGGGCGGTTGTCTTCGACCGGCCCGGATTCGGTCTGCTGACCGTGGCCGAGATGGGGGTCTTCGTGGCGGTTCTGGCGCTCGGCATCGTCTACGCCTGGCGCAAGAAGATCCTTACCTGGACCTGACGCCCCTCGATCGCCGGGGGCGTTTCCCGCCCGGCGGGGTGGCGGGCTCGCACAGCCGCAGCCGTCGTGCCACGATCGTGCCCATGGGCCAGCTTCTCCTCTTCGTCGTCGTGGCGCTCGTGGTCGCGGCGATCGTCTTCGGTGTGACCGTCATGGTGAGCGGAGGCGACCCCGGCCTGACGCCGGTCGAGCCGGACGGCAAGTCGCTGCCGCTGCCCAGCGACCGTCCGCTCGGCGAGGAGGACGTGTTCCGGACCAGGTTCGACACCGCGTTCCGCGGCTACCGGATGTCCCAGGTCGACCAGGCGCTGCAGCGGGCCGCCTACGACATCGGCTACAAGGGTGAGCTGATCGGCGTGCTGGAGGCCGAGGTCGCCGCGCTGCGCGAGGGCCGTACCGCCGACGCCGACGTGCTGCGCCGGGCCCGGGAGGCCGCGGTCGCCCCGCCGCCCG
The DNA here is from genome assembly GCF_018332655.1 of Actinoplanes auranticolor. Taxonomy (GTDB): domain Bacteria; phylum Actinomycetota; class Actinomycetes; order Mycobacteriales; family Micromonosporaceae; genus Actinoplanes; species Actinoplanes auranticolor. The sequence continues at coordinate 106,477 of NZ_BOQL01000003.1, read as the reverse complement.
CCGAGCCGGCCGTGGTCGTCCCCGACGTGACGCCGCCGGACGACAAGCCCGCTGCCACCACCGCCCCCGCTGCCACCGCCCCCGCTGCCACCGCCCCCGCTGCCACCGCCCCCGCCGCCGGGGAGCAGCCCGCCGCGGAGAAGGCGCCTGCCCGGCCGGCGGGTGACGAGGAACCGGCGGAGAGCCGGTGAGTGCGCCGGGGCCGGTCGACGGGCTCGGCGACGCCGCGATCCCCGGCACCGGGGAGGTCACCGCGACCGTCATCGTCAACGCGCCCGCCCCGCGGGTCTTCGCGGCGTTCACCAACTGGGAGCGGCAGTCCGAGTGGATCCCGTTCACCAAGGTGCGGGTGGTCGAGGGGGACGGCGGCGAGGGCAGCCTGATCGAGGCGATCACCGGCGTGGGCGCCGCCGGGCTGCGCGACGAGATGCGGGTGGTGCGGGTCGACGCGCCGTACGAGGTCCGCGTGGTGCACTGCGGCAAGGTTCTGCGCGGCCCCGGCGCGATGCGCTGCACGGCGATGGCCGGTGACCGCACCCAGGTCGTGATGCACGAGTGGTTCCACCTGCCCGGCGGCGCGGCCGCCAAGCTGGCCTGGCCGGTGATCTGGCCCGGTTCCAAGCTGAGCCTCAAGGGCGCCCTGAAGAGGTTCGGCCGCCTGGTCGAGCAGGGCCGTCTGTCCTGACTTTCTGTCAGAGGGGCCTCGTACGGTTCCGGCATGACTGATGTGACCGCCGCGGGCCTGGTGGTGAGGGCGGACGGCCGGGCCAGGTGCGGATGGGGCGGCAGCACGCCCGACTACCTGCCCTACCACGACCTCGAGTGGGGCCGGCCGGTGCACGGCGACGACGCGCTGTTCGAACGGCTCACCCTCGAGGCCTTCCAGTCCGGGCTCTCCTGGATCACCATCCTGCGCAAACGCCCGGCCTTCCGGACGGCGTTCGCCGGCTTCTCGATCCCCGCGGTGGCGGCGTTCTCCGAGGCCGACGCCACCCGGCTGATGGCCGACCCGGGCATCGTCCGCAACCGGATGAAGGTCGACGCGGCCCTGCACAACGCCCGGGTGGCCGCCGATCTGCCGGAGGGACTGGCCGCCCTGCTCTGGTCCTTCGCGCCGCCGCCGCGGGCGCGCCCGGCGACCGTGGCGGACGTCCCGGCGACCACGCCGGAGTCGGTCGCGCTGGCCAGGGAGCTGAAGAAGCGCGGCTTCAAGTTCGTCGGCCCGACGACGGCCTACGCCCTGATGCAGGCGACGGGCATGGTCGACGATCACCTCGCCGGTTGCTTCGTCCCGCCGTCCCGCCCCTGACGACCGGTCCCCGGTCAGCTCGTCTCCGCGGCTACCGCGCCCCGGGCCGGGCCCCGAGGTCGGCGCGGCGCCGACCGGCCGTCAGCGGACCGCTCAGGCCCTCGCGCCGGCGTCCTGAGTGCCGGGCCCGTCACGCCCACCCGAGCCAGCGCCGGGCGGTCCGGCCGCTCGTGATGTGATGGTGCGCATGGCGCAGTGGGCGGTGATCATTCCGGCGGATCGGTGGGCGACCGAGCGGTTGTTCCATCACGACACCCTGACCGTGGCCGGCCTGGCCGGCGTGCGGCCGGCGGCCGGCGACAGAGTTCTGCTGGTCGCGGACGAGCAGGCGCCGCAGGTGGTGGCGCTGGGTGTGGTCGGCGACGGGCTGGCCCGGCGGGGCGCGCACGGCGTTGAGGAGCTGACCGTCACCTACTCCCGGCGGTCCTTCGACGCGCCGGTGCCGGCCGGCGAGCTCAAGCTGGCCGAGCCGGTCGCCGAGGTCGACGAGGAGCAGTACGAGCGGTTCGCCGTCCGGCTGAACGCCGGCCCGGACCGGCAGACCTGGCTGGTCAGCCTGGACCTGCCGATCGAGGCGGCCACCCCGGCGGAGGCGGTGCGGCAGTTCTGGTCGTACGCGCTGGAGCTGGGCCCGGCCGAGCTGCCGACCTTCGTCTCGCCCGCCGGCGACGAGCTGGCCATGCAGGCGTTCGTGCTGGGTGAGCAGGCCAACCAGGATCCCGAAGAGGACGAGGACGACGACTAGCCACCGGCAGCGCAACGGGCCCGGAGCGGCAAGCTCCGGGCCCGTTCGCGTGCCTTGCCGGGTCAGCCGCCGAGGCTCGAGGCCGCCGAGGCGATCGTCGCGGCGAAGTAGCTCACCTGGGTGTAGACGCCGGGCTTGTTGCGCCGGGCGCAGCCGTCGCCCCAGCTGACGATGCCGACCTGGACCCAGGCGTTGGCCGCGTCGCGGCGGAACATCGGGCCGCCGGAGTCGCCCTGGCAGGTGTCCACGCCACCGGCGGCGTAGCCCGCGCAGATCTCGTTGCTGGCGATGACCTGGCCGTTGTACATCGCGCTGGAGTTGCAGGTGGCGTCGCTGACGAACGGCACGGTCGCCTTGCGCATGTAGCGCTGCTGGCCGCCGCCCTCGGTCGCGGCACCCCAGCCGGCGACCGTGAACGTGCCCGAGTCGTACGCGGTGGTCCTGGCGATCGGCAGGGTGGCGAAGCCGGTCACCGGGCTGGCCAGGCGGATCAGCGCCCAGTCCTTGCCGTTGCCGTTGTAGCCGGGGGCCCGGTACACGTAGTTCGACCGGCGGGTGACCTTGCTCGTCGACTGGAGGTCGACGACCCCGATCGTCGCGGTGATCGACGTGTTGGTGCCGGTGCCGTTCACGCAGTGGGCGGCCGTCAGCACCAGCGTCGGGCTGTAGAGCGCGCCGCCGCAGCCCATCGACAGCCGGACCATGAACGGGAACTCACCCTGCGTGGCCGTGGTGCCGCCGACGACCCGGTCCGGGCCGTCGGGGGCGGCCGCCGCGGGCGACGACTGCATCAGGCTGCCCATCGCGGCCACCGTCAGAGCGGCTGCCGCCCCGCTCAGGATCCTGCGCCACCTTGCCATCCAGACCTCCCCAGCCCGAGATGCGCCCTGCGGCTGCACCTCATCTCGATGGGGGAAGTCAAACATTTACCTGCATTGATGCGGGTATCCCGAAATGCTCATACCGTCGGCGCTACCCGCAGGAAGAATCACCGGCCCTCGAAGACCGGCTTCTCCTTCGCCACGAACGCCGTCACCGCGGCCTGGTGGTCGGCGGTCCGCCCGCAGATGGCCTGCGCCTGGGCCTCGGCGGCCAGCGCGTCGGAGAGCGAGCCGGCCGTGCCGATGGACAGCTCGCGCTTGATGGCCGCGTACGCCACCGTGGGGCCGGCGGCGAGCCGGGCGGCGAACTCCTGCGCGGTCGGCAGCACCTGCTCGTCGTCGGTGACCAGCTGGGTGAGCAGGCCGTAGTCGAGGCTCTCCTGGGCGCGTACCGGCTGGGCCAGCAGCAGCAGCTCCAGCGCCCGGGCCCGGCCCACGATGTGCGGCAGCGACCAGGTCACACCGGTGTCCCCGGCCAGCCCGACGTTCGAGAAGGCCATCAGGAAGGTGGTGCGCGGGCCGCCGATGCGGAAGTCGGCGAGCAGGGCCAGCGACGCGCCGGCACCCGCCGCGGTGCCCCGGACGGCGGCGACCACCGGCTTGGGCAGGCTGGCCAGCCGCTGCGCGATGGGGTTGTAGTGCTGCCGCACGGTGTCCAGCTCGGTGGCGCCCTTGTCCAGGTCGCGGGCGTGCTCACGGAGATCCTGGCCCACGCAGAACGCCTTGCCCGCCCCGGCCAGCACGACCGCCCGGATGGACCGGTCGGTCTCGATCGACGCCAGCGTGTCCCGCAGGGCCTCCTTGAGGTCCACATCCAGGGCGTTCATGGCGTCGGGCCGGTTCAGGGTCAGGGTCACGACAGCGTCGGTGCGGTCGACAAGCAGGGAGTCGGTCTTCAGCCCGCTCATGGGCGGCGGGTGGGGCGGTTGGATGGCTGTCATGGTTCTGAGAATCCCACACGTCCACCGCGAGACACGGACGCCAGGCACCTCTCGACGTAGCGGTCGGCGGCCGGCCGTAACCGGGCGGCGTGCCGGTCGAAGAACGTCGCCGCGCTGGTGCCGGGCCAGCGGGCGGGCAGCAGGGAGGCGGGCAGCTGCGGGTCGCGGAACAGGAACGAGCGCCAGGCGTGCACCAGCTGGAAGCGGGCCGCGTACGCCTCCTCGTCGGAGCTGCGGGCGTTGACCGCCGTGACGATCGGGCGCTGGGTCGCGATGAAGTCCTCGTACGCCCGGCCGATCTCGGTGAGGTCCCAGGCCCGGCCGACCACCTCGGCCGCTCCCGGCGAGCCGGCCGCGTGGCTGGCGCTGAACCGTTCGTAGCCGACCCCGGCCTCGGCCAGGACCGTGTCCACCTCGTCCGTGGCGCGCGGGGCGACCCAGGCGAACTCGCCCAACATGCCGTAGCCCAGAAAAGTCAGTCGTTTCGCTTCCCGGCGCGGGACCGGGGCCCGGGTCAGGACCAGATCGAAGCGCCCGTCCCAGCCGTTGCGCCCGGTCCGGTAGATCCGGGCCGCCGCCTCGTCGAGCCGGCGGGCGGCTTTGGGAGTGAGTAGATAGCCCGGGCCGGAGACCAGTCGCATAGGGTGCAACCAGCCCTGACGCACCATCCGGGAGACCGCGGTGCGGACCGCGGGGGGCGCGATGCCGACCGGCGCGAGCAGTTTGACGAGGGCGGCGACCGGCGCGCGGCCGCCTCTCGGGCGCAGATAGTCGCCGTAGAGGTCGAAGAGTGCCGACCGCGCCTGCATGACCGCACATTGTGACAGCCCGAAAGGCGATATGCTAGACGCTGTCACATCAGCCCGGGCTGGGTTTGGGTTCGCCGGTGTTCATCAGGGAAAATGTTTGATCGGCACGGTGGGCCACGTCGCGTGACGTCGGGCGAGGCTCGCAGCGCTGCGGTCTCGGGTCGGTCCAGCGGGGGCGACTCCGCCGGTCGGATACGAGGTACGGCGCACCGTGGGGCTGAGCACGGCGCGTTGACGAAGTGGCTGTGGGGTAACCCACCGCGACCCTGATGTAGGTCTGAGGGGAGACAAGATGGCGGCGATGAAGCCGCGGACGGGCGATGGTCCGCTGGAGGTCACCAAGGAAGGACGCGGGATCGTCATGCGCGTCCCGCTGGAGGGTGGTGGCCGTCTCGTCGTTGAGATGACTCCGGACGAGGCCAACGCGCTTGGTGACGCGTTGAAGGCGATCGCCGGCTGACGTTTCACGTGGCCCGCCGGTACGGTACCTGCCGTACCGGCGGGCTTTCCATGTCTTGCGGAAAGGTCATCCTCCAGTGTTCGCGATCAGGCTGACGTCCGGGCCCGCCGACGATTCCACCCGCGTGCTCGCGGTCGGTGCCGACGGCCTCCCGACCGCTGCCGACGCCGCGGACGCCGACCTGCAAGCCGAGGTCACCGCCCTGCTGAGCAGCGCGGATGACCCTGGACGACCCGGTGCGGTGCAGGTGCTGCCGCGCCCGACGCGGCGACCCGCGAGAGTCCTGCTGGCCGGGGTGGGCCGCGGTGACGAGGCCGGCTGGCGAGCCGCCGGCGCGGCGATCGCCCGGGCCGTCCGCGCCGAGGAGCCGGTGCAGATCCAGCTCGGCGCCGAGGTTCCCGCCGAGGCGCTGCGCGGGCTCGCCGAGGGCCTGTGGCTCGCCTCCTACCGCTTCCGGGAAGCCCCCACCGGCCCCCGGAGCGCAGAGATCACCATCCGGGTCGACGACCCCGGAAGCCTCGCCCAGAGCCTCGAAGTGGCCCGCGTGACGGCCGCCGCGACCTGGCTCGCCCGCGACCTCGCCAACATGCCGGCCTCGGTGAAGAGCCCGGCCTGGTTCGCCGCCCAGATCGTCGCCGAGGCGGCGACACGCCCGGGCCTCACCGCCACCGTCCGCGAGCCGGAGCAACTCGCCGCGGAGGGCTTCGGCGGCATCCTGGCCGTCGGCGGCGGCTCCGCGAGCCCGCCCCGGCTGCTAGAAGTGAGCTGGCAGCCGGCGGCCGCGTCCCGCCATGTGGTCCTCGTGGGCAAGGGAATCACCTTCGACACCGGCGGCATCTCGATCAAGAGCCGCGACGGCATGAAGCTGATGAAAAAGGACATGAGCGGCGCGGCCGCCGTCGTCGCGGCCATCCTGGGTGCCGCGGACCTGCACCTTCCGGTACGCATCACCGCGCTCACGCCACTGGCGGAGAACGCGATCAGCGGCTCGGCCTACCGGCCCGGCGACGTCATCACCCAGTACGACGGCACCACCACCGAGACCACCAACTCCGACGCCGAGGGCCGGCTGGTCCTCGCCGACGTCCTGGCCTACGCGGTCGCCGAGCTGCACCCGGACGTGGTGGTCGACCTGGCCACCCTGACCGGCGCCAACGCGGTCGCGCTGGGCAAGCGCACCGCAGCCCTCTACAGCCACGACGACGAGCTGGCCGCGGCGCTGACAGCCGCCGGAGCCGCCGCCGGCGAGGGGATGTGGCGCCTGCCGCTGCCCGGGGACTACCTGGAATATCTGCACAGCGACATCGCCGACCGGCACAGCTCACCGGCGCGCGGTGCCGGCTCGGTGGTGGCGGCGCTGTTCCTGAGCGAGTTCCTGGGCGACCGGCTGGACCGCTGGGCGCACCTCGACATGTCGGCCCCCAGCTGGGCCGAGGCCGACGACGGCGAGCTCACCAGCGGCGCCACCGGCTGGGGCGCCCGCACTTTGTTGCGCTGGTTGAGTTCATAGCCACGCCCCCGGTGCGGATTGCGCCCGACCTCAAGGGGCGCAATCCCGCCGAGCCGAAGGCGAGGCCATTAGACACAGCTCTCAGCGTTTGACGGCGGTCAGGAGGCCGCCGCCGGCCGGGATCAGGGCTGGGATCCATTCTTCGGACTCGCGGACGGCCTTGACCGTCTCGCGGATCGTGATCGTGTCGACGTCGCGGGCCGCCGGGTCGCTGATCCGGCCGCCGGCCAGGGCGCCGTTGACCACCAGGATCCCGCCGCGGCGCAGCAGCCGCAGCGCGGCGTCGGCGCAGGCGCCGAATTCGGTGGCGTCCGCGTCCACGAAGACCAGGTCGTAGACGCCGTCGGCCAGGCGGGGCAGCACGTCCAGCGCGCGGCCGGTGATGATCCTGGTCCGGGACGCGGCGAAGCCCGCCTCCTGGAAGATCCGGCGGGCGATGCGCTGGTGCTCGTTCTCCACGTCGATCGTGGTCAGGACGCCGTCGGTGCGCATGCCCCGGAGCAGCCAGACGCCGCTCACGCCCGTACCGGTGCCGATCTCGACGACCGCCTTGGCGCTGCCCGCCGCGGCGAGCACGCTCAGCACGGACCCCGCGCCGGGCGAGACGGCCGCCAGGCCGACCTCGTGGGCGAGGCTGCGGGCGGTCTGCAGGACGATGTCCTCGGCGGCGTAGGCCTCGGCGAACTGCACCGACTGCGCGGTCGGGGCGCCGAACGATCGGGCTGCGGTGACGATGACGACCTCCGTCTGGAGCGGGGATGCGCGGTCCGGAACCGGTGCACATCGGGTATGAGCGTAGAGCGATGCTCACCCTTCGCGCACCGGGACTTCGGCGGCGCAAAGCGGCGGGGCCGGACCCGCGGTCCCACTGACCGGATGATCTCCACCGATCCGTGTCATCCTGGATGCCGGAGCCCGGCGCTCCGGTACCGACCAGGGGAGGCACCGACGTGACCGACGGCTGGAACTGGCGCCAGCCTCAACCGCCGCCGTCCGCCGCGCCTGGAGCGTCGGCGGGGTCGCCGTGGTGGTCCGACGCATTGACCGATCCGTGGCGCGATCCGTACGCACCGTCGGCGGTGGTCGTGCCCACCGCCCCGGTGAGCACCGGCCCGCAGCCCGAGCCCGTCGTCGATCCGGACGCGCCGCGCCGGTCGATGACCCCCGTACTGCTCATCTGCCTGGTCACCGCCCTGCTGGCCGGCGGCCTCGGCGGCACTCTGGGCTTCGTCTTCGCCACCCGCAGCGGGGTCGGCGGCGGCACCCAGCTCGGCGGCACGCCGCTGGCGGCCCCGTCGGCAGCCCAGCGGGCGCCCGACTCGCTGGCCGGCGTGGCCAAGCAGATGCTACCGAGCGTGGTCACCGTCCGGGTCACCGGAGCGATCGGCTCGGGCTTCGTGATCTCCCCGAACGGCTACGTGGTGACCAACGACCATGTCGTCGAGGGGGCCAACGACTCCCTGTCGGTGTCCTTCAGCGACGGGTCCACCGCGTCGGCGACAGTGGTCGGCCGGGACCCGGAATCGGACATCGCCGTGATCAAAGTCGCAAAGAAGAGTGTGACGGCTGTCTCACTTGGCGACTCCGACTCCATTGCCGTCGGTGATCCCGTGCTCGCATTCGGTTCACCGCTGGCTCTGGTGAACACAGTGACCTCCGGCATCGTGAGCGCGCTGGACCGCACCATCCAGGCCGGCGAGCCGGGCGGCACCGTCCGCTACTACGCCGCCATCCAGACCGACGCGGCGGTCAACCAGGGCAACTCCGGCGGCCCGCTGGTCGACGGGGCCGGCCGGGTGGTCGGCATGAACTCGGTGATCCGGTCAGTGGGCGGCAGCGACACCGAGGCCGGCAACATCGGCCTGGCCTTCGCCATCCCCATCAACCAGGCCATGCGGGTCGCCCGCGAGATCATCGACCACGGCAAGGCTCGTCGCACGGTGATCGGGGCCGAGGTCTCCACCGGCGGCACGTCCGGCTCCGCAGGCTCGTCCGGAGCCCGGCTGCGCTCGGTTCAGCCCACCGGTCCGGCCGCCACGGCCGGGCTGAAGTCCGGTGACGTGATCACCAAGATGAACGGTCACCTGCTGGAGGACGGCACCGACCTGATCGCCCTGGTCCGCAAGTACGCCCCGGAGTCGGTCGTCGCGGTCGAATACCGGCGCGGCACCAAGACCCAGACGGCCTCCGTGACGCTGGCGGCCGACGCGAAGTGAACCGCCTCATGGGCGGGCAGCGCAGGCAAGGAGTGCGTGCGTACTCTTGCTCAGGTACGCGACGAGGGAGGTCCGCGCGTGTTCGAGAACCTCAACTGGTGGGAGATCGGCGCCCTGCTGATGCTCGCGCTGCTGATCTTCGGTGAGCGCCTGCCCAAGGTGATCGGCGACGGTCTGCGGATGCTGCGCGGCCTGCGGGCGATGGCCCAGAACGCCACCACCGACCTGAGCCGTGAGCTGGGCACCGACATCCAGCTGCAGGACCTGCACCCGAAGGCCTTCATCCGCAAGCATCTGCTGAGCGAGGACGACGAGCAGGCGATCCGCAAGCCGCTGCAGGGCCTGTTCGACGACGTCAAGAACGACCTGAACGGCGTGAAGTCGGACCTGGACGAGGTCGCCTCCGCGGCGGACCTCAAGGCGCACCGCGACGACGTCAGCTCCACCGCGAACAGCAACGGCGCCGCGGTGGAGAAGTCCACCCCGGCGCCGCGCAGATTCGATCTGGACGCTACGTAAGCCCTACTTGCGGGCGTTGACCAGCAGACCGAGCGGCTTGCCGACCAGCGACTCACGCCGGATGGCGAGCCGGTCCGCGACCGCGTCCAGGGCCTTGGCCGCCGGTGCCTCCGGGTCGGCCAGCACGACCGGCGTGCCGGCGTCGCCCGCCTCGCGGACCCGGGTGTCCAGCGGGATCTGACCCAGCAGCGGCACCGAGGCGCCCATCGTCCTGGTCAGCGAGTCGGCCACGGTCTGGCCGCCACCGGCGCCGAAGACCTCCATGCGGGTGCCGTCGGGCAGCTCGAGCCAGGACATGTTCTCCACCACGCCGACGAGCCGCTGGTGGGTCTGCAGCGCGATCGCCCCGGCCCGCTCGGCGACCTCGGCGGCGGCCGTCTGCGGCGTGGTGACGACCAGGATCTCGGCGTTGGGCAGCAGCTGGGCCAGCGAGATGGCCACATCACCGGTGCCCGGCGGCAGGTCCAGCAGCAGCACGTCCAGGTCGCCCCAGAAGACGTCCGCGAGGAACTGCTGCAGGGCCCGGTGCAGCATCGGCCCGCGCCACACCACGGCGGCATTGCCCGAGGTGAACATGCCGATCGAGATGACCTTCACGCCGTGCGACTGCGGCGGCATGATCATGTCCTCGACGCGGGTGGGCCGGCCCTCGACCCCGAGCATGCGGGGCACCGAGTGGCCGTAGATGTCGGCGTCGACCACGCCGACCGACAGGCCGCGCCTGGCCAGGGCGGCCGCCAGGTTGACCGTGACGCTGGACTTGCCGACACCACCCTTGCCGCTGGCCACCGCGTACACCCGGGTCTTGGAACCCGGCTGGGCGAACGGGATGACCGGCTCGGCCGTCTCGCCGCCACCGCGCAGCGTGGCCTGCAGGGACTTGCGCTGCTCCTCGGTCATGACGCCGAAGTCGATCTCCACGGTGGTGATCCCGGGGATCGTGGTGACCGCGGCGGTGATGTCGTTGGTGAGCTTGTCGCGCAGCGGGCAACCGGCGACGGTGAGCAGCAGCTCGACCTTCACACCGGACCCGGCGACGGTGAAGCCCTTGACCATGCCGAGCTCGGTGATCGGGCGGCGGATCTCGGGATCGTCGACGGTGGCGAGGGCCGCCTGGATCGCGTCCTCGATGGTGGGGGCTGGTGCGGACATGACGACCATGCTACGTCGGTCTCAGACATCGAATTTGCCTGGGTTTTCCGCCGCGGGTCGGCTCAGTTCCGTTCCTCCTCCCACTCCTTACGTTCCAGCTTCTGCCGGCGGTGGGCCGCCTCGTCGAGTTCGTCGGCGAGCCGGGCCAGCTCGGAGCGCAGGAAGTCGCGGGTCGTGACCTCGCCGACGGCGATCCGCAGCGAGGCGATCTCGCGGGCCAGGTACTCGGTGTCGGCCTTCTGCATGGCCGCGCGCCGGCGGTCCTCCTCCATCGTCAGGCGGTCCCGGTCGGCCTGGCGGTTCTGCGCCAGCAGGATGAGCGGCGCGGCGTAGGACGCCTGCAAGGACAGGATCAGAGTCAGGAACGTGAACGTGTACGGGTCGAAGCGCAGATCCTTGGGCGCCAGGGTGTTCCAGGCGAACCAGGCCGCGATGATGATCGTCATGTAGACGATGAACTTCGCGGTGCCCATGTACCGGGCGATGCTCTCCGACCAGCGTCCGAAGGCCTCCGGGTCGAAGCGGGGCAGGCGTACCCGGCCCGGCTCGATCGGCTGGTCCAGCCGGTCCCGGCGCGGCTCGGTCATGAGCCCATCTCCGTCCGGGCCTGGCGCAGCAGCGCGTCGGCCTCGTCCCGGGCGTCCTGGGCGTCGCGGTCACGCCAGTCGCGGGGCAGCGAGTGGTCCAGCACGTCGTCCACGGTCACCGCCCCGACCAGCCGGTACGCGCTGTCGACCACCGGCATCGCCACCATGTCGTAGGTCGCCATCCGCCGGGTGATCTCGGTGAGATTCGTCTCGGGCTGCAAAGGATCTATGTCCGTCTCGATGAGCCCGCCCAGGATCGACGAGGGCGGCTCGCGCAGCAGCCGCTGGAAATGGACCATGCCGAGGTACTTCCCGCTCGGCGTCGCCGACGGTGCCCGCGCCACGAAGACCTGCGCGGCGACGACGGGGGACAGCTCCGGCTCGCGGATCCGGGCCAGCGCCTCGGCCACCGTGGTGTCCGGGGTCAGGATCACCGGCTCCGAGGTCATCACCGAGCCGGCGGTGCCGGGGGTGTAGCTCATCAGCTGCCGGACCGGGGCCGCCTCTTCCGGCTCCATCAGGTCGAGCAGGACCGCCTGTTCCGCCTTGGGCAGCTCGGCCAGCAGGTCCGCGGCGTCGTCCGGGTCCATCCGTTCCAGGACGTCGGCGGCGCGTTCGCGGTCCAGCTGGATCAGGATCTCCACCTGGTCGTGCTCGGGCAGCTCCTCGAGCACGTCGGCCAGCGTCCGGTCGCTCAGCGCCGCGGCGACCTCGTTGCGCCGCGCGTCGGCCAGGTCCTGCAGGGCGTTGGCCATGTCCGCGGGCCGCATCTGCTCCAGCAGCGCCACCAGATTGGACGTGCCCTGGGTGTCGGTCGGCCCGACCAGGCCGCGGATCCGGTCGTACTCCACCTGGTACGTGTGCCCGCGCCGGGCCAGCCGGCCGGTGTGCTGGCGGACGGCGACCCGGGTGATCAGCCACTCGTTGTTGCGGTTGAGCTCCATGCCCAGGTCGACGACCGTGCCGGTGGTGCCGGGACCCTGCCGGTCCTCGGGCTCGACCGTGACCCGCCGGTCCAGCACCTCTTCGAGCACCAGCAGCTCGTTGGGCCGCTTCTCGAACCGGCGGAGGTTGAGCATGCCGGTGCTGAGCACCACGGCCTCGGCGTCCATCGAGGTCACCCGGCCGATCGGCAGGAAGATCCGGCGGCGCAGCGCCATCTCGGCGACGAGACCGACGACCTGCGGCGGCCGGTTGGTGGTGCGCAACCGCAGTACGGCGTCGCGTACCCGGCCCACCCGGTCGCCGTTGGGGTCGAAAACGGGCAGCGCCGCGAGCCGCGCCAGATAAACCCTGCTCCCCATGGTCACCGCACCAGCCTAAGTTAGCGTCGAACCATGTCTACCGTGGCGTACGAGATCGTCGACGTGTTCACCGACCGCCCTTTCGCCGGAAACCCGCTGGCCGTCGTCTTCGGCGCCGAGTCCCTGGCCGGTGACCAGATGCAGACACTGGCCCGGGAGTTCAACCTTTCGGAGACCGTCTTCGTGCTGCCGTCGGCCGCCGGGGCGACGTACCGGGCGCGGATCTTCACCCCGGAGACGGAACTGCCGTTCGCGGGCCACCCGAGTGTCGGGGCCGCGGTGGTCTCGGTCCGGCGGGGCCTGGCGCAGCCGGGACAGGTCGTCCAGGAGTGCGGCGCGGGGATGCTGCCGATCACAGTGGGCTCGGATGTGGCCACGCTGACCGGTGGCAAGCCGACGCTGGGTGCCCCGCTGCCGGTCCGGGACCTGCTGGATCTGGTGGGCCTGACGGCGGAGGACTTCGCCGGGGAGGCGGCGGGGCCCGCGGCGGCCGGCTGCGGGCTGGAATTCGTGATCCTGCCGGTTCGCCGTGAAGCGCTGGCCCGCGCGTGGGCCGATCCGGCGCGGGCCCGCGCGCTGGGCGTGACGGGTATCAGCGTCTTCGCCTGGGAGGCGGCCGAGCGGACGGCGTACGTGCGGGTCTTCTGCCCGGGGGTGTCGGTGCCGGAGGACCCGGCGACCGGCTCGGCGGCCCTGGGCCTGGGCGTGTGGCTGGTGGGACAGGGCTGGCTGCCCGGGGAGGGGACGACGTCGTACACCGTGCACCAGGGCATCGAGATGCACCGGCCTTCGCTGCTGGAGTGCACGGTGACGGCAGCGGACGGCGCCGCCACGGTGGCCACGGTGTCCGGCCACGTGGTCCCGGTGGCCCAGGGCGAGATCGCAGTGCCGCCGTTCATCGGCTGACCTGCTTGGTTTCCGGCTCTTGTCGCATGCAGCCGGCAGGGTGGGTCGCGCGGTCCGGCTACGGCTTGCGTTTGCGGACGCGGTGCAGGCGGAACGGGCGGCGGACCTTGACGCGGGCCGGGGTCTCGCGTGGGGGCTCGGCCTGCGAGGCGGTCGGCAGGTGGGGGGCCGCGATCGGCTCGTCCACCGGCGTCAGGCGCAGGACCGCGCAATCGGATTCGGCCCAGCGGGCCACCAGCTGCTCGGCGGTGCCGGTGGCGTTGAGGCGCTTGCCGGCCAGCTGCGGGGCGATCTCGGTCCACTCGTCGCTGCCCGGTGTGAGCCGCTCGACCTGCGCTTCGACGATCACGATCAGGCCGCCGTTGTCGCCGCGCAGGCGCACCGAGGCGCGGGTCGCCTCGGCCAGGCCGGGCGCGGCCTGCTCGCCGGGGCCGCAGACCAGGAGGAGGGCGCCGTCGAGCGGCATGACCCACAGGCCCAGGGAAGGGCCGCCGGGCGCCTCGATCCAGGCGATGCCGGCCTTCTTGATGGCCTCAGCCACGAGCTCGGTCGTCACCCGGTCATCCTCGCACGCGGCCCGGCCGGGACCGGGCCGCGTGGGCGAGCCGATAATGCATCCTGCATGGGCTCAGGCCAGCGCGGGTACGGGATCCAGCAGATCCAGCACGGCGGTCAGCGACGGCACGCTCAGGCCGGCGAAGTCCTCGTCCGCGTCGAACACCAGATGGTCGGCCAGGTCGGGCGCGGCCAGCCGGACGGCGGTCATGCCGACGGCGGCGGCGCCGGTGAGCTCGTGGCTGCCGCCGTCACCGACGTAGAGGCAGTCCTCGGGGGCCACCCGCATCCGCCGGCAGGCTTCCAGGTAGATCAGCGGGTCCGGCTTGCACCGGCCGACCTCGACGGAGAAGACGTTGACGTCGAGCAGCGGGGCGATCGGCATGCTCGGCAGGAAGGCGGGCAGTTCGTGGGTGCAGTCGCTGATCAGGGCGGTCCGCAGGCCGCGCTGTTTGACGGCGCGGAGAACGCTCTCCGCGTCGGCCCGCAGCCGGGTGTCGGCCTTCAGTGCGTCGACCCGGGCCGGCACCGCGGCCTGCAGCTGGGCGGCGCGCGGCCGGCCACCGGCCTGCTCGGTGACCCACCGCAGGGTGGCCTCGGCGGACCCGAGATCACCCCGGGCCCGGATCTGGAACGTACGATCCAGGACGCTCAGCACCGCGTCGGGATCACAGCCCAGCGCCCGAGCGATGTCGGCGTGCTGGGGTCCCCTCCGCACGGAACGGGTCAGCGTGCCGAAAAAGTCGAACACGACCGCTTGGAACGCGGGCATCGAAAACCACTCTCCTGAGGGATTGACGGAAATGCATCGGCGGCGAGCGTAACGACTGCCTCACTTTCCGTTCAACTCAGGTCGACAAACTGTATGCATACAGACGCACAAAGCGACGGCGAGGGATGAATATGCAGTCACCCCGCGAACGGCCCTCCTGGCTGACCGGGGCGGCGCTGGCCGTGGCGGTGCTCGCGGTCTCGACCTCGGCCCCGCTGATCGCCTTCGTGGCGGCTCCGGCGCTGGCCGTGGCGTTCTGGCGCAACGGGCTGGCCTTCGCGGCGCTGACCCCGATCGCGGCCGGTCCGCGCCGGGCCGAGCTGGGGACGCTGCGCAGCCGTACCGGGATGTTCGCCGTCCTCGCCGGCGTCGCCCTGGCCCTGCACTTCGCGACCTGGATGCCCAGCGTGCAGCTCGGTTCCGTGGCGACGGCCACGGCGCTGGTCGCGACCCAGCCGGTGTGGCAGGGCCTGATCGCGGCGGCGCAGGGCCGGCGCCCGTCGACGGCCGGCTGGGTCGGTATCGGCCTGGCCGTCGCCGGCACGGTCTGGGCCACCGGCCTGGACATCGGCGTGTCGGCGCAAGCCGTCTTCGCGGACGTCCTGGCCCTGATCGGCGCGATCGCCGCGGCGATCTACACGGCGTTGGGGGAACGCGCGCGGGCCCGGCTGAGCACCACGACGTACACGTGGGTCTGCTACGGCACCTGCGCCGCGATCCTGCTCGTGGTGTGCCTGGCGGCCGGGGTGGATCTGCACGGCTACGACGGCCGCACCTGGGCGGCGATCCTGGCCCTCGTGGTGGGGGCGCAGCTGCTGGGCCACTCGATGTTCAACTACGCGCTCGAACACACCACGGCCACCAGGGTCAGCGTGCTGATCCTGCTCGAGGTGCCGGGGGCCGCCCTGCTGGCCTGGATCTGGCTGGGGCAGACGCCGCGGCTCCTGGCGCTGCCGGGGCTGGCGCTGCTGGTGCTCGGGGTGGCCGTGGTGGTCCTCGGTGGCAGCCGGGAGCGGCGCCGCGCCACCGCGTCGCTGGCCGACGCGGCGGATCCCACCCCGCGCTGACACCCCGTTCCTCTCGTTGAACCTTGGCGAACTACCGCCCCGCGCGGTAGAGAGGTGGGATGAGATGCGCCGCTGTCGATATCGACTCTGCTGTCTGCTGCTCGGGGCGGTGCTCGTGACCAGCTCGTGCGGTGAGCCCGAGGTGCCCGAGGAGGGCCTCACCGGGGGCTGGACCACGGCCGGGTGCGAGTTCTCCCGCCGGCCCGCGACCGTGACGATGGGCGGGCGGATCCTGCCGGCGACGCCCCCGGCGCTGGAGGCCGCGATGGCCCGCATCGATGCCGGTGGCCGGGCCGACCACGCCGGCAGCTACGCCGGGCTCGAGGTCGACCAGGAGCGGGTACGCGCGATCGTCTACCGGGTGCCGTCGGCCGCGTTCGACGACTTCATCCGGCTCAGCGCGGAGGACACCTGCATCGTGGTCCGGGACGCGGCGCACAGCCTGGCCGAGCTGGCCGGCTGGAACGACCGGATCGTCGCCGACCTCGACGCCTGGCAGGCGAACGGCGTGCGCATCTCCAGCGTCGCGGCCCGCCACGACGGCGTGGGCGTGGAGATCGGCACCCGCGACGTCGAGCGGGCGCGCAGCGCGATGCCGCAGCGCTACGGCCGCTCGGCGCCGCTGATCTTCGTCGAGCAGGGCCCGGTGATCCCGCTGGGCGAGCCGGGAGTGCCGACCGCGCCGCAGCCGGGCGGCTGAGCCGTCAATAGGTGGAGCCGGAGTCCGCCACCAGGACCGACACGAAGATCGCGACGAGCACCGCCGCG
The DNA here is from genome assembly GCF_018332655.1 of Actinoplanes auranticolor. GTDB lineage: Bacteria > Actinomycetota > Actinomycetes > Mycobacteriales > Micromonosporaceae > Actinoplanes > Actinoplanes auranticolor. The sequence continues at coordinate 89,976 of NZ_BOQL01000003.1, read as the reverse complement.
AGGCCGGCGACGACCCACCCGACGATGATCCCGGCCAGCGCCAGGCCGGCACCGCCCGCACCCGTGGCGCGGATCCGGCGCCGGGCGACATGACCCAGGATCGCGCCGACGATGCCGAGCAGCCCGCCGATCCCCCACAGGCACAGCCCCGCCACCCCGGCGCAGGACACGACCAGCGACGCGATCGCCAGACCCTCGGTGGGCCGGGCCTGCGGGTAGGGATGACCCGGATGGGCGTACGGGCTGCCGGGGTTGCCGTAGTCGTAACCCGGCGCGGGCGGGAACCCGTACCCCTGGACCGGGGGCGCGGGATGGTCGTAGCCGTACTGCTGCGGGTTGGCCGGCAGCGGCGGCTGGTACGCCTGGATGGGCGGATCCGGCGGCGGTGGATAGATGCCGTCCGGTCCGGGCGGTGGTGGATACGTCATGACTTCCTCCGTCCGGCGTTGCCCTCGCGCTCGTCAGGATAGGGGGCGTTGTCACGGCGTCGCGCACGCCGTGTGCCTGCTTGTGCGCGGTGCGAGGTTGCCGCGCGCCACGGTTGGTCCGATGTTTGCCCCGGCCCGCGGGAGCGGGCAGGATCGCCGCATGGTCTTCGACGCCCGCACCGCCAGCGGCAGCCGCTCGAGGCGGGACGCCACCCGCCCGGCGGCCGGCCGCCGGCCCCGGTCTGCCGCGCCCAGTTCCGAGCCTGAGCAGGACCTGGGGCCCGATCCGGTCGCCGAGTCCGGCCACGCCCAGGACGACCCTGTGACCGAGCCCGAGGAGGGTCCCGTGACACTGCGGCTGGACGGAAAGGTCGCCCTGGTCACCGGGGCCGGCAGCCCGGACGGCATCGGGTACGCGACCGCCCGCCGGCTGCGCGACCTCGGTGCCCGGGTGGCGATCGTGTCGACCACGCGGCGCATCCACGAGCGCGCGTCCGAGCTGGGCGTCACCGGCTTCGTGGCCGATCTCACCGACGAGGCCGAGGTCGGTGCGCTCGCCGACGCGGTCGTCGACCAGCTCGGCGACGTCGAGGTGCTGGTCAACAACGCGGGCCTGGCCAGCCGGACCAGCCCCGAGGTGCTGCGCCCGGTCGCCCAGCTCACCTATGACGAGTGGCGCGCCGAGATCGACCGGAACCTGAGCACCGCGTTCCTGTGCAGCCGCGCGTTCGTGGGCGGCATGTCGGAGCAGGGCTGGGGCCGGATCGTGAACCTGGCGGCGACGGCGGGCCCGATCAACGCGCTCCCGACCGAGGCCGCGTACGCCGCGGCGAAGTCGGGCGTCGTCGGCCTGACCCGGGCGCTGGCGATGGAGCTGGTGGCCGACGGCATCAACGTCAACTGTGTGGCGCCGGGCACGATCTACACGGCCGCGTCCACCGTCACAGAGATCAAGCAGGGCCTCGGCACCCCGATCGGCCGCCCGGGCACCCCGGACGAGGTGGCGGCGGCGATCGCCTTCCTGTGCTCGCCCGCGGCGTCGTACATCACCGGGCAGATGCTCGTGGTCGACGGCGGCAACAGCGTGCGCGAGGCCGAGTTCCGCTGAGCCGTACCCGCCCGGTGGACCGCTGTCCACCGGGCGGGCCGTACGTCAGTAGGTGCTGCTGCCGGACGAGCCGATCGCGAAGATCGCCACGACGATGTAGAAGGCGCAGAGCAGCACGTAGATGCTGGTGAAGATGTAACCCAGCCAGAGGCCGGCGGTGGCCAGGCCCTCGCCGGACTCGCCGGTCTGCCGGATCTGCTTCTTGGCGACGTGGCCCATGACGATCGCGGCCGGCGCGAACACGAAGGCGAAGACCAGAGCCAGGATGGCCATGGTGTTGGTCGGCGCCTGCGGGGTGTAGGGCTGCTGCGCGTACGGCTGGCCGTAGCCGGGCTGCTGCTGCCCGTACTGCTGCTGGCCGTAGGGCTGTCCGCTGGACGGGGCACCGTAGGGCGGCTGCTGCCCGTACGGCTGTCCGCTGGACGGCGCGCCACTGGCAGGAGCCGCATAGGGGTCCTGCGAGTAGGGCGACGCGGGGTCGTAACCCGGCTGCTGCCCGTAGGGCTGCTGGGGCTGATATGGATCCGGCGTACCACCGGGCGGCGGGTAAGTCATCAGAGGTCCTCCTCGTTCACCCCGGCACGGTACTAGTCGAGGCGTAGTCAGGGGGACCCGACGCAGGGTATCCGGCCTGCCGGCCGAGCTCAGGGCAACTTACTGAGCTGACCGACGGCCCGTTCGACGGCCAGGCAGCGGTCCTCGACGTAGTCGATGCCGGCCTCGGTGGCGATCCGGCGCGCCTCGGCGGAGACGATGCCGGTCTGCAACCAGACAGCGGGCGCCTTGATCGCCACGGCCTGCCGAACGATCTCCAGGGCGTCGGCGGCGGGCCGGAAGATGTCGACGAGATCGACGGGCTCGTCCAGATCGGCGAGCGTGGGCACGGTGCGCACCCCGAACACCTCGTCGACGAACGGGTTGACCGGAATGATCCGCCACCCGTACCGGAGCATCTGCAAGGGCACGGTATGCGACGGCTTCCGCGGATCCCGCGAGGCTCCGACCACGGCAATGACGTCCGCCTCGGCCAAGATCTGCTGTGCGCTCCTCATCCCCCGACTCTATCCACGCGCGATCGGGTCACAGCAGGGTCAGTTGCTGAGGTTCGGATTCGCGGGTGGTGGTGCCCTCGCGTGCGTTGTCGGTGACGTCGGTGTCCGCGTACGCCGTTGCCGGTACCCCGTTGGTGCCTGCCGCCCGCGCCTCGCCCAGCCCCGCCCGGTACAGCCCGTGGCGGCGGGCTGCCATCCGGACCCGGGCGCCGATCTCCTTCTGGAAGGACTGCGGTGCGTACGAGCCGGCCCGGAACAGTTCGCGATAGCGCGGCGCCAGCTCCGGGTGCTCGCGGGTGAGCCAGGCCGCGTACCACTCGCGGGCGCCCGGGCGCAGGTGGAGCGTCAGCGGGGAGACACTGGCCGCGCCGGAGGCGGCGATGGCCGAGACCGTTTCCTCGATGGACTCGTCCGAGTCGGTCAGGCCCGGCAGGATCGGGGCCATCAGGACGCCCACCGAGAAGCCGGCGTCGGTCAGGCGGGCCACGGCGTCGAGGCGGCGGCGGGGGCTCGGGGTGCCCGACTCGACCGCGCGCCACATCCGTTCGTCGACGAAGCCGATCGACATCGACAGGCTGACGTCCGTGACCGTGGCCGCCTGTCGCAGCAGCTCCAGGTCCCGCAGGATCAGGGTGCCCTTGGTCAGGATGGAGAACGGGTTGGCGAAGTCGCGCAGGGCGGTCAGGATCGGCGGCATCAGCTGGTACCGGCCCTCGGCCCGCTGGTAGACGTCCACGTTGGTGCCCATGGCGATGGGGGCGCCGGACCATCGCGGGGCGGCCAGCTCGCGGCGCACCAGCTCGCCCGCGTTGACCTTGACGACCACCTTGGAGTCGAAGTCGTGGCCGGCGTCCAGGTCGAGATACGTGTGCGTGTTACGGGCGAAGCAGTTGTGGCTCACCACGCCGTCGGCGATGAAATCGCCCGTGCCGGTGGTGATGTCGTAGAGCGGCAGGGTCAGGCCGAGATCCTCGATGTCGGCCACGGTCAGCTGGGGCTCGCTGCGCACGCCGACCCCGGCCGCGTCCAGCGGTGCCGCGCTGACCCCGGTCAGGTGCCGGAAGCGCAGGGCGGCCCACAGGTCCCGGGCGACCTCGACGGAGTAGACCTCGCCGAGCTGCGGGTGGGGCGGGCGGCGGCTGGGCAGGCCCAGGTGGGTCAGGGCGTCCGTGATGCGGTCCAGGAAGCCCTGGTCGCGGCTGGTGAAGACGACGGCCAGCCGGTCCGCGTAGCCGGTCGCGCCGAACGCGCCGGCCAGGAAGCCGCGGTACCACCCGCCGGACGGGAGCTCCGGCCAGCGCAGCGCCACGTGCATCGGGATGTCTTCGAGATAGGAGTCCGCGCGGATCCAGGCGTCGCTCTCCCGCGCGCCGGCCGGGGCGCCGGCGTCGCCGCGGACCAGCCCGCAGAGGTAGCCGGTGCGGTAGTCGGGGGACTCCTTCGGCGCGTCGGCGAAACGCCCCACGCCGGACAGCCGGTCGCCCACCGCCAGGGCCGGGAGGCCGGCCTCGGCCGGGCTGACGTGCCGCCAGCCGCGGTCGGTGAGGAACCGGTGGTCCCCGCTGGACACCAGGCGGGTGCCGTCGGCCAGGGTGACCCGGAAGGCCGGCTTGCTGATGGTCCAGTGGTCGAGCACCGTGGTCGGCACGTAACGCCGGTGCGGCCCGGCCCCCATCGTGCCCAGCACCGCGTCGCCGACCTGCACCTGCGACAGCGGGCGGGTCGAACCGTCGGCGAGCAGGATGGGCGTGTCGCCGCTCAGGCAGTAGGAGCAGGCGTGCGAGCAGCCCCGGTACGGATTGATGGTCCACTCGAAGGGCACCCGCGACGCACCGGGCACCCTGTTGATCAGGGACTTGGCCCGGATCTCGTAGAACGTCATACCGGCGAACCCGGGCGTGTCGAAGGTGCGGACGGTCGCGCCGGGCAGCGCCAGCGGCAGGGGTGGAGCCGCCGGCGCTGCCCTGTCCGGGAGCGAGTCGTCGCCGGCCGGGGCCGACAGGTGTGACCATCGCATGGCGAAGATTCGAACACATGTTCGATCCACTGTCTACCCGGACCGGCGAGCCGTACCGGAAAGAGGTCGGCCCGACGCGGAAGCGCCGCGGACCCGATGGGTCCGCGGCGCCGGTGACCTCGCGGGTCAGTGGTTGTGCGCGGCCAGCTGCTTGCGCACGTCGTCCATGTCCAGCTTCTCGACCTGCTCGATCAGGGACTCCAGCGCGGACTCGGGGAGGGCGCCGGGCTGCGAGAAGACGATGACGCCGTCGCGCACTGCCATGATCGTCGGGATCGAGCGGATGTCGAACTTCGCGGCCAGCTCCTGCTGGGCCTCGGTGTCGACCTTGCCGAAGGTGATCTCGGTGTGCTTCTCCGAGGAGCGCTCGTACGTGGGCGCGAAGCGGACGCAGGGCCCGCACCAGCTGGCCCAGAAGTCGACCAGGACGATGCCGTCCTTGCCGGTCACCTCGTCGAAATTCTCTGTGGTCAGCGCAACGGTCGCCATGATCTCTCCGTCCACGGGAAAAAGGCCACGGGAAATTGGCCTACGTGCGGTCCAACCTGCTCCAGGTCCCTCTGATTCCCGTCGCCGGCGCCGGTGACACGTGGTCTGGGGCACCTTTTGCGACCGCGGTGTGGACCTTGGGCTACCCAGCGTAACCCAAAGTAGGGAGAGCGCTCTCAGTTGTGAACAACCCGGTGTCGTCCAGTTTGCGCATCAAGCTGCCTCGATAGGTGGTCCGGACGTGCTCTATCGCAGCCCGATAACGACGAGGTAACCACCGAAGGTAATAGGTAACAAAGTTAAATGTGACGTGGGTCACTGTTGGGAATCCTTCACATGGATACGGAGGGTAAGGCAAACTCTTCCTCAACAGAGCGTGGGCGGCGGGTGCCGGGGAGGGCCCCGCCGCTCATTGCGTCTCCCCCCAGGTGCGGCCCGCGGGCCCCTGGTTAGCCTCCTGCACCATGACCGCCGATGAGTCCTCGACGCCGGTTGGCCCGGTCCGGTCCACCGGCCCGGCTGAGCCCGTGAGCCAGGCCGGGCCCGACGCGCCGGCGGAGCCCGAGCTCGAGGTCGGGGTCGGTCCCTGGCCCGGCGAGTGGCCCCGGGACCATCATTACGACCCCGAGCTGCTCGCGCAGGGCGATCGGCGCAATGTCGTCGACCGGTACCGCTACTGGCGCCGGGAGGCCATCGTGGCCGACCTCGATCTGCGCCGGCACGGCTTCCACGTGGCGATCGAGAACTGGCAGCACGACTTCAACATCGGCACGGTGGTGCGCAACGCCAACGCCTTCCTCGCCGCGGAGGTCCACATCGTCGGCCTGCGGCGGTGGAACCGGCGGGGCGCCATGGTCACCGATCGCTATCAGCACGTGCGGCACCACCCGACGATCGAGGAGTTCGCCGCCTGGGCCGCGGCCGCGGGGCTGCCGATCATCGGCATCGACAATCTGCCGGGCTCGCGGGCGATGGAGACGGTCACCCTGCCACGGGAGTGCGTCCTGATCTTCGGCCAGGAGGGACCCGGGCTCTCCGACGCCGCCCGCGCCGCGTGCAGCGCGTTGTTCTCGATCGCCCAGTACGGCTCCACGCGCTCGATCAACGCCGGCGTGGCGAGCGGCATCGCGATGCATTCCTGGGTGCGCGCCCACGCGGGTCCCCCGCCCGGGTGATCGTCGCCGGCCGCGGGCGGGCGAACGGGTCGGCCCGGTTCTGCCGATTCGCTTGACGGCGACCCTGCCGGGCCCCACCTTAAGAGGGTGGGTGTCACAGTGAGTTGCCCCCGTTGTGCTGCGCAGGTCCGGCCGCCGGACCTGATGCACAGTGATTGGCGCTGCGACGACTGTGGCGACGTCGCTCCCTTCCACGTCGCGGAGCACATCAGCTCCGAGATCCTCGACAGTGTGCGGCTCCGGACCGCGCCCACGATCGACCACATGCCGCTGTGGTGCCCGTGGCCGTTGCCGCCCGGCTGGATGGTCACCGGTGTCGGCTGGGCGGGCGACGATCGTGCCGGCGTCCGCGCGACCGCTCTGTCCTGCAGCGGCCCGGACCCGCTCGGCGGTGGCCCGGCCGACCTCGTGCTGATCGCCGAGCAGCCCGGCGTGGGTCTGGGGACGCGTTTCGCCGGCATCCCCGGTATCGACCCCGGGCACCTGGTCACCGAGGCGCTGGGCGAGTGTGACCGGGGTGGACACGCCGGTCCGCATGCCAAGATCAAGGTCGGCGGGCATCCCACTCCACTGTGGTGTGTGAAGTCTCCGGAAGATCGCAGCGCCTATGTGAGTGAAGCCAAAGGAATGTGGCTCTATGCGGTAGCGTGGCCGGCAAGCGCGGGCTACTTCCTGGCCGAGCATGTCGTCCTGCACGACCTGTCCGACGGGGTGCCGCCCGAGCTCGTGTACGGAGCGCCGAGCCCGTACCTGCACGGCAAGGCCTGAACTCGAAGGCCTGACCTGCGGGAACGCCATCGGCTTTTCGGGCACAATGTTCACAGAGCGCAGTTGAACTGATACCGTGAGTGTTGCCGCGGCGATGACCGTCACCCGCAACGGAGGAGAAGGCCCGCCATGATCAAGAAGGTTCTCACCTGGCTTGGCATCGCATTCTTGATCTTCTTCATCGCCTTCAACCCGAACTCGGCCGCCGCGGTGTTCGAGTCCCTGGGCGACACCATCGGGGACATCGCCCGTGGTTTCGGAACGTTCTTCACCAACCTCGTCGCTTAACATCACCTGATGGGTCCTGGCGAGCCGCGGCAACCTGAAGACGAGGGTGCGCGCCGCCCTCGCGACGACGACGACACCTTCGGCTACAACGATCCGGCGTTCGACGACGACGGTCCCGAGTATCGCCGGGGCGTGGCCTCCGCCGGTCCCGGCTATTCACCCGACACCGGCTATTCGCCGAGCGCGGGCTACGCGAGCGACCCGCGCGACGAGGAGTACCGGGACCCGGGGGAGTACGACGCCCCGGTCTTCACCGAGGAAGAGCTCCAGGGCCTCGCCGGTGACGGCTCCGGTGTCCCGGGTGGACCCCGGCGGGTGCTGCCGCTGGAGGACGAGCCGACCACACTGGTCTCCCGCTATCTCTTCCCGACCGAGCGCTACCGCGGCGAGTGGAAGCGGCACTGGATCCATCTGTCCACTCCGCTGCTGGTCGGCATCGGTTCGACCCTGCTGCTCGGCTACCTCGCCGGCTTCCTGACCCGTCAGGAGATCGACGGCCTGGTCACCGCGGCCGTGCTGATCTGGCTGGGCGTGATGGGCTGGGTCGCCTGGAAGGTCGGCGACTGGTATTTCGACCGCTTCATCCTGACCAACAAGCGGGTCATGGTGGTCAACGGCATCATCACCCGCAAGGTCGCCATGATGCCGCTGCTGCGGGTCACCGACATGAAGTACGAGCAGTCCGCCCTGGGCCGCATGCTCAGCTACGGCACGTTCGTGCTGGAGTCGGCCGGCCAGGACCAGGCGCTGCGCGAGGTCAAGCACCTGCCCAACCCGAACGAGCTGTATCTGCGCGTCGTCGAGGAGATGTACGAGCCGCAGGCGGTCGAGGCCCGGTTGGGCAAGGACGGTGACTCGGGCGACGACGCCTGACGCTCCGCAGGATCCGTGGCGGCCACCCGGTAGCGTCGCCGGGTGACCAGAATCGACCTGCACTGCCATTCGACCGCCAGCGACGGCACGCTGACCCCGGCCGAACTGGTGGCCGCGGGCGCCCGGGCCGGCCTGGACGTGATGGCCATCACGGATCACGACACCACGGGTGGCTGGGCGGCGGCCGAGGCGGCGCGCCCGGCGGGTCTGGCTCTGGTCCGCGGCGCCGAGCTCTCCTGCCGGTGGTACGGCGTGGAGCCGGCGATCCCGCTGCACCTGCTGGCATACCTGTTCGATCCGCACCACCCGGTGCTGGCCGCCGACCTGATCCGGCTGCGCACCGATCGTGAGCAGCGCGCCGAGCGGATCGTCGAGCTGCTCCGCGCGGACGGTGTGGACATCACCTGGTCCGAGGTCAGCGGGTACGCGGCCGGCGGTTCGGTGGGGCGCCCGCACATCGCCCAGGCGCTGATCCGGGCCGGGCTGGTCGGCACCACGAGCGAGGCCTTCGCCTCCCGGTGGCTGGGCGCGCGCTACTTCGTACCCAAAGCGGATCTTGATGTTTTCGAGGCCGTGCGGACCGTCCGGGCCGCCGGCGGAGTGCCGGTCTTCGCCCATCCGAACGCAACCGTGCGCGGCCGGATCGTACCGGACAAGCTGATCGTCGAGCTCGCCGCGGCCGGTCTGTTCGGCCTGGAGGCCGACCACGAGGACCACACGGTCGCGCAGCGCGCGCACGTGCGCGCGCTGGCCGGGGAGCTCGGCCTGGTCGTCACCGGCTCGTCGGACTTCCACGGCACGCACAAGACGGTCCAGCTGGGTGCCTTCACCACCGACCCTTCGGCGTACGAGCAGATCGTCGCCGCCGCGACCGGCGTCCCCGTGGTGGGGTGACGGTCGCCGCAGTTCAGGGCATCGGTGAGCACGGGAGCCTAGGTTGATCCCGTGAATCTGAAGTTGTTCGGCGAGGTCTTCGTGACCCTCCTGGTGATCGTCGACCCGCCGGGCATGGTGCCGGTGTTCCTGGCCCTGACGGGCGCGATGCCCGCCAAGGAGCGCACCCGGGCCGGCACGCAGGCGGTGCTGCTGGCGCTCGGCGTGATCGTGATCTTCGCCGTCGCCGGCCAGACGCTGCTCGACTACCTGCACGTCCAGCTGCCGGCGTTGCAGGGTGCCGGCGGCCTGCTGCTGATCCTGGTCGCGTTGCAGCTGCTGACCGGCAAGACCGACGAGCCGTCCGCGCAGGGGGGCACCACCAACGTGGCGCTGGTGCCGCTGGGCACGCCGCTGCTGGCGGGACCGGGTGCGATCGTCGCGACCATGCTGTTCGTGCAGCGGGCGGACGGGCTGAACGACTACACCGTGATCGGCCTCGCCATCCTCGCGGTCATGATGACGGTCTGGCTGGTGCTGCGCTTCTCCGGCGGCATCGTCAAGCTGCTGCGCCCCGGCGGCATCGAGGTGCTCACCCGCATCGCCGGCCTGCTGCTGGCGGCCATCGCGGTGCAGCTCATCGCGGACGCGGTGGCGGCCTTCGTAGAGTTGTACACCGCCGCGGCCTGATTCTTGTCGCAGGGTGCTGGCAGGATTACCGGGTGCCCAGGACTTCCCCCCGATCGGCCGCGGTGCCCGAGCAGTTGGGCTTCGCCGGCATGCCCGAGCGGCTCTTCGTCTGCACGCCGAGCAAGCTCGGCTCGTATGCGGACTGCCCCCGGCGTTACCGCTACACCTATGTCGACCGCCCGTCCCCGCAGAAGGGGCCGCCCTGGGCGCACAACTCCCTGGGCGCGAGCGTGCACACGGCCCTGAAGAACTGGTATGCCGTGCCCCCGGACAAGCGGGTCCGCGAGTCGCTGCCGACCCTGCTCAAGTCGACCTGGGTCCGCGAGGGCTACCGCGACGTCGAGCAGGAGCGGATCGCGTACCGCAAGTCCCTCGACTGGCTCGACACTTATGTGGCCGGCCTCGATCCGCTGGACGAGCCGCTGGGCGTGGAGCGGGTGGTGGCGACCAAGACGGCGGTGCTGGCCTTCAACGGCCGGGCCGACCGCATCGACTCCCGGCCGGGCGAGCAGGGGCCGGAGGCGGTCATCGTCGACTACAAGACCGGCCGGTCCGGGCTGGACGCCGACGACGCCCGCGGATCACAGGCGCTGGCGCTCTATGCGTACGCGGCGCAGCGGGTGTTCCGCCGGCCGTGCCACCGGGTCGAGCTGCACCACCTGCCGACGGGCACGGTCGCGGTGCACGAGCACACCGAGGAGTCCCTGGCCCGGCAGGTGGCGCGGGCGGAGGACACCGCCCGCGACATCATCGCGGCGGAGAAGGCGGTGGCGGCCGGGGCCGATCCCGACGCCGAGTTCCCCACCAATCCGGGCAGCCTGTGCGGCTGGTGCGACTTCCGGCGTACGTGCCCGGCCGGGCAGCAGGTCGCGGCCAAGGAGCCGTGGTCCGCGGTCGAGCACCTCGAACGGGCGTCAGGCTAGGCCGACCCGTTCCAGCGCCGCGCGGCGTTGCGGAGCCATCTTGTACTGCTCCGGGACGGTGGCCAGGACGCCGGCGAGCAGCAGACGCAGGCCGCGCACCGAGAGGTCGGCGGACAGGTCCGTGGTGGGCAGGCCCAGGCCGCCGTACATCTTGCGGGCCCAGGCCGGCAGCAGGGCGACTGCCGTGCCCGCGACGCCGAAGTAGGCCCAGCGGGCCGGTCCGAGGTTCAGGCCGAGCCGCAGCGCGCGGTTGCCCCAGAAATCGGGCAGTGGCGGCACGGTGAGGAAGAGTGCCGTCTCGGCGGCCTCGCGGGTGATGCCCAGCTGCGGGCGCATCTCCTCGTAGTAGGCCGCCACCTCGGCTGCCGTGCCCGGGACGGTCGCCGGGTCCAGGCCCACCAGCTCGGCCGCCTTGAGCTGCTCGGTGTAGTAGCCGTCGACCTCCTCGTCGGTGAGCTTCAGGCCGGCGCGGCGGGCGGTGGACAGGAACGACTCCACCTCGGCGACGTGCACCCAGCGCAGCAGCTCCGGCTCGTCGATGCGGAACCGCTCGCCGGTGCGCGGGTCGGTCGCGGTCATCCGGGAGTGCATGCGCCTGATCCGGCTCGCGACCCGTTCCACCTCGTCGGTGCTGCCGTAGAGCACCGTGCCGACGTACTCCGAGGTCCGGTTGAAGCGACCCCAGGGATCCGCCTTGTAGCCCGAGTTCTGCGCGACGGCCGCCACCGCTCGTGGGTGCAGCGCCTGCAGGTAGAGGGAGCGGAGGCCGCCCATGGTCACGATCGGTTCGTTGTGCACTTTCCACGTGACCGAATCCGGGCCGAAGAGTCCGATGTCCGGGCTGCTGTCCATGCCTCCAGCGTGCCACGCAAAAGGCGAAGTTGAACAGGTTCAGACAGAACGTTCCGGCCGGCAGGCGGGGCACAGGCCCCAGAAGGTGAGCTCGGCCTCGTCGACCTCGAAGCCGTGGCTGACGTTCGGGCCGAGGCAGGGCCGCTCGCCGATGGCGCAGTCGACGTCCTCGATCGTGCCGCAGCTGCGGCAGACGACGTGATGGTGGTTGTCGCCGACCCGGGCCTCGAACCGCGCGGGGCTGCCGGCCGGCTCGATCCGCCGGGCCAGCCCGGCCCGCGACAGGGCGCCGAGCACGTCGTAGACGGCCTGGGTGGACACCGAGTCGAGGCGGTCGCGCACCTGGCGGGTGATCTCCTCGACCTCGAGGTGGCCCCCCTGGGTCAGCACGTCGAGCACCGCCACCCGGGGCCGCGTGACCCGCAACCCGGTCGCCCGCAGGAGTTGCTCACCCTTCGCCATCACACCATGACAGCACGGGAGGCGCCCGTACTCAACCGGTTCATCTGCCGGGGCGGGTAGCGATTCATGTTTTCTGGACACCGGGGCCCGCCGGCGTGAACCGGAATGGTCCACTGCGCGTAGGCGCACACAGGGGGGATGTTTGCGTCGTCAGATAGTTTCGGTCTGGCGGGCCGGATCCCGTGCGACAAAAGAGGAGGTGACCGTGTTCGATCAGATCAACGGCTTGCCCGTACACGCTCTCGTGATCCACGCGGCGGTGGTCTTCGTGCCGTTGCTGGCGCTGGCGGCCATCGTGTACGGGGTGGTGCCCCGCTGGCGGTCCCGGGTCGGCTGGGCTGCGGTGCTGCTCGCGGTCGCCGCGCCGGTGACGTCGTGGGTGGCGACGCGGTCGGGTGGCGCGCTGCGCGACCGGATGGTGGCTGACGGCCTGAGCGGTCCGCCACTGGCGAAGATCGACGACCACATGGGGTACGGCGACCTGACGTTCTACTTCTCGCTGGGCCTCGGCGTCGTAACGCTGATCATGGTCTACCTGACCCTGCGCCGCACCGATCGCCCACTACCCCGCGCGGCGGACCTGGGACTCACAGTGATCATGGTGGCGCTCGCGGCGGTTTCCGGCTATTACGTGTTCATGACCGGGGATTCCGGGGCTCAGGCAGTGTGGGGCTCGGGGTCCTGACGGGTCTGCCGCTCCGGCCGCCATGTGGGGTGGTGGCCGGGGCGGTGCCCGCTCTTCGGCACGACCCCGTCTTTCGACTGACCTGGCCTTCGGCCGGCCCGGTCTCGGCTTCTCTCTGCCCTGGCGCGGCCCGGTCTTGCTCAGCCCATCCCTGCCATGCCCGGCACCGCCCGGCTACCCGGCCCGGCTGTCCCCGGCCAAGCCCGGCCCTGGCCCGGGCTGCCCGGCCGTGTCGGCTCGGCCGGTCTCCCGGCTCAGAAGAGGACGCGGGCGCAGAGCAGGCACATCAGGATCAGAGCGATCGCGCCGACGACCAGGCCGATGCCGTAGGTCACCGTGCGGGCCGAGCCCTCGGACTCGTCGAGGGCGTCCATGTTCTGCGCCGGCATCGTGCGCGGTGGCGGGGGCTGCTGCACCACCGGTGGTTGCCAGTGCGGTGATGGTGGTGGGGTGCGGGGCGGGCCTTGGTAGGTGGGGGTGGGATCGGGCGCCGGGATCGGGCGGCCGGCGCCGAAGGGCTCCGGCTCGGCGTCCGGGCGCTGCCAATATGCGTCGTCGTCGGAACCGGTCGGGGCGCTCACGCTCATCGACGCTACATCCCTCGGGTACCGACAGCGCGCGCGACGCGGCTTACCCTCTTACCGTGGACATCTTGGACGAGCCTGAACGTGATGCCGACGCGGAGCGCACCGTCGACTTCGAGCCCGAGGAGACGCCGCTGCTGCCCGAGCAGACCCGCGATGACACCGAGCGCGGCTGGGGCGTCAGCGTCGACGACTCGAATGACGATCGCCTGCTCGAGGACCGGCCGCCGCACTGGGGCTGAGCTACCCGTCCGGGCGGATGAGAACGGCGTAGCCACCACCGGGCGCGGTGACGGTCCGCCGGGCTTCGGCGGGCGTCAGTGCGAGGAGCAGGCCGCCGCTGGTCGGATCGTCGGCTCCGGTGACATCGAGCACCAGAGCCGCCGTGGCGATGGCCTGTGGGCTCTCGCCGGCGACGGGCACTCGGAAGACGTCGACGTGGTCACCGGGGTGGATGAGCCCTAGGGCGGTGGGCTCGGCCAGCCGGATCGGCACGCCGATCGAGCCCGGGGGCACGGCGATCGAGCCTCCGGGCCCGGCGGACCCGCCGGGGGCCGCGGTGACGCCCGGTGGAAGGTCGGCCTGGCTACGTGGCGGCGCGCTTTCCGCGATCTCGGCCGGGCGACATCCGCTGACGCTCACGGCGCGTGGCTGAGAACGGTCGGCCACGCCGGGCTCCGGACCGTCGGCCGGTCCGGGCTCCGGCTCGCCGGCGGCATCGGACTCGAGGGCAGAGGCGGTGGCCGGCTTGGCCAGGCGCAGATGAGAGCCGCGGGCGAGGGCTGGCTTGGCGTCATCAGCGGTCACCAGGATCAGGCCGTCGGCCGGGTCGGGCTGCGCATCGGCAGGTGTGCCGGCTCGTGGGCCATAGGGCGGGACCGACCTCGGACCATCGACGACGCTCGGCTTGAGATCGACGGTCGTGCCGGGCGGGGAAGGAAGGCTCGCGCACGGCGCGCAGTCAGCCCGGCCAGGCTCGCAACCGCCAGGCCCTGTCCACATCACCGCCGCCGCCGTCGCGATCAGGCCGGCTACGACCGCCGATCGGAGCAGTGCCGACCGTCCCGGCCGGCGCCAACGGACCGGGTCCAGCCGGGGTTCCCGGCGGGCTCTGCCGCGCATCGCCGCCTCCTGAGACTCCCGGGGCGCCGTCGGGACCGGCGCCGGGGATCAGGACGATAGGCGGGACACGACGAATCCCGGGGCCGTCCCTGTGGACAACCCCGGGATGTGGACAGCCGCTCGGCTGCGTGCCGGTCGTGCTACGAGGAGGACGTCGCGGTCTTCGCGGGGCTCGAGCCCGACGAGCCGTTGGAGCTGGAGCCGGACGAGCTGGAGCCTGAGGAACCCGAGCCCGACGAGCCCGAGCTCGAGCCGGCCGCGGCGGGCGTCGAGGCGGGGGTCGACGACGAGGAGTCCGACTTGCTGTCGGCGGCGGGCGCGGCGGACTTCTCGGCGCTCACGTTCCCGGCGCGGGAGTCGTTGCGGTAGAAGCCGGAGCCCTTGAAGACGATGCCCACCGAGTTGAAGACCTTGCGGAGTTTGCCGCTGCAGTTCGGGCACTCGGTGAGGGCCGGGTCGGAGAAGGACTGCACCGCCTCGAGCTGCTCACCACACTCGGTGCAGGCGTACTGGTACGTGGGCACTGGTCCTCCGTGTTGCTCAATGGCTTGGCACTCGCCGTCTAGGAGTGCCAATGCTCCGTCATCGGAGTTCATTTCGTCCAGTCGGCAGTGTCGCTGAGACCCTCGGCCGGTGTGATGACAGCGTGCACGCGGCGGTCGTGCGGCTCGGCCGGCACCGTCGGCAGCAGCTCACCGTCGTGCAGGAGCGCCACCGTGTACGCCCGTCCGGCGCGGGCCAGCGCGCGGTCGTAGGAGCCGCCGCCACGGCCCAGACGCATCCCGGTCCGGTCGACGGCCAGCGCGGGCACGATCAGCAGCGTGGCTTCGGCGACCGCGTCGACGCCGAGGCGGGGTCCGGACGGCTCGCGCAGGCCCAGGCGGCCTGGCCGGAGCGTGTCCGGGCCCGCGTAGCGGACCCAGTCGAGGTCGTTGTCCGGCAGCAGCACCGGGAGGATGAGCCGGTCTCCGAGGACTTCGGGCAGGTCGGGCCCGCCGGGCTCCGGCCCCAGGGGGACATACCCCGCGATCATCGTGGGCGCCTGTGCGCGTAAGAGATCCTTCAGGGCGGCTTGGACCGCCGCCGCGGCTTTCGCGCGGTCTTGGGGGGTCAGTAATCTACGGGCTGCGAGCAGTTGATTGCGCAGTGCAATCTTCCCGGGCTGAGATTTTTCCGCTCCACTGGCGAAATCCGGCATGCAACACCCCCTTTCAGAAACCGGCAAACGGCGCACACTATGTCAGCATCGCTGGAAAAGAAGGCCACTTCCAGGAGGACGTGTGACTCTGCGTGGCCGACTCACTACTGCCTTCCTGGTGGTCGTGCTGGGTCCGGTTCTACTCGGGTCCTTCTTCGTCGGTATGACCGTCGCCACAGTGAGCCGGGACCGGACGGTCGAGCGGCTCGATCATGCCGCGACGACGGTGCGTACCGCCATCGGTGCCATGTGCCGGCAGCTCCAGGCCGCCGCCGACGCGGTCACCGTGCTGCCGGAGGCGGACCGGCGACCCGCCGCGGACCAGCTCGTCACGCGTGGGCTGGCCTCCGAGATCCGGATCGGCGCGAGCGACCCGGGCGGTCAGCGCGACTGCCAGGCGCCCGCCACCGGCGGCAGCGTCACCGCCATCGTGGCGCGCGCCCGGCAGGGACAGGTCACAGTGGCGGCGGCGCAAGCGCTGGACGCGGGATTCGTCGCCCGGCTGGCCGCGACGTGCGGCGCGGAGATCACCCTGCTGGCCGGCGACAGCCCCGGCGCCGGCCCGGCGCTGAGCTCCGAGTCGGCCGCCGTGAGCCGGGCCGTGGCCGCCGCCCTGCCCGGTGATGTCACCGCGCGCGGCCACCACTACCTGCGCGCGGTCCCCGTCGAGCCGGGCCAGCCGCTGCCGCTCGTGGTCTCGGTGCGCCAGAGCAACTCCGTCGGCCTGTACGCGCTGCTGCTCGCCGGTGTCGTCCTGGTGGCCGGAATGGCCATGATCGTCGCCCGCTGGCTCGCCCGCTCCACCACCCGGCCGCTGGAGGAGCTGGCCCTGGCCGTCGCGAAGGTGGCCGACGGTGAGCTCGGCACCCGGGTCCCGGTCGGCCGCGACGACGAGCTGGGCCGCCTCGCCGGCACCTTCAACCGGATGACCCGCGAGCTGCAGGCGTACGTGCAGGCGCTGACCGCCAGCCGCGACCAGCTCCGCGGGCACCTCGCCATCCTCGGCGACACCCTGTCCAGCACCCACGACCTGCACCGGATCCTGCAGGTCATCCTGCAGACCGCGCTGTCGGCGACCGGTGCGCGGGCCGGCGTCGTGCTGCTCATCGACCCCGGTGACGGCCGGCTCGTGGCCCGCTGCGCCGAGGGGCTGACCGGTCGCTGGGACGTGCCGGAGGCCGAACTGCCCGCGCTGCGGGTGCCGCTGGGCACCGGCATCCTCGGCGCGGTCGCGGCCGGCGGGGAGCCTCGGCGCGGCCGGTGCGGACCGGACGGGGGAACGCTCGACGAGCCGGCCTGCCGGACGTACGTGGCCGTGCCGATCTGCGCCCCGGCCACCGTCGGCGACCCGCTCGTGCCCGGCGACACGCTGATCTCCGGGCGCCCGGCGACGCTGGGTGTGCTGGCCCTGTACGACCGGCTCGGCAGCGACGGCTTCGACGACGCCGACCTGCTCACCCTGCGGACCTTCGCCGGGCAGGCGGGGGTGGCGGTGCACAACGTCCGGATGCACGAGGAGGCGCAGCGGCTCTCGCTCACCGATCCGCTCACCGGGCTCTGGAACTACCGCTACCTGCGGGAATCGCTGCGCCGTGAGGTGGAACGGGCCAGCCGCTTCGGCCGGATGCTGACCGTGCTGGTGCTCGACCTGGACCATTTCAAGGACGTCAACGACACGTACGGGCACGCCGCCGGGGACACGGTGCTGCGGGAGTTCGCCCGGCGGATCCGGATCGGGCTGCGCGAGGTGGACGTCGCGTTCCGCCAGGGCGGCGAGGAGTTCGTGGTGCTGCTGCCCGAGACCGACGCGTACGGCGGGGTGATCGTCGCCGAGCGCCTCGGCGCCGCGGTCCGGGAGATCCCGGTGCCGATCGATCCGCGCCGGCAGGACGCCGCCACCGGGCAGCCGGTCGACCGGGTCGCGATCAGCGTCTCGATCGGCATCGCCGTCTACCCCGAGCACGGCCCGACCGCGCAGCAGGTTCTCGATGCGGCTGACGATGCGCTCTACGCGGCGAAGAATGCGGGACGGGACACCTACCGGCTGGCCGAGTCCGCGCCGGTGCCCGCGCCAACTGTGACGGAACCGGTGGTTTCGGCGGGCGTACCGGAGGGGCATTTTGATCATGCGGCGGGTCCTGACGTCGTGCCGCCGGGCACGCCCGGCGGGCCACAACCGCCGCGACAGGCCCGTGGCCGATAGTCTCGCGGCATGTCCGGGCACGAACTGAGCGAAGGTGCGGTGACCCCTCAGATGACGACAGAGGCCCATACGAGCGGCCGCCGGGCGGTGAAGGCTGTCATTCCGGCAGCCGGCATGGCGACGCGGTTCCTGCCGGCCACCAAGGCCGTACCGAAGGAACTTCTGCCCGTCGTGGACCGCCCCGTCCTGCAGTACATCGTGGAGGAGGCCGCTGCGGCGGGGATCTCCGACGTGCTGCTGGTGACCGGCCGGGGCAAGACGGCCATGGTCGACCATTTCGACCGGCGTCCCGACGTGGAGGCCCGGCTCGAGGAGAAGGGCGACGTCGAGCGGCTCGCCGCGGTCCGCCGGAGCAGCGAGCTCGCCGACATCTACACCTGCCGCCAGGGCGAGCCGCTCGGCCTCGGCCACGCGGTCGGCGTCGCCGCCTCGCACATCGGTGACAACGCCTTCGCGGTGCTGCTCGGCGACGAGTTCGTCGAGGAGGACAAGCCGCTGCTGCCCGCGATGCTCGACCTGCAGGCCCGCACCGGCGGCATCGTGCTGGCCTTCATGGAGGTCAAGCCCGAGGAGACCTCCCGCTACGGCATCGGGTCGGTGCGGCCGTCCGATCTGGGCGAGGACGTCGTCGAGGTGACCGGGCTGGTGGAGAAGCCCTCGCCGGCGGACGCGCCGAGCAACCTGGCCGTGCTGGGCCGCTACATCCTGCCCGCCACGATCTTCGAGGCGATCGCCAACACCAAGCCGGGCAGCGGTGGCGAGATCCAGCTGACCGACGCGATGGCCGCCCTGCTGGAATCCGGTACGCCGGTGCACGCCATCGTCTACCGCGGCCACCGCTACGACACCGGGATGCCGCTGGGCTACCTGCAGGCCGTCGTGGAGCTGGCGGCCAAGCGCGAGGACCTGGGCGAGGAGTTCCGCGCCTGGCTGGCCGAGTTCGTCGCCGGCGGTGCCAAGGGATGACCGCTACGGCCGATGCCGAGGCGGCCGCCAACGAGCTGATGCCTCTCGCCGAATACCTGGGCAGCGTGCTGCGCAGGTTGCGGGCGCTGCCTCCGCTCGACCTCGACCTCACCCAGGCCCACGGCAACGTGCTGGCCAACGACGTGCTGGCCCCGCACCCGTACCCGGCCTTCGACCAGGCGGCCATCGACGGGTACGCGGCCCGCTGGGAGGACCTGGCCGCCGCCGGGCGGATCGGGTCGCACCCGTCCTTCGGGGCGTTCGAGGGCGGGCCGCGACCGGTCCGCCTCAACGTCGTCGGCGACCTGGGTGCGGCCAGCTGGCGACCGGTCCGGCTGACCCCGGGCACGTGCTTCTCGGTGGCGGCCGGGGCGCCGCTGCCGATCGGCGCCGACGTGGTCGTGCCGGTGCACTGGACCGACCAGGGCATGGCGGCGGTGGAGATCCTGCACGCCCCGAAGCGGGGCTCCGGCGTCCGGCGGGCGGGCGACGAACTGCCCGTCGGCCGGGTGCTGGCCCCGGCGGGGTCGTACGTGACGCCGGCGATGGTGGCGGTCTTCGCGGCGTCCGGGATCGGGCACGTGGTGGTCCGGCCCAGCCCGCGGGTGGTCGTGGTGGCCACCGGCGACGAACTCGTCGACGTGGGCCGGCCCAGCCAGCCCGGACAGGTGGTCGACGCCAACTCCCACGCCCTGACCGCGGCCGCCGTCGAGGCCGGTGCGCTCGCGTACCGGATCGGCATCTGCGACGACGACCCCGAGGGCCTGCGCGGCCTGCTCGAGGACCAGACGCTGCGGGCCGACCTGATCATCACCACCGGGGGTACGGGCACCGGCCCCGGCGACATGCTGCGCCGGGTGCTGTCCCGCCGCGACCACGGCCGGGGCACGGTGGAGTTCACCGACGTCGCCCTGTGCCCGGGCGCCACGCTGGGCTTCGGCACGGTCGGCGGCGAAGAGGTCCCGGTGGTCTGCCTGCCCGGCGAGCCCGGCGCCGCGCTGATCGGGTTCGAGGTGCTCGCCCGGCCGGTCATCCAGCTGCTGGCCGGCTCCGAACCGGTGTTCCGCCCCAGCGTCAAGGCGCACCTGCTGGAGACCGTGTCCTCACCGGGCGGACTGCGCGAGTTCCGGCCGGCGCACGTCGCGGAACGGCGCGGCGGTGGCCACACTGTGCAGCCGCTCGCCGGAGGGCCGTACACTCTGTCCGGCCTCGCCGAGGCCAACGGTCTGCTGGTGCTCGGGGAGCGGGTCACCGCGGCGGCAGCCGGGTCGACCGTCGACGTGTTGCTGCTCGACCGGAGGCGATGATGCTGGGGTCCACGCCCGGATGGCCTGCCGTCCTGGCGGAGGGATCCGTGCTGCTCAGGCCGTACCGCCGCAGTGACGCGCGGGCCTGGTCCGAGGTCCGGATCGCCAACCAGGCGTGGCTGAGCCCCTGGGAGTCGGCCCCGCCCGGACCCTGGGCGGAGATGAACTCCACCCGCGCCTACCTGTACGTCTACCGCGACATGAAGCGGGCCGCCCGGCACGGCGACAGCATGCCGTTCGCGGTCTGCCTGCGCGAGGACGGCGGCGAACGGCTCGTCGGGCACATCAACCTGGGCAGCATCGTGCGGCGGGCATTCAGCTCGGCGTACGTGGGCTACTGGGTGGACTCGCGGGTGGCCGGTCGTGGCGTGATCCCGACCGCGCTCGCGCTGGCGGTGGATCACGCGTTCGGCGCCGGCGGCCTGCACCGGGTGGAGATCAACATCCGCCCCGAGAACGGCCCCAGCCGGCGCGTCGTGGAGAAGTTGGGCTTCCGCGAGGAGGCGTACCACCCGCGCTACATGCACATCGACGGTGCCTGGCGCGACCACCTCGGCTACGCGATGACCAGCGAGGAAGTCGCGGCCGAGGGCGGTCTGGTGGCCCGCTGGCGCCGCTTGCGCGCCACCGCGCAGTAGCCCGCCGAAAGTTATTTGATCATCGCGACGGTACGTCCCCGGCGCGGCGTGCCGTGAAATCGCAACTCCCGTGCGTAGCCTCGGGGAGATTGGGACTTTTGTGTGCCCGGCGCCCAGCGGCCCGGGCGCCACAGGCTGACGGGAGGGGTGAGGGTGCCGACCTCGGTGCTCCTCGCCGTCCTCGCCGCCGCCGGGTTGCTCGCCCTCGCACCGGCGCTCGTACGCCGGTACGACGCCACCGAGCGCCTCGCGGCGGAGCGGGCGTCGTCGACGGCTCGGGTGCTGCAGCGCCGCCGTCGGCTCCGCACTGTGCCCGGACGCCGACCGGTCAACCCCGGCCGCCAGTATCTGGTTACGTCGCGGACCCTAACGGGTGACCCGGCCCCGGTCTCGCCCGCCCCCGTGTCGGCGCCGCCGGCCCGCAGACTCCGCCTGGTGCCGGCCCGCCGGCCGGTTCGCCGGCCGGTTCGCCGCCAGACCCCGGCGGTCGTCCGCCGCCGGCGGGTCTTCGCGGCGTTGCTGCTGCTCAACGTGATCGAGCTGGTCGGCGTCCTGGCGGTCGGCCCCGGTTTCTGGATCAGCTTCGCGGTGACCGGCACGCTGCTGGCGATCTACCTGGTGCACCTGCGCAACCGGGCGATCGCGGACCGGCACCGGCGCCGCGTCGAGGCACGGGAAGCGGCCTGGCTCGCCGCCCGGCAGGCAGAGGTGCGCCGCGAGCAGGCGCGCCGGGCTGCGGCACGCCGGGAAGCACAGCGCCGGCTGGCGGCCCAGAAGGAAGCCGTACGGCGGGCCGCGATGGGGCTGGACCGCGATCCGTCGGACCTGCCGGCGGCTGTCAACGGTGGCTCGGTGTCGTACCGCAGGGGTGGTGGGCTGCGTGGGCGGCCGTACGAAGCGGGCGGCCGCGGCCTGAAGTGATCTTCCCCGGCGCGCCGGGGAGGGTGATTCGCAAGCCGCAGGACGGACCTGTTAGCCTTGCTGCGGTCCTACGGGGCCGGGGGGCTGTGGCGCAGTCTGGTAGCGCACCTCGTTCGCATCGAGGGGGTCTGGGGTTCAAATCCCCACAGCTCCACCTATTAAGGCCCTGACCAGCAAACATCGGTCAGGGCCTTCACTTTTCTCTATGCGATCTGTATCGCCCCCGAAACCTACAACGTCCGAGGGCGACCATGTTCGTCGCGTGAGTGGCATTTCTGAGAACTCCACCCCGCTGCGCCTCTCCTTCGTGGCGCGTCAGTCCATCACTCTCAGGTGGTCGTAAAACCCCTAATCATCCAAAAACTACTTTGGATCATGGAACAGTGTGGATCACGGCACTGCCATCTGTGTTTCGACGCGGACGGTTCCATGCCTCCGCAGCAGGACCCCCAGAAGGGCACAGCGTGAAAGTCCACCACCGGAGCTACCGTTGGCGCGCCGGCCTGGGGTCCGCCGCCGCGGTCGCCGCCTTGAGTTTGCTCCTCTTCGGCTTCGAGCCTGCGTACGCGGCCGAGAGTCCGGTCAGCCTGAACACCGCGGCCGACTTCTCCGTACTCGCCGGATCGGCCGTCAGCAACACGGGCGCGACCACGCTCGCGCAGGGCCTGGGCGTACACCCGGGCTCCGCGGCGTCAGGCTTCCCACCCGGAATCGTGGCCGGCGAGATCCATCTCGCCGACGGCGTCGCCCTGCAGGCCCAGAGCGACCTCACGGCCGCGTACGTCGATGCCGCCGGCCGGACACCCTTCACCAGCCTCCCGGCCGAACTCGGCGGCAGCACGCTGGCCCCCGGCGTGTACCGGATCGGCGCCGCCCAGCTCACCGGGCAGCTGACCCTGGACGCGCAGAACGACCCCGCAGCCGTCTTCATCTTCCAGATCTCCTCCACGCTGATCACGGCGTCGAACAGCGATGTGGTCTTCACCAACGGCGCTTCACCGTGCAACGTGTTCTGGCAGGTCACCAGCTCCGCGACGCTGGGCACGAACAGTGACTTCACCGGCACCATCATGGCGCTGACCTCGATCACCATGAACACCGGCGCTACTCTGGCCGGCCGCGCGCTTGCCCGCAACGGTGCGGTCACGCTCGACGACAACGTCATCACCGAACCGATCTGCGCCGCGGCCACCACTGCGCCGGCCACCACTGCGCCGGCCACCACGCCTGCGACGACACCGGCCACCACGCCTGCGACGACACCGGCGTCCGCTACGACACCGGCCACCACGCCCGCAGTGGGCTCCTCGACTGCCGGTCCACCCGCCGCCGGTCCACCGAGCGATGTGACACCGACCCCTACCGAGACCTCGTCGGGAAGTCCGCCGCGACTGCCGACAACCGGGCCCGGCCTGGTGCCTGCGCTGTCGGCCACCGGGTTCGTGCTGATAGCCCTGGGCATCGCCATCGTGCTGCGGTATCGGAGGCGCAAGATCGGCCTTTGACCCGCCACGGAGTCCGACGCGCCTGATCTGCGGCGATGACCGACTGCCGACCCGGGCTGCGGGGTGGCGACGTCCTCGACCACGACGGTGGCCGGGGAGCAGAGCGCCGGGAAGGCCGGGCGCCGGGCTC
The DNA here is from genome assembly GCF_018332655.1 of Actinoplanes auranticolor. Taxonomy (GTDB): domain Bacteria; phylum Actinomycetota; class Actinomycetes; order Mycobacteriales; family Micromonosporaceae; genus Actinoplanes; species Actinoplanes auranticolor. Next base: position 66,719 of record NZ_BOQL01000003.1, on the reverse strand, counting down.
GTGCGAGTCGCCGCGATGACGACGGCGGTGTCAGCGACCACAGCGGGATTGTCCTGGGCCACGGTGGGGACCTGCGCTGTGGTCTGCGCTCAGCAATGAGTTTCCGGGCACGGGTAGTGACGCCTCAGCCTGCCTTCCTCGGCCTGATTCGGGTTTCTCGCCACGGTGAGCTATCGCCGCGACAATTTCGGTAGGGGATCGGGCCTGTCGCTAGGGACCCTTGTTCGGGGGTCGGCTTCCTGCTTCGTTTGCACCGCAACAGAATCGCTCCGCACGTGATAACCCTAGGTAGGCTTGTCGTAACGTGCAGTAGTGGGCTGGATGTCACATAGAGTAATCAGTCCTTAATGCCGCCAATGGTGACAATCTGTAACCCTCACCACCGCGGTCACCGGGAGCTCGACATCTCTGCACTCAAAAAGTTCACCACGATGCTCACCCTCGTGATCGCTGCCCTCACCGTCACCACGGTCGGCGTGGCCTCGCCGGCCTCGGCTGCCACCGCGTCGACGTCGCGGGCCAACAGCGCCCTGCAGTCGGTCATCCCGGGCGCATGGCGCAAGGCCATCCCCGATGCCCGGGCCACCAGACTGATCTCCGGAAAATCGAGCACCTCCGCCTATCGCCAGGGAATCTGGGTAAGCCGGTTCCACGCCGCCAAGCCGGCGCGTCTGCTGCGGCACACCATGGCGCACGAGTTCGGTCACCACATCGCCTTCTTCTACGGCAGCCAGGCGATCTACGGAGCCGCACCGACAGGATTCCCTCAGGGCGTCACCTCCGTCGAGACCTGGGCGGACTGCGTCGCCGCGGCACTCAGCGGAGTCGACAAGCACGGCACGAACGTCAGGAAACACTGCAGCAGAGCAGGCCTGCGGTGGACGAAGGCGTGGCTGAAGAAGGGCCCCGCCGCGCACCCGCGCACCGACGCGGCGATCCACTGGTGACATCGGAACCATCCGCCCGTGACGCCGGCCCTCGACCCGGCAGCGCTCGCACTACCGAATGGCGCGATCAGGCGGTACGCGTGGCGTACCCGCAACGGGTGGCCACCGTCGCCATTCCGCTTCGGCGGCACCGGTGGCACCCCGGGAAAGCCGTGCTTGGATATCGGGATGACGTTCACGGTGACCGACGTGCCCGAGCGGGAGCGCTTCGAGGCCCATGACGAGGCGGGCGCGCCGGCCGGCGTGCTCACCTATCAGCTGACCGGCGGCATCGTCGCCTACACCCACACCAAGGTCGATCCCGAGTTCGAGGGTCAGGGGGTCGGATCCCTGCTGGCGCGGGCGGCGATGGACGACGCGCGTAGCAAGGGCCGGACCGTCGTGCCGATCTGCCCGTTCGTGAGCGGATGGCTGGAGAAGCACCCGGAATACGAGCCGATCGTGGCCCGGTCGACCCGCAAGGTCAAATAGTCCGCGCAGGCCGGCCGCGGTGTGGCAGGGACGTCCGCTTTCTGACGCTGTAGGAGTTACGACCGTTCGGTTGCCCGGCGCCGGTTGCGCCGGATCATGAGCGGATGACGACCTTCATCGCTCAGCTCAGCGACTCGCACATCACCACCGGGCCGCTCGGCGCCGGGCCCGCCGCCGGTCTGCAGCTGGCTCTGGCCCGGGTCATGGGGCTCGATCCGCGGCCCGACTGTGTCGTCATCACCGGTGATCTCACCGATCACGGCCGGCCCGACGAGTACGCGGCGCTGCGGGAGATCATCGGCGACTTCCCGCTGCCGCTGCACCTGGTGACCGGCAACCACGACTGCCGGGGGCCGATGCTCGACACCTTCGGCGGAGAGGCGCACTACGCGGTCGAGTATCCGGAGTTCACCCTCGTCGCGCTGGATTCGCTGGTGGAGGGCTCACCCGCCGGGCGCCTCGGCGGTGCACAGCTCTCCTGGCTGGACGGCGTGCTGCGGCGGCGGCCCGGCGTGCCGGCCATGATCGGCCTGCACCATCCGCCCATGCCGGTCGGCATCCGGTTCCTCGACGGCATGCGGCTGCTCGACGGTGACGCGCTGCGCGAGGTCCTCGCCGCCCACGGCAACGTCGCCCGGGTGATGGCCGGGCACGTGCACCGGCCCATCACCGCGGCTTTCGCCGGCAGCGTGCTGACCGTGGCGCCCAGCCTGTGGCGCCAGACCGGGCTGCTGCTCAATTCCGACGCGCCGCCCGGCTACCTGGCCGAGCCCACCGGGTTCCTGCTGCACATGATCGACGGAGATGACTGCGTTACCCACACCGTGCAGGTCAGTCACGCCGCCGCTCTGCTCGGCGCATACTGAGTGCCGCTCGGCGCACGAGATCAATGAATGTCGTACCCCGGAGATACGGTCTAGGTGGGCTGGGAGAGGGGCTGACCATGATCGACCATGTTGTCCTCGGGGTGCACCACATCGACGACAGCCGGCATTTCTACGAGAACGCGCTGCGCCCGCTCGGGATCAAGGTCCTGGTGCAGGAGCCGGAGCTGATCGGTTTCGGCGACGACAGCGGCAAGCCGTTCTTCTGGCTGGCCCTGCGGGAGCCGTCGCACCGCGTGCACGTGGCCTTCTCCGCGCCGGACCGGGCGGCGGTCGACGCGTTCCACGCCGCCGCGCTGCATTCCGGCGGGGTCGACAACGGGCCGCCGGGTCTGCGCCCGCAGTACCACGAGAACTACTACGGAGCCTTCGCCTTCGACGCGGACGGCAACAACATCGAGGCGGTCTGCCACCGTCCGTCCTGAGCCACCCGGGAGCGGAAGCTGGCAAAAAGGGCGCATTGCTACTTTCGGGTGGTATTCCTGGAGTGTCTCCAGGAGGTGACAGTCATGCCAGCACCCCTGCCCGGCAACGAAGCCGACCGGCTCGCCGCCCTCTATGAACTGCACGTGCTCGACACCGCGCCCGAGAGCGACTTCGACGACATCGTCAAGCTCGCCGCGACGGTCTGTGACGTGCCGATGTCCCTGGTCAGCCTCATCGACATCGATCGCCAGTGGTTCAAGGCCAAGATCGGCACCGATCTCACCGAGACGCCGCGCGACCTGTCGTTCTGCGGTCACGCCATCCTCGGCAAGGACGTGCTCGTGGTGCCCGACGTCCGCGAGGATCCGCGGTTCGCGGACAACCCGGCGGCCGGCGCGGACGACGGGATCCGTTTCTACGCCGGGGCGCCGCTGATCACGAGCGACGGCTTCGCGCTCGGCACCCTGTGCGTGATGGACTCCCGGCCCCGCAAGCTCGACGTCGAGCAGGTGCAGGCGCTGCGGGCGCTGGCCCGGCAGGTCACCTCGCAGCTGGAGCTGCGCCGGTACGCGAGCGCCCTGGCCAACACCACCGCCCGCCTGCAGGAGCTGGAACGCCGCAAGGACGACCTGGCCGGGCTCGTCGGCGGGGAGCTGCGCGCGCCACTGCGGCTGATGCGCTCGTACCTGGCGGACCTCGGCAACACCGGTCACCACGACGCCGAGCTGGCCGATCTCGTCGGCCGGGCCACCGCGGCCCACGTGCGCGGGTTCAGCGACCTGCTGGACCACCTGGGATCGATGGCCGAGGTGGGCAGCGGTGCCGACAGCCTGCACATGCGCCAGATCGACCTGACCCGGCTGACCCAGCGGGCCGTCGAGGCGATCCGGCCGATCGCGGCGACCAAGCAGATCTGGATCCTCAACCAGGCCGGCGGCCCGTCGCTGCCGATCATCGCCGATCCCGTACGCCTCGAGCAGGTCCTCATGCACCTGCTGTTCGCGGCGGTCAAGTACACCCCGGCCGGTGGCCGGGTCCGGGTCGGCACCGAGATCGAGTCCGGTCCCACCGTGCGGCTCGACGACATGGACATGCCGGACGGGATGCGCCCGGACCTGTTCCCGCACCTCTACTACGGCGCGATCGCCAACCCGGCGGCCCTGCACGGCCCGGACCAGGGGCTGGCTGTGGCCAAGCGGGTCCTGGACGCCCACCACGCGACGGTGGCGCTCTCCGACCGTCCCGGTGACGGGACGTCGCTGCACGTGGTGTTCCCGTTCGCCGAGCGCGAGCTCATCGACGCCTGACGAACGACGCGGGCCCCGCACCCGCCCGGCTGCAGTTCGGGCGGGTGCGAGACCCCTTTCTCAGGCCCCGCGGGTAACCACAGGGCCGGAACCGCCGCCCGGGGGCGAGCCGGCTGACGGCATGTCTTCGGGCTCGTACGGCGCCGGTGCCTGGCTCGGCACCGGGGGACGTGCCGTGGCGCGGCCCGTCGCCGGGTGGGCCGGGTCGTGCACCTGACCCAGCACCGGCGGCCAGGTGTCGACGGCGGGGGCGATGCCCTGGCTGGGCACGCCGGACGGGATCAACGGGATCATCGGAGCCTCCGCGGCGAGGTCGCGCGCGCCGGTGAGCCCGGCGCGGTGCAGCTTGTGCCACCGCAGCCGGCCGCCGGTCATGGCGGTCACCGCGGACTGGATCAACACCAGGTACATCAGCTGCCGGTACGCGAACTGTTGCAGCGGCAGGCGCCAGAGCGGGCGCAGCGACTCGTGGTCGAAGCGGAACGCCACGGCCGCGGTGAACAGCTGCAGGGCCAGCATCAGCCCCCAGGCGGACATCGTCGCGCCGAGCTTCCAGAACACCAGGCCGTACAGCAGCATGATGTCGATGACCGGGGCCAGCAGCGGCAGCGCCACCCCGAACAGGGCGAGGAACGGCAGCCCGACCCGGCCGAACCGGCCCGAGTCGCCGGAGTCGGTCAGCGCCCGGCGGTGCTTCCACATCGCCTGCATGGTCCCGTAGCTCCACCGGTACCGCTGGCGGTAGAGCTGCTCCAGCGTCGTCGGCGCCTCGGTCCAGGCCTTGGCCCGCTCCTCGTAGACGACCCGCCAGCCGGCCCGGCACAGCGCCATCGTCACGTCGGTGTCCTCGGCCAGCGTCTCGTCGCTGATCCCGCCGACCTGGTCGAGCGCCGCACGGCGGAACGCGCCGATCGCCCCGGGCACGGTCGGCATGCAGTTGAGCACCTCGTACAGGCGGCGGTCGAGGTTGAAGCCGATCACGTACTCGATGTGCTGCCAGGCCGCGACCAGCGTCTGGCGGTTGCCGACCTTGACGTTGCCGGCCACCGCGCCGACCGCCGGATCGGCGAACGGCTGCACCAGCATCCGGATCGAGTCCGGCTCGAAGATGGTGTCGCCGTCGACGGTGACGATGAGGTCGTGGCGGGCCAGCGCGATCCCGGTGTTCAGGGCGTTCGCCTTGCCGCCGTTGGGCACCCGGATGACCCGGACGTTGGGCAGTCCGAGCCGCTCCACGATCGCGGCGGTGCCGTCGGTGGAGCCGTCGTCGACCACCACCACCTCGACGTCCGGGTAGTCGCCGCCGGCCAGCGACCGGACGGCGGCCTCGATGCCCTCCTTCTCGTTGTAGGCGGGCACGATGACCGAGACCGGTTCGGTGACCGGCGGTCCCCAGGACCAGCCGGGCCGGCGGCGCTGCCGGGCGTGCCGGGTGGCCAGGGCGAGCAGCAATGCCGTACGGCCGATGGTCAGCAGCCCGACCACCAGGAACAGTCCGGCCAGGGCCCAGACCAGGCCGTCGGCCAGCCGTACGGTCCACAGCAGCCCCGCCCCGCGCAGCCGGTCCGTGTTGCCGGCCTCGGGGTTCACCGGCAGCAGCGGCACCGCCGCGGCGCTGTCCTTGCCCTGGTCCGCGATGGACAGGTTGAGGCCCTCGGTGACGGTGGTGAACCGGTAGCCGCGCTCCTTCATCATCGGGATGAACACTCGCAGCGCCGCCAGCGTCTGGGACCGGTCGCCACCCGCGTCGTGGAACAGGATGACCGCGGAGCTGTCGGCCGGTGGGGTCGCGTTGCGCACGATCTGCGCGACGCCGGGCCGCTGCCAGTCCTCGCTGTCCAGGTCGTTGACCACGACCAGGTAGCCCTGCTTGCCGGCCTCCTTGACGATGCGCCAGTTCACGTCGTCGATGGCCTGCGGTTTCGACGAGTACGGGAACCGCACGAGGTTGGTGCGCACGTTCGCGGCGCGGGCGATGGCGACCTGGGTCTGCGACAGCTCGAAGGTGCGCCGCCACGGGGCCAGCCGCTGCATGTTCGGGTGGGTGAACGTGTGCAGGCCCAGCTCGTTGCCGTCGGCGGTGATCTTCCGGGTCAGCTCCGGGTTGCGGGCCACCTCGGAACCGACGACGAAGAACGTGCCGTGCGCGTCGTTCTCCTTGAGCACCTGGAGGACCTGCGGCGTCCACTCCGGATCGGGACCGTCGTCGAAGGTGAGCGCGATGGTGCGCTCCGGCAGCCGGTTGGAGCTCTCCTGGCCGCCGGTGGTGTTGATGATCGGCCCGCCGCTGCGGATGGCGGCCGGGACGCCGGCCTGGTCGCCGACCTCGGACTCGACGTGGTCGCCGGTGAACTCGGCGTTGATGTAGGCCTGGACCACCAGCACGCCGACGAACAGGCTGATCAGCAGCGTGCCGAGCAGGACCCGGGGGCGCGGCAGCAGCCGGCGGCGCGAGCGGCCGCGGTTGCGGTTACGGCGGACCGGTGGGCGCGTCATGCAGCGTCCCCGTCGCTGGGCTCCGGCTCCTCGGTGGCGTCGGCGCCGGCGTCGGCCGCCCCGACCCGGACGGTGACTGCGGGCTTGCCGGCCACCGGGACGGAGACCTTCACCGGGCTGGTCACGGCGGGCGGGACCGGCTCCTCCCGGGCGGGTGCCTCGGGCGCCTTGGTGTCCGGCTGCTCGTCCGCCGAGCCGCCGCCCTGCCCGCCGCTCCCGCCGCCGCCCGGCTCGCTGTCGGTCTGCCCACCGCCGCCCTGTCCGCCGCCGCTGCCTTGGCCGCCACCGTCTTGGCCGCCGCTGCTGCCCTGGCCGCCGTCGGTCTGTCCGCCGCCACCCTGGCCGCCGCCGGCCGGAGGAGCTGGTGGCACCGGGGGGACCGGCGCGATCGGCGGAGGCGTGGGTTCGGTGGAGGTCGGGGTGGTCGTCGGCGTCGTCGGCTTGGTCGTGGCCGACTCGACCGGCTTGGGCGTGGTCGTCGTGGGCTTCTTCGTCGTCGGCCGGGGCGCCGGCGTGCGGGCCGGCCGGGAGGACGCGGTGGCGCGCGGTGTGACCGCGCGCTCCTGCCGTGGCTGGGCGACCGGCAGCCCGCGCCGGGGAAGCACCTCCAGGATCGGCGGGGTGCTGGTGCGGGCGGCGACCGGCTCGGGAGCCGGGCTCGGCCGGGCCACGACCAGGTCCTCCTCGTCGCCGTCGGCGAGGTCGGGCAGGGGCAGGACGGCGCTCGAGCTGACCGGTCCGCCGGCCAGACTGACGCTGACGAGTCCCCCGTAGACCATGCAGAGGGCACCGAAGCCGTACGCGACCCGGCGCAGCATGCGGCTGCGGCGGCCGGTCGAGTCCACGAACACCGGCGAGGGATGCGCGACGACGATCACCTCGGTGTCAGGCATGTCGACGTCGGCGATTGGCGGGTTTTGGGGCTCCTGCAATGTCACGCGGCGAGCTTAGAAACATCTACGGCGATCTTGACGGCAGTCACCGGAACTGATGACCGCCGAACGTGGGACCGGAATCAGCCGAAACGGTGAGGCTTCACGTTTGACCTGCTGGAAATGGTGTGCGTGACATTTTCGCGAGCCGCGCTGACCTGCGGGCAATGGCGCCGAAGGCAAAGGTTACGCCGTTTTCGCCGACGAATTGCTGTCGCATTCCTGACTGTCGTCCGAGCCATTATCCGAATGGCTTTCACCAGGGGATAAGTAACATTAAAACCAATATAGCGCTTTGCCCCTTTTGTCAGTGGCGGACGCGACGTACGCGCCTGGTCACAGTCTGATGACGAGCCGCGGCAACTTTCCCGGCAACTGAGTAAGTCCACCCGTTGTGTCCGCCATCGGCTGTCGTTAAGCTTCTTCATGCGCGCCTCTATCGCCCGCTTCCCCCGTGGCAGGCGATCGGGGCGCGCACCTTGTCTCAGGAGTTGTTCCACGAGAAACGCCCGCCGCTGACCGCGACGGGCGTTTCGCGTATCCGGTCGCTAGATCCAGCGGCCACCGAGCCACATCCGCGCCGACCAGTCGGCGTAGGGGATCAGGTGGCCCACGAAGATCGGATAGAAGTACGCGAAGCAGAGGGCGACCAGCAGCACGTAGACGCCCGCCACCACCGTGCCGACCAGCTGTCTGTCCGTACGCCCGGCGCCCGTGGCTATCCCGTCCGGTGGCGTCATGATCGCGCCGAGCACGTACACGACGGCCAGGATCAGGAACGGCAGCGCCGGCAGCACGTAGAACGCGAACATGGTCCGGCCGTCGGCCAGCGCGAAGTAGAACCACGGCAGCAGGCCGGCCACCACGCCCGTACCGATGGCGAAGGCCCGCCAGTCCCGCCGGGCGATGCCGAACCAGACCAGCGCGGCCAGCGCGGGCAGGAACGACCACCACAGGACCGGCGTGCCCAGCAGCAGAATCTCGGCGGCGCAGCTCGGCGCCCCGCAGCTGCCGTTGCCGTTCCAGTAGAACGCCACCGGACGGCCCAGCAGCAGCCACTGCCAGGGCCAGGACTGGTACACGTGCCGGTCGGTCAGTCCGCTGTGGAAGTTGTACGCCTCCGAGTGGTAGTGCAGCAGGTTCAGCAGGGGCCCCAGGATCGGCGGCTCGCTGAGCCCGTTGGCCTCCCGGTAGTGCCGGAAGTACCCGGTGTCGGTGACGAACCAGCCGGTCCACGAGGCCAGGTAGAAGATGATCGTCAGGACGAAGCTCAGCACCAGGTAACCGAGGTCGCCGAGCAGGCCGCGCCGCAGAGGCCGGCGCACGCCCGCCGAGCGCCGCGCCTGGGTCCGCCACACGATCACCAGCAGGCCGTAGAAGGGCGCGAAGAACAGCGCACTCCACTTGACGCCGCAGGCCATGCCGAAGAGCACCCCGGCGGCGAGCAGCCACCACGGGAACACGCGGGGCAGGCCGCGGGCGCTCGCCGGGTCGTAGCCGTTCTCCAGAGCCCGGAGCCAGCGCCGGCGGTAGTGGTCGCGGTCCAGCACCAGCGCCCCGAAGGTGGCCAGGATGAACAGCCCCAGGAAGATGTCCAGCAGCGACGTGCGGGACAGCACCAGCTGGAAGCCGTCCAGGGTCATCAGCAGACCCGCGATGCCGGCCAGCACGATCGAGTGGAACAGCCGGTAGGCGATCCGGATCAGGATCAGGATCATCAGGGTGCCGGCGATCGCGCCCGAGATCCGCCAGCCCAGCTCGTTGTTGCCGAACGCCTTCTCGCCCAGCGCGATCAGCCACTTGCCCAGCGGGGGATGCACCACGTACGCGGGGCCGTTGGTCTTCTCGTCCCACTCCACGCCGTGCTGCAACATGTCCCAGGCGTCGGTCGGGTAGTAGACCTCGTCGAAGATGTACCCCTTCGGCTTGGTCAGCCCGACCAGCCGCAGGATCGCGGCGATCGCCACGATCACCCCGGTGACCAGCCACGAGTACGGGTTCCACCACCGGTCGAGGGTGGCCAGCCGGCGGCGTACCGCATCGGGCACGCCCCCGGAGCCGGTGGCCGCCGTGGCGTCCGGTGGCTCGTCCGCAGGGATGTCTGCGCTGATCTCAGTTTCAGCTGTCGCCGAAGTCACCCCGCGATCGTAGGCCGCGGGACAAGTCCACGGCGCTCGGCGCCCGCGCGTCGCCATGTGATGGACTTCCGGGGTGGCGGAGACGGGTACGGGCCGGGTCGTGCTGGTCGGCGCGCCGCTGGGCAACACCGGCGACGCGTCCACCAGGCTGCGTGAGATCCTGGCGAGCGCGGACGTGGTCGCGGCGGAGGACACCCGGCGGCTGCTGCGGCTGGCGCGGGATCTGGAGGTGACCGTGGCCGGGCGGATCGTGTCGTATTTCGAGGGCAACGAGGAACGCCGTACCCCCGATCTGGTCGCGGCCCTGCGCGACGGCGCGGTCGTCGCCGTGGTCACCGACGGCGGCATGCCGAGCGTCTCCGACCCGGGCTACCGGCTGGTCCGGGCCGCGCTGGACGCGGGCTTCCCGGTCACCGCCGCTCCCGGGCCCAGCGCCGTGACCACCGCCCTGGCCCTGTCCGGGCTGCCCAGCGACCGGTTCTGCTTCGAGGGTTTCCTGCCGCGCAGCGGCTCGGGCCGCCGGTCGCGGCTGCGCGAGTTGGCCACCGAGCCCCGCACGCTGGTCTTCTTCGAGGCGCCGCACCGGATCACCGCGGCGCTCGGCGACCTGGCCGGGGCCTTCGGTGCCGAGCGCGAGGCGGCGGTCTGCCGCGAGCTGACCAAGACCTACGAGGAGATCCGACGCGGCCCGCTCGGTGAGCTGGCGGCCTGGTCGGCCGAAGCCGGACCGCGCGGCGAGATCACCGTGGTGGTGGCGGGGGCGCCCGCCGGGCCGGCCGAGCGGCCGGCCGACGACGAACTGCGCGCGGCGGTCGTCGAGCGCGAGGCCGCGGGCGACTCCCGGCGCGACGCGATCCAGGCCGTGGCGGACATGTACGGGCTGCGCAAGCGCGACGTGTACGCCCTCGTGCACACCCGCGAGTAGCTCGCCCATCAGCCGGCCCCGCGTGTCAGTACGTGGTGAAGAGGAAACCGGCCAGCAGGACCAGCGGTCCGGCCAGGCTGACCAGCACAGCCCCGCGCCGGGCCCGGGCGGTGTCCAGCCGCCGCGCCCCGGTCAGCGCGGCGATGCCCAGCCCGCACAGCAGCACCAGCACGAAGCTCAGCGCCCAGCGCAGGTGCATCAGCATGCCGGTGCTGCCGACGTACGCCTGCCGGCTCTCGCTGCTCACCATCCGGGCCGGTGCGCTGGTCCCGGGCACGCGCTGTCCCGGCTCGACGCCGAACAACGCCAGCCGGTCCACCCGATAGGCCCCGTTCGCCGGGGTGAACTGGCCGGTGCAGCGCTGGCTCACCCCCGAGCCGGTGCACCGGGTGACCGTGGCCGAGCCCCGGTCACCGTGCCCGACAGCGAGCCAGAACGGCTCGGCGCTGACCCAGGCGAAGAAGGCGGCGATCAGCCCCAGGGCGACCAGCCCGAACAGGCCGCCGGCGGGACGGCGGGGCTGCGGCGCGTGGCGGCGGGCCCGCTTGCGGACGCCGGGCGCCGGGATCTCGGCCGGTGGCGAGGACAGCGCACGGCGTTCCTCCTCGGCCTTCCAGAACGGGGAGGTCTCGAGCAGGGCGGCGGTGCGCTCCTGGCGTACCCGGTCCTGCAGGGCCCGGTCGGCCCGGGCCGGGTCCAGCCGGGTGCGGCCCAGCCGGGACAGCGCGGTGGGCGGCTGGCCGGGCACGGCGCTGCGGTCCAGGGCCACGGTCGGCCGGTTGCGGTCCGGTTCGGGCAGGACCATCACCTCGGGGGTGACCTCGGCCGGCGGCGGCTCGGCCGGTACGGCGCTCAACTCGTCGACGATCGTGGGTTCACGCTGCGGCTCGGCGGGCTCGGCGGGCTCGGCGGGCTTGGCGGGCGTGGCGGGCTCGGCCGGCTGGGAAAGCGTGGCGGGCGTGGCGGGCTCGGCCGGCTGGGAGAGCTTGGCCGGCTGGGCGGGCCAGGCCGGCTGGACGGGCTTGGCCGGCTCGACCCGGTTGCGGGTCGCGTAGACGGTGCCCTGGCCTGCGGTGTTGAACCGTTCGGCGTCCACCCGGTCGTGGTGCTGCTCGGTGGCCTTGTCGCTCGCCGGCCCCCCGGTCGTGGCGGGTGTGGCTTCGGCCGCGGTTGCCTTGGCCGGGGTCGCCGTGGCGGACGTTTCCTTCAGCGTGGCCTGATTCCGCTCCGACGGCGGTTGCGCGACCGGCGTTCGCGTCGTCGGCTGCGGCGACCGCGGTTGCTGCGCGGCCGGCAGTGGCGACGCCGGCTGCTGCGTGACGGGCTCGTGGTGGGTCGGCTGGTGCGGGGCAGGCTGTGGCTGGGCGTGCCTCGGCCCAGCGGGCTCGCGGCCTCCGGGCCTGCTGGGCCCGGGCTCGCGGCCTCCCGGCTCGCGGCCTCCGGGCTCGCGGCCTCCGGGCTCGCGGCCTCCGGGCTCGCGGACGGCGGGCTCGCGGCCTTCCGGCTCGCGGACGGCGGGCTCGTGGCCTCCCGGCTCGCGGACGGCGGGCTCGCGGCCTCCCGGCTCGCGGACGGCGGGCTCGTGGGCCGCCTGGCGCGGTGCCTCGCTGGTCAGGGCCGCGCGCACGTCCTGCGCCCCGGCCCGATGGGCCTCGGCGGCCTCGCCGGTGTGCTGACCAGGCTGCGGCGGGTCCAGGGTCGGCGTCGCGGAGGGCGCGCCCGCCGCCGGGGTGGCCCGCCGGCGCTGGGCCCGGGGACGGTCGCCGCCGGCGTCCTGCTCGTCGGCGCGCCACCACGGGGAGGCGGGGTCCGCGTGCGACCACGGGCTGCCGTCGTCGCGGGATGTTTCCCCAGGCTGTGGCGCGTCACCCGTCATGGCTCCCATTGGACTACGGGTTTCCGTGGTGATCAGGGAGATGCGGGGCGTGTCGGGACAAAAAGGGCGGTCCGCCAGCCGTTCGCAGGCCGGAAGCCGAGGTCACTACGCTTGGTGCTTATGAGCCACGTTCTCGCCGCGGTCGCCTGGCCCTACGCCAACGGCCCGCGCCACATCGGTCATGTCTCCGGCTTCGGGGTGCCCTCCGACGTTTTCAGCCGGTACATGCGGATGTCCGGGCACGACGTGCTCATGGTCTCGGGGACCGACGAGCACGGCACGCCGATCCAGGTCCAGGCCGACGCGGACGGGGTGACGCCCCGTGAGCTCGCCGACCGCTACAACCGGGTGATCGTCGAGGACCTGCACGGCCTCGGCCTGTCGTACGACCTGTTCACCCGGACCACCACCGGCAACCACTACGCCGTCGTGCAGGAGCTGTTCACCGGCCTGCACGCCAACGGTTACATCGTGGCCAAGACGACGCTGGGCGCGATCTCGCCGTCGACCGGCCGCACCCTGCCGGACCGCTACATCGAGGGCACCTGTCCGATCTGCGGCTACGAGAGCGCCCGCGGCGACCAGTGCGACAACTGCGGCAACCAGCTCGACCCCGAGCAGCTGATCAATCCCCGGTCCCGGATCAACGGCGAGACGCCGCAGTTCGTCGAGACCGAGCACTTCTTCCTCGACCTGCCGGCGTTCGCCCAGTCGCTGGGCAAGTGGCTGGACGCGCGCGAGGGCTGGCGCCCCAACGTGCTGAAGTTCTCCCGCAACCTGCTCGACGACCTGCAGCCGCGGGCGATCACCCGGGATCTCGAGTGGGGCATCCCGATCCCGCTGGACGGCTGGCGGGACCGGCCGGACAAGCGCATCTACGTGTGGTTCGACGCGGTCATCGGCTACCTGTCGGCGTCCATCGAGTGGGCCCGCCGTTCCGGGGACCCGGAGGCGTGGCGGCAGTGGTGGTCGGCCGACGCGCAGGGCAAGGACGCACTCGGCTACTACTTCATGGGCAAGGACAACATCGTCTTCCACTCGGTGATCTGGCCGTCGCTGCTGCTCGGCTACTCGGGCACCGGCGACAAGGGCGGTGAGCCGGGCTCGCTCGGCGCGCTCAACCTGCCCACCGAGGTCGTCTCCAGCGAGTACCTGACCATGGAGGGCCGCAAGTTCTCCTCGTCGCGCAAGGTCGTCATCTACGTCCGCGACTTCCTGGAGCGCTACGACGCCGACGCCCTGCGCTACTTCATCGCGGCCGCCGGCCCGGAGTCCAACGACACCGACTTCACCTGGGCCGAGTTCGTCCGGCGCAACAACGACGAGCTGGTCGCCGGCTGGGGCAACCTGGTCAACCGGTCGATCTCGATGGCCGCGAAGAACTTCGGCGCGATCCCGCCGGCGGCCGACCCGCAGCCGGAGGACCTGGCCCTGCTGGCCTCGGTGCGCGAGGGCTTCACCAGCGTCGGTGAGCTGATCGGCAAGCACCGGCAGAAGGCCGCGATCGGCGAGGCCATGCGGCTGGTCGCCGAGGCCAACAAGTACCTCTCCGACCAGGCGCCGTGGAAGCTCAAGGACGAGGCGTCCAAGCCGCGGATGGGCACGGTACTGGCCACCGCGCTGCAGGCCATCAGCGACCTGAACACGCTGCTGACGCCGTTCCTGCCGCACTCGGCGCAGAAGGTGCACGAACTGCTCGGCGGCACCGGGGTGCACGCGCCCATGCCGTCCATCGTGGAGGTGGACGACCTCGACGGCGGCCCGGGTTACCCGGTGCTCACCGGCGACTACACGGTCGGCGCCCGGTGGGAGTCGGTGCCGCTGGTGGCCGGCACGCCGCTGGCCCCGCCGAAGCCGGTCTTCCGCAAGCTCGACCCGTCGGTCGTCGAGGAGGAACTGGAACGCCTCGGTTCCTGACCCCTTAACGGATTGATCAGTCTTGTGGTCGTCGGGTACCTTCAGCGCGAACCACGGGGGATACGCAAGCGTTTCATCGGTACGGCGGCGTCCTGACGTTGCCGCCGTACCGGTGACGCGTCTCCATCGTGGGGTCGACCCCTCGAAGGAGCTTGATGAACTCACGTCTTTCGCGCCCGCTGCTGGCCTTCGCCATCAGCGGCGCACTGGTGGCCGGCGGCAGCCTGATCGCCGGACCCGCCTCGGCCGATCCCAACCTCCCGCAGCCGACGTCGGCGGACTCCGCCGCGGCGCAGGACGAGCCGACGCCGGACCCCACCGACACTGTGGAACCCACCCCGGATCCGACGGACACGACCGAACCGACCCCGGACCCGACGGACACGACCGAACCGACCCCGGATCCGACGGACACCGTGGAGCCGGCGCCGGACACGGCCGCCCCGGTCGGCAAGTTCTCGCTGAACTCGCGGGCGCTGTGGATCGGTCAGTCGGTCAGCCTCACCCAGGGTGCGGTCACTGACGACACCAGCGCTCCGGAGCAGGTCACCCGCGTCGCGGCCTGGGGTGACGGCACGTCGACCCCGCTCGCGGCGGACACGGCGCAGTACACCCACAAGTACACCAAGAACGGCAAGTTCACGGTCACGGTGACCTACTCGGACGCCGCCGGCAACACCAGCACGGCCACCTCGACCGTCACCATCACGACGCCGGGCAAGTTCAAGTTCAGCAAGACCACGGTCTGGGCGCACGAGCCGTTCATGGTCACGTTCTCCAACGTGCCGAACGGCACCACGAAGATCGTCTTCAACCAGGGCGACGGCTGGGTGGTGACGCTCAAGGGCAAGAACCAGAGCGCCTGGATGTACTACTACACCCGTACGAACGGCAGCTACATCCGGGGAGCCGTCACGTCGAAGGCGACCTTCTACAACAAGTACGGCGCCTCGTCGCCCATCGTGGTGGGCAAGGTCACGGTGAAGCCGGACGGCTGGAAGCCGACCACCACCGTCAAGAAGCCGAAGAACAGCAACCGGATCAAGAGCTGGAAGTACGCCACCGGCACGGCCAAGGACAAGGGCTCCGGCGTGTACCGCGTCGCGGTGTTCGCCTCCCGCCTGACCGGCAGCAAGTACTACTGCTACAGCTCGAACCAGACCTGGAAGCTGGTCAAGACCGACGCGCAGGCCGAGAAGTACTGCGTGGCGCACTACGTGAAGGCCAAGAAGGGCAAGTGGACCCTGCGGCTGAAGGGCGTGGCCAAGGGCACGCTGTGGGTCGACGCGTCGACTCAGGACGTGTCCAGCAACTGGGGCAAGTTCGCCACGGTCAAGGCGAAGGTCACCCGTAGCTGATCACCTCGTACGCGAAAGGGGCCGGCTGATGCCGGCCCCTTCTCCGTGTGCTCAGGCCGGTCCCAGCCGGTACGGCAACTCGGCGATGTGGTGGTCGGCCAGCTCCCGCATCGGCGCCCACACCTCGTAGACGCCGCGTTCGTAGCAGCGCGCCCCCACGGCGGCGACCGCGTCGGCGTCCGGGCGCACCAGCCGCAGCCGGGCCCAGCTGTCGTCGCGCTGCAGCACCCAGCACGGGACCGTGCGCCACAGGGCCTTCTCGGCCCGTCGGCTCAGGGTCGTCACCGGATAGCGGGCCGCGCGGGTCAGCGCCCGGGCCCGGAACTCCTCCGGCGGGTCGGCCACCGCCTGGTACTCGTGATCGTTGATCCGGCCGATCAGCCGGGCCGAGCCGGCGTCGGTGCACGGCACGTACTCGCGGTCCGGGCTCACCCCGGGCAGCCCCTCCAGCAGGTGCCGCCAGCGCGGGCCGGCCAGCCGCAACCAGCCGTGCTGCTCCGGCTGGTACGTGTACAGCACCACCTCGTCGCCGGTGCCCGGGTAGGCCAGCAGCTGCGCGTTCGCCGGCAGCGGCAGGTCGGCGAAGTCCGCGGTGACGAACTCCGGGATCAGGTCGTCGGTGCTCGGCGTGAAGCCGGTGCCCAGCACCATCGGACCGATCCGCGAGTGGGCCGGCAACGCGGACAGACCGGGCTGGACGTTGCCCATCGGGATCTCGTAGTCGCTCGGGTCGACCGCGCGCCAGCGCAGCGCGTACGCCACCTCCGGGTCGCCGGCCCCGTCGGTGCGCAGCAGGCCCAGCTCGGCGGGCAGGCGCAGGTGGGCGATGTCGCAGGCGCGGTAACAGAAGCCGTACGGCATCCAGCCGGCCAGGTGACCGGCGAACTGGGCCGCGGACAGCACCTTGGTCATCCGGGTGCCGCGGCGTACGGCGGCAGTGGCCCGGATCCGCTGCAGCACCGCGTCGTCGCGGTGGCCGGCCGACTGGGCCATCGACTGCACGCGTTCCCAGGTCAGGTCGCGGCGCAGCGGAGCCGTCAGGGGCGGCTCGAGAGGGTCGGTACCGACGTCGGCTGCCTCACCGGTCACGGTCACGAGAGCAAACTAGGCCCGGCGGGTGTACTGAGGATGAACGCCGGGTTACCCGTGGTGCTGTGTGATCCTGGACAGCGATGAACACTCCTCAGCCTTCCGAATCGCGCGCGCGGGCAGCCCGGCGCGCGGGTGAGTTCCCGCCCGCGCCGGAGCCGCTGGCCGTTCCGGTCTTCGACAGCCACACCCACCTCGACATCACCGTGCACGAGGCCGGCGTGCCCGGCGGGAGCGGCCCGGGCGGCGCCGGCGCCGACGACCCGGTGCAGGCCCTGATCGACGCGGCCGCCAAGTCCGGTGTGGACCGGCTGCTGCAGGTCGGCGTCGACGTGGCGTCCTCGGTGTGGAGCGCCGACCTGGCCGAGCGCAACCCGTCGGTGCTGGCCGCCGTGGCGCTGCACCCGAACGAGGCGCCGCGGCTGGCCGACCTCGACGAGGCGCTGCGCGAGATCGAGGCACTCGCCGCCCAGCCCCGGGTCCGCGGCCTCGGCGAGACCGGCCTGGACACCTTCCGCACCGGCGACGAGGGACGCGCCGCGCAGGAGCTCAGCTTCCGGGCCCACATCGCGATCGCCAAGCGGTACGCCAAACCGCTGATCATCCACGACCGCGAGGCGCACGCCGACGTGCTGCGCGTGCTCGACGAGGAAGGCGCCCCGGACGTCGTGGTGCTGCACTGCTTCTCCGGCGACGCCGGCTTCGCCGCCGAGTGCGTGCGCCGCGGCTACCTGCTCAGCTTCGCCGGGACGGTCACCTTCGCCAGCGCCGGCCACCTGCGCGAGGCCGCGGCGCTGACCCCGCCCGGGCAGCTGCTGGTGGAGACCGATGCGCCGTACCTGACGCCGGTGCCGTACCGGGGACGGCCCAACGCCTCGTACCTGATCCCGCTCACCATGCGGGCGCTGGCCGAGACCACCGGCACCGACCTGGACGCGCTCTGCGCGGCCGTCTCGGCCAACGGCGAGCGCGCCTTCGGGCCCTGGCGCTGATCAGGCCAGCGGATACGCGGCACAGTCGAGCTGCTCACCCAGCCCGCCGAGCAGCTTGGCGAACGCCGTGGGCGCCGCCGCCAGCGGCCCCCGGGAGACGAACCGGACCGCCCAGCGGTGCCCCGGCGCCACGTTGAAGATGCGGTAGAGCACCAGCGAGCCGCGCTCGTCCGGCTCGACGCTGGTCACGCCGCGATACCACCACTCGCCCTGCTGGACGACCGAGCGGGCGGCGCGGTCGAGAGTCACCGTGATGGTGCTGCCCTCGAGAGTGACGGTGAACTCATCACCGCGCGCCGGGGTCGCCGAGCCGGTCGTGGCCAGCGGCGAGCGCCCACCGGGCCGGGCGTCGAGCAGCACACCGGCGACGTCGTCCGGGGCGGCTTCCACCACGCCGCGCAGCTCGAGCAGCTCGGTCATGACCTCGTTCTACCGTGTCCGGCCGGTCACCGCTGCCCCGTGCCGTCCCGTCACTCCCCGGCGGCCGTAGGCTCTGACCTCATGGCTGACGCACTGCTCGGCCCGGCGGAGATCCGGGAGCTCGCCGCGCGCCTCGGCGTCGCGCCGACCAAGAAGCTCGGCCAGAACTTCGTGCACGACCCCAACACGGTCCGCCGGATCGTCGCCGCGGCCGCCCTGACCAGCGACGACGTGGTCCTGGAGGTCGGACCCGGGCTGGGCTCGCTGACGCTGGGACTGCTCGGCACGGCCGCGCACGTGCACGCCGTCGAGCTGGACCCGGTGCTCGCCGCCGCGCTGCCGGCGACCGTGGCCGAACGCGCTGATGTCGCCGGACTGACCGTGCACCACGCCGACGCGTTGCGTATCCGCGCGGCCGAGCTGCTGCCGGCGCCGACGATGCTGGTGGCGAACCTGCCGTACAACGTGGCGGTGCCGGTCGTGCTGCACCTGCTGGCCGAGCTGCCGACGCTGCGCGGCGGCCTGGTGATGGTGCAGAAGGAGGTCGCGGACCGGCTGGTGGCCGGCCCCGGCTCGAAGGTGTACGGCGTCCCGTCGGTCAAACTCGCCTGGTACGCCGAGGCGCGCGCGGCCGGCAAGGTCCCGCCCGCGGTGTTCTGGCCGGTGCCGAACGTGGATTCGGGCCTGGTCGCGTTCGCGGCCCGTACCCCGCCCGCCGGGGTGGACCGCCGGACGGTCTTCCAGGTGGTCGACGCGGCCTTCGCCCAGCGCCGCAAGACGCTGCGCGCCGCGCTGGCCGGCTGGGCCGGAGGCCCCGCAGAGGCCGAGAAGGTCCTGGTCACCGCCGGGGTCAGCCCGCAGGCCCGCGGCGAGTCACTCTCGGTGCAGCAGTTCGCCGCGATCGCGGCTGCCGCCACCGGCCCGGGGTACGGCGGTAAGCTCAGCGCGTCCGGCAGGCGGCACGAGGAGGTGGACTCATGACAGCGCAACCCGCAGGTCGCGTCATGTGGACCCTTGATCCGGTCAAGCAGCGGATGGCGGCCTACACACTCGAGGACGTCTTGTCCCTGCCCGAAGACGCCCCCCGCGTCGAGCTCCGCGACGGAGTCATGATTGTGGTCCCCTCGCCATCAATCGGTCATCAGCAAATCGGCAACTTGCTGTGGATGTGGTTGCGGCAGCACGCGCCCGACCACTTCGAGCCGGCGACCGCGGTCGGCGTGGCAGTCGGCTTGAGAGACAGCCTCGAACCGGATGTGTTGCTCCTGCGTCGTCCGCTCACGCTCACGCATCACTTTCTGCTGCCGGACCAGACCGTTGTCGTGGTGGAGGTTGTCTCACCCGGCACGAGGCGCCGCGATCGGATGGAGAAACCCGTCATCTACGCCGCGGCCGGCATCCCGCATTACTGGCGCATCGAGCAGGACCCGGTGCACGTCTTCGCCTACGACCTGGTCGGCGGCAGCTACGAGCTGGTCGCAGACTCAGCGGAGGAACTGGTGCTGACGGCGCCGTTCGAGATCCGGCTGCCGATCGCGGACATCACTCCGTGACGGAGGCGTGGGGGCCGGACGACGACAAGCCCCGCCGGTTCGCCGGCCCGGTGAAGGTCCGCGTGCCCTCGAAGATCAACTTGCATCTCGGGGTCGGCCCGCTGCGCGCCGACGGCTTCCATGAGCTGAACACGGTCTACCACGCGATCAGCCTGTTCGACGAGCTGACCGCGCGCCGTGGGGACACCCTCGCTCTGACCATGGAAGGCGAGGGCGCCGGCGAGCTCGCCCTCGACGACAGCAACCTGATCATGCGGGCTGCCCGGGCGCTGGCCGCCAAGGCGCGCGTACCCGCGCATGCCCGGCTGCACCTGCGCAAGTCGATCCCGCTCGCCGGCGGCCTGGCCGGCGGCAGCGCCGACGCGGCCGCCACGCTGCTCGCCTGCGACCTGCTCTGGGGCACCGGCTACAGCAAGGACGAACTGGCCGAGATCGGCGCCGAGCTCGGCTCGGACGTGCCGTTCCTGCTGCACGGCGGCACGGCCCTGGGCACCGGGCACGGCGAGACCGTCAGCCCGATCCTGGCCCGGCCGACCACCTGGCACTGGGTGGTCGCCATCGCCGACGGCGGGCTGTCCACCCCCGAGGTCTACCGCGAGCTGGACCGGCTGCGTGACAGCGCGTGGCCGCCCACGGCGCTGGAGAGCGCGGACGAGCTGATGGGCGCGCTGCGCCAGCGCAAACCCGAGGTGCTCGGCGCCGCGCTCGCCAACGACCTGCAACCCGCGGCTCTGTCGCTGCGCCCGGCCCTGGCCGACGTGCTCAAGGCCGGCTACGACGCGGGTGCCGTGGCGGGCATCGTCTCCGGCTCCGGACCCACCTGTGTGTTCCTCGCCACCGACGGCCCGCACGCCGAACGGGTGGCCGCGCGCCTGAACGAGGCCGGGGTGTGCCGCACCGCCCTCACCGCGCGCGGACCGATGCCAGGGGCCCGGGTAACCTAGAGGCATCGTGGCCAACATCATCAATCTGGACCGGGTGAACAAGGGCTACGGAGCCGCCGGTCAGCTGCTTACCGACGTTTCCCTGGGGCTGGACGACGACGCCCGGGTGGGCATCGTCGGCCTCAACGGGGCCGGCAAGTCCACCCTGCTGCGCATGCTCGCCAAGCTCGAAGAGCCGGACTCCGGCCGGGTCACGCACCGCCGTGACCTGCGCGTCGCCGCACTTCCGCAGACGCTGACGCTCGCCCCCGAGGCGACCGTCCGCGATGTCGTGCTGGGCACCGCCTGGCTCAGCGAGGGCATGGGCGCCGAGCACGAGTGGGCCGGCGACGCCGGCGTCCGCGAGATCCTCAGCGGCCTCGGCATGGGTCACCTCGGGCTGGAGACCGCGGTCGGGCCGATGTCCGGTGGCGAGCGCCGCCGGGTCGCCCTGGCCGCCCTGCTGGTACGCGAGTCCGACCTGCTCATCCTCGACGAGCCCACCAACCACCTGGACGTGGCCGGCGTCGACTGGCTGGCCCGCTACCTGCTCGGCCGGCGCGGCTCGCTCGTCGTGGTCACCCACGACCGCTGGTTCCTCGACGCCGTCTGCACCGCGACCTGGGAGGTCGTCGACGAGCAGGTCTACGCGTACGAGGGCGGCTACGCGGCCTGGACCCTGTCCCGGGCCGAGCGCCTGCGGGTCGCCGCCGCGGTGGAGTCCCGCCGGCAGAATCTGCTCCGCAAGGAGATCGCCTGGCTGCGCCGCGGCCCGCCCGCCCGCACCTCGAAGCCGCAGTTCCGCATCGACGCCGCCAACGCGCTGATCGCCGACGTGCCGCCGGTCCGCGACCAGGTGAGCCTGCAGCGGCTGGCCACCACCCGGCTCGGCAAGCAGGTCTACGACCTGGAGGACGTCACCCTGCAGGCCGGCCCCAAGCCGATCTTCCAGAACCTCACCTGGCAGGTCGGTCCGGGCGACCGGATCGCCATCCTGGGCGCCAACGGCGCCGGCAAGACCACCCTGCTGCGCCTGCTCGCCGGGATCACCAAGCCCGACGGCGGGCGGCTGGTGACCGGCTCGACGGTGCGGGCCGCGTTCCTCTCCCAGGAGCTCCGGGAGCTGCCCGGGCACCTGCGGCTGCTCGAAGCGGTCGAGGAGGTCGCCCGGCGTGTGCAGCTCGGCGACCGGGAGCTCTCCGCGGGCCAGCTCGCCGAGGTCTTCGGCTTCACCGACAAGCGGATCTGGACCCCGGTCAGCGACCTGTCCGGCGGCGAGCGGCGGCGCCTGCAGCTGCTGCGGCTGCTGGCCGCCGAGCCCAACGTGCTGCTGCTCGACGAGCCCACCAACGACCTCGACACCGACACGCTGGCGTCGCTGGAGGACCTGCTCGACTCGTGGCCGGGCACCATGATCGTCGCCAGCCACGACCGCTACCTGGTCGAACGCGTGACCGACACGGCGTACGGGATGTTCGGTGACGGCCGGCTGGTGCACCTGCCCGGCGGCATCGACGAATACCTGTCCCGGGCCGGCAACCCGGCCGCCCCGCCCGGCGAGCTGCTGACCACCGGCGGCAAGGCCCCGGCGGCCACGTCCGGCATGTCGGCGGCCGAGGTGCGCGCCGCCCGCAAGGACCTGT
This sequence comes from Actinoplanes auranticolor, assembly GCF_018332655.1. GTDB lineage: Bacteria > Actinomycetota > Actinomycetes > Mycobacteriales > Micromonosporaceae > Actinoplanes > Actinoplanes auranticolor. The sequence goes on along the minus strand of NZ_BOQL01000003.1, from coordinate 44,422 downwards.
CCCGGCTGGAACGCCAGGTGGCCAAGCTCGACGAGCGCATCGTCAAGATCAACGAGAGCCTGGCCGTGCACGGCAACGACTACGACAAGATCATGGAGCTGGACGCCCAGCTCAAGGCCGTACAGGAGGAGCGCGGCCAGGTCGAGGAGGCCTGGCTCGAGCTCGCCGAACGCGTACCCGAAAGCTGAGCCGCACCCCCGGCGGCACCATGATCCGGGGGTGCCCCTGCGGGGACTCCGGCGATGCGCGAGAATCGCCTACGACACCACCCGACGTTGGAGACGGACACCATGGGACACAATCCGGTCAACCACCCGCTGCGGCCGATCTACCGCGCTCTGGGCGCGCTGACCGGCGCATACCTCGTGCTGTTCGGCATCCTCGGCGCGATCGTCACCGCCGACAAGGGCCTGTTCGGCAACGGCGAGGACCGCGTGCTCGGCCAGGAGACCAACCTCTTCTGGTCCCTGGTCAGCGTGCTGATCGGCGCCATCGTGCTGATCGCCACCCTGCTCGGCCGCAACTCCGACATCGTGGTCGACCGGTACTTCGGCTGGGGCCTGCTGGTCGTCGGCAGCTACGAGCTGGCGGTCATCCGCACCGACGCCAACTTCCTGAACTTCAGCATCTCCACGGTCGTCGTCACCTACCTGATCGGCCTGGTGCTCATCATGGCCGCGTACTACTGCAAGGTCGCCCCGCCGGAGGAGACCAGCCCGCCGCGCCAGTCCCGCGAACGCCAGTCGCAGTCCGCCTGACCCCTCACCGGGGCCGGGTCAGCAGGGCCGGCTTCGCCTCCAGGTGGGAGAGCCCGTTCCAGGCCAGATTGACCAGATGGGCCGCCACCGTCTCCTTCTTCGGCTTGCGGGCCTCCCGCCACCACTGACCGACCAGCGCCACCATCCCGACCAGCGCCTGCGAATACAGCTCGGCGAACTTCGGATCAAGGGCGCGCGCCTTGAACTCGGCGGCCAGGATGTGCTCCACCTGATGCGCCACATCGTTCATGACGCTGGAGAAGTTCCCGCCCGGCGACAACACGGGTGACTCCCGCACCAGCACCTGGAAACCGTGCGGCTCCTGGTCGATGTAATCCAGCAACGCCAGCGCCGCCTGCTCCAGCAACTCCCGCGGATGCCCGGCCGTCAACGCCGCCGCGATGCGATCCAGCAACGCCCGCACCTCCCGGTCCACGACCACGGCGTACAGGCCCTCCTTGCCGCCGAAGTGCTCGTAGACCACCGGCTTGGACACCTTCGCGCGGGCCGCCACCTCCTCGATCGAGGTGGCGTCGAAACCGCGCTCGGCGAACAGCTGCCGCCCGATCACGATGAGCTGCTCGCGCCGCTGCGCAGCCGGCATCCGGACCCGGGCAGTGCCCTTCGTGGACGCGGCGGCGGCTCGGCGTCCACGCCGGGCGCGCGGCTCGTCGCCGGAATCGCTCTGGTCTGTCACCCGGCCATCCTGCCAGCCTGCCCGCGTCTGCCACGCCCTGCGCGCCCGGCGCGGGCCTCAGTGCGACGCATAACAACTAGTCGGGCGACAAGTAGGATATCGACATGCGCTTACCTCTTGAGGAAGATCCGCGCGCCGAGGCGCGACGCCTCCGGGTCGATCCCGGACTGTCCCTCTCCCAGCTGATGAAGCACTTCGGAGTCGGGAGCGCCACGCTGACCGACTGGCTGCGCGGAATCGAGCCACCGGGCTGGACGAGGCGGCCCAACGCCAAGGACGACCTGCGAGCGCGGGCGCTCGAACTGCGCGCGCAGGGCTGGTCCGTCAACGACCTCGCGACCGAGATCGGGGTCGCGAAGTCGACAGCTCACGCATGGGTGAAACACATACCGTTGGATCGCGACAGTGAGCGTGCACGACGCAAGCAGGAGCACGCCGCGGTGATGGCGGCGGGCCGCTGGGACGCCAAGCGGGAGGAGCGGGACCGGCGTCAGAGCGAGGTGCACGCCCAGGCGGCGCACGTCGTCGGTGAGCTGTCGGACCGGGACCTGCTGATGATCGGCGCCGCGGTGTACTGGTGCGAAGGTGCGAAATCCAAGCCTTGGCGCCGGGTCGACCGGCTGACCTTCATCAACAGCGATCCCGGGCTGATCGCACTGTTCCTTCGTTTCCTGGCCGTCTGCGGCCGGGATGCGGAGTCCGTGAACTACCGGGTGCACATCCATGAGACGGCTGACGCGGAGGCGGCCGTCGCGTGGTGGGCCGAGCAGTTGCAGGTGCCGCGCCGGCTCTTTCAGCGGCCCACGATCAAGCGCCATGCGCCGGCCACCCGGCGGGCCAATACGGGTAGTGACTATCACGGCTGCCTGGTCGTGTCGGTTCCCCGATCGCGTGAGCTGTACTGGCGGGTGGAGGGAGTGATGGCCACGTTGACGCGGCTGACATAGTAGATTTCGGCAATCGGTCGCAGACGATAGTGTGGCGACCGAACCAATCGGCCGTGGTGAAATAGGCATCACCTTCGGTTTTGGTCCGAAAGTTCCGGGTTCGAACCCTGGCGGCCGAGCTTGTTTTATGGTAGGGGACTCAGGTCTTGAGTCCGTGCGGCTGAGTTAGCGCCGCTTGCACCGCCACTGCGATCAATGGAGTCCGCGTGAGCCAGGCCCGGAGCCGTACCGTTGTCGTTCTCGCCGCCGGTGAGGGCAAGCGGATGAAGTCCGCCACGCCGAAGATGCTGCATCCGCTGCTCGGGCGCACCCTGCTCGGGCACGTCCTGCACGCCGCCGAGGCCGCCCGGGCCTCGCGCACCGTCGTGGTCGTCGGGCACAAGGCCGACCAGGTCCGCGCGCACCTCACCGAGATCGCCCCCGGCGCCACCCCGGTCCTGCAGGCCGAGCAGAACGGCACCGGGCACGCCGTCCGAATCGCCCTGGACGCCATTCCCGAGGCCACCGGCACCGTCGTGGTGCTCAACGCCGACGTGCCGTTGCTGCGGCCCGGCACCGTCGAGGCGCTGGTCGCCGCGCACGAGTCGACGAGCCGGGGTGCGACCGTGCTGGCCGCCGAGGTGCCCGACCCGACCGGGCTGGGCCGGATCGTGCGTGACGGTGACGGCAACCTGGAGCGCATCGTGGAGGAGCGGGACGCTTCGGCCGAGGTGCGGGCCGTCCGTGAGGTGAACGCCGGGATCTACGCCTTCGACGCCGCGTTGCTGCGGGAGGCGCTGGGCAAGCTCTCCACCGACAACGACCAGGGTGAGGAGTATCTGACCGACGTGTTCGGGCTGCTCGCCGCGGTCGGGCACGCGGTGGGGGTGCACGTGGCCGCCGACGCGCTGGAGACCCTGGGGTGCAACGACCGGGCCGAGCTGGCGCGGCTGCGGGGGCTGTTGCGGGACCGGATCAACACCGAGTGGATGCGCGCCGGGGTGTCGATCCTCGATCCGGCGACGACCTGGATCGACGTGACGGTGACGCTGGAGCCCGACGCCGTGGTGGATCAGAATTCGCAGTTGCAGGGGGCGACGACGGTGGCGACCGGCGCCGTGGTCGGCCCGGACACGACGCTGATCGACACGGTGGTGGCTTCCGGTGCCACGGTGCTGCGGACCCATTGCATCGGCGCGCAGATCGGGCCGGACGCCACTGTGGGCCCGTTCTCGTTCCTGCGGCCGGGGACGCGGCTGGGTCGCAAGTCCAAGGTCGGTGGCTTCGTCGAGACGAAGAACGCCGAGCTGGGGGCCGGGGCCAAGGTGCCGCACCTGACGTACGTGGGTGACGCGACGATCGGGCCGAAGGCCAACATCGGGGCGGGCACGATCTTCGCCAACTACGACGGGGTGAACAAGCATCACACCACCGTGGGCGAGGCGGCTTTCGTCGGCAGTGACACCGTGCTGATCGCTCCCGTGGAGATCGGTCCGGGGGCGTACGTGGCTGCCGGCAGTGCGGTCGCCAAGGACGTGCCGGCGGGCAATCTGGCGGTCACCCGGGCGCCGCACCGCAACGTCGAGGGCTGGGTGGCCCGCAGGCGCCCGGGCACCGTCTCGGCCGAGGCTGCGGATCGGGCCGGGAAGCCGGAGACTGAGGACACCGGCGCGTAACCGGCGCAAGCTGGGGTGAGGCATCCCACGACCGGGCCGCCGTTCGCGGCGCCGGCCTGGCCGCGGGTGATACTTCAGGTGACAACCCCCTCGATTGCACGGGAGCGGACGAGCCGATGGGCAGCATCGTCGCGGAGAACCGTAAGAGTTTGATGCTTTTCTCCGGCCGGGGCTTCCCGGAGCTGGCGGAGGAGATCGGGCAGGTGCTCGGCGTAGCGCCGACCCGGTCCGACTCGTACGAGTTCGCCAACGGAGAGATCTTCGTCCGGTTCAAGGACTCGGTGCGGGGCTCGGACGCTTTCGTGGTGCAGTCGATGACCGCGGGTATCAACACCTGGGTCATGGAAACGCTGATCATGGTCGACGCGCTGAAGCGGGGGTCGGCGAAGCGGATCACGGTCGTGCTGCCGTTCTATCCGTACTCGCGGCAGGACAAGAAGCACCGCGGCCGGGAGCCCATCTCCGCGCGGCTGATCGCGGATCTGTTGAAGACGGCGGGGGCCAATCGGATCCTCACCGTGGATCTGCACACCGCGCAGATCCAGGGCTTCTTCGACGGTCCGGTGGACCACCTGTTCGCGATGGACATCCTCGCGGAGCACATCATCAAGAAGTTCGAGGGCCGGCCGATGACGGTCGTGGCCCCGGACTCGGGCCGGGTGCGGGTGGCGGAACGGTGGACGGACCGGCTGGGCGGGTGCCCGCTGGCGTTCATCCACAAGACGCGGGACCCGTCGAAGCCGAACCAGGTGGTGGCCAACCGGGTGGTCGGTGAGGTCGAGGGCCGGGTGTGCCTGATCGTCGACGACATGATCGACACCGGTGGCACGATCACCAAGGCCGCGGACATCCTGTTCGATTCGGGTGCCGCCGACGTGATCGTGGCGTCGACGCACGCGTTGCTGTCGGATCCGGCCACCGAGCGGTTGAAGAACAGCCGGATCAGTGAGCTCGTGGTGACCAACACGCTGCCGCTGCCGGCGGAGAAGCAGCTCGACAAGATCACCGTGTTGTCGATCGCGCCGCTGCTGGCCCGCGCGATCCGCGAGGTCTTCGACGACGGCTCGGTCACCACCCTGTTCGGCGGCCTGAGTTGACCGTTCCCACCGCGAGATGGGGGAGCTGACCGTCGCCACCACGAGGTGGGGGATCGGCGCGGAGCGGGCGTCCGGTTTGTGGCGGGAAGTAGCTTGATCGGCGATGCAAGTTGCATTCGTGCGGGTGAAATTTCCGCAGGGAGAGTGATCCGGCGGGACCCGCCGGTCCGCCCGCCGGAGTGGCAGGTAAGCTGGTGCGGTTGCCACGGCGAGGGTGCCACGCGGTCTGCTGCAGTTTGCAGAGTTCGCTTGAGGCACCGTGATCGACGCGGTGCTCCGGGCCTGTGCCCGCGCGCCCCTTCGCCGAGCGCCGAATGCCCGCAGCCCGCCGACTTCTCACGCCGCCCGTTCCAACGTTTTCAGGAGTATCCCCGTGTCCGAGGTAAAGATCAGCGCCGAGCCCCGTACCGAGTTCGGCAAGGGTGGTGCCCGCCGCACGCGCCGGGCCGGCCTGGTGCCTGCCGTGCTGTACGGACACGGCGAGGCCCCCGTCCACATCGCGCTGCCCGCCCGTGAGTTCGCCGCCGCGATCCGGCACGGCGGTCTCAACCAGGTGTTCACCATCGACGTCGTCGGTGGCACGGGCGCGACGCTGGCCCTGCCCAAGGCGATCCAGCGTGACCCGATCAAGGAGACGTACGAGCACGTCGACCTGATCATCGTCAAGCGTGGCGAGAAGGTCCAGGTCGACGTCCCGGTGACGCTGGTCGGCGAGGCCGCCCGCAACACGCTGATCGTCAACGAGTCCAACACGCTGGCGGTCACCGCCGAGGCGATGCACCTGCCGAGCGGCTTCGAGGTCTCGATCGAGGGCCTGGAGGCCGGTTCGCAGGTCACCGCGGGTGACGTGACGCTGCCCGAGGGCACCGAGCTGGCCGTCGACGCCGACTTCGTGCTGGCGATGGTGACCGCGGCGCAGACTGCCGAGCAGCTCGAGGGTGACTCCGCCGACGCCGGTGAGGCCGCGGCCGCCGCCGAGGCCGACGGGACCTCCGAGGACGCCGCGTCCTGAGCTAGCACCGCCTGATCCGAGAACCGCGATCTGCAGGGAAAGTGCCGACGGCACTTTCCCTGCTGTCGTAAGGAGAGCTTGATGACCGAGGACGCACCCTGGCTGGTGGTCGGCCTGGGCAATCCCGGCCGCGAGTACGCGGGTAACCGGCACAACGTCGGTTTCATGGTGGCCGACCTGCTGGCTTCGCGGGTGGGCGGCAAGTTCGGCCGGCAGAAGCGTGCGGTGGCCGAGGTGGCGGAGGGCCGGCTGGGCTTCGGTGGCCCGAAGCTGATCCTGGCCAAGCCGCTGACCTTCATGAACCTGTCCGGTGCGCCGGTGGTGGCGCTGGCCCAGTTCTTCAAGGTGCCGGTGGACAACATCGTGGCCGTGCACGACGAGCTGGATGTGCCGTACGGGCAGGTACGGGTGAAGCGCGGCGGCGGTGAGGGTGGTCACAACGGGCTGCGTTCGATGTCGAAGTCGCTCGGCAGCAAGGAGTACGCCCGGGTCCGGTTCGGCATCGGCCGGCCGCCGGGGCGCCAGGATCCCGCCGACTACGTGTTGTCGGATTTCGCCGGGGCGGAGCGCAAGGAGCTGGAGTTCCTGGTGGACCGGGCGGCGGACGTGGTGGAGGCCGTGGTGCTCGAGGGTGTCGAGTGGGCGCAGAACAAATACCACGGAAGCTGATGGGATACTGCCAGAACGGACAGATCGATTAGGCTGTTTTGTCCGTCTAACGGTCCCGTGACGCCTCCCCCGGTTAGCGCGTTGGTCACGTAGCGCACCCAAACGGTGTGCGGACACCACGCGGTACGGGGGAGGTTCGGGTGCGGCAGGAACTCTCCGAGAGCCACGAGGCGACGTTGGGTGAGCCGACGGTGGTGCTGCCGACGGTGCAACGCCGTGACGTCGTCCCGTCGGAGCCGCCGGAGCAGCACGGTCCGGCCAACCATCCGCCCGGCAACCACGGCCCCCGTCCGCACCGGCCGTCGCCGTACCGGGCTCGTAACAGCAAGATCCTGTCGCCGGCCCGGCCGGCCGGGGACGACGCCGGTGAGGACGTCGCTGACAACGCGCCGCCGCTGGCCGGTGCCGGTGGCCGGGTTCCCGCCGGCCGGGCCCGCAACCGGGCCGTCGAGCGGCACTGGTCGGCCGAGCCCAACCGCTCCTCCGCGGCCCGCCCGGCGAGCCGGCCGTTCGTCCGGGTCCGGGGCCGGCACGCGGCGATGTCGCGGCGTCAGCGCTGGGAGCGGCAGTACGTGCGCACCCTGGTCCTCTGTGACCTGCTCGCCGGCATTGCCGCGGGCGCGGTGACCTTCGGGCTGCGCTTCGGCGACGAGGTGACCACCTACAACCGGTCGTATCTGTGGCTGTCGGCGCTGCTGCCGCTGGCGCTGCTGGCCGTGCTGGTGGTGAGCCGGGCGTACGAGCGTCGTTTCCTGTTCGTCGGCACGGACGAGTACCAGCGGGTGATCCGGGGTGGGATCGGCCTGATCGCGGGTGTGGCCGTCGTGTCGTACGCGCTCGATCTTGATCTGGCCCGGTCCTACGTCCTGGCCGCGCTGCCCACCGCGATGGTCTCCGCCGTGGTCCTGCGGTTCGCCCTGCGCAAGCGGCTGCACATCGCCCGGTCCCGCGGCGAGCGGCTGCGCCGGGTGATCGTGGTCGGTCACGAGCTGTCGGTCATCGGCATCACCCGGCAGCTGCGCCGCGAGCGGTACCACGGGCTGGAGGTGGTCGGCGCGTGCCTGCCGCCGGACCACGACGGGGTCATCGACCTGCCGGTCTTCGGCACCTTCGACGATGTCGCGACCGCGGTCGACGCCGCCGACGCGGACACCGTGGTGGTGCTGAGCTGCCCGGAGCTGGACGGCGCGGCGCTGCGCCGGCTGGCCTGGCGCCTCGAGCGCGACGAGGTCGACCTGGTGGTGGCGAGCGCCCTCATCGACGTCGCCGGGGCGCGCACCACGATCCGGCCGTTCGACGGGCTGCCGATGCTGCACGTCGAGCATCCGCGGCTGCACGGCGGCGCCCGGATCGTGAAGGACCTCGTGGACCGGGTCGGGGCCCTTGCGCTGCTCGTTCTCTTCGGTCCGTTGCTGCTCGGGGTCGCACTCTGCGTCCGGGTGACTTCACGCGGCCCGGTACTCTTCCGTCAGGTGCGGGTCGGGCGTGACGGGTCCGAGTTCCGCATCTTCAAGTTCCGCAGTATGTACGTCGACGCCGAGGCCCGGCTGGCCGAGCTCCGGCATCTCAACGAGCACGACGGTGTGCTCTTCAAAATGCGCGACGACCCGCGCGTGACCCCGGTCGGCCGGTGGTTGCGGAGGCTGTCCCTGGACGAGCTGCCGCAACTGCTGAACGTGATCGCCGGGCAGATGTCGCTGGTCGGGCCACGGCCGCCGTTGCCGTCCGAGGTTGCCGTCTACGCCGACGACGTGCGCCGCCGTCTTGCCGTCAAGCCGGGCATGACGGGCCTATGGCAGGTTTCCGGACGATCGGACCTGTCGTGGGAGGAGACGGTACGGCTGGACCTTCGCTATGTGGAGAACTGGTCCCTCAGCTTGGACCTGGTGATCCTTTTGCGCACCATGACGGCCGTGGTCCGGTCGTCAGGGGCCTACTAGACCGACAGGGAGCGGGTACATGAGCGAGCAGACAGGGACGTCGGCGCGCATAGCAGGCCAGCGGGAGCCCGCCGGGGACAGCGGCACGCCGCCGGTCATCGACGCCGCGTTCGCGCGCTGGCTCGCCGACCGCGCCGGCCAGGTGCTGCTCAAGGTCCGCGAGGAGGTCGGGTACGCCGACGGCAAGCTCCTCAAGAACGCCGGCGACAAGGCCGCCCACGATCTGCTGCGCGCCGAGCTCGCCCGGTGGCGCCCGGCCGACGCCGTGCTCTCGGAGGAGGACGACCACTCCCGGGTGGCGTGGGCGGACGACCGGCACGACGCCGTACGCCCGGACCGCCTGGACGCCTCCCGGGTCTGGATCATCGACCCGCTGGACGGCACCCGCGAGTTCTCCGAGGAGGGCCGGTCCGACTGGGCCGTGCACGTCGCCCTGTGGACCGCCGACTGTTCCCGGCCCAGCTGCCTGGCCGCGGGCGCCGTGGCGATGCCGGCCCAGCACCGGACGTTCGCCACCGACCACCCGCCGGCGTACCCGCCGCTGCCGCTGGGCGCCGCGACCGGTGGCCCGATCCGGATCGCCGCCAGCCGTACCCGCCCGCCGGCCTTCGTCACCGCGCTGGCCGAGGACATCGGGGCCGAGCTGGTCCCGATGGGCTCCGCCGGGGTGAAGATCGCGGCGGTGATCAACGGCGACGCGGACGCCTACGTGCACGCGGGCGGCCAGTACGAGTGGGACAGTGCCGCCCCGGTGGCTGTGGCGTCGGCCACTGGACTGCATGCTTCCCGTATCGACGGAACTGCGCTGAAATACAACCAGGCCGATCCGAAGTTGCCGGATCTGGTGGTCTGTCGCAAGGACCTTGCGCCCCGTCTGCTCGCAGCGTTGCAGCGACACCTCCCATAAATCCCCCCGGATGAATTCGGCCGACACTGGAAAGGTCTGGAATCCATGAGCCAGACGAAGCCCTACCGCGTCTCGCATCTCGACGCCCTCGAGGCCGAGAGCGTCTTCGTCATGCGTGAGGTCATGGCCGAGTTCGAGCGGCCGGTCCTGCTCTTCTCCGGCGGCAAGGACTCGATCGTGATGCTGCGCCTGGCGGAGAAGGCGTTCGCCCCCGCGCGCATCCCGTTCCCGGTCATGCACGTCGACACCGGGCACAACTTCCCCGAGGTGCTGGAGTACCGCGACACCCGCGTCGCCGAGCTGGGGCTCAACCTGGTGATCGCCAGCGTGCAGGAGGCCATCGACTCCGGCCTGGTGCGGGAGCTGCCCGACGGCACCCGCAACCGGATCCAGACCCCGGTGCTGCTCGCCGCGGTGGAGAAGTACCGCTTCGACGCCCTCTTCGGTGGCGCCCGCCGCGACGAGGAGAAGGCCCGGGCCAAGGAGCGGATGTTCAGCTTCCGCGACGAGTTCGGCCAGTGGGACCCGAAGAACCAGCGCCCCGAGCTGTGGTCGCTCTACAACGGCCGGCACCACCCCGGCGAGTCGATCCGGGTGTTCCCGCTGTCCAACTGGACCGAGCTGGACGTCTGGCACTACATCGCCAAGGAGCGCATCGCGCTGCCGAGCATCTACTACGCCCACGACCGTGAGGTCGTCGAGCGCGCCGGGATGTTCTACGCGGTGAACGAGTTCATCGTGCCCCGGGACGGCGAGACGGTCGAGACCCGCCGGGTGCGCTACCGCACCGTCGGCGACGCGTCGCAGACCGCCGCCGTGCTGTCCGAGGCCGACACGGTCGACAAGGTCATCGACGAGGTCGCGGCGACCCGGATCACCGAGCGCGGTGCCACCCGGGGCGACGACAAGGTCAGCGAGGCCGCGATGGAAGACCGCAAGCGGGAAGGCTACTTCTGATGAGTCAGGCAGTTCTGGAGCCGGACGAGGCGACGGCCCGTCCGATGGACCTGCTGCGGTTCGCCACCGCGGGCAGCGTGGACGACGGCAAGTCGACGCTGATCGGCCGCCTGCTCTACGACACCAAGACGATCTTCGCCGACCAGCTCGAGGCGGTCGAGGCGGTCAGCGCCGCGCGCGGCGACGAGTACACCAACCTCGCGCTGCTCACCGACGGCCTGCGCGCCGAGCGGGAGCAGGGCATCACCATCGACGTGGCGTACCGCTACTTCGCGACGCCGCGGCGCAAGTTCATCATCGCCGACACCCCCGGGCACATCCAGTACACCCGCAACATGGTCACCGGCGCCTCGACGGCCGACCTGGCGCTGATCCTGGTCGACGCCCGCAAGGGCCTGGTCGAGCAGTCCCGCCGGCACGCGTTCCTGACCAGCCTGCTGCGGGTGCCGCACCTGGTGCTCTGTGTCAACAAGATGGACCTGGTCGACTGGGACCGCGGTGTCTACGAGAAGATCGCCGACGAGTTCACCTCGTTCGCGGCCAAGCTCGACGCGCCCGACCTGACGGTCATCCCGATCTCGGCGCTGGACGGCGACAACATCGCCTCCCGCTCCGAGAAGAGCCCCTGGTACGAGGGCCCGTCGCTGCTGCACCACCTGGAGCACGTGCACATCGCCTCGGACCGCAACCTGGTCGACGTGCGGTTCCCGGTGCAGTACGTGATCCGCCCGCAGTCCAAGGACGTGACCGACTACCGCGGCTACGCCGGACAGGTCGCCTCGGGTGTGCTCAAGCCCGGTGACGACGTGATGGTGCTGCCGTCCGGGATGACCAGCAAGATCGCCGCGATCGACACCGCGGACGGCCCGGTCGACGAGGCGTTCCCGCCGATGTCGGTGACGGTCCGGCTGACCGACGAGATCGACATCTCCCGGGGCGACATGATCTGCCGGCCGAACAACGCGCCGGCGGTCGCCCAGGACGTCGAGGCGATGATCTGCTGGATGGACGAGACGGCGCCGCTGCGCGTCGGCGCGAAGTACACGATCAAGCACACCACCCGTACGGCGCGCACGGTGGTCCGCGGCCTGCAGTACCGCCTGGACGTGAATACGCTGCACCGCGACGAGGACGCGCCGCAGCTGGGCCTGAACGAGATCGGCCGGGTGAAGCTGCGCACCACGGTGCCGCTGCTGGCCGACGAGTACCGCCGCAACCGCACCACCGGCGGCTTCATCCTGATCGACGAGTCGAGCAACCGTACGGTCGGCGCCGGCATGATCATCGAGGCCCAGTAGGCCGGACCCGGCAGGCGATGGACGCACGCCGCCCCGGCCCGCGCCAGGAATGGGTGGGACGGGGCGGTTTCCATCGTTGTATAGTCCGGGCGCAGCCGGGCGATGAGAGTGGGCGAGGCCGGTGCCTCCGGGTCTGAAGGACGTAGCCGCACAGGCGGGCGTGTCGATCAAGACCGTCTCCAATGTGGTCAACGGCTACGTGCACGTCGCCCCGGAGACCCGCGCCCGGGTGCAGCAGGCGATCGACGCGCTGGGCTACAAGCCGAACATGGCCGCCCGGCAGCTGCGCAGCGGCCGGTCCGGGGTGATCGCGCTGGCGGTGCCCGAGCTGCAGTCGCCGTACTTCGCCGAGCTGGCCGGGCGGATCGTGCACGCGGCCGAGCGCCGCTCCTGGACCGTGCTGATCGACCAGACCGACGGGCACGCCGAGCGGGAGCGCAACCTGGTCGCCGGGCTGCGCCGGCATGCGATCGACGGCCTGATCTTCAGCCCGCTGGCGCTGGCCGGTGAGGAGCTGGCGCGCGGCGGCGACGAGACCCCGATGGTGCTGCTCGGCGAGCGGGTGTGGCACGGTCCGGCCGATCACGTCGCGATCGACAACACCGCCGCGGCGGCCGACGCGACCCGGCACCTGGCCGAGTCGGGACGGCGGCGCATCGCGGCGATCGGGGCGCAGGACTTCCCGTCGGCGGTGACCGCTCAGCAGCGGCTCGCCGGTTACCGCGCGGCGCTGGAGCAGGCCGGGCTGCCGGCTGATCCGGCGCTGGTCGCCGAGGTGGAGAGCTTCCACCGCGCCGACGGTGCCGCCGCGATGGCCCGGCTGCTGGACGGCCCGCGGCCGCCCGACGCGGTGTTCTGCTTCAACGACCTGCTCGCCCTCGGGGCCGTCCGCACGTTGCTGGAACGGGGTTACTCGGTGCCCGGCGACGTTGCGGTGATCGGCTTCGATGACATCGAGGACGGCCGGTTCAGCACGCCGACCCTGAGCACCATCGCTCCGGACCTCGGCCGGATCGCCGAACTCGCCGTGGACCTGCTCGCCGAGCGCCTCGGTGAGGGTGAGGCGGCCACCGCGGCTCCCCGCGAGCTGCGGGTCAGTCACCGCCTGGTGGCGCGGGAGAGCACCTTAGGCAGCTAAGCACCACAAATCGCATCGTCCCAGGTAACGACCATGTGTCGACCTCTTTACAACGTTGGTTCCAACGTTGTAAACAGTGTGAGGCGGCACACAGGACTGCGGACAGGAGCGCTACGTGGACAAGGCCCGGCTGACCCTCGACCCCGCCTTCGCCATCGGTGCGGTCGACCGGCGGCTCTTCGGCTCGTTCGTCGAGCACATGGGTCGCTGCGTCTACACCGGCATCTTCGAGCCCGGCCACCCCGCCGCGGACACCGACGGGCTCCGCACCGACGTGCTCGAGCTGGTCCGCGAGCTGGGCGTCACGCTGGTGCGCTACCCGGGCGGCAACTTCGTCTCCAACTACCGCTGGGAGGACGGGGTCGGGCCGGTCGGCGACCGGCCGCGGCGCCTCGACCTGGCCTGGCGGTCGCTGGAGAGCAACGCCTTCGGGCTCAACGAGTTCATGCGCTGGGCCGAGCTGGCCGGCGTCGAGCCGATGATGGCGGTCAACCTGGGCACCCGCGGCATCGTCGAGGCCGCCGAACTGGTCGAGTACTGCAACCTCCCGGACGGCACCGCGGCCGCCGACCTGCGCCGCAAGCACGGCGTGGCCCGCCCGCACGACATCCGGCTCTGGTGCCTGGGCAACGAGATGGACGGGCCCTGGCAGATCGGCAGCATGACGGCCCTGGAGTACGGCCGCCTGGCCGCCCGCGCCGGGCACGCCATGAAGCGCGTCGACCCCACCATCCAGCTGGTCGCCTGCGGCAGCTCCAAGGCCGACATGCCGACCTTCGCCGGGTGGGAGGCGACGGTGCTGGAGCAGACCTACGACCACGTGGACTACCTGTCGCTGCACAGCTACTACGACCCGGAGAGCCAGGACGAGGCGAGCTTCCGGGCCGCCGCGGTCAACCTCGACGGCTTCATCGACGACATCGTCGCCACGGCCGACCACGTCCGGGCCAAGCTGCGCCGGCAGAAGCGGATCAACCTGGCCCTCGACGAGTGGAACGTCTGGTACCAGTCCCGCTTCACCGAGCCGGAGGACCGGCCGATCGAGGACACCCCGGCACTGATCGAGGACGACTACACCGCCACCGACGCGATGGTCGTGGGCAACCTGCTGATCAGCATGCTGCGCCACGCCGACCGGGTCACCGTCGGCGCCCAGGCGCAGCTGGTCAACATCATCGCCCCGATCCGCACCACGCCCGGCGGGCCGGCCTGGCGGCAGACCATCTTCCACCCGTTCGCCCACACCGCCCGGCTGGCCCACGGCACCGTGCTGCGGGTGGCCGTGCAGTCACCGACCATGCCCACCGGCCGCTACGGCGAGGTGCCCGTGGTGGACGCGGTCGCCACCCTCGACGAGCGCACCGGCCGGCTCGCCGTCTTCGCCGTCAACCGCGGCACCGAGGCTGTCCCGCTGGACCTCGACCTGCGGGCTTTCCCCGGACTCCGCCCGGGACAGTGGATCCGGCTCGCCGAGGACGACCCGTCCATCGGCAACACCGCCGCTGCTCCTGATCGCGTCCGTCCCCGTACCGAAGAAATGCCCGCCCTCGACGGTGGCCGCGCCACCGTCCTGCTTCCCCCTGTCTCCTGGCACGCCCTGAGCTTCACCCCCGAGGAGAAACCGTGAAACCACATCTCACCCGCCGCGGCCTGCTCGGGCTCGGCGTCGGCGCCGGCGGCGCCGTCATGCTCGGCGCCTGCGGCGACGACGGGCCCAACCCCGTCGTCGGCGGTGGCGGCGAGAACGCCCAGCCCGCGGCGACCAGCTACACCGGGCCCAACGTGGCGCTGACCTTCTGGAACGGCTTCACCGGCGGCGACGGCCCGGTGATGAAGTCGCTGGTGGACAAGTTCAACACCGCGAACCCGAACATCAAGGTCACGATGAACGTGTACGAGTGGGCCGACTACTACCAGAAGGTCCCCGCCGCGGTGTCCACCGGCAACGGCCCGGACCTGGGCATCATGCACGTCGACCAGGTCGCCACCAACGCCGCCCGCGGCGTGATCCTGGCGCTGGACGACCTGGCCAAGTCGCTGCAGCTCAACGAGAGCGACTTCTCGCCGCCGGTGTGGCAGGCCGCGGTCTACAACGGCAAGCGGTACGCCATCCCGCTGGACGTGCACCCGCTGGGCATGTTCTACAACAAGAAGGTTCTGCAGGCCGCCGGGCTGGACCCGGAGAAGCCGCCGACCAACAACGAGGAGTACATGGCGGCTCTGGACAAGCTCAAGGCCAAGGGTGTCCAGGGGCACTGGGCCACCCCGTTCCCGTTCACCGGCACGCTGCAGTTCGAGGCGCTGACCTGGCAGTTCGGTGGCCAGCTGTTCGACGAGAAGGCGACCAAGCCGCTGTTCGCCGAGCAGCCCGGGGTGCAGGCGCTGACCTGGCTCACCGACCTGGTCAAGAACGGCTACAGCCCGAAGAACGTGGCCCAGGACGCCGACCTGATCGCCCTGCAGAACGGCAAGGCCGCGTTCAACTGGAACGGCATCTGGACGATCAACACGCTGCGCGGGGTCAAGGGCATGGAGTGGGGCGTCTCGGCGCTGCCGCAGATCGGCACCCAGCCCGCCGCGTGGGCCGGCTCGCACCAGTTCGTGCAGTTCAAGCAGCGCACCCAGGACGCCAACAAGCTGCAGGCCGGCAAGGTCTTCATCAACTTCATCAGCCAGCAGTCGCTGGAGTGGGCCAAGGGCGGCCAGGTGCCGGCCCGCAAGGAGATCCGCGACAGTCCCGAGTTCGCGGCGCTCAAGGAGCAGGCGGCGATCGGCACCCAGATCGACAACCTGCACTTCCCGCCGTCGGTGCCGGGCATCCCGGACGCGCTGGCCACCGTGGACACCGCGGTCAACGAGGCCATCCTGCTGCGCAAGGAGCCGGGCAAGGCGCTGGCCGACGCGGCCGCCAAGGCCAACCAGATCCTCGAGCAGAACCGCAAGAAGTACGGCGGCTGACCACCATGGTGGACGTGCTGGAGACGGCCACCACCTCGGCCTCGGCGCCCGCGACCCGGGCGCCGAGGCGGGGGGCGGGCGTCACCCCTTACCTGTACCTGCTGCCCTATGCGCTGCTGTTCACGACCTTCACGCTCGTGCCGGCCGGCTACGGGCTCTGGATCAGCCTGCACGAGTGGGACTACCTGCTGCCCGGCAAGCCCTTCGTCGGGCTGGACAACTACCAGGCATTGTTCGACAGCGCGTCGCCGGTGTTCGACTTCTTCTGGCAGAGCATGCAGGCCACCGCGATCTTCACGGTGTTCAGCGTGCCGTTGCTGGTCACTGTGCCGCTGGCGATCGCGCTGCTGCTGAACCGCTCGTTCAAGGGCCGCACCTTCTTCCGGGCGGTGTACTTCGCGCCGTACGTGCTGGGTGTGGCGGTCATCGGCGTGCTGTGGCGCTTCCTGCTCGACCCGAACCTGGGCGCGATCAACGCCATGCTGGGCGCGATCGGCCTGCCCGACGACACCGCCTGGACCACGGGTCTGCCCTGGGCGTGGATCTCGCTGGTCGGCGTGACCGTCTGGTGGACACTCGGGTTCAACGCGGTCATCTACCTGGCCGGGCTGCAGGACATCCCGCGGGAGCTCTACGACGCGGCCAAGGTGGACGGAGCCGGCCGCTGGGCCGAGTTCCGCCACGTGACCCTGCCCGGGCTGCGGCCGGTGCTGCTGTTCATCGTGATCAACACGATCCTGGCCTCCAGCAACATGTTCGGCCAGGCGTACCTGATCACCCAGGGTGCGCCGGGTGTCGAGACCCGCACGGCGATCATGTACATCGCCGAGGAGGGCCTGCGCAACTACCGGATGGGCAGCGCGGCCGCGATGAGCTACCTGCTCACCCTCGGCCTGCTGCTGGTCAGCATGATCACTTTCCGCCTGTTCCGGGAGAAGGACTAGCCATGGGCAGATTCCGCGGTATCGCCTGGTACTCCCTGCTGGGCCTGCTCAGCCTGGTCTTCATCGCCCCGATCGTGTGGATGCTGACCACCTCGTTCAAGAGCGCCGACGAGGCCACCCGGGTCCCGCCGACGATCCTGCCGGCCGACCCGACGAGCAGCGCGTACGACACGTTGTTCACCGGCGACTCGCAGACGCCGGTGCTGCGCTGGTTCCTCAACAGCCTCGTCGCCGCGACCGGGCAGGCGCTGCTGGTGCTCATCGTCGCCTCGATGGCCGCCTACGCGCTGGCGCGGATGGAGTTCCGGGGCAAGAAGATCGTCTTCGCCCTGATCATCGCGACGCTGTTCGTGCCGATCTTCACGCTGATCATCCCGAACTTCCTGATCATCGACCGGCTGGGCTGGCTGGACAGCCTCTGGGCGCTGATCGTGCCCGGCGCGGCCAGCGCCTTCGGGGTCTTCTTCCTGCGGCAGTTCTTCCTGGGACTGCCCCGGGAGCTGGAGGAGGCCGCCCTGCTGGAGGGGGCCAACTCCTGGCAGATCTTCACCAAGGTGATCCTGCCGCTGTCCAAGCCGGCCCTGGCCACCCTGGCCGTGATCAGCTTCCTGACCAACTGGAACGACTTCATCTGGCCGGTCTACACGCTGTTCAGCCCGGACAACTTCACGCTGCCGCCCGGCCTGGGCACGCTGCAGGGCGCCTACAACATCAACTACCCGGTGATCATGGCCGGCGCCGCGCTGGCCAGCATCCCGGCGCTGATCCTGTTCATGGTCAGCCAGCGCTACATCATCGAGGGTGTCTCCCGGTCCGGCCTGAAGGGCTGATCTCATGCGACGGTGCACGGCCGCGCTCGCCGCGGCGATTCTGCTGCTCACTCCCGCTGCGGCACAGGCCGCGCCGCAGCGGCAGACCTACACCAACCCGGTCTCCGCGTCCTTCGCGGACACGTTCGCCGACCCGATGGTCGTGCGGGGCGACGACGGTTTCTGGTACGCGTACGGCACCACCGACCCGCTGCGCGAGGGCGAGAAGGTCTTCCACCGGATCCCGACCGCGCGCTCGGCCGACCTGGTGTCGTGGACGTACGTGGGCGACGCCTTCGCCGAGGGCCAGCGTCCGGCGTTCGCCGCCGAGAACGCCGCCTTCTGGGCGCCCGACGTCCGCCGCATCGGCGACAGCGCCGCCAAGGCGGCTTCGCCGCACTGCAAATCGCAACCCCAGTGTTGGGTCATGTACGTCACCGTCACCGAAACCACCGGCGGCCCTGGCAGGTCGGCGATCGGGGCGGCCACCGCACCCACCCCGACCGGTCCGTGGACCTTCTCCGACGAGCCCGTGGTCGCGCCCCGGCCCAGCGGGGACGGCGGCTGGCTGTGGACCTTCGACCCGGCCCTGCTGACCACCCCGGACGGCCGCAGCTACCTCTACTACGGCAGCTACTTCGGCGGCATCTGGGTCAGTGAACTGTCGGCCGACGGCCTGCGGGTCACCGGGACGGCGACCCGGGTCGCGATCGACAACAAGTTCGAGGGGGCCTACGTCGTCCGCCGCGACGGCTGGTACTACCTGTTCGCCTCCTCGGCCAACTGCTGCGCGGGCCCCACCACGGGCTACTCGGTGTCGGCCGGACGCTCGCGGGACCCGCGCGGGCCGTTCACCGACCGCGACGGCCTGCGGCTGGACGTCTCCCGCGCCGGCGGCACCCCGGTGGTCGCCCCCAACGGCAACAAGTGGGTCGGCACCGGCCACAACGGGCTGATCACCGACCTGGCCGGCCAGGACTGGCTCGCCTACCACGCCATCGACCGCGCCGACCCGTACCTGGACGAGCCGTTCGGGATCAACGAGCGGCCGATGCTGCTGGACCGCCTCGACTGGATCGGCGGCTGGCCGACCGTGCGGGCCGGTGCCTGGGCGTCCGAGCGTCCGGTCGCCAAGCCGGTCACCCGCACACCGCTGCAGGACAGCTTCGACACCCTGTCCCCTCGGCAGTGGCGGGTGGCCGAGGGTAAATGGGCGGCGGTGAACGGCCGGCTCCGCGGATCCGGCACGCTGCTCGCCCGGTCGCCGCAGCGGGGAGACCTGCGCGCGGAGGCCGACCTTCGCGGCCCGGCCGGCCTGACGATCGGCTCCACGACGGTCCGCATCTCGGGCAACTCCCTGGCCGTCGGCTCCCGCCGGACTCCGCTGCCGGCCGGCTTCGACGCGACGGCCTGGCACCACCTGGTCGTGGACGTCCGCGCCGGTCGACTCACCGCCACGCTCGACGACACCACGGTGGCGAGCGGGCGGACCGGCGGCCACGGCGGCCGGACCGTCGTCGGAGTTACAGCCGCCACCACCGCCGAGGTGGACAACGTCAGCGTGGGCCCGCCGGCCGAACCGGTCCGCCGGGCGGCTGCCGTGCCCGAGCCCGGACGGATGCTGGCCGCGTACTCCGACGAGTTCACCGGCTCGGCGCTGAACCCGGCCTGGACGTTCGTGCGGCCCGACCCGGCGGCGACCGTCGGCGGGGGCGCGCTGCGCTGGCCGGTGCAGAACGCCGACCTGACCGGCACCTCGAACAGCGCGGGCGTGCTGCTGCGGCAGGCGCCGCGGGGTAGCTGGATCGCCGAGACCAAGCTGACCCTGGACCTGGGCGAGGACTCGGTGCGCAACTTCCAGCAGGCCGGGCTCATCGCGTACGCCGGTGACGACCAGTTCGCGCGGCTGTCCGCCGTGGCGATCTGGAACACCCGCCAGGTCGAGTTCGGTTACGAGATCCCGTACGCCGGCACCACCTCGTACGGCGGCACCATCGTCGGCACCCCCGGGCTCACCACCGCCTGGCTGCGGCTGGCCCACCGCGTCGACGAGGTCAACGGCGAGCACGAGTACCGGGCCGGGGTCAGCCGGGACGGCCGCACCTGGACCTGGGGCGGCGTGTGGACCCTGCCCGCGGACTCCAACCCGCGGATCGGGCTGATCGCCCACGGCGGGGCCGAGCCGGCCGTCACCGCGTCCTTCGACTACCTGCGGTTCCGCCGGTGGTGAGGCGCCTGATCGGCATGCTGTCCATATGTGCGCTCGCCGCCGGTTGCGGCGGCGGGGAGGAGCCGGCCGCGCCGGCGGGAACGGAGTCGGCCGTGGCCACCTTCACCAACCCGGTGTATCAGGAGAACTTCCCGGATCCGGGCGCGATCCTGGCCGACGGCACCTGGTACGCCTACGGCACCAACAACACCAGCCAGAACGTGCCGGTGATGACCTCGCCGGACCTGGTCACCTGGACCCCGGCCGGGGACGCGCTGCCCGAGGTGGGCAAGTGGGCCGAGCGGGGCAACACGTGGGCGCCCGAGGTCATCGCCGCGGACGGCGGTTACCTGCTCTACTACACGGCCCGGTCCACGGCGGCGAACCTGCAGTGCATCGGCGTCGCCCGGTCCGGGTCCCCGCTGGGGCCGTTCGTCGACGACGCGGCGAAGCCGCTGATCTGCCAGGCCGACGAGGGCGGCTCGATCGACGCCAGCCCGTACGCCGACGCCGACGGCGCTCTCTGGCTGCACTGGAAGAACGACGGCAACCACATCGGGGAGCCGACCCACCTCTACGGCAGCCGGCTCAGCCCGGACGGCCGGTCGCTGGTGGGTGAGCCGGTCCGGCTGCTGACCAACGACGCCGGCTGGGAGGACCACGTCATCGAGGCGCCGCAGCTGGTCCGCCACGACGGCAAGCTGTTCATGTTCTATTCGGCGAACGCCTTCGACAAGGACGTCTACGCCGTGGGCTACGCCGAGTGCGACAGTCCGCTCGGGCCGTGCCGCAAAGCGGCGGAGAACCCGATCCTGCGCTCGACCCCGGCCGCGGCCGGGCCCGGGCACAGCTTCCTGGTCACCACGCCGGCCGGGGAGACCTGGCTGCTCTACCACGCGTGGCCGCCGGAGGCGATCGGCAGCGTCGCCCCGGGGCGGCAGCTCTGGCTGGACCGGGTCGAGTGGGTGGACGGCCGGCCGGTCGTGCGCGGCCCGAACGTCGAGCCGCAGGCGATGCCCCGCTGAGACAGCACCGGGCGGGCTCTCGGGCCCGCCCGGTGACCGGCGTCAGGACAGGCGGGCAGCGCCCGGGCCGGGAACGGCGGGCCAGGTGGCCGGGGCGGTGAAGTCGTGCTCCGCGTACGCGCGCTCCACCGCGGCCGTGGTCTCGTCCGCCCGGTCCGCGTCGATCAGGGCGAGCACACAGCCGCCGAAGCCGCCGCCGGTCATCCGGGCCCCGTACGCGCCGGCCGCCAGGGCCGCCTCGACCGCCACGTCGACCTGGGCCACCGTGATCTCGAAGTCGTCGCGCATCGAGGCGTGCGACGCCGTCATCAGCGGGCCGATCTCGCGGATCCGGCCCGCGCGCAGCAGCTCCACCGTGTCGAGGACCCGCTGGTTCTCGGTGACGATGTGCCGCACCCGGCGGCGCGTCACGTCGTCGCCGAGCCGGGCCAGCGCCGCGTCCAGGCCGGCCGGGTCCACGTCGCGCAGGGCCGGCACACCCAGGATGCGGGCGGCCTCCTCGCAGGACTTGCGGCGGGCGCCGTACTCGCCGTCGACGTGCTGGTGCGGCGCGTTGCTGTTGATGATCAGGATGGCCAGGCCGGCGGCGGCCAGGTCGAACGGGATCTGCTCGACCTCCAGCGACCGGCAGTCCAGGAACAGCGCCCGGCCCTCGGTGCAGCGGATCGAGGCCGACTGGTCCATGATCCCGGTCGGCGCGCCCACGTAGACGTTCTCCGCGCGCTGGGCCAGCGCCGGCCGGTCGGCCACCGGCAGCTCCAGCCCGCCCAGCTCGACCAGGGCGGTCAGCGCCGCCGACTCCAGGGCGGCGGACGACGAGACCCCGGCGCCCACGGGCACGTCCGAGGCGAACGCGATCCGGGCCGGCGGCACCTCGAAGCCGGCCTCCTGCAGGGCCCAGACGACGCCGGCGACGTAGCCGGCCCAGCCCTCGACGCCGCCGGGCTCCGTGGCCCCGAACGAGACGGATCCCTCGGCGAAGGTCGAGCACACCGTCCAGTCCGGGCCCTCGGCCGGGGACGCCGCCGCGACCACGTGCTGCGGCAGGGCGAAGGGCAGCACGAAACCGTCGTTGTAGTCGGTGTGCTCGCCGATGAGGTTGACCCGGCCGGGCGCCGCCCACAGTCCCGTGGGCTCGGCGCCGTAGGCGTCGCGGAAGGCCTGCGCCGCGGAGGAAGCAACAGTCATGTCCATGATCAGATCACGCGACGTGGCTGCGGTAGAACGCCCAGGCGTCGCCGATCATGTCGGTCAGGGTGTTCTTCTCCGGCGTCCAGCCGAGCTCGTCGCGAGCCCGCTGCGACGAGGCGACCAGGCTGGCCGGGTCACCGTCACGGCGCGGCGCGATCTCGACGGGCAGCTCCGCGCCGGTGACCTCGCGGGCCACCTCGGCGACCTGTCGGTTGGAGAAGCCGTTGCCGTTGCCCAGGTTGTAGATCTTGTGCTCGCCCGGGGTGGCCGCGTCGAGCGCGAGCAGGTGGGCCCGGGCCAGATCCTCCACGTGGATGTAGTCGCGCACGCAGGTGCCGTCGTCGGTCGGGTAGTCGTCGCCGAAGAGCTGCAGCTTCTCCCGCTTGCCCGCGGCGACCTGCAGGGCGATCGGGATGAGGTGGGTCTCCGGGTCGTGCCGCTCGCCGATGGCGGTGCCGTCGGGGCGGATCAGCGCCCCGGCCACGTTGAAGTAGCGCAGCGAGACCGCGGCCAGCCGGTGCGCGAACGTCTCGGAGGTCAGCGCGAGGTCGAAGGCCAGCTTCGTGGCGCCGTACGTGCTGGTCGGGGCCTTGACCGCGGCCTCGGTGATGGGCAGCTCGGTGGGGTTGCCGTAGACCGCGGCCGTGGAGGAGAAGACGACGCGCGGCACTCCGGCGGCCCGGATCGCGTCGAGCAGGGCCAGCGAGCGGACCAGGTTGTGGTCCCAGTACAGCTCCGGCTTGCTCATCGACTCGCCGGCGGCGATCAGGCCCGCGAAGTGCACCACCGCGTCGAAGCCGGCCTGCGGGGTCAGCACGCTGCCGGCGTCGGCGATGTCGGCCTGCACGAAGGTGGCGTCGGGCGCGACCGCCTCGCGGAAGCCCGTGCTGAGGTTGTCCAGGACGGTGACCTCGTGACCGGCGTCGAGCAGCAGCCGGCTGGTGACGCTGCCGATGTATCCGGCCCCTCCCGTGACGAGCAGTTTCACGTCGTGACCTTTCGTAGCGGATGCTGGACGGGCGCGCTGTGTCGAGAATAGCTTTCCACCAAGAACGCTCATAAGTCAACACGTTCAAACATCAGACAATCCGGCGCCGGGCGTTTGACGGAAAGCCCCGCGAAGCTGACACAATGGCGCTCATGTCCGACGCCGACCACCGTCCCCGGGTGCTCTCCGGCATCCAGCCGACCGCCGATTCCTTCCACCTCGGCAACTACCTCGGCGCGGTCCGCAACTGGGTGGCCATGCAGGAGACCGCCGACGCCTTCTACTGCGTCGTGGACCTGCACGCGATCACCATGGGGCACGACCCGGTGGCCCTGCGCAACCGCACCCGTCTGTCGGTGGCGCAGCTGCTCGCCCTGGGCCTGGACCCGGAGCGCTGCACCCTCTTCGTGCAGTCGCACGTCCCCGAGCACGCCCAGCTGGCCTGGGTGCTGAGCTGCATCACCGGCTTCGGCGAGGCCGGCCGGATGGTCCAGTTCAAGGACAAGTCGGCCAAGCAGGGCTCGGACACCACCAGCGTGGGCCTGTTCACCTACCCCATCCTGCAGGCCGCCGACATCCTGCTCTACCAGGCCGACGCCGTGCCGGTGGGCGAGGACCAGCGCCAGCACCTGGAGCTGACCCGCGACCTGGCCCAGCGGTTCAACACCCGGTTCGGCCAGACCTTCACCGTGCCGGCGGCGTACATCGTGCGCGACACCGCGAAGATCACCGACCTGCAGGAACCGACGTCGAAGATGTCGAAGTCCGCGTCGTCGCCGAACGGCATCCTCGAGCTGCTCGAGGAGCCCGCCCGCTCGGCCAAGAAGATCAAGTCGGCGGTCACCGACACCGGCCGCGAGATCCTCTACGACGAGGAGAACAAGCCCGGTATCAGCAACCTGCTGACCATGTACGCGGCGCTGACCCAGCGGACCATAGACGAACTGCTCGAGGAGTACGACGGCCGCGGCTACGGCGATCTCAAGAAGGACCTGGCCGAGGTCTTCGTCGAGTTCGTCAAGCCGGTCCAGGAGCGCACCCGCACCTACCTGGAGGACCCGGGTTACCTCGACAAGGTTCTCGCGGTCGGTGCCGACAAGGCCCGGGCGGTCTCCGCGGTCACGCTGGCCAACGCCTACCAGCACCTCGGCTTCCTCAGCCCGGCGCGCGAGGTCTGACCCGCGTGGCCGAGGGGACGACGCGGATCGGCGTCGCGATCGACATCCCCGAGCCGTGGGGCTCGGAGCTGACCCGCCGCCGGGGTGCGGCGGGCGATCCGCAGGCGGCGTACACGCCGGCGCACGTCACGCTGCTCGGCCCGACCGAGATCCGCACCGACGCGCTGCCGCACGTCGAGAAGCACCTCGAGGCGGTGGCCTCGGCCCAGCAGCCGTTCACCATCCACCTGCGCGGCACCGGGACCTTCCGGCCGGTCACCGAGGTGGTCTTCGTGACCCTCGCGGTCGGCATCAGCGAGTGTGAGCTGCTGGCCGCCGCGATCACCGCGTCCGAGGCGATCAACCGGGACACCCGGTTCCCGTACCACCCGCACGTGACGGTCGCCCAGGACGTGCCGGGCGACGCGCTGGACGCGGTCTTCGAGGATCTGGCCGGCTTCTCGGCGCGCTTCGCCGTCAGTGGTTTCACGCTCTTCTCGCACGGTGGCGAGGGTCCCTGGCAGCGCCGGCGCGACTATCCGCTCGGCGGTCTGCGTTAGTCCGCCCCGCCCTGCGGAAAACGCGTCCGGGCTGCGGAGACAGGCCGTGCTCCGTTGGGTACGGTCAGCGGCGTGAACGCCATTGAGCGGGCGTATGCGGCGGTCGAGAAACGGGTCATGGCGCTGCGGCACCGCTGGAAGTATTTCGATCACTTCTGCCGGGTGATTCTGCGGTACGACGAGGTGGACGGCGGGCGGCTCGCCGCCGCGATCGCCTACTACGGCTTCTTCGCGGTTTTCGCCCTGGCGCTGATCGGTTACTCGGTCTTCGGTTTCCTGATCAACTCCAACACCGCGCTTTTCCGGATAGTGCAGGAATTCCTGAGGGAGAACCTGCCGTTCCTGAACGTGCAGGCGATCGTGGACAGCGGCCGGACCGTCGGCATCGTGGGTCTGGTGGGATTGATCTTCACCGGCATCCGATGGGTGGAGGCGATCCGCTCCTCGCAGCGGCTGATCTGGCGGCTCAACGAGCAGCCCGGCTACATCGGCGTGCGCCAGGTCGTCGACCTGATCGTGATGATCGGCATCCTGCTGCTGCTCGGCGTCTCGGTGTTCGCGGCCTACGGCCTGGAGTCACTGCTCGAATGGATGGCCGGGGGGAACGTGTCGTTCCTGCGCTCGATGGTCAGCCTGATCCTTACGCTGGGCATCAACATGCTGCTGGCGGCGGCCCTGCTGGCTGCCGTGCCGCGGCTGCGGATGACCGCGCGCCGGATGGCCCCGCCGGTGCTGCAGGTCGGCATCGGCATCATGCTGCTGAACACGGTCGGCCGGACGTTCGTGGCCCTGGTCGAACGCAATCCCGCGTACGGCCTGGTCGCCAGCGCGGTCGGCGTGCTGGTCTACCTGTACGTCTTCAACCAGTTGCTGCTGTTCGGCGCGGCCTGGGCGGCAACCAGCCCGCACGGTCGCGTGGTGGACCTGTCAGCTGACGATAAAACTGCTCCGGTGGGGCAAAACGCCTGGATTCGGCTCGACCGCCCGGAATGATGAGCGGGTGGGGACCCTCGTGACGCTGCACCTGCCGCCCGGCTCACCGGTGGCGGACCTGCCCTGGATCATCACCATCGGCGCGCTGGACGACGAAGAGGAATGGGAACCGCTGGTCTGCGGGCCGTACGAGCGGCCGCACGCCCTGGCGCTGGCCCAGGCGGTGGTGGCCGACGAGGACCTGATGGCGGTCGTCGAACCGCTGCTGCCGCTGGCCGATGCCGACGCGATCCGCGCGGAGATCGAGCTGGCCCGCTCCGGCCAGGACATCGACACCACCGCCACCGACCTGGACGCCGAGGAGCCCCTGCGCACGACGCCGGGCCGGCCACCGTCCGAGGCCGAGGTACGCGCCGGCTTCGCCCGCATCGCCGCGAAGCTGACCTCGGGCGGCTGATCGGGGGCACCCGGGCCGGGCGGGCATACTCGTGGCGTGGTGCTCTCGCGACGGTGGTCGGCGTTCCTGGTTCTGGTCGGTGTCTGGACGTGGCTCATCTGGCCCCGGTTCGGCCTGGCCATCTACCGCGACGACCGGTCGTTCGCCGACGGCAGCCCGACGTCGTTCCTCTGGGTGCACGCGCTGCTGATCACCGCGTCGCTGGGGATCGGCACGACGGTCGGCGTGCTGGGCGTGCGGGCGTGGCGGGCGGGTGCCCCGGCACCGCGGCGCGCCGAAGAAAACGCGGTCGTCGGTCCCGTGCCGCCGAAAGATTAACGGCGGGTTACTCGGGCAACCGGGCATTTCCCGCCCCAGCCTTGCTAAAGCGGCGTTCAGGAGCCCGGCCGGTCGCGGCCAGATAACGGTGCGCCAACAGTCCGGCCCGATTTCCTGCCGCCGTCGTGGCCTGCGGCTACGCTCCCGACCTGAGACGCACCGCGAAGTGCCGGTGCGCTGTGGAAGGAGGGCGTCTTGCGCCCAGTACGTGGGAAGCGAATCGTTGCGATTCTCGCGGCGGGTGGGCTCTCGCTCGCCGCCGCTGCCTGTGGCGACGCCCCGGATGAGACCCCGAGCGGTGGCGCGAGCAGCGCCGCCGCCGCATATAAGGCGTGCATGGTCACCGACACCGGTGGCATCGACGACCGGTCGTTCAACGCTTCGGCCTGGGCCGGTCTGCAGGCCGCCAAGGAGGCGCAGAACACCGTCGACCCGAAGTACGTCGCGTCGACGGCCGAGGCCGACTACGAGCCCAACCTGCGGCAGTTCGTCACGCAGAAGTGCAACTTCATCCTCTCGGTCGGCGGCCTGATGGGCGACGCCACCGGGAAGGTGGCCAAGGAGAACCCGACCCAGCAGTTCGGCATCGTGGACAGCAGCATCGCGGACGCGACCAACGTCTTCCCGATGCAGTTCGCCACCGAGCAGGCGGCGTTCCTGGCCGGCTACGTGGCCGCGGGCTACTCGAAGTCGGGCAAGGTGGCCACCTACGGCGGCCTGAAGATCCCGCCGGTCACCGTCTTCATGGACGGTTTCGCCGACGGCGTGGCGTACTACAACAAGCAGAAGAGCAAGAACGTCCAGGTGCTCGGCTGGGACAAGGCGAAGCAGAACGGCACCTTCGCCGAGAACTTCGGGGACCAGAACAAGGGCAAGACCATCACCAACTCGCAGGTCTCGCAGGGCGCCGACGTCATCATGCCGGTGGCCGGCGGCACGGGCCTGGGCACCGCGGACGTCGCCAAGGCGTCCGGCGGCAAGGTGTCGGTCATCTGGGTCGACCAGGACGGCTGCAAGAGCGCCGAGCAGTACTGCGACGTCTTCCTGACCACGGTGGTCAAGAACATCACCGACGCGGTCGAGACGGCTGTCGCCGACGGCGCCTCGGGCAAGCCGCTCACGTCCACCCCGGGCTACCTGGGCACGCTGGAGAACAACGGTGTCTCCATCGCGCCGTACAACCAGTTCGACAGCAAGGTCGACGCCGGCCTCAAGGCCGAGGTCGAGAAGCTCAAGGCGGACATCATCGCGGGTACGGTCAAGGTCGAGTCGGCCAACGCCCCCAAGTGATCCGTTTCCCGGGCCACCGGGTCACGAGCTAGCAACCGGCCGCCGCGGTCGTGGGGTCCACCCCCGCGGCCTGCGCGGCGGCTCTGCTCAGGCTGCTAACGTCCCCCCGTTGATCACCAGCCTCTCGTCTGCAGGAGATTCCGCTGAGACTCGAACTGCGCGGCATCACCAAGCGCTTCGGCGACCTGGTGGCCAACGACCACATCGACCTGACCGTCGAACCGGGCGAGGTGCACGCCCTGCTCGGAGAGAACGGCGCGGGTAAGTCCACCCTGATGAACCAGCTCTACGGGCTGCTGCAGCCCGACGAGGGCGAGGTGCTCGTCGACGGCGTGGCGCGGACCTTCCGCAGCCCCCGCGACGCCATCGCGGCCGGCATCGGCATGGTGCACCAGCACTTCATGCTCGTCCCGGTCTTCACCGTGGCGGAGAACATCGCGCTGGGCGCGGAGAAGGCGCGCGCCGGGTTCCTGGACCGGCGCCGGGCCCGCCGCGAGGTGCTGGAGGTCTCCGAGCGCTACGGCCTGCCGGTCGACCCGGACGCCCTGGTGGAGAACCTGCCGGTCGGGGCCCAGCAGCGGGTCGAGATCGTCAAGGCGCTCACCCGCGACGTCGACCTGCTCATCCTCGACGAGCCCACCGCGGTGCTGACTCCACAGGAGACCGGCGAGCTGCTGGCCGTCATGCGCAGCCTCGCCGCCGGCGGCAAGTCCATCGTCTTCATCACCCACAAGCTCAAAGAGGTCAAGGAGATCGCCGACCGGATCACCGTGATCCGGCGCGGCCGCACGGTCGGAACCGCCTCCCCGGAGACGCCCGAGGACGAGCTGGCCGCCCTGATGGTCGGGCGCGCGGTCAACCTCGAGGTCACCAAGGCCCCCGCCGAGCCGGGCCGGGAGGTCCTCAAGATCACCGGCCTGATCGTCGACGACGACCGCGGCGTACGCGCGGTGGACGGCGTCGACCTGGTCGTCCGGGCCGGCGAGGTGCTCGGCATCGCGGGCGTGCAGGGCAACGGCCAGACCGAGCTGGTGGAGGCCGTGATGGGCCTGCGCGAGCCGCGGGCCGGGACCATCCAGGTCGACAACGAGGACCTGACCGGCATGACCACCAAGCAGATCCTGCGCTCCGGCGTCGGCTACGTGCCCGAGGACCGCAGCCTCGACGGCGTGGTCAAGGAGTTCACCGTCGCCGAGAACCTGGTGCTCGACCAGTACGACCGGGCGCCGTACGGCAACGCCTTCCGGCTCAACCCCGCGGCCGTCGCCACCGCGGCGCGCGAGCGGGTGGAGCAGTTCGACATCCGCACGTCCTCGCCGGACTCGGCGGTCAGCACGCTCTCCGGCGGCAACCAGCAGAAGGTCGTGGTGGCCCGCGAGCTGTCCCGGCCGCTGCGGCTGTTCGTCGCCTCGCAGCCCACCCGCGGCGTGGACGTCGGCTCGATCGAGTTCATCCACGGCCGCATCGTGCACGAGCGGGACGTCGGCACCGCGGTGCTGGTGATCTCCAGCGAGCTGGACGAGGTC
This sequence comes from Actinoplanes auranticolor, assembly GCF_018332655.1. GTDB lineage: Bacteria > Actinomycetota > Actinomycetes > Mycobacteriales > Micromonosporaceae > Actinoplanes > Actinoplanes auranticolor. The sequence continues at coordinate 14,982 of NZ_BOQL01000003.1, read as the reverse complement.
GCCGCCCTGGCCGACCGGATCGCGGTCATGTACAGGGGACGGATCCTGGCGATCGTCTCGCCGGACACACCCCGCGAGGAGATCGGCCTGCTGATGGCCGGCATCACCGACCCCTCGGCCGCGGCGCCGGCCGAGCCGGTCACCGGGGAAGCCGCGGACGGCGACGGGGCCGCAGAGAAGGGGACCAAGTGACCACCGACGAACCGGCCGGCGCACCCCGGAAGCCGGCCGACGAGCCCGCCGCGGACCCGGCCGTCGCCACCGCGGTGAAGGAACCGGCCGCTGTCCCGGGCAAGGAGAAGCCGGGCGACGACGACTCCTTCCTGAGCCACTTCCTGCACAACCTGTGGGCGGCCAACACGGTCACGGTGACGGTGCTCTCCGTCATCATGGCCATGGTCATCGGCGCGGTCCTGATCATCGTGTCCGACCCGGCGGTGCTGAACACGTTCTCGTACTTCACCGCCCGCCCCGGCGACGCGCTGAACGCCAGCTGGACCGTGGTCAGCAACGCCTACGCGGACCTGTTCAAGGGCGCCATCATCGACCCGGCCGCGGTCACCGCCTGGAGCAACGGCACCGGCACCTGGCGCCAGGTCGTCTTCCCGATCTCCGAGACCCTGACGTACGCGGCCCCGCTCGTGTTCACCGGCCTGTCGGTGGCGCTGGCGTTCCGCGGCGGCCTGTTCAACATCGGTGGCCAGGGTCAGGCGGTCGTCGGCACGATCTGCGCCGCGCTGGCCGGCTTCCTGCTGCCGCTGCCGCCGGTGATCCACCTGATCGCCGCGCTCGTCGCCGGCCTGGTCGGCGGCGCGCTGTGGGGCTTCGTGCCGGGCATCCTCAAGGCCCGCACCGGCGCCCACGAGGTCATCGTCACGATCATGCTGAACTACACCGCCAACCTGTTCCTGAGCTGGCTGATCCTGCAGAAGGGCATCCAGCAGGCCGGGCGCAGCGACGCGATCAGCGAGCCGGTCGACTCCTCGGCCCAGCTGCCGGCCGTCGGCGGCGAGGTCCGGGTCAACCTGGGCATCGTGCTCGCCGTGCTGGCCACCGCAGCGGTCGCCTGGCTGCTGAAGCGGTCGGCGTTCGGGTTCGAGCTGCGCGCGGTCGGGGCCAACCCGGCCGCCGCCCGCACCGCCGGCATCAGCGTCGCGCGGACGTACACCCTGCTCATGGTCACCGCCGGTGGCCTGGCCGGGCTCGGCGGCGCGACCCAGGTCCTGGGCACCGCACACGCCCTGACCACCCAGGTGGCCGGCAACATCGGTTTCGACGGCCTGCTGGTCGCGCTGCTCGGCCGCAACCGGCCGTGGGGCACGCTGGCCGCCGCGGTGCTGTTCGGCGCGCTGCGCGCCGGCGGCAACCGGATGCAGTCGTTCTCGAGCATCTCCCTGGAGCTGGTGACCGTGCTCCAGGCCCTGATCGTCATCTTCATCGCCGCCCCGGCCCTCGTGAAGGCGATCTTCCACCTGCGTGCCGCCCGCTCCGCGCGGCTCGGCGCATCGATGGCGAAGGGCTGGTGACCCCGGTGTCGACGGCGACAGTGGACGACCTGACACAGACCGCGGCCCCGGCCCGGTTCTGGGACCGGCAGCGGCGGCTCGGGGTCGGCGTGGTCGTGATCGGCCTGATCGCGACGGCCGTCTTCGGCCCGCTCGCCCCCTCGCAGACCGCCCGGTTCACTCTCAGCGAGGACGCCGAGGGCGCGGCACTGTCCATCAACGGCCAGCTCGGCACGATCCTGTTCGGCCTGGTCGCGGTGGTCGCGGGCGCGGTGCTGCTGGCCGGGCTGGCCCGCCGCTTCCAGACCTCCGTGCTGAGCCTGGGCATCCTCGGCTTCGTGCTGTCCTTCCTGTGCTGGCAGGTGGCGGGCAAGTTCCTGCCGCTGGTCGACACGGCGAGCGGCACCCTGGAGCTCGCGGTCCCGCTGGTGCTCGGCGCCCTGGCCGGTGTGCTCGGCGAGCGTTCCGGCGTGGTCAACGTGGCCATCGAGGGCCAGTTCCTGATGGGCGCGTTCGGCGCGGCCCTGGTCGGCACGATGGCCACCAGCGTCTGGGCCGGCCTGCTCAGCGCGGCGGTCGGCGGCCTGCTCATCGCGGCGCTCCTGGCCGTGCTGGCGATCCGCTACCTGGTCGACCAGGTCGTGGTCGGCATCGTGCTCAACCTGCTCGCGCTGGGCATGACCGGCTTCCTCTACGAGCGGCTGATGCAGACCGACGCGCCGTCGTACAACCAGCCGCCGCGGATGCCCGAGTGGCGCATCCCCGGCCTGGCCGACATCCCGGTCGTCGGACCGGTCCTGTTCGACACGAACCTGCTGGTCTGGCTGGCCCTGATCCTGGTGTTCGCGATCCACTTCGGGCTCACCCGGACCCGCTGGGGACTGCGCACCCGGGCGGTCGGCGAGCACCCGACGGCGGCCGACACCGTGGGCATCCGGGTACGCGGCCTGCGCTACCTGAACGTACTGCTGGGCGGCCTGATCGCCGGGGCCGGCGGCGCCTACTTCACGCTGGTGGCGACCGGCAGCTTCAACAAGAACATGACGGCCGGCGCCGGCTTCATCGCCCTGGCCGCGCTGATCTTCGGTCGCTGGACGCCGTTCGGGGCGCTGGGGGCGGCGCTGTTCTTCGGCTTCGCGCAGAAGCTGGCGACGTACCTGAGCGTCGCGGGCAGCTCGGTGCCGAGCCAGTTCCTGAACATGCTGCCGTACCTGGCCACGATCATCGCGGTGGCCGGCCTGGTCGGCCGGGTGCGCGCCCCGGCCGCCGACGGACAGCCCTACATCAAGAGCTGACCGGCCGTTCAGGGGAGCCGCGACCGGCCGGAACGGTGGTGGGGCAGAATCGGCGGCATGGAGATCGACTGGGGCTCGCTGCGGGCCGCCGCCATTGAGGCCATGCGCCGCGCCTACGCCCCGTACTCCGACTTCCCGGTCGGCGTGGCCGGGCTGGTCGACGACGGGCGCGTCGTGGTCGGCTGCAACGTGGAGAACGCCTCGTACGGCGTCGGCCTCTGCGCCGAGTGCGGCCTGGTCAGCTCGCTGCACGCCACCGGCGGCGGCCGGCTGGTCGCGGTCTCGTGCGTGGACGCCAACGGCCTACCGCTGATGCCCTGCGGGCGCTGCCGCCAGCTGCTCTACGAGCACGGCGGCGCCGAGTGCCTGGTGGAGGCACTGCCCCGGCCGTTGCGCATGGCCGAGCTGCTGCCGAACGCGTTCGGGCCCGACGACATCGAGAAGGTCACCGGGCCGTCCGCGGTGCCGGCGGTGCCCGCCCAGCTCGCCAAGTGGCGTGGCCGCGGGACGGTGTTCGTGCACCCGGACCTGTCCGGCGGTGAGCAGGTGTGGACCGGTTACTGGGAACGGTCGGCCGGCAGCCCCGGCGAGGCCGAGGCGGAGAAGGGCGTCCTCGAGGAGGGGCCCAACTTCCCGACGGCCGCTGCCGCGGTGACGTGGGGGCTCACCCGTACCCCCAGGGTCGTGGTCGTCGACGCCGAGGGCGGCCTGTCCTGGGCCGGCGAGGGTGAACCGCCGGAAGGCATCGGAACCAAGTGGGAGCAATCATGAGCGAGTTCGCCGCGGTCGACGTCATCCGGACCAAGCGGGACGGCGGGGTGCTCTCCGACGCCGCGATCGACTGGGTCGTGGACGCGTACACCCGGGGTGCCGTCGCCGATGAGCAGATGTCCGCGCTCGCCATGGCCATCCTGCTGCGCGGGATGACCCCCGGGGAGATCGCCCGCTGGACCGCGGCGATGATCGCCAGCGGCGAGCGCCTCGACCTGTCGGCCGTCTCCCGGCCGACCGTGGACAAGCACTCCACCGGCGGTGTCGGCGACAAGATCACGTTGCCGCTCACCCCGCTGGTCGCCGCCTGCGGCGCCGCCGTGCCGCAGCTGTCCGGGCGCGGACTCGGGCACACCGGCGGCACCCTCGACAAGCTCGAGTCCGTCCCGGGCTGGCGGGCCACCCTGAGCAACGACGAGTTCGTCCGCCAGCTCCAGGACGTCGGTGCGGTCATCTGCGCCGCCGGCGACGGGCTCGCCCCGGCCGACCGCAAGCTGTACGCCCTGCGCGACGTCACCGGCACGGTCGAGGCCATTCCGCTGATCGCCAGCTCGATCATGAGCAAGAAGATCGCCGAGGGCACCGGTGCACTGGTGCTCGACGTCAAGGTCGGCACGGGCGCCTTCATGAAGGACGTCGGCACGGCCCGCGAGCTGGCCCGCACCATGGTCGAGCTGGGCAAGGCCCACGGCGTACGGACGGTCGCCCTGCTCACCGACATGAACACCCCGCTCGGCCTGGCCGTCGGCAACGCCGTCGAGGTCGAGGAGTCGCTGGAGGTGCTGGCCGGTGGCGGCCCCGCCGACGTGGTGGAGCTGACCCTGGCGCTGGCCCGGGAGATGCTCGCCGCGGCCGGGCTGGACACCGATCCGGCGGAGGTCCTGCGGTCCGGCGCGGCGATGGATTCCTGGCGGGCGATGATCCGGGCCCAGGGTGGTGACCCGGACGCCGCGCTGCCCACCGCCCGCGAGACCGAGGTGCTGCGGGCGGAGACCGACGGCGTGGTGGCCGGCATCGACGCCATGGACGTGGGCCTGGCGGCCTGGCGGCTCGGCGCGGGACGGGCCCGCAAGGAGGACCCGGTCAGCTTCGGCGCCGGCATCATGCTCAAGGTGCGCCCGGGTGACACCGTGCGGGCCGGCGACGTGCTGCTCGAACTGCGTACCGATGAGGCCGGCCGGATCCCGGCGGCGCTGGCCACCGCCGCGACCGCGGTCCGGATCGCGCCGACCGCGACCACCCCCGCACCGCTGCTGATCGACCGCATAGCCTGATCGGTCATGAAGGCCGCCCCCGATCCCCGAGCGGTGCGCGACGCCAGCCTGGACGAGCTGCACCGGCTCGGCCTGCCGCTGCCGCCACCGGCGTTCCCGCTGGTCTGGGAGCCGGGAGACGGCGTGCAGCTGCGCGAGACAGCCGAGATCGAGGCGCGGGCCGCAGTCCTGCACGTGGTGGTGGCCCGCTGCTTCGGCATGCCCACCGAGGCGGCGATGAGCTGGTTGCTCAGCTCCCACCTCGTGGACTTCGTCACACCGCCCGAGTGGCAGTTCGTGGCCGGCGGCAAGGGCGACCACCGGTCCTTCGTGCTGCACCACGACGCGGTGTTCGCGCTGGCCTGGCTGCTCGGGCTGAGCCGGCACCTCGACCCCACGGAGCCGCCCGAGGACCGGATGATGCAGCAGATGCCGGACCTGCCGGGCGGGGAGCTGTTCGACCGCTGGCGGTCACGGTCGCTGGTCGCACCGCGGGACCCCATCGAGGCGGCGGTGCTGCTGGACCTCTACTACTGCCTGGACTGGGCGTTCCAGGAGGCGGAGAAGGCCGGTGTGCCGGCGCCGGGGGAGATGGACAGCAATGCCATCGGGCAGCGCCGGTGGGCGCTCGAGTGGGGGGTGGTGTTCGTGGGGCCGTACCACGAGGAACCGCCGGAATGGGAAGAGATCGATCTGTCGGTGTAGCAGCGGCTACACCGGGCGGTAGACGGTCAGGGTCACGGCCGCGGTGACGGTCTGCTCCGCCGCCTTGATCTTGTCCAGGGGGACGTGGCGGGCGCTGGGGGTCATGCCGATCAGGGTCCGGGTCCTCGCCGCCGTCAGGTGCAGGGTGCGGCGGTGGGTGGTGGCGCTCTCGGCGCGCCACGACGGGCCCAGGGTCTCGGCCACGCGGTCGGCCTTGGCCGGGTCCACCCGGAGCAGGCCGTGGGTGGCCACGAGTTCCCGCAGGTGGTCCTGGGCCGGGGTCACGACCAGCAGCATGCCGCCGGGGCGCAGGACGCGGTGGAACTCCGGGCCGTTGCGCGGGGCGAAGACGTTCAGCAGGACCGAGACCGACGCGTCGGCCAGGGGCAGGGGCCGCCAGAGATCGGCCAGAGCCGCGCCGGCCCGGGGGTGGACGCGGGCCGCGCGGCGCAGGGCCGGTTTCGACACGTCGACGCCGAGACCCGGGGCGGCCGGCAGGGCGTCGAGGACTCGGGACAGGTAGTCGCCGGTGCCCGTACCCGCGTCGAGGACCAGGCCGTCGTCCGCGCGTGCCGTCCCGGACAGCGCCTGCGCGATGAAGTCGTAGTGGCCTTCCGCCAGGAAGGCCGCCCGGTCCGCGATCATCTCGGCCGAGTCGCCCGGATGGAGTGACCGGCCCGCCGTCAGGTTCACGTAACCCTGCCGCGCGATGTCGAAGCTGTGCCCCTGGCGGCAGCGCAGTGCCTGGTCACCGGACCGGGCCAGCCCTTCGCCGCACACCGGGCAGCGCAGGTACGGCAATGCTCCGTCGATCATCCGCTGCTTCCCTCTAGCATCTGTTGATGGTCGCCATCACCCACGCCGACATCGTCAACGCCCCGAAGGCCCTGCTGCACGACCACCTCGACGGTGGATTGCGGCCCGCCACGATCGTGGAGCTCGCCGCCGGGATCGGGCACGACCTGCCCGAGACCGACCCGGCCCGGCTGGGGGACTGGTTCGTCGCCGCGGCCGACTCCGGATCGCTGGAACGCTACCTGGAGACCTTCGCGCACACCGTCGCGGTGATGCAGACCGAGGAGGGCCTGCACCGGGTCGCCCGCGAGTGCGCGCTCGACCTCGCCGCCGACGGCGTCGTCTACGCCGAGATCCGGTACGCGCCCGAGCAGCACCTGGAGCGCGGGCTGAGCCTGGACGCGGTCGTGGACGCGGTGCACTCCGGATTCCGCGACGGTTGCGCCGAGGCGGCCGCCCAGGGGCAGCGGATCCGGATCGGCACGCTGCTGACCGCGATGCGGCACGCCGCCCGGTCGCAGGAGATCGCCGAGCTCGCTGTGCGTTACCGGGACACCGGGGTGGTCGGCTTCGACATCGCCGGCGCGGAGGCGGGCTTCCCGCCCACCCGGCACCTGGACGCGTTCGAGTATCTGCAGCGGGAGAACTTCCACTTCACCATCCACGCCGGCGAGGCCTTCGGGCTGCCGTCGATCTGGCAGGCGATCCAGTGGTGCGGCGCCGACCGGCTGGGCCACGGCGTGCGGATCGTGGACGACATCACCGGGTCGAGCCTGGGCCGGCTGGCCTCGTACGTGCGCGACAAGCGGATCCCGCTGGAGCTGTGCCCGTCCTCCAACGTGCAGACCGGGGCGGCGCCCTCGATCGCCGAGCACCCCATCGGTCTGCTGCACGACCTGCGGTTCCGGGTCACGGTCAACACCGACAACCGGCTGATGAGCGGTACGTCGATGTCGCGGGAGATGGCGCTGCTGGCCGAGGCCTTCGGCTGGGGCTGGAGTGAGCTGCAGTGGTTCACGATCAACGCGATGAAGTCGGCGTTCATCCCGTACGACGAGCGGCTGGCCATCATCAACGACGTGATCAAGCCGGCGTACGCGAAGTTACTGACCTAAAGTCCGCTTTTAAGCGGCATTGGCGACACGTCCGTACTTTCGTCTCACGAAACTGGCGATTCGGTCAGCCGCCTCATCCTTTCGGACAGAGTGCTGTCTCAAACACTGCACAATCCGGCATCTTGCCTTGCCGTCGGCTCCCGTGCGAGCAATCGTCTGTGCTGCCGCGATCGAAGCTGGATCGGGTCCGATCGGTGTGTGCGGGAACCCCGTGGCACCGCCCGGAGCGAGTGACTCAAAGAGAAGCGCCCTTATACGAGCAGTGATGGCCGACCGGCGATGTCCAACTCTTCGGACGCAACATCGCATCACACAAACGGTCCGGGTCAGGCTGCTCTTTCTCTTTGACACTCGTCGTGATGGAATCTCGGGGGCCCGACCCGGTGAGTCGGCCGTGTGCGGTGCCCGGTGATCCGATGGCCGGGTCCGAATCAGGAGGACGGTGACGTGAGCAAGCGCCCCAAGACGGCGAACGCTGTCATGTCGCGTCTCGGACGGTCGTCCGGCCGGCTACGCGATCTGCCGATCTGGTCGAAGCTCGGGCTCATCATGCTCGTGCCCACCCTGGCGACGGTCGTCGTCGGCACCAGCGGCCTGATCGACCACATCAACGAGGCCAGTGACGCCGAGCGCGCCCGCACTCTGTCGGTGCTGTCGCAGGCCGCCGGTGGCCTCGTCGACCACCTGCAGAACGAGCGCGCCTACGGCGTGATGATCGCGACCACCAAGAAGAACACCCCCGAGCGCGCCGCCGCCGACGAGGCCTACAAGAACGAGCACCCGAAGGTGGACGCGGCCAAGCTGCCGTACTCCCAGCAGAAGGCCGCGCTCGACGACGTCCCCGAGCCGGTCCAGATCCTGCTCAAGCGGCTGGACAGCAACCTGCTCGAGCTGCCCGCGACCCGCAGCCGGACCGCCAACGGCGACTACGAGACGCCGGAGCTGCGGGAGAACTACGACAAGCTGATCAACGACCTGCTCAACGTCCGCGACGCCTCCGCGCAGCTCGCCCAGGACACCAACCTCAGCACCAAGCTGCGCGTCGTCGCCGCGGTCGCCCGCGGCAAGGACTACATCGCGCAGCAGCGTGCCGTCGGACTCGACGTCATCGGCGAGGGGGACTTCACGCCCGGCCTGCGGCGGGAGTTCCTGGTCACCGATGCCGGGTTCAAGATCTCCGACGACACTCTGCGTCAGGTCGCCTCCACCGAGGATGAGGCGCTCTTCGACCGGGTCGTCAGCGGCCCGGCCGAGCGCAGCGCCACCAACCTGACCATCCCGCTGCTGGCGCTGGCCCCGAACAACTCCAAGTCGATCCCGTTCAACCGCGCTCAGTGGGAAACGGCGATGACCGGCTACAACGACCTGTTCCGCAACGTGGAGAACCGCCTCGACGCCCAGGTGGTGGAGCAGGCCACCAAGATCCGCGACGACGTGCAGACCCAGGTCTTCGTCGAGACCAGCGTCCTGCTCGGCCTGTTGCTGCTGGCCATCGTCTTCGCCTGGCTGGTCGCCCGGTCGATGGCCCGCTCGCTGCGCGAGCTGCGCCAGGGTGCTCTCAACGTCGCCCAGTTCGGCCTGCCCCAGGCGGTCGAGCGGCTGCGTGATCCCGCGCTGACCGGCTCGCTGACCCCGGCCCAGGTGGCCGACCAGGTCGCGGAGCCGCTGCCGGTGCGCAGCCGGGACGAGTTCGGGCAGGTGACCGAGGCGTTCAACGCGGTCCACCTGGAAGCCGTCCGCACCGCCGCCGAGCAGGCTGCCCTGCGGTCCTCCGTCTCGACGATGTTCGTCAACCTGGCCCGACGCTCGCAGATCCTGGTCGACCGGCTGATCGGCCACCTCGACCGGCTCGAGCGCGGCGAGGAGGACCCGGACCGGCTGGCCGAGCTCTTCCAGCTCGACCACCTCGCCACCCGGATGCGCCGTAACGACGAGAACCTCCTGGTCCTCGCCGGTGCCGACTCGACCCGTGTGCAGCGCGAGCCGGCGGCTCTGATCGACGTGCTCCGCGCCGCCCAGTCCGAGGTCGAGCACTACACCCGCATCGAGTTCGGCATGATCGACCGCGACATCGAGGTGTCCGCGCACGCGGTCAACGACATGGTCCACCTGGTCGCCGAGCTCTTCGACAACGCGACCGCGTTCTCCCCGCCGAACTCGCACGTCATCGTCGAGGCCCGGCGCCTCGGCGACGGTGCGGTGCTCTCGGTCGAGGACCGCGGCATCGGCATCAGCCGCGAGCAGCTGCGGGACCTCAACGAGCGGCTCGCCCAGCCGCCGATGGTGGACGTGGCCGTGTCCCGGATGATGGGCCTGGTCGTGGTCGCCCGCCTGGCCAACAGGCACGGCGTCAAGGTCGAGCTGCGCCCGGCCGACACCGAGCGGGGCACGGTCGCCGACGTCGGCCTGCCGGCCAGCGTCATGGTCTCCGCTTCGGCCGTGGCCCGGCTGCAGCCCGGCGCCAACCCGTACGACCAGCCGTCGCGGAACGCGTTCACCGAGCCGCCGCTGGCCCTGGAGAGCAGCTCCAACGGCCGCGGTGGCTACCCCACCGGCCGTCCGTACGACCCCAACCCGCCGATGCCCGCCGGTGGCATGCTCGGCGCCGGTGGCAACGGCAACGGCAACCGTTCGGTGCCGGCCTGGTCGGACCTGACCGGTGCCCCCTCGAACGGCTTCGAGCCGGCCGGCAACAGCAACGGCTTCGGTGGCCCGAGCAACGGTTTCGGCGGTCCCAGCAACGGGTTCGGCGGCGCCAACGGCTCCAACGGGGCCAACGGCTTCCACGGCCCGCGCAGCAACGAGCCGATCCCGCCGCTGCCGCAGTCGCCGGCCGGTCCGCAGGGCTTCAGCGGCCCCGACGGGCTGCCGCAGCGCCGCAACGGTGAGGCGTACCGGCCCGAGGACACGGGCTCGTACGGCCACACCATCCCGCGCCAGCTGCCGGCCAACCCGGAGTCGCAGAGCCGCAGCTCGTTCGTGCCGCCGGTGTCGGCGCCCCCGGTCCCGCCGGTCTCCGCGCCGCCGGTGCCGTCCGCTCCGCCGTACGGTGGCCGTCCGGTGTCCGCACCGCCGGTGTCGTCGGCCCCGCCGGCCCAGCCCGCCTCCGCACCGCCGTACCAGGGTCAGCAGCCCGGCCAGAACCGGCCGAACTCGGTGCCGCCCGCGCCGCAGTCGGCCGCTCCGGCCCCGCCCGCCTGGCCGCCGGTCGCGGACCGCGAGGCAGGCAGCAACGCCCCGCACGTCCCGGAGCGGCTCGCCGCCGCCCTGGACATGACGGCGGAGCTGCCCCGGTACCGCTCCGACCGCGGCGCGTCGGGCTCGCAGCCCCAGGTTGCCCGTCCGACCAACCCGCAGAACGCCACCCCGCAGTCCGAGGCCGAGCGGTCCGCCGCGGCCGCCGCGGCCGCCCACGAGGCAGCGACCGCACAGGCAGCCGCCGCCCAGGCGACCGCCGCCGCGCAGATCGCCGCCGCCCAGGCCGCCGCACGCCAGCGGGCGGCCGGGGACTCGCCGACGCAGTTCGCCGACGAGACGATGGAGCTGCCGATCTTCCGCGAGCTCGAGTCGGCCTGGTTCACCACGGCCCGGCCCAGCGAGCCCGCGAAGCAGACCCCCGCGGCCACCCCGGCATCGCCGTCGAGCGACGACGACGCCGACTCGGTGGTCACGACCCAGCGCTTCTCCACCGGCGAACCGGCGCGCTCGGTCGGGGTGCCGCAGCAGGCCTCTCCGGAGTCCCGCAACGGCGACCGTGAGCCGGCTCCGGTCGGCGCGGTCGCGGCGAACGGCAGCAACTCACTGAACGGCGCCGCCTCGAGCCCGTGGCAGACCGCCGCGGACGACGGCTGGCAGGCGGCCCGTAAGGCGGCCGAAATGCCGGTCGACACCACGACTACGGCAGGTCTGCCGCGCCGCACGCCGATGGCACAGCTCGTGCCGGGTGGCGTCGACCGGGCCGAGACCTCCGTACAACGCCGCACACCCGAGGCGGTTCGCGGGCTACTGTCCGCTTACCATCGCGGAGTGCAGCGGGGTCGCACGAAGGAAAATTCGACCAACCCGGAGGAGACTCCGGGAGGGCAGCAGTCCTCGCAGGCTGGCAAGGAGCATGAAGCATGACAAGTACGCAGGATCTGGGTTGGCTGCTCGCCAACTTTGCCGACCGCGTTCCCGGGGTGGCGCACGCGATCGCGGTCTCCGCCGACGGTCTGCTTCTCGCGGCCTCCAGGGACCTTCCGCGTGACCGTGCCGACCAGCTGGCGGCCATCGCCTCCGGCCTGGTCAGCCTCACTCAGGGCGCCGCGAGGTGCTTCGAGGGTGGTGCGGTGCTGCAGACGGTCGTCGAGATGGACAACGGGTTCCTCTTCCTGATGTCGATCTCCGACGGTTCGTCGTTCGCCGTGCTCGCAGCCCGCAGCTGCGACGTCGGTCAGGTGGGCTACGAGATGGCGCTCCTGGTCGACCGGGTCGGCGAGGCGCTCACGCCCGCGCCGCGTTCCGCGGCCGGAGTTCTCGGCTGAACGGATGGTTCGCCGGCTCCGTCCGGCATCTGTCCAAAAGCGTGACGACAAGAGACACTTCTATGGGCCAAGGGATGGGGTGAGCGGTGACGATGCCCGAACGCGATGAGCCGACCGGAGCACTGGTCAGACCGTACGCCGTGACCCGTGGCCGGACCCGGCCGAAGCTGGAAATCGCGCTGGAAGCGCTCGTCGAGACCACCGTGCGTGGCCGTTCCACCGGAGCGGGCAGGGGCGGGAGCGAACACCAGTACATCGCGGCGATGTGCGACGGCGGCAGAGTGCAGTCGCTGGCCGAGATCGCTGCACGCATGCAACTGCCGCTCGGGGTGGCTCGAGTGATCGTCGCGGACATGGCCACCGATGGCCTGGTCGCGGTGTACGAGCCGACATCGCTTGATGATGAGTCCGATGCGGTGGGTACGGAACTGCTGGAAAGGGTGCTGAGTGGACTTCGCAGGCTCTGACATGTCGCGCCGGCCGGCCGCCGGGCGTGTGACATCGGCGAAGATTGTCATCGCCGGTGGTTTCGGCGTCGGTAAGACGACGCTGGTGGGGTCGGTCTCTGAGATCACCCCGCTGACCACCGAGGCGATCATGACCTCCGCCGGTGTCGACGACAACCGGCAGGTGCCGGGTAAGACGACGACCACGGTGGCAATGGACTTCGGCCGGATCAGCATCGACCGGGATCTGATCCTCTACCTGTTCGGCACGCCTGGCCAGACGCGGTTCTGGTTCATGTGGGACGAACTGGTCAGGGGAGCCATCGGTGCGGTGGTCATGGTGGACACGCGTCGGCTCGCCGACTGCTTCGCCGCCATCGACTTCTTCGAGCACCGACGGTTGCCGTACCTGGTCGCCATAAACTGCTTCGACGGTATGCAGTACCACAACGCCCAGGACGTTCGCGACGCGCTCGCGATCTCCAGCGACGTGCCCGTGGTGAGCTGCGACGCCCGTAACCGTGAGTCGACGAAGAACGTACTGATCTCGCTGGTCGAGTATGTACTGACTATGCGTCGCTCGCGCGCGGTAGCGCCGGCCTGACAGGCTGCTGAAGGTCCCGCTCTGCCCGGCAGAGCGGGACTTTTGCATGCCCGGAGCCGCTCTCCACGGCTGATCCTCGACCGGGGCCTCCCGCCTCCCACCTCCCCGCGTCGACCTTTCCGTCTCCCCGGGTGTCCGCGTCTCCGCCTTTCCGCGTCTCCGCGTCTCCGCGTCCCGGCGTCTCCGTGTCCCCGCGTCCCGGCGTCTCCGCGTCTCCGCGTCTCCGCGTCCCGGCGTCTCCGTGTCCCCGCGTCCCGGCGTCTCCGTGTCCCCGCGTCTCCGCGTCTCCGTGTCCCCGCGTCCCGGCGTCTCCGCGTCTCCGCGTCCCGGCGTCTCCGCGTCCCGGCGTCCCCGCGTCTCGGTCTCCCGCGTGTCCGTGTCCCCGTGTCTCCGTCTCCCGCGTCTCGGTTCCTCCGCGTTCGTCTTCCCGCGTGTCCGTCTTCCGCGTCTCCGCTTCCTCGCCTTCCCGCCTCCTGCCTCTCCATTTCCCGCCTTTCGCGGAGCTCGAGGGACCGAGAGCGCGAGGCGCGACGGCGCGGGAGCGAGGCGGGCGGGGTGCCAGGCAGGGCGCGAGGCGGCGCTGGGCGGGAGGGAGTGTGGGGAGGGCGAAGCGTGAGGGGTGAGAGTGCGGGCCCCGAGGGCGGGGAGCGAGGCGGGGCGGAGCTGAAGGCGGCGCTGGGCGCGAGAGGGCGTGGGGAGGATGAGGCGTGAGGGGTGAGGGTGCGGGCCGCGAGGAGAGCGGGGCGCGAGGACGCGAGGCGGCGCGGGTTGCGAGGCGGCGCGGGGGGGTGTCCCTATGGTTTCTGTCAAGCGGCGAGGGTGAACCCGCATCCCGCGCTCGGCGAACTGCGCGACTACCTCAGCGCCGGGCGAGTGTATACACGGGGTGAGCAGGTGTGGCTGCCGACGTGGGCCGCTGAGGCGGCGGAGGGTTCGTTCACTCGGTGAACTCGCAGAAGGACAGCGCCTTGTCGAAGCGCCCGGCGGCGAGGTCCTCGTGGCGAATCAGGAAGCGCCCCTTGATGTATTCCTCGTTCGGCACGGAGAACTGGGCGAGCGGCACCCACTCGCGCATCACCCGATGCTCTGCTTCCGCCCAGCGGTAGAGCCGTTCGGGGCCGGGCGGGAGACCTGTCTCGTCATCCTCCACCAACTGCGTCTCGGGGCTGTTCTGCGCCGAGATGGAATACCCGCCGACGAGGAAGTCCTCGCCGATCCAGGTCTTTTCGCCCGGCCAGAGGCGCTGGACGAGAGCGATGAGTTCGGCGCAGTGCGGCATGTCCCGGGTCAGGTGTTTCTGGAAGTCGGATCGCCCGTCCTCGGCCCCGTCGAGCCAGTCCGGCAGGTTCGCCTCCACCCTGGCGAAGAGGTCGTGTTCCGGGCCGAACAGAGGTTCGTCGTCGAACTCGTCGACCGGCGCTTCGGCAGCCACTGTCCCGGCGCCCGCGGGCACATGCACGACCCGGGCGAGCTTCTGCTCGTCGGCAATGGAACAGGACTCGACCGCCGCCGTGGGTGCCAGGAAGAAGAGCAGCGAGCCGGCCTCCGGGAGGGCGAAGCCGGCAATCCTCGGCAGCGCCGCGCAATCGAGGGAGGCCATGAACGCCAGGGGCGCACCCGGCGATACGAACGGCCAGGACATTCCCGCCGGCAGATGAGGCAGCCCGCCGAACTGTCCGGCACGAATGCCGTCAGGCTGCTCGCCTGCGCGGATCCGAAACCGGATGAGGTCGGCGAACCGGGCCGACTCGTCCTCCGGTACCCCCAGTTCGGTCGCTGCCTGCCGGAATTCGTGGTGATAGTCCATGACGGGACATAGTGGCAGACCGATGGCAGATCAGAATCGTGGGCACTAATACTGCTACGGCGGCTCGTAGCTTCCGAGTGTGCTGAGTCGTTGCGGTAGTGGGCGGTTCGGGCGGGCCGGGTCGCCCCGGGGGGTGTCCCTCTGGGTTTCGTCAAGCGGCGAG
>NZ_BOQL01000002.1 GCF_018332655.1 Actinoplanes auranticolor | reverse complement strand
ATCAGCACCCGGCGGGTCAGGCGCCGGGCGAGATTGGTGACCGACGTCTCGACGTACGACAGGTCGGCGCCCATGCCGTCGCCGCGCTGCGGCGTGCCGACGCAGATGAAGTGCACGTCGGCGAAGTCGGCGACCTCCTCGTACGACGTGGTGAAGCTGAGCCGGCCGGAGGCCAGATTGGTGCGCAGCAGCTCGTCCAGGCCGGCCTCGTGGAACGGCACCTGCCCGGCGGCCAGCTTGGCGATCTTGGCCTCGTCGACGTCGAAGCCGAGCACCTCGTAGCCGAGCTCGGCGAAGCAGATGGCGTAGGTCGCGCCGAGGTACCCGGTGCCGAGGAAGGCCAGCCGGGGGCGGGCTGCGCCGGAGGACGGCTCGACCTCGGCGAACGCGGGCACGGCCGGGTGGGTCGGGTACGGGATGGTCACGGGGAGAAACTCCACTCACACGGGGCGCGGGAGGGGGACCTGCGCCGAAACGTGGCATTCACCTTCTCATGACGGCGCTATCACGATCCGCGCGCCTGGCCATGCTGCGCGAAGCGCAGGTGGCGAAGGATAGTGCGCACACCCTACGCGTCGGTAACATAGGCCGGAGTCGCAGAGGAGAGGGCCCACAACCATGCCTGAATTCGACGTTTACCAGCTGCCGGAGGACCACGAGACCATCCGCGCGGCGGTCCGTGAGGTCTGCGACGCCCGGGTGGCGCCCAACGCGGCCGAGGCGGACGAGAGCGGCGAGTTCCCGAAGGCCTCGTACGAAGCCCTGCGCTCGTCGGACTTCCACGCCCCGCACATCCCGGCCGAGTACGGCGGCGCGGGCGCGGACGCCCTGGCCACCGCGATCGTGATCGAGGAGGTCGCGCGGGCCTGCGCCAGCTCGTCACTGATCCCGGCGGTGAACAAGCTGGGCACGATGCCGCTGATCCTGGCCGGCTCGGCGGCGCTGAAGGAGCGCTACCTCACCCCGGTCGCGGCGGGCGAGGCCATGTTCTCGTACTGCCTGTCGGAGCCCGAGGCGGGCAGCGACGCGGCGGCCATGTCCACCCGCGCGGTCCGCGACGGCGACTACTGGGTGCTCAACGGCGTGAAGCGCTGGATCACCAACGCCGGCGTCTCGGAGTACTACACGGTCTTCGCGGTCACCGACCCGGGCGCCCGTTCCCGCGGCATCTCGGCCTTCGTGGTGGAGAAGTCCGACGAGGGCGTCAGCTTCGGCGCCCCGGAGAAGAAGCTCGGCATCAAGGGCAGCCCGACCCGCGAGGTCTACTTCGACAACGTCCGCATTCCGCTGGACCGGATGATCGGCGACGAGGGCACCGGCTTCGCGACGGCGATGAAGACCCTGGACCACACCCGCGTGACCATCGCGGCGCAGGCGGTGGGCATCGCCCAGGGGGCGCTGGACTTCGCCAAGGGGTACGTGAAGGAGCGCAGGCAGTTCGGCAAGGCGGTGGCCGACTTCCAGGGCATCCAGTTCATGCTGGCCGACATGGGCATGAAGCTGGAGGCGGCGCGCCAGCTGACCTACGTGGCGGCGGGCAAGAGCGAGCGCGGCGACGCGGACCTGACGTACTTCGGCGCGGCGGCCAAATGCTTCGCGTCGGACGCGGCGATGGAGATCACCACGGACGCGGTCCAGCTCCTCGGCGGGTACGGCTACACCCGCGACTACCCGGTGGAACGCATGATGCGCGACGCCAAGATCACCCAGATCTACGAGGGCACGAACCAGGTCCAGCGCATCGTCATGGCCCGCCAGCTCCTCAAGGACTGAACCGGCACCCGTCAGGTGCGCCGCGCCGAGTGGCTCAGGGCGCGGTGCGCCTGATGGTGGATGCGTAATTATCGAGCACATCCAGGATGCCGGTGTGCTGCCAGACCCGGTTCCGGCGCAGGCCCGTGCGCTCCACCAGGACCTGACGATCGGCCAGCAGCTCAAGGGTGCGCTGGGCCGTGACATCGTTCATCGCCAGCTCTGAGGTCAGATACCTGGCGTTGACGATGGGCTGCCCCACCAGCCGGGGTAGCACCCGCCACGCGGCCGCATGCGGCCGGACGCCGGCCAGCTTGTCGCGAGCCTCGGTCAGCTGCGCGGCCAGGTCGTCGACCAGTGTGCGGCCGGAGGCGGCGGCGAAGCGCGACGCGTCGGAGAAGCGGTGCACGATCGGCCCGGCGTCACCGGCCCGGAACGCGTTGAGGGCGTCGAAGTAGGTGCTGGTGTCAGTCAGCAGACCGGCCGAGATGGGCACGGTGACGTGCTCGACGAGTCCTTTGCTCCGGAGCATGGCCTGCGCGAGAGCACGTCCGGTGCGGCCGTTGCCGTCGACGAACGGGTGGATCGTCTCGAACTGCGCGTGCGCGATCGCCAGCTGGATTAGCACCGGCAGGTCGTCACGCTCGGCGAAATCGACGATGTCCTGGACCGCCGCCGGCACCCGGTCATGGTGGGGTGCGACGAAATCGGCACCGATCGGCCCGGCATTGTCCGACCCGATCCAGACGATCTCCGCCCGGAACCGTCCGGCGTGCCGCTCGAAGCCGGGCTGATGCGCCATCAGCTCGCGGTGCATCGTCAAGATCGCCGATGCTTCGATGTGATCGGAGAGCCGCAGGGCGGCTTCCATGGCGCGGACGTTGCCGATGACGGTCTGGGCGTTCGCTTTGTCGCTCTGGCCGATCTCGGCGAGTGCCAGCTGGCGGGCGCTGGTCGTGAGGTTCTCGATCTGCGAGCTGGACGAGCTTTCCGTGCGCAGCAGGATCGCTGACATCGGCCCGAGAGCTGGGCTCTCGGCGCCCAGGGTCTGTAGGGCGTGCTGGTCGAAGTCGACGAGCGCGCGAGCACCGTCCTCGACGTCGGCGGCGACGGGAGCCGGTAAGTCCGCTTGCCATTCAGCCAGCGGCGCCGGGACGATCGACTGATAGGTCCCGCGCTGGCGGCGCATCTCGGCCCGGGAGTAGTACCCGCGCTCGTTGGGTGTCCACGTCTGGTCTTCGAATGTGGCGGCGGGGACCGGAATGGACTGCTGCGTGGCGGGCTCTTGAGTGACCACCTCTGCACCTTACTTACATTTCTTGGAAGAAGTGTAAGTAAGGGCTCGATGAGTTGTCGTTTCTGAGCTACGGGCGGTGGGTGGCGTCGTCCTCGGCTGGTGGGCGCTGGGTCGGCAGTGTCAGTGGCCGGGTGTCGTCCGCGGCCTCGTCGGCCGGGCGTTCCAGGCTGGTCACCGTTGTCGCCGGGCGGTCCACGTTCGCCTGGGTGGTTGCCTCCCCGGGCTGCTTGACCGCCGGTGTCAGCCGCGTGGTCGGGTCCTCGCCCGGATCGGGACGCTCAGCGGCCACGATTGACGTGTTCTGCTCGTCGGGGGTGGCGATCGGCGTCGCCACCGTGACCGGTTCCGCCGGTGCCGGGAAGCTCAGCAGCTGAGTGCGGTCGCCGGGCGGCTCCACCGTGCCGGCCCGGATCACCTGCGTCCGTTCGCCCCGGTCGGTCGGGTCCGGTGCTGGTCCGTCGGCCTTGGGCAGCGTGAGCAGCTGCGTCTTCTCGTCCCCGTCGTCGTCGGCCGGCGCGGTCACGGGCGGGAGCACCAGCAGGGTCGTCTTGTCTTCCGCAGCCTCGCCGGCGGTGACGTTGCGAGTGGTCTCCTCCCCGACGCTCGGCGACTCCGGCGCCGGGATGGCCGCGGTGGCATCCTCGCCGGCCGCGACATCCGCGGTAGCTTCCTCACCGCCCGGCGTCACAGCCTGCGTCGGCTCTTCGGCGGCAGAGGCGGCAGAGGCGGCCGAGTTCACAGCCTGCGTCGGCTCTTCGGCGGCAGGTGCAGGGCTCTGGACCGGCTGCGGACCGAGCCGCATGACCGTCGTCTTCTCATCCTCATCAGCCGCCGACGACCCGGCGCCCGAAGACCCGGCGGCCACGGAACCTCCCGGCAGCGCCACGGTCGGCTGAGCCACAGTCGTCTGGCCGATGACCTGCGTAGCGTCAGCCGACGGCGCCCCGAAGCCCGGCACGAACTCCGACCCCTGCCGCTGCTGCGGGATCACCGCGGTCCGTTCCGAAGCCATCGGCGTCCCCGCCACCGCCGCCGCCCCGCGCGCACGTCCGATCGTGCCGACAAACAGGATCTCCGGCGGTTCGAAGCCGCGCCAGCGCCGCGCGCTCAGCGCCGTCGCCAGCATCGGCACCGCCAGCAGTACCGCCAGGCCGTAGCCCGGCCTGCTCAGATCGAAGCCGTCCGAGGCCACGTTCTCCGGCCAGACCCCGGCATACGACGCCGGCGCGATCCGGGCCCAGGCGCCCACGCCGAGGAAGCCCAGGCCGGCCAGCAGCGGTCCCAGCGGGGAGATCGGGGAGAAGAGCAGGATCGCGTACGCCGCCCCGGCCAGCACGAGCAGCAGCACGCCCGACAGCGACTCGATGCCGCCGTTGTCGCGGGCCCTTCCGGTCAGGTCCTGGTCGAAGCCGACCCCGCAGAGGATCCAGACCGCCGGAGCGAGGACGAGGGCATACAGGGTGGATCTCAGATGGCGCACGTGCGGACCGTACCCGGCTGCGGCAACGGTGCGGAAGTAACGTGTCGGCCATGAGTGAGCATCCCGCGGGCCGGCCGACCTCGCACTCGCGGGTCACCCTCAGCCGTATCATGAACGCCACCGACGTCAACCTGTACGGGACGGTGCACGGTGGCGTGCTGATGAAGTTCGTCGACGACGTGGCCGGTGCCGCCGCGGCCCGGCACAGCGGCGGTACGGCCGTCACCGCCGCCATCGACGAGATCATCTTCGTGGAGCCGGTGCGGGTCGGTGATCTCGTGCACGCGTACGCGCAGGTGAACTGGACCGGCAGCACCTCGATGGAGGTCGGCGTGAAGCTGACCGGGGAGCGCTGGGACACCGCCGGCGGGGAGCCGCTCACCGTGGCCACCGCGTACCTGGTCTTCGTCGGCGTCGACGTCTCGGGGCATCCCCGGATCGTGCCCCCGGTGCTGCCGGAGTCGCCGGAGGACGAGCGCCGCTTCCGGGAGGCGATCATCCGCCGGGAGCACCGCCTGGCCCGCCGCAAGGCGATCCAGGACGCCCGATCCACGGCTGAGCCTGCCCGCAGCGGAAAACCCATGGAAAACCGTGGGGTGAATGATGGTTAAGGTGAGCCCATGACGACGGGCACAGTGCTGTGGACCCCGCCGGCGAACGTCCTGGAGACGTCCCGGATGGGCCGGTTCCTGACCTGGCTGCGGGCCGAGCGCGGCGTGGACGCGGCCGGCTACGCCGAGCTGTGGCAGTGGTCGGTCACCGACCTCGCCGGCTTCTGGCGGGCGGTCTGGGACTACTTCGACGTCATCGCGCACACCGAGCCGACCGCGACGCTGCCCGACGCGACCATGCCGGGCGCGCGCTGGTTCCCCGGCGCCACGCTCAACTACGCCGAGCACGTGCTGCGGATGCCGGGGCTGGCCGATGACGATCCGGTCGTCCTCGCGTACTCCCAGACCCGGGAGCCGGTCACGGTCACCGCCCGGCAGCTGCGCGACCAGGTCCGGCGGGTCGCTGCCGGGCTGCGCCGGCTCGGCGTCGGCCCGGGCGACCGGGTCGCGGCCTACGCGCCGAACATCCCGGAGACGTACGTCCTCATGCTCGCGACCGCCAGTCTCGGCGCGGTCTTCTCCTCGTGCGCGCCGGAGTTCGGCTCGCGCAGCGTCATCGACCGGTGGACCCAGATCGCGCCCAAGGTGCTGGTCGCCGTCGACGGCTACCGCTACGGCGACAAGCCGGTGGACCGCCGGGCCGAGGTCGCCGAGATCCGCGCCGCGCTGCCCAGCGTCGAGCACTTCATCAGCCTCGGCTACCTGCACGGCGGCGGCGACTGGGCCGAACTCGACGGCGACGACCCGCTGACCTTCGCCGCGGTCCCGTTCGACCACCCGCTCTACGTCCTCTACTCCTCCGGCACCACCGGCCTGCCCAAGCCGATCGTGCACGGCCACGGCGGCATCCTGCTCGAGCACCTCAAGATGCTGGCGCTGCACCACGACCTCGGCCCCGGCGACCGGTTCTTCTGGTTCACCACCACCGGCTGGATGATGTGGAACTTCCTGGTCTCCGGCCCGGCGGTGGGCGCGGCGATCGTGCTGTTCGACGGCAACCCCGGCCATCCCGACCTGGGCGCGCTGTGGCGGCTCGCCGCCGAGCAGGACATCACCTACTTCGGTACGTCCGCACCGTTCCTGATGGCCTGCCGCAAGGCCGGCATCGTCCCGCCGCCGCACGCGATCCGGGGGGTGGGCTCGACCGGTGCGCCGCTGCCGGCCGAGGGATTTCGTTGGGTGAACGAGGCGCTGGGCGACCGGCCGCAGCTGCAGTCGCTGTCCGGGGGCACCGACGTGTGCACCGGGTTCGTCGGCGGCACCCCGCTGCTGCCGGTGATCGAGGGCGTCATCTCCTGCCGGGCGCTCGGTGCGCGGGTGGAGGCGTACGACAGTGACGGCAAGCCGGTGCTCGGGCAGCTCGGCGAGCTGGTGGTGACCGCGCCGATGCCGAGCATGCCGGTGGGGTTCTGGAACGACCCGGACGGCCGGCGCTACTTCGAGGCGTACTTCGACGTGTACCCGGGCGTGTGGCGCCACGGCGACTGGATCACCATCGCCGAGGACGGCACCTGCGTGATCACCGGCCGGTCCGACGCGACGCTCAACCGCGGCGGGGTGCGCCTGGGCACCGCGGAGTTCTACACGGTGGTGGAGAACGTGCCCGGCATCGTCGACTCGGTCGTCGTGCACCTCGACGCCGACGGCCGGGACGAGCTGCTGCTCTTCGTGGTGCTGACCGAGGGCGCCGAGCTCGACGACGGGCTGCGCGGCCGGATCCGCGGCGAGCTGCGGGCGGCGCTCTCGCCCCGGCACGTCCCCGACGAGATCCATCAGGTACGCGCCGTGCCGCGCACGCTGTCGGCGAAGAAGCTGGAGGTCCCGGTGAAGCGGATCCTCACCGGCACCCCGGCCGACCGGGCCGCCGCCACGGGCGCCCTGGTCAACCCGGAGTCGCTGACCGCCTTCGAGCGGCTGGCGGCCTCACGTCAGCAGGAGCGTGACCTGCTCTGACTGCGCCCGGCTCTCGACCTTCGCCGGGTCGAGGTTGCCGCACAGCACGATGCTGGCCCCGGCGATCAGCGGCGCCAGCAGCCAGTCGGCCGGGTCGGGGTAGGCGCGCGCGTCGACCAGCACCCGGTCGCCGGGCTTGATGCCCAGCTCCGCGGCGCGCTCGGTGGCGGTGCGGCAGACCGAGAGGTGACTCTCCTCGACCGGGCCGGCCAGCGCGCGGTCGTTCTCGCCGACGGGTGCCGAGGGGACGAACCGGTCGCCGAAGCCGCGGACCTCGACGGTGTAGTCGATGAAGCCGGGCGGGACCTGGCGCAGCGGGGCGGCCAGCGGGAGCAGGCCGGTCGCGTACCGGTCGCCGGTGGACCAGCTGGCCGCGATCTCGACGTGCTCCGGTGTGGTGAAGAGCACCTCCACCGGCTGCGGGTCGGGGCCCAGGTCCGCGGCCAGCCCGGCCGCCCACCCGCCGAGCAGCACTGCCGCCGTCTGCCAGTGCGGCGGCAGCAGGACGGCCACCGAGTCGCCGGAGCCCAGGCCCACGCCGTCCACCAGCAGATTGGCGGTCTTGGCGACCCAGTTGTCCATCGTCACGCCGGACAGCTCGGTGCGGTCGCCGCTCGCGTCGTCGTACCAGGTCAGCAGGGGAGTGGTGGGGCTGGTGCGCACGGCCGCCGCGAGGGCCGCCGGAATCGTCTCAATCATCGGTGCTGACGATAGTCCGTTGACGGTGGGTGACCGTTTGATCTCGGGTCGGCGCGGCTGTGCGACGCCGGCGCGAACCTCGTAAGTCCACCGGCGTCGCGGTCGACACGAGACCCATCGAGCGGCGTACCCTTGCCAGTGGTCTGGCCCACAGCCCCCGAGGAGTTGCCACGTGACCGCCGGTCGTCCGCCCCGAGTCCTCGTCGACGCCACCAGCGTCCCCGCCGACCGGGGTGGTGTCGGCAGATACGTCGACGGCCTCCTGGGTGCCCTCGCCGCGTTCGGCCCGGACCGGGTGGACCTGGCCGTCGTCGCGCAGCGTTCCGATGCGGAGCGTTACTCCCGGATGCTGACCGGTGCCGAGGTCATCGCCGGCCCGTCCGCGGTCGCGCACCGCCCGGCCCGGCTGGCCTGGGAGCAGACCGGTCTGCCGCTGCTGGCTCAGCAGGTCGGGGCCAAGGTGCTGCACTCGCCGTTCTACACCTGTCCGCTGCGGGCCGGTTGCCCGGTCACGGTGACTGTGCACGACGCGACCTTCTTCACCGATCCGGAGCATTACGACAACACCAAGCGGACGTTCTTCCGCAGCGCGATCAAGACCTCGCTGCGCCGGGCCGCCCGGGTCATCGTGCCGAGCAAGGCGACCCGCGACGAGCTGATCCGCCTGCTCGACGCCGACCCGACGCACATCGACGTGGCCTACCACGGCGTCGACCACACCGCGTTCCACGCGCCGACCGAGGAGGAGAAGGCCAGGGTCCGCGCCCGCCTGGGCCTCACGGACGCCGGCTACGTCGCCTTCCTCGGCGCCAAGGAGCCCCGCAAGAACGTGCCCAACCTGATCCGCGGCTGGGCCCGCGCGGTGGCCGACTGGCCGCACCCGCCGGCGCTGGTCATCGCCGGTGGCCAGGGCCACGACGACGACATCGACCGGGCGGTGGCCGAAGTGCCGTCGCACCTGCGCCTGCTGCGCCCCGGCTACCTGCGGTACGCGGACCTGCCCGGCTTCCTCGGCGGCGCGCTGGTGGCCTGCTACCCGTCCTTCGGTGAGGGCTTCGGCCTGCCCATCCTCGAGGCGATGGCCTGCGCCACGCCGGTGCTCACCACGCCGCGGCTGTCCCTGCCCGAGGTCGGTGGCGACGCGGTGGCTTACACGACCGAGGACCCGGACCGTATCGCCGAGGACCTCGCCGACCTGCTGCACGACGAGCCGCGCCGGCTCACCCTGGCCAAGGCCGGCTTCGACCGGGCCAAGGAATTCAACTGGTCGAGCAGCGCGGAAGTGCACGTCGCGACCTGGAACAGGGTGGCGGCCTGAGACTTGGCGCCCAACAGTAACCTGCGCTCGTTACACTCCGTGCGCATGAGTGAGAACCAGGGCGCCCTGTACGCCGTCATTCCCGCAGGTGGCAGTGGTACTCGTCTATGGCCGCTCTCGCGGGCCGGTCACCCCAAGTTCCTGCACCCACTGACCGGCACGGACGCCTCCCTGCTGCAGGCGACCGTCGACCGGCTGGCCCCGCTGGCCGCTCCCGACAAGGTGCTGGTGGTGACCGGCGTCGCGCACGCGGTCGAGGTGTCCCGCCAGCTCGCCGCGGTCCCGGTCGAGAACATCATCGTCGAGCCGTCCCCGCGCGACTCCTGCGCGGCCATCGCCCTGGCGGCCGCGGTCATCGCCCGCCGCGAGCCCGAGGCCCTGATGGGCTCGTTCGCCGCCGACCACCTGATCGCCGACGGCCCCCGGTTCATCGCCGTGATCGAGCAGGCGATGGCCGGTGCCCGGCAGGGGCTGCTGATGACCCTCGGCATCACCCCGACCCGCCCGGAGACCGGCTACGGCTACGTCCAGTGCGGCGGCCCGGTCGGCGAGGGCTCGGTCCTGGCGGTCGAGGAGTTCAAGGAGAAGCCCTCCTACGACGTGGCCGAGAGCTACGTGAAGTCGGGCAACTACCTGTGGAACGCGGGCATGTTCGTCTGGCGGGTGGACGTCTTCCTGGCGGAGCTGGCCCGGCAGCAGCCGCAGCTGTACGCCGGCATCGCCCGGATCGCCCAGGCCTGGGACACGCCGTCCCGCGAGGAGGTCCTGGGTGAGGTGTGGCAGAACCTGCCCCGCATCTCGGTGGACTACGCGGTGATGGAAGGCGCGGCCGCGGTGGGCCGGGTCGGCACGGTCCCGGGCGACTTCGGCTGGAACGACGTCGGCGACTTCCACACCCTGGGCGAGGTGCTGGCCGCGGACAACGCGGGCAACGTGGTGGTCGGCCAGGACCCGTCGGGCAAGCAGTCGGTGCTGCTGCGCGAGACGGAGAACCTGGTCGTGGTCCCGAACTCCGGCCGGCTGGTGGCCGCGCTGGGCGTCCGCGACCTGATCATCGTGGACACCCCGGACGCGGTCCTGGTCTGCCCGCGCGACCGCGCCCAGGAAGTGAAATCGCTGGTCGACGACCTGCGCAACAAGGGCGACCTGCACTACATCTGAGCCGGCCCGGCCGGTGCGAGGCGGGCGAAGGCCGGCGCCAGCTGCTGGACGACACCGTCGGCCAGCGGGCTGGGCAGCTCGCCGGCATTGAACCAGGCCAGGTCCGCCGACTCGTCGCTGATCTGCTCGACCGCGCCCGGCGGGCAGACGGCGACGAAACGCACGTCGTAGTGGTGGGTCGGCCCGGCCGGCTCGCCCGCGGCCGGCGCACAGCGGACCGGGTGGATGTCGACGTCGATCGGGTCCGGGTCCAGCCGCAGCCCGGCGATCCCGGACTCCTCGGTCGCCTCGCGCAGCGCGGCCTGCGCCAGCGTGCCGTCGGTGGGCTCGCAGTGGCCGCCGACCTGCATCCACATGCCCAGCCGCCCGTGCAGGCAGAGCAGCACGCGGCGCTGCTCGTCGACGATGAGCGCGCTGGCGGTGACGTGCCCCGGCCGGTGCTCGCGGGTCATCGCGACGGGGCCGGCGGAGAGCAGCTCCAGGGTGCGCTTGCGCGCGAGGTCGGCTGCCTCCGAGGTGGCCTGCCAGCGGCCGAGCGTCTCGGCGGCATCGTCGAACAGGGTCAAGGCGACATCCTTCGGGCGGGTCAGGCTCTGGCGACGGTGAGGACTGCGGTCGAGGCGTCGTAGGTGACGGTGGACGACAGGGCTTCGGCGGTGAGGGCGGCCCGGAGGCGGTGGACGTCGGCACCGAAGCGCATCAGGCCCGCCGCCGTCACGTCCTGGGGAGTGCAGCGCAGCACGCCCGGCGACTTCGTCTCCACGGTGGTGCCCGCGGCGAGCGATTCCGCCACAGTGGTCAGGGCGCGGCCGATCGCCGCACTGTCAGCCGCGTGCGGGGCCTCGGCGTCCGCGGAATCCGGGAGGGTCGCCGCGGTGCGCAGGCCGGCGGCCCGGGCTTCCGCCGTACCCAGGGAGAACATGTCGCTGGCCGCGTCGCGCAGCAGAGCGACCGCGCCGGCACCCTGCTCGGCGCCCGCTCCCGGGTAGCCGCGCACCACCGCGACCGGCACCTGGTCGCTCTTGCCCTTGACCAGTTCGCCCGCCCCGGCCAGCTCGTCGATCACGGCCATCTGGGTGAGCTGCAGCTCGTTGCCGTACGGATCGATCTCGCCCCGATGGTCGCGGAGCGGCTCGATGCCCGCCGCACCCAGCGCGACGTCGGTCAGGCCGTTGCGCCACGCCCGGCCCATCGTGTCCGACACGATCACGCCCACCCGCAGGCCCCGCTCGATCAGCGCGTCGCGCAGAGCGCGGGCCGAGGCGTCCGGATCCGCCGGCAGCAGCACCAGGTGGGTCTTGTCGACGTTGGACGCGTCGATGCCCGCCGCCGCCATCACGAAGCCGTGATGGGTCTGCACGATCGCCGTCGGCCCGCGTCGGGCCACCACCCGGCGGGTCTCGGCCAGCAGGGCCCGCTCCCGGGCCTCCTCGCGCTCCGGGCCGTCGGCCGGCACTTCGACCAGGCGGCCCTCCGCCTTCGACACGATCTTGCTGGTCACCACCAGCACGTCACCGTCGCGCAGCCAGGGCGCGTTGGCGGTGATGAGCGCGGCCAGGTCGTCGCCGGGCGTCACGTCGCCGATGCCGCGCACCGGCAGCACCTCGAGACCGTCCATCAGGCGACCCCCGCCAGCTCCAGGGCCGCGGCGACCATCCGCGCCGTCGCGGCCTCGTCGGTCATCCACAGCGGCACCGCCCGGGTCGTCACGCCCGGGATCGTCGTGCCCTCGTCGGCCGTGTCGACCAGCCAGCCGTCCAGCAGGCCGTTGTCGGTGCGGCCGGCGTACAGGCCGCCGACCCCGGCCGCGCTCACCTCGACGCCGAGGGTGGCCAGGCAGCGGTCGGCCATGCCGCGCACGGCCGCGCCGCCGATGATCGGCGACACCCCGACGACCGGTGCCGGGCCGTCCAGGACGGTCTCCTTGAGCAGCGGTACGGCGAGAATCGGCGCGATGCTGACCACCGGATTGCTCGGCGCCACCAGCACCACGTCCGCGTTGCCGATGGCCTCCAGCACCCCGGCCGCCGGTTTCGCCGCCTCCGCACCCACGAAGACGAACCGGTGCGTGGGCACGTCGCCGCGGTAGCGCACCCACCACTCCTGGAAGTGGATGGCCTTGCGCTCGCCCTCGACGTCCACGACCACGTGGGTCTCCAGCCGGTCGTCGGTGGCCGGGAGCATGGTGATGCCCGGCTGCCACCGTGCGCACAGGGCCGCGGTGACTGCCGACAGGGGATAGCCGGCGTTCAGCATCGTCGTGCGTACCAGATGGGTGGCCGTGTCCTTGTCGCCCAGGCCGAACCAGGTCGGCTCGGCGGCATACCTGGCCAGCTCCTCCTTGACGACCCAGGTCTCACCGACGCGGCCCCAGCCGCGCTCGGGATCGGCCGCGCCGCCCAGCGTGTACATCACGCTGTCCAGGTCGGGACAGATCTGCAGGCCGTGCATGCGCACGTCGTCGCCGACGTTCACCACCGCCGTGACGTCGGCACCGATCTCGCGCGCGTGGGCGCGCACACCCACCAGGAACCGGGCGCCACCGATCCCCCCGGTCAGGACCACGATCCGCATCCGACCATCCTTGCGCACCGCGGCCCGATCCGCGGCCCACGGGGCGCGGGTGTGACGTGCGTATCGGGTCTAGGCTGAGCCGGCTTGTCCTCGATCCCGTATCTCTCATCCCCGTGTCAGGAGTTCAGCTGTGACCAGCACACCGCCGCCGCAGCCCGCACAGCCCCCGGGGCGCCCGGTGACCCAGGTGATCCGGCCGCTGCGTGACCTCACCGCGTACGCCCTGGTGGCCGCGCCCGCCGTCTGGCTGTTCGTCGCGGTGATCCGGCTGATCCCGTCCGGGGTGGGCCAGGACTTCCTCACCCGGGTGCAGAACAGCTTCTACAGCTTCGTGAACGTCGAGCTCGTCGCGCTGCCGCTGGCGGCGGTGCTGCTGGCGACGCTGGTCCAGCCGGTGCACAAGCACGCCAAGCTGATCACCATCGCGGCCCTGGTCGAGTACGCGGTGGCGGCCTTCTTCGCGGTCGTCTTCGGCTTCCTGATCGGCCTGGTGAAGATCGCCGCCTGGAGTGTCCGGGTGGCGTTCGAGGAGTTCCTGGTCCGCGCGGCCTGGCTGGCGGTGTTCGCCGCAGCGGCGTACGCGGTGTACCTGATCTGGCGCAACCTGTTCTACACGCCGAAGCCGAAGGCCCAGCCCGGCATGTACGGCCAGCCCCAGCAGTGGCAGCAGCAGCCGTACGGCCAGCCCGGCTACCCCCAGCAGCCCGGCCAGCCCGGCTTCCCGCCGCCGCCCGGCCACCCGGGTTACGCCCAGCCCGGCCCGCACCAGCCCGGCCCGAATCAGGCCGGCGTGACGCAGCCCGTGCAGCAGCCGCAGCCCGGCCAGTGGGGTCAGCCCCCGGCCGGTCAGGGCTGGGGAGCACCGACCTCCGGGCAGCAGACGGTGACCCCGTCCTCGGCCCCGCCGGCTTCGGCACCGCCCGCCTCTGCGCCGCCCGCCTCGGCCCCGCCGGTGTCGGCTCAGCCGGCCCCGGCCACCCCGCCGGGACCTTTCGCCCCGGCACCGGGACATCCGCAGGCACCGGGCGCCTACAGCCAGCAGGCGTACCCGCCGCCCACCTACGGCCAGCCGCAGCAGCCGGGCGGCTACGCGGACCCGACCCAGGCGCTCCCGCACCACAACCCGGACGACGACGACCGCACCCGCGTCGTGGGCGAGGAACCCCCGCCCCGTCAGTGACCCGCTCCGACCGACGACGGCGCCCTGAACGGGGCGCCGTCGCTGTTCCCTGGAGACCCAGCTTGCAGGCGCAAGACCCCGACAAGGCCGGACAGCGCCGCCCGGCTGAGCAAGCAGCCCAGCCCTGGACCACGCCCAGAGAGGACGCGGTGCTCGCTGCTCGAAGCGGCGACCGCCCGAAGGTCGCCGCCCGCCAGGCCGCGGTGCTCGCGGCGCAGCGTCTGGACCGTGCCGAGGCCGCCGCTCGTGAGTCGGCCCTGCTCGCGGGGCAGCGCCTGGACCGCACCGAAGCCGTCGCCCGAGAGACGACCATCCGCGAGGCGCAGCGCCTCGATCGTGCCGAAGCCGCCGCCCGCCGAACGGCAGCCGTCGCCGCGCAGCGCTTCGCAGCCGCCGAGGCCGCCGCCCGCCGGACCGCCGCCGTCGCGGCCCAGCGTCTCGATACCGAGGAGGCAGCATTGCGCCGGGCGGCACTGCGCATCCGCGAACGCGAGGCGCAGGCGATCCGCGAGTCAGCACTGCGGGCCGCCCAGCGCCAGGTCGCCGTCGACGCCGCCCTGTTGCAGGCCGCGGTCCGCGCCCGGCGCCCGGACGACAGCCTCCCGGCGGCCGCTGAACCCGCGTGATCCGTCTAGGACCACACCCGTCCGGCGGCGGCGTCAGCACCGACCGGACCGGGAGCGCGAAGGAGTCGGCCGCCGGGCGTGTTTCAGACCACTGCCAGGACCGGGTCCGCTCGTACGCAGTTGTTCTCGATCCGGCCTAGGCTGCACAGGTGGCAGACGTGACTGAGGCCAGCATCCGTCGCGCGCTCAAGCGTGCGACCGACGGCAAGGCGATCGATGCCGGTGAGGCGACGGCTCTGCTCGCCGCCGACGGGCCGCTGTTCGACGACCTACTCGCGGTGGCCGGCGGGGTCCGCGACGCGGGGCTGCGGGAGGCCGGCCGCCCCGGCGTGGTCACGTACTCGAAGAAGGTCTTCATCCCGCTGACCCGGCTGTGCCGCGACCGCTGCCACTACTGCACCTTCGCGACGGTGCCGCACCGGCTGCCGGCGGCCTTCCTGGAGCGCGACGAGGTGCTGGCGATCGCCCGGGAGGGCGCCGCCCAGGGCTGCAAGGAGGCCCTCTTCACCCTCGGCGACCGGCCCGAGGAGCGCTGGCCGGCGGCCCGGCAGTGGCTCGACGAGCGCGGCTACGACTCGACCCTGGACTACGTGCGGGCCTGCGCGATCGCCGTGCTCGAGGAGACCGGTCTGCTGCCGCACCTCAATCCGGGCGTCATGAGCTGGGCCGACCTGCAGCGGCTGAAGCCGGTCGCGCCGAGCATGGGCATGATGCTGGAGACGACCGCGACCCGGTTGTGGTCCGAGCCCGGTGGCCCGCACTACGGCTCGCCCGACAAGGAGCCCGCCGTCCGGCTGCGGGTGCTCGACGACGCCGGCCGGGTCGGTGTCCCGTTCACCACCGGCATCCTGATCGGCATCGGCGAGACGCCGGCCGAGCGGATCGACGCTCTGTTCGCGATGCGCCGCACGGCCCGCGAGTACGGCCACATCCAGGAAGTCATCATCCAGAATTTCCGCGCCAAGCCGGACACGGCGATGCGCGGCATGCCCGACGCGGAGCTGCGGGAGCTCGCCGCGACGGTGGCGGTCGCCCGGATCATCATGGGCCCCCGGGCCCGCCTCCAGGCTCCGCCGAATCTCATCGCCGGCGAATACTCGCTGCTGCTGCGCGCGGGCATCGACGACTGGGGCGGCGTTTCCCCGGTGACGCCCGACCACGTCAATCCCGAGCGCCCGTGGCCGCAGATCGAGGCGCTGCGCGAGCAGTCCCGCGCGGCCGGCTTCGAGCTGCGCGAGCGCCTCACCATCTATCCCGAGTACGTCCGCCGCGGCGAGAGCTGGCTCGACCCCCGCCTGGCCGCGCACGTGGCCGCGCTGGCCGACCCGGCGACCGGGCTGGCCCGCGAGGACGCCATGCCGGCCGGGCTGCCGTGGCAGGAGCCCGACGACGCGTACGCGGGCGGCCGCACCGACCTGTTCGCCACGATCGACACCGAGGGCCGCACCGGCGACCGCCGCGGCGACTTCGACAGCGTCTACGGCGACTGGGACGAGGTGGCCGCGCACATCTCCGCCGAGGCCGTCGCCGCCGGTGCCGGCCACGTCGTGCCCCGGATCGAGTCCGACGTGCTGGCCGGCCTCAAGCTCGCCGCCGAGGACCCGGCCGCGCTGCTGGACCCGGCGCACGAGGCCAAGGCCATGGCGCTGTTCAATGCGGACGGCTCCGCCCTGGACGAGCTCGCCCGCCTCGCCGACGATCTGCGCAAGGACGTCAACGGCGAGGACGTCACGTACGTGGTCAACCGCAACATCAACTTCTCCAACGTCTGCTACGTCGGCTGCCGGTTCTGCGCGTTCGCGCAACGCGAGCAGGACGCGGACGCCTACCGGCTGTCGGTGGAGCAGGTCGCCGACCGGGCCGAGGAGGCCTGGCGCGACGGTGCCACCGAGGTCTGCATGCAGGGCGGCATCGACCCGAAGATGCCCATCACCGCGTACGCCGATCTGGTGCGGGCCGTCAAGCGCCGGGTGCCGGGCATGCACGTGCACGCGTTCTCGCCGATGGAGATCGTCACCGGTGCGGCGAAGGCCGGGGTGTCGGTGCGGGAGTGGCTGACCGAGCTGCGCGAGGCCGGGCTGGACACGATCCCGGGCACCGCCGCCGAGATCCTCGACGACGACGTGCGCTGGGTGCTGACCAAGGGCAAGCTGCCCGCCTCGGCCTGGATCGACGTGGTGACCACCGCGCACCAGGTGGGCCTCCGGTCCAGCTCGACGATGATGTACGGCCACGTCGACCA
Source organism: Actinoplanes auranticolor (assembly GCF_018332655.1). Classification (GTDB taxonomy): domain Bacteria; phylum Actinomycetota; class Actinomycetes; order Mycobacteriales; family Micromonosporaceae; genus Actinoplanes; species Actinoplanes auranticolor. Next base: position 47,371 of record NZ_BOQL01000002.1, on the reverse strand, counting down.
CCCCCGCCAGTGGCTGGGCCACTTCCGGGTGCTGGCCGGCATCCAGGACGTGACCGGCGGCTTCACCGAGTTCGTGGGCCTGCCGTTCATCCACACCAACGCCCCGATCTACCTGGCCGGCATCGCCCGCCCCGGGCCCACCTGGCGGGAGAACAGGGTGGTCCACGCGATGGCCCGGATCCTGTTGCACGGCCGGATCGGCAACATCCAGTGCTCCTGGGTGAAGCTCGGCGACGAGGGCACCATCGCGATGCTCAACGGGGGCTGCAACGACCTCGGCGGCACGTTGATGGAGGAGACGATCTCCCGGATGGCCGGGTCGGAGCACGGCTCCGCCCGTACGGTTGCGCAGCTGAAAGAGCTGGCCGCAGCGGCCGGACGGCCCGCCGCCGAGCGCACGACGGTCTACGGCCGCCGCTAGATCACCCGCAAGGACACCCCTAGTCAACAGGTTACAAAATGGGGTAATTTGGACTCGACGCGCCGACCTCGCGTTACCTTCCGGTGGCCCGGACAGATAGGGCTGGAACGGGACCGCGAGGCCGTCATGGCGCCTCGGGGAAACGGGCCTATTTATCAGGTTCGGCTTGACGACGCACGTCTTACACGCGTGTAATTTCGGTGGGGTTGTGGGAAAGGCGCGTCGCGAACCGCGTATTTCCCGCAAGAAACACGCCGCGTGCGTGGGGGGTCAGCGCAGGCATCGCTGCCGGCGCGGAAAAGGAGGCACGCCGATGGAAGCGCAGGTTGAAGGGGTGGACCTGCTCGGGGACGCGCCCGAGTGGCAGGAGCGGGCCCTGTGCTCGCAGACCGATCCAGAGGCTTTCTTCCCGGAGAAGGGCGGTTCGACGCGCGAGGCGAAGCGGATCTGCGGCCGGTGCGACGTCAAGGCGGAATGCTTGGAGTACGCGCTCGGTCACGATGAGCGCTTCGGAATCTGGGGCGGGCTGAGCGAACGGGAACGCCGCAAGCTCAAGCGCCGCGTGGCCTGACCCGCTTCTGCTGCGGACGCCGGGGGGCCGTCCAGAGCAAGTGGTCAGGAAAGTTCGTCCGGGTCCACACCCAGCAGGTTGGCGACCTGCTCGATGATCACGTCATGCACGAGGTCGGCGAGGTCCTCACGGTCCATCGCCCGGAACTCCAGCGGTCGCCGGTAGAGCACGATCCGCGGGGGCAGTTCCTGGCGTCCGGGCCGGCCCGGCAGCAAGCGGGCCAGGGGCACCTCGCCGTCCTCGAGCACGTCGGAGTCGTAGACGTTCAGATCCGGGGGCACGTCCTCGACGGCGAACTCGACGCCGGCGAGCTCCTTGGCATAACGCCGTTCGAGGCCCTCGACCGTGTCCAGGACGAGATCGTCGAAGATCTCCGCCTTGGTCCGGGCGAGCGGCACCGTCGCCGGCACGAGCCGGCCGCGGAGCCCACGCCCGTGGCGGTCGCGGCGGGCGGGCCGGCCGGGTCCGGCGGCGCGGGGCGACCGGCCGGGATCGGCACCGGACCGGCGGCGGTCGGGGCTGGTAGTCACGTCGTCAGCCTAGCCCGCACCGGCCGTCGTCCGTGGTCAGGCCGTGTCCACCGCGTTTCGTCCCCGGGAATTCGTCCCATTGGGACGGCGTGTCGGTGCGCCATGTCGAAATCGTGATGCATGGTGGGTCGGCGTGTCGCGGCTACCGGCCGCCGCGGGGAGATAACGTGCCGCCGTGAGGTCACCACGGCGCTGCTCCCGGAACGGCTGTCCCCGACAGGCGGTCGCCACTCTGACCTACGTCTACAGCGACTCCACCGCGGTGGTCGGCCCGCTGGCCGCGTTCGCCGAGCCGCACACGTACGACCTGTGTGAGCCGCACGCCCGCAGCCTGACCGCCCCGCGCGGGTGGGAGCTGGTGCGCCACGACGGTGACTTCGCCCCGCCGCCGCCCACCACCGACGACCTGGTCGCGCTCGCGGACGCCGTCCGCGAGGCGGCCCGCCCGGCGCCGCCGCCGCGTCCGGAGGAGCACGACAACCTGCCGGGCCACCAGACCGGCCGCCGCGGCCACCTGCGCGTCATCCCGCCCTCGCACTGAGGCCCCGGCCGGGCAGCGCGACGAGCCGGTAGCGCTGCTGCAACCACGGGATCAGCTCCCGGTACGCCGCGATGGTGGCCGGCTGCCCGTAGTCGTGGGACAGCACGATCGCCCCCTTGCCCACGTGCTTCTTGACCGCGTGCACGATCTTGGCCCGGTGCGCCGCGGCCGACTCGCCGCCCGGGTGCTCCCAGTCGCGCGGGTCCACCTGCCAGTAGATCGACGTCATGCCCAGCTCGGCGGCGACCGCCACGAAGGCCGGCGTGAAGTGCCCGCCCGGCGCCCGCAGGTAGCTGATCCGCGCCCCCGGCACGGCCCGCCGGATGGCGTCGTTGGTGCGCTGCAGATCCGCCCGGATCACCGCGGGCTTCTTCCGGCCCAGCGTCAGGCTGTGCCGCCAGGTGTGGATGCACAGGGTGTGGCCCTCGGCGGCGATCCGCCGGACCAGCCCCGGGGTACGCCGCGACGTTCTGCCCGACCACGCAGAAGGTGGCCTTGACCCGCTTCTGCTCGAGCAGGTCCAGCATCCGCGGCGTCTGCCCGGGGTCGGGCCCGTCGTCGAAGGTCAGCGCCACACCGGCCCCGCCGGTGCGCATCAGGCTGCCGGCCGGCCCGCCGGCGTGGGCCGGGACGCGCTTCGGCGGCTTCTTCCGCGAGGGGGCCGGGCCCTTGACGGGGACCGCAGCGGGCTTCGCCGGCTCATGCCGGGCCGGCTTCGTCGGAGTCTGCGCCGCGGCCCCGGCGGTGGACCGCGACGGCGCCGGGGCGGCCGAGGTGGCCGGGGTGGCGCTGACCCGGGGCGGGTCCCTCTCGGCGGCCAGGGCCGGGCCGCAGCCGGCCAGGACGCTCAGCGTGAGGCCGAGCAGCAACACCTTGGGGGTACGCATCGCAGACGAGCTCCGTCCGTCAGTCACCAACGAGGACGGAGCAGATATGGTCCCGTGCGCTGCCGCGAGGTTCGGTCCCCCGCAGGGCTGGCACTCATCGGGGAGACGACCGGTCCGGCCGGTGACGAAGGGGCAACGCCCCCGGCCGGATCCACGGTTCACCGGGTCACTTGCGCCAGAACACGTACAGGGCGCCGTAGGGGACCGCCTTGGTCGTGCCGTCGGTGCAGGCGCCGGCCGGAGCCACGCCGCCCGAGGTGTAGAGCCGCTGGATGTGGGTGGCCCCGGCCAGCAGCCCGTCGGTCGCGCCGCTGTGGCTGTTGATCGTGAGCAGCAGCTCCGCGATCGTGCCGGTGCGCGCCCGCTCCGCCGTCTTCGTCGCCGTCACCAGGGAACCGTCGCGCACGGACTGCCAGCTCGGGCCCTTGAAGTGGTGCAGCAGGCCGCCGGGGCCGGCCAGTTTGGCCTCGGGCACCGAGGCCCCGGTGAAGACACCGCCGGTGCAGGTGTAGGTCTGGGTGCCCCGGGTGACCCGGTAGCTGCCGAGCCGCACCGCGCCGGCGGGAGGATCGATCACCGACGGCGAGGCGACCGGCCGGGGCCGGGGCCCGCCGGCGAGCTCGGCGGCGGAAGCGTTGTAGCTGACCGCGCCGACGGCCACCAGCATGGTGGCGGCGGCGGTCAGGGTGACGGCACGGACGCGCGTTCGGGTACGGGGCATGGCAGTGATCTCCTCCGATTGGTGTGTCGCACCGGGGTACGCGCGCGACGCGGGCACGGATCGCCGGTTGCCCGAAAGACGACCGTCATTGCCCGGATGGACGATCCTGTGTGGATGACAGATCTCGACCTGCGCCCGGTGACCGAAGCGGACCTGCCGATGTTGCGGCGGTTCGCCGTCGAACCGGGGCTGATCGGCAACGACTGGTTCGGCTTCCGCGACCCGCGGGCCCAGGACCGCCGCTTCGCCCTGGACGGTTATCTCGGTACCGACAACGGGCGGCTCATCGTCACGACCGAGGAACAGGCGGCCGGCTTCGTCACCTGGTCCGAGGGCCGGTACGGCGGCGCGGCGAGCTACTGGGAGATCGGCATCGTGCTGCTCCCTGAGCGGCGCGGCCGCGGGCTCGGCTGGCGTGCCCAGGCCCTGCTCTGCGACTACCTCTTCCGGCACACCCCGGCCCAGCGCATCCAGGCGGGCACCCAGCCGGAGAACGTGGCCGAGCAGAGGTCGCTGGTCAAGGCCGGCTTCCAGCTCGAAGGCACGGTCCGGGCGGCGGAGTTCCGGGCGGGCCAGTGGCGTGACGGGCTGCTCTACAGCCGCCTGCGTACGGACCCGCCGGTGGCGGTCTAGAGGGCGATGCCGGTCAGCACCATGACGCGCGGCTCGGTGTAGTCGTCCATCGCGCTGGCCACACCCTCCCGGCCCACCCCGCTGCCCTTCACCCCGCCGTACGGCATCTGGTCCGCCCGGTAGGACGGCACGTCGCCCACGATCACGCCGCCGACCTGGAGATCCCGGTGCGCCGCGAACGCCGTCTGGATGCTGTGGGTGAAGATGCCCGCCTGCAGGCCGTACGCTGAGTCGTTGATCGCCGCGAACCCGGCGGCGTCGTCCGCGACCTCGGCCACCACCAGCACCGGGCCGAAGATCTCCTCGGTGATCACCTTGGCGCCGGCCGGGACGCCGGTCAGCACCGTCGGCGGGTACGTCGCACCGTCGCGCTTGCCGCCCACGGCCACGGTCGCGCCCGCCGCCACCGCCTCGTCGACCCACTCCTCGACGCGTTTCGCCGCGTCCTCGCTGATCATCGGTCCGACCTCGACCGCCGGGTCCTGCGGGTCACCGGTGCGCAGTGCGCTCACGGCGTCGAGCAGCCGGGGAAGGAAGCCGGTGAGCCCGGCGTGCACGTAGACCCGCTGGACGGCGATGCAGCTCTGGCCCGCCTGGTACGTGCCGAAGGTCGCCACCCGCTGCGCCGCCCAGCTCAGATCGGCGTCGCTGTCGTAGTCGCCGCAGAGCAGGACCGCCGCGTTGCCACCCAGCTCGAGCGTCACGTGCTTCTCCGGCGCGGACCGGCGGATCTGCGCACCGACCGGGCCGGATCCGGTGAACGACACGATCGGCAGGCGCGGATCCGCCACCAGGGCCGCGGCGCGGTCGTTCGGGATCGGCAGCACCGAGAACAGGCCGGCCGGCAGCTCGGTCTCGGCCAGCAGCTCCCCGAGCAGCAGTGCGGTGAGCGGGGTCGCGGGCGCAGGCTTGAGCACGATCGGCGCGCCGACCGCGATGGCCGGGGCGATCTTGTGGGCGACCAGGTTGAGCGGGAAGTTGAACGGGGAGATGCCCAGCACGGGCCCGCGCGGCACGCGCTTGACCAGGGCGAGCCGGCCCACACCGCCGGTGTCGGTGTCGAGGCGCTGCAGGTCGCCGGTGAACCGGCGGGCCTCCTCGGCCGCCCACCGGAAGACCGACACGGCCCGGTCGGCTTCCAGCCGGGCCCATTTCAGCGGCTTGCCGTTCTCGGCGGTGATCAGTGCGGCGATCTCCTCGCGGCGTTCGGCGAGGCGGCGCGAGACGTGGTCGAGGGCGGTCGCGCGCACGTGCGCGGGAAGGGCCGCGGCCCGGCCGGCGACCTCGGCCGCCGCCGCGACTGCGGCCTCGACCTGCGCCGGCGTGGCCCAGGTGGTCCGTCCGACCGGGCGTCCGTCGTACGGGTGCGTCACTGTCACTTCGCCGTCACCGTGCGCTGCTTCGCCCGCGACATAGAACGCTGTGGTGTCCACCCGGTCAGCCTATGTCGCCACCCGCCGGTATGGTCGGCGCTCGGCCCGGGAGGATCGATGACTATGCAGCTGGTGCTGCCCAGCGGTGTGACCTTGCAGCGCCGCGACGCTCCGGCGGACCCGCGTGACCTGCCGCCGCATGTGCTCGAACGCATCGCGCTGCGCTGGGCGGAGCGCGCCGGGTGCGAGCCCGCACAGGTGGTGCTGGACGAGGAGGAGCTCGGCTGGGCGGTGCAGGCGCCCGGCAGCGGCGCGGGCTACACGACGTTCGTCGACAAGGTCACCGGCCGGGTCGTGAGCTTCGCCAATCCGGCCTACCTGGACGAGCAGTACCGCGCGCAGCTCGTCTACGAGCGGGGGGTGCCGCCTCGACCCGGCTTCGGTGGAACCGAGGTCGAGGTGCCGGGGGCGATCGCGGCGGTCTCGCTGGAGTCCTCCACGACCGTGCACGCGAGCAGTGTCCGTACCGCGGAGCCGCCGGTGTTGCATCCGCTCGTGCGGGCGCGGCTCGACGCCGTACCGGCCCGGGCCCGGGTCCGCGGCGCCGAGTGGCATCCGGAGCTGGTGGCTTTCTCCGAGCTCGTCAACGGCCCGGCCGACGTGGCCGAGTACGTCCGGCTGTGGCGGGTGCGCGAGCCGGCCGACCCCCGTCAGGGCCATGCCAACGGCGGTCCGTGCGCGACCTGTACGGAGGTCCTCGGCTACCGCCCGCTGTGGCCGTCCGATCGGCCCGGTGGCAAGACGGGGGAGTCGGCCTGGCAGCGCCTGCTCGCGCGGCGCCGGCTGCACGGCCGTCCGGCCCCGGCGAAGGAGCGCGTGGCCGAACGGATCGAGCAGGTGCGGGCGGTCCGCGGGGCCGAGCACGAGCACACGGTCTCCCCGGCGGCGGTCGAGGCGTTGCAGCGGTATCTCGGGGCGGAATCCTCGGTGCAGGTGCCCGGCCGCTCGGTGCGGACCGCGCCCTTCCACATCGATCCGGGCTGGGCCGCCGACACCGCCGACACGCTGGGCCGGGTGGCGCGCCGGGTCGGCGCGCCGCTCTTCCCGCTGGGCACCGCCGGCTACGAGGGTCTGCTGGCCATCGACCCGGGACGGCGGGTGTTCCTGATCGACGAGACCGGCGAGTGGCTGCTCGGCACCGGGCTGCCGGCCGCGCTCGACACCCTGCTGCTGGGCCGGGCCGCACCCCGGGTCGACGGCTGATCATGGCCCCGCTGAACAGGTGGTTGTCGTAGGGCGTGATGCGGGTCACGATGGACGGGACTGGAGGTGCGCATGTCCAACCCGTGGCTCGCGCTCACCCTCGGCACCGACCCCGCGGAACGGATCACCCAGGTGGGCCGGGCCCACGAGCGGTTCGTGACCGGTGAACAACCGGTGACCCAGGTGCGCGATGTGGTCGCCGCGTCCTGGCGGCGCTCGGCCGGAGCGCTGGTCAGCCCGGACAGCACCGCACCGATCGAGCTCAGCGACGGCGACCTGGAGGCGTACCGGGCCGCGCACCCGCTGGCCCGGGTGCTGCCGATCTTCCGGGACCTGCTCGGCGGGCTGGCCGACGACGGCGACCACCTGATGGCCGTCTGCGACGCGCACGGGCGGCTGCTCTGGGTCGAGGGCACCGCGTCGGTGCTGCGTGGCGCCGAGTCGATGAACTTCGTCCCCGGTGCCCGCTGGGACGAGGCGCACGCCGGCACCAACGCGCCCGGCACCGCGCTCGCCGTCGACCACCCGTTGCAGATCTTCGCCACCGAGCACTTCAGCCGCGGCGTCCAGCGCTGGACCTGCGCCGCCGCGCCGATCCACGACCCGGCGACCGGCCGGCTGCTGGGCGCGATCGACGTGACCGGCGGCGACCACCTGGCCAACCCGCACAGCCTGGCCCTGGTCCGGGCGACCGCGCTGGCCGCCGAGGCCTACCTGGGGGCGCAACCGGCCCGTGGTGCCACGGTGTCGGTGCTGGGGCGGGAGGACGCCGTGCTGTCGATCGGCGGCAAGCGGCTGCGACTCGGTCGCCGGCACTCCGAGCTGCTCGTGCTGTTGCTGGTGCACCCCGAGGGGCGCACCGGTGATCAGCTCGGTTTCGACCTCTATGCCGACGACGCCAATCCGGTGACCGTCCGCGCCGAGCTCTCCCGGCTGCGCCGCATCCTGGGGCCCGAGCTGCTGGACTCGCGGCCCTACCGGCTCCGGGCCGAGGTCGACGCCGACTTCCTGACGGTGACCCGGCTGCTGGAGCGCGGACTGGTCGCGGACGCGCTGGCCGCCTACACCGGTCCGCTGCTGCCCTCCTCGGACGCCCCCGGGGTGGCCCGGCTCCGCCGGCTGGTCGACTCCCGCCTGCGCGCGGCGGTGCTGAGCTCCGGCGACCCGCGCCTGGTGCAGACCTGGCTGGGCGAACCCTGGGGCACCGACGACCTCGGGATGTGGGAGGCCTACGCCGCCGCCCTGCCACCCCGTTCGCCGGCTCTGCCGCTGGCGGTGGAGCGGATCGCCCAGCTCGCACTTGAATACGGTCTTGCAACCTCTGTGCAACGTCGGCGTAACTAGCGTCACTTCGTATCCGAACCAGGTACGGAGGACACGCGCATGGCTATCTACTCCCCGCCCGGCTCTGACGGTGCGGTCGTCAGCTACGAATCCCGTTACGACCACTGGATCGGTGGCGAGTACGTACCTCCCGTCAAGGGCCAGTACTTCGAGAATCCCTCGCCGGTGAACGGCCAGAACTTCTGTGAGATCGCCCGGGGCACCGCCGACGACGTCGAGCGGGCCCTCGACGCGGCGCACGGCGCGGCCGACGCGTGGGGCCGCACGTCCGTCTCCGAGCGGGCGAACATCCTCAACAAGATCGCCGACCGGATGGAGGCGAACCTCGAGCAGCTCGCCGTCGCCGAGACCTGGGAGAACGGCAAGCCGGTCCGCGAGACCATGGCCGCCGACATCCCGCTGGCCATCGACCACTTCCGGTATTTCGCCGGCGCGCTGCGGGCCCAGGAGGGCACCCTCGGCGAGATCGACGACGACACCGTCGCCTACCACTTCCACGAGCCGCTCGGCGTGGTCGCCCAGATCATCCCGTGGAACTTCCCGATCCTGATGGCGGTCTGGAAGCTGGCGCCCGCGCTGGCTGCCGGCAACGCCGTCGTGCTCAAGCCGGCCGAGCAGACCCCGGCCTCGATCCACTTCTGGATGTCGCTGATCGCCGACCTGCTGCCGCCGGGCGTGGTGAACATCGTCAACGGCTTCGGCGTCGAGGCCGGCAAGCCGCTGGCCTCCTCGAACCGGGTGGCCAAGGTGGCGTTCACCGGCGAGACCACCACCGGCCGGCTGATCATGCAGTACGCCTCCGAGAACATCATCCCGGTGACCCTGGAGCTGGGCGGCAAGAGCCCGAACATCTTCTTCGACGACGTCAGCGCGCAGGACGACGATTTCATGGACAAGGCGCTCGAGGGTTTCTCGATGTTCGCCCTGAACCAGGGTGAGGTCTGCACCTGCCCGTCGCGTGCGCTGATCCAGCAGGGCCACTACTCCGACTTCCTCGCCGCGGGCGTCAAGCGCGTGGAGAACATGAAGCAGGGCAACCCGCTGGACACCGACACCCAGGTCGGCGCGCAGGCTTCCAACGACCAGCTGGAGAAGATCCTCTCGTACTTCGACATCGGCCGGCAGGAGGGCGCCAAGGTGCTCATCGGCGGGGCCCGGGCCGACCTCGGCGGGGACCTGGCCGGTGGCTACTACGTGCAGCCGACCGTCTTCGAGGGCGCCAACTCGATGCGGATCTTCCAGGAGGAGATCTTCGGCCCGGTGGTGTCGGTGACCTCGTTCTCCGACTACGCCGACGCGATCAAGACCGCCAACGACACCCTGTACGGCCTCGGCGCAGGTCTCTGGACGCGGGACATGAACACCGCGTACCGGGCCGGCCGGGCGATCAAGGCGGGCCGGGTGTGGACCAACTGCTACCACCTGTACCCGGCGCACGCGGCGTTCGGCGGCTACAAGCAGTCCGGCATCGGCCGCGAGAACCACAAGATGATGCTCGACCACTACCAGCAGACCAAGAACCTGCTGGTCAGCTACTCGCCCAAGGCGATGGGCTTCTTCTAGGCCATGGGAGCCCGAGTAGACGTGACGCCCGCGGCGGCCGACCTGATCCGGTCGCTGCGGGGACAGCACGGCCCGCTGATGTTCCATCAGTCCGGCGGCTGCTGCGACGGCAGCGCCCCGATGTGTTACCCGGAGGGGGAGTTCCGGACCGGCGGGAGTGATGTGCTGCTCGAGGAGCTGCACATCGAGGGGGTGGCCGAGCCGGTGTCCTTCTGGATGAGCACGTCGCAGTTCGAGGCCTGGCGGCACACCCACCTCACGGTGGACGTGGTGCCGGGCCGGGGCAGCGGCTTCAGTCTGGAGGCGCCCGAGGGGGTGCGCTTCCTGATCCGCAGCCGCATCCTCACGCCCGAGGAACTGGCGGCGCTGCCGTCGTGACCAGGCCCGGCCGGACGGTGGGAAACTGCCGCCCGGCCGGGTCGCCGCTGCGCTAGCGTCTGCGGCCGTGACCGACGACGACTGGCCGCGCACCGAGGCCGAGGCGCTGGCCGTGCAGGACGCCCTCCGGCCGCGACTGCTGGTCGGGCCCGGCCCGCAGCGGCCGGCGACCGTCGCGGGCCTGGACGTGGCCTACCACGAGGACGGCGAGCGGCTCGCGGCGGCGATCGTCGTGCTGGACACCACGGACCACCGCGTCGTGGACACGGCTGTGGTGCAGGGCCGGCCCGCTTTCCCGTACGTGCCGGGGCTGTTCGCCTTCCGGGAGATCCCGGCGCTGCTGGCCGCCCTGGACCGGCTCACCGTGCGACCCGACGTGCTGATCTGCGACGGCCACGGGCTGGCCCATCCCCGGCGGTTCGGGCTCGCCTGCCACCTGGGTGTGCTCACCGGTCGGCCGTCCTTCGGCGTCGGCAAGACCCCGCTGGTGGGCAGCTGGGCGCCGCCGGGTGAGCGCCGCGGCGACCGGTCGGACCTGGTCGACGACGGTGAGACCGTGGGGGCCGTGCTGCGGACCCGGGACGCGGTGAAGCCGGTCTTCGTCTCGGTCGGACACCGGATGGACCTGGACACCGCCTGCGCGCTCACCCTCGGGCTCACACCCCGTTACCGGCTGCCGGAGACGACGCGGGCCGCCGACCGGGCCTGCCGGGACGGACTGCTCGGCAAGGATGTAACAGTCCCGAGACGGTGACGCCATGCTGTTGCGACCCGGCGGTCACTCCCGCTCCGATAGTGTCGGCGGGTCGAATATCGTGCCGAGGAGTGACCGTTGTCTGATCTGTCCCAGCTCGTCAAGGCGTACGACGTCCGTGGCGTCGTGCCCGACCAGCTCAACGAGACCGTGGCCCGGGCCCTGGGCACGGCGTTCGTGGAGATGCTCCGCGAGTCGGGGGACGACGCGGAACGGATCGTGCTGGCCCACGACATGCGCGAGACCGGTCCCGCGCTGGTCGCCGCGTTCGCCGCCGGGGCCAACTCGGCCGGCGCCACCGTCGTGCACACCGGCCTCGGCTCGACCGACCAGCTCTACTACGCCTCGGGCGTGCTCGGCCTGCCCGGCGCCATGTTCACCGCCAGTCACAATCCGGCGCAGTACAACGGCATCAAGCTGTGCCGGGCCGGCGCCCGCCCGGTGGGCCAGGACAGCGGCCTGGTCATCGTCCGGCAGCGGGCCGAGGAGCTGCTCAACGACCTCGACGCGGTGGGCGAGGTGCCGCCGGCGATCGAGCACCGCGACCTGCTCGCCGACTACGCCCGGCACCTGCGCGGGCTCGTCGACCTGTCCGGCATCCGGCCGCTGAAGGTCGTCGTCGACGCCGGCAACGGCATGGGCGGCCACACCGTGCCGGCCGTGCTCGGTGACCAGGAGCTGGCCGCGCTGCCGCTGGAGATCGTGCCGCTCTACTTCGAGCTGGACGGCTCGTTCCCGAACCACGAGGCCAACCCGCTGGACCCGGCCAACCTGGTGGATCTGCAGGCCGCCGTCCGCGAGCACGGCGCCGACCTGGGCCTGGCCTTCGACGGCGACGCCGACCGCTGCTTCGTGGTGGACGAGAACGGCGACCCGGTCTCCCCGTCGGCGATCACCGCGCTGGTGGCCAAGCGGGAGCTGGCCAAGTTCCCGGGCAGCACGGTCATCCACAACGTGATCACCTCGGCCGCGGTGCCCGAGATCATCACCGAGAACGGCGGGGTCCCGGTCCGCAGCCGGGTCGGCCACTCCTTCATCAAGGCGGAGATGGCCCGGACCAACGCGGTCTTCGGCGGCGAGCACTCGGCCCACTACTACTTCCGCGACTTCTGGTACGCCGACACCGGCATGCTCGCCGCGATGCACGTGCTCGCCGCGCTCGGTGGCCAGCCGCAGCCGCTGTCGCAGTTCGCGGCCGAGTTCGAGCGTTACGCGGCCTCGGGGGAGATCAACTCCACGGTGGCCGACGCGCCCGCGAAGGTCGCCGAGGTCCGGGCCGCGTTCCCGGACGCCACGCTCGACGAGCTCGACGGCATGACCCTGCGGCTGAGCGACGGCGCCTGGTTCAACCTGCGCGCCTCCAACACCGAGCCGCTGCTGCGGCTGAACGTGGAAGCGTCGAAGCCGGACCGGATGGCGGCCCTGCGCGACCAGGTGCTCGCCATCGTTCGCGGTTAGGATCACCTGGATCCGCAAAGCCCGCGCACGTTATAAGGAGCCGTTCGGTGGCCCTCGACCCGCAGTTGCTGGAGATTCTGGCCTGCCCGGACACACACCACGCGCCGCTGGAGTACGACGCCGGCGCGCAGACGTTGACCTGCACCGAGTGCGGCCGTGTCTTCCCGGTGCGTGACGACATCCCGGTTCTCCTCCTGGACGAGGCGATCACCGAGGGGAAGGCTTCCTGATGGCGGGCCCGTTCGAGGGAGCCGGCCTGACCGGCCGCCGGGTGGCGGACGAGTCGCTGCTCTCCGACGAGAAGACCATGCTCGAGAACGACCCGGGCGGCATGCTGCGGGCCACCGCGTCCGCCGGCGCCCAGGTCCGGGAGTCGGCGGCCCTGGCCGCCGAGGCCAACCTGGGCGTGCTCGCCGACGAGGGCCGCCCCCGCGCGGTCGTCGTCGCCGGCATCGGCACCGCCGGCCTGACCGGTGACATCCTGGCCACCGTCGCGGGCCCGCGCTGCCCGGTGCCGGTCATCGGGCACCGCAGCGCCGGGGTCCCCGGCTGGGTCGGCGCGGCCGACGTGGTCATCGCCGTCTCGGCCAGCGGCCGCAGCCCCGAGGCGCTGGCTGCCGCGGACGCCGCCGCCCGCCGCGGTGCGCGCCTGGTCGCGATCGGTAACCCGGACTCCGAGCTGCAGGCCATGGCCGAGCGGGCCCGGGCGCCGTTCATCCCGGTGCCGCGGCGTGCCCCGGCCCGGGCCAGCCTCTGGGGCCTGGCCGTGCCGGTGCTGCTGGCCGCCCGCAGCCTGGGCCTGGTCAAGGTCAACGAGGCCGATCTGGCCGAGACCGCCGCCCGCCTGGACGCCGACGCCGAGCGCTGCCGCGCCGGCGCCGAGTCCTTCGTGAACCCGGCGAAGTCGCTGGCCCTGGGCCTGGCCGGCTCGATCCCGATCGTGTGGGGCTCATCGCCGCTGGCCACGGTGGCCGCCCGCCGGTTCGCCGACACCCTGGCCGCCAACGCCCGCTATCCGGTGATGGCCGGTGCGCTCGGTGAGGCCGGCCGTGGCCGGGTCGGCCTGCTCGACGGGCCGTTCGGTGGCCTGGCCGAGTCGTCGCGGGACATCTTCGCCGACCCCGACGAGCTGGCGGAGCTCAGCACCCGGCTGCGGCTGGTGGTGCTGCGCGACGGCGGTCTCAACCCCGAGGACGAGGCCGACGAGCCGGTGGCCGTCGAGGAGCGCCGCGCGGACGCGGTGCAGACCCTCGCGGAACGCCGTGGGGTGCGCTGTGACGTGGTCACCGCCGAGGGCGGCTCGGCCCTGGAGCGACTGGCCTCGCTGGTCGCGGTCCCCGACTTCGCCTCGATCTATCTGGCCCTGGCCCACGGCCTGGACCCGATGGCCGTGCCGGCCATCAACGAGATGAAGGAGCTGAGCAACCCGTTGCCGGAGGGACTCCAGTGAGTGCCAGCGGCGGCAACAAGGCGATCATCGCGGCGCTGGCCGCCAACCTGGGCATCGCGACCACCAAGTTCGTCGCCTGGCTGCTGACCGGCTCGTCGTCGATGCTCGCCGAGGCGATCCACTCCGTCGCCGACTCCGGCAACCAGGCCCTGCTGCTGCTCGGCGGCAAGCGCGCCAAGCGCGCGGCGACCGCGGAACACCCCTTCGGGTACGGCCGCGAGCGCTACGTCTACGCGTTCATCGTCGCCATCGTGCTGTTCAGCGTCGGTGGCCTGTTCGCGCTCTACGAGGCGTACCACAAGTTCCACGAGCGCGAGGGCATCCACAGCTGGCACTGGGTGCCGGTGGTGGTGCTGGTCGTGGCGATCGGGCTGGAGAGCTTCTCGTTCCGGACCGCGATCGTGGAGTCCAACCGCGTGCGCGGCACGACCTCCTGGGTCAAGTTCGTCCGCCGGGCCAAGGCGCCCGAGCTGCCGGTCGTGCTGCTCGAGGACGCGGGCGCGCTGCTCGGCCTGGTCTTCGCGTTGTTCGGCGTGGTGCTGACCCTGATCACCGGCGACGGCCTCTGGGACGCCGTCGGCACCGGCATGATCGGCCTGCTGCTGGTGGCCATCGCCTTCATCCTGGCCGTGGAGACCAAGAGCCTGCTGCTGGGCGAGGGTGCGAACCCCGAGGACGTCACGAAGATCGAGCAGGCCGTCCTGGCCGGCCGGGGCATCGAGCGCCTCATCCACATGAAGACGCTCTACCTGGGCCCCGACGAGCTCCTGGTGGCCGTGAAGATCGCGGTGCCGGAGTCGGAGAGCGCGGCGGGCGTGGCTCAGCACATCAACGAGACCGAGAGCCGGATCCGCGAGGCGGTGCCGGTCGCCCGGGTCATCTACGTCGAGCCCGACATCTATGACCCGCAGGCCGCGGCGGACGCCGTCGGCTCGGAATCCGCTACGGCGTAACTCTTCACGAAACGGGGCGGCTGTGGCTGCTGTTCTTCCACTGCGGGGCGTCATCCGGCCGTACGCCTGGGGCTCCCGGAACGCGCTGGCCGAGCTGCAGGGCCGGCCGGCGCCCACCGACGCCCCCGAGGCGGAGCTGTGGCTGGGCGCCCATCCGGGTGACCCGTCCACGGTGACCGGCCCGGACGGCCCGGTGAGCCTGGCCGCGCTGATCGGCGACGACCCCAAGGGTCAGCTGGGCGCGGAGGTCGTCGACGAGTTCGGCGCCCGGCTGCCGTACCTGATGAAGGTGCTGGCGGCCGAGGCGCCGCTGTCCCTGCAGGCCCACCCGGACGCCGAGTACGCGAAGCAGGCGTACGCGGCTCAGGAGGCCGACCCGCAGGCACCGCGCAACTACACGGACGCGTACCACAAGCCGGAGATGCTGGTCGCGCTCACGCCGTTCGACGCGCTCTGCGGCTTCCGGGCCCCGGACGTGTCCGCGGCGGTGCTCGAAGGGCTGGGCATCATGCGCCTGGCTCCCGTGATCGCCGCGCTGCGGGCCGGCCCGGCCGGTCTGCGCGACGCCGTCCGCGAGCTGCTGACCTGGCCGGCTGACGACCGCACAGCGCTGATCGCGGACGTGCTCACCGCGGCCCGCGCCTCCGGCGAGTACGCCCGGAGCTACACCCTGGCGGCCGACCTCGCCGGCCGCTACCCGGACGACCCGGGTGTGCTGGTCGCCCTGTTGCTCAACCAGGTCCGCCTGGCGCCGGGCGAGGCGATCTACATGCCGGCCGGCAACCTGCACGCCTATCTGAGCGGCACCGGCGTCGAGATCATGGCGGCCAGCGACAACGTCCTGCGCGGCGGGCTGACGCCGAAGCGGGTGGACGTCGACGAGTTGCTGCGGGTGCTGCGCTTCGAGGTCCTGGCCGACCCGATCCTGCCGGCGACACAGGTCGCGCCGGGCGTGCAGACGTGGCCGGTGCCGGTGCGCGAGTTCGCGCTCTACCGGCTGGAGCTCACCCCGGCCGGTCCGCCGGTGAGCCTGCCGGGGGAGGGGCCGCGCATCGTCCTGGGCGTCCGCGGCGACGTGTTCGTGGCCGAGGCGGTGGACGGCACTCCGGTTGAGGTGACGCCCGGAACGGCGGCCTACGTCCCGGCCGAGACGGGTCCGGCCACGGTGGCCGGCGTCGGCGAGGTCTTCGTGGCGGCCGTCGCCTCCTGACCCGTGCGCGCTCGCGGCGCCCGGTCCGGGGCTCTGCGAGGATTTCTCGCATGGGTAGTGCTGAGAACATCGATATCCGCCCGGGCACCGTCGCGGACGTGCCGATCGTGCTGGGGTTGCTCGACAAGGCGGTCCGCTGGCTCGTGGCGCGGGGCCGGCCCGGTCAGTGGGGCACGGAGCCGCTCTCGGCCAGGCCCCAGCTCCACGCCTCGACCAGCGACGCGGCCCGGGCCGGCAACCTGTTCCTGGCGTACCTCGGCGGGCAGCCGGTGGGTGCGCTGACGGTGGGCGACACGCCCGCCTACGTCCCGTCGGCTCCGGAGCCCGAGCTGTACGTGAATCTCCTGGTCACCGATCGCGACCACCCGGGACACAACGTCGGCGGGCTGCTGCTGGACCATGCCCGGCAGCTGGGCCGGGCCCGGGGGGTGGTCCTGCTCCGGGTGGACTGCTACGCCGGCGATGATCAGGCGCTGATCCGCTACTACGAGCGCCAGGGATTCCAGCGGGTCACGCCCTTCGAAGTCGCCCGGGAGAACGCCCCCGCCTGGCCGGGGCAGCTGCTCCAGGACCGCCTCGATGACGCGCCGTCACGTGCTGCCAAGACTATGACTTAAGGATTCGACCCGAAATTTCCCGATTTGCTTGACATGTTGTGTGCGGAGTGTGAAGCTATAAACACGCAGCGTCATTGGTGATCGGGGGGTCCCACGGACGCGCGCGGTACCAAACCGGGGGGATGAACGGGGCGGCGGATCTTCGGATCCGTCGCCCCGTTCGCTGTGCGGGGATCACGCGACGGGTCCTGCAGGAAGATCCTCCCGGCGGCCGGGAGACGGGCGCGGCGCCACGCCGACCGGCCCGGGTGCCGGTCGACCCGGTGCTGCGGGTGCCGGCTCCCGGCGCGTACCGGAAAGGATCCGGCGATCCGTGGCCGCCGGCGTAAAGTTGACGGCTGCCTTGACCCCCGATTTCGGAGGAGCTTGGATGACCAGCACACTCCCCGCCGCCGCCGGCGGGCAGCGCCCGAAGACCGTCGCCGAGGGCGACTACAAGGTCGCGGACCTCTCGCTCGCCGCCTTCGGCCGCAAGGAGATCGAGCTGGCCGAGCACGAGATGCCCGGCCTGATGTCGTTGCGCGAGGAGTACGGCCCCAGCCGGCCGCTGCGGGGCGCGCGGGTGACTGGTTCCCTGCACATGACGATCCAGACCGCGGTCCTCATCGAGACGCTGACCGCGCTGGGTGCCGAGGTCCGTTGGGCCTCCTGCAACATCTTCTCGACCCAGGACCACGCCGCCGCCGCGATCGTGGTCGGTCCGGAGGGCACCCCCGAGGCCCCGGCCGGGGTGCCGGTCTACGCCTGGAAGGGCGAGACGCTCGAGGAGTACTGGTGGTGCACCGAGCAGGTGCTGCTCTGGCCGGACGGCGAGGGCCCGAACATGATCCTCGACGACGGCGGTGACGCCACGCTGCTGGTGCACAAGGGTGCCGAGTTCGAGAAGCTCGGCACGGTGCCGTCCCCGGACGCCGCCGACTCGGAGGAGTACGCGGTGATCCTGGGCGTGCTCGCCCGGTCACTGCGGGAGGACGACCGGCGCTGGACCCGGATCGCCGCGAGCATCAAGGGCGTCACCGAGGAGACCACCACCGGGGTGCACCGTCTCTACGAGATGCAGCAGCAGGGCACGCTGCTGTTCCCGGCGATCAACGTCAACGACTCGGTCACCAAGAGCAAGTTCGACAACAGGTACGGCTGCCGGCACTCGCTGATCGACGGCATCAACCGGGCCACCGACGTGCTCATCGGCGGCAAGGTGGCGGTGGTCTTCGGCTACGGCGACGTCGGCAAGGGCTGCGCCGAGTCGCTGCGCGGTCAGGGCGCCCGGGTCGTCGTGACCGAGGTCGACCCGATCTGCGCGCTGCAGGCGGCGATGGACGGCTACCAGGTCGCGACCATGGAGGACGTGGTCGGGACGGCCGACATCTTCATCACCGCGACCGGCTGCTTCAACGTGATCACCAACGAGCACATGGCCCGGATGAAGCACCAGGCCATCGTGGGCAACATCGGCCACTTCGACAACGAGATCGACATGGCCGGTCTGGCCCGGCGCCCGGACGTGCAGCGCATCAATATCAAGCCCCAGGTCGACGAGTGGAAGTTCGCCGACGGGCACTCGGTGATCGTGCTCTCCGAGGGTCGCCTGCTGAATCTGGGCAACGCGACCGGGCATCCGTCGTTCGTGATGAGCAACAGCTTCTCGAACCAGACGATCGCCCAGATCGAGCTGTTCACCAAGACCGACGAATACCCGGTCGGCGTCTACGTGCTGCCCAAGCACCTGGACGAGAAGGTCGCCCGGCTGCACCTGGGCGCGCTCGGGGTCAAGATCACCGAGCTGACCAAGGAGCAGGCGTCCTACCTGGGCGTCGCGGTCGAGGGCCCGTACAAGCCGGACCACTACCGCTACTGAGGTGAGGACCGCCGGTTCGTGGAAAAGCGAACCGGCGGTTGCCGCCACCGGTCCGCTTCCCTGTCTGCCGGCCGCCCCCGCAGGCGGCCCGCAGGTGACCGCAAGGGACCCCGCGGCCCGGTGCGCTGCCTCCCGCCCGGCGACCCGCACCAAAGTCTGCCTTCCTCTCTCATTACGACACGGTTCCGGCCCGCCTGCAAGTGCAGAAGGTGTCGTGCAAGTTGCAGTAAGTCACCGGTACGGTGGGTCGCGTGGCGAGGCCGACATCGATGGCCGCACGCCGGGAGCTCGGTGACGAGCTGCGCCGGCTGCGTGGTGAGCGCCGGGGCGCCGAGGTCGCGGCCGTGCTCGGCTGGTCCGAGTCCAAGCTGAGCCGGATCGAGACGGCCCGGACCGGGATCAGCGAGGCGGACCTCGAACGCCTGCTCCGGCTCTACGCGTGTACGCAGGGCGAGCAGTCCCGCCTGCGGGAGCTGGCCCGGCGCGGCCGGGCCCGGGTGTGGTGGGCGCCCTACCGCTCGTCGGTCGCCGAGCCCTACGGCGAGTACGTGGCGTTCGAGGCCGAGGCCGTCGCCATCTGCGAGTGGGAGGCGCAGGTGGTGCCGGGCCTGCTGCAGACCGACGAGTACGCCCACGCGGTCATCGAAGTGGGTGCCGACCTGCACGATCCGGAGACGGTGCAGCAGCGGACCGCCCTGCGCATGGCCCGGCAGAGCGTGCTCACCCGCGACCCGCCGCCACGGCTCTGCGTGGTCCTCGACGAGTCGGCCCTGCACCGCGAGGTCGGCGGCCGGGACGTGCTGCGGCGCCAGGTACAGCGGCTCCACGACGCCAGTCAGCGGCCCGGCGTCGAGCTGCACGTGCTGCCGTTCGCGGCCGGAGCCCACGCCGCGCTGGGCGAGACGTTCGTCATCTTCGAATTCGGGGACTCCGAGCGGGCCCCGGTCGTGCACAGCGAGGACCTGGTCGGGGGCCAGTTGCGCACGAAGCACTCGGACGTGCGGGTCTACCGCGAGGCTTTCGCCGATCTGCGGCGCCGGGCGCTGCCGGTGGACGAGACTCGGGAACTGATCGCTCGAACGGGGCATGGCCTGAGGTAGCAGCGGGGCGTTACCCGAGGCGAGTATTCATCCGCGGAAGGGCATGACATTGCAGAACCAAGGCTTGACCTGGCGAAAGAGCTCCCGTAGCGCCGCCGCCGGGCATTGTGTCGAGATCGCCTCGGCCGCCGCCGCGGTGTTCGTCCGGGACTCCAAGGACGTCGCCGGGCCGGTCCTGGAATTCGGGACCCGGGACTGGGCCGACTTCCTCGCCGGCGTCCGCGCGGGCCGGTTCGACCGCTGATCTCCTGAGCAGGGCGGTCTTCCCCGCAGGGAGGCCGCCCTGACGTGTGACCGGCCTGATAGCGGCTCAGCTTGACGCATGCGGTTCGCCCGTGACTAAGGTATGCCGAGCCTTACTTAGGGATGCCTCAGCAACGGAGTGCCATGCTCGCCACCTACCTCATCGGCCTGCGTGAGGGGTTGGAAGCCACCCTGGTGGTCAGCATCCTCATCGCGTTCCTGGTGAAGTCCGACCGCAAGGACCGGCTCGTCCAGGTATGGGCCGGCGTCGGGCTCGCCGTGGCACTGTCCGTCTTCTTCGGCTGGCTGCTCAGCTACACCTCGACCACTCTGCTGCAGAAGTACGAACACCGCGAGCTGTTCGAGGCGGTCACCTCGATCCTGGCCGTGGTCTTCGTGACCTGGATGATCTTCTGGATGCGTAAGGCCGCCCGCTCGATCGCCGGTGAGCTGCGCGGCAAGCTGCAGGACGCGCTGGAGGTCGGCTCGATCGCGGTGGCCGTGATGGCGTTCCTGGCCGTCGTCCGCGAGGGCCTTGAGACCTCGCTGATCTTCTACTCCGCCGTGCAGGGCGCCGCCGACAACAGCCGCCCGCTCTACGCGCTGCTGGCCGGCATCGCCTCCGCGGTGGTCATCGGCTACCTGATGTACGCGACCGCGGTCCGGATCAACCTCTCGGTCTTCTTCACCTGGACGGGTGCCCTGCTCATCCTGGTCGCCGCCGGCATCCTCAAGTACGGCGTGCACGACTTCCAGGAGGCCAACGTGCTGCCGGGGCTGAACAACCTGGCGTACGACATCAGCGGCGTTCTCGACCCCTCGGCGTGGTACACCGCCCTGCTCAGCGGCATGTTCAACCTCACCCCGACCGCGTCGGTGCTCGAGACGGTCGCCTGGGCCGCGTACGGCATCCCGGTGCTCGTGCTCTTCCTCCGGCCGGCGCGCAAGAAGGCGCCGGCCGTCACCCCCGAACCCACCCCGGCGCCCGCGCCGCAGCAGTAGGAGAAGCCCCGCCCATGCGTACCACCCGAATCCTCGCGCTCGCCGCGGTCGGCGTCCTCGGCGGCGCCCTGGCCGCGTGCGGCGGCGACAAGGCCGACGACACCGCCGCCGGTGCCGCGGGCGGGCCGATCACCGTCAAGGCCTCCGACACGGCCTGCGAGGTCGCCCGGAACCAGACCGACGCCGGCACCAGCGTCTTCACCGTCACCAACGGCGGCAACAAGGTCACCGAGTTCTACGTGTACGCCCCGGGCGACCGGGTCATGGGCGAGGTGGAGAACATCGCGCCCGGCCTCACCCGTGAGCTGCACGTGGAGCTGCCGGCCGGCTCGTACGAGACCGCCTGCAAGCCCGGCATGATCGGCAAGGGCATCCGGGCCGCGCTGACCGTCTCCGGCTCGGCCGCCCCGCTGACCGACGATGCCAAGCTCGCCGACGCGACCGCCAGCTACTCGCGCTACGTCCGGAGCCAGACCGCGGCGCTGCTGCCCAGGACCGAGGAGTTCGTGGCCGCGGTCAAGGCCGGCGAGGTCGACAAGGCCAAGGCGCTGTTCCCGGTGACCCGTACGTACTGGGAGCGCATCGAGCCGGTCGCGGAGATCTTCGGTGACCTCGACCCGAAGATCGACGGTCGCGAGGAGGTCATCGAGGAGGGCATGGAGTTCACCGGCTTCCACCGCCTCGAGAAGGACCTGTGGGCGGCCAAGCCGGACGTCTCCCAGGACGGGCCGATCGCCGATCAGCTGCTGGCCGACGTGAAGGAGATCGTCGCCAAGGCCAACGCCGAGAAGCTCTCCCCGCTGCAGCTGGCCAACGGGGCCAAGGCGCTGCTGGACGAGGTCGCCACCGGCAAGATCACCGGCGAGGAGGACCGCTACTCGCACACCGACCTGTGGGACTTCAACGCCAACATCGAGGGTTCCAAGGCCGCCATCGCCTCGCTGCGCCCGGTCCTCGAAGAGCGTGACCCCGCGCTGGTCAAGACCCTCGACGCGGAGTTCGCCAACGTGGACACCACGCTGGCGAAGTACCGCGACGGCGACGGCTGGAAGCTGCACAACACCCTCAGCGAGGCCGACCTGAAGGGTCTCTCCGACGCGATCAACGCGCTCGCCGAGCCGATCAGCAAGGTTGCCGCGGTCGTCTCGAAGAAGTAGGGAGACCCGATGTCGGACAGCATCGTTTCGCGCCGGCGGGCCATCGCGCTCGCCGGCGTCGGCGTGGCCGGGGTCGCCGGCGCCGCCGCCGTCGGTGGTGCCCTGGTCAAGGGCGCGTCCGCCGAGGAGCCGCACCCGGTCGAGGGCGCGGTCGGGTTCACCGGCGAGCATCAGGCCGGCATCGTCACCCCCGCCCAGGACCGGCTGCACTTCGTCGCGTTCGACGTCATCACCAAGGACCGCGAGCGGCTGGTCGGCATGCTCAAGGACTGGACCACCGCCGCGGCCCGGATGACCGCCGGGCGCGACGCCGGCGAGATCGGCGCGGTCGGCGGCATCCCCGAGGCGCCGCCGGACGACACCGGCGAGGCCCTCGGGCTGCCGCCCTCGGCGCTGACCATCACGGTCGGGTTCGGCCCGACGCTGTTCCGCGACGCCACCGGCAAGGACCGTTTCGGCATCGCCGCCCGGCGCCCCGAAGCGCTGGCCGACCTGCCGCACTTCGCCGGTGACCGGCTGGACGAAGCCATCTCCGGTGGCGACCTGTGCGTGCAGGCGTGCGCCAACGACCCGCAGGTGGCCGTGCACGCGATCCGCAACCTGGCCCGGATCGGCATGGGCGTGGTCAGCGTGCGCTGGTCGCAGCTGGGCTTCGGGCGTACGTCGTCCACGTCCACCACGCAGGCGACGCCGCGCAACCTGTTCGGTTTCAAGGACGGCACCTCCAACCTCAAGCTCGAGGAGACCGAGCTGCTGCGCGAGCACCTGTGGGTGCAGCCGGGCGACGGGCCCGAGTGGATGACCGGCGGGTCGTACCTGGTGAGCCGCAAGATCCGGATGATCGTCGAGACCTGGGACCGGTCCTCGCTGGCCGAGCAGGAGATGATCGTCGGCCGGCGCAAGGGCTCCGGCGCGCCGCTGGGCAAGACCGGCGAGTTCGAGGAGCCGGACCTGGACGCCCGTGGTGCCGACGGCGAACCGGTGCTGGCCGTGAACTCGCACGTCCGGCTGGCCCACCCGAACACGAACGGCGGTGCCCGGCTGCTGCGCCGTGGCTACAACTTCGTGGACGGCTCGGACGGACTCGGGCGGCTCGACGCGGGCCTGTTCTTCGTCGCGTACCAGCGTGACCCCCGCAAGCAGTTCGTGCCGATCCAGCGCAGCCTGTCGCGCTCGGACGAGATGAACGAGTACCTCAAGCCGGTCTCCCAGGCGCTGTTCGCCTGCCCGCCGGGCGTGACCGGTCCGGTGGACTTCTGGGGCCGCGCGCTCTTCTCATAGCCTGGATTTTCGGGCGCGGGCGGGCCATGATCAGCAGCGTCGCCGGGGCATGATCGCCGGGCGGTCACACGGGCTTGAAGGGGACAGTGCAATATTGGATCGCATGAGAGCCCGGGTACTCGTCGTCGATGACGACCCAGCGCTGGCCGAGATGCTCGGCATCGTCCTGCGCAGCGAAGGTTTCCTGCCCTCCTTCGTCGCCGACGGTGAGCGCGCACTGGCGGCGTTCCGGGAGAGCCGGCCCGACATCGTCCTGCTCGACCTGATGCTGCCCGGTATGAGCGGCATCGACGTGGCGCGGGCGATCCGCACGGAGTCCGGCATCCCGATCGTCATGCTGACCGCCAAGAGCGACACGGTCGACGTGGTGCTCGGCCTCGAGTCCGGCGCCGACGACTATGTGGTCAAGCCGTTCAAGCCCAAGGAGCTGGTCGCGCGGATGCGCGCCCGGTTGCGCCGGGGCGAGGACGCCGCGCCCGAGATGCTCACCATCGGGCCGCCCGGCAACCAGATCACCATCGACGTGCCGGCGCACACCGTCTCCCGCGACGGCGACGAGGTGAAGCTGACGCCGCTCGAGTTCGACCTGCTGGTCGCCCTGGCCCGCAAGCCGCGCCAGGTCTTCACCCGCGAGGTGCTGCTCGAGCAGGTCTGGGGCTACCGGCACGCGGCCGACACCCGCCTGGTCAACGTGCACGTCCAGCGGCTGCGCGCAAAGATCGAGCCGGACCCGGAGCGCCCGGAGATCATCCTTACGGTCCGTGGTGTCGGGTACAAGGCGGGGACCGGATAAGAGCCGGAAGGGGCTAACCTTGCCCCCGAGATGCATGCTCCCGCCTGGCTTCCGATGCCCGTCCGCCGCACCCTGAGGGTGGTGCGGCGGCAATGGCGTATCGGCGTGCGCCACGGCCGCCGGCTGTCCGCCCCCGCCCGCCGCGCCTGGCGCCGCTCGCTGCACCTGCGCGTGGTGACCCTGACCCTGGTGACCTCCAGCCTGCTGGTCGGCGGCTTCGGCTGGTTCATCGCCGACCGCAGCACCCAGATCCTGCTGGACCGCGCCGAGGACGAGGTCCAGGCGCAGATGGAGGGCAAGGTGAGGTACGCCTACCAACAGCTCTCCGTCCACCGTCAGGTGCGCGACCAGGAGCTGCCGGCGACCATCATCGCCACGGTCGACCGGCTCGCCGACGGCGACTCCACCGAGAGCGGCGGCGCGATCGTCTCGCTGCGGGCCGACACCATCCCCGAGATCAAGCCGGACTCCTCGATCACGGTCGAGACCGAGCCGCTGATCACCCGCGAGATGGTGCGCGAGGTGGCCGAGTCCGAACAGGTGGCCCAGCAGATCCGCACCCTCGAGGTGGCCGGGACCCGGACCAAATACCTGGTGTACGGCTCCCCGGTGCCCACCAGCTTCGGCCACGTCGAGCTCTACTACCTCGTGCCGCTGACCACCGAGGACCGGGCGGCCAACCAGATCCGCACCACCGTCCTGGTCACCGGCCTGGCCCTGGTCATCCTGCTGGGCATCGTGGCCTGGCTGGTCACCCGGATGGTCGTCACGCCGGTGCGGGTCGCCGCCCGTACCGCCCAGCGGCTCTCGGCCGGCCTGCTCGACCAGCGCATGCGGGTCGACGGCGAGGACGACCTGGCCCTGCTGGCCGCCTCCTTCAACCAGATGGCGGCCAACCTGCAGCGCCAGATCGTCCGGCTGGAGGAGATGTCCCGGCTGCAGCGGCGGTTCACCTCCGACGTGTCGCACGAGCTGCGCACCCCGCTGACCACCGTCCGGATGGCCGCCGACCTGATCTTCTCCGAGCGCGAGGAGTTCGACCCGGCGGTGGCCCGCAGCGCCGAGCTGCTGCAGGCGGAGCTGGACCGCTTCGAGAGCCTGCTCACCGACCTGCTGGAGATCAGCCGGTTCGACGCGGGCTTCGCCGCCCTCGACGCCGAGCACAGCGATCTGGTGCCGATCGTCGAGCGGGTCGCGGAGCGCCTCGCCGGGCTGGCCGAGCGGGTCGGCGTCAGCATCGAGCTGCGGCTGCCGGAGACCCCGGTCATCGCCGAGGTCGACCCCCGCCGCATCGAGCGGGTGCTGCGCAACCTGGTCGGCAACGCCGTCGAGCACGGCGAGGGCCGGCCGGTGGAGGTCACGCTGGCCACCGACGAGGCCGCCGTCGCGGTCACCGTGCGCGACCACGGCGTCGGTCTCAAACCGGGGGAGGAGCGCCTGGTGTTCAACAGGTTCTGGCGGGCCGACCCGTCCCGGGCCCGGCAGACCGGCGGCACCGGGCTGGGCCTGTCCATCTCCGTCGAGGATGCCCGGCTGCACGGCGGCTGGCTGGAGGCGTGGGGCGAGCCGGGCGGCGGCGCGCAGTTCCGGCTCACCGTGCCGGTGCGCACCGGCGACCGCCTGGTCGCCGCGCCGCTGCCGCTGATCCCGCGGGACCGCGCGGTGGACGCGGTGCCGCCGGCGATCGCGGCGGCGCCGGCCGCCGCCGACGAGATCACCGACGAGCCCGCCGAGACCGCCGAGGTGGTCCGGTGACCGGGCGGCTGCGCATGGTCCTGGCTGCTCCGCTGGTGGCCGCGCTGCTGGCCGGCGGCTGCGGCATCCCGGACAGCACCGAGGTGCAGCGGGTCGGGCCGGGACCCTCCACCGGCGTCTCGACCGGTGGGGACGTCGCCCCCACCCGGAACGACCGGCTGGCCAGCTCGGATCCGTCCACCTTCGTGCGCCACTACCTGGAGGCGGCGGCCGGCGACCCGAACACCGCGATGGAACGCGTGAAGCAGTTCCTCTCGTCCACGGCGGCCTCGTCGTTCAAGCCGGCAGCTGCCGAGGTGAGAGTCATCCACCTCGTCGATACCCCGCTGGTCAACCCCGGCAGTGTCGATGTGCGGCTGCGCGCCCAGACGGTCGGTGTGCTCAACCCCAACGGCATCCTCGATCCGGCCGCGGACGGCTCCGCACAGGAGTACAGCTTCACCGTGTCGAGTGCGGCCGCTCAGAGCGGGCTGTTCGTCACCAAGGCGCCCGACGTGCTGCTGATCTCCGACGACGCCCTGGACGATTTCTACGAACGGCGCAAGCTCTACTTCTGGAACCACGATTACACCAGCCTGGTCCCCGACGTGCGGTACCTGCCCCGTGACCTGCCGTCGGAGCAGCAGCCCAACGAGATCATCAAATGGCTGATCGCCGGGCCGTCACCCTCGCTCGGCAACGCCGTGGAGCCGCTGCCCGAGGGCACCATGCTGGACGGCAACGTGCCGGCCCCCAGCGACCAGAAGCTGCAGATCAACCTCAGCGGCCAGGCGGTGCGCCCGCCCGACGACCCGGCCAAGCTGGAGCGGCTCCGGCGCCAGCTCATGTGGTCGCTGCGGTCTGGCCAGTGGTCCACCCTTGAGCTCAAGGTCGGCAACCAGAACAGCATCGAGTACACCGGCACCGACTACTTCACGAGCAATGCGGCGTACGTGCTGCCCGCCACCCCGGAGCGGTTCCTGGTCTACAACGGTCAGGTCCGCCGGATGGCCGGCTCGCCGAACGGCTCCGATCCGGTTCCCCTGCTGCGCCCGGAGGACAACCGTTTCGTCCGGGCGGCGGGGCTGGCCGGGTCCGGCGCGCGCCGATTCGCCGCTCTGGTGGTCAACTCCGGCGGCCGCGAGGAACTGCGGGTGGGTTCCGGTGCCGCCGACGGGCAGGTCGCCCTGACCCGGGTCAGGCTGCCGAAGGGCACGACCGGCCAGCCGGTCTGGGCGATCACCTCGGCCGAGCCCGACGTGCCGGCCATCGGCCTGCTCACGATCGGCGGCCGGCTCTACAGCTTCACCTCCGACGGCTCCCCGTTGACCAGGGTCGACGGCGCCGGCGACGGCATCTCGACGGTGGCGGTCGCGCCCGACGGCCGGCGCGTCGCCCTGGTCTCGCGGGGCCGGCTCTTCGTCGCGGCGCTGTCCACCGGCGGGGCCGGCGTGCGGATGCTGTCGGCGGAGCAGATCCTCACCGCGCCGTTGAGGCAGGTCAGTGCGGTCGACTGGAGCAGCGAGACCTGGCTGACGGTGGCCGGGGCCCGGGCCGACAAGAACCGGGTGGCCATCTTCGAGATGACCATCGACGGTTCCTTCGTCTCCCAGCGGCTAGCCGACATCGGTACGGAGAGCGTTAGCTACCTGACGGCGTACCCGGCCCGCCCGGTCAGCGGCACGGACAGCTCCGACACGATCGCCTACGTGGCCAACGGGGACGCCTTCGACGTGCTGTCCGACCCGGTCCGGATCACGGTGCAGGACCTCGCCGTCGCGGTGCCGAACCCGCCGAACGGGGTCAAACCCACGGCGCCGTTCTTCCTGCGCTGAGCGGACCGGTATGCCGATGCCACGGTTGTCCCGGCTGGGTGCCGACCTGGCCGACCTGGTGCTGCCGGGTGCCTGTGCCGGCTGCGGGGCCGAGCGGGTGCCCCTGCGCTTCGGGGTGTGCGCCGGCTGCGTGGCGTCCCTGGAGGCCCTGACGCCCTATCCGACCGCTCCGGTGCCACCACCACCCGGGACCGTTCTGCACCGCTGTCGGGCCGTACGCGGGGCCGTTGCGGGGTGTGCTGCTGGCGTACAAGGAGAAGGGCCGGCACCGGCTCGCCCGGCCGCTGGGGTCGCTGCTCGCCGTGGCGGTCGCCGAGGCCGCCCGGCGGGGTGGCGCCGGCCGGCACACGCCGGTACGGCTGATCCCCGTCCCGTCGACCGCGGCCGCCGCGCGCGAACGCCACGGCGATCACATGGCGCGATTGGCCGCACACACCGTACGGCGGCTGCGCGCGGCCGGTTGGAACGCTGACGTCCTGCGGCCGCTGCGGGCACTGCCGCGACCGGACTCTGCGTCACTGGACGCGGCCGGCCGGGTGGCGGCGGCTGAGAGTTCGCTGCGAATCAGCGAGTCGCGGATCCGGATTCCGCGACGCGGGCCGACGATGAGAGGCACGCTGATAGTGGTCGACGACATCGTGACGACCGGGGCCACGCTGGCCGCGGTCGCGAGTCGCCTCCGGGAGGCGGACATGCAGGTCACCGGGGCCGCGGTGGTGGCGGCCACCAGGCTGCGCACCGGCCGGGGCCCGATCCGGGTCCGGGCGCCCACCGCCGGCTCGCCAGGGCCGAAAGTCACCAGGTCCGTTCCCCGAACGAGGGGTGACGGGCGGGCGTCGGCAGGTTAGCGTCTTGGTGACGAGGGTAAGCGTCCACGACTTACCCGCCACCGGAGCCAAGCCGACAGCCCGCCTCGTCAGGGGCCCGGCCCGCCGCACCGGAAAGGAGCGTCCTCGTAAGCCGATCCGGTGATTTGCGTGGGTTCGCTCCAAGATCCCGGGCAGCATCGCAGTCGGCACACCGCGTCGCAGTACGGCGCCCCCGGCACCCCGTCGCAGGGCGCCCGCAGGAACGTAACGTTGGGGGAGGTCACGAGTGGACATTGTCGTCAAGGGCCGCAACGTAGAGGTTCCCGATCACTACCGGGAACATGTCGCCGACAAACTGTCGAAGATCGAACGCTACGACCAGAAGCTCATCAGAGTCGACGTGGAGCTCTTCCACGAGCGCAATCCCCGGCAGGCAGACATCTGCCAGCGCGTCGAGATCACCGTGGTGACCAGGGGGCCGGTGATCCGCGCCGAAGCGTGCGCCAAGGACTTCTACGCCGCGCTGGACATGGCTTTCAACAAGCTCGACGGCCGCTTGCGCCGCGCCGCGGACCGTCGCCGAGTGCACCGCGGACGGCACGCGCCGGTATCCGTCGCCGAAGCCACCGCCAAGCTCCCCACCGACCTGCCGAGTCTGACGCCGCAGCACGACGAGTCGACGGTCGCGACCGACCTCACCGAGCACGAGGACAATCAGCCCTGGCGCATCGTGCGGGAGAAGGAACACCCCGCCGATCCGATGACCGTCGACGACGCTCTCTTCCAGATGGAGCTCGTCGGTCACGATTTCTATCTGTTCCACGACAAGGAGAGCGGCCGGCCCAGCGTCGTGTACCGGCGCCGAGGGTACGACTACGGCATTCTCAGCCTGGAAGCAACGGCCTGAGCTGAGGAGAAGCCCTCCGGCTGGCGTGCGGCGATCCCGTGCGTCAGCCGTCGAGGCGCGCCACGTCCGCCAGCAGATCCTCCGCCAGCAGCGCGAACTGCACGTCGTCGCTGCGCCGGCCGGCCGTGCCCGGCAGCCGGGAGCGCAGGTACGCCTCCCGTTTGAAGCCCGCCTTCTCCAGCACCCGCTGCGAGGCCAGATTGGCCGGCAGGGCACCCGCGATCAGCCGGGCGACACCCGTCTCGGCGAAGGCCCACAACGACACCAGCTGCACCGCCCGGGTGGGGTAGCCGCGTCCCCGCCAGGCGGGCAGCATGCTGTACCCGAGCATCGCCTGCCCGGTGCTCGGCTCCTGGTAGTACAACCCGATCTCACCCGCGTCGCAGCCGGTGGCGGCGTCCACGATGACCATGTCCGCGCGCTCACCGGCGAGCCAGTGCGCGGCCGCCCAGGCGCACCGCCGGGTCACGTCCCGGTCGGTGGGCGGAACCGGCGGCACGCTGGTGGCCACGACGTCCGGCACGTTGTGCAGCTCGGCGTAGAAGCGGGCGTCGCCGGGAGCCAGCGGGCGCAGCGTCACCACGCCGTCGCTGAGCTCGTCACCCGGGAGATCGGGCAGCAGCCGGTCGGTCGGTCCGGGCTCGTCGCCGGCCAGCCGGGCGAAGGCGAGCAGGTCGTCGCGCCCGCCGTCGCGGTTGGGCAGCACCGCGCGGCGTACCCCCTCCGGCCGGAACCCGGCCGCGAGCGCGACCCGCTGGCTGGGCGCGTTCTCCCGGTGGGTGAGCAGTTCGATGCGGGCCATGCCGGTGTGGAACGCGTGCTCGGTCAGCGTCCGCACCGCCGCCGCCGCGACGCCCCGCCCGCGTGCCCACGGGCCGACCCAGTAGCCCACCTCGCACTGACCCCGGTGCGGGACGACCTTGTCCAGCCCGATCCCGCCCAGCAGCCGGTCGGTGACCGGGTCGGCGATGGCCCAGAGGCCCCCGCCGTCGGCGAACATGCCCGGCGCCACGTCGCTGACGTACTCCCGGGCCTGGGCGTGGGTGAAGGGGACCGGCAACGGTGGCATGAAGCGCTGCAGCACCGGATCGGCGTAGCCGGCCACCAGGTCGTCGACGTCGCGCAGGGCCAGGCCGCGCAGCCGGACGCCGGGTCCCGCCAGGGTTGCCACGATCATGCCGAGTCACCTTCCACCAGCGAGCCCACCCAGCAGTCGCGCCGTCCGCCGCCGGTCCGCAGGGCCTGCCGCAACACACCCTCGACCGTGAAGCCTGCCTTCTCCGCCACCCGGCGTGACGCATCGTTGCCGACCTCGGCGCGCCACTCGATCCGGCTCAGGCCCAGGCCGGCGAAGCCCCACCGGCAGATCTCGCGCACCGCGGCACCCGCGTGACCGCGCCCGCGGGAGCGCGGCGCGATCGCGAAACCGATCTCACCCACCCCGGCGTCGCCGGGCCGGATCCGCAGATCCACCGACCCGACGTACGCGTCCGCGGCGTCGGCGACGGCGAAGACCGCCTCGACACCCCGGGCCCACCGGCGGGGGACGTTGCGGTCCACGTGCGTGCGGGCGTCCTCGCGCGTGTACGGCTGCGGCACCCCGAACCAGCGCGCGGTCTCCGGGTCCGAGCGGCACTCGACGATGCCCGGGATGTCGCGACGGGCCGGCGGGCGCAGGGTGACCACTCCGGCGGGCAGCGTCGGGTGGGCCCCGGCGAACGTGCGGGCTGCCCGGCGTACCGGATCGGGGACGTCCGTGCCCGCGGCCGTGAGGTCGCCCGGGAGCAGGGCGGCCAGCCATTCGTCCGGTGCGCCCGGCCCGGCGCCGGGCTGCTCACCGATCATCGTGAAGCCGAGCCGCAGCGCCGTCAGCCGGGCGGGGTGGTTGCCGACCGTGGCCCGCCAGTCGACCCGGGCCAGGCCCAGGCCCGCCCCGAAGGCCCACCGCAGCAGGGCCCGGCCGGCGCGCTCGGCGACCCGGCGGCCGCGCGCCCGGGGCTCCGTCCAGTAGCCGAGGGCGGCCGTGCCGGCGGCGCGGTCGATCCCGGTGAGCGCCACGCTGCCGGCCAGCCCGTCGTCGTCGAACACGCCCAGGTGCAGTGCCGCGTCCTCGGTGAGCCGGGGGCGCAGGAGCAGTTCGTCGGTACGGATCCGGACCGTTTCCACGCCGACATCGTGCCCCGACACGCCCTGGCCCGCCAAAAGGTTGCAGCGGGCCGTCCTGATGCGCTGTCAGCGAACTTGTCGCCCTGTTTCGCCGTCTTTGTGAAGTTAACCGGAGGCTCGGGTCACGGTCACCCAGACAAGACGCCTACGATGGTTCGGCAGACCGTCTAGGGGAGCGTTGACCCGTGTCGATTTTGGAAAAATTCCTGCGCGCCGGCGAAGGCCGCATGGTGCGACGGCTCAAGTCGATCGCAAACGCGGTCAACTCGATCGAGGACGACTACACCGACCTCACCGATGACGAGTTGCGCGAGTGCACCGAGCAGTTCAAGGAGCGCGTCGCCGACGGCGAGTCGCTCGACTCGCTGCTGGTGGAGGCGTTCGCGGTGGCCCGTGAGGGTGCCCGGCGGGTGCTGGGGCAGCGTGCCTTCGACGTCCAGCTCATGGGCGGCGCCGCGCTGCACTTCGGCAACATCCCGGAGATGAAGACCGGTGAGGGCAAGACGCTGACCGGCGTCTTCCCGGCGTACCTCAACGCGCTGAGCGGCGAGGGCGTGCACATCATCACGGTCAACGACTACCTCGCCCAGCGCGACGCCGGGTGGGTCGGCCGGGTGCACGTCTTCCTCGGCCTGACCGTCGGCGTGATCCTGCCGAACAGGCCGGCCGCCGAGCACCGGGCCGCCTACGAGTGCGACATCACGTACGGCACCAACAACGAGTTCGGCTTCGACTACCTGCGCGACAACATGGCGTGGTCGGCGGCCGAGCTGGTCCAGCGGGGCCACAACTTCGCCATCGTCGACGAGGTGGACTCCATCCTCATCGACGAGGCCCGCACCCCGCTGATCATCTCCGGCCCCGGCGAGCACTCCGCCCGCTGGTACGGCGAGTTCGCCGCCCTGGTGGCCCGCCTGCAGAAGGGCAAGGACGGCGAGGGCGACTACGAGGTCGACGAGGCCAAGCGCACCGTCGCGGTCACCGAGCGCGGCGTCGCCCGGGTCGAGGACCGCCTCGGCATCGACAACCTGTACGAGTCGGTGAACACCCCGCTGGTCGGTTACCTCAACAACGCCATCAAGGCCAAGGAGCTGTACCGCAAGGACAAGGACTACATCGTCGACGAGAACGGCGAGGTCCTGATCGTCGACGAGTTCACCGGTCGCATCCTGCACGGCCGCCGCTACAACGAGGGCATGCACCAGGCCATCGAGGCCAAGGAGGGCGTCGAGGTCAAGCAGGAGAACCAGACCCTGGCGACCATCACGCTGCAGAACTATTTCCGGCTCTACAACAAGCTCGGCGGCATGACCGGTACGGCGCAGACCGAGGCCGGCGAGTTCAACCAGGTCTACAAGGTCGGCGTCGTGTCCATCCCGACGCACCGCCCGATGATCCGCATCGATCACCCGGACGTCATCTACAAGACCGAGAAGGCCAAGTTCAACGCGGTCATCGAGGACATCGCCGAGCGTCACGCGACCGGGCAGCCGGTGCTGGTCGGCACGGTCTCGGTGGAGAATTCCGAGATCCTCTCGACGCTGCTGCGCAAGCGCGGCATCCCGCACAGCGTGCTGAACGCCAAGTTCCACGCGCAGGAAGCCACGATCATCGCGCAGGCCGGCCGCAAGGGCGGCGTCACGGTGGCCACCAACATGGCCGGCCGCGGCACCGACATCCTGCTCGGCGGCAACCCCGAGTTCCTCGCCGCGAGCGAGCTGCGCCAGCGCGGCCTCGACCCGGTCGAGGACGCGGAGGAGTACGCCAAGGCCCTCGAAGAGGTGCTGCCGGCCTGGAAGGAAGCCTGCGAGGCCGAGGCCGCCGAGGTCACCGCGGCCGGCGGCCTGTACGTCCTGGGCACCGAGCGGCACGACTCGCGCCGCATCGACAACCAGCTCCGCGGCCGCTCCGGCCGTCAGGGCGACCCGGGCGAGTCCCGGTTCTACCTGTCGCTGCAGGACGACCTGATGAAGCGGTTCCGCGCGGGTGCGGTCGAGGCGGTCATGGACCGCTTCAACATCCCCGAGGACGTGCCCATCGAGTCGAAGATGGTCACCCGGCAGATCCGCAGCGCCCAGACCCAGATCGAGGGCCAGAACGCGGAGATCCGCAAGAACGTCCTCAAGTACGACGAGGTGCTGAACAAGCAGCGCATGGTCATCTACGCCGAGCGCAAGCGCGTGCTCGACGGCGAGGACATGCACGACCAGGCCCAGCACATGATCGACGACGTGATCGAGGACTATGTCCGCGCGGCCACGTCCGACGGCTACGCCGAGGACTGGGACCTCGACCAGCTCTGGGTCAGCCTCAAGCGCCTCTACCCGGTCAGCGTCACCATCGACGACCTGGTGGAGAACAGCGGTGGCGAGCGCAGCACCCTGGACCAGGAATACCTGATCGAGGAGCTGAAGAAGGACGCCCAGGCGGCGTACGCGGCCCGCGAGGAAGAGCTCGGCGAGGACGCGGTCCGCGAACTCGAGCGCCAGGTCCTGCTCGCGGTGATCGACCGCAAGTGGCGCGAGCACCTGTACGAGATGGACTACCTGCAGGAAGGCATCAGCCTGCGGGCGTACGCCCAGCGCGACCCGGTGGTCGAGTACCAGCGCGAGGGCTTCGACATGTTCAACCAGATGATGGAGGGCATCAAGGAGGAGGCCGTCGGCTTCCTCTTCAACCTGGAGGTCCAGGTCGAGGAAGCCCCCACCGTCACGGTCGACCCGAGCCAGGCGGTCGCTCTGCCGGGCACCTCGTCCGACGGCGAGGGCGACTCGCGGGTCGAGGTCCGGGCCAAGGGGCTGGGCGGCAACCGTCGCCCGCAGGCCCTGCAGTACACGGCGCCGACCATCGACGGCGAGGCCGGTGCCGGGGCTCCGCAGATCCAGCGCGAGCAGCAGGCTCCGGCTCTGGGGCTCGGTTCTCCCGTCGTCCCGGCCGGTCCGGCGCACGGCCCGGGTAACCGGTCGCGGACGTCCGGGCAGGCCGAGGCCAGCAACGGGCCTTCCCGGAACGCTCCTTGCTACTGCGGGTCCGGCAAGAAGTACAAGCGCTGCCACGGCGCTCCGGGTGCTGTCTGATCTCCGTTCTTCCTGATTCCGGCCTCGCGGGTGTTTTCCCGCGGGGCCGGTTTCTTCTGCTGGTTGCAGCGGGGCTGACGAATACCCAGTTGAGGGCTTCCGGGGCGGTGGGGAGGCCGTCCGTCACGAGGGCGGCGCCGGCGAGGATTTCGTCGTGGAATTCGGCCGGGGCCTGGCTGAGGTCTTCCCTTGAAGCGGGAGGCGCCGGGGGCTGGGCGATCCCCGCCCCCCAAGCCCCACCATGCAACCACCGGATGAAGCCCGAAACGCCCACCGCCGAAAGTGCTCGATAGGCGCCCCGGGAGCTCAGATGAAACGCAGAACGGTCGCCTGCCAGACGTCGTCATGAAGCTCCAGCCGCAGGGCCAAGGCATGAGTCCGGTCGCCCAGGACAAGGACGGCCGCTGCCTCCACGGCTCCCTCTCGCGGCTCGCACAGACGAAGGCGGACCACCGCGGCCGGGGCCGGGCGGCGCGGGCGGGGACCTCGGCCCGAGGTGCGGGCCTGGCGGGCCTCGGTCACCAGGCGCGCGCCCGCCAGCCCCTGGGCCACGACCGTCGCCGCCTCGCGGGGCTGGGACAGGCTGCGGAGGTGGGCCGCCGGGCGGTAGCCGTTCAGGACCTCGACGCAGGTGCTCACGAAACGGCGTACCGCCATTTTGGCCTCGGCGGACGCGCCGGTCACCACGGTGCGCCGGACCGGTGGCGGCGGCTCGGGTGGCTGCTGCGGGGGTCTGGCCGGGATCGTCCAGTCGAGGGCCAGCTGGTGCGGTGACGGCCAGGCGCGCGGATCTCGTTCGTCGTCGAACGGGGGCTCGTGGCGGGGCGCCGGACGCAGCCTGATCGCGGGTCTCGGACCTTGCCTTGTCACCTCGACCGTCGACATGGGCATCCGCCAATCCTTGCGTTTGCTTCCGTTTGCCTACGACGACGAGTGTGGCGGGGCGCGTCGAGGTACGTCAATGGCGGGCGTCAGCCCTGTGGACAACGGAGTGCGGAGTCAGTCGGCGTCGGTGTCGCGCTCACTGAGCGGGTTCTGCTCCACCCAGGAGGCCGTCTCCGCGTACTTCTGCTCGATGTACTGCTCGAGCTTGGCGCGTTCCACGCGCCACTGGCCGCGGCCACCGATCTTGATCGCGGGCAGTTCGCCCTTGCGGACCATGTGGTAGACCTGCGAGTCCGAGACGTTCAGCTCGGCCGCCACGTCGGAGAGCAGCATGAACCTGGACTCCACGCCTGATCTCCCCACGCCGGTCCGCCCGGCTCGCTGCCGATGTCGCTTCAGTTTGCCACCGTTTGCCTATGACGGTGGACTCTGATCCCCAGGCGCCAGGGCCCGGCCGGTCAACGGGCTGGAGTAGACCACGCTGGTGGTCACCGCGCCGAGACCCGAGATCCGGCCGGTGACCTCCTCCAGGTGGCGCATCGAGCGCGTCAGCACCTTCAGCACGAAGCAGTCCTCGCCCGTCACGTGGTGCGCCTCGATGATCTCCGGCGTGGTGTCCAGCAGCGCGTGGAACGGCCGGTAGTTCCCGGTGGGGTAGCGCAGCCGGACCATGGCCATCACCTGCAGCCCGACGCGTTCCGGGTCGACCACCGCGCGGTAGCCGGCGATCACCCCGGCCTCCTCCATCCGGCGGATCCGTTCGGCGACCGCGCTCGGCGACATCGCCACCACCCGGGCCAGATCCGCGTAGGAGGCCCGGCCGTCGCGCTGCAGCTCTTCGAGCAGGCGCCAATCGGTCCGGTCGATTGTGGGATCAACGGCCATGGCGGGAAACTACCGTTGAATCAAGTGCCGTGCCAAGCAGGGACCGTGGAGAGGCCCTGCTGGTGATGCGTTCGCAGAATTAGCGTCAGCGCCATGATCACTCCTACGCGAGCGGCCGAGATCTTCGCCGCACGGCTCGCCACCGAGACCGACGTCTCCGACGTCCAGGCCGCACTGAGCACCGGGGCACCCGGCTTCGTGCTCATCGACACCCGCTCGACCGCCTCCTGGGAGCAGGGCTACATCCCGGGCGCCCTGCACCTGCCCACCGCCGACATTCCCGAGCGCGCCGCTGAGCTGCTCGACCCGTCCGTCCCCGTCGTCACGTACTGCTGGGGTCCCGGATGCAACGGCGCCACGAAGGCCGCCCTCGCGTTCGCCCAGCTGGGGTACACGGTCCGGGAGATGATCGGCGGCGCCGAGTACTGGGTGCGGGAGGGGTTCGCTCTGCGTACCCCGGACGGTGAGGTCGCCCGGGCGGCCGACCCGCTGGTGTCGCCGTGCGGGTGCTGACCGGCCGCTGAAAACGCGGTACGGACACGACCGGTGGAAAGGCCCTTCCGGTAGCGTCCCCGGCGGTGTACTACGGGGACGGTCAATCGCAGGGGGGAACAGTGCCGATCACCGATCTGGTCCGGGTCTACGTGCCGGCCACCGTACCGATGCTCGCCGAGATGCGGGCGTCCGGGCAGCTCGGCGCGGGAGCGACGGTCGCGCACGCCGTGACCCCGGCGCTGCGCGAGTGGTACGCCGAGGGCGACGAGGAGGAGCTGGAGTACGTCGCCTTCACCCGCGCCGCGCAGGCCGCTCTGCAGCTGCTCCGGCACGACCCGAAGGCCCCGCGCCGGCGGGTGGTCGTCTCGGCCGACGTGGCCTCGACCGCGCTGGTCCGGGAGGACGTCGAGCTCGGCTCCAGCACCGTGCGCCTGCCGCAGGCGGTGTCCCTCAAGGAGGTCGCGTCGATCCACGTCGACGGTGAGAGCGCCGCCGAGGACGTCGGCGCCGCCGCCGACGTGGTCGAGGAGGCGCTGGCCGGCGATCCCGACGCCCAGTTCACCGTGGACGGGGCCGAGGACCACGAGCTCGAGTGGTACGCGGTCAGCGAGCTGGACGAGCTGCTCTGACGGCTCAGTCGTCGTGCCGCGACGGCACGGTCTGCGGCTCGTCGGCCCGGGCGGCCGGCTCACTCCCGGCCGGCTCGCTCTCGTCGGGATCGGCCGGTCGCTCGTCGCGGGCCGCCCGCTCGATCTCGTCCGGGTCGGCCTGCCGGGGTGCGGCAGCCGGTGACGCGGGGGCGAGCTCCGCGGCCGCGGTGGCGGGGCCGAGCGTCCGGCCCACCGCGATGATCGCCGCGAAGGCGCCCACGAAGAGCACGATCAGGCCGTTGTTGAGCCGCGAGCCGCTCAGCATCTGCTGGACCGTGAGCTCCAGTTCGCTGACCTTGCCGGCCAGCTCCAGCACCCGCGAGCCGGCGGTCCGGGTCAGCCCCTCGCCGATCACCAGCAGCAGGCCGGGGCCCGCGCCGGCCAGGGCGTACAGCGGCCAGGGCAGGTCCGGGCCGGCGGTGCGGCGCCGGGCCCGGCGCAGCACGCGGTACGCCACCAGGGCGCCGGCCACGCCGCTGAGCACCGACTGGACCAGGCCGAACCAGCCGGCGGCGCTGGTCCGTGAGGCCGCGGAGTCGCCGGAGCCGAGCGCCGGCAGCAGCATGTCCTGCAGGACGTTGAGCACGAAGCCCACGACGAAGACCGCGACCGCGCCCCAGCAGACCGCCGCGGTCACCCGCCGGTAGCGGAACCCGGCCAGGGCGCCGCCGATCGTGGCCGCGGCCGCCACGGTGCCGCCGACGACCGCGTACAGCCAGCCCTCGGTGTTGATCGTGATGATCGAGAGCGCGCCCAGCAGGCCGACCGCCAGGCCGGTCCCGGTCGCGATGATGAAGCGGACCGTGACGCCCGGGGTGCGGCCGCCGCGGGTCAGGAAGGCCAGGACGGCCAGGGCGACGGCGGCGCCGGTGACCAGGCTCGCCGAGACCGCGCCGGGCATCGCGTACGCGGTGGAGGTCACCTCCATCTCGGCGCTCGCGCGACCGGTGATGGTGGCCCGGGCCGACCAGAGCATCGTGGCCGTCCAGACGATCCCGACGGCGGCGAGCAGCACCCCGCGGGAGGGTGCCTCCTCCGCGCCGTCCTGAGCGCTCTGAGCCGCGTTGACCTCGCTGTCCGCCTCACTCATGCCCCTCAGCGTACGCGGGCCCCCAGCGGCCCGTGAGGGCACCGGAACGCCGTTGTCCGCGTGCGAGGATGGACCGCGACACACAATGTCGTGACCAGGAACCCACAAGGTTGAGGAGTACGTGATGGACGCCCTGCTTGCCGTGCCGGAGCCGCGGAACGAGCCGGTCCGCAGTTATGCCCCGGGCAGCCCGGAACGGGCCTCGTTGCAGACGCGGCTGGACGCGATGGCCGGCGAGCGCCTGGACCTCACGATGACGATCGACGGCAACCGCAAGCTCGGCGGCGGCGCCTCGATCGAGGTCGTCCAGCCGCACAAGCGCCACCACGTCCTCGGCGTCGCCGGCAATGCCACGCACGAGGACGCCGCCGCCGCGGTGGCCGCCGCCAAGCGGGCCGCGAAGGGCTGGCGGGCCCTGCCGTTCAGCGAGCGGGCCGCGGTCTTCCTGCGCGCCGCCGAGCTGCTGGCCGGCGGCTGGCGCGACACCCTCAACGCGGCGACGATCCTGGGCCAGTCGAAGTCGGTCCACCAGGCGGAGATCGACGCCGCCTGCGAGCTGATCGACTTCCTGCGCTTCAACGTCGCGTTCGGCGAGCGGATCCTCGGTGAGCAGCCGCAGTCCTCGCCCGGGGTGTGGAACCGCTTCGACCACCGCCCGCTCGAGGGCTTCGTCTACGCGATCACCCCGTTCAACTTCACCGCGATCGCCGGCAATCTGCCCTCGGCCCCCGCGCTGATGGGCAACACGGTGGTCTGGAAGCCGTCGCCCACCCAGCAGCTCTCGGCGCACTTCACCATGCGGCTGTTCGAGGCGGCCGGGCTGCCGCCCGGCGTGATCAACATGGTGACCGGCGACGGCCTGGCCGTCTCCGACGTGGTGCTGGCCGATCCCGACCTGGCCGGCATCCACTTCACCGGCTCGACGGCCACCTTCCGGCACCTGTGGCGCGAGGTGGGGTCGAACATCGACCGCTACCGGTCGTACCCGCGGCTGGTGGGGGAGACCGGCGGCAAGGACTTCGTCTTCGCGCACGCCAGCGCCGACGCGGACGCGCTGCACACCGCGCTGCTCCGGGGCGCGTACGAGTACCAGGGCCAGAAGTGCTCGGCCGCGTCCCGGGCCTACGTGCCGCGTTCCATCTGGGAGGGCGGCCTACGCGACCGGCTCGCGGCCTCCGTCTCCGCCATCCGGTACGGCGACGTCACCGACCTGTCCACCTTCGGCGGCGCGGTGATCGACGGCCGGGCCTTCGCCAAGCACGCCGCGGCGCTCGACCGGATCAAGAACAGCGCCTCCTGCACCGTGCTGGCCGGCGGCACGGCCGACGACAGCGAGGGCTGGTTCGTGGCACCGACCCTCGTGGAGTCCACCGACCCGGCGCACGAGGTCTTCACGACCGAGTACTTCGGTCCCATCCTCGGCGTGCACGTCTACGAGGACGACGCCTTCGCCGAGACCGTGGCCCAGGCGGAGTCCGTCTCGCCGTACGCGCTCACCGGCTCCATCTTCGCCACCGATCGCTCGGTCGTGGACTGGGCGGCCACCGCCCTGCGCGACGCGGCGGGCAACTTCTACATCAATGACAAGCCGACCGGTGCGGTGGTCGGGCAGCAGCCCTTCGGCGGCGCGCGCGGCAGTGGCACCAACGACAAGGCCGGCTCGGTGCTGAACCTGCACCGGTGGGTGTCGCCCCGGACCATCAAGGAGACCTTCGAGGCTCCGACGTCCTGGCAGTACCCCCATATGGGTTGATCGTCCTCGTTTGCGGGCCGCTGCGTGTTCTTCACGTGGCGGCCCGCCGTTTTTCCGGGGCCGGGCGAGGACTTTGCCGGGTTGGCGACCTAGAGCGCCGTCTGACCGTTTTCGTGAACCATTTTACCTCGTGAGAGTCGTCCTCAACGGCAAAACGCCGGGTCCCGACCCTCGTGGTCGGACTGTCTGTGCGGGACAGTCGCTTGTGGAGACGCAAATTGGACGGATCGGGCGAAATCCTGGACGCCGGGACGACAAAGTGGCAGCTTAGAAGGCATGCCCGACTCTCAAATCAATCCCACGGCTGCCGCCCTTCTGGGCCTGCTCCACGAGGGCCCGATGACCGGTGGACAGCTCATGGCGGCTGCCGAACGCCGCCTCGGGCCGTACTGGTCGATGACGCGGAGCCAGGTCTACCGCGAATTGCCCGTGCTGGCCGAGATGGGCTTCGTCCGCCTCGGCAAGCCGGGACCCCGGTCCAGCCAGCCCTACGCCATCACCGCCAGCGGCAAGCGCGCGTTCAGCCGCTGGCTCGCCGAGTCGCCCGGTCGCGACGCGATCCGTAACCCGGTCGCGCTGCGGGTCGCCTTCGGCCAGCAGCACTCCGGCAACCAGCTCAAGACGCTCTACACCGGGGCCAACGAGTACCACTCGGAGGCCCTGGCCATGGCGCGCGAGCAGGCCAAGGAGGCCAAGAAGGCCGGCGACGCGTACGGCGCGGCCGCCCTGGAGTTCGCGGTCGCGTACCACAAGGCGGCCCTGAGCTGGCTGAAGGTCGCCCCGGCGGAGTAACACCCATATCAGGAAACAACGGCCGCCCGGCCGGTTGACCGGCCGGGCGGCGTATTCTCGACAGTCGTGAGTGCAGCCGACTTTCCCGAACAGCTCAAAGCCCTCGACGCCACCCTGCGCAACATCGAGAACGTCCTCGACGTGGACAAGTTGCGCCGAGACAAGGCGGAGCTCGAGGAGCAGGCCTCCGCCCCCGACCTGTGGGACGACCAGGCGCGCGCCCAGGAGGTCAACTCCCGGCTGTCGTACCTCAGCGGCGAGATCTCCCGGCTGGAACGGCTCCGCCTGCGCATCGACGACGCCGAGCTGCTGCTCGAGATGGCCCGGGAGGCCGGCGACGAGGACTCCGTCGCCGAGGTCGGCCAGGAGCTCGTCTCCCTGAGCAAGGCCGTCGAGGAGATGGAGGTCCGCACCCTGCTCTCCGGTGAGTACGACTCCCGCGAGGCCGTCGTGGCCATCCGCGCGGGCGCCGGTGGCGTGGACGCCGCCGACTTCGCCGAGATGCTGATGCGGATGTATCTGCGCTGGGCCGAGCGGCACGGCTACCCGACCGAGGTCTACGAGACCTCGTACGCGGAGGAGGCCGGCCTCAAGTCCGCCACCTTCGCCGTCAAGGTGCCGTACGCCTACGGCACGCTCAGCGTGGAGTCCGGCACCCACCGGCTGGTGCGGATCAGCCCGTTCGACAACCAGGGACGGCGGCAGACCAGCTTCGCCGGCGTGGAAGTCATGCCGGTGGTCGCGCAGACCGACCATATCGACATTCCGGACAACGAGTTGCGGACGGACGTCTACCGTTCGTCTGGTCCTGGTGGACAGAGCGTTAACACCACCGACTCGGCGGTGCGCCTCACGCACATTCCGACGGGCATCGTGGTGACGTGTCAGAACGAGAAATCACAGCTGCAGAACAAGGCCTCCGCGATGCGGGTGCTCCAGGCGCGACTGCTCGAACGCAAGCGCCAGGAGGAGGAGGCGAAGATGGCCGGCCTCAAGCAGGACACCACCGGATCGTGGGGCGACCAGATGCGCAGCTACGTCCTGCACCCGTACCAGATGGTCAAGGATCTGCGCACTGAGCAGGAGACGGGCAACCCGAGCTCGGTCTTCGACGGCGACCTCGACGAGTTCATCGAGGCCGGCATCCGGTGGCGCAAGCAGACCCAGATCAAGGCCTGAGCGGGCGCCGACACGCCGCCTGACCGTTCGTTCAGGCGGCGTTCTCCGCCTCGGTGATCCGGGGTGCCCGCGCGGGGGAGGGTCGCCTCGTCGGCTCTGAATGTGCCAAAATCCAGCCCCCGCCGGACTTGGCAGTTCCGTTACACCGCGTAGACTCTCGACCCGTGATTCAGCTCGAGAACGTGACGAAGACGTATCCGAAGGCGTCTCGGCCGTCGTTGGACGATGTCAGCGTCGGTATCGAGAAGGGTGAGTTCGTCTTCTTCATCGGCCCCTCCGGTTCCGGCAAGTCGACGATCATCAAGCTCCTGCTGCACGAGGTGGCCCCCTCGCGCGGCAAGGTCGTGGTGAACGCGAAGGATGTCACCACCATGCGGTCGTGGAAGATCCCGCACTTCCGGCGCTCCATCGGATGTGTGTTCCAGGACTTCCGCCTGCTGCCCAACCGCACCGCGTACGAGAACGTGGCGTTCGCCCTCGAGGTGATCGGCAAGACCAAGGCCGTCGCCCGCCGGGTGGTGCCCGAGGTTCTCGAACTCGTCGGCCTGGGCGGCAAGGAGCACCGCTACCCCCACGAGCTCTCGGGTGGTGAGCAGCAGCGCGTCGCCGTGGCCCGGGCGTTCGTCAACCGGCCACTGATCCTGCTGGCCGACGAGCCGACGGGAAACCTCGACCCCGACACCTCCATCGAGATCATGCGGCTGCTGGACCGGATCAACCGGACCGGTACGACGGTCGTGATGGTCACCCACGACTCCAACATCGTCAACCAGATGCGCCGCCGGGTCATCGAGATCGAGAGCGGACGGATCGTCCGCGACCAGGCCCGAGGCGTGTACGGCTGACAGCCGGGCCCCGCCCACCCTGCAACTGAAGTAAGCCGCGGAGTCCCGGAAGGAACCCCCGATGCGTTTCAAGTACGTCCTCAACGAGGTGCTGGTCGGCCTGTGGCGCAACGTCACGATGACCATCGCCATGATCATCACGATGTCGGTCTCACTGACGATGCTGGGCGCCAGCGTGCTCATGTACATGCAGGTCGACCAGATGAAGAACTACTACTACGGTGAGATCGAGGTCTCGATCTTCCTGCGTGAGGACGTCACCGCCGCCCAGCGCGCCTCGATCGAGCAGGTGCTCAGCACCAACCCGCTCGTCGCCGAGAAGACGTACGAGTCGCGCGAGCAGGCGTACGAGAAGTTCCAGGTGCTCTGGCGGGACTCGCCCGACTTCGTCAAGTCGGTCACCCCGGACAGCCTGCCGGAGTCCTGGCGGGTCAAGCTCAAGAACCCGGAGCAGTACGCCGAGTTCAACGCGCAGATCGAGGGCACCCCGGGCATCCAGGACATCGTCGACCAGCGGGAACTGCTGGACAAGGTGTTCAAGATCTTCAACGCGATCCAGGTGATGGCGCTGGTGGTCGCCGGCTTCATGGCCCTGGCGGCGCTGTTGCTGGTGGGTAACACCATCCAGGTGGCGGCGTACAGCAAGCGCCGTGAGGTCGCGGTCATGAAGCTGGTGGGCGCGTCCAACTGGTTCATCCAGGCCC
Source organism: Actinoplanes auranticolor (assembly GCF_018332655.1). Taxonomy (GTDB): domain Bacteria; phylum Actinomycetota; class Actinomycetes; order Mycobacteriales; family Micromonosporaceae; genus Actinoplanes; species Actinoplanes auranticolor. Next base: position 3,464 of record NZ_BOQL01000002.1, on the reverse strand, counting down.
CGTTCGTGCTCGAGGCGGTGGTAGCCGGCCTGATCGGCGCGATCCTGGGCTTCGTGTTCATCTTCGTCGGCAAGGTCGTCCTGCTGGACGGCCGATTGCAGGCCCTGACGAACGTGCTGACCCCGATCCCGGACGGGAACGTGTGGCTGATGTTGCCGCTGCTGGCCGGGGTGGGCGCCGGCGTCAGCGCGATCACGGCCTGGATCACTCTGCGGTTCTACCTGAAGGTCTGACCCGATCCGTCCGATCGCCGTGCACCCCGTCAGGGGTGCGCGGCGATTGTGGTTTTTCGAGTGATTAGCCGCCCGAACCGGCAAATTGTCACTATTGGTCAGAGTACGGTGACTCTTCGTGGACTCCAGTCACTCGCGACCCAACCGGTTCAGGGCCCTGCTGGCTGCCGGCCTGAGCGTGGTCTGCGCCGCCGCGGTGGCGCTCGCCGCTCCCACGGCCGCTGCCGCGGAGCCCGGGGACGACGCCAAGCGCGCGAGCCGCGCCGTGGACCGTGCCGAGGCGATCCTCGAACACGCCACCGTGACCGCCCGCAACGCCGCCCGCCGTCTGGCCGCCGCCACCGCCGCGCTGCCCGAGGCCCAGAAGAAGGTCGCCACCAGTCGCGGCGTCGTCGCGGCGGCCTCGGTCCAGGCGGCGACCGCCCGGCGGAAGGCCGACACCGCCCGCGCCTCCTACAACGCCGTCGCGAGCCGCTTCGAGCAGGCCCAGAAACGGGTCGTGACGGCGCGCGACCGGGTCGACGAGATCGCCGCCGCGTCCTACATGGGCGGCAACTTCGCCACCATCAACCTGCTCGTCGGCGCGCGCGGGCCGCAGGACGCCATGGATCGCCTCGGCCTGGTCGACCAGGTCATGCAGAAGCAGCAGGAGAGCGTCGGCGAGCTGGTCGGGGCGCGGCGGGCCGCGCGGATCGAACAGGACCGGGCCGGGCTCGCCAAGCGGGTCGCCGAGGACGCCGAGCGGGAGGCCGCCGACAAGCTGGCCGCCGCCAAGCAGGCCCGGGTCGCCGCCCAGCAGGCCCGCTCCGCGGTCGTCAAGCTCGCGCAGAGCCGCCGCTCGGCACTGGTCGTCGCGCGCTCCCAGCGGGCCGCCGTCCTGGCCAAGTACGAGGCGGCCAAGGCCGAGGAGGCCAGGATCCAGGGCGCGCTGCGCGACTGGGACGACAAGAACGGCGGCGGCGGGGACTACGTCGGCGGCAATCTGCTGATGCCCGTACGCGGCTGGAAGTCCAGCGACTACGGCAACCGCTACGACCCGTACTACCGGGTCTGGCAACTGCACGCGGGCACCGACTTCGCCGCCGGCGGCGGCACCCCGATCCATGCGGCGGCGGGCGGCCGGGTCGTGCAGGCCGGCTGGGCGGGCGGGTACGGCAACTACACCTGCATCAACCACGGCAAACGCGGCGGCCGCGGCTTCTCCACCTGTTACGGCCACCAGTCCAAGATCCTGGTCCGCGACGGCGAGTACGTCCGCCGCGGCGAGGTGATCGGCCGGGTCGGCACCACGGGCGCCTCCACCGGGTACCACCTGCACTTCGAGACGCGCTTCGGCGGCGTACCGAAGAACCCGGTGGACTATTTACCCGGATGCCTCTGCTGAGGGTCCGCGCGTACCATTGAGGGTCCGGCCGGTCGGCCGGGCCTTTTCTTTGTCTTCCGTCTGCTGCGACCCGCAAGGAGCACACCGATGCCACGCGAACAGGGGCGCAAGGTCGTGGCCTCGAACCGCAAGGCTCGGCACGACTACGCCATCCTCGACACCTACGAGGCCGGCATGGTGCTGACCGGCACCGAGGTCAAGTCGCTGCGGGCCGGCCGGTCCTCGCTGGTCGACGCGTTCGGCCACGAGAACAACGGCGAGATCTTCCTGCACGGCATGCACATCCCGGAGTACACCCAGGGCACCTGGACCAACCACGAGCCCCGGCGGGTCCGCAAGCTGCTGCTCAAGCGCGACGAGATCCACAAGATGATGGGCAAGCTCCGCGAGGACGGCCTCACCCTGGTGCCGCTGTCGGTCTACTTCCAGAACGGGTACGCCAAGGTCGAGCTCGGCCTGGCCAAGGGCAAGAAGGCGTACGACAAGCGCCAGGACCTCGCCGCCCGGGATGCCCAGAAAGAGATCAACAAGGCGCTGGGCCGCCGTAGCAAAGGCATGGCCTGACCGGTAATGTCGCCGCGGCCCACCCGTCGCGCGAAGGGACCGCAGTTGCCCGGCAAGCACAACACCGTCATCCCCCTGCGCCGTTACACCTTCATCGCGGGGGCGGCGACGCTCCTGGTCGTCCTGGTCTCCTGGGTGGCGGTCCGAGCCGTAGGGCCGGCTCATTCGGACAGCCGCGTCCCGCTGATGGTCCAGCCGACGATGCCCCTGGGTGGTCCCGGGGCGTCGGTCCCGCCGTCGTCCGTGGTGCCCACGTCCGCGGTGCCCACCTCGGCCTCGGCCTCGGTTTCGCCCAGCCCGGTCTCGCGCTCCCCGCGCGCCTCCCGCTCGCCGAGCAAGAAGGCGACGACCAGGCCGGCACCGCGCCGGACGACCTCACCGCCGGCGCCGGCGGCGTCGTTCACCGCGGCGTACCGCGCGGGCGGCAACTGGGAGCGGGGCTTCGTCGCCGGCGTCGAGATCACCAACAAGAGCGGCCCGGCCCGCACCTGGACGGTCAGGCTCGCCTTCGACCCCGACGCCGGTGTCCGCATCGGCAACACCTGGAACGCCCGCGTCACCCGCGAGGGCGACACCTTCGTCTTCACCGGCGGCCCGCTCGCGCCGGCCGCCACGGCGATGCTCGGCTTCGAGGCGTCGAAGCAGGTCAGAGGCCGGATCCAGCCGACATCCTGCACCGTCGACGGCGCGCCGTGCCGGCTGAGCTGATACCGGAATGAAGTCCGGGGCCGGACGCGTTAGAGTTGGCGGGTACACAACTGGGGGGTGACTGGTTTCGACTTCGTACGTGGAGACAGGGGAAGCGAGCCGAGGAAGCCGACGTCGTCTCGAGAATCGGTCGTCGGAAACCAATAAGCGCCGATTCCAATCGCGCTGAGTTCGCTCTCGCCGCCTGAGGCGAGTAGCGACTCTGTCGGGCTGAGAACACCTTCGTCTCAGACTTCCGGCATCAGCTAGAAGGTTGGCCAACCGGTCCCGGTCGCGGGGACCGCACGGCGAGATTAATCAGCGACTGGGCCCGTCACGGCATCTTGCTCACGTGAAAGCCGGGGCCGAGTAGAGGCATAGTGAGCTGCGCTCGGAGAAGCCCTGACGAAACAACGAAGGACCCGGGTTCGATTCCCGGCACCTCCACGGCTGACGGCCCCTTGTTCGCGGAAAGCGCGAACCGGGGGCCGTTTCGTATGTCTGCTCCGGGGGCCGAGCCCCCGGACGCCCCGCGGTGCGGTGGTTGCGCTTGGTGGGTCGGCTCCGGGTCGGGGCGGGTCGTTTCGCTTGGCGGC
>NZ_BOQL01000001.1 GCF_018332655.1 Actinoplanes auranticolor | reverse complement strand
AGAGATCGCGTTAGGAGTTCTTAGGAACTAGGCCTGACTCGAGCTTCGGCTATCTACTCCCGAGCGGGACACAACGGATGGAGTTCACCGGTCAAGGTCGCCAGCGCTTCGGCGATTTCTTGCAGGCTTGCCTTCACGTAGCCGGCGGTGGCGCCTACATCGCTGCCCCCGCCCTCGGCGTGACCGGCGTAGGCACGCGCCACGGCGTAGCCGAAGTTGCGTTCCACCCACGTCAAGGTAGTGTGCCGCAGCCAGTGGGTGCTGATCTGCTGACTCGCGGCCCACGGCAACTGCTGGCCGACCCGGACCCACAGATGGTCGTAACGCCGGTACGTGATCGGCTGGCCGCCGCGGTACCGCAACAGCTGCCCCGCGGGTGGTGCACCGCGCTCGGCGGCGTGCTGATGCAGGTACCCCATCAGCGTCGGCGACACCGGCTGCCACCGCACCGAACCACCCTTCTCATGCAGCAACACCAGGCACTGATCCTGATCCAAGTCGATCGGACGCAGTGCCAGCGCTCCCCCACGACGGCACGCCGTCTCGGTGTGCAACCGGATCAGCAGACTGTCCAACGCGGGATCATCCCCGGTCGTCGCGACCACGTCGTTGATCTCCGCCAACCGGGCATCCGGAACAGCCCGGCGGGTGCTGGACAACCGCCGCGGCTTGGCAACCTTGGCCGCCGGATTATCCGACTCGGCGATCAGCCCATCAGCGACCGCACGCCGATACAGACACCGCAACGCCGCGACCACATGCTCAGCCGCACTACGACCACCACGGCCGTTACGGCGCTGCACCGCGTTGGCCTTGATAGCCACGATGAAGTGCTCGATGTCCGATGGGGTCACCTCATCCAGGCGACGCGTCCCCCACCGTTCGACAGCCCGGTTCCAGTACGTCCCGTACGCCTTCTTCGAACCCGGCGTCGCCGCCGCCAGCACGACCGGCACATACTCGGCGAACGTCGGCGCAAGCGGACGCACCGGAGCTGAGGCGACCAGATCATGCGGCGAGATACCCATCCGCGACAACAACAGCCGGGCGGCCTCCACCGCCGCCTCATCAAGACCCGACCCACTCATGACTGCTCACCACTGAGCGCCTGGGCGTGGATGGCGTCGACCAGGGCATCGAGCGAGGCCGGACTGTGAACCACCAGCAGGCCCGCAGCCGGATAGGCGACCAGCAGCACCCGATCACCTGGCCCTAGCCGGCACCAGTGCCTAACGGCGGCAGGCAGGTGAACATTGCCCTGCTCCGTTACACGGAACAGACCGTTGTCGTCGGCAGCAACGACCGTCAGACCCTTACTCTCGCGAATGTCGAGGCGAAAGCCGGTCGCCCAACCCAACGCCCGCATGATCACACGGTCGGCAATCCGCCCGCTCGCGTCCAACGTACTCACGCCATAAACGGCCGTACCGGCACGCTTTTCCGACAGCTTCGCCAAAGGCAGCGGCCGGCGGACGGCTGGCCTGGATGGCGGCCGCCACCGAGGCGGATCCGGCCGATCTGCCAGAACGACCGCGGGGATCACCGGCGGCTGAGACGGTCCGCTCATGACGAACACCCCCGAGCCGGAACAGCGGCATTCGAGGGTGTCGTAAGAGCTGAGATTTGGTGATCAAGCGCGCTTGACCACACGTACATCTGGTAACGCAGGGATGCTGCGCAGGAGTGTCCGAGGGGGGACTTGAACCCCCACGTCCGATAAAGGACACTAGCACCTCAAGCTAGCGCGTCTGCCATTCCGCCACCCGGACAAGGTGAGCACAGCGTAACCGGTTCGACCTGCGGTTCGCATCCGCAAGTGGCCGCCCGGCGGGCTGCACAGGAGAGAAATATACACGCCCCTCCGGCCCCCTCACACGCCACCCCTGGACCGGGCATATCGGGACAGCGCGTCCATGCGTACTGGCGTCGCCGCACGGCAGGGGGCAGCATGGCCTGCGTGTCTCAGCCGTCCCCGCTTCTCGCCGCCCGGCAGCGTGCGCAGGCCCTCGCCGATTCGGGCGATCTTGGCCAGGCGCGTGCTGTGCTCGAGCATGCCGTTGATCTGGGGCGGGCCAATCTCGGTGAGGATGATCCGGACGTCCTGCTTACCGCCCAGCAGCTCGCGACCGTGCATCAGCGTGCCGATGATCCGTCCGGGGCGCGGCGGGTGCTGGAGGAGGCGTACGCGGCCGGGCAGTGGCGGCTCGGGGACACCGACCCGGTCATGCTGGGGATCTCCTTCGATCTGGGCGTGGTCGCTGAGGAGATGGAGAACCGGCACGAGGCCCGGCGCGCGTTCGGCCGGGTGGCCGCGCACGGCCCGGCCGTGCTCGGCGCGGACCACTGGGCCGTCGTCCGCGCGCGCTCCTACCTGGGGGAAGACCCGCCGACGGTACGGATGGAGCTGCCCGCCGAGCAGCTGCAACGCTTCCAGATCCCGCCGCAGCGGGAGGCACCCCGAGACCACCAAGCGCTGGTACGCCCGCAGCAGCCTGCGGTCGAGCCCCCGCCCCGCTACTTCCCCGAACCCGACCAGAGCCCGTCCCAAGCGGATCACGCCTACGGGCAGCCGGCACCGGCGAGCTACGGCCAGTCCGCCGGCTCCGCGTCGGCACCGCCCTTCCACAGCTACGACCAGGCCGCCGCGTCACAGCCGGCGCCCCTCAACTACGACCAGAGCCCTGCGGCACAGCCGGCTCCGCCCAGCTACGGCCCGGTGCCAGCGCCGCATGCCACGCCGAGCCGCGCTCCCGGCGTACCCCCGGCTTTTGCGCAGCCTGGACCGCCGCCTGCCGCGACCGATCTCCCTGGCCACGGCTATCAGCCTGAGTCCGGTTACTTCCAGCAGAGCCGCTTCGACCAGCAGCCCATGCCACAGATCATCTCCGCGCCACCGATCACCTCAGCCGTCCCGGCGAGCACCGACGATTCCTCGTACTCCCGGAAGGCTCCGGCGATTTTCGCGGCGATCGCCGCGGTCTTCGGGGTGATCATCGCCGTGGTCGCGCTGGTGGTCGTTCTGGCCAACCGCGGTGACGATCCGGCCTCTGATGTGCCAACTCTCGCCGGCCCCGCTCCTAGCGATGTGCGCATGCGTGACTACGGATCGTCGGTCAAGTTGTTCTGGGCTGATCCCGCCAACGGCAAGGCCTCGTTCGTCGTCACCGGTGGCAAGCCAGGGGAACAGCTGCGGCCGATGGGTCAGGTCGGGCCCACCACGACCACCTTCGATCTCAATGGACTCAACGCTGACCTGGACTATTGCTTCGCGGTCGTGGCTGTCTACACCACCAGCCAGTTCTCCACCTCGCCGCAGATCTGCACCAGCCGGGTCGGCGGCTCGGCCACACCGTCGCCCGGCAAATGATGATCACTCTCGGCGATCATCACTATCCACAACCGTGACTCGCCGGGTGTCCACACCGACCGCCGTCCCCCTATGATGGCCTGCGTCCTGAACGGGGCGCCGCCGGCAAACGGGGAGGTAGGCAGGCTGTGGCCAGTGCAGATGTCGTGATCGGCCAGCGCAGGCGCTTGTGGCGCAGTCGTGGTGGTCTCGTCACCCTGGGCACTGTCCTGAGCCTCGTCGCGGGCCTGGGACTCACCGTCCTCGGCCTGGGCGCCGCTGATCAGGCCGTTGCCAGCTACGACGCCGCCTCCTGGGTGTGGAGCAAGACCAAGAGCGAGGCCGCCCGCATCAACGGCGTCACCGCCCGCGTCGACACTCGCGTCAATGTTCCCCAGGCCCGCGGCCACCAGGTCCAGATCTCGCAGAACGACCGCTTCGTGCTGCTGCGCGACCAGCAGACCGGCGTCATCAGCTCGATGGATCTCACCTCCCTGCAGATCTTCGTCGGCCCGCCCATGACCGCCGGTATCGGCGTCAGCGTCGCTCTGCACGAGGACGCCGCGTTCGTCATCGACGCCGTCCAGGGCGAGGTGCGCCAGCTCGACCCGCGCACGCTCACCCCCATCGGCGAGTCGCTGCGCTATCCGCCCGGCATCACCGGCGGCGTCTTCGACGGCGAGGGCCGGCTGTGGATCGCCGTGCCCAGCGAGGGCACCGTGTCCGCGATCACCGCCGCTCCCCTGCCCGACAGCTCCGCCACCGGCGGCACCGGCGGCCAGGCCGGCCCCGTGCAGATCCGCACTGAGACCGTGGCCACGCCCAGCCACGACCTGACCCTCTCCACCCTGGAGAACGGCGTCGCGGTCCTCGACCGCACCACCAACACCCTCACCACCTTCCGCGGCGACGCCCGCACCAGCCAGGTCCTGCCGCTCAGCGGCCCGGGCACGCTGCCCGAGCACACCGACGGCGCGGTCGTGCCGGTCACCGTCCCCGACGCCCGCCACGTGTACGCGGTGCCCGAGAACGGTGGCGTCGCCGACTTCGTCGTGCCCGGTGACGGCGGTGAGCTGCAGGCCGCCGTCGCCTGGGAGGGCTTCTTCTACGTCGCCGACGAGTCCACCGGCACCGTGCACGTCTTCGACGCCAACGGGCGGGCCCAGAAGAGCATCGGCTTCAAGCAGGCCGGTGGCCCGCTCGAGCTCGAGGTCCGCGAGAACTACCTGTTCATCAACGCCCCCGGCTCCTCCACCGCCCGCGTCGTCGACAACGCCCACCAGGTCCGCGTCGTCGACAAGTACGCCGACGACGTCCTCGGTGGCGACCCGCCGCCCACCCCGCCGGACCCGCCGCCGCCCCCGCAGAAGCCGAAGAAGCCTCCGGTCAGCGAGCCGGGCGCGCCGCGCAACGTGCGCGCCGCCGCCGGCAACGCCGAGGCCCGCGTCTCCTGGCAGGCCGCTCCGTCGAACGGCGCCGAGATCACCCGGTACGTGGTCGAGGGCGCGGACAAGACGTTCCAGGTCGGCGCCAACCAGCGCTCGCTGAACGTCACCGGCCTGACCAACGGCGAGACGTACAAGTTCTCCGTCCATGCGGTCAACAAGAAGGGCGACGGCCCTTCCCGCACCAGCAACGCGGTGCGCCCGACCGCCGAGGTCCCCGACGCGCCCACGGCCGCCACCGCCGAAGCCAAACCCGACGGCACGGTCAGCGTCAGCTGGCCGGCCGCCAACGGCCAGGGCCTCGACATCGAGCGGTACGCGGTGACAGCGGTCAGCGACGGCACCTCCGCCCCGCTCGGCGAGGTCAAGGGCGAGACGTCCATGACCATCAAGGACGGCGAGCTGGAGTACGGCAAGCAGTACGCGTTCACGGTCGTCGCGATCAACGAGCGTGGCGCCGGCTCGAAGGCGTCGCCGATCAGCAACAGCATCGTCCCGTTCACCAAGCCGGACCGGCCGGAGAACATCGACGCGGCCACCGTCAGCGACAAGGCCGGCACCATCCAGGTCACCTGGACCGCGCCCGCGGAGAACGGCCGGGCGATCACCAAGTACGTGGTCGCCGCCGGCGGCAAGACCACCGAGGTCAGCGACGGCACCGGCGCGACCCTCAACGGCTTCGGCACCGGCGAGAACGTCTCGGTCGAGGTCCGCGCGGTCAACGAGGCCGGCGAGAGCGAGGCGGCGACCGCCACCGCGAAGACCCTGCCCAAGCCGGTTGTGACGATCACCGGCTCCTCGGCGACCTTCAACACGGCCACCGTCACGTTCAGCGTGAACGCCGGCGGGGCCCAGGCCACCTGCTCGGTCAAGACCTCCAACGGCGGCGGCTCCGCTTCCGGCAGCTGCTCGAGCCTCAAGGTGGCCGGTCTGAAGCCGAGCACCAGCTACACGCTCACGGTGACCGCCAAGACCGCTGCCGGCACTAGCGACGCCCGCACCCGCAACCAGGCGACCGACGCGCTGTTCGGCACCGCCACCTGCAAGAACGGCGAGAACGGCGAGACCGCGACCTACTGCGACCGGGACCGCGACGGCCGCAACGGCAACGAGATCTTCGCCAGCACCTCCCAGCAGAGCAACCAGGTCGGCTGGGCCAAGCCCGGCACCCGGCTGGAGGCGTACTGCAAGAAGAAGGGCACGAGCATCGACTCCTACATCTACAACAACCACAAGGAGTCGGACTGGTGGGTCCAGGTCAAGTACGAAGGTAAGAACTACATCCCGTTCGCCTGGCTCAACCTCGACGGCGGCGACGACATCAACGATCTGCCCACCTGCTGAGGAACCCCAGTGAGCAACGAACCCCTGCCGCACCAGCACATCCAGGGCTTCGCCGCCGTCGCGGCGCAGCTCGCCGACCGCATCGGCACGGTTGTGCTGGGCAAGCCCGAGGTCGTCCGGCTCGCGCTCACGGCGTTCTTCGCCCAGGGGCACGTGCTGTTGGAGGACGTGCCCGGCGTCGGCAAGACCACGCTGGCCCGGGCCATCGCCGCCGCCGTCCGCGGTCAGTGGCGGCGCATCCAGTTCACCCCCGACCTGCTGCCCTCAGACGTCTCCGGCGTGACGATCTTCAACCAGGCCAGCCGCGGCTTCGAGTTCCACCCCGGCCCGGTGTTCGCCAACATCGTCATCGCCGACGAGATCAACCGCGCCTCCCCCAAGACCCAGTCGGCCCTGCTGGAGGTCATGGAGGAGCGCCGGGTCACCGTCGACGGCGTGCCGCACCCGGTCCCGCAGCCGTTCCTGGTGGTGGCCACGCAGAACCCGGTCGAGATGGACGGCACCTACCGGCTGCCGGAGGCCCAGCTCGACCGGTTCCTGGTCAAGCTGTCGGTCGGCTATCCCGCCGAGGACGTCGAGGTCGAGGTGCTGCGCGGGGCGGCGCTGCGCTCCCCCGACGCGCTGGAACCGGTCACCGACACGGCCACGGTCGGCGAGATGGTGCGGATGGCGCTGCGGGTGCACATCGCTGACCCGCTCTACACGTACGCGGTCCGGCTTGCCGCCGCGACCCGTGACCACCCGCAGGTCCGGGTCGGGGTGAGCCCGCGTGGGGTGATCGCGCTGACCCGGGCGGCGTCGGCGTACGCGCTGATCAACGGGCGCGGGTATGTGCTGCCAGAGGACTTCAAGGCGCTGATCGGGCCGGTGTTCGCGCACCGGGTGCTGCTGTCGCCGGATGCTCAGCTGCGCGGGGTCACGGCGGTTGAGGTGCTGGATGACGCGGTGCGGTCGGTGCCGGTGCCGCTGCCGGACAACCAGCGCGTCGGGGCATGAGCGCCGGTATCGAGCGCAGATCCGGTCGATGCGGCGGTGACGTCTGCCGGAGCGCGGCGGGCACGGGCCGGCAGCGCCGCAACGCCTATCAGTACCCGGCAAGCCCGGACCGGCAGCGCCGCGACGCCTGCCGGTGCCCCGCAAGCTCAGGCCGACAGCGCGGTGACCAAGTCCAATGCCCGGCCGAGGCTAGTGGACAGCACGGTGACGGCTGCTGGCGCCCGGCGGAAGCGGGTCGGGGGCGGCGCGACGGCCGACGATACCCGGTGCGTTCCAGTCGGCAGCGCAGCGACGGCTATCGGCGCCCGGTGAGCCCTGCGCGGGGCGAGCGGGTCGCGGCTTCAGCTCATCAAGACCCTGCGGTTTCGCGAAGTCGGAGCCCGGCGGTAGCGGCGGCGTCGGCGTGAGGCGGCTCGGTGGGGTCACCGCGCGCGGGGCCGGCGTTCTGGTTGCTGCGTTGGCGTTGCTGGTTGCCGGGTTCAGGTTCGGGTATCCGGATCTGGCGTTGCTGGGTACCGCTGCTGCTGTCGCGGTGCTCTGCGGGGTCGTCTTCGCCGTGTGGCGGCCCGGGCTCGGGGTGGAGCGGGTGGCCGACCCGGACCGGGTGGCGCGGGGGGAGCCGGCCACCATGACTTTGACCGTGCACAACACCAGCAAGGTGCGGGCTGCGAATCTGGTTGCCGCTGATCGGTGCGGGTCCGCGAGTGTGCCCGTTCCGCTGCTGCGGTTGCGGCCGGGGCGGGACACCACCGTGGAGTATCCGGTTCCTACGCAGCGGCGGGGTGTGGTGCCGGTGGGGCCTTTGCGGGTTACGCGGACCGATCCGCTCGGGCTCATGACGTTGTCGCGGACCTATGGTGGCGTCGCCAGTGTGTGGGTGCATCCGCGGATTCATCTGTTGCGGGCCGTTCCCGCGGGTATGGCGCGCAGTCTCGACGGGCGGATCGACAAGGTGCCGCAGGGCAGCATCACGTTCGATTCGTTGCGGGAGTACGTCATCGGGGACGAGTTGCGGCGGGTGCACTGGCGCAGTTCGGCCAAGGTCGGTGAGCTCATGGTGCGGGAGCAGCTTGACACCAGTGAGCCGACCATCATCGTGCTGCTCGACGATCGGGCCGGGGCGCATCCCGATGTTCGTGACGGGACCGCGGACTCGTTCGAGTCGTGTTGTGAGGCTGCGGCTTCGATCGTTGCGGCGGCGGTGCGGGAGGATCTGCCGGTTGCGTTGCATCTGGTGTCCGGGATCGCGCAGGGGCCGTTCCTCGATGTGCTCACGGAGGCCGAGTTGCGGGCCGGTGATCTCAGCCAGACGTTGCGCAGTCTGCGGCAGAACCGGCTCGGGGACACTCTGGTCTACCTGACCGGGCCGGGTGGGCGGACCGATCTGGGTGCGGTGACCGCGTTGCGGGGGGCGTATCCGGTGGTGATCGCCGGGCTGTTCGGTGACCGGGATGCGGCGCCGGTGTCGGCCGGTGGTGGGCTCATCGTCATCGAGGCCGAGGACGGGGTGCAGTTCGCCGGCGCCTGGGACGGGGTGCGGGGATGGTAGTGGCGGGGCGGCACGTCGCTGTCCGGGCCAGGTCGCCGCAAGCCCGAGAAGGGCACAGGACGAGGTGGCGCGGCCTCGCGGTCGAGGCAGAACTCACCCGCAACGCGGGCGACGGCGATGGGGCGGGGCCGTGGTGTGCGCCCGGCGCCGGGGACGAGGTTCGCGGTGGGTAGATGGTTGCGGGCTGCGGTCGTACCCGTGGCTCTGGTGATTTTGATCGGGCTTTCCGGGGTGGTGCTCGGGCGGATTTATGCCGATGCGTTGCTGACGCAGCTCGTCGCCGGGGCGGCGCTCGGGTCGGTGGGGGTCAGTGTGGCGGCGCGGCGGTTGCCGTCGTGGACGATCGCGCCGATGTCGGTGGTGTTGCTGGGTGGGTACACGCTCGGGGCTCTGCGGGTGGCGGCGGACCGTGCTGAGATGGCCGGATCGCTGACCGGGATCGTCACCGATGCGCTGGTCAATGGGATTCCGCGGCTGTTGACCGCGATGATTCCGGTGGAGTCGACGCCGGACACCGTGGTCGTTCCCGTTGTTGCCGCTTGGCTGGCCGGGCTGGCCGGGGCCGAGGTGGCGTTGCGGTCGGGGCGGGTGCTGCTCGGGTGTGTGCCCGCGGCTGCGCTGTACGGGGGCGCGCTCTACGTCGTCGGGCCCAATGCTGGGACTGCCGGGTGGCCGACGGTGCTGTTTGCCGGGCTCGTGGCGGTGGCGCTGGCGGTCAGTGCGCGGCCGGCGAGCGGGCCGGCGCTGTCCGACGTACCGCCGAAGACCCGCGCGGCCGTGCGCGGCCGGGCGCTGGCCGGGGCGGCCGCCGGGCTGGTTGTGCTGCTCGGGCTGATCGTCGTGGTCGGGCCGTGGGTCGGCGGCCGGGTCTCCGCGACCCCGGTCGACCCCCGGCGGTACGTCGAACCGCCGCAGGTGGACAGCCTGGACGAGAGTCCGTTGAACCGGATCTCCGGGTGGGCGCTGACGCCGGAGCAGAAGCTGCTCGAGGTCGGTCCCGGCGTTGCGGGCCCGGGGCCGGTGCGGTTGCGGCTGGCGGTGCTGCCCGACTACGACGGGGTGACGTGGCGGGTCGGGGCGACCTACCGCAACGCCGGGCGGGTGCTGCCGACCGCGGCCGCGCTGCCCGACGTGCCGTTGCGGCGGGTCACGCAGGACATCACGGTGGCTGAGCTGACCGGGCGGCTGCTGCCGGTGGTGCCGACACCGACCGGCGTGGACGGGGTACGCGTCGCGTACGACCCGGCCAGTGGCACGTTGATCAGCCCGGAGGGTCTGAAGCCGGGGGTTCGTTACACGGTCACATCGCAGGCGCAGGAACCGGATTTCAACCTGCTTCCGTCGGCGGACTCCCCCACCGGTGACGAGGTGGCGCGTTTCCTGACCGTCGGTGCCGGGGTTCCGGACAACGTCACGCGGCTGGCCGAACAGCTCGCCGACGGCAATGCCGGTGCCTTCGACCGGGCGGCGGCCATCGAGGAGTTCCTGGCCGAGCACTACCGCAAGGTCGCGGACTCGCCGAGCGGGCATGCGTACCCGAATCTGCAGTTCTTCCTGTTCGGGCCGCGCAACCAGGGCGGGCAGCGAGGGACTTCCGAGCAGTTCGCGGCGTCGTTCGCGTTGCTGGCCCGGCTGACCGGGCTGCCGGCGCGGGTGGTGGTCGGTTTCGACGTGCCCAAGAACGGCGGCCCGGTGACCGGGGGCGACGCCGTTGCGTGGCCGGAGGTGCTGTTCGACGAGTTGGGATGGGTGGCGTTCGATCCGCTGCCCAAGAGTGACCAGCCGCGGCCGGTCGAGGAGGACTTCACGCCCAAGCCGTCGCCGCCTCCTACGTCCGAGCCGCCGCCGGCTTCGGAGGCGCCCAGTGCTTCGGCGCCGCCGGTTGTTGCTCAGGCGCCGGTGGCCGGGGACGGCGGGGCTTCCGGGGTGTGGGTGGCTACCGGGGCTTCGGGATCGGTGTTGCTTCTGGTGATCGCGGCGGGGGCGACTGTGGTGGTGATGCGGCGGGGGTTGCGGCAGCGGCGGCTCGGGGTGGGGGCTCCGGATGAGCGGATCACCGGGGCTTGGTGGGAGTTCACGGACGCTTTGCGGTTGGCGGGGAGGCCGGTGCCGGGGCATCTTGCGGCCAGTGAGGCGGCGGCTTTTGCGGCGTTGCCGCCGGTGCCGCGGCAGCGGAAGGGTTGGAGGTTCGGGAGGTTGCGTGTCGGGTCGGACGGGTCGGGCACGGGCCCGGGCGGGTCGGGCGCGGGCGGGTCGGGCGCGGGCGGGTCGGGCGCGGGCGGGTCCGGCGCGGGCGGGTCGGGCGCGGGCCTGAACAGGTCAGGCGCGGAGTTGGGCGGGTCGGCTGGAGGCCCGAGCGGGTCGGGCGGAGATTCCGGCATGCCGGGCGCAGGCATGGGCGGGCGCAGTGCGCGGCAGGTCGGTGTGACGGCTGGACCGGGGCAGGGTGATGGTGCGGGTCCGGGCCCGACAGCTGGCATAAGAGGGCCCGGGGCCACGTCGGAGGCCGGCGGCGGTGCTGTCGCGGTTGATGCCGCTTCGGTTGGCTGGCGGCCGGAGGATGCGCCCGATCGTGATGGGCTCGGGTTGGTGCGGGCTGCCGCGCCGCCGGCCGGTTATGAGATGCCGCCGTTGGATGAGCTTGTGGCGGCCGTCAACACGGTTGGTTTCGCGCCGGGGGCGGCTGATGAGCAGCAGGCTGAGCGGGCCGGGCAGCAGGCGGTCGCGTATGCGGAGGCGCTGCGGGCCAAGAGGTCTTGGTGGCGGCGGCTCTGGTGGAGTTTGCATCCGGGTCCGCTGCGCTGGCACCGCGACTGACAGGGGCGGCTCCAGCGACGCGCGGGCCGCGGGACTGGGGCTCGATGGCGGCTTCGGCGCCGTAGGGTTCGGGGGTGACCGACCTGCGGGGCTGGCTTATCGGGCTCGGTATTGCGCTGGTGTGCCTTGTGGGCAGCTGGGCGTTGCTGCTTGTTCTGGCGCGGCGGCTGCCGCCGGGGATTCTGCGGGATCTGGCTGCCTTCATTCCGGACTGTGTGACGACCGTGCGGCGATTGCGGAAGGATCCGCGGGTGCCGCGGCGGGCCCGGATCGCGATCGTTGTCGCGGGGATCTGGGTGGCGAGTCCGATCGATCTGATTCCTGAGTTCATTCCGGTGATCGGGCCGCTGGACGACATCGTGGTGGTCGCGCTGGCCTTGCGGTACGCGGGGCGGCAGGTGCCCCGGGAGGTGTTGATGGCCGCTTGGCCCGGGGAGCCGCGGCTGCTGGAACGGCTACTCGGCCCGCCCCGCTCAAGGGTGGAGGACGGCCCGGGTCAGGGCTGACCTCGGCGGCCCGGATACCAGGAACGATCCGGCGGCAGGTCAGCTCGCCGCGGTGGGTCAACGATCAGAGACGCGGCCGGTTCGCCGGACGTTGAACTCGTTGCCGTCGGGGTCGGCCAGCAGGGCCGGGCCATTCTCAGCGGCCGCGAGCCGGGTGGCGCCGAGGGAGATCAAGGCGTCGAGCGCCGCTTGCCGGTCGGCGGTGACGATGTCGAAGCGCTGCCGGTTCGGTTCGGTTTTCGGGGGTACGGGCGGGCCTGCCCAGGCGATCTTGGTGCCGCCGCCGGGTGACTGGATGGCGGTCTCGCCGTCCTGGTCCCACACCAGCGGCCAGCCCAGCACCTTGCTCCAGAACAGACCCACTTCACGGCTGCCCTCACAGGTGAGCTCACCTAACGGCCCGCACCCGGCCAGATAAGCATTACCGGGCTCGATCACGCAGAACGGGTAGCCCGCCGGGTCGGCCAGGACGACGTGTTCCTCCTCCGGCTGCTGCCCGACGTCCAGGTGGCGGCCACCGAGCTTCAGCGCCGTCGCCACCGTCTGCTGCTGCTCGTCGACGTCCGCGCTGGTCAGGTGCAGGTGCATGCGGCTCGCGCCGAGGCGGCCCGCGCGGCCCGTCACGAAGCGGAGGCCGATCTGGGTGTCGTCGCCCGGCACCAGCAGAGCGCCCGCATCGTCGATGACGTCGCGGTTGAGCAGGGCGGCCCAGAACTGCGCCGTCCGCGCCGGTTCGGGGGCTTCGACGGTCACGGCGAGCAGGTGCATCACCAGACCCTAGACAGCGGCCCGGCACAGCGCCAACGGGTAATTCCGGTCACCCGGCGGGGCACCCGTGGTGCGTTCGACGAGGGGTTCGGGGAGGCTGCGCGGCGGGAGGTCTGTCTGTCATGTGTGCCGCCTGCGGAGTACCCGCGCACGCGCCGGCGGCTGCCGTCGTACCGCGGAGGTTTGCTGCTCTTCGGAACAAGGACGCGCGTCCTTATCTGTTCGGGGCCGCGCTGGCGATGATGGCCGACAACATCGAGCACGTCATCACGTACTGGGTGCTGTGGGAGACCTTCCATTCTCCGGCCCTGGCCGGTTTTCAGGTGATCAGCCATTGGCTGCCTTTTCTTTTCTTCTCCGTGTATTTCGGCGGGCTGGCCGACCGGTTCGACTGCCGGCGGGTGATCCAGGCCGCGCAGACCCTGTTCGCGCTGGTCTCGGTGGCCTGGGGTGTGCTGTTCCTGACCGATTCGCTGCAGGTGTGGTCGGCGTGTGTGCTGCTGGTGCTGCACGGGCTGGCCGGGTCGTTGTGGGGTCCCGCCGAGCAGCTGATGCTGCACGACTTCGTGGGCGACGACGACCTGCCGTCCGCCGTACGGCTGAATGCGACCTTCCGCAGTTTGGGTGTGCTTTTCGGGCCGGTGATCGGGTCGGCTCTGCTGCTCGGACTCGGCCCGACCGCCGGGATCTTCGCCAACGTGGCGTTCTACCTGCCGCTGACGGTGTTCCTGTTCCGGACCAGGTTCACCGGTCACACCCGGGACGACCGGGGGCCGCGGCGGCGGATGGGCATCGTCGACTCCGTGCGGGTGCTGCGGGAGGTCCGCGCCAATCGGACGCTGGTCAGCATGATCGTGCTCGGTGGGCTGGGGTCGTTCTTCGTCGGCGCCTCGATGCAGTCGTCGATGCCGATCTTCGCGCAGGATCTGGGGGCGGGCAGCGCCGGGACCGCGTACGGGATCCTGCTGTTCGCCAACGGCGCCGGTGGGGTGATCGGCGGCATCCTGCTCGAGGCCACCGGGCGGCTGCGGCCGACCGTGGCCGCGGCCGTGTTCAGCACGGGCGTCTACGGGCTGAGCACCCTGCTGTTCGCCGTCTCGACGAACTATCCGCTGTCGGTGCTGCTGCTGGTCGTCGGCGGCGTGGCCAACCTGGCCTCGATGTCGATCGGGCAGACGCTGGTGCAGCTGCTCGCCCCGCCGGCCGACCGTGGGCGGGTCATCGGCGTCTACGGGATGTCGGCCAACGGGTTGCGCTTCGGCAGCGGCGTCACGGTCGGGCTGTTCGGGGCGGTCGTGGGCATCCACTGGTCGCTGGGGCTCAGCGCCGCCGCCCTCTGTGTCGGGACGGTGCTGGCGGGCATCTCGGCGCGCCGAGCCCCCTGACCGGTGCGCCGCGTCAGGCGGCGAGCAGGCGGCCGATCTCCCCGGCGCGGTCACCCAGGGCGGTACGCAGCGTGGCCGCGGTCTCCTCGCTGGAGCGCTGCGGGTCGGCCAGGGCGGCGACCACCGCGTCCGCGATGGCCTGGTTGTCCATCGCGGCCACCACCAGCTGAGCGACCTGCTCCGGGTTGTCCTCGGCGGCCTGGCGCAGCAGGGTGTGCATGTCGGTGAACAGCACGTCGTGGGTGGTACGGCCGGTGCGGCCGACGGTCTGCTGCCACGGCGCCACCCGCAGGGCGTTGCGCTGCGGGTTGTCGCGGGCGGTCGGGCTCATCCGGGCGTTCCACCAAGCGTCCATGCGGGCGTTGAAGTCGGACTGGGTGATCGTGGCCATGTCGTCGTCCTCGGCTTCCAGTAGGCCCCAGGGCCGGGTGTCGCGTTCCTGGGCGGTCGTGTAGCGCGCGGAGAAGTGCGCATGCTGGGTGTGGGCGTTGGCCCCGGTGTAGGCGCGGGCCGTCCAGCCCCATGCGCGGGACCAGATGCGGCGGTTGTAGATCACGTTCTGCAGGCGGTTGTCGCGGCCCTGCCGGTGCCGCACGACGATGATCTCCACCGCCTTCAGCATCGTCCAGCCGGACCGGCGCAGGTCCTTGTCCACGTCGATGGCGTGGACCTCGTTGATCGAGTCGGCGTCCTCGTACGGCGTACTGCCCGTCTCGTCGGGGTTGTGGTCCGACGAGCTCTGGGAGTGGGCGGTGTCGCCGATGGAACCGTCACTCGCCTTGTCCCGCCCGGGCGCGAGCGCGTTGAACTCACTCCTGAGGGTTACCAGGCACGGCACCAGGATCCAGCTCGCCATCGGACGTCTCCTCCCACGGGTCGGGGACGGGCTCACCGGCGTACTGCTCGCCGGGGCCGGGATCGTGCAGGTCGGCGTACTTGTCGCCGGCTGCGATGTCCTCGGGAGACAACTGCGGCCCCTCCGGGGCCTGTCTCACCGGGACGGACGGCTCGGTCATCGGGTCTCGCTCCTGTCGGGGGATCGGTCCGGGGGTGGACCGGCTGGGGCTCGGGATGCGAGGCGCGTGAGTACCCCGGGGTGCGATGACCATCCCGGTTCAATCCGGATTCACCGCAATATGCGATTCCCGGGGCGCGATGGTACGGCCCGTAGCTGGCCGGGTCCGCAAGGTCATCGACGTCGGTGGGAAAAACCGGCCAGGACCGTGCACACCTTCACCAAGATCAATCGTTAGGGCTGACAGATGCCCTGAAAATGGGCATTTAGGGGATTGCTACCTGACCTGGAGGCCGACGTAGTGGAGACGGTGTGGCTTGCGGTGCTGACTCCCGTGGTGCTGTTGATCGGCATCCTGGTCACCCATCGGCGCGCGAACAAGAGCGACAAAGCCGAGCAGCTGGAACGGCTCGCCCGCCTCACGGCCCCGGTGTGGCTCCCTGAGGGCGATCGGGAGCATTACGCCAAGATGGTCGTCGATGTCCACGGCCGGCTAGGGCACTGGACCTCCCGCGGTGCGTTCTGGACCCCGGGGAGGGAACACTTCCAGGCAGCGGTGGCCATCGTGCAGAGGGCGTTTCGCAATCGACTGGCCATACGCTCGGACACCGAAGGCTCGGAGCCGGTTTCCCGCAAGGACCTGCGGAAGCTGACCGAGGCGTACTTCGGTGACCGAACGGGCAGCCAGGACGGTGTCGAACTTCCGGAGGACGGCTTTCTGCGAGATGCGCGGAACGGCTCGTTGTGGCAGCGGCTGTGGCGGCGGATCTGGCGCAGGCGCTGATCCGCGGCGGACAGAACCACTTCGTCCGCCGCTCGTTCTTCTCTCCGGCAGTACGTCACACATCGCCTGGGGGTGGAGCATGCCGCATCCGGGTCCGCACGACGACGCACCAAGCACCACGGCGGCCATCCTCAGCCAACCGATGTGGAAGCTGCGCCTACGGACTTTCCGCATTTTTCTCGGGGCGCTGTGTCGGCGCTGGCGGCTGCTGCTCATCGTTCTCGCCATAGCCATTCTTCTATCGACTTTCAGCAAACCGATCTATGACAAGGTCCGGGACTGGTGGCAGGGCGATCCAGGCATCTTCCAGCACGAAGGAGTGCCACCCGGCACGCCGCCAACGGCTGAACCGTCGCCGGAGCCTTCCACGACTGCCACCAGTCCCCCACCTCCGTCGACGACACCGCGCCCGACGAGGACATCGCGTCGGCCGGCGCCGTCCCAGCCCTCACGGACGACCACCGGTCCGACCACCCCGCCGCCGCCGAGAAGCGAGCCGAACCGCACCACAGAGTCCCCGGCGCCGGCCGCATCGACGGGCGGGAAGCCCACTCCTTCGCAATCCCCCACGTGCACGAACGACATCACTATCGTGGTTCCGCTGTCCGTTCCCTGCCTCGGAGGCGGTTAGCAGCGTCAGTGCGACAGGGCCTGGCTCGGGGGCAGCCGCGCCGCGCGGGCCGCCGGATACAGCCCGGCCACCATGCCGACCAGCATCGTCGCCACGACACCACCGGCGAGCGCCCATCCCGGCACGACCGGCGACCACGACCGGTACCCGGCGTAGCCCGC
The DNA here is from genome assembly GCF_018332655.1 of Actinoplanes auranticolor. Classification (GTDB taxonomy): domain Bacteria; phylum Actinomycetota; class Actinomycetes; order Mycobacteriales; family Micromonosporaceae; genus Actinoplanes; species Actinoplanes auranticolor. The sequence continues at coordinate 146,092 of NZ_BOQL01000001.1, read as the reverse complement.
GGTGACCGCGGCGCCGATCAGCACCCCGGCGACGCCGCCGAGGGTGGCCAGCAGCAGCGACTCACACAGGAATTGCAGCCGGATCTGGCCGCGGGTGGCTCCCAGGGCCCGGCGCAGGCCGATCTCGGCCCGCCGCTCCAGCACCGAGATGACCATGGTGTTGGCCACCCCCACCCCGCCGACGACCAGGGCCACCGCGCCCAGGCCGAGCAGCAGGCCGTTGAGGGCGCTGTCGGCGGCCCGGGCCGCGGCCAGCGCGTCGGAGGGCCGCGACACCTTGACCTCGTTCGGGGCCTCGGGGTTGACCGTCGCCGCCAGCACCTGGCGGACCTGCTCGACCGAGTACTCCGCCGAGCGGGTGTAGACCGTGGTCGGTGAGCCGTCGAAAGCCAGCAGCCGCTGAGCCGCCGACCAGCCGATCAGCGCGCCCGAGTCGAGCTCGGGGGCCAGCGGCACCGGCCCCAGGATGCCGACCACGGCGAACCACTGCCCGCCCAGCCACACCCGCGGACCGGGTGCTGTGATGCCGAGGCGGTGGGCGGCGGCCGCGCCGAGCACGACCGCCGGGCCGTCGGCGGCGTCGCTGAGCCAGCGGCCGGCGGCCAGGCGGGCGCCGACCGTGCCGAGCAGGTCCGGCTGAGCGGCCAGGACGGCGATGCTGCCGCTCTCGCCGGACGGGATGTGCTCGTTGCGGTAGACCTTCGCCTCCAGCCGGCCGGTGGCGGTGGCCGACTCGACCGGGGCGATACGCCGCACCATCGCCGGTGACGCGGCGGGCAGCTTCGCCTCCTCGCCGCCCAGGGTCTCCCCCGGGGCCACCGTCAGCAGGTTCGTGCCCAGCGCGTCCAGCGTGCGGTTGAGGTCGGCGCGGCTGGAGGCCGAGATGCCGACCACGGCCAGCATCGCGGCGATGCCGATCGCGATGCCCAGCGCGGACAGCACGATCCGCAGCGGCCGGGTCCGCAGGCCGGCGGCGCCGACCCGGACGACGTCGCCGGGGGCGAGGCGCGCGGGACGCAGGCGCGCGGTCATGCCGCCGCCAGCCGGCCGTCGCGCATGTGCAGGCACCGCGGCAGTCCCCCGGCTATCTCCCGGTCGTGGGTGATCAGCACGACCGTGGTGCCGGTGGCGTGCAGCGAGCGCAGCAGCTCCAGCACGCCCGCGCTGGCCACGGAGTCGAGATTGCCGGTCGGCTCGTCGGCGAGCAGCACCGCCGGGTCACCGACGACCGCCCGGGCGATCGCCACGCGCTGGCGTTCCCCGCCGGACAGTTCGTGCGGGCGGTGGTGGGCCCGGTGCTCCAGGCCGACGCGTTGCAGGGTGACCGCGGCGCGGCGGCGGCGCTCGCGGCGGCGTACCCCGGTGTAGAGCAGGCCGTCGGCGACGTTGTCGAGGGCGGACACGCCGGGCGCCAGGTGGAACTGCTGGAAGACGAAGCCGATGGTGCGGGCCCGCAACGCCGACAGCGACCGGTCGGGCAGGCTCGCCACGTCGTGGCCGTCGATGCTCACGGTGCCGGTGGACGGCCGGTCGAGGGCGCCGAGCAGGTGCAACATCGTCGACTTGCCCGAGCCGGACGGGCCGACGATGCCGACCAGTTCGCCCGCGTCCACGTGCATCGACACCGAGCGCAGGGCCGCGACGCCGCCGGGGTAGGTCTTGCCGACCTCGCTCATCCGGATCATGCCGGCATCCCCACGGTCATCCCGTCAGCCAGCCCGGCCCCGCTGACCTCGGCGCGTCCGTCGGCGAACATGCCGACCTCGACCGGCAGGTAGCGGGTCACGCCGCCCTCGACGACCTGCAGGCCGTACCCGCCCTCGGCCAGCGCGACCAGCGCCGCGACCGGCACGCTCAGCACGTTCTTGCGCTGCTGGCCGGTGTAGGTGACCTCGACCGGGGCCTCGCGCAGGCCGCCGCCGGCCTTCGGGTCGCGCAGCTTGATGGTCACCGGGACCGTGGGGTCCTTTCCTTCCTCGGCGGTCGCCTTGGCGCCCACGTGGGTCACCGTGCCGGGACTCTTCTTGCCGCTGGGCAGGGTGACCGACACGGCGGCGCCGGGCTGGGCCCAGTCGGCGGCGTCGGCCTCGGCGTCGACCGTGACGACCGCGCCCGCGCCGGTGTAGGTGAGCACCTCGCCGGTGGCGGGGTCACCGACCCGGACCTTGTGCTCGGCGACGCGGATGGTGCCGGTGGCCACCACCACCCACGACGAGGTGACGGTCCCGGTCCGGGGCAGGCCGAGCTTCTTCTGCCAGCTGCGGACCGCGCGGGCGGTCGCCGCGCTGTACTCGTCGTCGACGGTGAAACCCCCGTAGCCCAGCTCGCGCAGGTTGCGTTCGAACTGCAGGACGTCCGGGCCGTCGACGCCCGGTGACAGCGGCCGGTAGAGCGGCAGGACGCCGGTGAGCAGCACCACCCGGCGGTTGTCGGCGCGCAGCACGGTGCCGCCGCGCTCGATGGTGCGGCCCGGCTTGGGCAGCCACGTCACGGTGCCACCGGCCGCGGACTTCATCGGGACGGGCGTGCCGTAGCCCAGATCACCGTCGACGGTGACGGATTTGGCCAGCGTCTGGCGCCGTACCGTGGTGGTGGCCGCCGGCCCCGCGGCCGCCGGCGGGGTGTCCGGGTCGTCGTCGAGAGCGACCGCGGCCGCGCCGGTCGCCCCCAGGGTGGCCACCGCGGCGATCACCACCAGGGCGGTGCGGCGGGTCACCGGCTCACCTCCATGCCCGGCATCACTCCCGCGCCGAACTGCGGGCACTTCTCGCCGATCTCCGCCAGCTTCTCGAGGTCGTCGTCCTCGCCCGCCTTCATCTTGAACCCGCCGGTCTCCGGGTCCGGGTCCGGGAAGCCGGGCACGCCGTTCTCCCGCACGCACTTGGCGTAGTCGCGGGCCTTGGCCAGATCCTCGGCGGTGGCCTTGGGCCGCTCGCCGCCGTTGGGCAGGAACTCCCGGCACTTCTCCAGGGCGGCATCCATCTTCTTGGCCGAGGCCGCGTCGCCGACGGTCGTGGCGGGCATCCCGGCCATCCCGTCGGGGCCGGGGTCGGGCATGTCGATCCCGGCGGTGCGCATGCACTGGGCGAACTTGCGGCCCAGGGCCGCGTTGTCGACCGGCGCCGACGCGCCCGCGCTCGGCTTGCCGCCGCCGCCGGCCGAAGCCACCTGCTGCTCCTTCTTGTCGGCGGCGCATCCGCTGAGCGCGGTCACGAGCAGCAGGGGTACGGCGATCAGCCGCATCCGGTATCCGTGGGTCATCACAGCTCCTCTCGGGTCGGGAGCCACCACACCAGGACGCCGGTTAAATGATCATTAGCGCCGGCGCTAACAGGGTTCTAACGGGTTCGCCGTGCACCATGGCCCGGTGCGGATACTGGTGGCGGAGGACGAGGTCGTGCTGGCCGAGGCGATCGCGGAGGGCTTGCGGCTGCAGTCGCTGGCTGTCGACACGGCCTACGACGGCGACGCCGCCCTGCAACGGCTCGCGGTCAACAGCTACGACGTGCTCGTGCTGGACCGGGACCTACCGGTGGTGCACGGCGACGACGTGTGCCGGGCGGTGGTGCGTTCCGGCTCGCCCGTACGGGTGCTGATGCTCACCGCCTCGGGCGCGCTGGCCGACCGGGTGGCCGGTCTGGGCCTGGGCGCCGACGACTACCTGCCCAAACCGTTCGCGTTCGTCGAGCTGATCGCCCGGGTCCGGGCCCTGGGCCGGCGCGCCCGCCCGGCGGCCCCACCGGTGCTGGAACGCGCGGGCCTCCGCCTGGACACCGCTCGCCGCCAGGTCTACCGCGACGGGCACCACGTCGCCCTGTCCCGCAAGGAGTTCGCCGTGCTGGAGGAGCTGTTACGCGCCGACGGGGCGGTGGTCAGCAGTGAGCAGCTGTTGGAGAAAGCCTGGGACGAGCACACCGACCCGTTCACCGGCGTGGTGCGGGTGACGATCCTGACGCTGCGCCGCAAACTCGGACCGCCGCAGGTGGTCACCACCGTGACCGGAGTGGGGTACCAGATCCCGTGACGACCCACCGACTGACCGTCCGGGCCCGGCTGACCGCCCTCTACGGCGGGGTGTTCCTGCTGGCCGGGGCGGCGTTGCTGGCCATCACCTACCTGCTGCTCGCGCAGGCGCTGAACACCAGCTCCTTCAGCCAGGAGGCCGTGTTGGCCGTACCTGGGGTGCGGATCGCCGCCGCGCCCGCGGCCGCGCTCGAGACCGTCCCGCAGGGCCTCACCGCGACCCAGGATGCGGAAAGTGTGGAGCTGGTGCGCCTCGCCGGGGAGCTGCAGGCGCAGTTCCGCCGGCAGACGCTGACCTCGTTGCTGCAACGCGGCGTCATCGCGCTGGCCGGGGTGGCGGTCATCGGCATCTGGCTGGGCTGGCTGATGGCCGGGCGGACCCTGCGCCCGCTGCAGCAGATCACCGCGACCGCCCGCCGGGTCGCGGACCGCAACCTGCACGAACGCATCGGCCTCAGCGGCCCGAAGGACGAGCTGCGGCAGCTGGCCGACACCTTCGACGACATGCTGGCCCGCCTGGACGCGGCCTTCGGCTCACAGCGCCGTTTCGTCGCCAACGCCTCGCACGAGCTGCGCACCCCGCTGACCATCAACCGGACGCTGATCGAGGTCGCGCTGAGCCGGCCCGACGCGCCGGCCGAGACCCGCCGGCTCGGTGAGACCCTGCTCAGCGTCAACACCCGCCACGAACGGCTCATCGAGGGCCTGCTGGTGCTGGCCGGCTCCGAACAGCACCTGACGACCCGCGAACCGGTCGACCTGGCCGCGGTCACCGAGCGGCTCGTCAACGTGGCCCGGCCCGAGGCCGACGCCGCCGGCATCACCCTGCACGCGTCGCTGAAACCGGCACCGGTGCACGGCGATCCGGTCCTGCTGGAACGGCTGGTGCAGAACCTGCTGCGCAACGCGATGACCTACAACGTGCCCGACGGCGAGGTGCGCATCTCCTGCGCCGGTCAGCGGCTCACGGTCACCAATCCGGGGCCGGTCATCGCCGCGTACGAGATCCCGGGGCTGTTCGAACCGTTCCGCCGGCTGACCGACCGGATCGGCTCGACCGAGGGCAGCGGCCTGGGCCTGTCCATCGTCCGGTCGATCGTGACCGCCCACGGCGGCACCGTCACCGCCGACCCGCGCCCCGGAGGTGGCCTCGCCGTCACCGTCGAGCTGCCCGACCGCTAGGGACGTTGCTGACGCGCGACGAGACGAGCTCACGGTGGTGTTCGACTCGGTCGGCTACCGGCATTGGACACCGGCGGCGCTGGACAACGGGCTGCTCAACCTCGACTGAGGATCTGCGGTGTCCGGTTGCGGCAACCGGTCGGCGCGGCTATGAACAAGGGAAAGCTCACCTCCCGGAGGTGCCGCACAGTGTCCGGACCGCCGAATCGCATGATGCGATGAGCATCGCCCGGGACCGGGTCGTCGCCGTGCAGCGCGCATCGCGCTCGAACGACCCGGCAGTGGGAAGTGGCTACCTGATCGCCCAAGGACTCGTCCTGACCGCCGAACACATCGTCGGCCGCGACGACGCCGCGATCACTGTGACGGCACTCGACGGCAGGGCCAGCGCAGCGCAGGTCGCCTGGCGTGCCGGTGGCGACCGGGACATCGCGCTGTTGTCCGTCGACGATCCGCAATGGCCCGCGACGAGAATCGCCCCTGTTCCGTTCGGCCGCACGATCTCCGGCTCCGAACGGGTGGAGACGGCAGCGATCGGCTTCCCGATCGGGCAGCGCACCGACGACACCCTCGACACCCGGCAGTATCAGGGATTCATGTCGGCCGGCACGGCCCACTTCGCGCCCGTCGACCAGATGGACGTGACGGCCGGAGCGTCGTTCCGGGGCCGGCGAGGATCTCCCCACTACGGTGCTTCCGGCGCGGCCGTCGCCTGCGCCGACAGCCGGATTCCCCGGTGCGACGCCATCCTCGGAGTGATCGTCGAGGACCGGGGCGCGAGCGACCACTCCGCGCTCGGCGTGGCACCGGTGTGGCCCCTCGCCGACGACCCGGAGTTCCGCGACGTGTTCCGGCGCCACGCCGGGCGGCCACCGATCGTGGAACCGGTCGAGCTGTCGGGCGCCCTGCTGCCACGCTTTCCGTCATTGCTGCATTCGCCCGCCTCGCTGTTGCTGCCGGAGTCGGCAGTGGCGTCCTTCGACGGCCGCGGAGACGAACTGGCTCGGCTGCAAGCGTGGTGCGATGGGCCGGCAGCGGCATCGGAGGTATTCGTCGTCCAGGGACCGGGTGGTGCCGGCAAGACGCGCCTGGCCCGCGAACTGCTGCGCCTGCGGACGGAACAGGGCTGGACGGGCGGTTTCCTCGACCCCGATTCCTCGGCCGAGTTCCCGGACATCGCCGGCACCTGCATCCGCACCGCGGTGACGCCGCTGCTGCTCGTCATCGACTACGCCGAGACGGTCAGTCCCGCCCGGCTGAGCAGCGTCTTCAGTGCGGCGAAGGCGCGGATCGGGACCCGGCCACTCCGGTTGCTGCTGCTGACCCGTGCCGGCCCGTCCTGGCTCACCGCTCCCCCGTTCCGGATGCGTCTCGACGAGCAGCGCCTCATCGCGCTGCCGCCGCTGTATCCGACGGTCACCGAGCGGCATGCCGCATTCCGGCGATGTGCGCGGGAGTTCGCTCTGCGCCTGTCCCGGGCCGAAGTCCGCGCGGATCAGCCGCCGGACGCCCAAGCCATCGACTGGCCGGTCAAGGCGGCGCAGCTGGCCGTACGCCATCGGCCGCTCGACGCCTACGAATTCTCCGATGCACTCACCCTGCAGATGACGGTGCTGACCGATCTGCTCCCGCGGCGGGGAACCACGCGCCGGACGCTCAGCATCGAAGCCGATCTGCTCCAGCACGAGTCGGCCTACCTCGATCGGCACGCCAACCGGCGAGGCCTGGGACTCGACCCGGACACGCTGCGGGTGATCGTCCTTGCCAGCGTCCTGTTCGGCGCGGACAGCGAGGCGAACGCCAAGCGGCTGCTGCGACGGCTGTCGGTGCTGAGCGACGTCGACGGGGATCGCCTGCATCGCATCGTCGCCTGGCTCACCGATCTGTATCCGCGGACCCACGACGCCTACCTGCAACCGATGCGGCCCGAACGGCTCGGCGAATCCCTGATCATCGAAGCCGAGCGCACCGGCGAAGCCGCCCGGCTCATCACGACGCTGGCTCCGTACGCGACAGCCGGGCAACTGGACCACTGCGAGGCGGCCTTGCACCGTGCGGTCGCGACCTACGACGTCACGGTCAATCTGGCCGAGGCGGCGCTCGCCCAGGCGATCCGGCCGAGCCCGGCGCCCGATCCGCGCCCAGCACCGACCCACGCTCCTGACCTCGACGTTCCTGGCCGGGTTGTGGAGCGGCGGACGACGCATGATCCGGATCCCGGCCCGCCGCGGCACCATGATGAGCCGCGGCGCTGGCGGATCGTCGACACCTGGCGATACTTCTACACACCCGACCGTTTTCCCGGCCAGTGGAGGGAAGGGCGGTGTGACGTGTCCCAGCAGGAGGGCGCACACCAGTGGACCGCGCGATGGCACGTCGATCCGGCCGCAGGGACGCCGCAGAGCACCGAGGTGCATTTCGTCGACGACTCGGGTCCCGTGGGCGCCGGCTACAGCTGGCACGAAGTGTCCGGAACGCTGACGCCGTACCGCACCGTCCTGGTGTCCTGGCGTGCAACGGCAGTGTCGGTCAGCGACGTCGAATCGATCTGGGAACAGTGGGGGCCGGAAATCCCGCCACCCGGCCCGCCCCCGCACCCCGTTCCGGGACCGCCGCGGATCTGAGCTACCGCTTCCCTTGGTCAGCCACTTTGACACCCCGCCGCCCCTGGAACTCCGGTACGAGCGTCAGCTTGATCTTGTGGACGGACGCGTTGGAATGATCCACACCGCCGCCGACGGTCACCACGCTCCACAGACCTGCCTTGGCCTCACCCTTGCGCACCGACGTGACGCTGACCTGCAACTCCACGTCCACACTGGTGCAGACGAAGCGCATGTCCTCGCCCTCGGACCGTTCGACGGCGTCGATCAGCTGCTCACGAAGGCTGGCGAGCGCCTCCGCGACGGTCAGTTCACCGCTTGTCTCCATACCTTCGCAGCCTATACATCGGACTCGATGTCACTGCCCGAATAGGGACGGGACGGCCGAGGCGAAGACGTCGTCCGGGTCGTAGTGGCGCTTGGCGGCCAGCAGCCGGCTCAGGTTGGCGCCGTAGGAGTCGCGGGAGCGGTCCTCGTCGTCCGGGCCCAGCAGGTTCGGGTAGCCGCCCGGCAGCGCCAGCTCGTCCAGCGCCGTCGCCGTCGATTCCGCCCACGCGCGATGAGGTTCGGCCGGCTCGCCGGGCTGCCAGGCGGCGATCACCTCCAGCACGGTGTGCGGCGCGCGCTGGGCGAAGGCCGTCGCCGCCGGTTCCACTCTGGACGCGGCGCCGTGGAAGCGGTTGAGGATCAGGGCTGAGAACGGGGAGGTGATCTCGGTGGCGGCGGTGACGAGGGCGTCCACTGCCGGGGGCGGTACGTCGGGCAGCCAGCGGGTGCGCAGCAGGTAGTGGTTGCCGTCGACCATGCTGCGGTCGAACATGCTCAGCGCGGCCGCGTACGGCATCGGGCCGATCTGGTCGACGATCGGGTCACCCAGGGAGCGCAGCCGGGCGATCGCCTGCTCGCCCGCGGCGGGCTCGCCGCACCAGAACGGGCACAGGAACGCCAGCGGCCCGCTCGGGCCGGGCAGGAAGCCCGTCATGACGCTCAGCTCGTCCGGGGCGCCGGCCATGATCTCGGCGTGGCCGGACAGGACCGCGGCGCCCTGCTCCAACGGGAACATCAGCATGCCGGTCAGGATCGAGGGAACCTCGTGCAGCCGGTAGCGCAGCTCGGTGACCACGCCGAAGTTGCCGCCGCCGCCGCGCAGGGCCCACCACAGCTCGGTGTCGTCGTCCGGTCCGGCGGTGACCGTGGTGCCGTCGGCCAGCACGACCGACGCGCCCAGCAGGTTGTCCAGGCTCAGGCCGTAGCGGCCGATCAGCGGGCCGTAGCCGCCGACGGTGGTCAGCCCGGCCAGGCCGACGGCGCGCACGACGCCGGTCGCGGTGGCCAGCCCGTACGGGGTCGTGGCAGCCAGCAGGTCGGCGGTGATCGCGCCACCCTGGACCGTGGCGGTGCGCCCGGCCGCGTCGACGGTGACGCCGCGCATGCCGGTGAGGTCGATGACCAGTCCGCCCTCGCGTAGGGCCCGGCCGGCCCAGTCGTGGCCGCCGGAGCGCACCGACAGCGGCAGGCCGGCGTCGCGGGCGGCCCGTACCGCCGCGCTGATCTCCGCCCCGTCGGTGCAGCGGGCGATCGCCGCGGGTTGCCGCGTCACCGCCGCGTTCCATACCTGGCGGGCGGCGGCGAACCCGGCGTCCCCGGCCAGCAGCAGCCGGTCGGCGAGCAGCGGGCGCAGGACCCGGACGGCGCCGGCCAGGTCGGCCGGGGTGCTGGTGGCGGTCATGACGCCTCCGATGCGCGGGAGCGGGACGGGCGAGGTGCGGCGACCGTACCGCGTCGTCACGGCCCGTGAAGTCGCCAACACGACTCGCGCTCCCGGATGGGAGATCTTCACCGACTAGGGTGGGCTCGCCTCATCGTCCGGCCGGCTGGGAGAGTCATGCAGCATCAGATGTTCGTGGACGGCGTGTGGATCTCCGCGCTGTCCGGCGCCACCACCGTCGCGAGCAGTCCGGCGACCGGCGAGCAGCTGGGCACCGTGCCCGACGGTGACCGCGAGGACGCCCGCGCCGCCATCTCCGCCGCCCGCCGGGCCACCATCGGCTGGGCGCGGCTTTCCGCCTTCGAGCGGGCCGCCCTGCTGCACCGGGTCGCGGACGTCATCGAGTCCCGGCGCGACGATCTGGCCCGCACGCTGACCCTGGACCAGGGCAAGCCGCTGCGCGCCGAGGCCTACGACGAGGTCGACGAGCTGGTCACGTACTGGCGGATGGCCGCCGAGGACGGCAAGCGGCTGGGCGGATTGCTGCCGAACTCGGCCAGTACCGGCAAGCGGGCCCTGCTGGTGCGGCGCCCGCGCGGAGTGGTCGGGGTGATCACGCCGTGGAACTGGCCGTACACGATGCCCGCCGAGCTCATCGCCCCCGCGCTGGCCAGCGGCAACACCGTGGTCTGGACGCCGGCGCCGTCGACGGCCGTGTCGGCCGTCGCGCTGGCGCAGTGTGTCGCGGAGGCCGACCTGCCGCCCGGTGTGCTCAATCTGGTGACCGGCCCCGGCCCGGTGGTGGGCGACGAGATCGCCCGGCATCCCGGTACGGACGCGGTCGCCTTCATCGGCTCCACGGCCACCGGCCGCTCGGTGGCCGGCGCCGCGGCGGGCAAGGCGACGCTGCTGGAGATGGGCGGCAACGGTCCGCTGGTGGTGCTGGCCGACGCCGACCTCGACCGGGCCGTCGAGGGCGCCCTGCAGGCCTGCTTCCTGTGCGCCGGGCAGAGCTGCACCGCGGGCGAGCGGCTGCTGGTGCACCACGCGGTGCGCGACGACTTCGCCGAGCGGCTGGCCCGCGCGGTCACCGACCACGTCCGGCTGGGTGATCCGCTGGACGACGCCACCACCATGGGCCCGCTGAACAATGCCGGGGTCGCGGCCAAGATGGACGAACACGTCGCCGACGCGGTCCGCCGCGGAGCCTCGGCGCTGACCGGCGGGGCCCGGGCCACCGGCTTCGCCACCGACCTGTACTGGCCGGCCACCGTCCTCACCGGCGTCCCGGCCGACGCCGCGGCCGCCACCGAGGAGACCTTCGGCCCGATCGCCCCGATCGTCGCCATCAGCGGCCTCGAGGAGGCCGTCGAGCTGACCAACGCCTCCCGGTACGGGCTGCTGGCCGCCGTCTACACCGCCGATCTGAGCACCGGGCTGGCCTTCGCCGACGCGGTGCGCACCGGCTGGGTCAACATCAACGAGTCCACCAACTACTGGGAGAGCCACCTGCCGTTCGGCGGGCGTTCCGGCTCCGACAGCGGCCTCGGGCGCGTCGGCGGCGCCCACCCGATGGAGGCGTTCACCGAGCTGCAGACCGTGATCATCGGCTGAACCGGACGTCGGCGAGCCGGCCGGCGGCGACCTCGTCGGCCAGCCAGGCGCGCAGCAGTAACGCGACCCACGTGCGGCAGGGACGCCAGCGCTCGGCGACCGCCTCCAGCTGCGCGAGATCCGGATCGTCGCCGAGGTCGTAGCGGACGGCCATGGCCCGGTGCAGCCTTTTCTCGTTGCGGGGGAAGGCGTCGGGGTCACCGGCGCCGCGCAACAGGATCAGCTCGGCGGAGAACGGGCCGATGCCGGGCAGGGTCTGCAACCGGGTCAGCGCCTCCTCGGGCGGCACGGCCCGCAGCGGGGCGGCATCGAGCTGTCCGTCGTCGGCCGCCCGGCCCAGTGCCTGCAACTGCTCGATCTTGCGGCCGGTCAGACCCGGGAATTCGCGCAGGCCCGCGAGCCGGTCGGGCGCGGGGAACGCCGGCAGCTGTGCGTCGCCGAAGTCGATCGGCTCCCCCAGCCGGGTCGCCAGCCGGGTACGGATGGCCGCGGCCTGCGTCCGGCGGATGCGCTGCCCGATGATCGTCCACACGGCGGCCTCGTACGGGCTGTGGAACTGCACCGGCCGCAGTCCCGGGTAGCGCGCCCGCAGGTCCGCGATGACCGGATCGCGTTCTCCGACCGCCACGAAGCCGGCGCCGTCCACGTCCAGCGACAGGATGCGCTCGACCTGCGCCCGGATGGCTTCCAGCGGCACCGCCCCGGGATTGGCGACCACGTCGGCGAGCAGCCCGGCACCGTCCTCGGTGACGCGCACGCCGACCGGGGTCCAGCCGTGCTCGGCCGGGAACGCCAGATCGAGCCGGGCCTCGTCGCCGCCGCCCTGCCCGGCCGAGAACCCCTCGACGAAGCGGGCGGCGCTGCGCAACGAGAACGGGCCGCGGGCCCGCATCCGGAAGGTGGTCACGGCTTGTCGTGGATCGTCACGGCGTAGCCGTCGGGGTCGGTGAAGGTGAAGGTGCGGCCGAACGGGCCGTCGAAGGGCGGCGTCACGATCGGCACGCCGGCGGCGGCGAGCGCATCGTGCAACGCCTGGCTGTCCGTGCTGTGCAGCCACAGCGCGACGCCCAGCCCGGGCCGGCCGGCGTCGAGATCCACGCCGGGCAGCGGCTCGCGCACCGCGAAGGCCACGGGCTCGGTGGCGAAGACGACCGCGCCGGGCGGGCCGGCCGGGAGCCGGCGCAGGCCGAGGTACTGCTCGTAGAAGGCGGCGGCGCGGGGCAGGTCGCGCACCTGCAGGGCGATGAAGTCCGGTCCGGTAACCGTCATGGCGCACTCCTGGCGTCTCGGGATTCGCTATGTCAAAGTCCTGACATCCGGCAGCGTATGTCAGGATGCTGACATGGTGCAACAAGAAATGCTCGGGCCGGTGGAGAACGCCGTCGGCTACGTCCTCAAAGAGGCCGCGGTGGCGCTGCGCACCGCGATGGATGCGGTGCTGCGACCGCTGCAGCTCACCGTCCCGCAGTACGCCTGCCTGGAGCTGCTCGGCCAGCGCCCCGGCCTGTCCAACGCCGAACTGGCCCGCGGGACCTTCGTCACCCGCCAGTCGATGAACGTGGTGCTGCACGGCCTCGAGGAGCGAGGGCTGGTCATCCGGCCGGCCACCGCCGCCCGGGGCCGCGAACTACCGGCCGAGCTGACCCCGGCCGGCCGCGATCAGCTGCGTGCGGCCAGCTCGGCGGTCAGCGCGGTGCAGAAGAGAATGTGTACGGGCCTGAGCCCGCAACGGCAGCAGGAACTGCTCGAGACCCTGGCCGCCTGCGCCCGTAACCTCAGCCCCGGTGCTGATACACCCGTTCCCGGGCCGCCGCGAACTCCGTGACGACGTCGCCGCTGTAGCTCCACGGCCATTCGGTCACCCGGTCGCCGATCATGTCGAAGACCCGCGCCGCCGCCTCCAGCTCGCCGGCCTTCTCCAGGCCCATCGCGAAGGAGTTGGCCCGCGGGAACCAGCCGACGCCCGCGGTGAAAGCCGGGTGGAACAGCGACTTCTGCACCGCGGCCAGCATGTCCGCACGCACCGGCGCACTGCGCAGGTACGCGTCGTCCTCGCCCCGCGGCAGCGACAGCCACTTCTCGATGTGCGCGACGACCAGGATCTCCGGCACCAGGCTGCCGACCGGGGCGGCCGCGGCGGCCTCCCGGGCGAAGGCGAACATCTGCTCGTCGCTGCCGAACCACTTGGCGCACAGGTACTGCAGGTGCTGCTCGTGCGCGACGACGTGCGCGGGGTGACGCTTGACCACCTCGGCGAAGCGGGCGGCGGCCTCGTCGGGGGCGACCTGCCGGCCGCGGGCCGAGGTCACCAGCCAGGTCCACGCGGTCACGTTGTCCGGGTCGCGGTCGGCGACCTCGTCCAGGGGGTTCTCGGCGATCCGCAGCCGGCGGTGGAACTCGCGGAACTGCTCCTCGCGGGTGTGCTCGGCCCGGGCGCCCCCGCGGGCCTCCCAGGCCCAGAACACGCCGTGGCAGCCCTTCAGCAGCAGCGGCAGCGTGGCGTGCGGCTCGGCGGCGATCCACTCGCCGATCCAGTCCTGCACGCCGTCGACACCGGCCGCGTACTCCATCAGGTACGCCTGGGTGTCGGGATCCGGCGCCCCGTCGAGGATGGCGCGGATCGTGGACCGCTCCCGCGTCGCCACGGCGGTCATCAGCGCGCGCACCTGCGGGTCACCGTTGGCTGGATCGATCGTGAGGCCGGCCGCCGCCGGACCGCGCTTCCTGAAGGGCCACATGTGAAATTTCCTCCCCGTGATGGCCGGAGATCCTAAAGGATCATCCGGCCATCCGGGGTACCGGATTCAGGCGTCGATCAGCTCGCCGGCCAGCAGACCCATCGTGTACTGGTCGTACCACCGGCCGTCGCGGCGGAACACCTCGCGCAGGCGGCCCTCCTGCACGAAGCCGACCTTGCGGTACGCGCGCCAGGCCGCCTCGTTCTCCGGCACCACGGTCAGGGTGATCTTGTGCAGGCGCATCTTGTCGAAGCCGTAGCGGCACACGGTACGCACCGCGTCCGTCGCGTACCCCTTGCCCCAGTAGTTCTTCTCGCCCAGATAGATGTCCAGCTCGGCGATGCCCAGCTCGGGCTCGGCGCCGTGCAGCCGGACCAGGCCGATGAGCTTGTCATCGGCCTGGACCTCGACTCCCAGCAGCACGTCGCCGTACTCGTTGCGGGTCCGCTCCTCGCCCAGCCACCGCGTCACCTGCGCCAGCGACTGGGGATGGTTGTCCTGCATCCAGCGCATGACCTGCGGGTCGTGGTTCCACCGCCACAGCGCCTCGGCGTCGGACGGTTCCATGGCTCGCAGTCGCACCAGATCACCCAGCATGGTTGCCAGGATTATCACGGCCGGGGGCGGCCCGCGACGTAAATAGCGCCGTCGGCCACCGCCAAGTCGCGGGCGCTTCTGCCCCCGGTGGCCAGGATCCGGGCGGGTCACGGTAGCCGTCGATCACCTCGATGCGCTGCACCGGCTTCGGGGTGGCGATCGTGGCCTCGTACCGCCAGAGGCTGCCCGCGGTCAGCCGGTAGGCGCCGATGCCGGGCGTGCCGCCCGCCGGGGTCGCGTAGATCCGCCAGCTCGCCGGCCCGGCCGGCTCCATGTCGCGGACCCGCACCCGGGTGGCGACGTCCCGGGTGCGCCAGCCCGCGCGCCCCGCCCACGTCCCGGTGTGGGTGTGCACCACGCCGGCCGCGTCGAGCTGCATCCACACCACGAACGGCGCCACCCCGAGAGTCGTGCCGCCGAGCGGAAGGTCACCGAGGCCGGGTCGAAGGCGGTGTAGTAGATGTTGCGGTGGTAGCGGTCGTGCCGGTGCCCGTCGGCGGCCTGGATCGGCGTCGGGTAGTTGTGCGAGTCGCTGTCGCCGCCGGCCACCCGGACCGGATCGCTCCGGACGCCGGTGCGGTGCTCGTAGGACTGCACGTAGTTGTCCTCGTACTGCCCGGCCCAGGAGATGGACGTGCGGCCCGCGGCGGCGTCGTACACGCCGCCGGCGACCGGCCGCCGGTCGCGCCCGCCCACTGACACGGACACGGTGATCGGTGCCGCAGAGGTGTCGTCCTTCTGCCCGACCGCGATCCGCAGCTTGCAGTCGTCGCCCGCACGGCGTACGCGGTGATGTTGCGCCCGGACGAGACGGTGACCGGCAGGAACCGGCCGGGACCCAGCTGCCGCGCCATCCACGGTCCGTAGTAACAGCGGGTCTACATACAGGAAATGCGTCCACATATGTGCATAGATTTAGAAAGCGGTTCTGGGGTAGAGAGGGATGATGAAGCTCGGTAAGCGGCTCACGACGGCGTCCGCCCTGGCCCTGCTGGGACTCGTGCCGTTCGCGCTGATCGCCGCGCTCGTCGCCGGCGGCTGGTCCCCCCTGCACGACCTCGACCGGACGGTCACGAACTCCCTGCACACCTGGGCGCTGGGCCATCCGCACTGGACCGGGGCGAACATCTGGCTGACGAACATCTTCGCCCCGATGCCCCTGCGGGCGGCGGCGCTGTTCCTGGTCATCTGGCTGCTGCGGCGCCGGGCCAAGCGGCTCGCGCTGTGGGCGGCCACGACGATGGCGGTCGGCGGCATCCTCGGCGTGTTGCTGAAGCTGCTGGTCGGCCGGCACCGCCCCGACCTGCTGGAGCCGGTCGCCCGCGCCACCGGCTACTCGTTCCCGTCCGGGCACGCGCTCAACGCGGCGCTGGCCGCCGGGGTCTTCGTGCTGGTGCTGCTGCCGGTCGCCCAGGGTGCGATGCGCTGGGTGCTGTGGTGCTCGGCGATCGCGGTGACGGTGCTGTGCGGCCTGAGCCGGGTCGTGCTGGGCGTGCACTGGACCAGCGACGTGGTGGCGGGATGGCTGCTCGGGATCGCGGTGGTCGCGGTGACGGCGGCGGCGTTCCCGCGGCTACGGCCGGAACGGGTCGTCGAGGAGGGCCTGGAGCCCGAGCTGGCGCACGCCCGGCCGCCCCGCTGAGCACCTCACTCCGGCACGTTCCACGCTCTCAGCGTGATGTTGAGGATGCCGTGATCATTCTTCTCGGTGATGGAGTCGACGGTCACGAAGACGAGCTTCTGCGTGGTGCCCCGCGCGGCTGCGTCGTTGCGTGAGGTCAAGAAGCAGAAGGTCAGCCCCTCCGCTGGAGCCACCGGTGACTGCGCGGGAGTGGTTCTGATGTTCTCGAGGCAGTCGGCGGGAGTGGCGCTCTGACCCGAGACCTCCGCCAGGGGTAGCCCGGTCTGGACGGCGCCGGGGTTGCACTGCTCGTACACCATGTCGCCCTCGGTGCCGCCGATCACGCGGGGCTCGTCGAAGTCGACCGCGGCACCCCAACCGGAGAGGCATTTCTCGGTCTGCACGCGCAGGTGCTGGTCCTGATAGGCGATCGCGAACTCGGCCGTCGGGCTGATGTCGCCCGGTGAGGCGGTCACTCCCGGTTCCAGGGTCTCGGTGGCCGTGTCCGACGGCTCCGTCGTCGGGCTCGCCGGCTCGGGAGCAGCCGGCGTCTCGGCGTCCGCCGGTGGCAGCGGGCGCCCGTTGGCGCTGGTCGCCAGCGTGGTGGCCTTGTCGCTGCGGCCCAGCGCGATCGCCGCGATGACGATCCCGGCCAGGCCGACCACCAGGGCCAGGACCGCGACGACCAGCGTGACCACCAGTAGACCGCCACGACTGCGCGGGGCCGTCGCGACCGGTGGGCCGCTCCCGCTCGCAGCGGACGGCATGGTCTGAGCGGGCGGGGCAACCGGCATGGCCTGGGTGGGCTGCCCGGACGGCATGGCCTGGGTGGGCATGGCCTGGGTGGGTGTCCCGGAGGGCGGTGGGCCGTAGGTCGCACCGGGCGGCGACTGGGTGCTCCGCGGCCGGGCGTTCCCGTGGGGCGGCCCGCCGTGCGGCGCGGGACCGGCCGGTGAGCCCGGTCGCGCGGGAATCGGGGCCTGCGGATTCGCCGCCAAAGCCGCTCCTGGTGAATAGCATTCCTGGGAGGCCCGAACGTTACGGGCAGCGGGCGGTAAGCGCTAATCCCCGAACGGGTGACATCCGGTCAGGAATGATCGAGTCCGGGATTGCCGAGCCGGATCTCGCCGTCCGGGAACTGACAGGTCAGCTGCACCCGCATTTTCTGTTTCCCGTCCAGCGGGATACGCATCGGCGCGCTTTTCCCCTTGGTGACGACCTGGTTGGCGGCGACCGCGTCATCGGCGAAGACCTTCAGCTGCAGCGGCGTGTCATCATCGCGGGCCTTCGACACCCGCAGTTCCGCCCGCAGCGCCGTGTACCGGCCGAGCAGGTCGTACTCGACCACCCGCCGGCGGTCGCTGGTCTGCCCGGTGGCACAGTGGATCACCAGGTCATCACCGGCCGGCCGGACGTTGTCCGCGCCGACCGTGGGCGTGAGCCGCACCAGCGGCACCGGGGCGGCGGTGACGGCGGGGTCGACTGCGGCGGGTGGGCCGGTCGTCGTGGCGGTCCTCGCGGCCGGGGCCGGGGGCGCCGGCCCGGCCTTGCTCTCGCCGACCGGGGAATGCGGCTGGACCCAGGCGAAATAGGCGATCACCAGCGCGACGAGGGCGATCGTCACTCCCATTCCGCCGAACACGACCTGCATCCAGGCCGACGCCGCTTCGGCCGGCGACTTCCCTTCCGCATTCGACACGCGGCCAGTGTGGCCCATAGGGCGGAGAAATGGCCACGACCGCTCTCGGCGGCGGCACAGAATCGGACAGGCTGTCCGCCGGACGCTTTCCCATGGTGGACGGCGCCGGTCAGAAAACACCACGGCGTGCGCTGGCCACGCATCCGGGCCGACCGCCTTGACAACCTTGGTTGTCGAGCCCACGCTGGGGCATCGAGGGAGGACAGGCATGCACACCATGAGCCCCGCCCGACAGGACCAGATGCGGGCAGAACTGAATCAGCTCGTCCAGCGCTGGGCGCGGCAGCTGGACGAGGCCACTCCGGATGACGATGGCCAGGCGGACGCCTCGGCGACGCCCGACCCGGCCGCACGACGACGCTCACAGCTCGCGCGCATGACGGCGGGCGAACACATGCGGGAGCTCCTGGCCGGGTTGATCGCCAAGAGTGCCGCGGACGCCACTCTGTACGGGGCGGGATATCCCGAGCTGGGCGAGGCGGTGGGCATCAGCCGTCAGGCGGCCCGCAAGCGGTGGCCGCACCTGGCGGCAGCCCTCGGCGGGCGTCGCGCGCGTAGCTGGAAGCAGCCGCCCGGCGGTGTCGGATGGGCCACGGACAGCAGCCTGGGCTACCCGGGCGGCTAGCAGTCCGTCAGCCGAACGTGAACGCGTGGGCCATCGCGCCGGGGTCGAGGAAGGTGATCTCGAATAGGTGGTCCACGACCGGGCCGGGACTGCGGACGAGCTGATACAGCCGGGGTTCGGTCAGAGTCCCCCGGCCCTCGGCGTCCACGTCGAGGCCCGCGGCCCCGGCCGGCGGCTGCCCGTCGAGCACGACGCGGAACCGGGCCGGCTCGGTGCCGGGCTGCGGGCTCATGACCAGGTGCAGGTCGCGGCGTGGAAGCGGGTACGGCCGGCTTCCACGTCAACGCCGACATCGCCGACGCGGTCCTGCGCTACCGGATGGTCACCGGTGACGACACGCTGGACCGCGAGTGCGGCGTCGAACTGCTGGTCGAGACGGCCCGGCTGTGGGACTCCTCGGCCACTCCGACCGGCGCGGCGGCTGGCACCTGCCCGGCGTCACGGGGCCGGACGAGTACAGCGCCCTGTCCGACGACGACATCTTCACCAACCTGATGGCGGCCCGGAACCTGCGCGGCGCGGCCGACGCCGTCGTCCGGCACCCCGACCTCGCGATCCGGTTCGGCGTCACCGACCAGGAGGCGTCGTCCTGGCGTACGGCGGCCGACGCGGTCCACCTGCCGTACGACACCGAACTGGACGTGCACGCGCAGTCGGCGGGCTTCACCGGCCACCCGGAATGGGCCTTCACCGACGATCCGGCGCAGTACCCGCTGCTGCTGAGCGCGCCGTACTTCGAGCTCTACCGCCGTCAGGTGGTCAAGCAGGCCGACCTGGTGCTGGCCATGCACTGGTGCGGCGACGCGTTCACCCCGGCCCAGAAGGCACGGCGGCGTGCTGGCGTTCGACCCGGCGCTGCCGGCGGGCATCGAGCGGCTCAGCTTCGCCGTCCGCTGGCGGAGCCGCAAGCTGCGCGTCACCGTGACCGCGGCGCAGGCCACGTACGCGCTGCACGACGAGGACCCGCGACCGCTGGCGCTCGTGCATGCCGGCACCGGCATCGAGGTGACCAACGACCGGCCGCACACCGTGGCCCTGCACGAACGGGTGGCGGCCCTGCCCACCCCGCAACAACCACCCGGCCGCCGCCCCGGCAGCGAGCAGTGAGCGGGTCACAGATCGAGGCGGTACCGCTGTTCCAGGCGGCCGCTGCGCGGGTGGGGTGAGGCGTCGCCGTACGGGCGCCAGCCGTGGCCCTCGTAGAGCTTGACCGCCCGCGGATTGTCGAGGTAGACGTCCAGCTCGCCGTGGGTGAAGCCGGCTGCGGCGAGCAGGCCGGGCAGGGCCGCCATCAGCTGCCGGGCGACGCCGCCACCCCAGTGGCCGGGCTGCACGGCCAGGTAGCGGATGTCGGCCGTCGTCTCGTGCGCGGCCATCGGTTCGACCGCGGCGAAGCCGACGACCCGACCGGTGTCATCGACCGCGACGAGCAGCAGAGACCGGAGCGAGCTCTCGAGCACCCGCTGGATGATCGGACGGGCGAAGCTCAGCGGCGCGATCTCGGCGTCGCCGTCGCGCGCCGCCGTGGCCTCGGTCCAGATCGTGGCCGCCTCGTCGAGGTGTTCCCCCGGAGCGGCCACCCGGATGTGCAAGCTTGTCATCGGCCGATGATGCCACTGCGCCGAGCCATCCGGCTGTGCACTCACCTGGGTGAACTATCGGGACATTTGCGGGGAAGAGTGCTTGGCTTGCGGTCAGCAGTTCAGCCCCCAACCCTCAGGAGCAGGCCTTGAACGCATCTCGCTTGTTGGGCCGAATCGCCGTCAGTGTCACGGCCGCAGCCGGGCTCGTTGTTGGAACGGCGGGCGCTGCCGTAGCGGCACCGGTGAAGCTCGGTGGATGCGCGGTCGTCACGCCGACCAAGGGTTGGGTGACGCAGACCGTGTGGATCGACAACTACTGCTCCACCGACCGCAGCTTCCGAGTCATCAGCGTCGGCCCGCAGCTCGGCTTCCGGTGCTTCACCGTCGCCTCCGGTACGCGCGGTGGCTGGAGGTTCCCCACCTCCAAAAAGTACCTGTGGACGGAGTTCTGCTAGGCGCAGAGGTGGTGGGGTGCGGTCGCCCCGGGCCCGAAGGTCCAGGCGCGACATCACGTCGCGGATATCGTGGTGCGTGACCGGGACAGCCGGCGCTACGTTGGCGCGGTGAGGACGTTGGCGTGCAGGCATGTCGCCCACGAGTCGCCGTCCCGGGTCTGCCCACACCTGATGGATCCGGCCCGGCACGACGTCAGCCACGTGCGGCTGCTGACCGGGCGGCTGCTGGAATACGACCTCGCCTGCGAGCAGTGCGACGCGGCCGGATCGCCGATCACCCTGGTGGAGGTCTGCGAGGGGTGCGTCGGGCGCCTGAACGAGGAGGCCGAGGACGGCAGTTTCACCGGCTGGCGCGGGCAACCGGGGATCGAGGAACGTCCGGAGGCGGTGGACCGTACGGTGCTGTCCTGGCGCCTGCCGGCCGGCGTCGGATCGGTGCTCGACCTGGCCGCCGGCGCGGGAGGCTCGTGGCTGGTGCTGACCGAGGCCGGCGAGATCGTCGAATTGGAGCCGGAGGACGACCGCCACACCGTGGTGGCGACCGGCGTGCTGATCGCCGAGCCGGACTACGAGTCGTACTCCGGTCTGCCCCTGACGCCGCGGCTGCACACGTCGGCAGGCGGACGGTTCGCCGCGGTCGTCAACGACTACGGGCGTCACGGGCGGGTCGTGGATCTGGGGCGCTCGGGCGCTACGACGCTGCTGCTGGACAGCGGCACCTACCGAACGAACCTCGTACCGTTCTCGCTGGTTTTCGCCGAGCACGCGAGCCGCACCGTCGTGGTGCACCGCACCGACTGGAACCACCTGGACGTGCACGACGCCGCATCCGGGCAGCTGCTGACCGCCCGTACGCCGGACGAGGTCGCCGAGGGCGAGCGTCCCCCGCACTACCTGGACTACTTCCACGGCCGTCTGCACGTCTCCCCCGACAGCCGGTGGCTCGCCGACGACGGCTGGGTGTGGGCGCCGGTCGGGGTCCCCGCGGTCTGGAGCCTCGAGCGCTGGCTGAACGGCAACGTCTGGGAGTCGGAGGACGGACCGTCGTGGCTCCCGCTCTGCGAGCGGGCCTACCGCTGGGACGCGCCGATGTGCTTCGTCGGCGACGACCGGGTCGCGGTCAGTGGCATCGGCTCCGACGACATCGCCCTGCTGGACGGGATCCGGATCTTCCACGCCGCCACCGGCACCGAGGTCGGCACGATCGCCGGACCGGCCGGCGCGCTCTTCGCCGACCGCAGCCGCCTGTACGCCACCGCAGCCGGCGGCCTGGAGATCTGGGATCCGGTGACCGGGCACCGCACCGGCAGCGTGCCCGGCTTCGTGCCCACCTGCCACCACCGCGGCGCCGGCCAGCTCGGCGGGGTACGCGACGGCGTGCTCCACCGCTGGCCGACGGGCTGACCGGCGCTCAGCCGCAGGCGCCGGTCTCGACGCCGCGGGTGCGGTCCGCGCCGAGCTTCGCCGGACCGGACGCCTCCGCCGCGGTCAGCGCGAAGCCGACGTTGCGGTCCTCGCGGGCCACCGCGAAGATCACGCCGAGAACGTCGCCGTTCGGGGCCACCAGCGGGCCGCCGGAGTTGCCGCGGCGCACCAGGGCACGGATCGTGTAGATCTCGCGGGTCACGTCGGCCGAGTCGTCGATGGCCGGGCCGGTGATGTCGCCGGACTCCCGGACCCGGGCGGCCTGGGCGTTGTAGGGCCCGTTGAGCGGATAGCCGAGCACGATCGCGTCGGCGCCCGGGGCGGCCGGCTCGCGGACGAACGGCAGCACCGGCGCGCGCAGGCCCGGCACGTAGATCACCGCCAGATCGCGTTCCGGGTCGAACACCACCACCGTGCCGTCGCGGGGGCCGTCGCGCGTCTCCACCCGGACGGCGCTGGTGCCGGCCACCACGTGCGCGTTGGTCATGACGCGCTCGGGCGCGTACACGAATCCCGAGCCCTCGATCTGCTGCGTGCAGCTCGTGCCCCGGACCTTGATCACCGACCGGCGCGCGTCGGTGACCACCCGGGCCTCGGCCAGCCGCGGATCCGGCGCCGGCACCTGGGCGGCGCCGGTGCCGGCCAGGCCGGCGAAGACGTCCGGGAAGCCGTCGGTGCGCAGCGACTCGCGCAGCCCGGCGGAGAGCGCCTGCGCCTGCGGCGGCAGCAGGCGGTCGACCCCCTGCAGCACCGCGCTGCTGCGGACCTGCTTGTTGAGCCCGGGAAAGGGGGTCGAGGCCAGGGGTACGGCGAGCAGCCCCGCGACGACGAGCACCGCGACCAGGGAGACGGCAGCCCCGCCACCGTCGTCCAGGCGTTGCGCCGACGGGCTCAGGATCGTCCCGCGAAGGCGGGTGCCGAGCCAGCCCGCGAGGGTCTGCCCGAGCACGGCGAGCGCGAGGATCGTGACCAGCGCGACGACCAGCCGTACGGCGCCGTCGGCGAACTGGCCGGCGATCAGCGGGCCGATCTGCAGCCCGATCAGCAGACCGCTGAAGAAACCACCGAAGGAGAGCGCACCGACGACGAAGCCCTGCCGGTATCCGCCGACGGCGAAGGCGACCATGAGCAGGATCAGGAAGCCGTCGACCACGGGCATCCCTCCGCCGTGCTCCGCGCTCTCACGCCGGCCACAGTAAGCGGCACGCCCAACCGCACGGCGTGAGGAACCGATCACGCCCCCTCTTCAGCACGATCAGTCCAGCGCGGCGGCCTTACGCAGCAGCACCGAGCGTTCCCGCTGGTTGGCGCACAGCCGGGCGGCCAGCTCCAGCTCGGCGCGGGCCTCCGAGCGCCGGCCGAGGCGGGTCAGCAGCTCCCCGCGCACGGTCGGCACCAGGTGCGAACCGGGGAGCCGGTCCCGGGCGATCAGCTCGTCCACGATGACCAGGGCCGGCGCCGGGCCCGAGGCCATGGCCACGGCGACAGCCCGGTTGAGCTCGACCATCGGCGAGGGCGCGACCCGGCCGAGCGCCTCGTAGAGCACCACGATCCGGTCCCAGTCGGTCCGGCCGACCGAAGGCGCCGAGGCGTGGGTGGCCGCGATCGCGGCCTGCAGACCGTACGGGCCCAAGCCGCGCGCCGAGGCCCGGGTCAGCGCGGCCATCCCCCGGCCGATCGCCGCGGAGTCCCACAGCCGCCGGTCCTGGTCCTCCAGCAGGACCGGCGAGCCGTCCGGGCCGGTCCGGGCCGGGAAGCGCGCGGCCGTCAGCTCGCACAACGCGAGCAGGCCGTGCACCTCCGGCTCGTCCGGCACCAGTGCGGCCAGCGTGCGGGTCAGCCGGATCGCCTCGTACGCCAGATCCGGGCGCACCAGCTGGTCGCCCGAGGTGGCCGTCGACCCCTCGGTGAAGATCACGTAGAGGACGCTGAGCACGCCGCCCAGCCGTTTCCGGCGTTCACCGGCGGCCGGCAGCTCGAACGGCACCCCGGCCGCCGCGATCGTCTTCTTGCCCCGGGTGATCCGCGCCTGCACGGTCGGTACGGACACCAGGAACGCGCGGGCGATCTCCTCGGTCGACAGGCCGCCGACCACGCGCAGGGTCAGCGCCACCCGGGACTCGGGCGAGAGCACCGGGTGGCAGCTGACGAACATCAGCGCCAGGACGTCGTCGTCGATCCGGTCCGGGTCGATCTCGTCATCGACTGCCGGACCGGCCGCCGCATCGCCCGCCAGCAGGGCGTACCGGTCCCGCAGGGCGGTCCGGCGGCGGATCGCGTCGATGGCCCGCCGCCGGGCCGTGGCCATCAGCCAGCCGGCCGGATTGGCCGGCGCGGCCCGCGGCCACGCCACCAGCGCCTCGGCCACCGCTTCCTGGGCCGCGTCCTCGGCCAGCCCGAGATCGCCGGTGAACCGGGTCAGTGTGGCGACGATCCGCGCCGACTCGCTGCGCCAGACGGCCTCGACGTCGGCCGCACCCATCAGATCCGGCCGGTGCTCTCGCGCTCCTTGACGAACTTCCCGCTCTCCTGCGGAACCTCGTCCTCACCGGGCACCCGCCGCACCTCGATCTTGGAGCCGGGGACAGCCGGGACCCGCTTGGCCCACTCGACAGCCTCCTGCCGCGAGGCGACCTCGACCGTGAAGTAACCCCCGAACAGTTCCCTGGTCTCGCCGTACGGCCCGTCGGTGACCACCGGGGCGCCGGCACCGAAGTGCACCACGGCACCCTGCCCGGGATCGTCCAGCCCCTCGGCCGCGACGTAGACGCCGGCCTGCACCATCTCCTCGATGAACTGCCGGGTCGAGGCCATCATCTCGTCGATCCGGGCCATCATGGCGGCGTTGGTCTCGTCGGTACCCCGCATGATCAGCATGTACTTCTGCATCGCGTTCCCCTCGTCCGGCCGGGCCGCTCGCCGGCCCGCACACCCCCATGTCGAACGGGCGGCCGGCGGATCGACACGGCACCGGGGGGAATCTAGCTGGCGGCTGCCGGATCAGGGGAACACGGTGAAGCCCAGGTCCGGGCGGGCGGCGACGATCGGGTGGAAGTGGCGGTCCGCCACGTGCTCCCAGCGGCGGGCCGTCTCGACCAGGACGACGATGATGCGTTCGACGGTTTCCGCCGGGAGATCCGTACCGGGACGCAGCAGGTTCTCCAGGATCCGCTCGATCGCCGGGTCACCGTCGCCCAGCTCCCGCGATCGCGCGCCGGGTATCTGCAGGGCCAGGAAGTCCTCGGCCAGCCGGTCGGGATACAGCGGCTGGAGCACGTGGGCCGGATCGGCCGCGGGGTAGCAGACCTTGTGATCGTCGAGGACCAGCTCCGCCGGTTCGGCCGCCGAGCAGATCCGGGCACATTCGAGCAGGCTCACGCCGCCCGGGTAGGACAACGGCCCGGCCAGGACAGCGCCCACCACGGCCCGCGACATGGTGGTCAGTTGCGCGTTGATCCGCCCGGCCGCGCGCATGCTCTCCCAGTAGGACCGCTCGCGATCCAACAGGTACGCCGACACCCGCGCCGGATCGGCCAGCGGCACCTCGCCCTCGGCGCCGGCCAGAACCGAGGCCAGGGCCGACATGTGGATCGACAGGACGAGATCGAACTGCTGACCGTGCAGCTGCGTCCAGGGCTCTGCCGCACGGGTTTCCGCGACGCCCAGGATCGCGGCGAACCGCGCGGGCCTGATCGAAGGCTTCGAGCCGGTCGTCGCTGGGCTGGGTCAGCCGCTCCAGCCGCCGCTGGCGCACCTCCCAGCCGAGCTTCCGCAGCCGGTGCCGCATGGGGATCCACCAGTCCGGCGTGCGGGCGAGCAGCAGCATCCGGACCGGCCCGGTCCGGGCGCGGCCGAGCTCGGCGGCGAGGCGCAGCAGGTCGTCCAGCGGCCACCGGTCGGCGTAGTCGACGACGATCAGCGCCGGTCCGTCGATGGTGTCCGCGACCCCGGCGTCCGGCTCCGACGGATACGGCATCTCGGTGACATGGCGAGCGGCGCGGGCCTGCCAGCCCAGCGCCGCACTGTCGGTGAAGAACTTGTCGGCGAGACGAGTCTTGCCCTGGCCGCCGGGGGCGTACACGAGGTGCGCCGAGACGGCCGGGCCGTCGTCGCGCCACTGCACCAGCTCGCGCAACTCGTGCTCGCGGAAGGCGAAGGGAACCGCCCGGTTGCCGACGGACAGCAGCTGGCTCGGCGACAGCGTGGACAGGTCGCCGGTCGGTTCCAGCAGGGCCGGCGCCAGGAAGTACGGCTTCGGCGGCGCGTTCTGGAAATACTGGGTGTCGGCTACGTAGGCGTCGCGCGCGGCCTGAACCTTCGCCCGTCGCCACAGCCTCACGCGGCGGGACCGTCGCCCTGCTTGATGGTCATCTGCTCGGCGGTGTAAGCGTCCCGGCCGGCCGTCACGGTGAAGTGCGAGCCAGCCTTCCCGGGCGCCGTGGAGCGGGGTTGGCGGCCGTCGCGCCAGGCCAGGATCGCGAAGACCAGACTGGCGACACCCAGCGGGAAGGACACGATGAGACCGGCCACGCTGGACATCTTGTCGGCGTCGTCGAGGCCGCGGCCACTGAGGAACAACGACCAGACCGCCAGGGCCACGGCGATCACCAGCAGGAGGAGGCTGAGCGAGATCTTGCGGGCGCGGCTCACCGCCACATCGTCGCAGGTCTCCGGCCGAAACGGTACGGCCCGCGGCAGCCGCCGGTGGGTGCGAACCCCTGTGGATGGCCGGCGGGCCGATGGAAGGGGCTCAGGGGCTGACCCGGGTCAGGCGGGCCACGGCGCGCTGTTTGAGGGCGAAGCCTTCCTTGGCCGCGTCGCGCAGGCCGGCCACCAGCGGCGACCGCGACCGGCGGGCCCACGGCACCGCCACCTCGGTCGTGCCGTACTTGGCCTTGTACGAGTTGCCGCCCACGAAGTCGAACTCGGTGACGCCGCGCTCCTTGGCCCAGCGCAGGGCGTGCCAGATCAGTGCCTCGTTGGGGCGCAGGTGCTGGTCCTCGCGCCAGCTGGCGCCGCCCCAGAAGTACATCGTGCGGTGGTACCAGGGCAGGACCGCCGTGGCGATGCAGCGGCCGTCGGCGTCGCGGGCGCGCAGCAGCAGGATGTGGCCCGCCGGGGCGAGATTGCGGATCAGGGCGCGGACCCGCTCGATCGAATACGTCGGTACCAGATTCTGTTTGGCGAATACGTCGCGTAGCTGATGGTAGAAATCGTCGGCGAATGCTTCGTCGTCCGGCTGTGCTTCTTCGATGACGACTCCGGACTTGGCCGCCTTGCGGATATTGCGCCGGCAGGCGCCGGCCATCGCGGCGAACAGGGTGTCCTCGGGTGGGCCCAGATCGATCACCGCGGTCGGGGCCGCGGCCCAGCGCAGGCCCAGGCCCTCGAGGTCGGTCTCGGCCAGGCCGCGGTCGCGGATCTCCAGGTGCGCGCAGCCCAGCTCGCCGAACGCGAACGGCATCAGGGCCTCCAGCGCGGCCCGCCGTGGCACCGCCGGGTCGAGGTTGAAGCCCAGGTACGACGTTGTCCAGCCGGCCATCGGGCTGCCGAGAATCCGCAGGCCGTAACGCTTGGTGACCAGTCCGGTGAAGTGCCCGACGGTGCGGGGGCCGTCGGTGATCGTGGCCAGGACCGGCTCGGCGCGCTGGGTCTCGGCGACGAAGCGCAGCCACTGCTCGGTGTGGAAGATCAGGCGGTCGTCGTACGTCGCCCGGTCGGCCCAGAGCGCGGCCGTCGGCGCCACCCGTCGCAGTCGCAGCATGACTCTCCCCGGGCGGCTCGATAAAAGGCCCTGTGACGGAGGATGCCCCGCCGCGCGGCCATTTCGCAAGGACCGTCCGGATCCTTCTCGAATTGATGTGAGCGCTTCTCACGTTCGTTATGACAATTGCTACTGACGCTGCCCGCCGCGCATTTGTCAGGGTGTACGGGACGAGGAGAAGTCGACGAGCGCAGGTGGGAGAAACATGGGATCGCCGACCACCGTCAAGCGACGGCTGAACGAGCTCGGACTGCGCAGCAGGCTGCGGGCCCGCCCCCGCGCCCAGGGCCGGGTGCTGGCACCGGCCGGGATGTTCAAGCGGCTGCCGACCACCGCCGGGCTCTACTTCCCCTTCTACCACGACGTTCCGGCCGAGTACGCCGGCGACCTGCGCCGGCAGCTGCGCACGTTCGGCCGCCTCGGCCCGCTGGTCTCCTGGGACGACGCACTGGACGTCCTGGCCGGGCGCCGCCCGCTGACCGGGCCGATGTTCTGCCTGTCCTTCGACGACGGGCACCTGAGCTGGCGCGACGTGGTCGCCCCGATCCTGGCCGAGCTGGACGTGCCGGCCACCTTCTTCCTCACCTCCGGGCTGGTCGGCCGGCCCGGCAACCTCACCTGGTCGGACTGCCGGGACCTGGCGGCGGCCGGGCACCACTTCGGCTCGCACACCGTCACCCACCCGCGGCTGGCCGACACCGGTGACGACGCCGCCCGCCGGGAGATCGCCGGTTCGAAGTGGGAGATCGAGGACGCGCTCGGCGTCGAGGTGCGCGACTTCGCCGCCCCGTACGGCAATCCGGCCGTCGACTTCGGCGGGCGTGAGCTGCGCATCGTGCGCGAGGCGGGCTACCGCAGCTTCGCCACCACCCTGCGCGCCGCGATGCACCAGGGCGACTCTCCGATGTGGATCCAGCGCCAGGGCCTGCACCCGGCCTGGCCGAGCTGGGCCGTCCGGACCCGCGTCCATGACTGACGCCCGGATCTACCTGTCCCCGCCCGACGTCAGCGACGTCGAGCGCAAGCTGCTGCTCGACGCCTTCGACTCCAACTGGGTGGCCCCGGTCGGCCCGGACCTGGACGCGTTCGAGGCGCAGGTGGCCGAGCTGATCGGGGTACGCCACGCGGTCGCGCTCAGCAGCGGCACCGCGGCGCTGCACCTGGCCCTGATGGCGGCCGGCGTGCGCCGTGGCGACACCGTGCTGGTGCCCTCGTTCACCTTCGCCGCCAGCGCCAACGCGGTGATGTACCTCGATGCCCGGCCGGTCTTCCTGGACAGCACCCCCGACACCTGGAACGTCGACCCCCGGCTGGTCGCCGAGGAGCTGCGCCTGCGCGCGGCCCGCGGCCAGCTCCCCCGGGCCGTGATCGCCGTCGACATGTACGGCCAGTGCGCCGACTACGAGCCCCTGCTGGTGGCGTGTGACCGCTACGGCGTCGCGCTCATCGAGGACGCGGCGGAGGCGCTCGGCGCTTCGTACCGGGGTCGTGCCGCCGGGTCGTTCGGCCTGGCCGGAGTGCTGTCGTTCAACGGCAACAAGATCATCACCACCGGGGGCGGCGGCATGCTCGTCACCGACGACGGCCGGATCGCCACCCAGGCCCGGTACCTGGCCACCCAGGCCCGCGAGCCGGTGCCGCACTACGAGCACCGCGCCGTCGGCCACAACTACCGGCTGAGCAACCTGCTCGCCGCCGTGGGCCGTGGCCAGGTGCAGCGCCTCGACGAACTGATCGCGGCCCGCCGCCGGACCGCCCGCTACTACCGCACCGCCCTGGGCGACCTGCCCGGCCTGACCTTCATGCCGGTCGCTGACTACGGCACGCCCAACTGGTGGCTCACCTGCCTGCTGGTCGACGCCGGCACGTTCGGCGCGGACCGGGACCGGATCATCGAGCACCTGGGCCGGCAGAACATCGAGGCGCGGCCGGCCTGGAAGCCGATGCACCTGCAGCCGGTGTTCCGCGACTGCGTCATGCGCGGCGGCGCGGTCAGCGCCGACCTGTTCCGCCGGGGACTGTGCCTGCCGAGCGGCTCCGCGCTGAGCGACCACGACCGGGAACGCGTGGTCGCGGCCGTGCGGGCGGTGGCCCGATGACCACCGAGGGAAGGGACCGCGGCGGGATGCGCATCGTCTACATCCACCAGTACTACTGCAATCCCACGATGACCGGCGGGATCCGGTCCTACGAGCAGGCCCGCCGGCTCGTCGCCCAGGGCCACACCGTGCACGTGATCACCACCGACATCACGCCGGGCAAGCGGTCGCTGGGCTGGCGGCGCACCGACGACGACGGCATCCAGGTGCACTGGTTCTCCGTGCCGTACGCGAACAACATGTCCTTCGCCCGGCG
This sequence comes from Actinoplanes auranticolor, assembly GCF_018332655.1. Classification (GTDB taxonomy): domain Bacteria; phylum Actinomycetota; class Actinomycetes; order Mycobacteriales; family Micromonosporaceae; genus Actinoplanes; species Actinoplanes auranticolor. Next base: position 116,100 of record NZ_BOQL01000001.1, on the reverse strand, counting down.
GCTGCGCGCCTTCGCCGAGTTCATGGTCCTGGCCGCGGCCAAGGCCACCGCCCTCAAGGCCGACCTGGTCTTCGCCACCAGCACCCCGCTGACCGTCGCCGTGCCCGGTGTCGTCGCGGCCAGGCTGCGCCGGGTGCCGTTCGTCTTCGAGGTCCGCGACCTGTGGCCCGAGGTGCCGATCGAGATGGGTGTGCTGCGCAATCCGCTGGCCCGCCGGCTCGCCGGCGCCCTGGCGACCTTCGCCTACCGCAACGCCGAAGAGGTCGTCGCGCTCTCGCCGGGCATGGCCGCGGGGGTCACCGCCCGCCGGCCGGGCACCCGCACCACCGTCATCCCCAACGCCGCCGACCTGGCACTGTTCGACGTGGCCCCGGACGCCGTCCAGCGGTTCCGTGACGAGCACCGCTGGCTCGGCGACCGGCCGCTGATCGTCTACACCGGCGCTCTGGGCGCGGTCAACGGCGTGGAGTACCTCGTGCGGGCCGCCCGCCGGATGCGCGAGTCGGACCCGGACGCGCAGGTGCTCATCGTCGGGCACGGCAAGGAATGGGACGCCACCAAGCGCCTCGCCGCCGAGTACGGCCTGCTCGACCACACCGTGCACATGTGGGAGAAGGTCCCCAAGGCCGACCTGCCGGTGATCCTCGGCGCGGCGACCATGTCGAGCAGCTTCGTCCGGCCGGTCCGCGCCCTGTGGGACAACTCGGCCAACAAGTTCTTCGACGCGCTGGCCGCGTCCCGGCCGATCGCCGTCAACTACGGCGGCTGGCAGGCCGACCTGCTGCGCGAGACCGGGGCCGGGCTGGTGCTGGACCCGTACGACGCCGAGCAGGCGGGCGTGGTGCTGGCCGCGCACCTGCGCGACGAGTTGTGGCTCGAACAGGCGCGCGCGGCCGCACACCGGCTCGCCGTCGAGCGGTTCTCCCGCGATCTGCTGTTCGCGCAGTTCGAGGCCGTACTGAACCGGTCGGCGGCCGGCCGGACGCGGGGTCGCCGGGGCCCCGCCCAAGCAGGCGTGACGATGGAGACCCCGAGTGGAACTGCGTGAGTACGTACGGGCCTGCCGGCGGCGATGGCTGTGGATCGTCGTACCGGTGCTGCTGGCCGCCGGCGCCGCGGCCGGCCTGACCCTGACCGCCCAGCCGGCCTACCGCTCGTCGATGGTGCTGTTCGTGACGACCGGCACCGGCGACCCGGACGCCAAGGCGAGTCGGCTCAACTCCTACATCGTGCTGCTCACCGGCCCGCGGGTGGCCGAGAGCGTGATCGCCAAGCTGAAGCTGCCGATGAGCACGGCCCAGGTGCAGGCCAGCCTGTCGGCGCAGGTGCAGGACGGCACCGACCTGCTGGTGGTCTCGGCCACCGACGGGTCCGCCGATCGCAGCCGGGAGATCGTCACCACCGCCACCACGTCGCTGGTCAGCCTGGCCAAGCAGCTGGACCCGCCGAGCACCGTCCCCACCGACGGGCCCACCCCGTCGGTGTCCATCGCGCAGAACCCGGTCACCACCGAGGTCCCCGGCAACCTGGTCCGCAACATCGGTTTCTCCGCGGTGCTGGGCCTGCTCATCGGTGCGGTCGCGGTCGCGATCCGCGAGGCGACCCGCAAGACCGTCGGCGAGGAGGACGACCTGCGCCGCCTGGGGCTCGGCGCGGTCGGTGTCATCTCGCTCGGCGGCCGGTCCGGGCGCAACGGCTACCCCGACGAGGCGCTGGCGGAGGCGTTCCGGCGGCTGCGCAGCCTGCTGCCCGATGTCGCCGGCCTGCACAGCGACGCCGGGCGCGGCACGTCGCTGCTGCTCACCGGGGCCCAGCCCAAGGAGGGCACCACCGCCGTCGCGTGCGGCCTGGCCATCGCCATGGCCGAGACCGGCGCCACGGTCGTGCTCGTCGACGCCAACCTGCGCAGCCCGGGGGTCGGCCGCTATCTGGCCCTGGACACCAGCCGGGGCCTGTCCGACGTGCTGTCCGGCACCGCCGACGTGCCCGAGGTGTTGCAGGACTCGCTGGACGGGCGGCTGACCGTGCTGCCCTCCGGCGAGCAGCCGCCCGACCCGGGCGAGATCCTGGCGTCGCCGCGGCTGGGCGCGACGGTGCGCAAACTCACCGAACGTTTCGACGTGGTGATCGTGGACGCGCCGCCGCTGCACGGCGTGGCCGACGCGGCCGTGCTGAGCAAGGTGACCGACGGCGCGTTGCTGGTGGTGCGGGCCAACCGCACCCGTACGGTCGACGTCGAGCGCTCGATGGACCTGCTCGAACGCGTCGGCGCCCGGCTGGCCGGCGCCGTGCTCAACGCCCTGCCGAAGAAGCTGCCGACCGGCGGCGCCTGGCACCGGGGGGCCGAGGTGCCGCCCACGTCCGATCCGGAGCTGGTCACCCAGCTGTTCGGCGCGCCCGATCAGGAGGACGACCAGTTCGACGGCCCGGTGGACGGCGACGAGACGGTGCTCGTCCGGCCGGCCGGCGGCACCGCGCGGGGCCGGGCCCAGGTGGCCGACGCTCCGGTGCCCCGTGCTGCGGGGATGGAGACGGCCGTGATCAAGGGGACCGTGGTCAAGGCCACCGTCGGCACGCCCGAAGAGGCTGCCGCGCACCCGCGCGACGCGGCCGGGGCGGCAGCGGCCCGCGGCCAGGCCCGGGTCGTCGTGGCCCAGCCCGTGCCGGTCCGGCCCGCGACCGAGCCCGTCGTCTTCGAGCCCGGCACAGCCCGGGCCGACACAGCCCAGCCTGCCGGTGTCGGGCAGCCGGCCGGGGACGCTGAGCGGGTCGCCGGCGAGGCCGTCCAGCCCGAGCCGCCGCATCTGCCGGCCCAGCGGACCTCGGACGAGAAGTCCCAGCCCGGTGAGTGAGTTGCAGGCGGAGCGCGCCGCGCCGGAGGCGGGGCTCGTTCCCCCACGCCGCGGCGGCCCGTCTGCCTGGCTGCGCACCCAGCTGCGCGAGCCGTACGTCAAACTCGTCGCTTCCCAGCTGCTGACCGGCGTGGTCGCGCTCGCGGCCAACGTGCTGATGGTCCGCGCACTGAGCCCCTCCGGGCGCGGCGAGGTCGCCCTCATCCTGCAGGTCGTCTATCTCGCGACCCAGGTGCTGCTGCTGGGCACCGAACGCAGCTTCGTCGCCAGCTACCACGACGTCACGCCCGCGGTGGCGGTCCGGGCCTACGCCCGGCTGTTCGTCGTGCCCGGCGGGCTGGCGCTGTCCGCCGCGGCCGGGTTCGCCGTGCTGGCGCCCGACCGTTTCGACCCCGGGCCGGTCGTCATCACGCTGATCGTCGGCTACGCGGTCGTCGAAGCCTCGAGCCTGGCGACCCGGGCCATCGCGATCTGCGTCGGCCGGGTGCGCGATTTCCTGTACGCCCGCATCATCGAATCCCTGCTCCTGCTGGCCCTGCTGGTCACGCTGTTCGTGGCCGGCACCGCCCGGCCGGCCGTGTGGATCCTCGCCTACCTGCTCTCCGGGGCGGTGCCCACCGTCGCGTACGTGGTGCTGTGGCTGCGCCTGCCGGCCCCGGCCGCCGCGCCGCTGACCCGTAACCGCACGGTGCGCCAGGAGGGTCTCGCACTGTTCCCGGCCGCCCTGTCCAACATGGCCATGCTGCGGTCGGACCGGCTGGCGCTGCCCGTGCTGGCGTCCACCTCCGCGCTGGGCCTGTACGCCAGCGTCGCGACGATGACCGAGCTGCTGGCCTGGCCGCTGCGCGCGTACGCGGACTCGCGCCTGGGCAAGTGGCGGGCCAGCCACCGCGAAGGCGCGCTGCGGACCCGTCCGATCGTGCTGGCCGCGGTGGTCTACTGCCTGGTCGTGGCGCCGATCGCCGCCGGTGGGCTGTACCTGCTGATCGTGCCCGTCTTCGGCGAGCAGTACGCCGCGGCCAGGACCGTCGTGCTGCCGCTGGTCGCCGCGGCCGGCCTCTACGCGGTCTCCCGGGTCAGCCTGGGCCTGCTCATCGCCCGCGGGTACAGCGCGCTGGTGTCCGCCGCCGAGATCACCGGCTTCGCGGTCAGCTTCGCGGCGTACCTGCTGCTGATCCCGTCGCTGGGCATCCTCGGCGCCGCGTACGGCTCCCTGATCGGCTACGGCGCCTGCCTGTCCTTCGCCCTCGTGGCCAGCCGGGTCACCCGGGACCGGATCGCGCGGGTGGTCGCATGACCTGGTGGCGGAACCCGCGCGTCTTCCTCGCCCCCGGCCTGGTGCTGATCCTGGTCGCCATCGGCGGGCGGTTCACCCTGGACCGGGCCGGCTTCCTCGACCTGGCCTGGGTCGACCTGCGGGTGATCGGGTTGCTCATGGCCCTGGTCGTGCTCGCGGTCGACGTCGCCCGGCGGCCCCACGTGCTGGGCGAGCACCGCCGTGAGGGCTGGCTGGTCTTGACCATGCTGTTCTTCCTCTTCCAGATCGCCTCGGGGCTGTGGGCGCCGCAGGCCTCGCGGGTCGGCCCGCAGACCCTCGACCTGGTCCTGCTGGGCGTGCTGACCGTGGCCTTCTACGTCTACGCGATCGGCGATCCGGCGGTGGTCCTCCGCACCACCTTCCTGCTGTTCTTCCTCGCGGCGGTCGTCTTCGCCCTGGCCGCGCTGTTCATCAACGGCCCCGGCGAGCAGGGCCGCTACTCCGCGTTCGGTGGCGGGCCCAACGTCTTCGTCCGCATCGAGATCCTCGGTGTGATCAGCGCGGTGGCCCTGTTCCTGATCACCCGGCGCATCCTGCCGCTACTGGTCATTCCGCTGTTCCTGCTGGCCGCGGTGCTGTCCGGATCGCGGGCCGGCCTGCTGGCCGGGGTGGCCGTCGGCGGCGCCGCCCTGTTCAAGATCCGCGGGCGGCTGCGCACCGGTCCGGTCGTCGCGGCGGGCGCGGTGCTGGTGCTCGCCACCGCCACCGTGTGGGCGTTCGCGCCGCCCGCGTTCACCAACCTGTTCCAGGAACGGTTCGTCGAGCAGACCGTGCAGCAGCGCTACCTCTCCGACCGTACGGACATCTGGGCCGCCGCCTGGCGCCTGGCCGTCGAGCACCCGCTCGCCGGCGCCGGACTGGACGGCTTCTACGGCCTCATCGGGGTCAACCAGGGCGTCGAGTATCCCCACAACTACGTGCTCGGCGTCGCCGCCGAGGGAGGTCTGATCGGTATGGGACTGCTGACCGCAGCGATCATCTTGTGGACCCGAACGGTACGCGGCGGCGGCGAACGCCCCCAGCTGACCGGGCTGGCCGTGGCCGCGGCCGTCTTCGTGGCACTGAGCAGCCTGTTCTCCGGTGACTACTACGACGCCCGGCTCGCCTGGCTGTTCGCCGCCATGGCCGCCGCCGCCGCGGTCGTCCCCGCGGCTCCGGTGAGCGCCGCGCTGGCCGTACCGGCCCGAGAGCCGGTGTCGTCATGACCGGGCCGGCCAGGATCGGCCGCCGGGCGGTACTGCTGCTCGCCGTGGCCTCGCTGACCGCCGCGAGTGCGCCACCGCGCACCGACGTACCGTCCATCATGGAGCCCCTGCCGGCACCGCCGGCCGCGCCGCGACCTGATGTCAAGGTCAACCTCGAGCCGGTCTCGCACTGGGCCTCGGTGTTCCTGCAGAGCTGGGACTACATGGCCGAGAACAGCCTGCCGCTGAGCGAATCGGCGGACAGCTGGGACCACTACGACCTGTCCTACTCGGTCGACTCGTGCGTCGCGATGTTCCGGGCCACCGGTGAGAACCGCTATCTCGACCGCGCCCTGGAGTTCGTGGAGAACGTGGCCGCCTCGGCCCGGCCCTCGTCGTCGCTGCCCGGCAGCCGGTTCCGCGACGACTACCGCGGCTGGGCGTCCAGCAGCTCCGGGCAGGGCGGCAACGAGGTGCCGCTCTACGAGAGCTACTTCTGGCGGTACGGGACCGCGCTGCTGGTCGCCATGCGCGAGAGCCCGGCGGTCCACGACGACCCGGCGTACCGCGCGCGCTACGAGCGGCTGCTGGCCTTCGCCGAGACCCACATCTTCGCCAAGTGGTACGCCCGCGGCCCCAGCCAGGCGATCTACCGCGAGCGCACGCACATGGCCGCGCACTGGGCGCTGATCGGGCTGCACCTGTCCCGGGTCACCACCGACCCGGAGCGCCGCCGGCGCTACCTCGAAGTGGTCGGCAACATCGATCTGCACCTGCCGGGCAGCGGCGCGAGCCTGCGCGGCCAGCTGCGGCGCAACCCGGCCGAGCCCACCGCGTACTTCTGGAGCGACGTCTGGGGCTCGGCCCGGCAGCCCGGGCAGGACGTCAGCCACGCCAACGGCGTCATGGCGTACGTCGTCGAGGCCCGCGACCGCGGCCGGCCCTGGACCGACGCCGACATGGCGGCCTTCGGCGCGCTGCTGACCAAGGTGATCTGGCCCGGCGGCACCACCTACCGCAACTCCGTGGACGGCACCGGCGCCGACAACGGGTGGTTCTCCGACGGCTTCGTCAAGCTGGGCCGCTACGACGCGGCCGTGCAGCAGCGGCTGGAGCAGCACCAGGTCGTCAACGACCAGTTCGCCGCCAACATGGCGCTCAACGCCCGGATCCTGCGGTCGTCAGGGAGGCAACCCCGATGAAGGCTTCGCTGGTGGAACCCACCGCCCGGGAATGGAAGGAGGCCCTGCAGCAGACCCCGCACGACATGTACCACGAGCCCGCGTACGTCGAGCTCGACGCGAAGCTCTACGGCGGGACGCCGACCGCCTTCCACTACGCCGAACCGGGCCGCCGGCTGCTGCTGCCGCTGATCCTGCGCGACGTGCCGGGCTCCGGGCTGCGCGACGCCATCTCGCCGTACGGCTATCCCGCACCGATCGCCGACGGCGACCCCGTCTTCTGGGAACGGGCCTGCGCCGCGATGCTCGAGACGCTGCGGGCCGAGGGCATCGTCACGGCGTTCATCCGGATGCATCCGCTGCTGGATGCGCCGCTGAGCACGCTGGGACGCTTCGGCGCCCTGGTCCGGCACGGCGAGACCGTCTCGATGGACCTGACCGTCAGCCTCGACGAGATGTGGAGCCAGACCCGCAGCGACCACCGCAACCACATCAACCGGGCCCGCCGCGAAGGCACCCGGATCGTCTTCGACGACTGGGACCGGCTCGGCGAATGGGTGGCCGTCTACCACGACAACATGCGACGGGTCGGCGCGTCGTCGTACTACTTCTTCACCCGCGAGCACCTGGCCGCGCTGCACGACGCCGTCGGCGACCGCATGCACCTGGCCGTCGCGCTGGAGGGCGACGAGGTGGTCGGCGGCAACACGTTCTTCACCCACGACGGCATCGCCACCGGCTACGTGTCGTCGACCCGGCGGGCCCCCAAGCGCTACGCCGACGAGCTGCTCTACGACGAGGTACGGCGCTGGTGCAAGAGCCGCGGCGACACCGTGTTCCACCTCGGCGGGGGCAAGGGCGGCAGCAACGACTCGCTGTTCTCGTACAAGGCCGGTTTCTCGCCGGGCCGGCACCCGTTCCACACCTGGCGGATCGTCGCCGACCCGGACGCGTACCGCCGGCTGGTGGCCGACCGCCGGCCCGGCGCCGATCCGGACGACCTGTCCGCCACCTTCCCGCCCTACCGTTAGGAGCCCGGCATGCGCATCACCTGCATCGGCGGCGGCCCCGCCGGCCTCTACTTCGCGGTGCTGGCGAAGCTGGCCGACCCCGCCCACGAGGTCACCGTGCTGGAACGCAACCCGGCCGGCGTCACGTACGGCTGGGGCGTGGTCTTCTGGGACGACCTGCTCGACGACCTGTTCCGCTACGACCCGGTCAGCGCCGGACGGATCGCCCGGGCGGCCTGCCGCTGGGACGAGTACGAGGTCCGCGCCACCGGCAAGTCGGTCACCCACCTGGCCGGCTACGGCTTCAGCCTGGGCCGGCGTGAGCTGCTGGACATTCTCGCCGCCCGCGCGACCGAGCTGGGCGTCGAGATCAGCTACCGCGACGAGCTGACCGAGGTCCCGGCGGCCGACCTGGTGGTGGCCTGTGACGGCGCCGGCAGCCGGATCCGCGACCAGCACGCCGAGCACTTCGGCGCGGAGATCGAGGTGGGCCGCAACAAGTACATCTGGCTGGGCACGCCGCGCGTCTTCGACACGTTCACCTTCGGCTTCGAGCGCACCCCGACCGGCTGGATCTGGTACCACGCGTATCCGTTCACCGCGGACCGCAGCACGTTCATCGTGGAGTGCTCCCCCGAGACGTGGACGGGACTGGGCCTGGACCGGCTCGACGCGGTCCAGGGCTGCGCCCGGCTGCAGGAGATCTTCGCCGCCCACCTGGGCGGTCAGCCCCTGATCGACCACCGCGCCGAGGTCGGCGGTACCGGCTGGCTCAACTACCGGCGCCTGACCAACCAGCGCTGGGACCACGGCAACGTGGTGCTGATGGGCGACGCGGCCCACACGACCCACTTCGCGATCGGCTCGGGCACCAAACTGGCGATGCAGGACGCGATGGCCCTGGCCGACGCGGTCGCCGGCGGCGACGACCTGCCGGTGGCCCTGGAACGCTACGAACACCGCCGCAAGACGGCCCTGGTCCCGCTGCAGCGGGCGGCGAAGGCGAGCAGCGAGTGGTTCGAGCGGGTGCCGGACTACGCGGACCTGCCGGCCAAGCAGTTCTCGTACGCGCTGTCGAACCGGCGCGGGGAGTATCCGACGTGGCGGTATCTGCTGCATGTGGCGACGCAGAGTGCGGCGCCGCGGGCTCTGCTGCGGTGGACGCTGAGTGCGCGGCGGTGGCACCGGGAGCGGCGGCGGCCGGCGCCGGCGGCAGCCGGCACGACGGTGGGCCGGCCCCGCGAACGAGCGGCGGCATAAGGGCGATCGTCGTGTCAACCTGAGTTGACGGAGCCAGGTCGTGTCAACTACGGTTGACACATGTCTTCCGTGGGCCCGTCGCGTCTCCTCCTGCTCTGCGGCTTGCTGGCCGGACCGTTGTTCGTCGTCACGTTCCTGCTGGAGGGAGCGTCCCGCGACGGCTACGACCCGCTGCGCCACCCGGTCAGCTCACTGGCGCTCGGGCCGGGCGGCTGGGTGCAGATCGGCGCCTTCCTGACCGCCGGCCTGCTCACCCTCGCCTTCGCCGTGGGGCTGCGCCGCAGCCTGGGCCGCGGACCGGGATCGGCTGCCGGGCCGTTGCTGATCGGCGTCTGGGGCGTGGGCCTGCTCGGCGCGGGCGTCTTCGTCACCGACCCGGTCAGCGGATATCCAGCCGGCACACCGGCGACACCGGACGCCCCGAGCCGGCCCGGCCTCCTGCACGACCTGGCCTTCTCGCTACCCGGCTTCGTCGGCTTCGCCGCGGCGATGGTCGTCCTCACCTACGCGTTCGCCCGGCGGCACGCGCCCGGCTGGGCCATCTACTCAGGGCTCAGCGCCATCGCGTTCCTCGTCCTGTTCGTCCTCGCCAGCGCGGGTTTCGCCCAGGATCCCCGGTGGGTCTCCACGGCGGGCCTGCTGCAACGCCTCGCCGTCGGCGTCGGCTGGCTCTGGCTGGGCCTGCTCGCCGCCCGCCGGCTGACCGTCCGGGAGGCGGCGTAGCCGACCGGGATCCGGATCATCCGCGCAGGTCGGAAGCAATCGCCGCGCCGGCTTGTTGTTCTCCAGCGTGACCCTTGCTTTCGCCGTCCTGGGCGACTCCATCGCGTACGGGCAGGGCGCCGCCCGCCCGGCCGACACGGTCGGCGCGCGGCTGGCCGCCGACCTTGCCACCGCCGGCATCACGACCGACTGCCGGGTGTTCGCCGTGCCCGGCGCCCGCAGCCAGGCCCTGCACAGCCAGACCCGCAGCGCCGCCGCCTGGCGCCCCGGGCTGGCGCTGATCATCATCGGCGCCAACGATCTCACCCACTTCGTGCCGCCGCAGCAGGCCGCGGCAAGCCTCGGCGACGCGGTCCGGACCCTGCGCGGCGCCGGCGCCGAGGTGGTCGTGGCTCCGGCACCGGATCTCAGCGTGGTGCCGTGGGTGCCGCCGCAGACGCGGCTGCTGGTCCGGGCGGCCAGCGCCGCGATGCGGCAGGCCCAGACCCGGGCGGCGGTCGACGCCGGGGCTCGGGTCGCGGACATCGAGGTCGGTTCGGCTGACGCGTTCGCGGTGGACGCGAGCTTGTTCAGCGGGGACCGGTTCCATCCGTCCAGCGCCGGGTATGCGGTGATCGCCGAGGCGCTGGCCCCGGCGGTGCGCGCGGCCGCTGCGGCCGCCCTGGCCGGCCGCGCCGGCTGAGGACGCGGTCAGCCCACCGGCACCCGGGCCGGCTCAGAAGAGGGTGAGTGGCTCGACCGGGTCGGGCTCCGGCAGTGGCTCCAGCTGCGGCACCCGGGCCCGGACCGCGTCGTGGAAGCGGCGGGCCAGCTCCGGCGCGTCGGCGTTGTCCGGCGTGTGCACGAACACCGTCGGTGCCCGGCCCTCCTGCAGCCAGCCCACGGTCACGTCCACCCAGTGCTGCCAGCCCTCGACCGTTTCCGTGACCGCGTCCCGGCCCAGGTAGCGGATGATCGGCCGGTCGGTCAGGGCGTGCGAGCGGCGCGGCAGGCGGGGCTTCTTGGTCCAGGCGTCGCGTTCCGCTGCGCTGGTCGGGAGCTTGGCGAAGAAGACGGTCGTGTCGAACGGCACCCACTCGGCGTCGGCGGCGGCGAGCACCCCTTCCAGCTGCGCTGTGGCGCGGGGGTCGTCGAAGAAGGCCGGGTGGCGGACCTCCACGGCGTACCGGTAAGAGGTCGGCACCTGCCGCAGGAAGGTCTCCACGGCCGGGAGGTCGGCCGGGCCGAAAGATCCCGGCAGCTGGATCCAGAGCGCGTGGGCCCGCGGGCCCAGCGGTTCGATCGCGTTCAGGAAGATGCGCAGCGGGTCCTCCACCGCGACCAGCCGGCGCTCGTGGGTGATGACCTTGGGCAGCTTGAGCACGAACCGGAAGTCCGGGTCGGTCTGCTGCGCCCAGGTCTCCACGGTGTCGCGGGCCGGCGTCGCGTAGAACGTGGTGTTCCCCTCGACGGCGTTGCACCAGCCGGCGTACGCCCGCAGGCGCTCCCGCGACGGCAGCGGATGGGCCACGAAGCGTCCCTGCCAGGACTTCAGTGACCACATCGCACATCCCACGTGGAGCCGCATGCCGAAATGGTAGGCGGTGCGCCGGACCGGCCGGTTCACGCGGGCAGGCCGGCCGCCAATGTCCGCAGGGCCTGGGCCGCGCCGGCCGTCAGCGGCTCGCCGTGACCGGGCAGGATCGCCTTGATGTCCAGGGCGGCCAGCTTGCGGACCGAGGCGTTGGCCTTGGCCTCGTCGGCGGTGTACTGGGGCGCGGAGCCTTCCAGGCCGTTGCTGGTGCGCAGCGCGTCGCCGGCCACCAGGACGCCGGTCGCCGGCTCGAAGACCGAGATGTGGCCGAGCGTGTGGCCCGGTGTTTCGACGACGCGCATCCCGAAGACCTCGTCGCCCTCGGCGAGGGGCTTCAGCGGCTTGTCCGAGGAGATCGAGGAGAGGTCGGCGGCGCCGGCGTAGATCGACGCCCGGACGAGGGGAGCGATCTGGGCCAGGCCGCCGGCATGGTCGTCGTGCATGTGGGTGAGCACGATGTGCTTCACCGACTGCCACCCGGCGCCCGCCGCCTTGAGACCCTCCTCGATCGCCGTCTCCGAACCGGCGGTGCCCAGGTCGACGATCGCCGCCTCACCGTTGCGGACCAGGATGTACGCGGCCACGTAGGACATGGTCACCCGCCGCCAGTCGCCGGCCACCGCGCCGCTGGCCGCCGGGACGGGCTGCTCGGATGACGCGGCCGGCGACGGTGGCGCGGACGACTCCGAGGAGCAGGAGCCGAGCACGGCCACACCCAGCGCGCCGGCCCCGGCCGTGAACAGCAGCCGGCGGCGGGAGAGCGACAGATTCCCCATGACCACCGATTGAAGCAGGCCGGTCAACCCAGAGTCAGGTCCAGTAGAGAATCCGGCAGGACGGCAGCCGGGCCGCGATCTCCGCCTCGAACCAGCCTCTCAGCTCGGCCATCGTCCCGGCCGGGTAGACGTACTTCACGGCGCCGAACTTGCCGTGCTTGCGGCTGCGGGACTCCTCGTCCATCTCCAGCTTGGTGCGGGGATACCAGCCGAGCAGCACTTCTTTGCTGCCCGGGGTGAACCGGTGGGTGATCAGCTCCGCGGTCAGATCGAGCTCCGGTACGCCCTCGACGGCGGCGGCCACCTGGTCCAGCAGCAGGCCGTAGTGGGTGCGCCAGCCCTCCACCGGCATGATCGGCGCGATGGTCAGCCCGACCGGATAGCCGTCGAGGGCGAGCTTGCGCAGCGCCGCCAGCCGGTCCGCGACCCGGCTGGTGCCGCCCTCCATCCGGTCGCTGACCGGTGCGCAGTTGACGCTGAGCCTGACCCGGGTACGGCGGGCGTGCGGCAGCCCCACGAAGGTGCCGACGTCGTCGAACTTCGTCGTCCACCGCAGCTGGACCGGCGCGTCCCAGGCGCCGAAGTGCTCGACCGCGCGGCGCCAGCTGCCCGTCAGGTGTTCCAGGGCCAGCGGGTCGGTGTAGCAGGACGCCTCGAAGGTGGTGCCCTCGTCGCGGCGGGCGGCCCGGCGGCTGGTGATCGTCCCGCGCCCCTCGTACGCGGCCAGACCGGCCAGGATGTCGTCCAGGTCGGCGTACACCCGGGTCACCGGCGGTCCGGACAGCGAGCCGGCCAGGTAGCAGTACTGGCAGTGTGCCGGGCAGCCCTCGGCCAGGTCGAAACGCCAGTCGGCGCTGGGCGCGATCGGCTGCAGGGTGCGCCGGGCGGGCGGGCTCACCACGATCGCCATGGTGGACTTCGCCCGCGCGTACGTCTCCCGGTCGGTCTCACCGCGTACCCCGGTCAACCGGTTGGCCCGCAGCCGCTCGACCTCGATCCCCCGGGCCTCGGCCAGCGCCATGATCCGCCGCCCGTGCGGGTGGTCGTAGGCGGCCGGGGTGGCCACCACCCGCCGGGGCGTCCAGCGCCGCGCGGGCCGGGCGGGCGGCGCGACGGCGCTCAGGTCGAAGGTGCGCACCGCCTCGCCGCTGGCGCTGTGCGGCGCGGCCGGGGTGTCCGGCGCGAGCGGCTGGTCGACGTCGATGGCGTGGTCGGTCACCCCGGGCAGATACCCTGCTCAGGACGGATCTACCGTCAGCGCAGGGTGATCACGTTGCCGGTGATCAGCGCTGAGGCGTCCGAGGCCAGGAAGGCGATGACCTCGGCCACCTGGGCCGGGGTGGCGACGGTGACCAGCGCCGTGCTCTGCGCCACGAACTCGCGGACCGCGTCGGTCACCCAGCCGGTGTCGGTCACCGGCGGGTGGACCACGTTGGCGGTGATGCCCAGCGGAGCCAGCTCGACGGCGGCCGACATCGTGTAGTTGGTCTGGGCTGCTTTCGCGGCGCCGTACGAGACCTCCTGCGGGAAGCCCAGTTCGGCGCCGGAGGTCAGGCCCACGATCCGCCCCCAGCTCGCACCGCGGGCGGCGTGCCGCCGGGCGAACTCGGCGATGAGCAGCGCCGGCGCCATCGCGTCGACGGCGAACTGCTGCGACCAGGTGGCCACGGTGACGGGCTGCATCTGCCGCCCGTGCTGGTCGACGGTCTGCGGGCTGAAGGTGTCCTGCACCCAGCCGGTGGCGTTGTTGATCAGGATGTCGACCGGACCGAAGGTGGCCTCGGCCAGATCGAACAGCCGCTGCGGGGCCTGCGGGTCGGTGAGGTCCTCGTCGACGGCGACCGCTTCGCCGCCGGCGGCGCGGATGGCCGCCACGACGGCGTCGGCGGTCCGGGCCCGGCCGGCCCGGTAGGCCTCCGGGACTGCCGGGTCGACCGGATCGTGGATCTTCCGGTACGCACAGACGACCGCACAGCCACCGGCTGCGAGCGCCTCGGCGGTGGCGGCACCGATGCCGTGGTTGGCCCCGGTGACCAGAGCGACGTGTCGGAGCATCCGCGCAGTCTGTCTCGCCCGGCGGCCGCGGAGCAACGGGTTTCCGGCGTCAGACAGTGACCGACGTGGCCGTACCCGGGGTGAGCCAGCGGAGGCTCTCCCGGACCGGAGCCGGAGCCGCGGCGAAAGCCGCCTCGACCGCCGGCCGGCCTTCGCTGAAGTGACCCCAGCCCTCGTAATGGACCGGCAGGACCGTCCGGGCCTTGACGAGTTCGCACAGCTCGGCGCCGTCGGCGGCCGTCATCGTGTACCGCAGCGGACCGGTCAGGCCGAACTTCACCGCGCCCAGGTGCAGCACCGTCGTGCCGATGGCGAACCGGCCGGCCACCTCCCGTACCCCCGGATAGAGCACCGTGTCGCCGGTGATCCACAGCGGGCCGTGCTGCTGGCCGGCCCAGCGCAGCACGAAGCCGGTCACCTCGCCGGCCACCGGCCGGCTCAGCGGCGGCCCGTGCCGGCACGGCGTCGCGGTGATCTCGATCGCCGGCCGGCCCGGGGCCACCAGCTCGGTGGTCCCCCACGGGCCCAGCCCGGTGGCGTTCGCGCCCAGCCGGCGGCCGCCGGCCACGGTGGTGACGACCCGTCCCACCGCGGGCAGCAGCGCGCGGCCGGTGTCGTCCAGGTTGTCGGCGTGATGGTCGTGGGTCAGCAGCACCACGTCGACGGCGCCGAGCGACGCCGCCGGCAGCGCCGGGCCGGTCAGCTTGCGCGACGCCGTGCCCCAGCCGAACCGGTAGGTCCGGCCGGGGGCGTCGAACGTCGGATCGGTCAGGATCCGCCAGCCGGCCACCTCGATCAGGGTGGTCGGCCCGCCGATGTGGGTGATCCGCAGATCACTCATCGGGCGTGCGTCAGGGCCCAGTCGAGGACGTCGTCGGCGATCTGCTCCCAGCCCTTCTGGGCCGGCAGCAGGTGCGCGAAACCCTCGTACTGGCGGCGTTCCGTGACGGTGTTCGACTTGTAGTGCTTGGCGTTCGACTCCTGGATGGCCGGCGGCATGATGTGGTCCTCGGAGCCGGAGACGAACAGCAGCGGCGCCCGGTCGTCGTTGTGGTAGTCGACCCAGGTGTCCTGGTGGCCGGGCTGGAAGTTGGCCAGCACGCTGCCCCACAGGATGCCGCCGTTGGCCGGGATGGCGTAACGCTGCCACAGCGCCCGGCCCTCTTCCTCGGTGAAGGTGTTGGTGAACGCGTACTGCCACTCCTCGAAGGTCAGCGGCACCACCTTGTGCCGGTTCGCGGGGCTCTTGAGCACCGGGAAGGTGGACTTCACCTGCGACAGCGGGACCACCCGGACGCCTTCGGTGGGTGCGGAGTTCATCGCCACACCGGCCGCGCCGAAGCCGTGGTCGAGCAGGATCTGGGTGAACGCCCCACCGGCGGAATGGCCGATGATGATCGGCGGGGTGTCGAGCGCGCCGATGATCTGCTCGTAGTGGCCGATGATCTGCGGCACGGTGGAGGCGAGAATCGGTGCGGGATCGGCGTTGAGCGCCTCGACCTCGACCTCGTAACCGGGATACGAGGGCGCGATGACCCGGAACCCCTTGGCTTCGTAGTGGGTGATCCAGTTCTCCCAGCTGCGGGGAGTGACCCAGAATCCGTGGACGAGCACAATCGTGTCGGGCGCCATGTCAGAGGTCCTCTCCGGAGTATTCGGTGACCGGAATCTAACGTCGGCAGATCCGCTCTCGGCGGGTCCCTGTGTGCACATGCGGGTCCCGGCGTGCACGATTGAGCGCCGGGCGGACGTCAGGTGTCGCCGAGGTGCCGGCGGAGCCATTCGCTGGGGGTGACGCCGTAGGCGGCCCGGAACCGGCGGGCGAAGTGCCGCGGGTCGGTGAAACCCCAGCGGCGTGCTGTCGCCGAGATCAGGGTGCGGTGGGTCGCCCGGCCGGCCAGCTCCCGGCGGGCGCCCTCGAGGCGGCGCTGCCAGATCGCTTCGGCCGGGGACTCCGCCTCGTCGGCGAACAGCTGATACAGATAGCGCAGCGAGACCCCGTGCTCGTCGGCGATCCGGGCCGGGGTCAGCCCCGGATCGTGCAGGTGCGCGTCGACGTAGGTGAGCAGCACGGTGCGCAGCGACTCGGCGCGGGCGGCCCGGGAGTGCCGGTGGTCCGGATTGACCGAGGCGATGAGCGCGCGTACCAGGTCCTTGCTGGCGAAGCCGAGCATGGCCAGGGCGGCCGCGTGCGGCGCCTGCCGGGCGACGGCCGGCAGTTCCCGAAGGTGGCGCCGGGTCAGGTCGTACAGCGGGCTCATCTGCAGCAGCGGAACCGAATCGCGGACCAGGCGGACCGGGATGTCCAGTTCGGTGTAGTCGGCCAGGAAGGCGATCGCGGCGCACGGGCCCGGCCACCGCGATTCGTACTCCGTCGTGAGATCCAGCAGATGGAGCTGGTTCTCGCGGCGCAGCACCGTGCCGACCTGGCGCGTCTCGCATTCGCCCCGGACGCCGAGGGTCAGCGAGATCCGCTCGGGCGCGTCGGCGCGGACGTGCCGTGGCGTACGTTTCATGGCCAGGCCACCGCTGTAGCCGGTGCTGAGCAGGTTGATCCCCGCGCCGATCCGCCAGCCCTCGACGATGCACGTCGTGCCCGGCGCGATGACGACCGACGCCGGGGTCGCCGCCCGGGTCAGGGTGGCGTGCAGAGCGTCGGCCGACTCACGAGGCGGCAGGTGACGGGTGTCTATCAACACGGCCATGCCGGCTCCCGGGGCGACTCGCGGCCTGCAACCGATACGGTTCAGCACAGAGTATCGGTGTGAGGGAGGCCGGATGACGGTGCTGCTCGACACATCTCTGCTACCGGTGCGGCAACGCGCCGAGGCGGTGCGTTCGGCCATGACGTCCTCGGTGGCTCCGGCCGCCATCTCGGTCGCTCCGCCGGCGCAGGCCCGGATCTCGCACTGGTCGCTCGGTTCCGGCGCGGAGTTACTGCATCACGTGTCCAGCGGGCACCGGCTCACGCGTACGTCCCGGCACCTGCAGTCGGACAACCCCGAGCGGCTCTCCCTGGGCCTGCCGGTCAGCGGGTCGGTGCGGATGCGCCACCGGGACCTGACCGGCGGGGACCGCATCGGCGAGCTGCAGCTGACCGACCTCACCTCGCCGTACGACTTCCTGGTCGACGGGCCGTCGTGCGTACAGGCCGTCATCGTCGACTACGCCCGGCTCGGTGTCCCGGTCGACGCGGCCCGCACCGCGCTTCCCCGCCTGGCGGCCAGCCCGATGTACGAACTGGTCCGTCGCCACCTGTTCGAACTGCCCGTCCTGCTGGACCGGCTGGAACCGGACCCGGCGCTGACGATGCTGGGCTCCTCGACCGTCGAACTGGTGCGGGCCCTGATCGCCTCCGTCCTGGACGACGGCGCGTGGCTGCGCACCGTGGGCACCGGCACGCTGTTCACCCGCGTCACCGCGTACATCCGCCAGCATCAGCGCGACGCGGACCTCAGCGCCGCCCGGCTGGCCGCCGAGCACTCGGTGTCGGTGCGGACGCTGTACGCCGCCTTCGCGAAGGAGGGTGAGCAGGTCGCCGAATGGGTGATCCGGGGCCGGCTCCGCGGCGCGCACCGGGAACTCGCCGGTTCCCCGACCGCGACGGTGTCGTCGATCGCCCGGTCGTGGGGCTTCGCCAATGCCCGCCACTTCGCCCGCCGGTTCCGCGACGAGTACGGCCTGACACCTCAGGAGTGGCAGCGCAGCGCGAGTCAGGCCGCGGCCGGCGCGGCGGCGAACGCACCGAGCACCTCCGCCACCCGGCGCACGTCCCCGGGTCCGCATCGATGATCCACCGGCACCGTCAGGATCCGTGCCGCCAGGTCGGCCGCCTCCTCGTCCCCGCTCCACACTCCGCCCCGGTCCTGCCGCCAGTGCACCGGCGCGAAGATCCCGTGCCGCGCCAGATACGCCAGCAGCGCATCGCGGACCGGCTCGGACTCACACACCAGCTGCACCCGGAACGGCGCCGCACCGGCCGGCCCCCCGGTCAGCACCCGCCACGCCCCGCCACCAGCCGCCAGGGCATCCATCAGCGCGTACGCGTTACGGGTGCTCGCGGCGCGCAGCCCGGCCAGATCCAGCAGCGGTAGCACCGTAGCGGTCAGCGCGCTCGCCGGTCCCTCGCTGCCGAGCAGGGCGTGCTCGCCGCGCTGCTGCAGGGCCCGGAAGTCGTCCTTGGGTACTCCCCGGCCGTCCAGCCACGCGCCTTTGAGCAGCATCGCCACCAGTTTCAGCTGCGCGCCGGGGCTTTCCGCACCGCTGGGGCCGGGCAACATCAGTCCACGGGGGGACCACAGCAGGCCGCCGTCCGGCAGCGGCAGGGTCTTGCGCAGTGAGGCCACCGCGTACGGCGCCGTGCTGGTCCGGGCCCAGTCGCTGAACGGGTCGTGCGAGTGGTCCTCCACGACGGTGACGCCGGGATGGGCGCGCATCCACGCGTTCCAGGGCTCCGGACGGTCGCGGCCGAAGAGGTTCTGGGCCAGCACCACGTCGCCCGGCGCCGCGCGCAGGGTTTCCAGGCGTGGTCCCCGGTCGTCGGGCAGGTGCCGGTACCAGGTGATCGGCACGTCGGCGGACAGGGCTTCGGCGACTCCCATGCAGAAGAACGACGGCACGTGCAGTCGTCCCGGCGGGGCCAGTTCCCGCAGCAGGGTGCTCAGCGCCCCGCACCCGGTGGCGAACAGCTCGAAGCGTTGCGGCAGCGGGGATTGCGGTGTGGCGGCGATGGCGGCCGGGTCCCAGTGGAACTCCGAGCCGACCTCAGGCCGCACGGTCGAGATCCCGGGCCCGCTGGATGTTGAGCTCGTCGACGTGCACCGGGGCCTCGTCGCGGTGCAGGGTGGCGACGGTGCGCCAGAGGATGCGCAGGTCCAGCCGTACCGAGCGGTGGTCGACGTACCAGCGGTCCAGGGCGAAGCGCTGCGGCCAGTCGATGTCGTCGCGGCCGTTGATCTGGGCCCAGCCGGTGATGCCGGGCTTGACCTCGAGGCGCCGGGCGTCCTCGGCCGAGTAGTTCGCGACCTGCGGCAGCACGTCCGGGCGCGGCCCGACCAGGCGCATCTGCCCGCGCAGTACGTTCACCAGCTGCGGCAGCTCGTCCAGGCTGGTCCGGCGCAGGAAGCGGCCGCAGCGGGTGATCCGGGGGTCGTTCTCGACCAGGCCGAACGGGTCGCTGATGCCGAGCTGGGCGCTCAGCGCGACCGAGTCGTGGACCATGGTGCGGAACTTGAGCATCCGGAACGGGACGCCGCCGAGGCCGGCGCGGTCCTGCACGAACAGGATTCCCGGGCCGTCGGCGAGCCGGATCCAGGCCGCGATCGCCAGGATCACCGGTGACAGCAGGATGAGGGCGACGGCGGCGGCCAGCCGGTGGATACCACCTGAGAAGGTCATAGCGACTCCACATTCGGTCCGGTGAGGCGGTGCCGGGTGTCCAGCACGTAACGGGCGTGCTCGACCACGAGGTCCAGGTCGAAGGCGTCGTGGTCGGCCAGCACGATGACGGCGTCGGCCGCGGCGATCTGCTCGGCGGTGCCGGCGACCCGCACCACCCGGCGGTCCACGTGGGCGTCCTCGACCACGTGCGGGTCGGCCGCGCGTACCTCGGCCCCCATGTCCAGCAGCAGGGAGGCGACCCGCCGGGCCGGCGACTCGCGGGCGTCGCCGCTGTTCTTCTTGTACGCCAGCCCGAGCAGCAGCACGGTCGAGCCGTTGACCGGCTTGCGCCGCTGGTTGAGCGCGCCGACCAGGCGGCGCACGACGTAGTCGGGCATGTGGTTGTTGATGTCGTTGGCCAGCTCGACGAAGCGGAAGCTCTGGCCCAGCGTCCGCTGCACCCGCCAGGACAGGTACGACGGGTCGATCGGCAGGCAGTGCCCGCCGACGCCGGGCCCGGGCACGAACGGCATGTAGCCGAACGGCTTGCTCGACGCCGCCTCGATCGCCTCCCAGACGTCGATGCCGAGGTCGTGGGCGAACACCGCCAGCTCGTTGATCAGCGCGATGTTGACGTGCCGGAAGGTGTTCTCCATGAGCTTGGCCAATTCGGCGACCTTGGGATCGGAGACCGGCACGGTGTGCTCGACGACCGAGGCGTAGAAGGCCTGTACCCGTTGCAGCGACTCGGGGTTGATGCCGGAGACGACCTTGGGGGTGGTGACCAGGTTCCAGGTGCGGTTGCCCGGGTCGATGCGCTCGGGGCTGTAGCCGAGGTGGAAGTCGACCCCGGCGATGAGGCCGGAGCCCTCCTCCAGCAGCGGTGCCACCAGGTCGGTGGTGGTGCCCGGGTAGGTGGTCGACTCCAGCGCCACGATGGCGCCCGGGCGCAGGTAGCGCGCCAGGGTGCGGGCGGACTGCTCGATGTAGTTGAGGTCGGGGGTGCCCTCGCGCAGCGGGGTCGGCACCGCGATGACCGCCACGTCGAAGCCGGCGCACGAGCGCGGGTCGGCCGACGGGTGGAACGAGCCGGCGTCGAGGATCTCCTGCAGCTCCGCCGACGACACGTCGTCCACGTAGGACTCGCCGGCGGCGAGGCGCTTGATGCGTTCCTCGTCGACGTCGAAGCCGACGACCGAGTGGCCCACCTGGGCGGCGCGGACCGCCAGGGGCAGCCCCACGTATCCCTGACCGGCGATGACGACCCGCATGGGCGTGTTCCCTTCCTGCGCGGGGCGGCTCACGGCTGCCGTCCCGGGCGTACGGTGTATTCGGGCTGCCGCGGCGCGGTGGTCTTGTTGCGGGCGCCCGGCCGGCGCCCGTTGCGGGTCATCGGGACCGGCGGCGGGTTCTCCCGGGCCGGGGACAGCGCCGGGCTCTCGGCGAGCCAGCGCAGCACGGCGATCAGGTCCTTGCGCGGCACGGTGGGATCCAGCAGCGAGAGCACGGCACCGTCCAGCGGGGGCACCGGCGCCTGCGAGATCAGCGGGTGGTGCGGGCGGTGGTCCGGCTCGTCCGGGCCGAGCAGAACCTCCGCCAGCTTCTCGCCGGGACGCAGGCCGGTGTAGACGATCTGGATGTGCCGTTCCGCCGCGTCGGCGATCCGGCGGGCGACGTCGTGGATGCGCACCGGCTCGCCCATGTCCAGCACCAGCACCTCGCTGGAGCTGTCGATCGCGCCGGCCTGGATGACCAGGCGGACGGCCTCCTGCACGGTCATGAAGTAGCGGGTCATCTCGGGGTGCGTGACGGTGATCGGCCCGCCCGCCTCGACCTGCGCGGCGAAGGCGGTCAGCACCGAGCCGCGGCTGCCCAGCACGTTGCCGAAGCGCACGCTGCAGTAGGTGCCGTGGGCGGCCTCGTCGGCCGCCGCGGTGAGCCGTTCGGTGATCCGCTTGGAGTAGCCGAGCACGCTGACCGGTTCGGCGGCCTTGTCGGTGGAGATGTTCACCAGCCGGTCGACGCCGTGGCGCAGGGCCGTCTGCAGGATCTGGTACGTGCCGACGATGTTGGTCTTGAGCGCCTCGGACGGGTGCATCTCCAGCAGCGGCAGGTGCTTGAGGGCGGCCGCGTGGAACACCACCTGGGGCCGGTGCTCGGCGAAGACCTCGTCGAGGCGCTGCTGGTCGCGGATGTCGGCGACGACCAGGTTGCGGTCGTCGAGCATGCCCCGGCCGTCCAGGGAGAGCTGCACGGCGTGCAGGCCCGACTCGTCGCGGTCGAGCATGACCAGCTGGGCCGGGTGGAAGCGGGCGACCTGGCGGCACAGCTCGGAGCCGATCGAGCCGCCGGCCCCGGTGACCAGCACCCGGCGGCCCTGCAGGTAACCGGCCACCGCGGCCAGGTCGATGCCGATCTCGCGGCGCCCGAGCAGGTCGGCGTGGCTGACCGGCCGGATGTCCTCCACGCTGACGGTACGACCGAACAGCTCCACGACCGGCGGGACCACCTTCAGGTCGACGTTGAGCGGTTCGGCCAGCTCGGTCAGCTCGCGGACCAGGTCGGCGCTCGCGCTGGGGATGGCGATCAGCACCGCGTCGGCGCTGTAGCGGCGGACCACCTCGGCCATCGCCTGGCGGTTGCCGGCCACCGGCACACCCATCACCCGCAGCGTGCGCTTGGCCGGGTCGTCGTCGAGCAGCGCGACCGGCACGTACGGGCTGAACGGGCTGCGCAGCATCGCGCGGATGACCTGGGTGGCGCCCTCACCCGCGCCCATCACCACCACCCGGGTGCCCGGCTCGGGCGACGGGCGCAGCCGCTGGTCGTTGAGCAGACGGACGGCGTAGCGCACGCCGGCGGTCAGCACCAGAGCGATCAGGCCGGCCGCGATGATGGCCGAGCGCGGCACGAGCCGGCCGAGCAGCGTGTCCAGCACGAAGATCACCGGGGTGGCCACGAGCGCCGTCTTGGCCAACGCGGCGATCTCCTCGAAGCAGCCGTACGACCAGCGCCCGGTGTAGAGGCCGAAACGCAGCCCGGCCACGGTGTGCACGACCGCGGCGAAGCACGCCAGCGCCAGCAGCGGGAGCAGATGGACGTGGCCGAAGTCGCCGTCGTGGCGCAGCAGGGTGGCGATCAGCAAGGCCAGGCCCAGCGCGGCCGCATCGACGCCGGCCCGGGCCACCCGGCCGGGTGCCACCATGCGTAACCAGGGCGCCCCGGCCCGCCGGCCACCCGCGGTGGCGTCGGGCGCTGCTCGCCGTACCTGCATGGATTTCCTCCCTGGACGGATACCGGCGGTGGACGGCCGCGGTGGGAACTGGCAAGGAAAAGGGAGCGCGCGCCGCACCAATAGCTGACGGAATTGCGCGTGCCGCTCGTCGCTCGTCGCTTTTTCAGCGCTTGCGAATAGAGCGTGCCAGTCGCGCCAGATCGATCACAGTAGCAATTGTCACGGCCTACATGAGCGTCGTTCACGTTCGGCACCCGGGGTGATCGCGGCCCCTCGATCGCTTGCTGGGCAGGCACTTTCGGAGCGCTGATACCTCCGTTCGGCCGGGCCGGGAATGCGTTTTGCGCGCTCGGTCGCATTCATGTTCGGCATGACATCTGCGACTTTCATTGTCTGCTGCGGCTCTGGCAGCGTCGTCAGTGCGCCGTGTCACCGAAGGAGGGGAAAATGAGGGTGCTGCACGTCATCGGCACCTTGGCAGCCGGCGGGGCCGAGCAACAGTTGCGCCTGCTGGTGCCTCGACTGCCGCACGACTGCGAGGTGGTCACCCTGGCGCGGCCGGGGCCGCTCGCGACAGCCATGCGTTCCACCGGTACGGCCGTGCACGAGCTCGGCACCGACCGCGGCCCGGCCACGATCGTGCGGCTGCGCCGGCTCATCCGACTCGGCCGCTTCGACGTCGTGCACACCCACCTCTACCGCGCCTGCGTGCAGGGCCGGTTCGCCGCCCGGCTGGCCGGCGTGCGGCCGGTCGTCGCCACCGCGCATCACCTGAGCGCACGGTTCGTCGAGGACCGCCCGGCGTCCGGCCGCGTCCGGGCGCTCTACCTCGCCGGCGAGCGCGCCGGGCAGGCCACGATCGCGGTGACTCCGGCGGTCGCCGGCCGGCTGCGCGCCTGGGGTGTGCCGGACGCGCGGATCACCGTCATTCCCAAGGCGGTGGACGCGGCCGAGTTCCGCTTCGACCCGGCTCTGCGGGCGGCGGCCCGGGCCCGGCTGGAGATCGCCGAGGGCGTCCCCGTCGTCGGCGGTGTGGGCCGGCTGGAGCACGGCGGAGGTTTCGACCGGCTGATCCGGGCGGTCGGCGAGCTGCCCGGGATCACTCTGCTGCTGGTCGGCGACGGCCCGGCCCGGGTCGCACTGCAGCGGCTCGCGGTCATCGAGGGCCTGGCCGACCGGGTCCGGTTCGCCGGCACCGTGGGCCACGCGCGGGAGATGCTCTGCGCGATGGACGTCTTCGCGTCACCGTCCGGCCCGGGCACCGCCGGGCTCGTGGTGCTCGAAGCCCTGGCCGCCGGCCTGCCCGCGCTGTACGCGACCTGCCCGCCGCTGGACGAACTGGCCGCGGCCCGGACCGACCTCGACGGCGCCCACCGGCTCTCCCCGCGCGATCCGCAGTCGCTGGTCCGGGCGCTGCGCACCGAAGTCCTCTGTCACCGCGAACGCCACGGCGCCCGGCTGCCCGCCCGCTCGGCCGGTGACCGCTACAGCGCCGCCGCCGTGGCCGCCTCGGTCTCCGGGCTCTACGACCGGGTCGCGGGACGGTGAACCGGCGCCACCGCGGGCTCGGCGTCCACCAGCGACCAGCGGCGCACCAGCTCACGGACCCGCGCCGAGCCCAGGGCCCGCCAGAAGATCGCGAAACCGAGCCAGGCGCCCAGCGTGTTGGCCGTCAGGTCGTTCACGTCGGCCCACCGGTTGCCGTGCCAGGCCAGGCAGATGACCGCCTGGACGACCTCGATGGCCAAGCTGATCAGGAAACCCGTCAGCACCACCCGGCGGCGCTCGCGCAGGCCGGCCACCAGGTACAACAGGGCCGCCAGCGGCAGCGTCATCACGATGTTGAGCAGGAAGTCGTCGACCCGCATGGTGACCAGCGGGACCAGGATGATCCGGTAGAACTCCGGCGGCCCGGCGCCTGGACCCCAGGCCAGATGCAGCGGCAGCAGGGTCGCGCCGGCCACGGCCACCGCGTACCAGCCGGCGATCCAGGCGGTGACCAGGCGGCGGGCGCTGAGCCGGCCGCGCCGGTGCAGCAGCACCCAGGACACGATCATGAGCACGCCGCCCAGCGGCAGCAGGATGGGCAGCGCCGGCACGTCGAGCTGATGGAATGGCATCCCGGTCAACGGTACGTGCCCCGCCGGGCCCTTCAGCGCAGCCAGCCGTCCTTGCGGGCGATCCGGATGGCGTCCAGGCGGTTGCGGGCACCGGTCTTGGTGATGACGGCGGACAGGTAGTTGCGGACCGTACCGCCGGACAGGTAGAGCCGGCCGGCGATGTCGTTGACCGACTCCCCCTCGGCGGCCAGTCCGAGCACCTCGAGCTCGCGGGTGCTCAGGCCCCGGTCGGTGTTGAGCGAGGCGGCCTGCAGCAGGGGTGACACCACGCGTTCGCCCGCGGCCAGGCGGCGCACGGAGTCGGCCAGCACCGCCCCGGAGACGTCCTTGAGCAGGAAGTTGAGCGCGCCGGCCCAGCGCCGCGGCGGAAGCATGCCGCGCTTGGCCGGGTCGCACAGCAGCAGCATGGCGCAGGACGGGATGGTGGCGTGCAGCTCGGCCGCCATCGGCAGCACCTGACTGACCATGTACTCGGTGTCGATGACGATCACCGTCGGCCACAGCTCCGCCGCCCGCTGCGCGAGATCACCGGCGAACGGCAGGGTGCCGACGTAATGCAGGTCAGGCTTGGATTCCAGGAGTACCCGTACCGGGACACCGAAATATCCCTCGTCTCGTACCACCGCGACCCGGATCATCGCACCACCCTTCAGCGAGGGACGCCCGGCACCGGGCCGGGTCGTCCACTTGTCGGGGCCTGCCTACTCCCACAGGTCTACTTCGGAGACGCCAGCACGGTGGATCGCCCATCGGGATCGACAAATTCGCACGTACGGTTGTTGAGACGACGGTTTCGGCAGCTCAAGACGCATTTATGCCAATGAGTTCGCCATGGGCCGACCGACGTCAACCTATCGCTGAGACCGGTCGCCGACACCTGGGTTAGCCGATCGACCGAGGTAAGTCTGCCGGATCTTCACCGCCGGCAACCGTATTGACGCGTTGCGTGAGCTCCCCCACGGATGCGAAAACCGGCGTTGTCACATTTACTCGGGACAAGCCGGAAAGGCGGGTGTAGTTTCGCGCGGGAACACCCACGGGTAATGCGCCGGCCATGGCAGATATCGCGGTTCAGGCTCTCAAACGGGTGTTCCTCCCCGTCGCCGTGTTGCTCGGCGTCATGATCGCCCTGGGTCTGCTCGTCACCAAGGTCATGATGAATCTGTGGCCGTTCACGATCGAGGGCCGATCTTCCTCTGCGCCGCGGTCTGCGCCCAGGCCGTCGTCTTCTACCTGACCACGCTGGTCATCGACCGGCCCCGGCCGGACGTGGAGAAGATGGACGTCTCGCCGCCGACATCGAGCTTCCCGTCCGGGCACACCTCCGCCGCGGTCGCGCTCTACCTCGGCCTGGCCGTGATCCTGTTCCGGGTGGCCAACCGCACCCGGCTCAAGCGGGCCGCCTGGCTGCTGCTGCTCGTACCCGTCGGCGTGGCCCTGACCCGGATGTACCGCGGCATGCACCACCCCAGCGACGTGGTCGCGTCGTTCCTCAACGGCGGCATCTGCGTGCTGGTCATGGCCCGCGCCGTGCTGGACCGCACCGGCATCCGCGCACCCCGCCCCGGGCCGGGGCGGCGGCTCACCACGGCGAAGGCGTGACGACCGGCGACGGCTGCCACTGCACCAGGGCAGCCGTCGCGTCGTCGCGCAGCTCACCGTTCTCGTAGGACACGATCGCGTGGATCAGCTTGCGCATCGTCTCGGCCGGTGAGCCCTGAGCCATCGCCTCGACGATGAAGGCGGCGAGCCGGTCCAGCCCGAACAGTTCCCCGTCGGCCGAGCGCGCCTCGGTGATCCCGTCGGTGTAGAGCATCAGCGTGTCCCCCGGCTCGAGCAGCAGCTCGGTGACGCCCGGCTGACGCGGCAGCATGTGCCCGAGCCCCAGCGGCAACGCCGTCGGCGTGGGCAGCGCCGGCAGCGCCAGGCCACCGCGGATGTGCAGCTCGGCGGGGTGCCCTGCGGCGATCCGGCGGTACCGGCCGGTGCCGGTGTCGAGCTCACCGAGCAGGGCGGTGACGAACGCGCCGGGATACTGCGCGCGGATCCACTTGTCGATCGAGCGGTACGTGTCGGCCAGATCCAGCCCGGAACGCCGGGCGTTGCGGTACGTGTTCAGAGTCAGCGTCGTCAGCGCACTCGCACTGATCCCGTGCCCGACGGTGTCGAAGAGGGCGACGTGCACGATGTCACCGTTCGCCGCGTAGTCGAAGGCGTCGCCGCCCACGTCGTAGCAGGGCTCCAGGACCGCGGTGACCAGCGCACCGTTCGCGGCGAAGGTCAGCGGCGGCAGCTGGTTCCAGATGATCTCGGCGGCCAGCTGCATCGGCAACCGGCGCCGGGTGCGCTCCACCGCGTCACCGTAGAAGCGCCGGCTCGCGATCAGCTCCGCGACCAGCGCGGCGATCACCCCGAAGTCACGCTGCTCGCGGTCACCGGGAGCCTCACGCAACCACACCTCGAGCACGCCGAGGCGCTCCGCGCCGTGCAGCAGCGGCAGCCAGAGACAGGTCTTCTCGCTGGTCGTCTCCGCGGTGCAGAAGGCGTGCCCGGCGAGCGTCCCGTCCACCGGGCGCGGCTTGAGACTGCCCGACGTGCCGTGCAACGGCCACAGTGACAGCTGCTCGTAGTCGACCAGCAGCACGGTGACGCTGACGGCGTCGAGCAGTGGCGCGACCTCGCTGAGCGCCGTCGGCAGATCCTCCGGCCGGCTGCGATAGCGCAAGTCGAGCAGTCGCCGTACCGCTTCCATCGAGTCGGACACCCGGATCACCCCCGCCATGCCCTTCCCCGGACAAAGCCCCGGCCAATCCCCGCGCAGCTCGCCGCGTCGCCCGCTGGTGGCAACAACCGAGGATGTCCCACGTCCTGGCCCTCCCCGTACCGCCGCTGACCGAGCCTCACCGTAGCGCGCCCCCGGCCGGATCACAGAACCGGCGGACCACCCGGTGCCCTCGATGCCCCCTCCTGCCGGTTAGGCTGGCCTAAGTCGAGAGCGGGGTGGGACGTGGCGCAACCGGAGTCGCTGGCCGATCTGCTGGGCGGGCGGCGGGCCGCGCTCGACGCGACCGTGCCCCCGGTCGTCTTCGTCGCCGGGTGGCTGGCCGGCGGCCGTTCGATCTGGGTCGGTGCCGGCGCCGCTATCGTCGCCGCGCTGCTGGTCGCCGGGTGGCGGCTGCGCCAGGGTGACAAACCGCGGGCGGTCCTGATCGGGCTGCTCGGGGTCGGCGTCGCCGCGCTCATCGCCCTGCGTACCGGCCGGGCCGAGGACTTCTTCCTGGTGCAGATCGTCACGAACGCCGCCAGCGCGCTGGCCTGGGCGGTCAGCATTGTCATCCGGTGGCCGTTGCTGGGTGTCATCGTCGGTGCGGTGCTGGGGCAGAAGACCCGCTGGCGGCGTGACCCGGCGCTGTTGCGGGCGTACTCGCTGGGCAGCTGGGTGTGGGTCGCGCAGTATCTCGTGCGGCTCGCCGTCTTCGTGCCGCTCTGGGCGGCCCACGCGGTGGTGGCGCTGGGCATCGCCCGGGGCGTGCTCACCTGGCCGCTGGTGGCCGCCTGTCTGGCGGTGAGCTGGTGGGTGATCCGGCGCAGCCTGCCCGACGGGCACCCCGGCCTGCGGCATCCGCGCTCAGCGGTCGACGCCCACGCTGACGGGCTCGGCTGACTCCCGGCCGGTGTCGAAGCCGGTGCGGTGCATCACGCCCCACTCGGCCCGGCGCCCGTGCAGGGCGCCCAGGGCGCCCCGGACCTGCCAGACCGCGAGGATCTGCCGGTAGCCGAAGTTCTCCAGGATCGCCGCCAGCACGCCGCGCACCAGATCGCCCCAGCGGGGGTAGCGGTGGAACGAGACCTCCTCGATGAACAGTGCGGCCAGGCTGACCAGCAGCCCGTAGCCGTAGGCGACCAGCACGAAGCGCCAGACGAAGGCCAGGTCGACGGCACCCACCCAGAGGCCGAGCGGCAGCAGCACCAGCGCGGCGAGCTCGACGAACGGCGCCAGCAGCTCGAAGACCACGTAGTACGGCAGCGCGATCAGCCCGATCCGGCCGTACCGCGGGTTGGCGATCATGCCGCGGTGCTTGCGCAGGATCTCGGCGATGCCGCGGTGCCAGCGCCGCCGCTGGCGGCCCAGCACCCGCAGGCTGGACGGCGCCTCGCTCCAGCTGACCGGCTCGGCGACGAAGATGACCCGGTAGTCCTGGCGCCGCCGGCGCAGGTGATGGTGCAGCCGCACGACCAGCTCGGCGTCCTCGCCGATGGTGTCGGTGGCCATGCCGCCGATCTCGACGACCAGATCGCGGCGGAAGACGCCGAACGCGCCGGAGATCACCACCAGGCCGCCGAGGCGCGACCAGCCGGTGCGGCCCATCAGGAACGCGCGCAGGTACTCGACCACCTGGATGCGGACCAGCCACTGCCGCGGCATCCGGACGTCGACCACGCGACCGCCGACCACCTTGCAGCCGTTCGCGATACGCACCACACCGCCGCACGCCGCCACCCGCAGCGGGTCGTCACCGAAGGGCTTGGCCACCGACAGCAGCGCGTCCGGGTCGAGCACCGAGTCGGCGTCGACCATGCAGATCAGCGGGTGCCGGGCCAGGTTGATGCCGACGTTGAGCGCGTCGGCCTTGCCGCCGTTGGTCTTGCGGACCACGGTCAGGGTCTCCGGGTTGGCCCGGGCGACGTGCACGGAGAGCACCCGGGAGTGGTACGGCACCTCGCCGGGCACCACCCGCGGCACCTCGACCAGGTCGAACTCGGCCCGCAGCCGCTCGAAGGTGTCGTCGCCGGAGCCGTCGTCGACGACCACCACCTCGTAGCGCGGATAGCGCAGCGCGGTCATGGCCGTCACCGCCGCGACGATCCCCGGCCCCTCGTTGTACGCCGGCACGATCACCGACACGGGCAGCGTCAGCGGGCTGCGGAACATGTCGTCGGCCCCGGCGAACGGCGCCCGCCGCAGGTGCCGGCCGAACTCCAGCCCGGCCAGCACGATCAGCACCAGGTAGCTGCTGTTGAGCGCGATGAAGTACACGAAGATCGTGACGTCGGTGTAGCGCAGGATGTCGCGGATGACCTCGGCCGTCACGCCCCGGCCCCCACGCGTTCGCCGTGCTCGGCGCCGACCCGTGACAGCGCCAGGGCCTCCTGGGCGTGGCTGGCGGAGGCCGACGGCCGCGCGTGGGCCCCGGCCTGCGTGCGCTCGGACTCGATCGCGTCGGCGAGCGCGCCGGCGCCGGCCGGGCCGAGCCGCCGCAGGGCGTGCGCGGCCTCGTGGGCGACCTGGAACTCGTCGTCGCCGAGCAGGTCGGCCAGGATCGGCACCGCGCTGGGGGCGCCCAGCTCCCCCAGGGCCCGGGCCGCAGCCGCCCGCAGCGCCGCGGGCCGCGACGGGCTCAGCGCCTGCTGCAGCGGTTCGAGGGCACCGCGGGTGCCGAGCTTGCCCAGGTTGGTCGCGGCGGCCACCCGGACGTCCAGGTAGCTGTCCTCGCGCAGCACCCGGGCCATCCGGTGCACGGATCCGGTGGCGCCGAGCAGTCCGAGCGCGTCCAGGCAGACGGCGCGGACCCGGGCCTGCGGATGGTCGAGGGCGGCCGAGAGCGTCACCTCGGCCTCGGCGCCGAGCTGCACCAGCGTGTGGGTGGCCAGCAGCGAGGGCACCGGGTCGGAGCGGTCCAGGCTGGCGATGATGCGCCAGGCGGCGGCCGGATCACCGATGCGGCCCAGCGCGCGGACGGCCACGACGCGGACCTCGTCGTGCCGGTCGGTGAGCAGCCGGCACAGCTCCGGCACGGCCTGGCGCAGCTCGAGGTCGCCGAGCACCTGGGCGGCCCGGGCCCGCTTGACCCGGCTGCGCGAGTGCAGGTCGCCCAGGGCCGTACGGGCGATGCCCCGCTGCAGGAAGACGGAGACCAGCGCGAGGTGCGCCTCGCCGCGCAGCTTGCCGAGCAGCGCCAGGGCACCGGGCTCAGCGGCCCGCCAGGCGTCGTCGGGGATGGCGACCAGCTCCTGGGCCCCGTGCTCGCCGTTGTCGGCGACGAAGGCCAGCAACGCCTGGCGTGGCCCGGCGGCCAGGGCGGCCCGGCGGCGCTGCCGGACCTTGCGGAACACCCGTACCCCGACGATCGCGAGCACGGTCACGGCGACGACACCGGCCAGCACTTCGAGCACGACAGTGAACAGGCCCAGCATCAGCTGTTCACCCGGGCCAGCGCGGCCTCCACCCGTTCCTGCAGGTCACGGGGGCTGAACGGCTTGACGATGTACTCGGTGGCGCCGGCCGCGTACCCCAGCTCGAGGTCCTGCGGCCGCGACCGCGCGGTGAGCATGATGATCGGGACGGTCGCCGGCAGCGGCCCGGCACGCAGCTCACGGCAGACCTCGATGCCCGACATCCGGGGCATCCGCACGTCCAGCAGCACCAGGTCGGGCGGGTTCTCCCGGGCGGCGCGCAGCGCGGCGAGCCCGTCGGCCACGTCGACCACGTCGAAGCCGCCCTTGGTGAGCTTGTACGACACCAGGTGGCGGATGTCCGGATCGTCTTCGACGAGGAGGATCGTGCTCATCGTCCTCCACTCCACGCGGTCCGGCCAGCCTCTGCGTTGCCGAATATATCCGTTATGCGAGCATCTTCGCCGGGAACGGGAGCAATGCGGCAACCCCGGGTGCGGCCTCTCAACCGCCCCGGGCCGCCGTCGATAGAGGGGGCGTGAATATCCGGAAGGTGGCCGGCTCCCCCGGCCGGCGCCGCGTCGCCCTCGCCGCCACCGTCCTGACCCTCGGGGTCGGCACCGGTGCGGCGGCGGCCGGCGGGCTCGCCGCGACCGCGCGGGACGCCGGCACCGCGGCGCTCGCGCTGCGGACCGCGAGCGTGCGCGGCGCCCTGGACACGACCTTCCAGCGGTACGCGGACACGATGCACGACCTCGTCGCGGCCGCCGCCACCCAGCCCACCGGCTCGCTGGCCCCCACGGTGGCGCGCATCGCCGGCGAGCGCCTGCCCGGCGCCCACCAGATCGTGGTGGTCGGCGCCGACCACGGCGTACGCGCCCAGCACACCCTCGACGGCAGCACCCCACCGGCGCGTACGGTCCTGTCCGCCGAGCCGGAGCTGGCCCGCGGCCTGGCCGTGGCCCGCGACAGCGGCCGGCTCGTGGCCAGCCCCGCACACGTGCTGCCCGCCGACCTCGGCCTGCCGCCGGCCCACCGCCAGCCGGCGTTCCAGCTCATCGCGCCGGTGCACGACCGCGAGTTCCGCGGCTGGGTCGTGCTCGCCGTCCGGGCACCGGACCTGCTGCGCGAGTCGCTGCGCGGCGCCGGCGTCACCGGCGTGGCCACCGTGCTCACCGAGACCTCCCCGGACGGCGTGACCCACGAGATCGCCCGCTGGGCCGAGGGCGGCGACCCGGCCGGGGACGCGAGCGGCACCGTCGACGTCGCGACCGCCGGTCACACCTGGCAGGTACGGGTCCACCCGACGACCGCGTTGATCAGCGCCGCCCGGGCCGCCGCGGCGCCGTTCACCCTGCTCGGTGCCGCCCTGATCAGCCTGCTGGTCGCCGTGGTTCTGCTGGCCGCCGACCGGGGCCGCACCCGGGCCGAGGCGCGGGCCCGGCAGGCCGCCGCCGACCGCCGCGCCGACCGGGACCGGCACCGGGCCGAGCTCGCCCGCCACCAGGCCGCCCAGCAGGAGCTGCGGGAGCAGGCGCTGGCCGCCGAGCAGCAGCTGCGCGCACAGGAGGAGGAACTCGCCGGCTTCGCCCGCGCGGCCGCCGACCACCTGCACGCCCCGCTGCACACCATCGCCGGCTTCACCGAGCTGCTGCTGGAGGACACCGACGCAGCGCTCGACCCGGCCACGCGCGGCTTCCTGGACCGCATCGGCCGCAGCTCCGACCGGATGCTGAAGCTGGTCGGCGACCTGCTGACGTACTCGACCACGAGCGACACCGCCCTCAAGCCCGGACCGGTCGATGCGGGCGGACTCGCTCTGGGCGTCGTGGCCGCCCGCCTCGACCACGTCGACGGCGAACGACCCAGCATCGACGTGGGTGAGCTGCCGCCGGTCACCGCCGACCCGGACCTGCTCGGTGAGCTGCTCAGCCAGCTCGTCGGCAACGCGGTGCGCTTCGTCCGGCACGGTACGGCCGCCCGGGTGACCGTGACCGCCCGCGAGCACGCCCCCGGCCGGGTGCGCATCGAGGTCGCGGACCGCGGGATCGGCGTACCGGAGGACCACCGCACCCGGATCTTCGCGCCGTTCCACCGGGCGCCCGCGGCCGAGGGCTTTCCCGGCACCGGGCTCGGCCTGGCCGTCTGCCGCAAGATCGTCGCCCTGCACGGCGGTGAGCTGGGCGTCGAGCCCAACCCGGGCGGGGGCAGCATCTTCTGGTTCACCATGGCCGCCTCCCCGGTGGCCCCGGCCCCCGGACCCGAGCTGCTGGCCGCCGACCTGGCCTAGGCTGGCCGCATGGTCGAGCAGGCGAGCAGGCTCAAGAACGTCCGGTACGACATCCGTGGCCCGGTGCTGCGCCGCGCCCAGGAGCTGGAAGCCGCGGGGCACCGCATCCTCAAGCTCAACCTGGGCAACCCGGCTCCCTGGGGACTGAGCACACCGGAGCCGATCGTCGCCGACATGGTGATGCACCTGGGCGACGCCGAGGGCTACAGCGACGCGCGGGGCATCTACTCCGCCCGGGTCGCCGTCGCGCAGTACTACCAGACCCTCGGGGTCGAGAATGTGCAGCCCGACGACGTGTTCCTGGGCAACGGCGTCTCCGAGCTGATCGTGATGTCGCTGCAGGCGCTGCTCAACACCGGCGACGAGGTGCTCGTGCCGAGCCCGGACTATCCGCTGTGGACCGGCGCGGTGACGCTGTGCGGCGGGCGGCCGGTGCACTACCGCTGCGACGAGACCCAGGACTGGGCGCCCGACCTGGAGCACGTGGCCGCCCAGGTCACGCCGAACACCCGGGCCATCGTGATCATCAACCCGAACAACCCCACCGGCGCGGTGTACTCCCGGGAGACCCTGCTGGGCCTGCTGGAGATCGCCCGGCGCCACCACCTGCTGGTCCTGGCGGACGAGATCTACGACAAGATCCTGTACGACGACGCGAAGCACGAGTGCGCCGCCGCGCTCGCGCCGGACCTGCTCGTGCTGACCATGAGCGGGCTGTCCAAGGCGTACCGGGCGGCCGGCTTCCGGTCGGGCTGGATGGCGGTCAGCGGGCCGACCACCCACGCCTCGGAGTACCTGGAGGGCCTGCAACTGCTGGCCAACATGCGGCTGTGCCCGAACGTGCCGGCCCAGCACGCCGTGCAGACCGCACTCGGCGGCTTCCAGAGCATCACCACGCTGATCCGACCGGGCGGGCGCCTGTACGAGCAGCGCAACCACGCCTGGCGCAAGATGAACGAGATCCCGGGCGTGACCTGCGTCCGCCCGGCCGGCGCACTGTACCTCTTCGCCCGGCTGGACCCCGAGGTCCACAAGATCCGCGACGACCAGAAGATGATCATCGACCTGCTGGAACAGCAGCTGATGCTGCTCTCCCACGGCACCGGCTTCAACCTGCCCACCCCGGACCACCTGCGGATGGTCTTCCTGGCCCCGGTCGACGTGCTCGACGACGCCACCGACCGGCTCCGCCGTTTCCTCGAGACATACCGCCAGTAGCCACCGGCACCACCGGCCCCGCCATCCGTCCGCTCAGCGCGGAACTCGCCCGTTCTGCCTGCTCAGCCCTGATACGCCTCCTGGGACGAATTCGCTCTTCGACCCAGGAGGCACCTGCATGCGTACGCGAAAAGGTCTGGCCGTCGCCGCCGCCACCACGCTCTGGCTGGGGCTCGCCGCAGCCCCGGCGCCCGGCGCTCCCACCGCGGAGCCTGACCCCGGCCGGCTCCAGCAATCCGTCACCGCCGTGCGCGACCTGCTGCTCAAAGCCGGCGACCGGATGCGGCCCGGCGAGGAGCTGACTCCCCCGCCCGCCGGCGCGGACGCGATCCGCGTCGAGGCCGCCGGGCAACCCCCCGCGGCCGTGCTCACCGACGGCGCCGCCCCACCGCTCTACCGCCACCGCGAGCTGGGCTGCGAGGTGCCGGCCTTCGCCGAGTCCCGGTTCGCCGGCTTCGACGCCCAGGTCACCCAGATGATGCAGGACTGGGGCTTCATGACCGCGTCACTCGCCGTCGCCAACGAGTGCGCCACCATCTACGACCAGGGCTACGGCCGGGTCGGCCCGTGGTGGGCCCGCAACGCCCCGGCCGGCGACGTCACCGACCTCGGCCCGGCGACCCCGGACAACGAGCTGTTCCGCATCGCCAGCATCACCAAGCCGCTGACCGCCGCGGCGATCCACGACCTCGACGAACGCGACCTGCTCGAGAAGACCGACTATGTGTTCTGCGTGAAGGGCGGCCCGGCCGACTGCATCCTGACCGTCGACCTGCCCGCCGGCTTCGACGAGCGCATCGCCGACCTGCGGGTCCGGGACCTGGTCGGGCACCGGGGCGGCTTCGACAACAACAAGACCACCGACTACCTGTTCCGGGCCTGGGAGGTCTACCAGGCCGGCAACCTGAACGCACCGCCGACGCCGCGCGACTTCACCGAGTTCATGCTCGGGCTGGGCCTCGACGCGGCGCCCGATGCCGAGTACCACTACTCCAACCTCGGCTACCTGATCCTCGGCCTGGTGATCGAGAAAGCCGGCAAGCTGCCGTACCGCGACTACGTCTACCAGCGGCTGCTGGCCCCGCTCGGGATCGCGTCCGGCGACGTGGTGCTGTCCCGCACCAAGCGGCTCACCCGTAACACCCGCGAGCCCGCGTACTGGTGCGTCGACAAGAACTGGAACGCCAACGTGCCGATCAGCACGTTCGCCGGGGAGGCCGGGCAGCGGCGCTGCTACGCCGACGGCGGCTGGGTGCTGGAGTCGATGGCCGCGCACGGCGGGCTGTCCATGACCGCCTCGGCGGTGGCGACGTTCTACGCGCACTGGTGGAACTTCGGCACCCCGCGTACGGCCGAGACGTACTGGAACTTCCCGGCCGGCACCAAGACCGCGTACTCGCACAACGGCCGGCTGGCGGCGACCCAGACCGTGGCGGCCCGCTGCGTCAACGGGCTCAACGTGGTGCTGCTGACCAACCAGCACGCCTGGGGCAGCTTCGACTGGGCCGCCGCCGAGGAGCGGCTGTGCCGGGCCGCCGACGACTTCCTCGCCCAGGGCCCGTACTACTCGACCATCTGGGAACGCGACGGGCGCGACTGGCGCTCGCACCGCGCGACCCCGGCCGCCGGCTACCAGGCCCTGGTCGACACCACCAAGGCCGACGGCTTCCGGCTCGTCGACGTCAACGGCCACCGCGGCGACAGCGGTACGACCTACGCCAGCACCTGGGTCCGCAACACCGACGGCACGCCCTGGGCGGCCACCCACGGGCAGACGTTCGCCGCGTTCAGCGCCCGTTTCGACCAGCTGAAGAAGGCCGGCTACCGGATGACCAAGGTCTCCGGCTGGCGCGACGGCGACCAGCCACGGTACGCCTCGGTCTGGACGGCCAACCCGGACAAGAGGTTGTGGATCAGCCACATCCGGATGACCGACGCCGAATACCAGCAGCACGCCGACGAGTACGACGCCAAGGGCTACCGCCTGATCTCGGTGGACGGCTACGAGCTGGCCGGGCAGGCCCGGTACGCGGCGGTGTGGCTGGCTGACCCGGGCACTGCCGGCAGCGGGAACACGGCGACGCCGTACCGGGCGATCCACGGTGCGACGGCGGCCGCGTACCAGGCCTGGTTCGACGCGGCGGCGGCCGACGGCTTCCGGCTGACCGACAAGGACGTCTACACCGTCGGCCCGGCGGTGCGCTGGGCGGCCATCGCGACCCGGGACGGCGGGCCGCCGACCCGCTCGTTCAGCACCTGGAACTTCTACACGTACCAGCCGCGCTGGGCCCAGGAGAAGGAGGCGGGCTACCGGCCGGTGACCATCTCGGCGTACCGCTGACGGCCGGTCGCCCGGATCTCACGGCTGCCCGGGATGCCGTTCGGCCCCGGAGCGCGTGACGCAGAACTCGTTGCCGGCTGGGTCGCTCAGCACGACCCAGCCGGCGCCGTCGGGCATGCGGTGGTCGGCATGCACGGACGCGCCCAGCGCCAGCAGGCGCTCGACCTCCGCGTCGCGGCCCCGGTCGCTCGGTTCGAGGCAGACGTGCACCCGGTTCTTGCCCTGCTTGCTCTCCGGCACGGCCTGGAAGTACAGCCGGGGCCCGCCCGGCGGCTCGACGACGACCTCGGCGTCGCCGGGTGCGCACTCCGGGTGGACCGGGTGACCGATCACCTCGGCCCAGAAGGCCGCCAACGGGTACGGGTCGGCGCAGTCGAACGACACGTTGCGGATGAGCGAGACCATGACCGGCAGGGTAGTAGTGATCCGCCTCGTGATGGACATGAGTGGACGTGACCAGATCCCATGCCCCCATGACGGCCGACCCACCGACGGGCACTGAGCCCGCCGCCGAGGTCGCCTTCCGAGCCCTGTTCGAGGCCGCGTACGACGATCTGCTCCTCTTCGTCGAGCGGCGCACCCACGCCCTCGCCGCGGAGGACGTGGTCGCCGAGGTCTTCCTGACCGCGTGGCGCCGCCTCGACGACGTCCCGCCCGACCTGGATCAGGCCCGGGCCTGGTTGTTCACGGTGGCGCACCATCTGCTGCGCAACAGCCGCCGCAGCGACCACCGTCAGCAGGCCGTCGCGCTGCGTATCCTGCGCGAGCCCGGGGCCACGGACAGCGGGGCGCCGCCCGACGACGTCGCCGCCCGTCTCGACCTGACCCGGGCCTGGGCGCGGCTCAGCCCGGGCGACCAGCAGGTGCTCACCCTGACCGTGTTCGAGGACCTGACCGGCCCGCAGGCCGCCCGGGTGCTCGGCATCTCCGCCACCGCCTTCAGCCTGCGGCTCCTGCGCGCCCGGCGCCGCCTGCGCAAACACCTCACCGCCCTCCCCACCGACCCCGGAGCGACAGCATGAGCAGCAACGACCGACGTGACCTCGACCTGCAGCTGCGCGCCGCGGCCACCCCGGTGGCGCCCGGACGGGTGCGGCAGACCTCCGCCCAGGCGCTGCTGGAGCACATCGTCACGGTGCCCCGTACCGCCGAGGGCGCAGCCGTGCCCGCGGCCCGGCGCAGTCACCGCACCCGGTGGGCCCTGGCCGGCGCGGCCGCCGTGGCGGTCACCGGCGCCGCCCTGGTCGTGCCCGGTCTCGGCGGCGGCGACCAGGCGTACGCGTCCTGGACCGCCACCCCGGCCGCGCTGGCCACCGGCGACACCCGCGAGCTGAGCCAGGAGTGCGTCCGGGAGAAGCTGCAGCCCCAGTACGGCTACACCCCGGCCGAGCTGGCCGCCGCGAAGATGGTCCTCGGCGAGCGCCGCGGCGACTACAGCTACCTGTCCATCGCCACGCCCCGGTGGACCGCCACGTGCTTCCGCGACAAGGCGGGGGACGTGCACCAGGGCAGCATCATGGAGGCGCCGGTGACCGACGCCGCGCTCGGCCGCAAGGGCGTCGAGATGCAGGGCTGGAGCCAGCTCAAGACGAGTGAGGGCTACGCCCGGCTGATGTCCGGGCACCTGGGTTCCGAGGTCGTCGCGGTCGACGTCGTGCTGCCCGGCGGCAAGAAGGTGCAGGCCACGGTCAAGGACCGCTACTTCGTGGCCTGGTACCCGGAGGCGGTGGACGCGCCGGGTGGCACGACCCTCACCCTGCGCCTGGCGGACGGCAGCACGGTCGCGGGCCTGGCCGCCAGGGACCTGCACGAAGCACCCGAGCTGGACTGAGCGGGGACCGGCCGCGCCGCCCGTACGGGTGGCGCGGCCGTTTCGCGCGTCACCCGGGTCCGGCGGGGTAGTAACCGGGGTGAGGCACCGCCGCCACCACCGGAAGGAACCCCATGACCAGCGAGGACCGCGTCGTCACCAACGCCGCCGGCACCGACCAGCACATCACCGGCAGTCCGGAGACCGGCGACTTCATCACCGACCAGGCGCCCACGGCGACCACCCCCGCCCACGGCAGCAGCAACTCCGGCGTCAACGCGACCGGGGCCAACAAGCCCGGCGCCGCCGAGGACGCCACCGGCGAATCCCGGGAGTGACCGCCGCCATCACCGAGCTCGGCCGGCGCGATCCCGCCTTCGCCACCATCGTCGAGCGGTTCGGGCCGCCGCCGGCCTGGCGGCGCGATCCCGGCTTCGCCACCCTGTTGCGGATCGTGCTGGAGCAGCAGGTCTCGCTCGCCTCGGCCCAGGCGGCCTTCGACCGGCTGGCCGCGGTCGTCGAGCCGCTCACGCCGTACGGCTTCCTGCTCCTGGACGACGCCGGCCTGCTGGCGATCGGCTTCAGCAGGCAGAAGACCCGCTACGCCCGGGCGCTGGCCACGGCCGTGCTGGACGGCTCGCTCGACCTCGACGCCCTCGTCGGCCTGGACGACGAGCAGGTCGACGCGGCGCTGCGCACGATCCCGGGCATCGGCCCCTGGACGGCGACCATCTACCGACTGATGGCGCTGGGCCGGCCGGACGCGTGGCCGGTGCACGACATCGCCCTGGCGCAGGCGGTCGCCGAGCTGTGGCACCTGCCGGCCCGCCCGTCCCCCGAGCAGATGCTGGCGATCGCCGAGGCGTGGCGCCCGTGGCGGGCGGACGCGGCGAGGCTGCTGTGGCACTACTACCTCTCGACACCACGAAGGCCCGGTCGATGACCGGGCCTCGGGGTGTGCGGGTGGAACTCAGAAGTCGGCGCGCTGGCTGCGGACGATCTGCAGCTTCGCGTAGTCCGGGGAGCTCGTCCGCACGTTGAAGCCGAGAGTCCAGTACCAGTCCGGCTCGCGTTCGATGCTGCTGGGGTTGGCCTGGTCGTAGTGGCCCGAGTCGTAGAGCTGCTTGGTCACGGTGGCGCTCCACGTCGTGGCGAGCGGGTTGTCGAACAGCACGCCGCGGGTGGGCCGGTGGCTGTA
Source organism: Actinoplanes auranticolor (assembly GCF_018332655.1). Taxonomy (GTDB): domain Bacteria; phylum Actinomycetota; class Actinomycetes; order Mycobacteriales; family Micromonosporaceae; genus Actinoplanes; species Actinoplanes auranticolor. The sequence continues at coordinate 76,403 of NZ_BOQL01000001.1, read as the reverse complement.
GTCGTAGCGGTTGCCGTAGGTGAGGAAGATGTCCGGGTCGCCGGGGTCGCCCACCTTCAGCAGGTGGTGGGAGCTGGCGTGGAAGCCGGCGCCGTTGATCTGCGGCCGGTGCACGTTGAAGGCGGCCGTGTCGCTGTAGGCGTTCCAGCGGGCCACGACGAAGGCCCGGGCGTGCCGGCCGGTCTGACCGGCCGGCGGGTCGGCCAGGATGGCCTCGGCGCGGATGCCGGCCACGACGGTGTCACCGACCTGCACGAAGCTCGGCTCGGTGTAGCGCAGGTTCTCGGTGGCCGGCGAGTCGTCGTTCGCGATGATCCGGCGGAACGACTGCGGGGCGAGGAGCTGGCCGGTGCCGGGCTGGTACTTCGCCCGCAGGTAGTACGAGCCGCCGTTGGAGCCGTCGGCGTAGAACGGGATCAGCACCTCGTCGACCGAGGTGGCCGTGTTCGTCAGGGGCAGCACGCTGCCGTGGGTGGCGACGCTCGCCGGCATGCCCGCCACGCGCAGCTCCACCGGGTCGGTGAAGCGCGTCCAGGGTGCCTGCCAGTACGAGTAGTAGACCTTGCCCTGGGCGAAGAAGGTCATGATGACCTTGCCGTCGCGCATCCGGGTCAGGTTGGGGTCCCGGGTGTCGATGCCCTGCCACGGCGTCTGCTTGTCCAGCGCCGGCCCCGGGCCGTCCCACTTACCCGTGGCAGGGTCGAAGAAGGACAGCTCGATCCGGCCGACCGACTCGTGCTCGAGGGCCCGGTGCCAGACCGTGGACGGTCTTGGCGATGCCGATTGTGTCACTGCCGTCCGGCGTCCCGCAGACCGCCGATCCGGGCCAGGACCGCATCGACGTGCGGCCCGACTTGCGCCTTCAGCTCATCGCTCCAGCTCTCGTCGGCATAAGAGGTGGTCAGATACAGGTCCCGGGCGAAGGCGAGCACCGGCCGGTGCTCGGGCGCCAGGCGGGCCAGCGCCCAGTCCGCGGCTGTGTCCTTGGCCACGATCGTGCCGGTGGCCAGGGTGGTCCAGATGCGGGCCAAGGTCAGCAGCACGTTGCGGGTGTCCTCGGCCAGGTCGGCGAGCAACCCCGGGATGCCGTCCACGCCGGCCCGGAACAGCAACTCGGTGGGCACGGGGTCGAGCACCTGCGCCGGCGGCAGCCCGGCCAGCGTACGGTCTCCGGCCAGGGCGACCGCGGCTTCCAGGGCCAGGCCGGGCATCGGCTCCGGTGCGGGGATCAGGCCGGCCTCGTAGTCGGCGCGCAACCATTCGCCGTACCGGAAGTCGCCGGTCGGTGGGTAGCGCCAGGGGCGCACCGCGGCCTGGACCACGACGGTGAGCTCCACCGGCCGGGCCCCCACCGCGGAACCGGAGATCGGCAGCAGGCCCGCGATCAGGGCCCGCCGCTGATCCTCGGTCAGCGAGCGCCGGGTGACCGCGAGGATGTCGACGTCGCTGGCCGGCCGCAGGCCGCCGAGGACGGCGGAGCCGTGCAGGTACGCACCGGCCAGCTCCGTCCCGGTGACCTCGGTGATCAGGGCGACGACCCGCTCAGCTTGCTCCATCCGGCGATCCTGGCACCCACCAGACGGTCGTGTCCGCCGGAATTTCCACCTCCGGGCCGGACAGGTCCACCGGCCCGCTGGTCAGCAGGGCCTGACCCGGCCGCGCGATCCGGATCGGCGCATCCGTCATGTTGACCGTGCACCGCACCGACCCGCCACGCTCGAAGACCAGCAGCCCGGCCGGCGCCTCGCACCACCGCAGGTTGTCCGCCGCGCCCAGCGCCGGTTCGGCCCGGCGCAGCGCCAATGCCGCCCGGTACAGCTCCAGAGTGGACGCCGGGTCGCCCTGCTGGGCCGCCACGCTCAGCCGGGCCCAACTCGCCGGCTGCGGCAGCCAGCTCGCCCCGCCCTCGGGACCGAAGCCGTACGGCGCCTTCTCACCGGCCCACGGGATCGGCACGCGGCAGCCGTCGCGGTAGCCGTCCTGGCCGGTCGCGCGGTGGAACGCCGGGTCCTGACGGACCTCCGGCGGCAGGTCGACCACCTCGGGCAGGCCGAGTTCCTCACCCTGATAGAGGTACGCCGAACCGGGCAGCGCCAGCAGCAGCAGGGTGGCCGCCCGGGCCCGGCGCAGACCCGCCACCGGGTCCACTTCGACCGGCCGGCGTCCCGCCACGTCACCCTCGTCGGTCTGCAGCAGCCGGGTGGTGTGCCGCACCACGTCGTGATTGGACAGCGTCCAGGTGGCCGGGGCGCCGACCCGGCGCATGGCCCGCAGGGACTCGTCGATGACGCGCCGCTGGGTGGCGACGTCCCAGGCGGTGCCGAGGTAGCTGAAGTTGAACGCCTGGTGCAGTTCGTCGGGGCGGACGTAGTCGGCCACCCGGTCCAGCGTCGGCGCCCACGCCTCGGCCACCGCGATCCGCTCGCCCGGGTATTCGTCCAGGATCCGGCGCCAGCTGCGGTAGATGTCGTGCACGCCGTCGCGGTCGAAGCAGGGGCTGACCCCCACGTCGAGCAGGTGCCACTCGGTCCGGGCGCCCAGGTCGGGCAGGCCCTCGGCCTTGACCAGGCCGTGGGCCACGTCGATGCGGAAGCCGTCGACGCCCAGGTCCAGCCAGAAGCGCAGGATGGTGCGGAACTCGTCGGCCACCGCCGGGTGGTCCCAGTTGAAGTCGGGCTGCTGCGGCGCGAACAGGTGCAGGTACCAGTCGCCGGGGGTGCCGTCCGGGTCGGTGGTGCGGGTCCAGGCCGGCCCGCCGAAGATGGACGGCCAGTCGTTGGGTGGCAGCTCGCCGCCGGCGCCGCGGCCGGGGCGGAAGTGGTAGCGGGCGCGCAGGGCCGAGCCGGGGCCCTCGGCGATCGCCCGGCGGAACCATTCGTGCTGGTCCGAGGAGTGGTTGGGGACCAGGTCGACGATGACCCGCAGGCCGAGGTCGTGGGCGTCGCCGAGCAGGGCGCGAGCGTCGGCCAGGGTGCCGAACATCGGGTCGACCGTGCGGTAGTCGGCCACGTCGTAGCCGGCGTCGGCCTGCGGCGAGGCGTAGAACGGCGACAGCCAGACGGCGTCGACGCCCAGCTCACGCAGGTACGGCAGGCGGCTGCGCAGGCCCGGCAGGTCACCGATGCCGTCGCCGTCGGAGTCGGCGAAGCTGCGCGGGTAGACCTGGTAGATGACCGCGTCCCGCCACCAGGAGGTGGGCGCGGTCGAGGCGGCGCCGTCGCGCTCAGCCGTCGGGTCTGCGGTCAGTTGATCGGTCATGGCGGCTGACGCTAGCAGGTTACTAACTCGTGTTACATAGCTCGTGACCGAGTTTTTCGCGGAGCCCGGTCAGGCCGGTTTCGCCGTGGAGTCGCGCACGATCAGCGAGGTGCCCAGCGACTGGTGCGGGTGCTGGTCCTCGCCGCGGATGGCCGAGATGAGGAAGTCCGCCGCGGTGCGCCCCTTGGTCACGATGGGCTGGCGGACCGTGGTCAGCCGGGGCCGGAACCAGGCCGACTCGGCCAGGTCGTCGAAGCCGGTCACCGACACCTCGCCGGGGACGTCGACACCCAGCTCCCGCAACGCGTCCACCGCCCCGTAGGCGAGCACGTCGGACAGCGCCAGGATCGCCGTCGGCGGCTGCGGCCCGGCCATCAGGGCCCGCGTCGCGCGGTAGCCGTCCGTCCGGGTCACCGGCACCTCGGCCAGCCGGATGTCGTCCAGGCCCAGCCCGGCCTCGGCCAGCGCCTCGGTGATGCCGGCCATCCGCCGGGCCAGCGGGCCCCGGTAGCCGCGTAACGCCCGGTCCGGGCCGGGGTCCATCGAGACCACGGCCAGCCGCCGGTGGCCCAGCTCCAGCAGATAACGGGTGACCTCGCGGGCGCCGCCGTGGTCGTCGACGTCCACGCTGGGCGCGTTCTCGTACCGGTCGCTGTCGATCAGCACGAACGGGATGTCGCGGCGGACCAGCTCGGCGACCTCACCGCGGTCGGTCTCCAGCCCGCAGACGATGAAGCCGTCCACCGCGGCGTACGGGATCGCCTTGAGCACCGAGTCCTGCAGCGGCGGGGTCAGCAGCAGCGTGTAGCCCTCCTGGTCGCACACCTGCCCGACACCCATCAGGAACCGGGCGTAGTACGGGTTCTCCAGGATCCGGGCCAGCCGTTGGGGCAGCAGCACACCCAGCGACTGGGTGGCCCCGGACTGCAGCATCCGGGCCAGCGTGCTGGGTGCGTAGCCCAGCTCCTGCGCCGCCGCGAGGATCCGCTCGCGGGTCGCGGTGGAGATGCGCTGCGGATTGTTGAACGCGAAGGACACCGCCGAACGCGACACCCCGGCGGCCGCCGCCACGTCGCTGGACGTCGGTTTACCGCGGCGGCGCGGCTGCTCGCCGGTCCTTCTCGACGGCATCCGCGCGACCTCGCTGAGTTGGGTGAGCGCCTACGATAACGCAGCGGCCGTCAGCAGCTGCCGGGTCACCGCGTGCACGTCGGTGTGCTCGTCGTCGCTGAGCAGCACCACGCTGGCCCGGGGCCCGGGCAGCCAGGCCGCGAAGGACACGAATCCCGGGATGTCGCCCGGGTGGAAGTACGCCCGGTGACCGCCGACCGTGCCGACGAACAGACCGTAGCCGTAGTGGCCGGCGAAGAACGAGCGCCCGGGTCGCGGCTCCTCGGCCGTGGGAGCCAGCGGGCCGGTCAGCACCGCGTGGGACTCGAAGCCCAGCAGCGCACCGGTGTGCAGCTGCTCGTGGTAGCGGGTCAGGTCACCGACGGTCGACCACACGTCGCTGGTGCCGGCCATCGGCGGCAGGGCCGGCGCCGCCACCGCGTCGCGCTCGGGCCGGCCGATCGTGGTGGCCGCCATCCCGAGCGGCCCGAACACGTGCTCGGTGAGGAAGTCGCCGTACGGCTGCTGCGCCGCCTGCTCGACGATGGACGCGACCAGCAGGTAGCCCGGGCTGCTGTAGAGCCAGCCCAGGCCCGGCCGGCTCGCGGGCGTGCCCTGCGGGATCAGCCCGAGCCGGTCGGCGATCGCCATCGCCGCGTCCACCTCGAACCCCGGTTCGGTGCCCCAGTGCGGCAGGCCGGAGGTGTGGGTCAGCAGGTGGTGCAGGGTGACCTCGCGCCACCAGGGCGGGCTGCCGGGCAGCCAGGGCGCGACCGGCCGGTCCAGGGCGAGCTTGCCGCGCTCGGCGAGCAGCAGGGCGGCCACCGCGGCGAACTGCTTGCCGATCGAGGCGACCGGGAAGCGGGTCCCGAGCGTGACGGGCGGGCCGGCGGACTGCACCGCGACGGACCCGCCGACGGTCACCTGCGCGGCGCCGCGCAGGCCCTCGAGTGTGCGCATGGCCGACAGGCTATCCCCGTTCAGCGCGGATGCGGAGGTCTCAGGCCGCCGGGAGCCGGATGGTGAAGGTCGTGCCGGCCCCCTCGGTGGACTGCACCTCGATGTGGCCGTCGTGGTTGTCCACCACCGTGCTGACGATGGCCAGGCCCAGACCGGTGCCGGGAACCGCCTGCCGGACCGCGTTGCTGGCCCGGAAGAAGCGCGTGAACAGCGCCTTCTGCTCCGCCGCGGGGATGCCCATGCCGGTGTCGGCGACCACCAGGACGATCTCGGTACCGTCGCGGTGGGCCGTCACCCGCACCTCGCCCCCGCCCGAGGTGAACTTCACCGCGTTGGCCAGCAGATTCATCAGGACCCGGTCGAGCTGGTCGGGATCGGCGTGCAGCGGGAGCGGACCGTCAACCGCGATGTGCAGGGTGACCTCCGCCTTGGCCGCCGCCGGCGCGATCACCTCGACCGCGTGCTCGACCAGCGAGGCCAGGTCGACCGGCTCCCGCGAAGTGGAGAACGCGCCGGACTCGATCTTGGAGAGGATCAGCATCTCCTCGATCAGGTCCCGCAACCGCCGGGTGTTGCGCCCGATCACGTCCAGCATCTTCCCCTGCGGCGCGTTCAGTTCACCGGCCTCGGCGTCCAGCAGCAACTCGACGTAGCCGGAGATGCTGGTCAGCGGCGTACGCAGCTCGTGCGAGACGGTGGACATGAAGTCGGTCTTGGCGGTGTCCAGCTCCTGCAGGCGGGCGACCAGGTGCTGCTCGCGCTCGTACAGGCGGGCCAGGTGCACGCCGCGGCCCAGGTCGGCGGCGACCACCTCGACGAGCCGGACGTCCACCGGGGTGAAGGCCGGGCCGTGGTCGCGCAGCAATGTCAGCGCGCCCAGACATTCCTCGCCGACACTGACCGCCACGGTGAGCACCGCCTCGGCGCCCACCTCGGCGCACGCCCGGATCTCGGCCTCCGGCGGCTGCACGTCCCCGGCCGGGGCGGCGTCGTCGGTGGTCCACACGTCACCGCCGGAGAGCCAGCCGACGTCGCAGGCGGCGAGCGCGGCCAGGCGGCCGTCCACGTGCTCGTCACCGAGGCTGGCGTGCTGCGGCACGTCGGTCTGCCCGGGAGCCATCCGGACCAGCACGTGGTCGGCGTTCATCGTGCCGGCCAGGCCGCGGATCGCCTCCCCGATCGCGTCGCGCACCCGCAGGTGCGCACGGATGCGGTAGCCGAGCTCGCGGACCTCGCTGCGCAGCCGGGCCACGTCCCGTTCGGCGGCGCGGATCCGTTCGCGCTCGTCGGCCATGGCGTTGACCGCAGCCGCGACCGCCCGGATCTCGGTCGGCCCGCGGCCGGTGTCGGCCCGGGCGTCGAGCCGGCCGGCCCCACGCTCGTCGAGGACCCGGACCACGCCGCCGAGCGGGCGGGTGATCCGGCGGGTGGTGACCAGGGCCATGATCCCGGCCGCCGCCGCAGCCACCAGGGTCAGCACGAGCACCATCACGACGGTGGCGCCGCCCAGCCACGAGCTGCGCCGCTGCAGCGTGGCGACGCGCCGGGCCAGGGCCCGGTCGAAGGCCTCGTTCTCGCTGACGAAGGCCTGGAACAGCAGCTTGCCCTCGGTCACGTAGTCTGCCGCGTCGTCGCTGCGGGGCGGTGCCCGGCGCTGCTGCTCGGCCAGGGCCCACCAGACGTCCGCGCGGGCCAGCTGGGCCTCGACGGCCGGCTCCTCGGCGGCGGTCGCCAGGCCCTGCAGGTTGAGGCTGGCCTGCGTGTACTCGCTGCGGGCGACGAGGTAGGTGTCCAGCACCTGCCCGTCGCCGGTCAGCAGATACCCGCGCAGGCCCCGCTGGGCGTCGCCGAGCACGGCGCGCAGCCGCGCGTTGGCCAGCTCCAGCGGCTGCACGTGGGTCGAGAGCTCGCGGACCACCCGGTGCTGCACCAGAACGGTGGTCATCTCGGCCACCCCGGAACAGACGATCAGGGCGACCAGGACGGCGAACGATCTCGTCAGCAGGCGCCCGACAGTGGGGTCACGGCGCATGGGAGCCGGCTCAGGCCCGGGCTCGGCTCAGCAGTGCCTGGATCCGGGAGACCAGCTCGCGCGGACTGAACGGCTTGGTCACGTAGTCGTCGGCACCCGCGCTGAAGCCGCCTTCGACGTCCTGCTCCTGGACCCGGGCGGTGAGCATGATGATCAGCATGCCGGCGGTGGCCGGCTCGGCGCGCAGCATCCGGCACACGTCGATGCCGGACAGCCCGGGCATCGAGACGTCCAGCACGGCCAGCGTGGGCCGGTGCGCCTTGGCCTGCTCCAGGGCTGCCTGCCCGTCCTCGACCGCGATCACCTCGAGGCCGGACTGCTCGAGCTTGAACGCCACCAGGTCACGGATGTCGGCGTCGTCGTCGGCGACCAGAACCACCGTCACGGCCATTCCCCCCGTCGAGGCCGCCCGGGAAAGCTCGGCCTACTTACGCTACTTATCCGACGATATCCGGTTATCACCGTTGTGACTGCCGCTCGGCGCAACCGCACGGCAACTGGTGCGCAGCCGCTCTCGCAGCCCCGCCGGGGTGTCCTGGAACCACGACACCCCGACCGCGACGCACGGCAGGAGGACCTGATGACTTCCGTGAACCCCGACGATGTCCGTACCGAGGCGCTGTTCGTCTCCGACCTGCAGCGCTCGCAGCAGCCGACGCCCGAGCTCATCCGTGCGGCGGTGACCGCGACGGTGGACCGGCTGGGCGAGAGCGGCTGCGCCGCCCTGGTCGCCCAGGAGTTCGGCGAGCACCCGGACTGCGCGCTGGGCCGCATGCAGTGGGCCCGGACAGCGGTACGCGGCGCGTACGCCGCCGCCTGACTCCCCCGCCGAGCGGGCGACCGTCGAGTTCCGCGTCCCGCGCTCCCGGCGCCGGCTGCTGGGGGTGCCGGCCGTGCTCGCCGTGCTGCTGCTCGTGGCGGCGGCCCCGCCGGCCTTCCGCGGACCCGGGACGCCGTGGGCCGCCGTACCGCTGCCGGTCGTCTCCGTCCCGCCGCCGGCACCGGCGTCGGCCCGCTGGTCGGGTCCTACTGCCGGCCACCCACGGCCGGTTCAGTCTCGCGGCCGCGACCGGCGACAGCTGGTCCTGCGCCCGGCGCGCCGGTGACGCCCGGAGCTGGCGCTGCTACCGCGACGGCCCCTAAGATGTCCGGCATGCACGCGCGATTGAGCATGTGGTGGCCCGCCGACCCGGCGGCCACACCCACCCGCGTGTAACCACACCCACCGCGGCCGCCTCCGACGAGGCGGCCTTTTTCGTACGGCCCGGTCCTCGGCGGCGACCCCAGCCCGGAACGAGGACCCGATGCCACCCTTCGCCCTGCTGCACCGCGACGGCGCCGACCACGTCGACGTCCTGACCGGCGACGTCGTCACGGTCGCCGCGCTCGCCGACATCCCGCTGACCCCGGGCCGACCCGGGCCGCAGACGCTCGCACTGGTGCCGTACCGGCAGATCGCCGAGCGGGGCTTCGCCTGCGTCGACGACGACGCCCCGCTGGAGTGCCTGCGGATCGCCTCCCGGACCACCCGGCCGCTCGCGGAGATCGTCGCCGAGCTGCCGGAGACGCCGGTGGCGCTGCGCAACGGCGGGTTCGACCTCTCCGACGAGGCCTACGGCGAGATCGTCGCCGAGGTGCTGCGCGACGAGATCGGCCGCGGCGAGGGCGCCAACTTCGTGATCCACCGGGTCTACACGGCGGACGTGGACGGCGATCCGCTGGCCGCGGCGCGGTCGGCGTTCCGCCGGCTGCTCACCCACGAGCAGGGCGCCTACTGGACGTTCCTGGTGCACACCGGCACCCGCACGCTGGTCGGCGCCACGCCGGAACGGCACGTCAGCGTGGCCGACGGACTGACCATGATGAACCCGATCAGCGGCACGTTCCGGCACGACGGCACGCGCGAGCTCATCGACTTCCTGGCCGACCGCAAAGAGATCGACGAGCTGTACATGGTGCTCGACGAGGAGCTCAAGATGATGGCGGCCGTGGCCGAGCAGGGCGGGCAGGTCGTCGGGCCGTACCTCAAGCGGATGGCGCACCTGACCCACACCGAGTACCTGCTGGCCGGCCGCGGCTCGCTGGACGTGCGCGAGGTCCTGCGCGCGACCATGTTCGCCCCGACCGTCACCGGCAGCCCGGTGGAGAACGCCTGCCGGGTGATCGCCCGGCACGAGCGCCGCGGCCGCGGCTACTACGCGGGCGTGCTGGCCCTGCTCGGCCACGACGACGAGGGCCGGCAGACGCTGGACGCGCCGATCCTGATCCGCACGGCGGAGATCTCCCCGGCGGGCCGGCTGCGGGTCCCGGTCGGGGCGACGCTGGTCCGGCACTCGACGCCGGCGGGCGAGGTCGCGGAGACCCACACCAAGGCGGCGGGCGTGCTGGCCGCGCTGGGCGCGTCCTCGTTGCGGCGCCCACCGGTACGCCCGAGCGACGACGACCCGGCGATCCAGGCGGCGCTGGCCGCCCGCAACGACGGCCTCGCCCGCTTCTGGCTGGACCAGCGCCACCCGGGCGCCCTGACCGTCCCCGGGCTCGACGGCCGGACGGCGGTGATCGTCGACAACGAGGACACGTTCACCGCGATGCTGGCCCACCAGCTCAAGGCACTGGGCCTGGCCGTCACCGTGGTGCCGTGGACGGTGCCGGTCGTACCGCCGGCCGATCTGGTGGTGGTCGGTCCCGGGCCCGGCGACCCCGGCTCGGACGACCCCAAGATGCGGCGTGTCCGCGCGCTGGTGGCCGAGCTGCTGGCGACCCGGCAGCCGCTGCTGGCCGTGTGCCTGGGCCACCAGGTGCTCTCCGCTGCCCTGGGACTGCGGCTGCACCGCCGGGACAGCCCGTACCAGGGGGTGGCCCGCGACATCACGCTCTTCGGCGCGGTCCGCCGGGTCGGCTTCTACTCCAGCTTCACCGCGCTCAGTGCGGACGACGTGCTCGGCACCGCGTACGGCGAGGTGCAGATCGCCCGCGACGAGGCCGACGGCACCGTGCACGCCCTGCGTGGCCAGGGTTTCGCCGGTGTGCAGTTCCACCCGGAGTCGGTGCTCAGCGCGGACGGCATCACCGTCCTCACCGAACTGATCCCGCCACTTGTCACTCAGGTGATTAGTCCGGCGTCCCTGGGGTAGCGATAGTGATGTCGGTGGTTCAAGCGGATCGAGAGCCTCCGCTTGGACCACCGACCCACTTCTACCGGGCGGTGGCCGCGGCCAGCTGCCGCGCGTCGACGTAGCCCTGCTGGACGGCCAGATCGCCGAGCCGCTGCCAGGCCAGGTCCGAGGTCGCCTGCAGGTCGAGCAGCTCCTCCAACTCCTGGACGGTGAGCAGGCCCTGCTGCACCAGACGATCGCCGATCCGCCGCTGCGCCGTGACCGAGGGCCGCGGCACCCGCGACAGCAGCCGCGAGCCCGCCGCCACGCCCGCCACGGTGAGCAGGTGCAGCACCGGCGCCAGCGAGACGAGCAACGTGAGACCGGCCCACACGTACAGCGACGGGTAGTCGTGGTGCAGCAGCTGCCCGGTGATCATGCAGCTCGCGGCCAGCGCCGCCCAGCCCAGGTGCGGCCGGAAGGTCCGCCAGGTGTCGCCGGTGGCGGCAGCCCCCTTGGCCGTGACGACGTAGGCCAGCGGCCGGCCGGCCAGCTGGGCCGCGGCCGCGGCCACGTAGACCGGCGCGGTGATCAGTTCCAGCGCCATCCCGGCCAGGCCCCACGAGCGGCGTTCATGCTCGACCAGGTTGAACCGCTGGGTGAACTGGTAGAACACCATCCCGACGACGATGTTGGCGACGAACAGTACGCCCCAGACCAGCGCCGGCAGCCGGGTGACGGTGACCCCGCCGACCAGGTAGACCGCGCTGAGCACGATGCCGATCACCCAGGACAGCGCGGTGGTCGGGTAGTGCGACTGCAGGGCGAAGAACGACAACCGCTGCCCGGGGCGCAGCCGGGGCAGCAACCGCGGCGAGTGCTTGCGGGCGATCTCCCAGATCCCGTACGCCCAGCGCTTCTGCTGGCTGAAGAAGTCCGAGTACGTCGCCGGGCCCTCGCCCACGGCCAGGATGTCCGGGGTGTAGACGCCGCGCCAGGTGTTGCCGGAGACCGGGTTGACCGCACCGTAGATCACCATCGAGGTGAGGTGGTCCTCGATGATGCAGTCCTGGTACCCCTTGATCTGCTGGAAAGCGGCCGGCCGGTAGAGGTGGTTGGTGCCGATCAGCAGCGGTGCGCCGTGCCCGTTGCCGCCGCGCTGCATGATCCCGTGGAAGATGTAGGCCAGCTCGGCCGCACCCTTGGCGACGAAGGACTCACTGATGTTCGCGTACACCTGCGGGGCGACGACGAACGCGGTGTCCGGGTCGGCGAAGTAACCCAGCGTCCGCTCCAGGAAGTTCGGGTACGGCACGTGGTCGGGGTCCATCTGGGCCACCACGTCGTACTCGGCCTCGTGCGCGGCCCGCCAGGCGTTGTGGTTGCCGTGCTTGGTCCGCGCCTTGAACTCGCCGCCGGGCTGGTTCCACTCCGGGTGACCCTTGCGGCTGAAGTGGCGGACGCCGATCTCCTCGCAGCGGCGGCGGACCTCTTCGTCGTCGCCCTCGTCGAGCAGCCAGACGTCGACCGGGCCCTCGTGGCGTACCCGTTTCATCGCCCGCAGGGTCGTCATCACGAGATCGACCGGCTCCTTGCCGGGCACGATCGTGGTCAGCACGGCGACCCGCAGCCCCGGCGGCGCCGGGATCGGCACCGGGTCGCAGGCCCGGGCGGCGAAGAAGGCCAGCACCCAGGTCCGCAGGCCGACGATGACCTGCAGGACGATCATCAGGAACAGTCCGGCCACCATGACCGTGTTGGCGATCGGCTGCCCCGGCTGGAACCGGGGCAGGTTGCCCGGCAGCAGCAGGTAGACCACCAGGGCGGCGGCCAGCGCGATGTGCAGCGAGGCGAGGCCCAGCATCAGCCGGTGCTGGCCGCGGCCGAGCACCCGCCGGTAGCGGACGACCTCGGTGGCCGGCTGCAGCGGGCCGGTGATCTCGGTGGCGGTCCGGCCGTAGAGCTTGCCGGGGATCCGGCGCTCCAGGATCCGCTCCGGCGCAGGCCCGGGGCTCATCGGCGGCTCGGGGACGCGGGACGGGACATCGGTGCGGGCAGCAGGCCGGCGACTGCGCGGCGGGCGGGTGGGTGGGTTCACTCCCGGGCAATCGACGCCGCAGGCGGCCGATTGAGGATTCCCGCCCGCACCGATGTCTCACCGCACGGTCAGCTCGCTGACGGCGCCGGGGCGCTCGGGGCGGCCGAGGGTGGCGTGCTCGGCGCGGCCGGCGGTCCGCCGCGCTCGCCGCCGGGGCCGCCCGGTCCCCAGCCGCCCGGACGCCCGCCGCCGCGGTGGCCCCAGCCGCCGCCCCGCTTGCCCTCCCGTTCGGTCGCCACCTCGACCGAGGTGGCATCCAGCGAGACGCCGTCCGCGTTCACCGCGCCCACGGCGAAGATCCGGGTGCCGACCGCGACCCCGTCCGGCTTGCTCGTGATGTTGATCTGACGGGTGAAGCCGCTGCGGTCGGTGATCATGATCTGGGTGTCGCTGATCGACTTCACTGTGCCGGCGAGGTGCGGCGTGTGCTCGTGCCCCGCGCCGCGGCCCGGACCGGGCTCGCTCGCCGAGGGGGTCGCGGACCCGCCCGGTGCCGGTGTTTCCGCGGCCTGGGCCAGCCCGGCGACGCCGAGCGCGAGGCCGCCGCCGAGCGCCACGGCCACGGCGGTGCGCCGGGCCTGCTGGGTGCTGAAGATCGGTGGCAAAGCTCCTCCAGTGCTGGATGTCGGTTGCGGTGCTCGTCCCACCGTCGTCCGCGAAACTGAAGCGGGCCTGAATCGGCGGCGGTCTTCAGCTGTTCTTCAGCTCGGTGCTCGATCACGCACAGCCGGGCTGCGGATACTTCGGCCATGGTGGCGAGAGTGCTGGTCGTGGAGGACGAGGACGCGATCCGGGCCCCGCTCGCGGCGGCACTGCGCGGGGCCGGGCACGAGGTGCGGGAGGTGGCCGACGGCGCCGATTTCGAGGAGGTCGTGGACGCGTACCGCCCGGATCTGGCCCTGCTCGACGTGCAACTGCCCGGCGGCCGCGACGGCTTTGCGCTGGCCACGGCGCTGCGCGGGCGCAGCGACTGCGCGGTGCTGATGGTCACCGCCCGCGACGCGGTCGACGACCGGCTGCGCGGTTTCGCCGCGGGCGCCGACGACTACGTGGTCAAGCCGTTCGCCACCGTCGAGGTGCTGGCCCGGGTCGGGGCGATCCTGCGCCGGCTCGGCCGGGTGCCCTCCACCGTGCAGGTCGGCGACCTGGTGGTGGACGAGGACGCCCGGCTGGCCGTCCGGGCGGGCCGGGTGCTGGAGCTGACCGCGACCGAGTTCAAGCTGCTGGCCTACCTGGCCGGGCACCGTGGCCGGATCCTGTCCAAGACACAGCTGCTCACCCAGGTCTGGGGCTACGACGAGTACGACCCCAACCTGGTCGAGGTGCACGTCAGCGCGCTGCGCCGCAAGCTCGAGCAGCACGGCCCCCGGCTCATCCACACCGCCCGCGGCCTGGGCTACGTGGTCCGCCCGTGAGACTGCTGCGGCCCCTGTCGCTGCGCGGCCGGGTCACCTGGACGGTGCTCGGCCTGCTCGCCGTCATCCTGGTGGTGCTCTTCACCGCCGTCGACATCGCGCTCTCCGCCCGGCTGCACGCCGACGCCCGGACCCGGCTCACCGACCGGGTGGCGCTGGCCGGCCGGCTCGACCCGCAGCTCGGCGCCCAGCAGCTCGTGGACCGGCTGCGCGGCGACGGCGTGACGGCCCGGCTGTGCGTGCGTGACGGGGGCGGCTGCGTCGCCGCGGCCTCCGACCCGGCGCCACCGGGCCGGCGGTTCCCGGCCGGCGGCCCGGCCCGGCATCGGCCCACCGGCGCCCGCACCGAGGTGCCGGTGGAGACGGCCGGCAGCGTCATCTTCGTGCGCACCGGACTGCGCGGGAACCAGGTCCTCACGCTCAGCCTGGACACCACCCAGATCACCGACGCTCTCCGCCGGCTGATCTTCCTGGAGGTCGTCGGCGGGCTGCTGGCCCTGCTGCTCGCCGGGCTCGCGGCCGCCCGGTTGTCCCGCGCGGCGCTGCGCCCGCTGGAGGACATGACCGCTCTGGCCGGGCGGATCGCCGCGGGCGACCGGGGACGCCGGCTGGGCCACCCGCGCACCGACTCCGAACTGGGCCGCACGGCGGCCGCGTTCGACTCGATGCTCGACGAGCTGGAGGCGGCCCTGGTCACCGCGAACGCCGCCGAGGCCGGGATGCGCTCGTTCCTGGCGGACGCGTCGCACGAGCTGCGGACCCCGATGGCCGGGCTGCAGGCCAACGCCGAGCTGCTGCTGCGCGAGGAGCTGGACCGCCCGGACCGGGAACGGGTCGCCGTGGCCATGATCCGCGAGACCCGCCGCGCCACCCGGCTGGTCGACGACCTGCTCACCACGGCCCGGCTCGGCCAGGGCGGCATCCGGCTGGCCACCGAGCCGGTCGACCTGGCCCGGCTGGCCGAGACCGAGACGGCCCGCGCCCGCACGCTGGCGCCGCAGCTGAGCTTCGCCGTCTCCGCCGATCCGGCACCGGTGGTGCACGGCGATCCGGTGCGGCTGGGTCAGATCGTCACCAACCTGCTCGACAACGCCCGGCACGCCACGCCGGCGGGCGGGACGGTGACGGTCACCGTGCGGCGCGACGGGGAGCGCGTGGTGCTGGAGGTGGCCGACACCGGGCCGGGCGTGCCCGCCATCGACCGGGCCCTCATCTTCGAACGGTTCGGCCGCGGCGACACCTCGCGCTCCCGCGACACCGGCGGTGCCGGGCTGGGCCTGCCGATCGCCCGCGGCCTGGCGGCGGCGCACGGCGGCGATCTCCGGTACGTGGACAGCCCGGCCGGCGCCCGCTTCCGGGTGGAGTTGCCCGCCGCGACGTAGGTTGCAGGTATGGAATACCGCACCCTCGGCCGCAGCGGCTGCGCCGTCTCCAGTCTCTGCCTGGGCACCATGACCTTCGGCGCCGAATCCGACGAGGAGGTGTCACACGCCCAGCTCGACCGGTTCGCCGAGGCCGGCGGCACGTTCGTGGACACCGCCGACGTCTACTCGGCCGGCGAGTCCGAACGCATCATCGGCCGCTGGTTCGCCTCCCGCAGCGCCGACGTCACCGAACCCGTCGTGCTGGCCACCAAGGGCCGCTTCCCGATGGCCGGCGACCCGAACGGCGCCGGCCTGTCCAACCGGCACCTCACCCGCGCCCTCGACGCCTCGCTGACCCGGCTCGGCCTGGACAGCGTCGACCTCTACCAGGCGCACTCCTGGGACCCGGTGACGCCGCTGGAGGAGAGCCTGCGGACGCTGGACGGCTTCGTCCGCCAGGGCAAGATCCGTTACTACGGCTTCTCGAACTTCACCGGCTGGCAGCTCACCAAGGCGGTGCACCTGGCCCGCGAGCTCGGCCTGGCCGCCCCGGTGACCCTGCAGCCGCAGTACAGCCTGCTGGTCCGCGAGATCGAGTGGGAGATCGTGCCCGCCGCCCGCGACGCCGGTCTCGGGCTGCTGCCGTGGAGCCCGCTCGGTGGTGGCTGGCTCAGCGGCAAGTACCGCCGCGACCAGCGGCCCAGCGGCGCCACCCGGCTCGGCGAGGACCCCGGGCGCGGGATGGAGGCGTGGGAGCGGCGCGGCACCGACCGGACCTGGACGATCATCGACGCGGTGCAGTCCGTGGCCGAGGCCCGGGGCGTGTCGATGGCCGAGGTGGCACTGGCCTGGGTCACCGACCGGCCGGGCGTGACCTCGACGATCCTGGGCGCCCGTACGGTCGAGCAGCTGGAGACCAACCTGCGGGCGGCGGAGCTGCACCTGGAGCCGGCGGAGATCGCGGCCCTGGACCAGGCGAGCGACCTGCACGCGCCGGACTACCCGTACGGGCCGCTGGGGCTCGACCAGCGCAACCGCAAGCTGTAACCCGGCCTAGGATCGCAGCCATGGAGGCCACCTATTTCTTCGACCCGGCTTGCCCGTTCACCTGGCGCACCTCGCGCTGGCTGGTGAGCGTGGCGCCGGAGCGCGACGTGACACTGCACTGGCGCGCATTCAGCCTGTCCATCCTCAACGGCGACAACGTCCCGGACCAGTACAAGCCCATGATGGCGGCGTCGTCCCGGGCGCTGCGGCTGGTCGAGGCGCTGCGCGCGGACCACCGCGACGAGACCATCGCCACCTTCTACACCGAGCTCGGCAACCGTACGTTCGAGGCCGGCGAGGCGCTCACCGAGGAGATCGTGGTGGCCGCCGCCGAGGCCGCCGGCGTCGCGGATCCCAAGACCGTGCTCGACGACGGGTCCTGGGACGAGGCGGTCCGCGCCTCGCACGAGCTGGCGTTCGGCTCGGCGGGCCCGGACATCGGCTCCCCGGTGCTGATGATCGAGGGCGCCGGGCGCGGCGTGCACGGACCGATCATCGACGAGGTCCCGGGCCGCGAGGAGGCCCTGGCCATCTGGGACGCCGTGGTCCCGCTGGCCCGCAGCGCCACGTTCTTCGAACTCAAGCGCGGCCGCTCGTAAATACCAGGTTTGCCGGCGCGACGTGGTTGGGTAACAGCGTCGCGCCGTCACCGGTACGACCCGTCACCGGTACAACGAGGAGAACTCCATGGTCGAGCCGCAGATCCACCTGGACCCCGCATCGCTGAGCCCGGTGGAGGAGAAACTGCGCGGCCCGCTGGAGGAGCAGCTCACGTCCGCGCTGCAGAACGCGACGGACAAGGTCAGCCACGACTACGCGGGCGAGCCCGTCGACGCGGTGACCGGCAAGCTGCTG
Organism: Actinoplanes auranticolor; assembly: GCF_018332655.1. Taxonomy (GTDB): domain Bacteria; phylum Actinomycetota; class Actinomycetes; order Mycobacteriales; family Micromonosporaceae; genus Actinoplanes; species Actinoplanes auranticolor. The sequence goes on along the minus strand of NZ_BOQL01000001.1, from coordinate 59,169 downwards.
GAGCAGACCCGCGCGGGCCTGCACCCGGACATCGCCGCCGGCTTCACCCCCGACCAGGGCGAGCTGCGCCGCGTGGCCGAGGCGATCGTCCACACCGACTGACCCGATGGGCTCGCGGGACGTCGCTCTGGGCACGCTGGAGACGGCCGGTGCCGTCGTCTTCGTCGCGCTCGGGATCGTGCTGCTGGCCCGCGTACGGCGGACCCCGGCGGGCCTGACCCTGGCCGGACGCGAGTTCGGGCATCCGTGGCTGGCCGGGGCACTGGTCCTGGTCGGCGCGTTCGGCATGGCCGCCGGCGGGGTGGGACACCTGCGCGGCGGCCCGGCGATCCTGCAGGTCCTGGCGCTCGCGGCGAGAACCGCGACCGTCGTCCTGATCGTCGTCCTCGCCGTCAAGACCACGCGCCGGCGGTAGCGCTACCGGTTTCGGACTCGGCAGATCGGTCCTCCTGCGCGCGACGGTCGGCAGAGGTGCTCGTCCTGCGGCAGCTGCTCCGCATGCAACGGCCGCAGCGTGAGAGAAGGCGCTGAACCGACGACGGCCGGCGGGTCACCGTCCAGGGCCGACGATCGTCACCCCGCGTGCGGGGAGCACGGCCGGCGCTCCCGGGATACCGGAGATCTCCAGCGGCTCGTCGGTGCGGTTGATCAGGAACCGGACGTCGCCGCGGACCGCGAGCTCGACCCGCCCCCGCAGCTGCCCGGGCAGTTCGCTGCGCACCCCGGCACGCTTCAGCACCTCGCCCAGCACCGGCACGATGCCGGCCGCACCCAGCGGGGTGGAGACGTACGACGCCGACCCCGTGCCCACGGCCCGGCGGGTGATCGCCGGCCGCCCGGCCAGCTCGCCGGTCCTATACGACGCCAGCACCTCGACCGCGGGGTCGACGAGGTCCACCGGCTCGGTCCACCTGGTCCCGTGCGTCCCGTTGTCGAGCTCGACGCGTTCCCCGTCGAGCAGCGGCGCGAACTCCTGCACCCGGATGCCGAGCAGGTCGCGCAGCGCCCCCGGATAGCCGCCGAGCCACACGTGGTCGTGCTCGTCCACGATCCCCGAGAAGTACGTCGTGACGAGGTGTCCGCCGTCCGCGACGTAGGTGCGCAAGCGCACGGCCAACGAGGCCGGCACCACGTGCAGCACGGGGGCGACCACCACGTCGTACCGCTGCAGTTCTGCACCCACCGGCACCACGTCCACCCGCACGCCGGCATCGAGGAACGCCGTGTACCAGTCCAGCGCCTCCTGCTTGTAGCGCAGCCGATCGCTGGGGTGGGAGTCCTGCTCGGCCGCCCACCAGGACGGCCAGTCGAAGACGATCGCCGCCTGTGCCGGGGTCCGCGCGACACCGGCGACATACGCCATTTCACGCAGCCGGGCACCGAGTGCCGCCACCGACCGGAACAACACGCTGTCGGTCCCGGCGTGCGGCACCATCGCCGAGTGGTACTTCTCGGCCCCGGCCCTGGACTGCCGCCACTGGAAGAAGCAGACCGCGTCCGCGCCGTGCGCCACGTGGGTGAGTGAGTCGCGGGCCAGCTCACCCGGCTTCTTCGCGACGTTGACCGGCTGCCAGTTCACCGCGCTGGTCGAGTGTTCCATCAGGAACCACGGCCGGCCGCCGGCCAGATTGCCCGTCAGGTTCGCGGAGAACGACAGCTCGTCCTGCGCCTGCGGCCCGGGACGCACGTAGTGGTCGTTGGCGAGGAAGTCCACCTCGGGCACCCAGTCGGCGTAGTCGATGATGTCGATGTCCCCGGCGACCATGAAGTTGGTCGTGACCGGCACGCCCGGGGTGATCTCGCGGAGGATGTCCCGCTCGGCGCGCAGGTGCTCCTTGAGCGCGTCGGAGGAGAAGCGCTTGAAATCCAGCTGCTGCGTCGGGTTGGGATGGGTGGGGGCGAGCCGCGGCGGCAGGATCTCGTCCCAGTCCGCGTACCGCTGCGACCAGAAGGCGGTCCCCCAGGCCGCGTTGAGCGCGTCCAGCGTCCGGTAGCGGCCCCGGAGCCAGCGCCGGAAGGCGCGCGCAGCGTCATCGGAGTAGTCGTAGACGTTGTGGCAGCCGAGCTCGTTGGAGACGTGCCACGCCGCCAGCGCCGGATGCCCGGCGTAGCGCGTCGCCATCGCCCGCACCAGGCGCAGCGCGTGCTGCCGGAAGACCGGCGAGGTCGGTCGCCAGTGCTGGCGCCCGCCCGGTGAGAACGTGTGCCCCAGCCGGTCCACCGGCAGGATCTCCGGATGCGCGGTGCTCAGCCACGGCGGCGGGGAGGCGGTCGCGGTGGCCAGGTCGAGCAGGATCCCGTCCGCGGCGAGCAGTCCGATCACGTCGTCGAGCCAGCCGAAGTGGTACTCGCCGGAGCGGGGCTCGAGGCGGGCCCAGGAGAAGACGGCGAGCGAGACGATGGTGACGCCGGCTTCCCGCATGGCTCGTACGTCGTCGGCCCAGACCGCGGGCGGCCACTGCTCCGGGTTGTAGTCGGCCCCGAACTCGATGCGGAGCGGGCCGGAGCGGCGCAGCCAGCGCTGAGGCGGCACCCCATCTCCCTCGCTCAATGAAACGTTTTAAGAGAGTTCTTCCTACAATAGACGATGATCTATGATGAAGCAAGGCCTCCTTGCCTCGCTTCCCTACACAGCAGCAGGTGCGTCACCACAATGATGAGGAAACCTAAGAATGCTTTGCTCCGACCGATGCGTGAAACGATCCATTTTACTTGCCGGAAACCGTTGACCCGCGCGGGACACCGATGCAAACTGCTGGAAAGCGCTTTCCGCGCGGCGTGAGGAGAGTCGCTCGTTTCTCGACCGCTCAGCTGAAGGAGGGTCGTGTGAGTGCTCTCGAGAAGTTCCAGCGGCTCGGCACCACCCGGAGCGGCCCGCGGCGCAAGCGGGACAACAAGGCCGCCTACCTCTTCCTCCTGCCCTGGTTCGCCGGACTGACGGTGATCACCGCCGGGCCCGTCGTGGCTTCGTTCGTGCTCGGCTTCACCGACTACAACCTCATCCAGGCGCCGGAGTTCAACGGCCTGGAGAACGTCAACCGGATGCTCTCCGACGAGCGCCTGCACCGGGCGCTCGGCGTCACGTTCCTGTACGTCTTCGTCTCCGTGCCGTTGCAGCTGGCCGCGGCGCTGGGCCTGGCGATGCTGCTCGACCGTGGACTACGCGGGCTGGCGTTCTACCGCTCGGCCTTCTACCTGCCGTCGCTGCTGGGCTCCAGCGTCGCGATCGCCGTGCTGTGGCGGCAGATCTTCGGCGCGGAGGGCCTGCTCAACCAGGTGCTCGACGTGGTGGGCATAACCGGCCGCGGCTGGATCTCCGACCCGGACACCGCCCTGTCGACACTCATCGTGCTGAACGTGTGGACCTTCGGCGCGCCGATGGTCATCTTCCTGGCCGGCCTGCGGCAGATCCCGGCCATGTACTACGAGGCCGCGGCGGTCGACGGCGCCAACCGGTGGACACAGTTCCGCCGGATCACCCTGCCGCTGCTCTCGCCGATCATCTTCTTCAACCTGGTGTTGCAGATCATCCACGCCTTCCAGTCCTTCACCCAGGCGTTCGTGGTCTCGGGCGGGACCGGCGGGCCGTCGGACTCCACGCTGTTCTACACGCTCTACCTCTACCAGCGCGGATTCAACAACTTCGACATGGGGTACGCCTCGGCGCTGGCCTGGCTGCTCCTGCTGATCATCGCCGCGTTCACCGCGGTCAACTTCTGGGCTGCCAAGCGTTGGGTCTTCTACGATGACTGATCTTCAGGAACGCGCCGTCCCGGTCAGCACCGCGGGCGACCCCCGCCCGCCCCGGGTACGGGTGCCGGCCCCCCTGCGCTCGATCGTCAAGCACACCGGCCTCAGCCTGCTCGCGCTGATCATGCTCTACCCGGTGATCTGGATGGTGGTCAGCTCGCTGCGGCCGAACAACGAGATCTTCCGGTCGCCGGGCATCGTGCTGGACAGCCTGCAGGTCGCCAACTACAGCGACGGATGGAACGCGCTCGCCGCACCGTTCGGCCACTACCTGCTGAACTCGGCGATCGTCGTGCTGGCCTGCATCATCGGCAACCTGGTCTCCTGCTCGATGGCGGCCTACGCGTTCGCCCGCCTGGACTTCACCGGCAAGAAGCTCTTCTTCGCGACCATGCTCGGCACCATCATGCTGCCCATCCACGTGATCATCGTGCCGCAGTACATCCTGTTCTCCCAGCTCGGCTGGGTGAACACCTTCCTGCCGCTGATCGTGCCGAAGCTGCTGGCCACCGACGCGTTCTTCGTCTTCCTGATGGTCCAGTTCATCCGCGGGCTGCCGCGGGAACTGGACGAGGCCGCCCGCATCGACGGCGCCGGTCACCCGCGGATCTTCCTGCGGGTCATCCTGCCGCTGATGCTGCCGGCGCTGGCGACCACGACGATCTTCACGTTCATCTGGACCTGGAACGACTTCTTCAGCCAGCTCATCTACCTGACCGATCCCGAGATGTACACCGTCCCCGTCGCGCTGCGGTCCTTCGTGGACTCCACGGTCGCCACGTCGTGGGGCTCCATGTTCGCCATGAGCGTGGTCTCGCTGCTGCCGGTCTTCCTCGCGTTCCTGATCGGCCAGCGCTACCTGATCAAAGGCATCGCCACCACCGGCATCAAGTAGCCGATCACCGCTGCACTCTCCCCATCCCCGGGCACCCCTCGGAAGGACAATTCGATGCACGCCGGAACAACCAGACGATCCGTCCTGTCCCTCGCCGTCGGCACCGCCGCCGCCGCCGCGCTCGCGGCCTGCGGTGACAGTGGGGGCGACGCGAGCGACGAGATCTCCACCGACCCCGTCACCCTGCGCTTCACGTGGTGGGGCTCGGACGCCCGCCACAAGCGCACCCAGCAGGTCATCGACCTGTTCACCAAGGCGCATCCGAACGTCACCGTGAAGGGTGAGTTCAAGGAGTGGAACGGCTACTGGGACAGCCTGGCCACCACCGTGGCCGCCAACGACGCCCCCGACATCATCCAGATGGACGAGCTCTACCTGTCCTCCTACGCCGAGCGCGGCGCCCTGCTGGACCTGGGCACCGCCACCAAGCACCTCAGCACGGCCGACTTCGACGCGGGCGCCCTGGAGACCGGCAAGGTCGGCGGCAAGCAGTACGCGATCCCGACCGGGCTCGCCGCGTACGCGATCGTGGCCAACACCGACCTGCTCGCCGAGTACAAGATCGCGCTGCCCGACGACAGCACCTGGACCTGGGACGACCTGAAGAACCTCGGCGCGCAGGTCTCGCGAGCGAGCGGCGGCAAGGTGCACGGCATCCAGTCCTGGGGTTTCGACACCGGTGGCGTCAACATCTGGGCCCGCCAGGCCGGCGCCACCCTCTACGGCGACAACGGCGACGTCGCGATCCCCCCGGCCGTGCTGGCCGGCTTCTGGCAGTACCTGCTGGACCTGGCCAAGCAGGGCATCGCGCCGCCGCCCTCGGTCACCGTCGAGCGGGCCGGTGCCGCCCTGGACCAGTCCGGCAGCGCCACCAACACCGCCGCGTTCGGCACTTGGTGGAACACCCAGCTGCCGTCCGTGGCCGAGGCCAGCGGGCAGAACCTCAAGCTGCTCCGGCTGCCGGGCGAGAAGGCCGCGGCTCCGGCCGCCTACTACAAGCCGTCGATGTTCTGGTCGGTCTCGGCGCGGTCGAAGCACCCGGCCGAGGCCGCGCTCCTGGTCAACTTCCTGGCCAACACCGCGGAGGCCGGCGACATCCTGCTCACCGACCGCGGCGTCCCGGCCAACACCAAGGTCCGGGCCGCGATCACGCCGAAGCTCACCGCAGGCGACCAGGCCGCCGCCGAATACCTCGCCGCGCTCAAGGTCGGGCCGCCGCCGCGGGTCACGCCGAAGGGCGCGAGCGGCATCGAAGCCATCCTCAAGCGCCACAGCGAGGCGGTGCTCTTCGAGCGGCAGACCCCGCGGCAGGCCGCCGCGGCCTTCATCAAGGAACTCCAGGCCGAGATCGACGCGGCCTGATCCGCACCCACGACGTCCGCAACCTCGTCACCCCGAAGGGCGTACCGAGATGAGTCCTCACCACGCGTATCGACGCCGGCGCGTCCGCGCCTCGACAGCGTCCGTCGCCGCCGCCTGCGCGGCGGCCTTGTTCCTCGCCGGCCTGCCGGCATCCCCCGGCGTGGCCTCGCCGGACGACGCGCGGTCCGGCGGGCGGCCCGGCGTCGCGCTGGAACGCCTCGACCGCGGTCTCGTCGCCGCCGCCACCAGCGAGGGCGTCTTCCTGAGCTGGCGACTGCTGGGACCCGAGGCGTCGGGGCACTCCGCGACCGGCCTGACCGGCACCGACTTCGCCGTGTACCGGGACGGCCGGCGGATCGCCACGGTCACCGACAGCACGAACTACCTCGACAGGAGCGGCACCACCACGGCGAAGTACCGCGTCGCGTCGCTGGTCCGCGGCGTCGCGGCGGCCCGCAGCGCGGAGGTGTCCGCCTGGTCGGCCGGCCACTACGAACTGCCGCTGCGCAAGCCCGCGGACGGCGTCACCCCGGCCGGCGAGGCGTACACGTACTCGGCCAACGACATGAGCGTCGGTGACGTGGACGGCGACGGTCAGTACGAGTACGTCGTCAAGTGGGACCCCTCCAACTCCAAGGACGTCTCCCAGGTCGGCTACACCGGCAACGTCTTCATCGACACCTACGAGCTCGACGGCACCCTGCGGCACCGCATCGACCTCGGCGTGAACATCCGCGCCGGGGCGCACTACACGCAGTTCCTGGTCTACGACTTCGACGGCGACGGCCGCTCGGAGATGATGGTCAAGACCGCACCCGGGACGAAGACCATCCGGTACGGCCGGGACGGCGACGTCGTGTCCCAGCGCTTCATCACCATGCCGCGCGCCGACGTCCGCGCCGGTCACGCGCACAGCGACGACTACCGGCTGAGCGCCGCGGGATACTACGACCACGTCGTCGAGATGTTCCTCGGCTGGCACCGGCACCCCGAGGTGGTCGCCGGCAACTGGCCGGCGACGCTGGAGGAGGCGTTCGGTATCGCGCCGGCGTACGCCTACCCGCTGAGCCGGGCGGACGCGGAGGCGCTCGCGGACCACTTCATGGACGTCTACGCGCCGTCGCGCAGCGCCCGCAACAACCTGCGGGCGTTCGCCGGCTTCATCCTCGACGGACCGGAGTACCTCACCGTCTTCGAGGGGGCGACCGGGCGGGAGCTGCAGACCATCCCGTACCGGCCGGGCCGCCACGACGACGGCCTCATGTGGGGCGACTACGCCATGGCACGGATCGAGCCGGGCAACCGGGTGGACCGGTTCCTCGCGGGCGTGGCGTACCTCGACGGGCGCCGGCCGTCCGCCGTCTTCGCCCGCGGCTACTACACCCGTTCCACGCTCGTCGCGTACCGCTGGGACGGCCGCCGGATCGTCCAGGACTGGTCCGTCGACAGCGGCTGGACGCCGATGACCAACCCGTTCAACGACTCGCCGCACGGCCGCGACGGTACCGACCCCGAGTTCGGCACCCTCACCACGCAGGGCTTCCACTCGCTCAGCGCCGCCGACGTGGACGGCGACGGACGTCAGGAGATCGTGTACGGCGGCGCCACCATCGACCACGACGGCAGCCTGCTGTACTCGTCCTTCGGCGTGCTGCCGGAGGGCAGCGCCGCACCGGGGCAGCGGGCCCGGCTCGGGCACGGCGACGCCATGCACGTCACCGACATCAACCCGGACCGGCCCGGCCCGGAGATCTTCACCGTGCACGAGGGCGGCACGTCGGCGCCGTACGGCATGGCGATGCGCGACGCGGCGACCGGCGAGGTGCTGTTCGGTACGTACTCCGGCCGCGACACCGGGCGCGGGATGATCGGGGACGTCCTGCCGCAGGTGCGCGGCATCGAGTCCTGGGCCAGCATGCCCGGCGGCTCCGAAGCGCTCGGTCTGCACACCGCGACCGGCCAGGCGACTCCCGGCCCCATCCCCGGCACGAATCAGAGCATCAGGTGGGCCGCGGACCTGACGACGCAGATCGTCAACGGGGCGCTGGAGGTGACCCCGACCATCGATGACTGGCAGCGCGGCACGCTGCTGACCGCCGAGGGCACGCGCACCAACAACGGCACCAAGGGCAACCCCAGCCTGGTGGCGGACATCTTCGGCGACTGGCGCGAGGAACTGCTGCTGCGCACGGTGGACAGCTCCGCGATCCGGATCCACGTGAGCACCGAGGTGACGTCCCACAAGCTGTACACGCTGATGCACGACCCGCAGTACCGGGTCGAGGTGGCACGCCAGCAGACGACGTACAACCAGCCTTCGTATCCGGGCTTCTATCTGGCGTCGGACACCGACTGGGCCCGGGTGCCACTGCCCGGCCGCCGGTCGTGACACCGGCGCATCCGAACGCCGGCGTCCCGCCCGGAACGGTGGGACGCCGGGTGTGCCGTTCACCCGTCAGGCGGGCACAGCGGCGGGTGGGCGGGGCACCGACGCGAACAGCGACAACGTGAACCACCCGGGCAGCGCCCGGCGGACTGCCTCCGGTCCGTGCACCCGCAGCCGTCCCGTCCGCAGCACCTCGGCCCACGTCCGGTCACCGCGCCAGACCTCGACCAGGGCGCGCAGCTCCGCGGTCAGGCTGACGGTGACCTCGTGGCCCGGGTCCTCGTCGCACACGTCCGCCTCGCCGTCGGCGATCACCAGCCACCACGAGCGCGGATGCGGCGCCGGCACATCAGGGAAGCTCAGCGCGACGACGGTACGCCCGGACGGCACCGCCGCGTGGTCGATGTTGCGGTGCATGTCCCACAGCAGCAGCTTCGGGTCCAGATCCGCGTCGCCGAGCTCGCCGACCCAGCGGACGCCCCAGGCACCGACCGCCTCGACGATCGGCCGCAGTTCCCGGCCGGCCGGGGTCAGCCGGTACTGCACCTCGCCGTCGGCGGGCCGCCGCTCGACGACGCCGGCCGAGGCCAGCTGCTGCAGCCGCTTCGACAGCAGCGTCGGGGACATCCGGGGCAGTCCCCGACGCAGGTCGTTGAAGCGGCAGCTGCCGGCCACCAGCTCGCGGACGATGAGCAGGGTCCAGCGTTCGTCGAGCAGCTCCATGGCCTTGGCCACGGGACAGAACTGGTGATAGGAGGCGCCCATGAGGAGCAGCGTAGGCCCGCGGCGCCGCCTGACGGCAGTACACATCCTGTACTGGCCCGGGGCTTCCGGCCCTCCGTAGCGTCGCTGCCGAGGAGAGGAGCCCAGCAGATGACCGTTCAGCCGGACACGACCGGGGCCGACCGCGCACTCAAGGCCCGCCACCGGGCGATGTGGGCGCTCGGCGACTACCCCAGCGTCGCCACCGAGGTGATCCCGCAGCTCGGCGCGACGCTGGTCGCGGCCTGCCGCACCGGCCCCGGGCAGCGGGTGCTCGACGTGGCCGCCGGCACCGGGAACGCGGCGATCCCGGCCGCGCTGACCGGCGCCGAGGTGGTGGCCTGCGACCTGACCCCGCCGCTGCTGGAGGCCGGCCGCGCGCTGGCAGCCAGGCGTGGAGCGGTGGTGGACTGGCGCGAAGGCGATGCCGAGGCGCTGCCGTTCCCGGACGGCTCGTTCGACGTCGTCCTGTCGTGCGTCGGGGTGATGTTCGCCCCGCACCACCGGGCCGCCGCGGACGAGCTTGTGCGGGTGTGCCGGCCGGGCGGCACGATCGGGATGATCAATTGGACGCCGCAGGGCTTCATCGGGCAGCTCTTCGGCCTCATGAAGGCGTACACCCCGCCGCCTCCCCCGGGCATGCAGCCGCCGCCGCTGTGGGGCAGCGCGGCACACGTGCGGGAGCTTTTCGGCGATCGGGTTGCCGAGGTCACCGCCACGGTGGACGCCGCGGTGATCGACCGGTTCGCCGACGGCGCGCAGTTCCGCGACTTCTTCAAGACGCACTACGGACCGACGGTCGCCGCCTACCGCCACCTCGCCGCCGAGCCCGGACGCGTGGCCGCACTCGACCGGGATCTCGCCGGCCTGGCCCACCGCCACGACCGCGGCAACGGCGTCATGCGGTGGGATTACCTGCTGTGGACGGGCCGGCGGACGGGCTGAGCCGGGGCTACTTGCGCCGGCTGGCTCGGCCCGCGACCACGAGCCCGCCGATGATCACCGCCACGACGATGAGACAGACCAGCAGATGCCACGGTTTGATCGCGCCCATGATCGCGCACCCTACCGGAGTCCGCTGTCCGCGGTGGGCTCGTCAGGCTGAGTCCCCGGGATGAACCTGCTGCGCCCCGAGCGCACCGTGTAGGTCGCGGCCCCGTCGTGGACGCCCTCGAGCCGCACGGCGCCGGTCGCCCGCGGTGGGCGTACCGCCGGGGACCGGCAGCTCGACCCGGGCCGTGACATTGACCGGCAGGTCCACTGACATCGTCGTGCCGCCGCCGTCGTGCGCCGGATCCAGGACGCGTGCCACCCGGCGCCGCCGATCCCGGTTCCGAACGCGGCCGGGCGCGACCACGGCGAGGCGGCGCCGGCACGGTCCCAGGTGCGGACCGTCCACCGGTACGCCGCATCGCCGGTCAGCACCGGCCCGCCGTACGGCACGTAGGCCGTCCGGTCCGAGACGACCTTGCCGCTGTCCCGGACCGTCCGCGCCGGGTCGCCGCCGGAGACGACCCTGATCCGGTACGCGGTCTGCCGCTCGCCGCTGTCGAGGTCACGCGGCTGCCAGCCGAACAGCGGCGTCCCCTCGACGGCCACCGGCTCGGCACGGTCGCCGACGGTGAGAGCGGTGACGGGGAGCGGGGGCGGATCTCCTGCATGGTCGCGGCCGCGACGATGAAACGTTTTAAGCTACCCGACAACCATAGAAGTCAGCCGATGTCCGGGGCGAGACCCGGCACGCCCTCCGCCCGGCGCCACCCGCGCCACCACTGGAGCAGTTCCCGCGGCGACCGGCCGCCCGTGAAACACCACAGGGCGATGACCGGGTCGCAGATGGCACATCCGAACGAGGAGTCGGGCAGCGACGGGATCAACGGCGCGCCCCGCCGGTGGTGCAGGATGTCCCAGCCGGTGTGCAGCAGCCAGCCGACGCCGATGAAGGTCCACGACCGCAGCCCCAGGTAGGCGACCGCGCTCACCACCGCGGTGAACGCCAGCTCGCCCAGGCCGAAACTGCCACCGCTGATGTAGGCGGCCCCGGCGCCGCCGATGAGGACCGCGTTGATCCGGCGGCGGTGCGGTTCCGGTACGAACGAGAAGATGCCGGCCCAGACGAGAGCCACGACCACGGGCATGATGTAACGAAGCATGTGCCACGGTAGGAGCACGGCGATGAGCGCGGACAGGGCTGTAACAGCCGCATTCCAGCGGATTTCCGCCAGCCCGCCGCCGGCCCCTCCCGTTCAGCCCGCTCCCGCTCAGCTCATCCGGCCCAGGGCGGCGCGGATCCGGGCCAGATCCCGCCGGCGCCGCTCCAGCGTCATCGCCAGCCCGACCAGCAGCAGCCCCGCCCCCGCCAGCGGGATCCACCGCGGCAGCAGGTCCCAGACCAGCACCACCTCGTGCAGCGCCACCACGGCCAGCACCGCGCCACCCGCCACCACCGGCGCCCGCAGCCGCCCGTACGAGCCGGCCAGCAGCACCACCAGCGCGCCCAGGCCGAGCAGCAACCGGCGCAGCGGCTGTCCCTCGCCCGCCAGCACGGAGGCCAACGTCGGCAACAGCGCCGCGGCCAGCGCCGGCCCGTACGTCACCCAGCTCGACAGCCCCGGCCGGGTCCGCCGCGCCAGCCACCCGGCCAGCAGCGCCACCCCGGCCGCCGGCAGCGTGTACGCCTCAACGGTCGCCACCCGCTCCGAGGCGATCAGCAGCCACCAGCCACCCAGCTCGGCGACCGCGGCTGCCAGCACATGTCCCCGCCGGACCGCCGCCGCCTCACCCGGCCGCAACGCGCGCACGCCGAGCGCCAGCCCCCAGAACGTGCACACCGCGGCAGCGTGCCGGATCGAGCCGGTGGTCAGCAGCAGCGCCACCAGGGCCCCGGCGTGCGCCGCCACCTGCACCGCCCGCCCCTCCACAGCCCGGTGCCCGCCGAGCACCGCGCCGACAGCCAGGACCACGGCGGCGGCACCGAGCACGATGAAGGCACTGGTCGCCGGGGAGAGATCAGCCGCCCGGCCCACCGTGTAGGCGAACGCCACCGTCGTCCCGGCGCCGATCAGCCAGCCGGCCAGCCGCGCGCCCAGGGCGCGGCCCGTCACACCGGCCACCGCACCGGCGACCACGGTCAGCCCCAGCGCGGCCAGCGTCGCGCCGCGGGTCGCCAGCGCACCGGCGAGCCCGGCACCGGCCAGCGCAGCGCACACCACCGCGGGGCCCGCCATCCGCACTCCCGGGCGCAGCAGCGCCACCGCGAGCAGGCCGGCGAGCCCGACGACCAGGCTCTCCGCCGGCACTCCGGGCCAGGGCACCCCGGCCGCGGCGAGACCCAGGGGAGCGATGACCGCCAGCACCGGCGCCACCGCCCACACCGCGCTCCGCCGCCCACGAGCGGCCTGGACGACGATCACCACCGCCACGGCGAGAATTCCCAGGGCGACGACGTCGGCGAAGACCACCGCGCCGACACCGGTGCCCGCCGGACGTCCGGCCCACACCCGGCCCAGCCAGCCGTAGGGACGCAGCAGCACAGCGGACAGGCTCGGCGCGGTCGCCACGAACAACGCGATCCCGAGCGGAAGAGCAGCAAGACCGGCCGGAACGGTACGCGAGAAGGTCAGCGCGACCAGCAACAGCGCGGTGGCCGCATAGATCGCCGGAGAGTCGCCGGTGGCCAGGGCCCAGATCGGCGCGGACACGACACCGAGCAGTGCTGCCACCAGGGCGAAGGGCCGGTAACCGCGGCCGACGATCAGCAGGGCACCGACGAGCAGGGCAGCGGCGGTCAACGCCACGCGGCTCTGCACCGGGGCGGACAGCGACAGCGCGGCGGCGCCGGTCCAGGCAGCGGCCGGTACGGCGACCATGCCCACCGCAAGCGCCACTCCCCCGACCAGCCGCGCCCGGCCTCGAGCGACAACGAGTCCACCCATGCGGGCGACGACCGCCGTGGCGACGCCGATGGCGGCCACCCCCGTCAAGGTCGCGCAGGCCACCCCCGGCCGCTCGAAGGCAACACCCACCGCATGACTGGTCAGCACAACCGCCACGGCAGCGGGCCAGAGCGGGAACCCCCGCAGCGCCAACCCCAGCGCCCCCGCCACCACGACCAGCTCGAACCCCGGCGCCGTCCACCACGGCAGCCCGAAGGCGACCGGCGCCGCGACAGCCGTCAGCGCCAGGCCACCGAGCACCGTATGCGGCTGTGCGCTGCGCGACACCAGCACGGTCATCCCGCCCGTGAGCAGGGCGATCACCGCCGGCAGGCGCCAGTCGCCACGACCGACGGCCACCGCGGTGATCGTGACCGCCACAACGACGACCCCGGTGCAGGTGACCACCAGCAGGGCCCCGATCCACGGGCCGAGGCGTACCACTTCCGGCAGCCGCCGGTTCACCGCCGTGACGAGCACGGCCAGCGCCGCGAGAGCCGCGACCACCAGCACCGGCGCGGCGAAGCTGCCGCCGGCGACCCCGGCGAACCGACCGGCCGCGACGGCCAGCGCGACCACGAGCAGTCCGCCGGTGACCGACTGCCAGCGCGGAGCCCGGGCCAGGACGGCCCCGGCGACGGGCACGACCGCCGCCGCGACCAGCGCTCCGGCGGCCACCGCCATCCGCCCGGGCCCGGCATCAGTGCCGAGCCCGACCAGGGCGGCCAGCCCGGCCAGCATCGCCGCGCCCCCGCCGAGCACGTACGCCGTGACCCCCAGCGCCGTCAGCCCGGAACGCCGCAGCTGGACCACCGCGAGGTTCAGCACAGCCACCGCCACCAGCGTGTACGCCCACCCGGTCGGATCCGGGTCGAACGGCGCCACCAGCAGCGGCAGCACCGGCTGGGCCACCAGCAGCGCACCGAAGCGGGGACCGATCAGGCCGGTCACGTGCTCGTACCCGGCAGCCACGGCAGCCGTCACCGCGCAGACCGCGCCCGCGTACCCCAGCGCCGAGTAGTCCGCGACGCCGAACAGGTTGACGTACCAGGCCGCGTACCCGTCGAGCAGGACCAGCAGCAGGCCCACCGCCGCGAAGGTCTCGGCCGTCGCGGTCAGGCCGCGGCGCAGCGCGGCGAACGGTGCCGCCAGGGCCGCGACGGTGAAGCCGGCCAGCAGCAGCGCCCGGCCGCCCACGCCGAACTGCGACCAGGCCACCGCGGTGAAGACGATCGCCGCCACACCCAGCAGCAGGCCGCCGAGCAGGAACAACGCGTTCTGCACGAGCCGGGTCGAGGCTTCCTTGGACCGGGGGGCCGCCGGTGCACGGGCGGGGACCGGCGGGGCGGGGGCCGGCATCCGGGGCACGGGTGCCAGCGACGCCCGGATCCGCGCGACTGCGGCCTCCCGCTGCTGCCACGCGTGGCGCAGCGCCGCGTCGGCGCCCGCGGCCGCCTCTCGGGCCGCCGCCAGCCGGGCGGTGAGCACCGGGATCTCGGCGTCGAGGCGGATCACCTCGGCGGCGTCGGGGTCCGGGCCGCGGCCGCAGCCGGGGCAGCCGGACGTCAGGTTCGCCGGGGTACGGCACGACGGGCACGGGTACGAGGTCACGCCGTCGATCCTCGTCCCGCCGGCCGCCCGTTCCCTGAGTTCGCGTACCTAGCCTCCGGCGATCCGGTGCTCAGCGGCGGTGCAGCGTCAGGATGAGGTCGACCACCAGCGCGGTCCAGCCGGTCTGATGCCAGGCGCCCAGGCCGGCACCGTTGTCGCCGTGGAAGTACTCGGGGAACGCGATCAGGTCCTTCCAGTCCGGGTGGTTCTGGAACACCTCGGAGGCACCGTAGATCGGGCGCCGGCCCCACGAGTCCGGGACGAACAGCGACACCAGCCGCCGGGACAGGTCGTCGGCGACCGCGCTCAGCGGCATCTTGGTCTGCGAGCCGGTCGGGTACTCCACCATCAGGTCGTCGCCGAAGAACGCCGCGAACTCCCGCAGCGCCTCGATGAGCAGGTAGTTGACCGGCATCCAGACCGGGCCGCGCCAGTTGGAGTTGCCGCCGAACAGGCCGCTGGTGCTCTCGGCCGGCTCGTACCCGACGGTGAACTCCGAACCGCCCAGGTGCACCGTGAACGGCTTCTCCAGGTGCGCGCGGGAGAGCGTTCTGAGCCCGTACGGGGAAAGGAACTCCTCCGGGTCGAGCATCCGGGCCAGGATCCGCAGCAGCTGGTCCTGGCCCACCATGGACAGCAGCCGCTGCTGGCGGCCGTCGGCCGACAGCCGGCGCGCGCTGATCACGTCGGCGTACTCGGCCTGCCCGGCCAGCAGCCAGCGCAGCCGGGCGGCCAGCTCGGGCAGCCGGTTGAGGGTGCCGGCGGACAGCCGGGTGGTCGCCGCCAGCGGCAGCAGCCCGACGATGGACCGGGCCTTCAGCGGCATCCGGTGCCCGTCGGGCAGGCGCAGCACGTCGTAGAAGAAGCAGTCCTCGTCGTCCCAGAGCCCCTGCCGGTACGCCGCCTCGGCGATGTACGCGAAGTGCTCGAAGAACTTGGTCGCCATGTCCTCGTAGGTGCGGTCGTGCAGCGCCAGCCGGATCGACATGTCGAGCAGGTTCAGCGCGTACATGGCCATCCAGCCGGTGCCGTCGGACTGCTCCAGCACGCCGGCCACCGGCAGCGCCGCCGACCGGTCGAACGGGCCCACGTTGTCCAGCCCGAGGAAGCCGCCCTCGAAGACGTTGTTGCCGCCGACGTCCTTGCGGTTGACCCACCAGGTGAAGTTCAGCAGCAGCTTGTGCATGACCCGGGCCAGGAAGTCGAAGTCCCGGCCCCCGTCGATCTCGAAGACGTTGAGCGCGGCCCAGGCGTGCACCGGCGGGTTGACGTCACCGAAGGCCCACTCGTACGCGGGGATCTGGCCGTTGGGGTGCATGTACCACTCGCGCAGCAACAGCAGCAGCTGCGACTTGGCGAACCCCGGATCGACCCGGGCGATCGAGACGCAGTGGAAGGCCAGGTCCCAGGCGGCGTACCAGGGATACTCCCAGGGGTCCGGCATGGAGATGACGTCGAAGCTGTTCATGTGCCACCAGGCGTTGTTGCGCCCGTAGCGCCGGCCGGGCGGCGGTGGCGCGGAGCCGGGATCGCCGTGCAGCCACTGCTTGACGTCGAAGTGGTAGAACTGCTTGCCCCACATCAGCCCGGCGATGCCCTGGCGGGCGACGGCGGCCTCCTCGGCCGAGGCCGCGGCGGGGATCAGCTCGGCGAAGTACGCGTCCGCCTCGGCCAGCCGGTCCCGCACCACGGCCGCGAAGCCGTCACCCAGATCGGGCTCGCCGGGAGCCTCGTCGCTGCGGGTCAGCCGCAGCCGGATCTCGCGGGTCTCCCCCGGGCCCAGCGTCAGCTCGTAGTGCAGCGCGCCCTTGGTGCCCACCCCGGCCGGGTTGACCGTCGGGGCGCCGGCGAGGAGGTGGTCGTTGATCCCGTCCTTGGGGTACATGCTCGTGCCGGGCAGGCCCCACAGCCGCTGCGCGTTGGTCTCGTTGTCGCACATCAGCGCGGGCGGCGCGCCCTCGCCGTCCAGGGTGATGTGCCCGAGGGTGCGGTGCTCGCCGTCGAGCCGACCGGGACTGCCGGTGATGACCGGGACCGGGCGGTTGGGCAGGCCCCACGACCAGGTGTTGCGGAACCACAGCGACGGCAGCACGTGCAGGGTGGCCTCGTCCGGCCCGCGGTTGGAGACGGTGACGACGATGCACATGTCGTTCACATCGGCCTTGGCGTAGTCGACCGTCACGACCCAGAACCGGTCATCGTCGAAGACGCCCGTGTCGATCAGCTCGTACTCCGGCTCCTCCCGGGAACGGTGGCCGTTGACCCGGACCAGCTCGTCGTACGGGAAGGGGGCCTGGGGGTAGTGATAGCGCCAGCGCATCCACGAGTGGGTCGGCGTGGAGTCCTGGTACCACCAGTACTCCTTGGCGTCCTCGCCGTGGTTGCCGCCGTCGCCGCCGAGGCCGAACATCCGCTCCTTGAGGATCGGGTCGGCGCCGTTCCACAGGGCCAGGGCGAAACAGAAGGTCTGCCGGTCGTCGCAGACTCCGGCCATGCCGTCGTCGTTCCACCGGTACGCCCGGGAGCGCGCGTGGTCGTGCGGGAAGTAGTCCCAGGCGGTGCCGTGCTCGCTGTAGTCCTCCCGGACCGTGCCCCAGGCCCGCTCGGCGAGATAGGGCCCCCACGCACGCCAGGGCCGCTCGCCGGAGTCCGCCTGCGCCAAGCGCTCGCGCTCCGCCACGCCGCCGCCCACCCCCTTCGTCCGGACCTCGCTGCATTGTTACTGGCAGGTGTTACGAACACTAACGGAGCCCGCCGCCGAAGATCGTCGACGGCCGGACCCGGCTTAACAATCGCCGGGCACACTGTCCCGGTGACCTGGGCCGACGCCATCATCGCCGTGACCGCCGGCCTGCTCATCTCGATCGTCACCACCCCGGTCGGCGTCTCCGGCGCGGTGTTCCTGCTGCCGGTGCAGCTCAGCGTGCTGGACGTGCCGAACCCGGCGGTGACCCCGACGAACCTGCTGTTCAACGTCGTGTCCGGGCCGGGCGCGCTGCTGCGCTACCGGCGCCGGGGCAGCCTGGCCAGCCCGCTGACCCGGCTCCTGCTGCTGGGCACGCTGCCCGGCGTGGTGGTGGGCGCGGTGGTCCGGGTCTTCGCGGTGCCCGGCCCGGGGGTGTTCCGGGTGATCGTCGCCGTGCTGCTGCTGCCGCTGGGCGTCTGGCTCTGCCTGCGCGAACCACCGCCGCCGGACCGCCCGGCGTCCGCCGCACCACCACCGCAGCGGGGCATCCTGGGCCTGGCGCTGGGCGTCGGGGTGGTCGGCGGCGTCTACGGGATCGGCGGCGGGTCGATCCTGGGCCCGATCCTGGTCGGCCGCGGGCTGCCGGTGGCGGTCGTCGCGCCCGCGGCGCTGGCCTCGACCTTCGTCACGTCGGTGGCCGGCGCCGGCGCCTTCGCCGCGCTGGCGGCGGCCGGGCAGGGCGACATCGCCCCGGACTGGGGCATCGGCCTGCTGTGCGGCGTGGGCGGCCTGGTCGGCGGGTACGCCGGCGCGCACCTGCAACCCCGCCTGCCGGAACGCGGACTGCGGCTGGTCCTCGGCGGGCTGGCGGTCGCCGTGGCGCTGCTGTACGCCGGGCAGGTCGCGCTCCAGCGCTGACCGGCCGTCGTTAAGGTCGCGGCATGCCTGCCTCCGACTACGTGAAGAACCTGCGTGCCCTGGTCGGCCACGACCTGATCATGTTTCCCACGGTCAGCGCGATCGTCCTCGACGAGCGCGGCCGGATCCTGCTCGGGCAACGCAGCGACAACCACCGGTGGTCGGTCGTCGCCGGGATGATGGATCCCGGCGAGCAGCCCGCGGACGCGCTGGTCCGCGAGGTCGAGGAGGAGACCGGCGTCCAGGTGGAGATCGAACGCCTGGCCGGGGTGGCCCTGCACGAGGTCGTCTACCCCAACGGCGACCGCTGCCACATGGTCAACAGCTGGTTCCGCTGCCGGGCGGTGGGCGGTGAGGCGCGGGTCAACGACTCGGAATCGATCGCGGTCGGCTGGTTCGCCCCGGACGCGCTGCCCGAGCTCGATCCGTTCGCCCTGCTCCGCATCCGCACCTCGCTCCCGCCGGAGGCGCCGACCTGGTTCGCCCGGCCCGGCGAGAGCGTGGCCCCCGGTTACTGACGCGTACCGATATGATCGCCGCTTCCATGCTGGTACACGGGGAGGCGACCCATGGATGAACCACGAATAACACCTGATCAGCCGGCGTTTCCGCCATGGCAGGCGCCCGCGCCGCAGCCACGGCGTTCCCGGTGGCGTGTCTGGGGAACGGTCACCGCCGTGGTGGTGGTGCTGGGCTGCCTGGGCGGGGCCGGCTTCGTGGGGATCCGAGCGATGCGGTCGAGCACGCCGCCGGTCGCCAAGGGCCTGAGCTTCCCGGGCGCGCCGTCCGCCGCGCCGGGCGCGGCCCCGGGCACGGAGGCGGAGACCGTCACCGGCCCCCGGGCGAGCACCTATCCGGTACGCACGGCCGACGACCTCAAGCGGATCTGCGAGCAGTGGTACTACCCGAAGTCGCCGAAGGTGAAGTCGTCGGGCACCCAGCCGGTGAGCATCTTCGGCGAGGAGAGCAAGGACTTCGACACCAAGCACGAGGTGACCCTGTTCGACATCCCGGACTGGTATACGGCGCCGAAGCAGAAGGCGTGGGACCCGTCGTCGCCGGGCAAGGTGCGCCTGGTGGCCTGCGTGGACCTGGTGCAGACCGGCAAGAAGATCAAGAACTGCAAGTTCGACGACCCCAAGGGCCTCAGGATCCCGATGCGCGAGGCCAAGTACCGGCTGGCCCTGTACGAGGTGGCGACGGGCCGCAAGGTGCTCGAGAAGACCCTGACCGGCGAGGACGAGGAGTGCCCGTTCATGGTGCTGCTCGGCGCCGACCGCAACGTCTACAGCCAGGTCGGCGACCGCCAGTTCTACGAGACCCTGAAGAAGCACGTCGAGAAGTGAGCGGAGCAGCCGCCCCGGCCGGCTCCGCTCAGGTGAGCCAGCCCGGGCGGATCAGCCCCGCCTCGTAGGCGTGCACCACGAGCTGCGCCCGGTCCCGCGCCCCCAGCTTCACCATGGTCCGGCTGACGTGGGTCTTCGCGGTCGCCGGGCTGATCAGCAGGCGGGCCGCGATCTCGTCGTTGGACAACCCCTCCCCGACCAGCACCATCACCTCGCGTTCGCGGTCGGTGAGCTGCTCCAGGGCGCGTTCGGCCTCCCCGGCCGGCACCGACTGGCGACCGCGGCCACCCGGGGTGGCGAACTCACCGATGACCCGCCGGGTGACACTCGGCGACAGCAGGGCGTCGCCGGCCGCGACCGCCCGGACCGCGCGCAGCAGCTCGACCGGTTCGGTGTCCTTGACCAGGAAGCCCGACGCGCCGGTGCGCAGCGCCTCGAAGACGTACTCGTCCAGCTCGAAGGTGGTCAGGATGACCACCCGGGTGCCGGCCAGGTCCGGGTCGGCGGCGATGCGCCGGGTGGCCTCCAGCCCGTCCACGCCGGGCATCCGGATGTCCATCAGCACCACGTCCGGCCGGGTCTGGGCGGCCAGCCGGGAGGCCTCCAGGCCGTCACCCGCCTCGGCGACCACCTCGATGTCCGGCTCGGCGTTCAGCAGCGCCCGGAAACCGGCCCGGACCAGGGCCTGGTCGTCGGCCAGCAGCACGGTGATCATGCGGGCTCCCTCGTCGGAGTGGTGCGGGTGGGCAGAACCGCGGAGACCAGGTAGCCACCGTCGGGCAGCGGGCCCGCCTGCAGCGAGCCGCCCAGGCTGGCCGCCCGGGCCCGCATCCCGGCGATGCCGCTGCCACCGTCGTCGGCCACCCCGGTCTCCCCGCCCTCGGCGGCCCGGCCGCCCGGCGTGGCCCGATCGCCCTGGACAGTCCGGTCAGTCTCGCCGGCCCAGTCGTTCCCGCCAGCCCGGTCGGTCCCGCCAGCTCCGTCGATCCCGCCGGCCCGGTTGATCCCGCCGGCCCGGTCGGCCTCCGGGCGGATCGGGGGCCGGGCGCCGTCGTTTCGGATCTCCAGCCGCAGCTCGCCCGGGGCGTACGTCACCGAGACGGTGGCCGAGGCGCCGGCCTCCGCATGCCGGCGCACGTTGGTCAGGGCCTCCTGGACGATCCGGTACGCCGCCCGGTCCACCTCGGCCGGCAGGTCCCGCCGCTCCCCCACCGTCTCGGTCGTCACCGGCAGGCCGGCGTCCGCCGTCAGGTCGGTGAGGCGGTCCAGGCCCAGCGCGGGCTGGCGGGGCGCGGCCTCCTCCTCGGGGCGCAGCACACCCAGCACGGCACGGACCTCCCGCAGCGCCTCGGCGCTCGCGGTCTTGATCGCGCTCAGCGCCTCGCGGGCCTGCTCCGGGCGGTTGTCCATGAGGTGCAGGCCCACCCCGGCCTGCACGTTGATCAGTGACAGGTGGTGGCCGAGCACGTCGTGCAGCTCCCGGGCGATGCGCAGCCGCTCGTCGGCGGCCTGGCGGCGTTCCTGCTCCGCTTTCGCACGGGCGCGTTCGGCGTTGGCCTTGGACAGCTCGGCCAGGTATGCGGCGCGGGCGCCGGCGGCGCTGGCGATGAACGCCGTCAGCGCCAGCCCGAGGCCGGTGAGCACGGCGTCGCGCGGGGTCGGGCGGGCCGTGGCCGGCAGCCCGAGCGGATCGGCGAAGACGATGAGGACCGCGAGGTAGACCAGGTAGCCGGCCGCCGCCGTGATCAGCGCGGATCGGCGGTGACCGGTGCGGACCGCGGTGAACAGCGCGATGACCGGCGCGACCGCGTAGGTCCAGGACGGCGGGGCCAGGGCGGCGTACCCGATCGAGGCCGCACCGGCGACCGCGACCACCGCGACCGGCGCGCGCCCCCGCCAGGCCAGGGCCAGCGGGCCGGCCAGCAGGAGCGTGCACGCGATGACGTCACGCGGATGGGCCAGGTGAGCCGCGTACGACCAGTTGCCGAAGACGTGGAAGCAGAGAGCGGCCACGATCGCACCCCGCCAGTGCCCGTGCCGCGACCGGCGGCGGGCGTACGCGGGCCAGTCCGCCGACCGCAACCGCCCCGAGCGGCTGCGGCGGCGGAACTCCTCCCACTCCGCTTTCCGGGAGGCAGCTTTCCGAAAGGCAGCGGACGGTCTCCTGCGAGCAGAAGACGGCTGGTCGCGCACACCCCGGTCCGGCACGTCCTCGAACCTACGGCACCGCAGCTCACCCGGGCATCGGCACGCAGGGCGACGGTTCCCTGCGCCCCTGGTACTACGGCGGGTTGCCGCGTACTCCTCAGGGCGTACGCCGCTGCACTGCCGCTGCTCCGCCGGTGGGCGTACCGGATGCTCCGCCGGGGCGACGCGGCCCGGTGCCGGATCGGCCACGCTGGAAGCCAGTCCCGCCACGTCTCAGGAGGTCACCGTGTATCCCAGCGACGCCACCCGGTCCGGTCCGCAGCGGCTGCGGACCTCCGACACCGAGCGCGAGCAGGTGGCCGCGATCCTGCGGGCCGCGATGACCGAGGGGCGGCTCACCCTCGAGGAGGGTGAGGAGCGACTCGGTCAGGTGTACGCCGCCAAGTTCCGCGACGAGCTCGGCCCGCTGACCGCCGACCTGCCCGACAACGGCCGCCAGGCGCTGGCCGCGACACCGGAGGCGCAGGCCGCGACACGCCGGGGCATCCGCCGGCACGCCCGGTTCGTCGCCGTCCTGGCGCTCTTCCTGACCGCGCTCTGGGCCCTCTCGGGCGCGCACTTCTTCTGGCCGGCGATCCCGCTGGTCTTCCTGGTCATGGGCCTGATGCGGCACGCGCGGTACGGCCGGTACGAGGCCGGGTACGGCTACCGGCACCAGGTCGCCCCCTGGAACGCGCCGACCTATAGGTGACCGTAAACACTCCACAGTAGACGTGGCGGTCGTTGAACGCCCCTCCCCGCTCTGCGACAGTTGCCAGGTTTACCCCCGGCCACGTCGCGCCGGGGCTACGGGGAGGGGTGGGCACGACCATGATGGGTCCGTCGCACGCACTGTCGGGCGCGGCCGTCTGGCTGGCCGGCAGTTGGGCCTTGGATCACTTCGCGGGGTACGCCCAGTCGCCGCTCGCGATCGCGGTCGGCACCACGGTCTGCGCGGGCGGCGCCCTGCTGCCCGACCTGGACCTGTCCGGCAAGGTGACCCGCAACCAGGGCGGCGCCACGGTGGCCCGCACGTTCGGCGTGTTCTCGCTGTTCGTGGCCGAGGTGATCGAGAAGATCTCGCTCGGCATCTACACGGCGACCAAGCTGAGCAGGGACCCGCGCCGCAACAACGGGCACCGCACGTTCACCCACACGCTGCCGTTCGCCGGCCTGGTCGGCTGGGGCACGACGGCGCTGTGCGCGGGCTCCGGCAAGTGGGCGGTCGTGGCGGTGGTCTTCTTCATGGCCGGCCTGGCCCTGCGCGGCCTGTTCGACGAGTGGGCCGAACGCGCGGGCTGGGTGATCGTGACCCTGGCGTCGGCGGCGATCGCCTGGTTCACGGCGGCGAACCTGCCCGGCGACCGCGGCTATCCGATGCTCGGCTTCGCGGTCGGCGTGGGCTGCGTGGTGCACCTGCTGGGCGACATGATCACCAAGAACGGCGTACCGATCCTGTGGCCGATCCCGACCGGACGCCGGATGTGGCGCATGGTCGGGGTGCCGAACGGGATAGCCATCAAGGTCGGCGGCCGCGGCGAGGTACTGGTGCTGCGCACCCTGTTCACGCTGATCGCCATCCTGTCGGTCTTCGCGATGTTCGCCCCGCACGTGCTGCAACGCCTGGACCTGGACGCCTGGGCCGACGGCTGACCGGCGTGCGGGTCATCGAGAGCTTCGTCGCCGGCAAGGCCGGCAACCCCTCGCTCTGCGAGGACGCGGTGATCGTGACGCAAAGTCACGCGGCGATCGTGGACGGCGCCACAGACACAACCGGCCAGGGGTACGGCGTGCCGGCCGTCCCGGGCGGCCGCTGGGCGATGGCCGCCTGCGTCGAAGCGATCACCACCCTCGCCGAGGACGCCGACGTGGAGACCGCCACTCGCCACCTGACGTCGACGCTTGCCGGGCGGATCGACCCCGCGCTGCGGCCGCATCTGCGCCCGAGCGCGTCGGTGACCGTCTACTCGCGGCGGCGCAGGCAGGTGTGGCAGATCGGGGATGTCGGCTTCCACTACGCCGGGCTTGCTGAGGGCGCGGGCAGGCCGCGCAAGCCGCTCGACCGGATCGCCGCCGACTTCCGGGCGGCGGTGATCGCGGCCGAGCTCGCCATCCGCGAGGCCGGAGAGCTGGATCTCGCCGTCACCGATCCGGGGCGGATCGCGGCCCGGGCGCTGATCTCCCGCCAGGGCGCCCTGCGCAACACCGTCGGTCCCTACGCCTTCGCCGCGATCGACGGCCGCCCGGTGCCGCCCTCGCTCGTCACCGTGCACGACGTCCCCGGGCACGTCGACGAGCTGGTGCTGGCCAGCGACGGCTATCCGGAGATCCGGCCGACCCTGGCGGAAACCGAGGCGCGGCTGGCCGAGCTGCTGGCCGAGGACCCGCACTGCATCGGCCCGCTCCGCGGCACCAAGGGCGTCATGGCCGGCCAGATCAGCTTCGACGACCGCTCCTACCTGCGCCTCCGTCTTTCCTGACGCGACATCCGCTCAGCCGGAGATCCCCATTGCCGATGCCCCTTCGATCCGATCCTCCCGAGTTACCGCGCTGGTGACCGGCTGCCGAAGACTCCACGCGGCCAAGGGGATCGATTACCTTGGATAAGTGGACGCCACGACAGCAATCTCCCTCGCCTCCATCGCCATCGCCGTCGTCTCCCTGATCGTCTCGGGGACGCTCGCGCTCCGGCAGACACGAACCACGATGGACGGTTACGCCCTGCCGGTCGTGCTCCAGGTCTTCAGCCGGTTCCGGACCCAGGAGTTCTTCGACGCTCAACAGTTCGTCTTCGACGAGCTTCCCCAGCAACCGGTCCAGCCGTATACGGACCTGTCGTTGGAGGTCCGGTCCCAGTTGCGCATGGTGGGCGGACTCTACGACGACCTCGGCAAGCTGGTCGCACACGGCATCGTCAAGGAGGAGCTGATCATCGGCTCGAACGGCCCCCAGGCCCGCCGCATCTGGGAGACGATCGAGCCCTTCGTGCGCGCCGAACGCGCCAAGCGCAACAGCAACCTGTGGATCTATCTGGAGGACCTGGCGTACCGCACCACCCGGAAACCGCCGGCCGCCATCCACGAAAAGCTCAAACTGCATCAGTACGCCGGACCGAGGCACACGGCCCTTCCGGCGTCCTCCGAGTCCTCTGCGACGCCACGACCTCGAACGGAGCAGCAGCCGAACTAACCGGACGGGAGGAGGGGCGAAGGCAGCCCGGCGCGGGACAAGCGCATCACGCGACGATTCCGCAGCCTCGACCTCGTCGCCATGCTCGATTGCTCCACGCCATACCTGACGGCCAAGGTCTACGAGGCAGAACCTAGTGGCAGCGCCAGATCGCCGGACGGCCGCGGCCGCCGCCAAGAACGGTGCCACCGATCGTGTTGCCGTCGGCGCTGATCGCCGTCGCCATCGTCATCTCACCGTCGGGGCCTCGCAGCTCGTCAATGGGAACCGGACCCTTGTCGTCGAGGCCGATCCATCCGGCCGGCCGGCTTCTCCAGACCGTCCCCGGCCAACAGGGCAGTACCGTCGGCGGTGCCGGCGCGGGCTCCGAACTCACCAGCGTCGGGCAGGCTGGCCGTGCTGAACAGCGAGCCGTCCTTCAGTGCCCAGCGAGTCTCGACGCCGTCGCCGCTGCCATAGACGTACCGGCCCGCGATCGCCCATGCGATCCCGTTCTTGTTCTCATCCCCCCACGGGCCTCCGAGCCCCTCCGGGGTGCCGTCGGGCCACCACAGCATGGGAAACCCGTCGGCCTCACCGACAATCGTGCCGTCGTCGGCGATGTCGCGCGCAGTCCCTGAGCGCTCGCCCGGCCGGTACGACGGCAGTTGCAACGGGTGCACCGTGCCGTCGGACGACCAGGTGACGGGGACCGTGTCGTCCGGCGCTGTGCCGTGCACCCACCCGGCGATGACTCCCTTCGCGTTGACTGCGTGCGGGCGGGTCCACGAGTAGCCCCTGACCTTCGCCAGCGTGGTCACCTTCCCGTCCCGCCACACCCAGCCGGTGCTTTCATCGGCCGGTGTCGTCGAATACCCGACGACCGTGTCGCCGACCACGTCCGCAATCGTCCCGGTCGCGCCTGCCGGCAGGTCGACCACTTTGCCGTCCCGCCACAGGATCGCCTGTGGGGGGTTCACGTCCAACCGGCCGCCGATCTGCGCGCCGCCCGGGTCAATGGTCATGACCGTTCCGGGAGCCCCTCCGGGTGTCTCCAGCAGCGTCGGCACGCCCGGGAGTCTCCCCGCATCCTCGTCCTTCCGGTAGCCGTTCACTCAACCGACGGTGCCGGCCCCACGAAAGGTTGAGTGCGAGGCAATCCGCCGGGACCGCCCGGCGAGGCGTCTCGATCCGCGCTCTCACGCAGCGGTACGCAGCTCATGGGCGTACCGTGCCCGCAGCGATCGATTCGACTGCGCCGCCGGCAGCGCGCAAGTCACCGGAGCAGGTTGCGCCGCGGCTGGAGCTCGTTCAAGCCGGCGATCGCTCCCACCGGCCCCGGCGAGCGCCCGTCGTCTGCGGCATGACAGTGCGCTCGAGCTGCGGCTAACGCCGCGGCCGGTCGGTGTTACGGGTGGGCATCGCCGGCGCTGGTCAGGGTGAACTGAAACCGGCACCCACCGCCGGGGTTGTCGGTGACGGTGATCGTCCCGCCGTGGCGTTCGACGATGCGCTCACAGATTGCCAGGCCGAGGCCGGTGCCCGGGTAGGCGCCGTTGGTGTGGGAACGGTGGAACTGGGTGAAGACCTTGTCGTGCTGGCTGGCGGGGATGCCGACTCCGCGGTCGGATATCTCCACACTGATCCGGTTGTCTGCCTCGGGGCGAGCCGTGATGTTGATCCGGGCCGGTTCGTTGGGCATGGCGAATTTCAGGGCGTTGCCGATGAGATTGTCGAAGAGTTGCCGCATCATGGCGGGATCGGCGTACACGGGGGACAGCGGCCAGGTGGAGATGGCGGGGGGCAGGGCGGCTGCCCCGCCGTTCGCACGGTCGCCTGCAAGCAGGTGGGCGGTGCGCTCGGCGGTGACGTCGGCGATGATCTGCTGCAGATCGACGCGTTCGGGCTTGAGGGCGCTATCACTCGCGGTGGCGTACGCGAGCAGGTTGTCGATCAGATGATCCATCCGCTGGACACCTTTGATGATGCGCTGCAGGCTCTTGGCGGCCTGAGGCGTGGTCATGGCGGGGTTGCTCTGCTGGTCGTCGTACATGATTTCGGCGAAACCGCCCACGCCGGCCAGAGGAGCCTTCAGGTCGTGGGCGACGACCCCGGTGAAGTCCCGTAACTCCTGTTGTTGGGCCAGCAGAGCCGCCTGGTAATGCATGCGGCTGGTGATGTCGCGGAAGACCGCGACCGCGCCGGTCATGCCGTGGTGGTCGTCCATCGGATGAGCGCTCACGCTGAGGATCGCCCCCGTCAACCGGCCGGCTTTGGCGACGGTCAGCTCTGCCCGTTCGACGACCTGCCCGTGTTGGAGCACCTGGGTCAGTGGCAGGTCGTCGGCGGGGAACGGGGTGGATCCGTCCGGGTGGAAGACCGGGAACCGGCTCCGGTGTTCGGTACCGAAGAAGGGCTGTGCGCCGCCGTCGATAATCGGCGCGGCTGCGGAGTTGGAGTACAGGAGTTTGCCCTCGGGATTCACGACGATGACGCCTTCGCTGATACTGCCCAGCAGGGTGGTGAGCAGCTGGACCCGGGTGCTGGCGGCTTGCTCGGCGGCCCGCGATTCGGCTAGGGCGACGACCAGCCGCTGTACGCGGACGGTGACCACAACGAACACCATCACCGTCAACAACAGGCCGAGGATCGAGGCGGCGAGCCAGGCCGGAATGGTGCTACCGCCCGGCAACGTCGCGGAGTCGACCAAGGTGGCGGCGAGTAGTCGATGACCACTCAGCTGCGGGCTCCGATCCGTGTCGAGTCCGACGGACGTCATCCAGCCGCCGTCGAGCTGGGGGACGGCGTGGTGCAGCAGGGCCCGTGGGTGGACGAGGCCGGCGTTTACCGGCACGGATGTTCCTCTGCCCGGTACGGCCCGTGCACAGTCAACGAATACACATACGGAACATCGTCCGTGCAGAGCATCACCTGACACTTACCGGGCGCCAGCAGTGCCAGAAGGCAAGCCGCTGCTCCATGGCATAGATGATCAGCCACCGACGGTTAGGCACGGACAATCTGTCCGTCACCTCGGAGGCGACGACCGCACTGTCATCAGCAGTTCCCCGTGTCGAGTGATCATTTGCCTGATGCATCCCCGAAGCTCTATGGCGGTCCCGTGTCATGTCGGAGTCCTTCGTCCTGCTGCGCCGGGGGATGGGCAAGGGATGCCGTCCTGGCAATCGACAGCAGCCCCGCCGGCAGAACGAGGATCCGGAACTATGACCGAACGGACAAGTCACCTACCCCTGGGTCGGCACCCCTGCCACCACGCCACCCACGCCCGCCGAGTAGCCGCGTGCGCTTTGACCGACTGCGGCATGGCATCTGCACAGAGACCGGGTGGGCAGGGCTCGGACCAGCCGGAGCAGACGATCGCGACTCACGGGCATGCCAACGTCACCCGCCGGGCACGGTCCGGTGCCCGGTCAGCCCGTCGACTTGCTCGACCTGCTCCGGCAACCTGCGTTCGACGTCTACCACACATTTCACGCGAGAACCGAGTTTTCCGCTGACGCAGGTGACAACGCGCGGGCTATCGGGTGCGCTTTTGTTCGCGGCAGATCAGCGCATCGGATCATGTGCGCTGAGGACGTCTAGTCTTGCGAGGTGGCAAGGCAAGAACTGGGAGAGAGTCCGCTGCACATTGCCGCGAGGGCGGGCGATGGCCAGGAGGTGACTCGGCTGTTGGCCGCCGGCGCCGTCGTAGACGCTGGCAATTACCGCAGGTACACGCCGCTGCATCTGGCCGCTGGGATTGCGGCATCTGACGTCGTGGTGATACTCGTCGCCGCCGGCGCGGACGCCATGGCCCTTTCGGCCTTCAGGACCACGCCGCTACACGAGGTGGCCCGCGGTGTCGTTGGCTCCGCTGAGGCGCGACTGGCGATCATCGAGAGGCTCCTTGCCGCTGGCTGCCCTATCAACGCCGTGGACAGCAGCGGACGTACGGCGCTTTGGTACTCGGCGGCCACCGGTACCGCGCCGTGGTCAGCCGAGCAACAAGCCGTCCGCGCCCGAGTCCTACAACGCCTGCTCGATCTGGGCGCTGACCCCACCATCGCGGCGAACGGCATGCAGGGAAGGCCGATCGATGCGGCTCGAGGGCTGCACCAAGCCGAAAAGTACCGGATCGAGTGGAACGAAGGCGCGGCGCTACTCGAGGACCACGATCACTGATCAGACACGAAAATCTGCTGCGCCCTGAGCTTGTCGCGCGAATTGAGCCTACGGCTACACGCCCATGACGAGGTAGTCCACAGATCACGAAGGTGCGTGCGGCGCTGTCAATCTCGTCCGCGGCATCTGCCGGCCACGCCGACACTGGCCGCCGAGCAGACCGAGCGTTCTCGGCGGCAGTTTGGGGCGTTCGCGCGTGCGGTATGCGAGGCGGTCGCGCTCCGGAGTCTATTTGTCTCCTGGCGCCTGGTGAATCGTCCGCCTCGGTTCGTACCACGTGCTGCCGACGGGTTCACCCGTCATGTTCCAGCTCCACGAGATGGTCGGGGTGATGCGCATGTAGATGCCTGGCCCCACGATCCCGACTCGTTCGCATGGCCCTTCGGCGCGCCCGTAGACCCGGATCGAACGGGCGATGAACGGATCGAACGACACCATGTCGTCGACCACGAATGCGACCCGCTGGTTGCCGGCCTGGACGTTGCGGAACTTGCGGGTATCGAGCACGGAGCGCGCGGAGCCTCCCACCCAGAAGAAATCTCCGTCGAATTCGAAGGCGAGGGGAACCACGTCGGGCTGCTCGTCGGCGCCAAGAGTCGCGAGTCGCAGAACTGGCTGCGATCGAAGATAGGCGATCTCTTCGTTGGTGAACGACATGTCGTTCCACTCCTTCCCTCGGCACCTTCCGCGTGGAGCAGTTCCTTCCTGCCATCCAGTGTCGCACTCAACTCGGCAGTTCCGCGTGTCCTGTGGGGAGTCGGCCTCTTGGCTTTCCATGCCGAGGTCCCGTGCTCGGGGGAGCGGCGGGGGCGTGACGCGGGGTGGACGGCGTATCAGGCATCGGCGGCACGGGGTGATCGATGCGAACGCGGGTAGGTCGTGGTGGGCGCGAACATACCTTCCGTTGAGCAATGTCGTCGCAGGGGCGTCCGCGCTCGCGGGGGCGTCCGGCGTCGGGTGCGGCGGGCCGTCCCGGGGCGGGTGACAGCGGGCTCGTAAGGTCATCCGGTGAACGTCTACGACATCGTCGGCCGACTGCCCTCGATTCCGGTGCTGCGCGCCCGGTGCCGGGCCCTGGCCGTCCTGGAGTTGATCCAGGGCACCGGGTACGAGTACTACAGCTACACCGCCTGGGGTGACGACGAAGCCGCGCTGATGAGCAACGGTAGCGGCGATGAGTACACCATCGTCTTCTGCGAGGCGGGCGTGTTCATCCGGCTGTTCGACCACGAGTCCGCGATGTCGCCCTATGCCGGCAGTGACGAAACGGCGCTCTGGTCGGGACTGCTCGACGGGCTGCCGCCGGAGTTCGCCGGACACGTCACCGAGCCGGCGTTCTGCGACGGCGGCGACCTGATCGCGACAGCGGTGCTGTGGCGGCGGACCACCGATGACCGCTGGCATGCCGGCGCCGGCATCACGTTCCCGCCGTCGCGCGGCCCCTACGACATCAGCCCGGACGGCGCCGACCGGCTCAGCATCCTGTGCGACGACATCGTCGACGAGTACGTTGACTTCGCCAGTGACTACTACGAGACCGAGATCGACCGGGACGCGGTGGCGCACGTCGCGGCGCTGCGGCCGCTCACCGACGACGTCGTCCGGGCGCTGAACCCGGAGTCGAGCCTCGCCGGGGTCCGGACGGAGGTGGCCGCTACCGGCTACCCGATCGCACCGGCGGTCAGCTAGCGCCGTCCGGCTGGGCTGGTGGTCTAACCTCGGTCGTCTGCCCAGCGTCGCTGCCGAGCAGCTCACCATGTCACCAGGTGTAACTACGGTGAGTGCCGGCGAACGAGTCAGGGCAGGCGGCACCGAGCGCCGACCGCGACTTCTCTGCGGGAGATGAGGGCGTCCGGATGGGTCTCCCATCCGGTCTATCCGGCCGCCGAAGCGACCGGTGACGTCCACCTCTGGACTGTCTACTTTCGCATCTGCGCAGGGCGTTTCGCGCTTCTCCGGCGACGGCCCTCTTGACACTCGACCTGGTTGAGACTCCAACCTGCTCTGTAGGGCTGGCCCCTGCCGGCATCGGAACGGCCATGTCGGTAGTCGCGGCCGGTATGAATGGGAAAGGACCACGGTGTCAGAATCGTCGAACCTCAACCCGGACAGCATCATGGGCGCCATCGGTGCCGCCGTCGAACAAGGCCGGGCGGGAGACCGGGTTGGGGCGAGAGACTCCCTCACGCGGCTGTGGGACGTGGTAGGCGAGCGCGGTGATGCGCTTCACCGGTGCAGCATCGCTCACTATCTTGCTGATCTACAGGACACGGTCACGGACGAGTTGGCGTGGGACCAGCGTGCCCTCGCCGCGGTGACGGATCTTGACGATGAGCGTGCGCGCCACTACCACGACTCCCTGCAGGTAAGAGCCTTCATGCCCTCTCTACATTTGAACTTGGCCGATGCGTACAGGCGTGCGGGAAACCCTGCCGAGGCGGGTATTCATCTGTCCGCGGCGGCCGCTGACCTGGATGCGCTTCCCGACAACGAGTACGGATCAATGATCCGAGCCGGTATTGACAAGGCACAGGAGGCACTTGATTCGGGCTCCCAGCAACCATTGATTTCCTGACCCCGGCATATCCGAGTCACTGTTCGCTCTCATCGGCAGATCCGGGTGCTGGATGTCGGCCCGGGAGGCCGGGTTCGACTCCCCGGTGACCGGGCTCGTGCCCGCTCGGGGTGATGCCAAATCCTTGGCTTTTCCCGCAGCGGATCGCCGATCAGGGCGGGTGCGAACGGTCTGTTGCGCACTTCTGATCTCCCTCCCGGTGACCGAGAGGGCGTCCAGTTGATCGCCGGTGTACGTGAGCCGGCGCAGGGCGGGCGGATGTCGGTGGGCGATGTGTTCGACGAGGTGGGTGCTAATGCGGCTCGCGGGTCAGCACGGTCGCGGCGACCTCTGTCAGGAGTTGCCGGGCGACGGCCGGTACCGGCGCGGTGGCGTCGACGGTAACGGCACCGCGCCGGCGCCATCTCGCCAGGAAGGAAGTGTGGCTTTCGAGGGCCTTCTGCAGGGCAGCGCCGGAGTCGCCGAAGTGGTTGCCGCCGCGACGTTGACCGACGCGATGGACCACCGTTGTCTGATCGATGTCCAGCAGGGCGCACACGTCGAACCGTGCGCTGAGATCCACGGCGTTGTCGGCGTGTCCGACCAGCCACAGGGTTTGTACGCCCCGCTCGCGGGCCGTGCTGATGAGGGCATCGAGGCGGTCGGGGTCCCAGCGGCGTGAATTTCCGGCCGCCCAGGTCGTGTCGTCGTCGAGACTCACCGCGTCGTGCCCGTGGAGCGCCAGGTACCGCGCCAGGGTGGATTTGCCGGAACTGCGGACGCCTGTCACGAAGACGACGAACATCATGTTCCTCCTGCTGAGGCGAGGGTCGGCCGGCCGCTCGGCGCCATCGTAGTGACGGGGCCGACTGTGGTGTCGCTGACGTCTCCGGCCAACCTGATTGGCGGCTCGACGTCCCGGGTGAGAGGATCTTCTGATGCTCTTGCGCCCGGATGCCACGGCCCAACTCACCGAGCTTCTGCGGTCCCGGATCCTCGTCCTCGACGGCGCGATGGGCACGATGATCCAGCGCCGCACCTTCGCTGAACAGGACTTCCGGGGCGAGCGGTTCGCCGAGTGGCCGAGCGACCTGCGGGGTAACAACGACCTGCTGTCGCTCACCCAGCCCGAGGCGATCCGGGAGATCCACCGCGAGTACCTGCGGGCCGGAGCCGACCTGATCGAGACCAACACCTTCAACGCCCAGCGGATCTCGCTCGCCGACTACGGCATGCAGGACATCGCGTACGAGCTCAACCTCGAGGCCGCCAGGCTGGCCCGGGCCGAGTGTGACGCGGCGACCGCGCTCGACCCGGCCCGGCCCCGGTTCGCGGTGGGTGCGTTGGGCCCGACGAACCGGACCGCGTCCATCTCGCCGGATGTCAACGACCCCGGCGCACGTAACGTCACGTACACCGAACTGGTCGAGGCGTACCTGGAGCAGGCCAACGGCCTGGTCGACGGCGGCGTCGACATCCTGATGGTGGAGACGATCTTCGACACGCTGAACGCCAAGGCGGCGATCTTCGCGCTGGAAACTCTCTTCGAGCAGCGTGAGCGCCGTTGGCCGGTGATGATCTCGGGCACCATCACCGACGCTTCCGGCCGTACCCTGTCCGGTCAGGTCACCGAGGCGTTCTGGAATTCGGTACGGCACGCGCGGCCCCTGCTGATCGGGCTCAACTGCGCCCTCGGGGCGCAGGAGATGCGGCCCTACCTGGCCGAGGTGTCGCGCCTGGCCGACTGCTTCGTCTCCTGCTATCCGAACGCGGGTCTGCCCAACCAGTTCGGCGAGTACGACGAGATGCCTGGGCAGACAGCCGCGATCGTGCGGGAGTTCGCGGACAGCGGCCTGCTCAACGTGCTCGGCGGCTGCTGCGGCACCACCCCGGAACACATCGCGGCGATGGCCGCAGCCGTCGAGGGCCTCGCCCCGCGGGTGCCCGCCGTCTCGGGTACGGCCTGCCGGCTGTCCGGCCTGGAGCCGCTCAACATCACTGCCGAGTCGCTGTTCGTCAACGTCGGCGAGCGGACCAACATCACCGGCTCGGCGAAGTTCCGCAATCTGATCCGCGACGGCGACTACCCGGCCGCGCTGTCGGTCGCCCGCCAGCAGGTCGAGAACGGCGCCCAGGTCATCGACATCAACATGGACGAGGGCATGATCGACGGCCTCGCCGCGATGGACCGCTTCGTCAAGCTGATCGCGAGCGAGCCCGACATCAGCCGCGTCCCGTTGATGATCGACTCATCGAAGTTCGAGGTCATCGAGGCCGGGCTGCGCTGTGTGCAGGGCAAGCCGATCGTGAACTCGATCTCACTGAAGGAGGGCGAGGACAACTTCCGTGCCCAGGCGCGGCTGTGCCGCAAGTACGGCGCCGCCGTCGTCGTGATGGCCTTCGACGAAGACGGTCAGGCCGACAACCTCGAGCGCCGCAAGCAGATCTGCGAGCGGGCCTACCGGATCCTCGTCGACGAGATCGGCTTCCCGGCCGAAGACATCATCTTCGACCCGAACATCTTCGCGGTCGCGACCGGCATCGAGGAGCACGCCAATTACGGCGTCGACTTCATCGAGGGCACGCGCTGGATCAAGGAGAACCTGCCCGGTGCTCTGGTGTCCGGCGGCGTGTCCAACGTCTCCTTCTCGTTCCGCGGCAACAATGCCGTGCGGGAGGCCATCCACGCCGTCTTCCTGTACCACGCCATCGGCGCCGGTATGGACATGGGCATCGTGAACGCCGGCGCTCTGGTCGTCTACGACCAGGTCGATCCGGTGCTGCGCGAGGGCATTGAAGACGTGATCCTCAACCGCCGACGCGACGCCGGTGAACGGCTGCTGGAGATCGCCACCGAGTTCGCCGGTGACGGCCGCAAGGCCGAGGCCATCAACGACGCTTGGCGCTCACTGCCCGTCGGAGAACGCATCACTCACGCGTTGGTCAAAGGCATCGACGATCACGTGGAGGCCGACACCGAGGAACTCCGGGCGCTCATCGAGGGCCGCGGCGGTCAGCCCATCGAAGTCATCGAGGGCCCCTTGATGGCCGGGATGAACGTCGTCGGTGACCTGTTCGGCGCCGGGAAGATGTTCCTGCCGCAGGTGGTCAAGTCGGCGCGGGTGATGAAGAAGGCAGTCGCCTACCTGATCCCGTTCATCGAGGCGACCAAGACACCCGAGAACGCCCGGCGAAGCAACGGCGTCGTCGTCATGGCAACCGTCAAGGGCGACGTGCACGACATCGGCAAGAACATCGTCGGCGTCGTCCTGCAGTGCAACAACTACGACGTCATCGACCTCGGCGTCATGGTTCCCGCCGAGAAGATCCTCGCCGCGGCTGAGGAGCACGGTGCCGACGTCATCGGGCTGTCCGGGCTGATCACCCCCTCGCTCGAGGAGATGGTCGGCTTCGCGGCCGAGATGGAGCGCCGCGGCCTGAAGATTCCCCTGCTCCTCGGCGGCGCCACGACCTCGCGGGCGCACACCGCGGTCAAGGTCGACCAGAAGTACCACGGGCCGGTCATCTGGGTGAAGGACGCCTCGCGTTCGGTTCCGGTCGTCGCAGCACTGCTGTCCGACGAGCAGCGTCCCGCTCTGCTCGCCGAGGTCGCCGCCGACTACGAGTCGCTGCGGGAACGCTACGCCGCCCGCAACGACGCGAAGGTGATGCTGCCGATCGCGGCGGCTCGGGACAACCACACACCGATCGACTGGGACGGCTACCGCCCGCCGCGGCCCCGGCTGATCGCCGCGCAGTCGCCCCGGGTCCATCAGGACGGCAGGCCGGCGCCGGCGGCGCACCAGTTCGTCAAGACGTTCTCCGACTATCCGCTCAGCGAACTGCGCGAGTACATCGACTGGCAGCCGTTCTTCAACGCGTGGGAGATGAAGGGCCGGTTCCCCGACATCCTCAACAACCCGGCCACCGGAGAGGCCGCCCGCCGACTGTACGAAGACGCGCAGACGATGCTCGACCGGCTCATCGCCGAGAAGTGGATCAGCGCGGCCGGTGTCATCGGGTTGTTCCCCGCCAACGCGGTCGGCGACGACATCGAGCTGTACACCGGCGAGGACCGCACCGCGGTGCTCAGCACCTTGCATCAGCTGCGGCAACAGACCGAACACCGGGCCGGAGTGCCACACCGGTCCCTCGCCGACTTCGTCGCACCCCGCGACACCGGCGCCCCGGACTATGTCGGCGCGTTCGCCGTGACCGCCGGTCTCGGCATCGGCGACAAGATCGCCGAGTTCAAGGCCGCGATGGACGACTACAGCGCCATCCTGCTGGAGTCGCTGGCCGACCGGCTGGCCGAGGCCTTCGCCGAACGGCTCCACGAACGCGTCCGTACCGAGTTCTGGGCGTACCAGCCCGACGAGAACCTCGACAAAGAGGCGCTGATCAAGGAGAAGTACGTCGGCATCCGACCGGCTCCCGGTTACCCGGCCTGTCCCGAGCACACCGAGAAGCAGACGATCTGGCAACTGCTCGACGTTCAGGCCAACACGGGGATCGAGCTGACCGAGAGCATGGCCATGTGGCCCGGCGCCGCCGTCAGCGGCCTGTACTTCTCCCATCCGCAGTCGCAGTACTTCGTGCTCGGCCAGATCGGCCGCGACCAGGTCGAGGACTATGCCCGCCGCAAGGGCTGGAATGTCGCCGAAGCGGAGAAATGGCTGGCGCCCAACCTCGGCTATCGCTCGGACAACGAATGATCAGCTGCAGTAACCCGATAAAGGGCACCACGGTCCACGCTACGGAAGTTCCTATGTTGGTGGCCCGGTCTCGATGTATTCGAATACCGCGCCGTCCGGGTTCCTCGCGATCAGCCGGGCGCCGTTCGGGGCGGGATCGGGTCCGTCCAGGATGTCGCCGCCGGCCTCGGTGATGGCGCGGATCACCGGGCCCAGATCGTTGACCAGCAGCGTGGCCACCCGATTGTTGTATCGGGCCGCGTGCGGACCGGACAGCAGCAGGAACGGGCCCACGCTGGCCAGCTCCACGCCGGCGAAGGCGAACCGCTGCACCTCCGGGGCACCCGAAAGGGCCTGGTACAAGGGAATCGCCGCGTCGAGGTCGGAGACCACGACCCGGGCCAGCACTGCGGTGATGTTCGACATTCATCGCCTCCAAGCAACGGTGAAGGGCTCCTGCGCTACCAGGCGACCGGCAACGAGTGGACGCCATAGGTGACATTGGATCGCCGGTACGACACGTCCTCGAAGGGGACAGCCAGCCGTAACTCCGGGAACCTCCGCAGCAGAGCCGGAAACGCCAGGTGCATCTCCAGGCGGGCCAGCGAAACGCCGACGCAATAGTGCACGCCGTGGCCGTAGGCCAGGTGGGTACGGGGTTCCCGGGTGAAGTCGAGCCGATCGGGATCCGGGAACCTCGATTCATCCCGGTTGGCGGAGGGGATCGCCACCAGCACCTGCTCGCCGTCTCTGATCAGGGTTCCGTTGACCGTCACATCGGCGGTGGCGGTCCTGATCTCCCCATGGTTGGGGATCGACACGTACCGGACGAGTTCATCGACGGCGCGCTCGACGACGTGCGGATCGTCGCGCAGCAACGCCAGCTGTTCGGGATGGCGCAACAGGGCGAGGGTACCGATGCCGAGCATGTTCGCGGTCGTCTCATGCCCGGCGACCAGCAGCAGGTTGCCGATACCGACGAGCTCCTGATCGGTGACGGAGGCCCCGTGCTCCTGGATGATCCGGCCGAGCACGTTGTCGCCGGGCTGCTTCCTGTTGTGCTCGACGAGTTCGCGCATCCCGGCACGTAGCGCGTTCCGGGCCGGGATCAGCGTCTCCAGGCTGGACATCACGTCGGTCATGATCCGGGTGTAGCCGGCGAAGTCGAAGTCGAAGTCCTTCGGTACGCCGAGCATCTCGCAGATCACCGTCGACGGCACCGGCAGCGCGAACTCCTTGACCAGATCGACCGGCGGCCCGGCGGCGGCCATCGCATCGAGGTGGTGCTCGACGATGGCCTCGATCCGGGGCCGGAGTTGCGTCATCCGTTGCGCGCTGAACTCGCCGGCGACCATCTGGCGCAGCCGGGTGTGTTCCGGTGGGTCGGATTCGATGAACGTGCCGGGCTGCTGGTCCTGCAACTCCTCGGCCAGCGTACGGTTGCCCGGCTCGGGCAGGACGATTCCCAGCGGGGTCAGCTCGCTGCTGAAGCGGCGGTCGCCGAGGATGTCCCGGCCGTCGTCGAACCGGGTGACCAGCCACACGACGTCCCCACCGTTGATGGTTATCCGGGAGATCGGCTCGTGCGCACGCAGTCGGCTCATCTCCGGGTCGGGGTCGAACGGGCAGTCGGCATCGCGCCGGTACGGCAGGGGCAGCGTGTCGCTCTGCGTCACGACGCCGGCCCCTCCTGGTCGCCGGGCGGCACGTGGGCGACCCACTCGCAGCTGCGCTCGCCGAGCTCGTGCTCGACCGTGACGCCGAGGTGGTTGGCGGTCCGGTGGTGCAGGTCGACACAGAACTCGCAGGGTCGCTTGAGAGTCAGCTGTACGCCCTGCTGCTGGGCACGCTCCCGGTAGTCATAGATGCCACAGCGGCGCACGGTGAGCCGGGTACGGTCGGGTGTCTCCGTACGGCTGGTGTCCGAACCGTAGACCTCGAGCATGGACTCCAGGCCGGTCAGCAGGTCGCGAGCCTGGCCGGCGGCGTCGGGCACCCGCCGGCGGGCGGCTTCGGCGTTGATACTCGCGACGTGCTCGGTCCACTGTGGCAGGCCGTCCACCCCCATGAAGCGTTCGATCGCGGCCTGCGTACGGAAGTAGACACCCAGCACGAACTGGGCCTTGTCCGCCTCGGACATCGGGCTCCGGTCAGCTT
This sequence comes from Actinoplanes auranticolor, assembly GCF_018332655.1. GTDB lineage: Bacteria > Actinomycetota > Actinomycetes > Mycobacteriales > Micromonosporaceae > Actinoplanes > Actinoplanes auranticolor. The sequence goes on along the minus strand of NZ_BOQL01000001.1, from coordinate 20,576 downwards.
TCATCGGTGATCCTTTCCGGTTCGGTGAGCGTGCCGCCGGGGTGGGCCGGGCGCAGACCGGTGGACGCCTCCACCTGCTGCAGGGTCTCTCGCAGCGCCGCTTCGATCGGCGCCGGAAGCCCGCTCCACGCCCGCGCATCGTCCAGGTCCAGCATCCGCGACAGCTTCCAGCCGACGTAGGAACCCATCGTTGCCAGTGGTGGGAGCGCGTTCACGACACCGATCCCGAAGCGCCGCCCCGCGAAGGACGAGCCGAGACGGCCGGTCGTGGCGGCGACCCACGAGTCACTCGGTGGCTGGTCGGTGGTCATCAGGCAGACCACCTCGTGGCCCCGGACGACCAGCATGTAATCGAGGACGATCGGCCCTCCGCCGGCGCCGGACCACAGTTCCGCCTCGAAGTCCTCCTGCCGTACGTTCACGCCGCCGAACGTGACCACATCCTGTCGCCGGCCGAGCGTACGCATCACCGGCAGCGCGAGACCGCACGGGCACGGTTCGCCCGTCGTCTGGACCAGATCACCGGTCCGGTAGCGCACCAGCGGCCGGGCCGGCAGATCCAGGGTGGTGACGACCAGTTCGCCGCTGTCCGGCCCCCCGTCCACCAGCCGGGTGCCCCGTTCGTCGTGCAGTTCCAGCAGATAGCTCTGCAACTGCAGATGCAGGCGTCCGCGCTCGCAGGTCACCGCCGTGGTACCGGTCTCGGATGAGCCGTAGGAGGCGACGTACGCGGTCGCTCCGGTCAGCTGTTCCAGGTGCCGTAGCAGGCTTTCGCCGGTCTGCTCGGCCATCAGCAGCAGCCGGTCGAAGCGCGGCGGCGGCGCGCCGTTGCGGACCGCGAAGTGCACCAGCTCCAGCAGGCGCGAGGCCGTACCCACGTACACATTGGCCTGCAGGTCCGCGGCCAGCCGGAGCACTCGGGTGTAGTCGCCGGTGACGTTGTCGGCCCACAGCCGCATCGACAGGACCCCGAGATATTCCAGGACCTTCTCGAACTGGTATCCGGCAGGAGCGAAAGGACCATTGATCAGGATCAGCGCCGAATCCGACGGGTCGAGAATCCGGCCCCACATCTCGCCGATGTTCATCGTGTTGACCACCAGGTCGTCGACGGCCTTCGGCGCGGCCACCGGGTCGCCGGTCGTACCCGAGGATTCGTAATAGTGCAGGAAACTGGTCACCTGCCGGGTGAACGCGTCACGAGACCGGGCGCGCAACTCCCCACGGTCGAGCAGCGGCACGCGGGACAACAGCTTGGTGAGCACCACATCGGCCGGCAGCGCCCGGGCCTCGGCGAGCGTACGGTCGTCCCGCCAGTCCCGCAACGACTCCGCATGGAGCCTCGAGTGAGCCGCGACAGCGAGCGTGTCGAGCAACTTCCGCGCCTGCAGTGCGCTCAGGTCATCCGTACCGGCGTGGACCGCTCTGACGGTCCGCAGATGAGACTCCGCCAGGCTCATGTGATGAGCGCGAAGAACCTCGTCACGCACGAGCAACACGGCGTCTCCTCAGATCTACAGCAAGCACCGGCCGTCGCGAGGCGGAAACGGTGGGCGCAGTGACATCTCCCGGAGATCCTCCGGAGAGGAGAAGACTAGAGGCGCGCGCCCCGGAGAAGCCCACGATCTGCGCAACCAGGTCTCAAACGGGCAGTACATCGAGCGTTTCTGGCCATCGGTTGGCGTCCCTCGCGACGCCATGACCGATCCACGCCCGGAACAACGGCCCCGCGCGTGCGTAGTGGCGCAGCTGATGCCGAGTGTTTCTGTCGCAAGGACGTGTCTATCGATGGCTCCACGCCTGTTCCACCACCGCCCGACCTTGCTGACATCAGCACAGTGGACTGCTACAACGCCTTCTGCGGCGGCCGGTAACCCAGGAACACGGGAATGTGGCAGAGCCGCAGCACTACGTCAAGGCATGATGCCGCTGCTGTGATACGGGCCTGGTACCCCATTGTGGCGGCGGTTTCGGCCACCGCGTGGACGGCGCGCCATCCGGCGAGGTCACAGAAGTTGAGACGAGAGAAATCCAGTTCCACGCCGCCGCCGTATCGGCCGTCGAGGAGGCCACAGATCTGCCGGTAGAAGGTGGACGCGGTGCCGAAGTCGAGATCCCCGGTCACCGTGACGGTAAGGACGCCGGAGGGGTGCCTGGTGTCGGAAATGGTGATCAGTGTGGCCGTGTCCACGGGGGAGGCGAACGCGGCAATGGTGCGGCACGCTTCGCGAATCTGGTACGCGCCGTGGGAGTCCGGAGGCATGGTTCCGCCTTGGCTGGCTCGTAGCATGCCGGGGTCCGGGGCAGCGGATCGCTGACGGAACCGCACCTTGCATTCTAGGGTGGTCGAGGCTTGGCCCAGATTTGATATGTCGGCGTACGGCGACCGGATGACCGGAGATTCCAGTCTGCTGTCCGGTCGTGGGCGATCGTTCGCGACCGGAACCGAGAGGCGTGGCCAGGCGATACCCAGGTAATTTCCTTTCCCGGCGCGGTGGTGCTGTGGTGCTGTGGTGCTCTGCGGGGCATGATCGGGGGGTCGCGTGATTCACCCTCGAGAGTGGTAGTGCCCCGGCGTCTCGCAGAACCTCCTCGCCCGAGGCCATGACAGCGGTTTTCCAAACTTCGTCGCGCGTCCGGGCGGTGACGCAAGGGAGATCGATATACGGCTGCTGCTGCACGAAGGCTGAGTTACGGTGCTCCGATGCAGGCGGACGCGGCCCAGCGGGCAATCCAGGCAGCCCTGTCGACCGCCGCATCGCTCGGCCTGACCGCCCACGACGCCGTCGTGCTGCACAACTCGAACAAGCTCAGCCTGCGCCTTCAGCCCTGCGATGTTCTGGCCCGGGTGGCCCCGGCAGCACACCAGTCAGCCCAGTTCGAAGTGGATGTCGCCCGGCGGCTGTTCGCGGCCGGCAGCCCGGTGGCCGCGCTGGAAACGCCCGAGGTCTTCGTCCGGGACGACTTCGTGGTGACCCTGTGGACCTACTACGAACCGGTGACCACTCGAGCGCTCCCGCCCGCGGACTACGCCGGCGCGCTGGAACGCCTGCACGCCGGGATGCGTCAGGTCGACCTGCCCACCCCGCACTTCACGGACCGGATCTCCGAGGCCCGGACGCTCGTGGCCGACCACGACCGGACGCCGAAGCTCACCGACGCGGACCGGGTCTTTCTCGCGGCCACGTTGGACCGCCTGCGCCGGGCGGTCAGCGACAGCGGCCGGCCCGAACAGCTCCTGCACGGCGAACCTCACCCGGGCAACCTGCTCCCCACCCCCATCGGCCCGCTCTTCATCGACTTCGAGACGTGCTGCCGGGGGCCGGTCGAGTTCGATCTGGCCCACGCACCCGTCGAGGTCGGAGAGCTCTACCCGGACGTCGACCACAACCTGCTCCGCGACTGCCGGGCAGTCATGCTGGCGATGATCACTGCGTGGCGCTGGGATCGCGACGATCAGTTCCCCGACGGCCATCGGCTCGGCATCGAGTGGCTGAGCGAACTCCGGGCGGCGACGGCTCGCTAGCTCACGCGTCGGCGTAGCACTCCACGATCGACACATCGAGCGGGAACCGCACCGCGATCCCCCCGAACAACAGCTCCCCCGCCCTGGCCGCACTCACCCGAACCGCCTCCGCCACCTGCTCCGCCTCCTCGGCCGGGCAGTGCACCCCCACCTCGTCGTGCACGAACAGCACCAGCTCCGCCCGCGTCCCCTCCAGCGCCGTCCGCAGGGTCGCCAGCAGGACCAGCGCCCATTCCGCCGCCGTTGCCTGGATGACGAAATTCCTGGTGAAGCGGCCTCGCGCCCGGCCTGACGCCCCGCCCTGCGGCTCGGCCGAGCCCGACTCCTCCGGCGGCTCCAGGCCCGCCTCGCGCCACGCCGTGGAGGCCGGTGGGCAGGTGCGGCCCAGCCACGAGCGGACCAGGCCGCCGGCCTCGCCAGTGCGGGCCGCCGCCTCCACGTAGTCGAAGGCTGTCGGGTAGCTCTGCCGCAGCACCGCCAGGGCCGGGATCGCCGCGCCGCCGGTCTGGCCGTACATCGCGCCGAGCAGGGCGACCTTGGCTTTGGCCCGGTCGCCGCCGAACGAGTCGGTGGCCAGGGCCGCATAGAGGTCTCCCGCGGCGCCCGCGCGGGCCAGCCGGGAGTCGCCGGAGACCGCCGCCAGCACGCGGGGCTCCAGCTGGCCCGCGTCGGCGACCACGAACCGCCAGCCCGGGTCGGCCACCACCGCGCGGCGGACCACCTTGGGCACCTGCAGGGCGCCGCCGCCGCGGGTGGCCCAGCGGCCCGACACCACGCCGCCCGGGACGTACTCCGGGCGGAAGCGGCCCTCGCTGATCCAGGCGTCGCGCCAGGCCCAGCCGTGCGCCGTCCAGATGCGGTAGAGCTCCTTGTATTCGAGCAGGGGCTTGACCGCTGGGTGCTCCACCTGGCGCAGCACCCACGCCCGGGTGTTCGGCACCTCGATGCCGGCGCGGGCGAACGCGCGCAGCACCTCCGCCGGGGAGTCCGGGTGCAGGCCGTGCACGCCGAAGGCGGCGTTGATCTCGGCCGTCAGCTCGGCCAGGCGGCGGGGCGGGCCGACCGGCTGCGGGGCGCCGAGCAGGTCGCGCAGCAGCTGGTCGTGGATGTCCGCGCGCCAGGGCAGGCCGGCGTGGCCCATCTCGGCGCCGACCAGCGCGCCCGCGGACTCGGCGGCCACCAGCAGGGCGAACCGGCCGGGTTGACCGGTGGCGGCGATCCGGGCCTGCTGGTCCGCGTACACCCTGGTCAGGGCCTCGAGGGTCACGGAGCCGGCGGTGGCCGACGGTCCGGACATGGCCTCGAAGAGGGCGCCCTGGGCGAAGCCCGGTGGTTCGGGCAGCCGCGGCGGCGGGTCGGCCGGCACCGGCGCGCCGGTCAGCCGGGCCCAGGCCGCCGCCAGCGCCCGGGGCTCACCCCAGCGGCCCGCGTGGCCGAGCAGCAGCGCCTCGGTCAGCTCGATGTCGTGGCAGCGGCGCACCCGGACCCCGGCCCGCAGCAGCGTGGGATAGCAGTCGGTGGTGGCCGCCCAGAGCCAGCGCGGTCGCTCGGCGGCCTCGCGCGCGGCGATGGCGGCCGGCAGGTCGGCGACCCGCTGCGGCTCCCCGGCCGGGCTGCCGTCGGGGTGCAGCTGCTGCCAGCGGCCGGACCCGTGCCAGCTCCCGTCGTCGGACACCACAGCCACCAGCACGGACCCATTCTGCCGGGCGGGTATGACACTTCAGCCGCCGAGCAGCCCTTCCAGCAGCTCCAGTGACTTCTCGATGTCGACGGCCGGGTCCAGCAGCCACTGGGTCTGCAGGCCGTCGGAAGCCGCGATGATCAGCGCGGCCGCCGCCTGCGGCGCTATGTCGGAGCGGATGCGGCCGGCCCGCTGGTCCGCCTCGATGCGCTCGGTCAGCACCCCGCGGAGGTCGGCGAAGCGCCGGCCGAAGAACTCCCGGGACCGTTCGTGGCCCGCCTCCAGGGCACCGGCCACCAGCGTCGAGTACAGCTGGACCAGACCGGGGACGCCGTGGTTGCGGCGGGCCGCGTGGGTCATCAGCCCGACCACCGAGACGTCCGGCGGTGGCGGGTCCTCGGCGATCGAGCGCTGCTCGGCGGCCCGGTAGACCTCGATCAGCAGCTCCTCGCGGGAGGCGAAGTAGTGCTTGAGCGCGGCGTGCGAGACCCCGATGGCCGCGCCGACGGCCCGCAGCGAGGTGCCCTCGGCGCCGCGGTCGGCGAAGACCTCGATGGCCCGGTCGAGGATCTCGCGCCGGCGGCGCACACCCTTGTCGTACGCGCCGCGCCGGGTGATCTCGGAGGGCTGGTCCATCGCGTCATCGTAGGACACAGAAACTTCCGCATGGAGGTTTTCATTGTTACGGTCGGGTCATGACACTCGACGTTCAAGCGCTGCTCGCCACCCTCACCCTCGAGGAGAAGGCGTCCCTGCTGGACGGGGCCGACTTCTGGCGTACGCAGCCGGTCGAGCGCCTCGGCATCCCCGGCGTGATGGTCACCGACGGGCCGCACGGGCTGCGCAAGCAGGCCGGCGAGTCCGACCACGTCGGCCTCAACGACAGCGTCCCGGCCACCTGCTTCCCGCCCGCCGCCGGGCTCGCCTCCACCTGGGACACCGGCCTGCTGGCCCGCATCGGCGAGGCGCTGGGCCGCGAGTGCCGGGCCGAGCAGGTCGCCGTGCTGCTCGGCCCGGGTGTCAACATGAAGCGCTCGCCGCTGTGCGGGCGCAACTTCGAGTACTTCTCCGAGGACCCGCTGCTCGCCGGGGAGCTGGGCGCGGCCCTGGTCAACGGCCTGCAGAGCACCGGGGTGGGTGCCTCGCTCAAGCACTTCGCCGCCAACAACCAGGAGACCGACCGGATGACGGTCTCCGCCGACGTCGACGAGCGGACGCTGCGCGAGATCTATCTGCCCGCCTTCGAGCGGGTGGTCACCGGGGCGCAGCCCTGGACGGTGATGTGCGCCTACAACAAGATCAACGGCACGTACGCCAGTGAGGACCCGTGGCTGCTGACCCAGGTGCTGCGGGACGAGTGGGGCTTCGAGGGGCTGGTCGTCTCCGACTGGGGCGCGGTCAACCGCCGTGACGCCGGAGTGGCCGCGGGGCTGGACCTGGAGATGCCGTCGTCCGGTGGCGCCGGCACCCGCGTCATCCTGGACGCTGTCCGGGCCGGGACGCTGAGCGAGGCGGACGTCGACCGGGCGGCGACCCGGGTGCTGACGCTGATCAACCGAGCCCTGCCGGCGCTGCACGAGGGGCAGAGCTTCGACGCCGACACCCACCACGCGCTCGCCCGGGAGGCAGCCACGGCCAGCGCCGTGCTCCTCAAGAACGAAGGCGGCATCCTGCCGCTCGACCCAGCGGGTGGCGGCCCGGTCGCGGTGATCGGTGAGTTCGCCCGTACGCCGCGCTTCCAGGGCGCCGGATCGTCCCAGGTCAACCCCACCCGGGTGGACACTGCGCTGGACGCCCTGCGGGCCGCCCTCGACGGGCGCCGCGAGGTCACCTTCGCCCCCGGCTTCGTGATCGAGTCCGACGCCGCCGACGAGGGCCTGGTCGCCGAGGCGGTACGCGCGGCAGCCGCCGCCGACGTGGCCGTGCTGTTCCTCGGCCTGCCCGCGTCGTACGAGTCCGAGGGCTACGACCGCGACCACATGGACCTGCCCGCCCACCAGCTCGACCTGCTGCACGCCGTCGCCGACGCCAACCCGAGGGTGGTCGTCGTGCTGTCCAACGGCTCGGTCGTCACCGTCGCGCCCTGGCAGGACCGCGCCCGGGCCGTCCTCGAGGGCTGGCTGCTCGGCCAGGCCGGCGGCAGCGCGACCGCCGACCTGCTGCTCGGTGCGGCCGACCCGGCGGGCCGGCTCGCCGAGACCGTCCCGGTGCGCTTCACGGACAACCCGACCATCGGCGCGTTCCCCGGCGAGCTCGGCCACGTCCGGTACGGCGAGGGCCTGCTGATCGGCTACCGGTGGTACGACGCCCACCGCCTCGAGGTGGCGTACCCGTTCGGCCACGGCCTGTCGTACACCAGCTTCGGCTACAGCGACCTGTCCGTCTCCGTGCTCGCCGACGGTGACGACCCGCGGGTCGAGGTCAGCGTGACGGTCACCAACACCGGCGGGCGCCCCGGCCGGGAGACGGTCCAGCTCTACGTCACCGATCCCCAGGCCAGCGTGTACCGGCCCGAGCAGGAGCTGCGCGCGTTCACCCAGGTCGCGCTCGGCCCCGGCGAGAGCGCGCCGGTGACCCTGACCCTCGGGGCGCGGGCCTTCGCGTTCTGGCACGAGGGCGCCCGGGGCTGGGTGGTGGAGGGCGGCGAGTTCGGCGTGCGCGTCGGCGCGTCCTCGCGGGACATCCGCCTCACCGGCACGGTCACGCTGACCGGCCCGGGTTACGCCGTGCCGCTGACCGCCGAATCGACCGTGGACATGTGGCTCGCGCACCCGGCCGCCGGCTCCTGGCTGCGCGAGCAGCTCGGCACGGGCCTGTTCACCGACATGCTCTCCGACCCGGCCAACGGTCAGATGATGCGGGCCATCCCGCTGGTCCGGCTGTCGCGCTTCCCGGGCTTCCCGGTCACCGAGCCCGACGTCGAGGCCGCGGTGCAGCGGTTCACCACGCGGTAACGGAACGCCGCCGGGCGACGCCCCTCCCCCGTGGAAGGACGCCGCCCGGTGGGCCGTGCTGAGCTACTTGGTCGCGCCCGCGGTCAGGCCGGACTGGATCTGACGCTGGAAGAACGCGTACACGATGATCATCGGCAGGATCGAGAGCGTGAGCGCCGCGAACAACGCGGCCCAGTTGGCCTGGTAGCCCGCCGAGACCGAGATGTTGGCGATTCCCTGGGTGAGCACCCACTTCTCCTGCGCGCCCGCGCCCTGCATGATCGCCACCGGCAGCAGGTACTGGTTCCACTGCCCGACGATGTTGAAGATCGTGATGCTGACCAGGCCGGACTTGGCCATCGGCAGCATGACCTGGAAGAACAGCCGGGTGTGGGAGGCGCCGTCGACGATCGCGGCCTCGGCGATCTGGTTCGGCAGCGTCTTGAAGAACGCCGTCATGAAGAAGACCGTGAACGGCAGCGAGTACGCGATGTAGACCAGGATCAGGCCGGTGTAGGTGTTGAGCAGGCCGAGGTTCTGCAGGATCAGGAACAGCGGCACCAGCGCCAGGAACACCGGGAAGGCCAGGCCCGAGACGAACAGGTAGTAGATGAAGCGGTTGCCGACGAACTTGTAGCGGGCCAGCACGTAGGCGGCCATCGAGCCCAGCAGCATCGTGCCGGCCGTGCTGAGGGCCACCACGAAGACGCTGTTGAGGAAGTAGCGCCCGACGTGCGCCTCGGTCCAGGCCGTCTTGTAAGTCTCGAACGAGATCTTGCTGGGCAGGCTGAACGGCGCCTGCGTGAAGATCTCCGCGTTGCTCTTGAACGACGCCAGGATCACCCAGATCAGCGGCGCGATGACCAGCAGGCCCCAGACCGCCAGGGCGACGTGGGCGAAGCCGCTGAAGAGCTTGATCTCTTTCTTCTCCCGCTGCGTGGCGGGGGTGGCGTGCCGCGACCCGGTGTACGAGGCCGCCGGCCCGTCCGTCTTGGTAGTAGTCACTTGAGGCTCCCGGTCCGGCTCACAGCTCGATCGCGTCGCGCCGGGTGACCCGCAGGGTCAGCGCCGCGAACGTGATGGTGAGGAAGAACAGCACGACACCCATCGCCGAGGCGTAGCCGAACTGCGCGTAGTCGAAGGCGTTGCGGTAGATCTCCAGGCCCAGCACCGTGGTGGCGCCGTCCGGGCCGCCGCGGTCCACGGACATGACGTTCACCAGGGCGAACGCGTCGAAGGCGGCGATGCCCAGGTAGACCCAGGCGACCTGCAGCGTGTTCCACAGCAGCGGCAGCGTCACCTTGAAGAACAGGGTGCCCCGGGTGGCGCCGTCCAGCGCGGCAGCCTCGTAGATCTCCGTCGGGATGGAGCCCATCCCGGCGGAGAACAGCACCACGTAGAAGCCGACCGCCTGCCAGACGAGCACGGCCAGGATCGACCACAGCGCCAGGTTCTTGTCGGCCAGGAACAGCACCGGCCCGGCGCCGACCTGGTTGAGCAGGCCGTTGATCAGGCCGCTGTCGTCGGAGGAGTAGACCCGGGAGAAGATGACCGCGACCAGGGCCAGGGCCAGCAGCTGCGGGAAGAAGAACACCACCCGGTAGAACTTCGAACCCCAGACCCCCCGGGTACGGCCGCCCTTCGAGCCGCCGCCCACGTTGAGCAGGAACGCGAAGAACAGCGCCAGGATGATGGTGAGCAACGGAAGGAAGATCAGCAGCAGGATGTGGTGCTGGATCGCCTTCCAGAACGTGCTGTCCTGGAACAGCTTGACGAAGTTGTCGAAGCCGATGTAGCTGACGTCCGGCGAGAAGCCCCGCCAGTTGGTGAACGACAGCTGGAACGCCTGGACGTACGCCGCGATCACGAACGTGCCGTAGATGGCCACCGGCACGATCAGGAAGCCAATGATGAACGGGTACCTGCCGTGCTTCATGGTTCTTTAGCTCCGTTCGTGATTGCGGGTACGTCGTCAGCGGCTCAGCGCTTGGTCAGCGGGAGAACTTCTGGATGGACGAGTCCTTCTTGACCGCGTCGGCGGCCTTCTGCATCCGCGTGACGAACTTGTCGGCGGTGCCGCCCTGGTAGATCAGCTCGTTGGTGGCGGCGCGCAGCTCGTCGTCCAGCTTCTTGTACCAGGTGTCGAAGCGGAAGCTGAAGGTGTCCGCGCCCGCCGCGCCCAGGGCCTTGTTGCCCGAGGTCAGGCCGGCACTGATCTCCATACCGTCGGTGGCGCCGGCCACGACGGTCAGCGTCTTGGTGAGCTGGGTGAAGCCCACGGCGCCGGCCTTGCTCAGCATGTGGCGCAGGAACTCCATGCCGCCGCGCGGGTTCTTGCCCTTGCTGGCGACGAAGTACTGCTCGCCCGCGGCGGCGTAGAGGGCGGTGACGGGCAGCTTGTCGGCCGTGGTCACGCTCGGCACCGGCATGAGCTGGTAGTCGAAGCCCGCGGGGGTGTCCTTGGCCTGCTCGTTCTCGAGCCAGGAGCCGGACGGGTAGAGGCCCACCTTGTACTGGTTCTGCTGGAGCTGGACCTCGGTGTGCTTGAGACCGAGGAACGCCTTGTTGGAGTACTTGGCGCCGATCTCGGCCCACGCGGCGGCGGCCTGCTTGACGGCGTCGTTCGTCCAGGCACCGTCCTCGAGGTTGTCGATGTTCTTGAGGATGTCGGCGCCACCGATCTTGGCCGCGCTGGTGAGCAGCAGCGTGTACATGTAGTACGGCGCGTTCGCACCCGCGTAGCCGAACGGCGTGATGCCCTTGGCCTTCATCTTGTCGAGCAGCGCGGTGAAGTCACTCCACGTGGTCGGCACGGTCCAGCCGTTGTCCTTGAACAGCTTGCCGCTGTACCAGAGGCCGAAGACGGTGAAGGCGTAGTTGAGCACGTACGGCTTGTCGTTGAACGTGCCCTGCTCGATCGTGCCCGGGATCAGGGTGTCCTTGACGGTCTTGCCGGCGATGTCCACCGACGGCGCCGCGAACAGGTCGGTCAGCTCCTGCACCTGGCCGGCCTGGACCAGGGCGCCCTGGTCCATCAGCTTCGAGCCGGAGTTGTTGATCATGTCCGGCGGGTTGCCCGCGGTGAACCGCGGCTGCACCACCGTGGAGATCTCCTCGGCCTGGTTGAACGTGACCTTGGAGTTCGGGAACAGCTTGTTGTACGACGGGATGTCCACGTCGGTCGCGTACTTGGTGCCGAGGCCACCGTTGAAGATCAGGATCTCCAGCGGCTCGTCCTCCTTGATGCCCAGCGGGTTGGTCGCGGAGACCGTACCGGCGGGCTTGTCCGCGGCGGCGTCCTTGTCGTCACTGCCGCCGCCCACGCAGGCGCTCAGCATCGTGACGGCGGGGGTGGCCAGCAGGCCCACGGCGGCAGCGCGGCGCAGCAGCGTCCGGCGGTCGACCTCGGGCTTGAAAATCTCAGTCATGCGCTTTCTCCTCAGATGGTGATGCGGTGCCGGGTCAGCCCTTGACGGCGCCAGCCGTCAGGCCGGTTGCGATGTTGCGCTGGACGATCAGGAAGAAGATGACCACCGGGAGGGCGGTCAAGATCGACCCTGCCATGAGCGGGCCCCAGAAGGTGCCACGACTCGTCTGGTTCTGCAGGAGCCAGGCCATCAGGTTCTGGTTCGCCTGGTCGTTGAGCGTGTTGATGATGATGAACTCGTTCCAGGCCTGGATGAAGCCGTAGACGGAGGTCGCAACCAGACCGGGACCCGTCAGCGGCAGGATGATCTTCCAGAAGACCTGGAATCGGCTGGCTCCGTCGATCAGTGCGGCCTCGTCGAGCTCGCGCGGGATGGCCTGGATGAAACCGCGCAGGGTCCAGACCGTATACGGCAGGATCAACACGATATAGACCAGCGTGACCCCGATCAGGCTGTTGGTCAGGTTCGCGCCCTGCAGCATGAGGAACAGCGGGATCAGGATGGCGATGAACGGCACCATCTGGACCGACAGGACGACGAGGATGATCGCCTTGCGGCCGTAGAACCGGAACCGGGCGATGGCCAGGGCAGCCAGGAAGCCGACGACCAGCGCGCCGAGCACCGCGCCACACGTGATGAGCACGCCGTTGATCAGGTTCTGCTGGAAGAACGGCGCGTTGAACGCCGACTTGAAGTTGTCCAGCGTGAAGGTGCTCGGGAAGAACGTGGGCTCGAACTGCAGGATCTCCGGCGCCGGCTTGAACGAGGTGTTGATGACCCAGTAGACCGGGAAGAACATCACGATCGCGAACAGCACACCGAAGGTGTTGGCGGCGACCGTCGCGGCCCTGCTCCGGCCGACCGTGGGCGTGTCCGACTCGCGCTGCGGGCGGCGCCGCTTGCGTACGGCGGTCTGCGGTGTGGTGGCGACCATCAGTCCACGTCTCCGATCTTGAACATCTGCCGCATGTAGAAGGCCATCACGGAGAGCAGCAGCAACACGGTGACGACGGCGATCGCGGAGCCCAGTCCGTAGTTGTTGTTGTTGAACGCGGTGCTGTAGGACCAGGTCGCGAGCACCTGGTACTCCTCCTCGGGCCGGCCGTTGCGGACCACCCAGACCTGGGTGAAGAGGCCGAAGTTCCAGATCACCGACAGCGTGGTGACGATGATCAGCAGCGGCTTGAGGATGGGCAGGGTCACCTTCAGCAGCGCCTGCCAGACCGAGGCCCCGTCCACGACGGCTGCCTCGAGCAGTTCCTTGGGGACCTGGGTGAGGCCGGCGTTGAGGGTGATCGCGATGAACGGGATACCCGCCCACACCACGATGGTGGTGATCACCGTCCAGCCCTGCCACGGGTCGGCGAACCAGCTGTGGTTGGCGAAGTCGACGCCGGGCAGCAGGTCGATGAGGTAGTTGAGGACACCGAAGTCGGAGTCCACCAGCCAGCGGAAGGTCTGGGTGGCGACCAGCTGCGGCATGGCCCAGACGAACATCATCGCGACGATCATGGCGATCCGCACGCTGGGCGCGACCCGGCGCATCAGCAGCGCGACCCCGAGCCCGAGCACGACGGTGAGCACCACGGACACCACCGTGAAGGCGACGGTCCGGGCCACGACCTCGTAGAAGGTCCGGTCCGTGAAGATCTTGACGTAGTTGTCGAAGCCGACGTTGTCGGGGGGAAGGTTGCCGAACAGCTGGCGCAGACCGAGGCTCTGGAACGACAGAACGGCCATCCGTACCAGGGGATAACCGAGCAGACCGGCCAGCAGCAGCAGCGCCGGAAGGGTGAGCACCAGCGGGGCGAAGCCGCCGCTCGTGGCCGAGCGACGCTGGCGCCGGGCGCGCCCACCCGTCGGCGCCTCGGCCGGCGGCTGCTCTGCCGGCGGGGCGGACGGGGAGTCGACGACGGACATCGGTCCCTTACCTCTCTTGCGGGGGAAAGTGAGGTGCCGGGTGCGCCGCCCGCCCGGAGCCGGGCGGGCGGCGCGTCCGGTCAGCTGGCGTTGAGGATCTCGTTGATCTTCGTGTCGGCTTCCTTGGCGGCGTCCGGCACGGTGGCCTTGCCGCTGGCGATGCTGACGAGCATGTTCTGCAGCACGTTGGCCGACTCGACGTCGGACCACTTCGGCGCCATCGGGACGAACCAGGTCTCCTTGGCGGCCTGGGCGGTCGCCTCGTTGCCCTTCACCGCGGCGGCCTTGTCCAGCAGGTTGGTCGCGTTGGGCAGCGCGCCCTTGGCGATCAGCGCCTCCTGGCTCTTGGTGTCGGTGAAGATCTGCGCCCACTTGGCGGCCAGGTCGGCGTTCTTGCTCTTGGCCGTGACGGCCACGTTCGAGCCGCCTAGGAAGGACGGGATGCCGGGCATCGCCACGCCGGTGACCTTGCCGTTCACCTTCGTCTTGACCTTGTCGCCGGCCGGGTTGTTCGGGTCCTTGGGCTGCTCCTGCGCGGCGCCGAGCTCCCACCCGTTGCCGTACATCATGCCGGTCTTGCCCTGCGAGAAGATCGCCGCCTGGTCGTTCTCGTCCTTGGTCGGGTCACCGCTGTAGAAGGTCTTGGCCAGCTCGGCCCACTTGGTCAGGCCCGCCTGCGCACCGGGCTCGGACAGCGTGCCGACCCACTTGTCGCCGTCCTTCTTGGCGATCGTGCCGCCGTTGCCGTGCACCCACGCCATGCCCGCGTACCAGTACTTGCCGGGCATGTGGAAGGCGGAGAACTGCTTGTCGCTGCCGTTCTTCTCCTTGAGGACCTTCGCGGCGTTGATGACGTCCTCGTAGGTCTTCGGCGCGGCGAGGCCCGCCTTTTCGAAGAGGTCGGTGCGGTAGCCGAGCACCCGGGCGCCGGCGTAGTACGGCACGCAGTAGGTCTTGCCGTCGAGCTCGCACGGCGCCGAGAGACCGGTCAGCCACTGCGCCGAGTTCTCGAACTGCCCCTTGTCGAGCGGGGCGAAGGCCTGGTTGAAGACGTACTTGGGCATCTCGGTGTTGCCCAGCTCCACCACGTCGGGCACGTCGTTACCGGCCAGGGTGGTGTCCAGCTTGGCCAGGTGGTCGGTCCACTGCTGGTAGTCGACCTGCACCTGGGCGCCGGTCGCCTGGGTGAAGCGTTCGTTGGCCTGCTTGACGACCTCGGGCCAGCCCGACTGGGCGTCGACCATCAGCCAGACCTTGATGGTCTTGCCGGCACCGTTGACGGAAGCGGCGGCGTTGGGGGTGTCGCTGCTGTCGCTGTTCGAGCCGCACGCGGCGGCACCGATCAGCGTCGCGGCGAGGGTCGCCGCAACCGCGATTCTGCGCTTCACGCTAGTCCTCCTGGACGAATGAGTTATGCGGGTGAGAGGGGATCTCGAATTCATGGGGCGGAGCTCCCGTCCTTGACGGCTTTGTGGCCGTGGACGGCTTGGGCGGTGCGTTGGAAGGCCGCGTGCGAACGTTCGTGGGTCCGCTGGGCGACGGCTACGTAGAGCAGATCGAGGACGACCAGCTGCGGGTGCCGCGCGGAGAGCGCGTCCGGCCGGAAGGTCGTGGCCTGGGTGGCGGTGAGCAGCACGATGTCCGCCAGCTCGGCCAGGGGCGAGCGGGGGAAGCTGGTCAGCGCGATGGTGGTGGCGCCGCGGCTGCTGGCCTCGGCGAGCAGTTCTATGGTCTCGCCGGTCTCGCCGCTGTGCGAGATGCCCAGGGCGACGTCGCCGGCCCGGGAGAGCGCGGCGCTGGCCAGGCCGTTGTGCACATCGGTCCAGGCCCAGGCGGCCACCCCGATGCGGTGCAGGCTGAACTGCATCTCCTCGCCGACCAGCGCGCTGCCGCTGGCCCCGAAGATGTTGACCCGCGGCGCGGCGGCGATGGCCACCGCGGCCCGCTCGACCTCGGCCAGGTCCAGCAGCGAGGCGGTGTCGTGCATGGCCCGGGTGTCGGCCGCCATGATCTGCCCGAGCACCCGCTCCAGCGGGTCGCTGGGCTGGATCTCACGGCCGATGTCCACGGTCCAGCCGGACGCGCGGGCCCGGCCGGTCTCGGCCGCGATGCCCAGGCGCAGGTCGGCGTAGCCGTCGAAGCCCAGCGCCCGGCAGAACCGGGTCACGGTGGCCGGCGAGGTGCCGCTGCGCTCGGCCAGCTCGACGATGGTGGCCCGGGAGGCCGCCGCCGGGTCGGTGAGGACCTGCTCGGCGACGCGCTGCAGGGCGCCGGTGAACTCGGGCAGCAGGGTGCGCACCCGCACCAGTACCCCGTCCGAGTTGTTCATGGTGTGCTGCGGCGGCGGGGCCTGGTCGCGCACCAGCGAGTCGACGACCGCGGTCGCTGCGGTGCCGTCTGCGTCTGGCTCGACCATGGGCCGTCCCTTCAGAAAGGAGTGTTAACTGTCGCGGTAAAAGTTCTTACTTTCTGACCCCCCGTGTCAAGACCGTGGGTGAAGTTTTCAAACCGTTACCTGGAGCACGTCGGTCGATGCGGGTGACCCGGCAGTCGGTTGACGTACGTCGATCCACATATGGCCGTTAGGGCGTGACCGCTATCACCTGCACCCGTTTAGACCGTTTTACTGGTCGGCTTTTTGGGTCGCCAACGGCATCAAACGGCGTGACTGAGTGGCCCGGACGGGGGAACCGGCGAGCAACGCGAAACGCCCTCGCAATCCGCGAGGGCGTCTCGAAACAGAGGAAGCTCCGGCAATAATTCTGCCCAGAACCGGTTAAGCGCTGTCGCGGACCGCTTGGGCGAAGACCTCGGAGCGGTGCTCGAAGTTGCGGAAACGGCCGTAACTGGGCGCCGCCGGGGACAGCAGCACCACTCCCTCGGCCGGCGTGAGCTTGCGGGCCAGCCGTACCGCCGAAGGCAGATCCTCGGCCGCCTCCGTGCGCACGCCGGCCAGGCCGGCCAGCTCGGCCAGGATGCGCGGCCCGCTGTCCGGCAGGCCGATCACGGTGATCTCCCGGTCCTTGAGGTGCTCACGCAGGGGGCTGTAGTCCAGGCCGCGGTCGGTGCCGCCGACGAGCACGGTCAACGGCCGGCCCTCGTACGCGTCGATCGCGTGCATCGCCGAGTACGGACTCGTGGACAGCGTGTCGTCCACGAACGTCAGCCCCGACGGGTCCTCGATCTCGGCCAGCCGGTGCGGCAGCCCCTGGAAGGATGCCACCGCCACGCGCAGGGCCTCCCGCTCGCCGACGACGTCGATGCCCATGCCGTCCAGCACCGCCAGGGCGACACAGAGATTGCGTTCGTTGTGCCGGCCCCGCAGCTTGAGCGTGTCCCGCGGGAACAGGGCCTCGTCGCTGCAATAGACCTGGGCGTCGGCCTCGACCCGGAACCGCGAATCGCCGCCGGCGGCCGGGATCGCCGCGAAGCCGTTCGCGTCCTTGACCGCCACGGTCTCGGCGATCAGGCGGTCGTCGGCTCCGTTGATCACGATCAGCTCGGGACCGTGGGCCAGCAGGTTGAGCTTGTCGCGGTAGTACTCCCGCTCGCCGCCGTGCGCGTCCAGATGCTCGGGGAACAGCGAGGTCACCACGGCGACCCGCGGGGAGTCGGTCAGATCGCTGCACTGGTAGCTGGAGAGCTCCAGGACGTACAGCTCTGCCGGAGGCAGGTCGAGCAGCGGCACCCCGATGTTGCCGCCGAAGACGTTGGGCCGCCCCACCGCGGCCAGCAGGTGGCTGATCAGGCTGGACGTGGTGCTCTTGCCCTTGCTGCCGGTCACGCCGATGGTGCGGTTCGCGTGGTCGGCCATCCACAGCGCGCTGCCACCGGTCACCGTGACCCCGCGGGCGCGCAGGTCGGCCATCCACGGGTGGGTCTGCGGCACGCCCGGCGAGCGCACCACCACGTCGGCGGCCACCAGGGCGGCCTGGGCGTGGTCGCCGCCGGCCAGCGGCGCCAGTGCGGCCAGCTCGCCCTCCCAGGGCACCGACAGGAAGTTGACGCTGTCGTCCACCGCGATCAGGCGCGAGGGACCGTGGGCGGCGACGGCCGTGACGGCGGCCCGGCCCTCGCGGCCGGTCCCCCAGACGGCTACGGAACGGCCGCGCAGGTCTGCCAGGCGCACAATCGTCTCCCTCGGTCGAGTCGCACTAGTATGGCTCGCTGGTCCTACGACGGGAGCTCCGGGTGCGCGCGCAGTACGAGGTCATGCGGTTCCCCGCATACAGGTTCGATCGGGCGACGGGAGTCGCGGAGTTCGACTACCTGCTCGACGGCCCGGCGCCGCTGGAGTTCACCGAGACCATCACCTTCCCGCTCGGGCCGGGCAAGCCGCCGGCGCACTTCTTCAAGGTGCTGGAGCTGCTGCACGTCGTCGCCGGGGTGAGCTACTACAAGGTCGGCGCGCCGGCCCGGATCGAGGCGCCGGTCGCGGTGCCGGCTGCGGTCACCGAGTTCTTCACAGCCGTCTACACACACGGTCTCGGGGAGTACGCCTACGTCAACAAGCTCCCGCACGTGCTCGAGCTGTCGGTCACCGCGCCGGCTTCCTCGGCTTCTCCCGCTTCCCCCGTGGACAACTCGGACGGGCGGCCGCTGTCGGCGGTCGGCGGTGGCAAGGACTCCATCGTCACCCTGGAGATCCTGCGGGCCGCCGGGCTGGACCCGGTGCCGTTCTCGGTCAACCCCAACCCGGTGATCGTCAACGTGAACGCCGCCTCGGGCCTGACCGCCCTGGCCGCCCGCCGCAAGCTCGACCCGCGCCTGTTCGAGCTGAACAAGGCCGGTGCCCTCAACGGCCACATCCCGGTGACCGCGATCAACTCCCTGATCGCGATCGCCACCGCGGCCCTGCACGGCCTGGGCCCGGTGGTGATGTCCAACGAACGCTCGGCCTCTGACCCCAACCTGATCTGGAACGGTCACGAGATCAACCATCAGTGGTCCAAGGGCGTGGCCGCCGAGGGCCTGCTGCGGGCCGCCGTCACCGCGCACACCGGCCTGACCGAGCCGTACTTCTCCCTGCTGCGCTCGCTGTCGGAGCTGCACATCGCCCAGCTCTTCGCCCGGCACACCGCGTACGACGACGTGGTGACGAGCTGCAACAAGGCGTTCAAGCTGCACGACCCGACGGCCCGCTGGTGCGGCGACTGCCCCAAGTGCCGGTTCGTGGCGCTGGCCATGGCTCCGTCGATGTCCCGGTCCCGGCTCACCCGGATCTTCGGCCGGGACCTCTTCGCCGAGCCGGAGCAGGTGCCGGGCTACCTGGAACTGCTCGGCATCGACGCGCACAAGCCGTTCGAATGCGTCGGCGAGGTGGAGGAGTCGCTGGTCGCGCTGACGATGCTGGGCGACGACCCGCAGTGGGCGGACGCACCGGTGATCACGGCGCTGCGGGCGGCGGTGCCGGCGGAGGCGTGGGCGGCGGCGTCCCGGGACGAGGTGCTGACGCCGGGCGGGCCGACGTACGTGCCGCCGGCCTACGCCAAGATCCTGGCCGACGCCCTCATCTGACCGGTCCGGTACCGCCCGGCCGCCGACGCGTCCCGGCCGCCGGGCCTGGCCGATCGGCCAGGGCGGGCCGGGGCTCGTCAGTCGGGCTTGTCGTGGTGGATGCGGTCGGGGGCCACGCCCAGCGCCTGCAGGGCCAGGCTGGTCGCGGCCAGCATCAGCGGCGGTCCGGCCAGGTAGACCTCGTGTTCGGACCACTCGCCGTAGGCCGCGACCGCGTCGGTGACCAGGCCACTCGGGTACGGCCCGGCCTCCCCCTCGGAGATCACCGGAATCACGGTGGCCCGGCGGCAGGCTCGGGCGATGTCGGTGATGTCGTCGATGTCGTACAGCTCGCTGAGGTTGCGCACGCCCCAGAAGAGGACCGCCGCCCGCGGATCCCCGGTCTCGGCCAGTTCGGTGAGCAGCGCCTTGAGCGGAACGACCCCGGTGTCCCCGGCGATCATCAGCAGGTCCCGCCCGGACGCGGGCAACCCCATCTCCCCCTCGGCCCGGGCGATCCGTACGGTGTCCCCGATCGCGGTGTGGTAGACCAGCGTGCCGCTGACCCCGGTGTGACTCTTGGCCCGCACGTGCAACTCGACGAGGTTGTCCCGGCGAGGTGCACCCGACAACGAGTACGGCCGCCACACCCCCGACTGCGCGGGCACCTCGATCCGGGCATACTGGCCGGGCCGGAAAGGCATGGGCAAATACGGTCGCAGCCACAGCACAGCGAGATCATCCCGGCGCCGTTCGTGCCCGACGACAACCGCGGTCCAGAAGGTCGGCTGATAAGCGGCGGCGGCCATCCCATGGGCGATCCACTCGTACGCGTGCTGCCACGTCGACCGCCAGGCCTGATCAAAATCCTGCCGCCAGCCACCGGCAGCCATGCCGGCCCGCATCGCCTCGGCCAGCGCCGCCCCGGCGAGCTGCAACTGCTGCGGCAGCACTCCGCACTCGGCCAGCGAGGCACCGAGCCGGCCGCACGCCGCGACCAGCACCGGCGGCTGGTCCAGGTGGTGCACCAGCCAGGTCAGGGCCTCGGCCAGCTGCGTGGCCTGGAGGGCCGGGCCACCGGGCAACCTGGCGAAAAGCCCCGGCTGAGCCTGCACGAGCGCGGCGCGCAACCGCTCGGCGACCTCCTCGGGCCCGCCGGCCAGGGACAGACTGTTGCCGAGCAGCCGCGCCATCTCCCGCAGGGCAGCATCGTCGGCAGGATCCATACCGTCGGGGGGAAGGACGGGGCGGGCGTCGACCGGCGGAACGAACCCGGGCATCCGCACCGGGCCGAAGGGGCCGACAGCCTGGACCGGATCGCCGGGCCACTGCGGCCCGGCCGGCCGCGGGCCGCCGATGCCGGGGATGCCGCTGATGGGCTCGGTCGACGACCCGGTGGCGGGGATCAGCGGTACGCCACCAGGCCACGGGCCGGCGCCGGGCGGGTACGGGGTGGTGGCCCCGGGCCGCAGCCCACCCCGCCCGGGAGGAGTGACGGCGCCCGGCCGGCTGGGAACGACCTTGCCTGGTGTGGTGGGGACGAGGCCGCCGGGCGTGGTGGGAACGACACTGCCGGGCGTCGCGGGAACGAC